>CAWBNC010000036.1:0-7673 GCA_963789785.1 uncultured Alphaproteobacteria bacterium | reverse complement strand
AATCTGTCCGGCAATCTTGATACCGGCGTGCGATTAATCACGAATGACCCCGCGCCGGGCGTGAAATCCAGCGACGTTGCCTACGGCGTGCGGAACTGCTGGGTAACTGACGCAATTGTGTCCTCGCGAGAACACTGGCGAGCAGCGTGACCCGCAATCTCCAGCGGAATGGATAGCAAATCCGTCGTAGCGGGCTTCTTCGGCGAGCTTGCCGGCGTCGATCTCGAAGGCCGGGCCGCCTGGCCCCCTCTTCATTGTGCACCCGACGCAGATAGCGCCGATAGGCGGAGTTGCCGATCACCGCCTTGTCGCCCTTCTTAGCTGCGTGGGAGGGCATCGCCGGCGAGGACGGCGAACCTGCACCGGTCGCTGCCGACAACGTCGATGCGCTGCTCGGTCTGTGGCCGATGGCCGAAGCTTTCGAGCGGCTGTACCTCGGGCCGGCGCTGCTTGCCGGACGACGAAAAAAACGCATTTGCGTCCTTGCTGAATGGCACTTCGGCCTCTCGCGCACGAACGGTCCAGGGTACGCAGCTCCCGCGCGATTTCCTGGCCCGCCGAGACGCGGCCCCCGCCTCCGGTGCGGCTCAGCGCCTCTGGCTATTTCATGTCCTCCAGTTCCTTGCCCTTGGTCTCGTTGATGAAGGCTGGCGACGAAGATGAACGACAGCGCGGCGAAGATCGTATAGAGGCCGTAGGCGGCGCCGACGCCGAGGTTGAAGGCGATCGGCGGGAACGTCGTCGAGACGGCGAAGTTGGCGATCCACTGCACCCCGGCGCCCAGAGCGAGCGCGGATCCGCGGATGCGGTTGTTGAACATCTCGCCCAGCAGCACCCAGGTCACCGGCCCCCACGAGAAGCCGAAGCAGAACACGTAGAGGTTGGCGGCGACCAGCGCGATCGTCCCGGCGTTTCGGCCAGCACCGGGAAGCCCTCGGCGTTGACCGGCGAGGTGCCGAAGATCCAGGCCATCGTGCCGAGCGTCGCGACCATGCCGATGGAGCCGGCCAGCAGCAGCGGCTTGCGGCCGAACTTGTCGATGAAGGCGATCGCGACGAGGGTGGTGACGATGTTGGTCAGGCCGGTGATCATCGTGATCAGCAGGGCGTTCTGCTCGGTGAAGCCGACGATCCGCCACAGCGTCGCTGCTGTAGTAGAAGATGACGTTGATGCCGACGAACTGCTGGAACATCGACAGCCCCATGCCGATCCAGACGATCGGCAGCAGCCCGAAGCGGCCGCGCAGGTCGCTGAGCTTCGGCTTGTGCGCCGCGGACACGGTGCGCTGGATCTCCTCGACCCGATGCGGGGCGCGCTCGCCGACGATCCGCAACAGGACCTCATGGGCGTCGTCGTTGCGGCCCTGCGCGACCAGGTAGCGCGGCGATTCCGGGATGACGAAGGCGAAGAAGCCGTAGATGACGGCCGCCGGCACCTCCGACCAGAACATCCAGCGCCACGCCTCGAAGCCGAACCAGAACGGTGCGCTGGCCGATCCGGCGATGCCGGCGATGGCATAGTTGCTGAGCAGGGCGACGAAGATGCCGACGACGATCGCGAGCTGTTGCAGCGAGCCGAGCCGGCCGCGCATCTCCGCCGGCGAGCATTCGGCGATGTAGGCCGGGGCGATGACGCTGGCCGCGCCCACGGCGATGCCGCCGATGATCCGCCAGCCGATGAAGTCGTAGAGCCCGAAGGGCAGGCCGGAGCCGATGGCGCTGACCGCGAACATGACCGAGGCGATGATCATGCATCGGGTGCGGCCGATCCGGTCGGCCAGCGGCCCGGCCACGAAGGCGCCGACCGCCGAACCGAGCAGCGCCAGCGAAACGGCGAGACCGATGCCGAGGCTCGATGCGGCGAACTCGTCCTTGAGCGCGAGCACCGCGCCGTTGATGACGGCGGTGTCGAAGCCGAACAGAAACCCGCCCATGGCCGCGGCGGCGGCGATCAGGATCACGTAGCCGGCGTCGGGAACGGCGGCCGATCGGGGCGCGGCAGTGGCCATTCTTTTCTTCCTCCTTCAGTGTGCGGGCACGCCCGGACGGCGTCTTCGCCGTTAGAAGATCAAACTGGCCTCGAAGCCGACGACGAAGGCGTTGTCGATGTCGTCCTGGCCGTTCGGGGTGATGACGTACTGCACCGCCGGGCGGACATAGATCGCGGGCGTGATCTGGACCTGATGGTTCAGCTCCATGGTCGTCTCGGTGTCGACCCGCTCCAGACCGGCGTCGTGCCGCGCGTCGCTGAGCGCGTCGCTGAACCAGGCGTTGTGGACGCCGAACGCGGTCTTGTCCTCCGGCCTGGACGGGATCAGTCCCTTGTAGACCACGCCGGCGGACGCGTAGTACGGGATGGTGTTCTCGTCCTCGTCCGGGCTCATGACGAAGACGGTGAACAGGGTCAGGCCCTGGTCGGCGGTTCTCGGCTCGCGGTAGACCGTCTGGTCGAACAGGGCGTAGAGCCCCCAGTTGCCCGGTGAACCGCTCGCCGGACAGCCCGCTGACGAAGAGGCTGTCGCCGAACTCGTCGCGGCCGACGTCGTCGAAGTCGCCCGAGTGGTAGTAGCCGCCGAGCTTGTAGTGCCCGGGCAGGTCGAACAGGCCCCGCTCCGGGGTGAAGCCGAGCTCGTTCAGGATCAGCACGCCGTTGTCGCCGAAGGTGAAGTTGGTGCCGTGCTTGTTGTTGTCCTCGCCGGCGTTGTTGCGCTGGGCGACGTCGCCGTCGTAGACGCCGACCTGGACGTAGGTCTCGGCCGTCGGCTTGACCTTCGCCCGCACGCCCCACACCGCGGTCGGATAGGCGGTGATCCCATCGGGGAGGTTGAAGAACGGCGATGGCGGCTGGCCGCAGAAGCCGTTGGTGATGAACTGGCAGTACAGCGGCGAGGTCAGGAAGTCGTCGGTCGCCGCCAGCCGGCCGTAGGCAAGGTTGAGCCGGTCGTCGTACAGCGAGGTGATGAACTGCGCCTGGACCAGCCGGACCCGCTGGCCGCCGCCGTAGAGCTGCTGCACGCTGATGGCGTTGCCGATGTCCTCCTGGCTGAGGCTGTTGCCGGTGCGCTGCGAGCCGGCGATCCGAAAGGTCGTGTTCGGCACGCCGAGCAGCGTCTCGAGGTCGAAGTTGGCCTCGAGCAGGACGTTGTGGACGTAGGTCTCGCCCTGCTGGCGGCCGCCGATGGGGTTGGCCATGAACTCCATGGCGTAGCCGCCGCGAAGGTGACCCCCCGCTCGCCAGCCACGTCCGCGCGCCGCGCCATGATGTCGTTGAGAAGTGGCGCAGGCCTGGAGCGGGCTCCTCCGGCGCTGGCGCGGAAGCCGTTTCCGGGATCTTCTCGCCGGCGACCTGAGCGAATGCGTTCGAGCCGCTGATGCCAATGAGCAGTAAACCAAGCGCGATGGTCGCAACCAATGGACGCTTGCGCCGCAACCAGGGAGATACAGTGTTGGTTGCCCAAAAAGGCACTGCGCCTTTGGCATGCATGACTGTTCCTCCCCTGTGATTATTTTGCTGTATTACCTTAGTTGTTACGCTCCTGAATAAAAATGGCGGCTAACTTGGGGTAACTTAATAATGTGTTGACACAGGCTTTCTTTTGCTACTGCGCGGGCTCATCATCGGCGGAAGACGGTGCTTCCGTTGCTTGTCGAAAGTCAACTGTCGCCAGCACGTTATCTGTCCGGTTTTTGTAGCAAGCGATCTGTCCGGATTAAGAACCGCTCCAGGGAGGGGCTTTGGGGTGCGGCGATGAACTGGCCCCCTTTCGACCGGAGACGCGGCATAGCCATGGAGGGCTAGGCACAAGCCCAGGCGTCGGTCCCGGGTCAGCAGGATGCGCTTTTCCGCATGCGCTTGTTCGACGCGGTCCCGGTCTCGTCGCCCCAGGCCCGGCGATCGCCGTGTCGTATCCGGCGATGCGCAGAACAGGGCAATGTGCGGCCGCGCGGACCTGGTTTAGGCATTGATTGGGATAGCCGGGCGGTTAACCGTTACGCGCTGTGATACAGAAGTCCGCAACTAGAGGGGCGGGTGTTCGTGCCCAGCTTGTTCGTGTGTCGGCATCGAGCTCGCGCAGAAAAATCGCCTGATCTGCTCGCGGGCTCGGCAGTCCCCCCGGCTCGTGCGTATGGCACGTCGTCGGGCTGCAGCGCTCGATCCGCAAATGGGCGATGCGGCAGGGCTGGGGCGGGCGGCCGGTCCGTGTCGAGCAGGCGCAGGGGATTCTGGTGGCGGCGCTGGGGGTGCTGGTGGGATGGTATGGGTACGGCGGGCGCTGATGGCCTTACCGGAAGAGATCTGCTTCCTTACAAGCAATTTATCCCGCTTGCGCTCAAGCAGACTATCGCTCAAGCAGACTATAATGACTTACGTTGGCTTCCGGAGGCGAAGCGGCCGACAAGGCTCACGCCCTTGAAGACGTTCCTTACACCCGTAAGCTCAAGAAGACGGGTCGCCCCGGTGGCGGCGCGCGCATTTCCGGATGACCCTGCGATTGCAAATTCGCGCAACCGCTCGACCTCGGCTTCGAGCGCCTGGATGCGGTTGTCGCGCTCGGCCAGCGCCGCGGCAACGTCGGCGGCATCGAAGCGCTGCGGGATGTGCTGCGGGCAGTTCGCGTCCCAGGCGGCAATGGTGAACAAGATCACCTGTTCGGGATGAGCCGTGGAACCACCCGGCATCAGTCTGGCGATCAATTCGGCGTCACCTTCGATGACCCGCGCCTCGCCCCAAATCTTGACGCGCCGCCGGTGCGCGTAGTCGACCAGGAACAGATGGGCCTTCGCATTGTCGGCGAGATTGCCCTGCGTGATGAACTGCCGGTTGCCCGTGTAATCGACGAACCCAAGGGTCCGCTCGTCCAGCACGCGCAGAAAGCCGGGCGGGCCGCCGCGATGCTGAATGTAGGGTTGCCCCTCCCGGTTCGCGGTGGCCAGGAACACGCTCGTCTGCGGTGCGATGAAGGCGGCGAGGTCCGGCGTGATCCCGGTCTGCCAGGAACCGCGTTCCTCCATCCGCGCATAGCCGCGACGCGAGCCTTTGCGGGCCTGAATCGCCTTGACGGACGGCGTGAAAGCGACATCGCTGGCGTAGGGAGGGGTGGTGTCCATGACTGCCCGCCTAAAGGCTGAGATCGCTCAAGGAAGGATGGTCGTCGGGGCGCCGGCCAAGCGGCCAGTGGTACTTGCGCTCGCTCTCCGTGATCATGGCATCGTTGATGCTGGCGATGCGCAGGCGCATCAGGCCATGCTCGTCGAATTCCCAGTTTTCGTTGCCATAGCTGCGGAACCACTGGCCGCTGTCATCATGCCACTCGTAGGCGAAGCGGACTGCGATACGGTTCTCGCGAAAGGCCCAGATCTGCTTGATCAGGCGATAGTCGAGTTCGCGCTGCCATTTGCGCCTGAGGAATGCTTCGATAGCCTCGCGCCCCTGCAGGAACTCGGCGCGGTTGCGCCAGCGGCTATCGGTCGTGTAGGCGAGCGCGACGCGAGCCGGATCACGGCTGTTCCATGCGTCCTCGGCCAGCCGCACCTTTTGCGCGGCGGTTTCGGTGGTGAAGGGCGGAAGCGGCGGACGGGTCATGGCGATGGCCTCCGATCGTCGTTTGCGGCCGGGCAACCGCCGGTGACGCGATGTGCGCCGCCGGCGGAACGCGTTCCGTCAAGCGGCCTTGCGGGCGGCTACGACCGGGAAGTCGATGTCGGTTTTGGCGACTTCGTTGATGTAGTTGGTCCAGGTGTTGAGGGCGACGTGCAGGACGATCTCGATGACCTGCGCATCGTCGTAGCCGGCGAGCTTGACCGCGCGCACATCGTCTTCGCTCACATGGCCGCGCTCGCGCACAACCTTGGCGGCGAAACGAACGGCGGCATCGGCCTTCGGATCGGTGGAGGCGCCGTTGCGGTTGGCGGTAATCTCGCCGTCGTCGAGCTTGGCGAGGTTTTTGGCCAGATAGGTATGGGCCGACAGGCAGTAGTTGCAGCCATTGATCTCGGCAACGGCGAGAGCGATGCGCTCGTGCGTTGCGGCGGGCAGGCTGCCCTTGGTCAGAGCGCCGAACAGGCCGAGATAGCCTTCGAGCGCCGCCGGGCTGTTGGCGACGAGCCGGAACAGGTTCGGCACGACGCCGAGTTGCTTCTTGACGGCTTCAAGCATCGGCTGGGAAGCGGCGGGAGCGGCGTCGATCGTCGCCGGGGTCGGGATGCGGGACATCGTCAGTTCCTTTCGGGTTGGGCCGGAGTGGCCTTTCGCCGAGAACTATGGAGCCTTCCAAAAAGTACTGATAGACGGCATGATTGGGAGTGATCCTCTCGAAAAATGGATGGGTGTTTGGATCGTCTGCATGCCATGTCGCTTCTGCTGGAGGCGGTCGAAGCCGGCAGTCTTTCGGCCGCCGGCCGCCGCCTTGGCATGCCGCTGGCGACGGTCAGCCGAAAGATTTCGGAGCTTGAGGCGCATCTCGGAACCCGGCTGTTTCACCGGTCACGCCGGCAACTCATGCTGACCGAAGCGGGCCGATCCTACAGTGTTGCCTGCAAGCGCATTCTTGAGGACGTCGAAGAGGCTGAGCGCGCCGCATCGGGCGAATACCGGGCGCCGAAGGGCGACCTGACCATCACGACGCCGATCGTCTTCGGCCGCCTGCACGTCCTGCCGGTCGTGATGGACTTCCTCCAGGCCTTTCCGGATATTGACATCCGGATCGTGCAGGCCGACCGGGTGGTCGATCTTCTGGAGGAGCCTATCGACCTTGCTGTCCGGATCGGCGAATTGCCCGACAGCAGCCTCGTCGCGATTAGGGTCGGTTCGATCCGGCGCGTGTTGTGCGGTAGCCCGGCCTATTTTGCCGAGCGAGGTACACCGAAAAGCCCCGGTGAACTCGGCGGACATGACTGCGTCACGTTCGAAGGGGTGGCGTCTCCGAGTTCCTGGAGCTTTGCGATCGGAGGGGTCGACGCGTCTGTCGCCATTCACTCACGGCTGATCGTCAATACCGCCGAGGCCGCTATCGACGCGGCCATGGCGGGGTTCGGGAATCACGCGCGTACTCTCCTACCAGATCGCCGATGCGGTGCGGGCCGGAAAGCTTGCGGTGGCGCTCGAAGAGTTCGAGCCGCCGCCGTCGCCCGTCAGTCTCGTCTATGCCGGCCAGCGGCTGTTGCCGCTAAAGCTGCGCGCCTTCCTCGATTTTGCGGCGCCCCGGCTGAAATCGGGACTGCGGCAGGACGCTGTGCGGGAACCCGGTCGCCCCGCTCAGCGCTGAAGTCGGGCCTGGCTCTTCGCGCTGTTTGTGGTTTACTTCCGAGCGACGCTCCCGGAGCTAAAGCCGCCAAGTCGGGCAGTAGGGGTCCAGTCCTGAAATCGCGCCTCCCGTCGGTGGCCTTGTGGCGGTGCGCCAGGACGGGATTGCCCACGCGATTGCAGCTTCAGGCACACCATTTTGTGCTATTGACATGATCCATCACAACATGTAGACACATGCTAATCGCTTCGCGCTAGGCCTTGAGCAGCCCGCGGCAGAGCGACATCCCCATCGGCAATCGGCATGGGCATGGCGAGGCAGAGGGCCCGGCGGGTCGCTCGGGCCAGCGCCGTTGCATGCGGGTGCTGCCGCAATCGGCGCGCTCCAAAAAAGCTGCCCACGACATTTTGGGCTGTTGACATGACTAGGC
>CAWBNC010000035.1:0-94048 GCA_963789785.1 uncultured Alphaproteobacteria bacterium | reverse complement strand
CGGTCAGCCGCACCTCGAATAGCCGCAGCTCGGGCAGGTGTCGCAGCCTTCCTGCCGGATCAGGGTCGGCGCCGCACACTTCGGGCATTGGCGAAAGGCGGTCGCGTGAGCCGCCGGTGACCGGGAGGGCGCGCCCGGCGCTCCCTCGACCGCGCCGCCGGATCGGGCCTCCGGCTGCGACAGGCGCATGGTATCGGGGCCGCGGCCGCGGCCGCGGCCGCACCGGCGAGGGGCAGGAAACCGATGTCGATCATGTGCCGTTCGATCACCTCGCCGATGGCCGCCAGCAGACTGGGGACATAGCGCCCGCCCATCCACTGCCCGCCGCGTGGATCGAACACCGCCTTCAGTTCCTCGACGACAAAGGCGACATCGCCGCCGCGGCGAAACACCGCCGAGATCATCCGGGTCAGAGCCACCGTCCAGGCGTAGTGCTCCATGTTCTTGGAGTTGATGAACACTTCGAACGGGCGCCGGCGGCCGTCCTGGATGATGTCGTTGACGGTGATGTAGATGGCGTGGTCGCTTTCCGGCCACTTGACCTTGTAGGTCTTGCCCGGCAGCGCTGTCGGCCGGTCCAGTGGGCGGAACATCTGGACGATGGCGCCGGCGTCCAGATCGCGGTCGCGCTCGTCTCCGGTCTCCGGATTCGGCTGCGGTACGGGCCTCGGCCTGCGCCGCAACGTCGGCGACCGGCCCGGCTGCCGTGTCCGCGTCCCCGACCTCGAGCACGGCGCCCGTAATCTCGTTCGGCCGATAGGTGGTGCAGCCCTTGCACCCGAGCTCATAGGCCTGGAGGTAGATCTCCTTGAAGGCGTCGAAGGCGATGCTCTCCGGGCAGTTGATCGTCTTCGAAATCGAGCTGTCGACGTAACGCTGGACCGCCGCCTGCATCACCAGGTGGTCGGTCGGCGTCAGCGCCGCAGTGTCGACGAACGCCTCGGGCAAAGGGGCTGCCTCCCCGGCGATGCGGCGAAACCGGCGGTAGGCGTAATCCGTCACCTGCTCCTCGCGACGCGTCCCGTCCGGCATGAGGACGTGGCGGCGGTACTGGAAGCTGAACACCGGCTCGAGCCCGGACGACACATTGTCGGCGAAAAGCGAAATGGTCCCGGTCGGCGCGACCGAGGTCAGCAGGGCGTTGCGGATCCCGTGGGCGGCGATTGCGGCGCGGATGTCCTCGTCGAGCTTTGCCGTGGCTTCTCCGGCCAGATAGGCGTCCTGGTCGAACAGCGGAAATGCTCCTTTCTCCTCGGCGAGCCGGACCGAGGCCAGGTAGGCGGCACGGCGGATCGTCCGCATCCAGTCCTCGGTAAGCGCCACCGCCCGCCGCCCGCCGTAGCGGGCGTTGCACATGACCAGTGCGTCGGCGAGGCCGGTGATGCCGAGGCCGATCCGCCGCTTGGCGCGCGCCTCGGCCTCGTGCTGGGGCAAAGGATAGCCGGACACATCGATGACGTTGTCCATCATCCGCACCGCAACCGCGACCAGCTCGGCAAGGCTCTCGGCTTTGATGCCCGCTTCGGCGGTGAACGGGTCGCGCACCAGCCGGGCGAGGTTGATCGAGCCCAGCAGGCAGGTTCCATACGCCGGCAACGGCTGCTCGCCGCACGGATTGGTGGCGTGGATGTACTCGCAATAGGCCAGATTGTTTAGCCGGTTGATGCGGTCGATGAAGATCACGCCCGGCTCGGCGCAGGCGTAGGTCGCGCGCATGATCCTGTCCCACAGCGCCCTGGCGCGGACGCTGGCAAAAGCGACGCCGGCAAAGGAGAGCTCCCAGGGCGCGTCTTCCCGCACCGCCTGCATGAAGGCGTCGCTGACAAGCACGGACAGGTTGAACATCCTGAGCCGTCCGGCCTCGCGCTTGGCCTCGATGAACGCCTCGATGTCGGGGTGATCGCAGCGCATCACCGCCATCATCGCCCCGCGCCTGGATCCGGCGCTCATGATCGTGCGGCACATCGCGTCCCAGACGTCCATGAACGACAGCGGTCCGGACGCGTCGGCGCCGACGCCATGCACCGGCGCGCCTTTCGGCCGGAGCGTCGAGAAGTCGTAGCCGATCCCGCCGCCCTGCTGCATGGTCAGGGCCGCTTCCTTGAGATGCTGGAAGATGCCGGCCATGTCGTCGGGGATGTCGCCCATGACGAAGCAGTTGAACAGGGTGACCCGCCGCTGCGAGCCGGCGCCGGAGAGGATCCGCCCGGCGGGCAGGAACTTGAAATCCTCCATGGCGGCGAAAAACCGGTCCTCCCAGGCGGCGGGCTCGGGCTCGGCGGCGGCGAGTGAGCGGGCAACGCGTCGCCAGGTATCGGCGAGGGTCCGATCGACAGGCTGACCGTCGCCGGCCTTCAGCCTGTACTTCATGTCCCAGATCTGCTGCGAGACCGGCGCGAGCTGCATAAGCGGCACTCTCCTCTTCTGCCCCTGACGGTCCGGGACGATCCGGCCACCGCTCCGGACCGCCATTCCCAAGATCGACATCTACTCTAAGGTCGTATCAAAGACGTCGTCAACCGCGCATGTTCATGCTTTGTTCATAACGCTCCCGGCGTGGCGGCAGACTTCACGCGACGGCGTCGACGCGCTCCCCTTTCGCCGAGCAGCCGCGCGCTCGCATCCTCGATCCGCGCCTCGAGCTCGCGCATGAACGTGCGCCGGTCGAGTCCGGAAGGCATTGCCGGAAGAAACACGATGGAGATGGTGCCTGGATGCCTGACGGCGCTTCGCCGGCCCCAGAATCGGCCCGGAGTCCAACGCCACCGGTATGACCGGGACGGCGGTGCGGGCGTAAATTGCGGCGATACCGGGCTGATAGGCGCGGTGCTCGCCGACGCCGACGCGCGTGCCTTCAGGGAAAACGATGACCTGGTAGCCGGCCGCGAGAGCGGCGCTTGCCGCCGGCACCATCGCCCGCAGCGCGCGGGCGCCGTGCATGCGATCGATACCGATGTTACCGAACTTGCGGAAGTGCCAGCCGATCAGGGGCACGCGCAGAAGCTCCTGCTTCAGAACGAACACCGGCCGTCCGACGATCACGAGAAGCGCCACCGTCTCCCATGCCGACTGATGCTTCGCGGCGATCGAGCGCCGGACCGTCCGGGATGTTGTGCCCGGCCGACGATGCGGTGACGCAACCCGCACACGATCCCGAGAAGTGACGAGCAGGCCCCATGCCCAGAAGCGCACCGCGGCGCGGTGCACATGTCGCGGCGCCGCCAGCAACGGCAGGTAGAGGATGCAAAGAACAATCGTCCAGCTCGAGGCCAATAATCGGAGTAGGCATGAGAGCGGATGCGCGATCATCGCGGAAGCTCTGGTCGATGGTCGGGAGCGCGCTCCGGCGAATAGCGCGGTCAGGCCATGGTGCGCCAAGGACCAGAGAAACTTGTTGTACTCGCTGATGATCAGAGCCGCGGTTCCCGGCCACGCCCACCACCGCGCCTGCTTCACGTGGCTGGGGAACACCGGGTTCGGAATGATCGTGGCGTCTGGCAACGCCTGCGTAAACTCCAGCAGACTGCGTGGCATGTGATAGCTGGCGGTCACCAGACGCAGGGAACGGTAGTCATGGCTCTGCATCCAAGCGGCTGTTTCGCGGGCGTTGCCGGCGGTATCGCGGGCGCCGTGTCCGATCGCGATGCGGTCGATCAGGTCGTCGGCAACCACACCGGCGCTGTGCACCATCGCCGCGGTGTCGACGTCGGGATGAACGCCTGAAACGAATACCTGGCGGGCGAGCCCGCGGGACAGCAGGGCGACGCCCGTCGACAACCGTTCACTGCCGCCGGTCAGAACGACGATGGCATCCGTCGGCGTTTCAAGGTCGATGACGGCGGCGGGAATGTCTTCGGCAAACCGGACGAGCCCCCAGCCCCAGGCCAACGCGACCGTCAGGCCGGTCAGCACGCCGGACGCGGCCAGAAGCCGCAATCGAGGGAAACGGGCTGCGGTCTCAGCCATGGCGTCCCGGCGACAGTCGAGACCAATGCCGGCGCAGACGGTTGCCCGGCGCCGCTGAACCATGGCCACTCCGCGAAGAGTCGCCTTTCGCGTCAAATGCAACCTGAAGGTTACGCCGGCGGGAATGGCCCCCCGCATCGCCGGCGCGCTGCAAATCCTTGGCGCACAACATCGGTGTGCCCGTATGGGGCATGCTTCCTCTTCCCGGGCTGACAATCTGGTTGTATTTTCTACACTTCTTACAGAAACGACGTCCAGCATTCTCCGCTTTGACTTGCTTCACTGCAGCGCCGCGCCTATAGTGAGCGCCAGCTTAACATAAATTCCGAGCTCATGATCATCGTCTGCCCGCGTTGCGGGATCCTGTACAGCGTGGATGTGGCCGCCCTGTCCGACGGGCCGCCGCAAATCGTACACTGCTCGAATTGTGCATGCGAGTGGCTGCATACTCCCGAATCCGCGCTCCCCGACTCTGATGAGGCGCTGCGCCTGCTCGCGTTGTCGCTGGGCCATGGGCCCGATACCGTGCCCGGTCGTCAACAACCGCCCAATAAAACGCCGGCATCGACGCCTGCTTCCGCTGGCGCACGGGCCGCTCCTTCGCGCAAGCAGGAGCCGACGGCCGATCGGTCCAAACCCGCCGAAAATGCTGACACTGCCGGCGCGCCGCAGCTGACATTGGCGCGAGAACGGGTGGTGAGGGGCGAGACCCCGCCGTTTGAACCGTCCGAGGAGGACCGAAACGCCCCCGCTCTGTCCGGCGGCGGCCGGGCGGTGGCCAAGCACGATTACGGCGAAGAGGATGTGGACGACGACCGGGTGGCAGCAGCTTCTCGGGCACCCTCTCCGACGTTGCCGGATCGCGACGATCGTCGCCCGGACGATGCGGGAAAGCCGACGATCGACCCGGCGCCGGTGCTCAATTCGGCTGGAGCGGCCGGCGATGCCACCATACCCCCACTGCCTTTCGACGATGACGAACGGATCCAGTCTCCACCGCTACCCCGCTCGCAAAAGCGCCGCCCGCGCATGGCAGCGATTGCCATCGGCGCCGTGGCCGCGACGGTTCTCGTCAGCGTCGGTCTGCTCGCGGCCACCCGGGATGCGGTCATAGCCGCCTTTCCCGGCGCCGCCGGCGTTTATGGCGCGGTCGGCCTGGCTGCGAACGACGCATTCGCCGAAGGGCTGGAGATCCGCGGCGTCAGCTCAACCCGATCATGGAATGACGGTGGGCAGGTGCTGACCGTGGCGGGCGATCTCGCCAACATCGCGAAGAAACCACGGACGCTGCCGATGGTGCGCGTGGTCCTGGTCGACAAGAGCAACGCCGAGGTTCAGGAAGTCGTGGTCCGGCCGCCCGGTGAAACGCTGCCGGTCGGCGAGACGGTGCGCTTCGAGGCTCAGATCACCGATCCCGCGGACACCGCCGAACGCATCAAGGTCAGCCTGGCGCCGCGACCGGCGCCGTCCTGAAGCCACTCCTGAGGCCGCTGACCGCCGCTCAGAACCGTTGGAGCAGGCGATCGATGTAATGCAGCTCCGCTTCCGGCCGCTGGCGTTCACCGGCGCGCCGGCGCAACTCTTCGAGGATTTCCCCCGCCCGCCGAAGCTCGCCGCGCTCCGGGATCTCGACCTTGCCCGTCCCTAAGCCGCGACCCTGCTCGCCAGGCGCGCGGCCGAACGGATCGCCGCCGCCGCGTCCGCCGGCAGCGAACAGGGCCATGCCGGCGCCGAGGCGCTGCGCCATGGCCTGACCCGCGCCCTCCAGCGCGTCGCGCAGAGCCTGAAGCGCCTTACCCTGCTGATCGGTGGCGTCATCCAGTCGCTGCGCCCTTAGCGCCTGCGCCGCACCGCTCATGGCCGCGTCCGCCGCGCCGAGGGCCGGCGGGATCGCACCGGTGAACGCGTCCAGACGAAGACCCATCTCGCCAAGCCGACGGCGCAAGTCTTCCTGGGCCGCGGCGTCTGCGGCGTCCGTAGCGCCAACGGCGTTCTTCTTCCGCCCGGTCCCGGCGCCAGGCCTGATGTCCACGGGCGCGCTGCTTCTTTCGCGCAACCGCGCAAACGTATCGTCAAGCAGTTGTTGCTGGTCGGCGGCAAGCGCGCGCAAACCTTGCATGATCACGCCGGCTTCGGCCAGATCCTCCCGATTGCCGCTGAAATCGAGGCCGCTACGAATGCCCTCGATCATGGACTGAAGCTGCGCCAGGAGTTGCCGGGCGCCGTCGCGGGCGCCGGTGCGGACCATCTCGCGCAACGCCTCGACCAGATCGCGAAGCTCATCCGCGCCCAGCACGGTCTCCGCCGGGAACGGTGGCTCGGTCGCGCCGCCGCGGCGCGCAAGTTCGGCCGCGACCGCGTTCAAGTACTGCGCCAGCGCCTGTTCGAGGGCATCGGCGAGAGCGCCGATCTCGGCTTCGTCGGCGTTGGCCTCGATCGCGTCCTCCAGTTTTGCGCGGGCTTCGGCCAGGATCCGCTCGGCTCGGGGGACATCGCCTTCATCGAGATGAAGAGCGGCGGCCCACAGCAGACCCCGCGTCGTGTCGACGGCGTCGTCGCCGAAATCAGCGAGCAGTCGCGCCCGCGCGACGCTCAGCGCCAGGGAGACGACGATGTCATCCCCATACGCTTCGGGACGCTTGGCGATGGCGTCGAGACCGGCGGCGACACCAACGCGACGCTCCGGCGGCGGGACCGGAGCGCCAAGGCGCTTGCGCTCGGCGATGATCGCCCGTGCCACCGGATGCTTGAACGCGCGCTCCGGCAGGATCGTCTCGATCTCATCAGTGTATGTGGTCTGGCCGATCGCGTCGTGCGCCGCGAGGCGGATGCGCACCGCCGATCCAGCCCACCGGTGGGCGGACAGGTCTTTCGTGGCGGTGGCCGAACCAGCGCTGTCGGAAGCGGACGGAACCGGCAGATCCAGCCGGACGAACTCAGATGGAGCCGTTGCCTCCCGAGAGCCATCGAGGGGAACGGCCGGCCGAATTTCGGCCGCGACCGCGTTCACGCCATAGTCGTCGGAGGCGGTATAGGCGAGCGCCAACTGGCCGTTGCCGACAGCCTCGGGAGCCTTGGCGAATGCGACGGTCGGTGCACCATCCGCAACGACCCGAAGCCGCCACGACGCCAGCGAGCGGGCGCCGAGGCGAACATCCACAGGCTCGCCGCTTGCGCTTTCGATCGTCCTCTCCGCCCGGTAGGCCGAGGCCGGTCGACCCTCACCGGAGTCTTCGGCCAGAGCGGCAAAGGACTGACGTCCATCGCCGGTAACAAGGAGCGGCGCCGATGACACGCCGCTCACCTGCGCCAGAAGGCTGCTGCCCTGCGGCACCGTCACGGCCTCTCGACCGCCGTCGCCGCCGCTCACGTTGCTGAGGAAGACGGGCGCGATGCCCGTGTACGCGGGCGGCGTAATCCAGATCTCGACCGACACCGGCTGCGCTTTGGCCACTGCGAGAGCCGGCGTCACGGCCCGCACCAGCCGCTGCGTCGCGGAACCGCCGGCGGCGGCAAGTGCGATGACAAGGAGCAGGACGACGCCGGCACGAATCCCCCACGGTTCGAGTCGGGGCAGACCCGGCGACGGCGGCTTGATGGTCAGCCGGCTCGCGGCCGCCGCCATGCGGCTTTGATGCAGCGCCCAGAGGCGCCGGGCTTCGGGATCTTCCGCGCCGGCGGCGAGGCGGTCTTCGCGCGCGCCCAGCGGCCGGTGCGCAAGCCCGCTGTCGCGCTCCAGTCGTCGCCGGCAGGAATTCCGATCGGGAGCGCGCAGACCGCGCAGTGCATGGATTGCGGCCGCGAGCGCTGCAACGGCTAATGCGCCGAGGACGACGGCGTGCAACCAGGCGGGCAATTGGGGCAAAAGGTCGAGAAGGCCGACTGCGACGAACCCGCCGATGACCGCAACAAGCGGCCACAGCCGCGGCCAGAGTTGCTCCCACAACAGGGCGGCCCCGGCCAGGGCCAGCAGCCGCCGGTAGCGTGCGTCGGACGCGCGCGTCAAGGCTCTCCCTCGACCGGGGCAAGCGCGCGTTCGTCATCTCGCATCCACCCCGGAATGCGCTCCCGGCCGAGGATTTCCTCGACGCTCAATCGCGGGCGTATGACCGCGAACCGGTCGCCGGAGACGAGAACCTCGGGAACGAGCGGCCGGACGTTGTAGGTTGACGCCATGACCGCGCCGTATGCCCCGGCGCCGCGCAATGCCAGCAGATCGCCGGCAACGATGGGCGGCATCGGCCGGTCCGTGGCAAAGGTATCGCTGGTCTCGCAGACCGGCCCGACCACGTCGACATCCCGGACCGGCGCGCCGTCCAGTGGCTTCGCCACCGGGACGATCGCGTGATACGCACCGTACATCGCCGGGCGAAGCAGATCGTTCATCGCCGCATCGACGACAACGAAGGTTCTGGTGGCGCCTTCCTTGACATACAGAACCCGGGTAAGCAGCACCCCCGCGTTGCCGACCAGCATCCGCCCCGGCTCGAGGACAAGCCTGCAGCCGAGGTCGCCGAGGGACGTGTGGATCACCTCGGCATACGCCGCCGGTGTCGGCACCGGCGTATCCTCCGAGCCGTAGGGAATGCCGAGGCCGCCACCAAGATCGAGAACGTCGATGCGATGGCCGTCGGCGCGCAGCATTGCGACCAGATCGCGCAGGCGCTGGAAGGCCGTGCGGTACGGGGCGAGATCGGTGAGCTGCGAGCCGATGTGGACAGCGGCGCCGATCACGGCAACACCGGGCATTGCCGCGGCCCGGGCATACACGCGGCGGGCGCCGGTCCACTCGATGCCGAACTTGTTCTCGCTGCGGCCGGTGGAAATCTTGGCGTGGGTATTGGCGTCGACATCCGGATTGATGCGGATCGCCACCCGCGCCCGATGACCGGTCGCACGGGCGACGGCATCGAGCGCATCGAGCTCGGGCTCGCTCTCGACGTTGATCTGCATCACGCCGGCCCGCAGCGCCGCGGCCATCTCGTCGGCTGTCTTGCCGACGCCGGAGTAGACAATGCGCTCCCCGGGCACGCCGGCCGCCAGCGCCGCGCGCAACTCGCCACCGGAAACGACGTCGGCGCCGGCACCGAGTCGGGCCAGCGAGCGGATGACGGCGATGTTGCTGTTCGCCTTGACGGCATAACAGATCGTCGCCGGCAGGTCGCCGAGGGCTTCCGCAAATACCCGGTAGTGCCGCTCGATCGTCGCCGTCGAATACACGTAAAGCGGGGTTTTCACCCGCTCGGCGATAACCTCAAGCGGCACGTCCTCGGCGTGCAGGCGGTTCCGGCGGTATATGAAGTGATCCACGTGCGCCTCTCGATGCGATCAGCGGGACGGGTACTGGCGCGGGTAGTCGGCGCCGGGCGGCGGTTCCGGCGGGTTCTTTCGGCCACAGCCGACCGCGACAAGCGTCACCACCGCAATCACAATAACGGCGACAAGGCGTCGCCGTCTCCCGGGCTCGGTCACGGTCATGCGGCTAATATGCCGCGTCCACCGCATCGTTGCGAGGGGGAAACACCGCGACCACAAACGTCCTGCCTGCGCAGTGCGCCGGCTACGCTCTCGCCGTCGGTCGCGGCGCGGCCTATCTTGGTGACGAAAAATGCGTGGGCGCGAACGGAGCACCATGGAGCAACCCGGCGAGATCACGGCCCCGCCGCGGCCGCTGAGCGGTGACGAAGCCGCGGCCATCGTCGACGCCGCGATCGAGCGATACATCAAGTCGCGCCACGATCGCGTCGCCGCTTTTGTCAACGAGACCTATTCGCTTGCCGGCAGTCTGAAGCTGCACCGCCAGGCTGTCGGGTGGGACATCCTCCGCGCACCCGCGAACGTCGCGCTGGCGGTGCCCTATCTCGCCACCCGGCTCGCGACCGCCGGGCTGAAAGGATGTGGGGTGGCGCGGCCGGCCCGCTGGCTGGAGGCGCGCAGGATCTTCCTCGCAACGGATCTGGGCCGCGAATTGACATGGCGGCTGCACACCCGCCTGCTGGAGTTGCCCTACGACGATGGCAAGCGTCGTTCGGACCGCGACGCTTTGGCCGAGATCATGCTCGCCGACCCCCAGCTCATCAGCGTGTTCGCGCACATTGCCATGCTCGTCGAGCGCCACCGTGCCGATCCCGAAACCCGCTCGCGCCTGACCGGGCTGCTCGCCAGCTATACCGGCTCGCGGACCGCCGCGGCCGAGATCGTGAACAATCTGCTGCTCGCCGGGACCGGGGCGGCGGCGCTGAAGGAGCTTACGCCCGGCGCGCTTTCGCTGGGTCCGGCACTGGCCGCGGCCATCGCCCACCAGAGCGCTGTCGCCGGCTTCCCGCTCGGCGCCGGGCTCGGCGGGCTGTGGTACAGCGTCTTCACGGCGGCGCCTTCGGCGGCGCTGGTCGTGGGCGTCACCGGCGGGCTGATGGTGGCGGCCGCGGCGACCACGGCATTCGCCGGGATCGTCACGGACCCGCTTTTGCGCCGGGTCGGCCTGCACCGGCGCCGGCTGCATCGCCTCGTCGACGTCCTCGGCGACGAGCTCCGGGGCAACGGCGGCCGCGACTTCGCCGTTCGCGACCACTACATCGCCCGGATCTTCGACCTCGCCGACATGCTCCGCGCCGCCTACCGCATCGTCCGGTAGGCGCATGGGAACGTCCCTACCGGAGGTTCGCCGCCGCCTCGTTGCACGTGATCATCATCGTTAAAGGCGCCAGCGGCGAAGACACGAAGCCGCGCTCCTCGTAGAACCGCCTCGCCTCGTCGGAGACCGCGTGCACCACCATCGCTCGGATTCCGGCGATTCGGGAGGCGTTCAACGTCCGCTTGATGGCGTCGGCCAGCAGGGCAGTCCCGAGGGTCTTGCCCTGCCAGCGGCGATCAACGGCCAGGCGACCCAGAACCATCACCGGGATCGGATCCGGCATGTTCCGGCGAATCTTGCCAGGCGATTCGCCGAGCGCGACAGCGCCTGCGGCCAGGCAGTAGTAGGCGACGACCTTGCGCTCGGCGCACACAACGTAGGTGCGCGATGCGCCGTCGCGTTCGTTCTTGCGGGCGCGCTTGCACAGCCAGGTATTGAGGCTGTCATTTCCGCAGTCGAAGGCGGCGAGATCGAGTCCTTCGTCGAGATGGACTGGCGGGCTCAACAACTTTTCGCACGGCAAAGCTGCCGGTCCGAGCTCCGCCACACTCTGCGCGAGATCATGCCTCCCAGGGAGCCTTGGTCGCGAGAAGCCTGCGCAATTTTTCGTTCCGCTGGGGCTGGGCGTCGAGCCGAGCGACGAACTGCCGGTATGTCTCCTCGTCGAGCAGAAACATGCGCCGGTCGAGAAGGACGCTTTCCGCCTCTCGCCGCGCGGCTTCAAGAACGAAGTCGGATCGGGTCTTACCGGAGGCCTCGGCGGCGCGGTCGATCAGCGCCTGCTCGCTGGGCAACACGCGCATGTTGATCGTCCGGTTGCGCCTGCGGGGGTGGCTACGGGCAATGAAATCCATTGCATTTTCCTGTATTCGAATCGATGGGTCAGCACTCGTCGTTGTCGAATTATATGGGCTTTGTGTGTACGTGGTACACACAAATCTTTAGCTGACCGTTAACCGGCGCCTAAAGGATGCGGCGTCCCTGGCTTAACGAACTCCGGCGGCGGCCAGAAGCAGCAGCGCCGCAACGCCAAGGGAAAGTCGCCAGCGCAGCTTCATCCACCAGGCGGGGACGATGTTCGCGACCGCGAGCCGCCAGTCGATGAGGAGAACGGCAAGGATGGCGGCGGCCATGACGAGCAGGGGATAGGGCGCGGGCAGGAAGGTCGCGCCCCAGCCGACCAGCGCCGGGATGACGCTGAGCGCGAGCAGGCGGCTGCTTTTGTCGCTCCACGGCTCGTCGGTCGCCGCCGCCGCGGCGCAGACCGCGCCCCAGACGAGGCCGCCGAGAAAAGACAGGATGACCGCAGCATAGACTACCACGACGGGAACCGCCATGGTGGCAAAAGGCGCCGGCGCGAACCAGATCGCCCCTGCGGCAATGGCGAACGGCAGAGCGCCATTGCCGCCGAGCCACCCCGCGGCCGCCGGGATCCGCTCGCCGTGCCGGGAACCCAGCAGGCGAATACGACCGGTGTCGTTGGAACCGCTCATCGGTCAGGCTACGCGCCCGCAGGCCGCGGGCCGTCCGGGCTACAGCGCGATGTAGCGACGCAGCGCATCGACCTCGAACTGCGCTTCCTCGATGCGGTTCTTGACCACGTCGCCGATACTGATCATCCCGACCACCTTGCCCTCGTCGACCACCGGGACATGGCGGAAGCGCTGTGACGTCATCATGCCCATGATCGCCGCGAGCGGATCCTTCGTCGAGCAGGTGACGACGGTGGTGGTCATCAGATCGGCCACCCGCTTGTCGAACAGATCCTTGCCGAACGTGTGCATCGCACGGACCAGATCGCGCTCGGAGATGATGCCGGCGATCCCGCCCTTGTCGTCGATCACCAGAACCGCGCCGATGCGGTTCGTTGTCATCATGGCGATCGCGGCGGAGATCGGCTGGTCGGCGCTCAGGGACAGGATGTTGTCCCCTTTGAACTTCAGGATGTCCGAAACGTACATTCTCGCCTCCCTGGCTTCGTGGACGCTAAAGACCGGCTACGGTCTCCTCGATCAGCATGTCGACGACGCCGTGCAGCGCCTCCTGCCGGCTTCGCCCCGCCTCCATGGCGGCGTTGAACGTCGCAAGCTGGCGGTGGGCGCTCGTGCCGGTCTTCAGAATGTGGCGGCAGTGAAGAAGCTCGTCCACGCAGTCGAGTTCCTCTGCGTCCTGCTTTGTAAGGTCGATTAGCTCCTCAAGCAGATCGGCGCAAGGGACGACTTCGCCCTTGCCGAAGTCGATCAGCCCTTCGTCAATCCCGTAGCGCTTCGCCCGCCAGCGGTTCTCCTCGATCAGCATCTTGTCATAGGCGCGCCAGCGCTTGTTCTCCCGGCGCAGGCGGACAAGCATCCGGATGACGGACTGATACAGCGCGGCGATCGCCATGGCGTCGTCGATGCGGGTACAGACATCGGTGATCCGCATTTCCAAGGTCTGGAACCGGCAGCTCGGGCGAACGTCCCACCAGAGCATGCTGGCGTCGTCGAACATGCCGGCGTGGACCAGTACATCGACATGGCGCTTGTACTCGCCCCAGGAATTGAAGCGGGATGGCAAACCGGTGCGCGGCAGTTCGTCGAAGACGCTGAGGCGGTAGCTCTTCAGGCCGCTGTCCTCGCCCAGCCAGAACGGCGACGAGGTCGACAGCGCCAGCAGGTGCGGCAGGAAGTAGCTGACCTGGTTCATCAGGTCGATGCGCAGCTCGTCATCATCGATGCCGACGTGCACGTGCATGCCGCAGATAAGCAGCCGCCGTGCCACCGCCTGCATGTCGCGGGCGAGCGTATGGTAGCGGGCCCGGTCGGTGTGCCGCTGCGACCGCCACTGGGAAAACGGATGGGTCGAGGCGGCGATAGGGGCGAGGCCGTACTTTCGGCTGACCTCGGCGACCGTGCGTCGCAGCCATGTCAGCTCGGCACGGGCGTCCTTGCAGACCCGGCACACCGGCGTCGCCACCTCGATCTGCGAGGTGAGGAACTCGGGCTTGACCAGGTCGGGAATCCGCGCTTCGCACTCGGCCAGCATTTCCGGCGGCGGATCGGCGGCAACTTCGCGGGTATCGAGGTCGACGAGCAGATACTCTTCCTCGATGCCGAGCGAGAGAGCCGGCTCCGCCATCAGAACTGCTCGATCCGGTGGAGGTTGCCCATGCCCAGAAGCTGACCCAGGGCATCGGCGAGGAGGTCCGCCCAGTGCTGAAGTTGCCGGTCCGTCTCGCAATGGTCCTGGCGGACCTCGATCGCCGCGTTGGCGAGCCCGGCGGCGCCGGCGTGCAGGTTCAAGGTGTAGGCGATGTCGGTACCCGAGTAGGGCTCGTTGTCGCCGATGTTCAGCTCCTCGCGCCGGCGAAGGAATTCGATCAGGGGGACGGCCAGCCGCGGGTCGCGGTTCCACAGGACTCCGGCGTCCCAGAAGCGGTCCTCGCCGCCCAGCGTCGGGGTGAAGGTATGGACCGAGAACAGCAGCGGTTCCGGTCCGCGACGGCGCAGGCGGGCGAAGACCTGCTCGACGGCGTGATGATAGGGCCAGAGAAACGCTTCTGCCCGCGCCTCCTGATGCTCGGCCGGCAGCGACTCGTTGCCGGGAATGACGATGCCGTCGCTGACCGCGAGAATCGACTGCGGATCGCCGGGCTGGCGATTGCAGTCGATGACGAGGCGCGAATAGTTGGCGAGCACGGCCGGCGCATCAAGCCGGCCGGCGAGCAGGCGGGTGAGCGCCGCGGCGCCGATGTCGGAGGCGATGTGCAGACCCAACGCCGCGGGCGGCAGCCCGAGCGTACCCAGCAGGGCGGGAATGCGCGCGCTGGCGTGATCGCAAACGAGCAGTAGCGGTGCCCGGCCGTCGGAATTCAGGATTTCGAAGGCCGCTGGCTCACCCTTGCCGATCAGAAGCCGGCCCTGGCTCAGGTTCGGATCGTCAGCGATCCAGTTCGGGGCTGGGATCGCACCCCGGCTCGGAGCACGTGTCGGAGTATCCATTGCCGCGTCGTCACCTCTTGCCTCGGCGCCGGCGGCACCCACATTGCCGCCGCCGTCCCGGCAAAAGATCTCGCCGGCAACGCGCCGTCGCTATAGTAACGGGCGATGCCGAGACAGAGAAGCGTTCCGCGCGCCACAGGGGCCGGTCGAGAGATTAGGGGCCCGGCCGCCGATGCCCCGGCCGCCGCCGACCGTCTCGCCCTCGCCGCCTTGCTTTGCGGCGCCGTCGGTATCGCCTTTGCGCCCATCTTCGTGCGCCTGAGCGAGCTGGCGCCGACAGCCACCGCCTTCCATCGCCTGTTCTTGGCGCTGCCGGTCCTGTGGCTGTGGAAGCACATCGAGACTCGCCGCGCCGCCGGTTCAGGCGCCGCCCCCGCCCCCGGCGCAGCCGCGTCGCGGTCGCGTCGCGACGATTTCATCGGGCTCGTCGCCGCAGGATGTCTCTTCGCCGGGGACCTCGCCTTCTGGCACTGGTCGATCCGCTTCACCACCGTCGCCAACGCGACGCTGCTCGCCAACTTCGCGCCGATCTTCGTCACCATCGTGGGCTATCTCTTCTTATCCGAGCGCTTCTCGCGACAGTTTCTCCTCGGGATGGCGATGGCCATCGCCGGTGCCGCCATCCTCATGGGTCGCAGCCTCGCCTTCGATACGGAACACTTTTTCGGCGATACCCTCGGCCTGATCACCGCACTCTTCTACGCCGGCTACATCCTTGCCGTTGCCAGGCTGCGCGCGCGACTATCGACTGCGACCATCATGGCCTGGAGCGGGCTTGTGACCTGCATCGCTCTCTTGACCCTGACCCTCCTCTCGGGAGAAAATCTGGTTCCGTCGACGGTGGGGGGTTGGGCAGTGCTTCTCGGGCTTGCCCTCGTTTCGCACGCTGGCGGCCAAAGCTTGATCGCATTTGCCCTTGCCCGTCTTCCGCCCGCGCTCTCGTCCGTCAGCCTGCTCCTGCAACCGGCCATCGCCGCTTTGCTGGCTTGGGCCATCCTGGCGGAGCCGCTCGGACCCTGGCAAGGCGTGGGCGCGCTGGTCATCCTCGGCGGCATTTTTCTTGCCCGCCGCGGCAGCATCCCGCTCAGACGCGACAGCTGCGGCTGAACGGGCCAAAGACGGCGCGCCAGCGTGGGGTTGCGCGCGCAGCTTGAAAAACAAGGATGTAGCATGACAGAACGGCACATTTCCGTCATTGGGCTGGGCTATGTCGGACTTCCCGTCGCCGTCGCCTTCGGCACGGTCGGCTTCTCCGTGGTCGCCTACGACTACAATGCCCGCAGGGTCGAGGAGCTGCGCCGGGGCGTCGACCGCACCCGGGAAACAACGGCCGAGGAGCTTGCCGCGGCGAATCTGCGCATCACCAGCGACCCGGCCGACCTGAAGGCCGCGGACTTCCACATCATTGCCGTCCCGACCCCGATCACGGCCGCGCACCGGCCCGATCTAGATCCACTGTTCGGCGCGACCCAGACGGTCGGCGACCAGATCAAGGCCGGCGACATCGTCGTCTACGAATCAACCGTCTACCCCGGCGTCACCGAACTCGAATGCGTCCCGATCCTCGAGGCGCGCTCAGGGCTCAAGTGCGGCGTCGACTTCAGCGTCGGCTATTCGCCCGAGCGCATCAACCCGGGCGATCGCGAGCACACCTTCGACACCGTCGTCAAGATCGTCTCAGGCCTCGACGAAAAGACCCTGGAGATCGTCGCCGACGTCTACTCGCGGGTGGTCAAGGCCGGGGTCCACCGTGCGCCCAACATCAAGACCGCCGAAGCGGCGAAGGTCATTGAGAACATCCAGCGCGACCTCAACATCTCGCTGATGAACGAGCTGGCGTTGATCTTCGAGCTGCTCGAAATCGACACCCACGACGTTATCAACGCCGCCGGAACCAAGTGGAACTTCCTCCGCTTCCGGCCCGGCCTGGTCGGCGGCCACTGCATCGGCGTCGATCCGTATTACCTTACCCACCGTGCCGAGCAGGTCGGCTATCACCCGGAGGTGATTCTCGCCGGCCGGCGGATCAACGACCGCATGGGCCGAGTCGTCGCCCGCGAGACCATCAAGCGGCTGTTGCAGAGCGGCCATACCGGCGGCTTCCAGATCGCCATTCTCGGGATTACCTTCAAGGAAGACGTGCCCGACTGCCGCAACACCCGCATCGTCGATATCCACGAGGAGCTGCTGGGTTTCAACGCCAAGGTCTCGGTGCACGACCCCGTCGCGGACCCAGCCGAAGTGGAACACGAATATGGCATCCGCCTCGTCGACATCGAGAACATGCCAAAGTCGGACGCGGTCATCTCCGCCGTCGGCCACGAGGCCTTCCGCGACGGCGGTTGGGACCTGATCTCGAGGATCCTGAAGAACGGCAAGGGCCTGGTCATCGACGTGCTCAGCTTGCTCGACCGCAAGACCATGCCCGAAGGAATTACCCTCTGGCGACTGTAGGGGGTCGCTGAAGATCAGCTGGCCGCTAAGCCTGCCTCGGCGGCCAGCTCCACGCATAGACGCAGATCCGTCCGCCGCCTATGCAGCCGCTGGCAAGGCATGGTAGTCCGGCGCAAAGTAGCTATTCGCTCCGTTTGACCGCGACCTGAGCCGCACTTATCATCCGCCGGCCCGAGACGGAGCGGCGGCTTGCTAGGATGGCTGAGATGGCGGACAGCGCGTACGAGGACATTCTCTTCGATGTCGAGGACGGCGTCGCGACCATCACCATCAACCGGCCCGACAAGTACAACGCCTTTCGCGCCCAGACCTGCGAGGAGCTGATCGCCGCGTTCCACCGCGCCGGCTGGGACAAAAGTATCGGCGTGATCGTGCTCACCGGTGCCGGTCCCCGAGCGTTCTGCACCGGCGGCGATCAGTCGGCCCACGAGGGCCAGTACGACGGACGCGGGATCATCGGCCTGCCGTTGGAGGAAATGCAGGCGGTCATTCGCGACGTGCCCAAACCGGTCATTGCCCGGGTGCAGGGCTACGCCATCGGCGGCGGCCACGTCCTCGCCCTTCTTTGCGATCTGACCATCGCCGGCGAGAGCGCGGTTTTCGGCCAGGTCGGACCCAAGGTCGGCTCGGTCGATCCCGGTTTCGGCACCGCCTACATGGCCCGGT
The DNA here is from genome assembly GCA_963789785.1 of uncultured Alphaproteobacteria bacterium. Taxonomy (GTDB): domain Bacteria; phylum Pseudomonadota; class Alphaproteobacteria; order Rhodospirillales; family Defluviicoccaceae; genus JAEULH01. The sequence goes on along the minus strand of CAWBNC010000035.1, from coordinate 76,348 downwards.
GCATCGGCGAGAAGCGGGCCCGCGAGGTCTGGTACCTGTGCCGGCGCTATTCCGCACGCGAGGCGCTGGCCATGGGCCTATGCAATACGGTCGTTCCCGACGCCGCCCTCGACCCCGAGGTTCGCGCCTGGTGTGACGAGATCCTGGCCAACAGCCCGACGGCGATCGCCATCGCCAAGCGCTCGTTCAACGCCGATTCCGCCAGTATTGCCGGCATCTCGGCGATGGGCCTGCAAGCGGTGAACATGTTCTACGGCACCGAGGAGTCCCAGGAGGGCGTCCGCGCCTTCAAGGAGAAACGCAAGCCCGAATTCCGGAAGTTCGTACGCTGACCGACTTCAGGAGATGAACCGGCAGGAGCCCGATCGGCCCGGCGCCAGCTTCGGCAAGGACGGGATCTGGCTGCGCGCCCGCCCGGTCCCGAAGGACCGAGTGCCCGGCCCCGCCCTGTTTCTCGATCGCGACGGGACGATCGTCGAGGAGGTGGGCCATCTGCATCGCGCCAAGGATGTTTGCCTGATCCGTGGAGCGGCCGCGGTCATTGCCGCCGCCAATGCGCGGGCGATCCCGGTGATTGTCGTCACCAACCAGTCGGGGATCGGCCGAGGCCTGTTCGACTGGGCTGACCTGCTCGCCGTCGAGGATCGGATCGAGGCCGCGCTCGTGGCCGAAGGAGCGAAGCTGGACGCGGTTTTGGCCTGCCCCTTCCACGCCGACGGCCGCCCGCCCTACAAACACCCCGACCACCCGGCGCGCAAGCCGAACCCGGGGCTTTTGCTCCGCGCGGCGGAAATCTTCGCAAATCGATCTGGCATTGTCGTGGATCATCGGCGATCGCTGCGGCGACATCGCCGCGGGCCGTGCCGCCGGTCTGGCTGGCGGGGTCCACGTGGAAACGGGCTGGGGGCTGGAGCCGAACGAGCGCGAGCGCGCGCTGGCTTGCGCCATCGAGGGCGTTTATCGGGTGGAAATCGCCGCCGACATTGCCGAGGCGGCATTCGGTCTGCCCTTGCTGGCCGGGCAGTGGCGAGCCGCAGCCGAAGCCTGAAGACGACCCCTGGACCTGCGGCTACCGGCGGCCGTAATGAACGTAGTCGCTCCAGGTCCGCTCAACCCGACGCAGCGCCTGACAGACGTTGTCGATCTCGGCGGTGCCGAAGTTCTCGTCGTCGAGCTGACCGGCGATCTTCTTCTCCAGATCGCGGATGTCGCCAACGACGTTCAGCGCCTTCTCCGTCAGGCTGATGCTGACCGAACGGCGATCGTGAGTCGAACGCTCCTGGTCGAGGTAGCCCATCTCCGCCAGCTTCTTGATGTTGTAGGAGACGTTGGAGCCTTGGTAATAGCCGCGTTCGACCAGGTCGCGAATTGCGATCTGCTCGTCGCCGATGTTGGCGAGAAGCAGCGCCTGGACGCTGTTGATGTCGCGAATGCCGAGCCGGTTGAGTTCGGCGCGGATCAGGTCGAGAAAGCGCCGGTGGAGCCGCTCGATCAGCCTGGTCAGCTCCAGATATTCTTTCTTTACGATGATCATCCGTCAGGGCTTCCGCTGTTCCTCATGAACCGGCCGGCAGCACCGCTACCGGCATGCAGAAGTACTTTTAGCCGCGTACGATTAAGCTTCTCCTAACGCTGGCGTTGTTTAATTGCGCCGTGGCCGTCTGTTCCGGCCGAGGGAGATATGCATGAAATCGACGCCTGCTTCGCGACGTTACTCTTTGGCCGCAACCGTCGCCGCGGCGCTCGCCTGTACCGCGCTGACTGGCCTTGGCGGCTGCGCCGGCCTGCTGCAGACGGCGGACGAGCAGCCCGGCGACGCTGACAACGGCAAGTCCGCACAGCTCATGCGCATCGCCGAGAAGACTCGCGAGGGCGGCGACCTCGCCGCGGCGGCAACGCTGTACAAACGGGCGCACGAGCTGGAACCGGACAATGCGACGCCGCTGGTCGGCCTGGCCGAGACGGCGGTGCAGTCGGGCGCCGTCGAAGAGGCGGCCGACGCCTATCGCAAGGCCGTCGCACTCGATCCGGCGTCATTGGCCGCCCATCGCGGCTATGCCCGGATTCTGATGACAATGAACCGGCCGAAGCTGGCGGTTCAGCATTTCCAATCGGCTATCGCGCTCGCGCCCGGCGACTACAAGCTGCACAACGGCCTCGCTGTCGCCCTCGACCTCGACGGCCGCCATGAGGAAGCTCAACAGAGCTATGTCGACGCCATGGAACGAGCCCCCGACAACCTGTCTCTGCGCAACAATCTCGGTCTGTCGCTGGCGCTCGGCGGACATCAGGGCGAAGCGGTCAAGCTCCTCCGCGACGCCGCCGCGATTCCAGGTGACGCGCGCCTGATCCGCCAGAACCTGGCACTCGTCCTCACCCTCGCCGGCAAGCCAGAGGAGGCGGCGGGCGTGCTTCACCAGGATCTATCCGAGCACGAAGCCCAGAACAACGTGAACTACTTCACTTCCCTGCGCGGCCTGCCCGGAAGCGCGATCGCCGCCGAGATCATGGGACTGAAGCCCGCGGGCGCGGCTCCGGTCGCAGCTTCCGTCAAGGCGGATGACGGCGGCGCCGTGGCCGATGAGCCTGTGCTGAAGTCACCGGTTTCGCCAGCGGGTCCGACCCGGCTCTGAAAGGCAACAGATCCTGTCGGCGCGGGTTTCGCCCACTCCGGCGGGCCAGCCGGACGACCTCCTTCCCGCCCCGGTCGCACATGGCGTTTGCCTGCAGCGTTCTGACCGAGGGTGGGAAACGCCCGGCAGTCAGATTTTCGCCAATCCGGCGTGCAAATCTGACAGCTATTGTCGGACTGCGAGCCTTCCCCACGCCGAAGTCTCCGGGATCCACGGGAATTCAAAGCCGGGTCCGGGTACCTCGCGTGGATCGTCGCTTCGGCGCCGACCGCGCCCAGCCGGCATGCCCGTCCGAGGGCGGACCTCCCTTCAGCGCTGGGAGCCAAAGCGACAACCGTGCCGGCGGCCCCGGTGCCAGAACCGGTCCACACTTACAAAGCGGGCGGAGACCCTCGGGCGCACCGGTCTAACGGAGATGAGCATAGCGCGAACACGGTGCGCTGAACATTGCCCGGACGGGGCCTGAAGGCGGACCGCGGGATGGCCGAGGGCGAGCGCCGGACGCTACCCTAGGAACTGGTGGTACAGGTTGACGCCCGCCGGGCCGATGATGACGATAAACAGCGCCGGCATGATGAACATGATCATCGGTACCGTCAGCAATGCCGGCAGCCGCGCCGCCTTGTCCTCGGCCTTGAGCATCCGCTCCTCGCGGTACTCCGCGGCCAGCACCCGGAGGGCGTTGGCCAGGGGCGTGCCGTACTTCTCCGTCTGCAGCAGGGTCGCGACAACGCCACGGACCGCCGGCAGCGGGCAGCGCATGACCAGATTGTTGAGCGCCTGGCGTCGTTCCGGCAGGAAGCCGAGCTCGATGCTCGTCAATGCAACCTCCTCGGCAACCTCCGGTGCGGCACGCTTAAGTTCCTGGGCGACCCGGTGCAGGGCAGCATCCAGCGACAATCCGGCCTCGGCGCAGATGACGAGAAGGTCGATGGCGTCGGGCAGGCCACGCTGGATGACCTTCTGCCGTTTGGCAATGGCGTTCTTGACGAAGATCTCGGGCGCATAAGCGCCCAGGCCCACCGCCGCGAGCGGCAGGATGAGAGGCATCGGCGACGCCAGCTCGACGATGTGCATCACGTTGAGCAACAGGAACGCGACGCCGCCGAAGACGAACGGCAGGACGAGTTTCATGAACAGGAACGTGACCAGAGCGTCCTTGCTCCGCCAGCCGGCCTGGAGCAGGCGCTCGTTTGTCTTGCTGCCGGTCTTCGACCTGAGCAGGTTGAGCCGCTGGATGACGCGGCGCATCAGTCCGACGGCGGCGGCCTTGTGCTGGCGACGCTGCGACATGATGTCCGCGCGCAGCTCATTCTGACGATGACGCAGGCGCTTGGCCCGCACGCTCATCAGGTCGGGCACGAGGAGCGCCGCCCAGACGACGCACACGGTCCCGAAGGCGGCCACCGCCGCCAGGACGGTGATCGCGGTCTCGGGCGAAACCGGCAGCAGATCCAGCACGTTCATATTTCAAACCGTATCAGTTTGACCATGATCCCAACGCCGATCACGATACTGAGGAGACCGGCCCCGGCCAGAACCATGCCCAGGGGATCCGTGTAAAGGACGGCGACATACTTCGGGGTCATGAAGGAAACGAGGCCGCCGATGGCGAACGGCAGGCAGCCGAGGATGATCGCGCTGGTCCGCGCCTCGGACGACATCGATTTGATCTTAAGGCGCATATGCCGTCGGCGGCGGATGATGTCGGAGAGGTTGCCCAAGGTCTCGCCAAGATTGCCGCCGGTCTCGCGCTGGATCGAGAGACTGATGACGAAGAAGTTGAACTCGGCCGTGTCCATCCGCCGCGCGGTCTCCCATAAGGCCTCCTCCAGCGGCTGGCCGAAGCGCACGCAGTCGGTGATGTGGGCGAACTCGGGGCCGAGGGGCGCGATCATCTCGCGACCGACTGCGGACATCGACTCTGTCACCGGCAGGCCCGACTTGAGGCCGCGGACCATCAGATCGATGGCTTCGGGCAGCAGGTTGACGAAGCTCGCCTTCCGGCGCGCGCCAAGAATGCCGACGACCAGATGCGGCAGACCCGTGCCCGCGACAAGGCCAAGCAGAACCGCAAGGGGAAGAAGGCCGATCGTCAGATAAATCGCGGCGCAGACGAACGCGGCGACGCCGAGGCAGATCATCGCGTAGCTGCCGGGGGCGATGGCGTAGCCGGTCCGGGCAAGACGGTCGCGCAGGGCGGCTTGTCGGGGCATGATCCGCTTGGTCAAGGCCTCGATGAAGGGCACCGAGCGCGCCTCCGAACGCTTCACGCTGGCCGCCGCCGCATGGCGGCTGCTGGCCGCGGTACCGGCCTTGTTCTGCTGAGCGCGATTGAGCGTCCGCGCCCGCTTGCGCACCATCGCCCGCGCGCTGTTGCCGCCGAGCGCGACTGCGACGATGCCGACGCTGAGCAGAACGCCGAAGAAAATAATGACGACAGGAAGGCTCATAGGCCGAAGTCCGCATCGGTGTTGATCGCCTCGAGAAGAGCCCGATCGAGGCCGAAATACTGGGCGCGCGCGGTGAAGTTCGGCCTCAGGCCGCTGCCCTTGAACCGGCCGACCAGGTTGCCCTGGGCGTCTTCACCCTCAAAGTCGAAGGTGAACAGATCCTGGGTGGTGACCACCTCGCCTTCCATGCCCACGACCTCGGTGATGTGGGTGATCCGACGGACGCCGTCGCGCATACGCGCGATCTGGACGATCATGTTGACGGCGCCGGCAATCTGGGCGCGCACGGCCTCATGGGGCAGCTTCACCCCGGTCATGGCGACCATATTCTCCAGCCGGGTCAATGCCTCGCGCGGCCGGTTGGCGTGCAGGGTGCACATCGAGCCGTCGTGACCCGTGTTCATCGCCTGGAGCATGTCGAGCGCCTCGCCGGCGCGGATCTCGCCGAGGATGATCCGGTCGGGGCGCATGCGCAGGGCGTTCTTGACGAGCTCGCGCTGGGTGATCTCGCCGTTGCCTTCAAGGTTCGGCGCGCGGGTTTCGAGGCGGACGACATGGGGCTGCTGCAGCTGTAGCTCCGCCGCGTCCTCGATCGTTACGATGCGCTCGCCGTTGTCGATCATCCGCGACATGGCGTTGAGCAGGGTCGTCTTGCCCGATCCGGTGCCGCCGGAAATGACGATGTTGAGGCGGCAGCGCGCGGCGATCTTGAGGACCGTCGACATCGGCCCGGAGATATTGCCCGAGCCTTCCATTTTTTCGAGCGTGATCTTCTGCTTGGCGAATTTGCGGATCGAAATCGTCGGGCCGTCGAGGGCGAGCGGAGCGATGATGATGTTGACTTGCGAGCCGTCCTGCAGACGCGCATCGACCAGAGGCGAGGATTCGTCGACCCGCCGGCCGATACGGCTGACGATCCGGGTGGCGATGTTCATCACGTGGGCGTCGTCGCGGAAGGTCACGTCGGTGAGCGTCAGCTTGCCGCCCCGCTCGACGTAGATCTGCTTCGGCCCGTTGACCATGATGTCGGTCACCTTGTCGTCGGCGAGCAGAACCTCGAGCGGGCCAAGGCCGAGAAGGTCGTTGAGCAGGGTCGTGACCAGATCCCGCTGCTCGCTGCCGTTGAGCTGAATTTTCTCGTCGCCGAGAATTTCGCCGACGACTTCGCTGATCTGACTGGCGAGCTCGTCCGGCGGCAGCGTCACCGCCTTGGAAATGTCGATCCGGTCCATCAGGATCGGCTGAACCCGATGCTTCGCCGTTTCGATGATGCTGCTCTTGGCCGGATCAACCGCGGCGTCTTCGGCCGGCTGGCCCTGGACGTGGCGTTTGGCTTCGCCGATTAGTCGGTTGACGACGGTGGTGACAACCTTCCGCCGTTCGTCGACGTTCAGCGCAATGGCTTCTTCGTCGCAGACCGCGTCGACGACATCGGCCATCTGGGTGGCAAGGTTGCCGCGGCTGATGCGCAGGACTTCGCTGAGTTCGATGCGGCGGCGCGCGGTCGGCAGCATCTTCTGCACGGCGGCGTCGAGATCGACCTTCTCGGACAGGACCGCCTCGCGGCGGGGCGCGGCACCGCTCTCCGACGGCAGCCGGACGTCATGGCGCGGCGCGGCAGCTGCTTCGGGCGCGGCAGTCTGTCGGTCTGGCTCCCTGCGGTTGTGCTCGGGGCCGCTTCTCGACTGGGGCGACGGCAGCGGAACCACGCTGCTCTGGGATCTCCGCCCGAACATCGGCTCAGCCCTTGGCCGCGATACCAAAAGACAACCACTGCTGCCAGAACGACGCTTTAGCGCGGCGCTTGTGATCGCCCGCGACCTCGACGCTCAGGGCGCGCAGGGCCTGCGTCGTCTTTGATCCTTTCGCCACTTTCGCCAACGGTTTACCGGTGCCGGTCGTCGCCGCCAGCGTCTTGGGCTCGAACGGCACGACGAAGCGGGCCTTGGTCTCGGCGCCGGCCTCGAAGTCGCGGCGGCTGACTTCCGCGCCCTTGTTGGCTCCGACCCGATTGAGGACGACGCTGATTTCCGCCTTCGGCGCGCCGTTGGCGAACAGCTTGACCAGGCGCTGGGTATCGCGCGTCCCGGCGAGGGATGGCTCGCTGACAAGCACGACCGAGGACGGCGGCGTCAGGATCGACGTCTGCGTCCGTGCGGCAAAGCGCGGCAGATCCACGACCACCGCCTGGAAGTCGCGACGGAGATGCTCTATCAGCAGCTCGATCGCGGAGGGATCGAAACTGATGGCGTAGTCGAGGGCTTCCTCGGCACTGAGGACGAACAGGTTGTCGTCGGCGCGAACCATGGCGCGCTCGATGAACAGCCCATCGATCCGCGATGGGTTCTCGAGCGCCTCGCGGAAACCGCGCCCGGCTTCGAGATCCAGCGTCAGGCCACAGCTTCCAAAGAACAGGTCGAGGTCGACCAGCGCAACCCGCAGTCCCTGCTCGTGGGCCAGCATCCAGGCCACATTGACCGCAACCGTCGTCGCGCCGACGCCACCGCGGGTGCCGACCACGGCGACAACGCGCCCGGCCGTCTCCCCTGCCGGCTCGGCCGGCTGGGGGCCATCCTTGGCCCGCGTCAGGCTCGCCGCCAGGATTGCGGGGTCGATCGGTTTGACCAGATAATCGTGCACGCCGAAGGCGAGCAGGGCGCGGTAGAGCGCGATATCGTTGACGTCGCCGATGGCCAGCACCTGGGTACCTTCGTCGCAGACATCGGCCAGGGCGCCGATCTCGCTCATCGGATCGTTGGCACTGGTCAGATCGACCACGAGAAGCTCCGGCGTCGTGACGTTGCCGAGACGGCGGACCGCGTCGGCGACGCCGCCCGAAGCAATCGCTGGATTGGCGATGCCGAGTTCCTCGGCGGCCTTCGCGATGGCGGTTCGGCTGTCGTCATCGCCGGCAAAGGCGGCGAACGGCTTGGCCTTGCCCGGCCTGGTGAGCGCCTTGGCGAGCATTGTCATTCTCCCCCGGAGTTCTTGCCGCCGGCTTCGGGGAAGACCTCCGCCGCAGAGGCGTCGCGTATGAGGTCCTTGGTCTTCCCTTTGCGGTAGTTCTCGATCGTCCGCGCGGCCGCTTCGCCGTCCGCATAGCCGGGATCTCTCCCTCGAACGAGATCGCCCGGATCGGCCAGCATCATTCCGAAGTTGACGGCGTTGGCGCAGCTCCAGTTGCTCATCGGCTGGTTGTTGAAGTTGACGGCGGGCACGTCGCTCCAGTCCGGACAGGGCGGCAGCACGGCGACGTAGCGGCGGACGTAGACTATGACTAGATCGCCGGCGTCGCCGGCGGCGGCCGCTTCCTCGGCGACCACCGCATTGATCCGCTCTCGGGTCAGAAAGGCCTTGACCGCCTCGGCCCGCCGGCCGCCGAGCCAGGTTGCCTCGGCCGGCGCAAGTTTGACCGGCGCGGGCGCGACAATGAAGACGCGATCGCCGTATCCGATTTCCGCCTGGACCAGAAATGACCGCAGTCGTTCCATCTCCTCGCGATCCAGACCATAGCGGGTCGAGGCGAAGCGGACGGGATGGCGCAGTTCGACCAGCTCGGCCTCCGGCTCCCGCGCAACCCGGACGTCCGACCAGTCCTGCACCGGCAGGCCGACGTAGTTGGCGGCGTCGGATATCGAGCCGCAGCCGGAAAGTTCGAGCGCTGTTGTCGCCAGCAGCGCGCAGACGATCGCCGGGCGGGCGACCTTGTGCGCCCCGGCCGACGCGAGGAGACAACGGCCTCGCGACTTGACCTCGGGCGACGGCACACTGCGGATCATGGGGCGGATCATGGCGTGTTCTCCCTACTCAAGGACGAAGCCGACGGGGCCGATGACCCGGGCACCGTCGCCGCCCACCGTTGTCCGCGGCCCGACCACCGGATTGCGCCGCCAGGTTCCGGTCGTCGTGTAGCGTTCGAAATCGTGCGGCGGGGCAAAACCGTCGGTCGGCGCCGCCAGTCGGGTGGACGTCGGGCGAACGATGTAGGGCGTGACGATAATGACCAGTTCGCTCTCGTTGCGGCGGAAGCGATCGGACGAAAAGAGGCGGCCGACGACCGGTATGTTTCCGAGCAATGGGAACCTTCGGACATCGTGGGTCGAGTCGTTCTGCAGCAGCCCGCCGATGGCGAAACTCTGGCCGCTGCCCAGCTCGACGGTCGTCTCGGCGCGACGCACCGTCAGCGCCGGAATGGTTATCGTCCCGCCAATGCCGATCGGCACGGAGATGGCGCCCTTGTTGGAGAGCTGGCTGACCTCCGGGCGGACGTGCAGATTGATCCGCTTGCCGCCAATGAACGTCGGCGTAAAGGCCAGCGAGACGCCGAACTTCTTGAACTGGACGACGATCTTGTCGTCGCCGTTGGGGACCAGGATGGGAAACTCGCCGCCGGCGAGAAAGCTCGCCGTCTCCCCCGAAACCGCCGTTAGGTTCGGCTCGGCGAGGATGCTGATCATGCCCTCGGTGTCGAGCGCGTCGATGATGGCGTTGATGTCCCAGTTGCCTGGACTGCCGCCTATACCGACCGATTCGGTCGTCGAGCTGGCGAACCCGCTGAGACTGAAGGGATTGACGGTCGAAAACAGCACGCGCAGGCCGTCGCTGAACGCCACCTGCCAGTTGATGCCGAGCTGCTTTTCGACATCGCGGTTTACTTCGGCAATTCGCACCCGGAGGTTGATCTGCGTCGGCGCGGCGATGCCCAAACGATTGATCAGGTCGACCTTCTGGCCGATGAAGCGCGCGGCCATCCGGCGCACGTTTTCGGAGACGGTGGCGTTGCCGACGACGCCGTCTATGATGATGGAGTCCTCGACGCTGGAGAGGCTGATGTCGGCGTCGGGATAAAGGCTCCGCACCGCCTCGCTTAGACGGGTCAGGTTCGGCGAGACCGTGATCTCGAAGTTGGCGAGGACCCGCTCGTCCTTATCGACGGCGTAAAGAGTTGTCGCCCCGGCCTTCTTCGCGAACAGGTACACGAGGCTCGGCGACTTAACCTGAATGTCGCAGATTTCGGGATCGGCGACGAAGACCGTATGCGCCGGCCGATCGAGGCGGACAAGCGCGCCCTTGTTGAGCTCGACACGGACGGCCCGGCCCGCGCCCGAGATGACCTGGGCCGCGCCGGCGGCGGCGGCGACGCCGATGAGCGCCGCGGCGACAAGGAGTAGCGCGAGGAGGCCGCGGCGAACAGGCAGCGCGGTGCTGCGCAGGAGGGAAATGGACATCGTGTCGCTCCTCAGAACCGGACCTGTTTGGCGTCATCGCCACGCAGAACGTTGATGCGCGGGCCGAACCCGGCCGGAGGCGGCAAGCCGTATGGGTCGCCGTACATTTTCAAGACGTCGATGTCACTGGAGTAGCTGCCGGCGGCCGATGCCGCCGGAGTCGCTGGCGAGACTGTTTTCGCCATGCGCAGGCTGGCCTGGCGGATCAGCGTGTCGATCTTCGGCTCTTCGAGGACGATGCTGTGCAGGCTCAGCGATAGCGAGCCAATCTCCAGCGCGACCGCGATCTTCTCGGCCTGCTTCGGGCTGACTTCCAGCGTCGCGGTTTTCGCGACCTGAGCGGCGCCCCCGTCCGGGTTTTCGACCGTCTGGTCGATGGCCAGGATGCGCACGCGGTTGAGCAACGTCTGGCTGAAATAGCGAGTTGAGCTGCGGTCGGACGCCTCATCGCTAACCGTCTGGTTGAACGTCAGGAGAACGTCGACGAAGTCGCCAGGAAAAATGAAGCCGGAAATGCCCGAGATGGCGTCAACCGGGATCGATACTGCGCGCTGGTCGGGTTCGAGGACAGCGGCAAGGAAGCCCTGGTCCCCCTTGTTCACCACCCGCGAGCGGGTGATCGGCTCACCGGCGAACAACCGGGTGCGCGTTACGGCGCCGACGAGGTCGGCGTCGCTCGCCTTGCCCTTGACCAGATAGTCGTCGATGATGTTGTCTTCCGGCCAGGCGTTCCAGGTCAGGTCGCCGTCGCGGATGAAGGCGCCGGTGGGTAGGCTCCGCTTGGCGACGAGAACGTCCACCGTGGCGATGGCCGGCGCCGCCTCGGTCGGAACGGCATGATCTTCGAGCGCGGCGCGCTGCGCGACCATCCAGCTATTGGCGAAGAATGCCGTAAGCCCCGCCGCCGTCAGCGCCACGACGAGGAGAATGATCGTTCTCGGGTTCATGGCCTAAAGGTCCTTCATTCTCAACCGAGGGCGCTCAGAAGTTCCGGGCCCACCGTCAGGTAGCCGCCGGCAGCAATCGCGACGGCGTAGGGAATGGCGCGGTTGAGCAGAACCTTGCCAACATCACTGCGCCCCATCGCCTCGCACGTCGACGCCAGGGCGAAGCGTAAGGGGCTGATCATCAGTAATGCCATGACACCGCCTAAGAAAAAGGTAACGGCCATGAAGTCGATGACGACGGCCGGGCCCGCCCACAGGGCGACGGCGGCCATGAGCTTGACGTCGCCGCCGCCCATGAGGCGAAAGAGGAACGGGATCAGGCCGATGACGAAGACGGCCGCTGCAGCCGCAACGGCGCCGGGCCAGTCGATCGACACGGTGCTGGCGAGCACATGACATGGATAAAGCGCGGCAATGCACAGGCAGATCCGGTTGGGGATCCGCATGGACTCAACGTCGGTCACGACCGCCAAGGCCAGCAGGCCGAGAAGCAGGGTGACCGTAAAGAGGTCGATAATCGGCAGGATATCCATGGTCGGCCTGGGCTGATCGCATCTGCGCCGAGTTCTCTCGGGCGGCGGCAGGGCTCCCCCCTTTCCTCGCACTGGCTTGGCAAGGTTCGCGTACGGAAGCGTCCTTCAGGACCCGGCCGGCGCGGCCGGGCGGAGCGGCGCACGCGAGCACCGCTCCGATCCATAGCCGATGATGTATTCCGGAAGGGGCTTACTGGGCAGCTTCCGCAAGCTTGGTCGAGACCTTCTCGAAGATCGAGATCAACGAGTCACCAGTCGCGCTCAGGGCCGTAATGGCAACGACCGATACCAGGCCGGCGATAAGGCCATACTCGATGGCGGTCGCGCCGGACTCATCGCGAATAATACTTGTAACGGTATTGAGCTTCATCAGATCCTCCTGCGTGGATGCGCCCCCCGAACGCTTCTAGAATACTAAGTCCACAGCAAATCAAGGTCAAAATTATTATTTAACAGCAGATTGACACCATTAAGGATTACTTAATGGCTGCAAAATTTGCGCAATTTTCTTTGAATCCTAGATTACGCCGAGACGAGCGTTAGGCAGGCGAATCCGCCGCCTGTCCGCGCACGAAGGGACGCCGGCGCCCAGGCTTGGGCGGTATCCGATAGCGCGTTAGTGCGAGAGGAAAACGGGGACCGTCATGTGCCGCAGTAGGTGCCGCGTGACACCGCCGAGGACCAGCTCGCGCCACCGGGCATGGCCGTATGCGCCGCTGACAATCAGGTCGGCGCCAATGTCGGCGGCGCGATCAAGCAGGATATCGCCGACGTCCAGATCGTCCGCGTAGAGGTGTTCGGCTTCGGTTTTGACCCCGTGACGGGCAAGGTGAAGGCAGATGTCGGCGCTTGGGATCTGCCCGTCCCCGTCCGTCCCGCCGTGCGGATTGACCGCGAGCACGCTCACCGACTTTGCGTGGACCAGCAGCGGCAGCGCGTCGTTAACGGCGCGCGTAGCCAGCCGGCTTGCATCCCAGGCGACGAGGATGTGCTCGCCGATGGCCGGGTAGGAGCCGACAAAGGGTACGACAAGGACCGGGCGGCCGAGCGAGAGGATCAGGTGATCGGGGATCGCTGGGTCGTCGCTCGCATCCTCACCGGAAGGATCGCGCTGGCCGACCACCGCCAGATCGGCGTAGCGCGCGTGCAGATTGAGCGCCGACAACGGGTCGCTCTCGACGCTCCGCCATTCGGCGCGGATCCCGGCGCGACGCACGCGTTCCTGGAAGGCGGCTTCCGCCTGCCCCATCCTCTCGGTGTTCTGCGCCACCAGCGACCTGAGCATGTCCTCGCCGATCTGCGTCCAGATGTAATTGGGTATGTGCGGCCGGGAGATCGCGTGAACGCCGATCAGATGTGCATCGTGCGCCAGCGCCAACCCGATCGCCGCGTCCAGTCTGGCCTCGGCATGGGGACCCTCGTCGATATGCACCAGAAGATCCTTGATGGTCATGGGGCCCTCCTTTGGCCGGCTCGCTGCCTCTCACGCGGGGATCGCGGACGGTCCGGTTTAGCCGGTCCGGGGAGCGATTGTAGAAGACGCGTCCTTGGTCCGCCACGGCGACTTGCGCGCCCCGGCATCCGCCGGCTCGACGCAAAACGCGCTCGCAACGCACAGGCGCCGCCCCAAATTGAAGAGGTTCTCGCGCCCTGGTCAAATTAGCGAAGGGAGCCATACGCGCATGTTCGGGCTGAGGCCGGCGCCGGAGCTCGACCGGCCAGGACTTGCATGGTTCAACGTAGACCGGCCGCTTGCCCTTTCGGATCTGCGCGGCCGACTGGTCATTCTCGATTTCTGGACGATCTGCTGCGTCAACTGCATCAACGTTCAGCCGACGCTGCGCCGGATCATGGCTGCTTTCCCCACCGACTCCGTCTGCGTCATCGGGATTCATTCGCCGAAGTTCCCGGCCGAGCGCGACAGCGCCGCCGTGAGCCACGCATTGACCCGCTACGACATCCGTCACCCGATCGTTCACGATCCCGATCTGGATCTGTGGCACGCGTATGGGGTCTCCGGGTGGCCGACGTTGGTCTTCATCGCCCCCGACGGCAAGGTGCTGGGCGACCTGCCAGGAGAGCCGGACGGTGACAAGCTGCTGTGTGGGATCGGCCGCATGGTTCGCGATTGCCGCCAAACCACGAGCGTGCCATCGCCGCTCCCCTGTCGCGAACCAGGCGCAACGGCTGCCGGCGCGGGCGGGACAGAACCGAGGCTGCGCTATCCGACCGCCATCAAGCCGCTGCCGCCGTCGGCGGGTGCGGATGCCGATGGCCGCCTGTGGGCCTGCGCCGATAGCGGCCATCATCAGGTGGTTCTCCTTGCCGATGACGGCCGGGAGGTGCGGCGGTTCGGGTGCGGCCTGCCTGGCTTCATCGACCTCGGCAGCGCCGATAGCGCCTTCAACGGCCCGCAGGGACTCGTCTGCGACAGCCGTTTCATCTACGTCGCCGATACCGGCAACCATGCGATCCGCAAGATCGAGATCGCTACCGGTGTGGTCTCAACCGTCGCCGGCACCGGGATGCGCGGCGGGGTCCTTCAGCGGACGCTGCCGGCGCACGAAGTCGCGCTGGCGTCGGTATGGGATCTCGCCTTGCGCGGCCCGCGGCTGTTTTTCAGCAACGCGGGAACGCACCAGGTCGGCGCGATTGACCTTGGAAGCGGGATGCTCGAGGTCATGGCCGGAACCGGTCTTGAGGATCTCGTCGACGGCCCCGCCCGCGCCGCGCAGCTGGCCCAGCCTTCGGCTCTGGCGCTCAATGGCGCAGCGACGAGGCTTTACTTCGTCGACAGCGAGACCTCTGCCGTACGTGCGCTCGACCTCGACCATGGCGGTCACGTGCGAACGCTGGCGGGCGCCGGGCTCTTCGAGTTCGGCCACGTCAACGGTGCACTCGCGATGGCCCGGTTCCAGCATTGCCTCGGTATCGACTGGTGGCGCGGCCGGCTCGTTGTCGCCGACAGCTACAACGGCGTGCTGCGGGTGATCGATCCGCTCGCGGGTCAGGTCAGCGACCTTGGCGAGCGCACGTTCGCGTCCGTCGATGGCGCGTTTTCCTGCAACGAGCCGTCGGGCGTCGCTGTCGCTGGGCCGGATCGGCTGCTGGTGGCCGATACCAACAACCACCGCCTCGTGGAACTCCGCCCCGACCGCCGCACCGCCCGCACCTGGGCTTGAGCCGGCGGGCGAGCCCAATTGCGCGAATGCTTGTCCGTTCCGGCTGAGAGCGAGTACGCTTCTTCCATAGAGGCGTGATCGACGCCCCAACGGCACATGTCAAGCCAGTGCCGGGAACGCGGATGGGAGACGGAACCTTCATGAACGTACTGATCAAGACGGCGATCGCGGCCGTTAGCGTGATGACGCTTGCCGGCGCCGCCTCGGCGCGCGACCTGAGCGTCGTCTCCTGGGGCGGTTCCTACCAGGACGCCCAGCGCAAGGTCTACTTCGAGCCGTTCAGGAAACAGACAGGAATTCCTCTGGTCGAGGACTCGTGGGACGGCGGCATCGGCACGCTGCGGGCCAAGGTCGAGGGTGGCGCCGTTTCCTGGGACGTGGTCCAGGCCGAAGCCGAGGAGCTCAGCATCGGCTGCGATGAAGGCCTGCTGATGCCGATCGACTGGGACGCGCTCGGCGGGCGTGACAAATTCCTGGATAGCGCGGTCAGCGACTGCGGCGTCGGCGCGATCGTCTGGTCGACGGTGCTCGCCTATGACGCCGCCAAGTTTCCGAAAGGCGGGCCGAAATCCTGGGCGGATTTTTGGGACGTGGAACACTTTCCGGGCAAGCGGGGCATGCGCAAAGGACCAAAATACACGCTCGAGTTTGCGCTGATGGCCGATGGGGTCGCGCCGAAGGACGTTTACACCGTACTGGCAACGAAGGAAGGCGTCGACCGGGCGTTCGCCAAGCTCGACAAGATCAAGCCCCACATCATCTGGTGGGAGGCGGGTGCCCAGCCGCCGCAGCTTCTGGCCTCCGGCGAGGTCACCATGACCTCGGTCTACAACGGCCGGCTCGACGCGCCGGTTCGTGAGGGCAAGGATTTCCGCATCGTCTGGCCGGGGAGCATCTACGCCGTCGATTCGTGGGTGATCCTCACCGGCAGCCCCAACGCCGATCAGGGAATTAAGTTGATTGCCTTCATGAGCGACGCCAAGCGTCAGGCGCAACTACCCGAATACATTTCTTACGGCGTGACCAACAAGGCGGCGATGCAGAGCATCCCGCCCAAGTTGCTGAAGAACCTGCCGAGCGCGCCGCAGAACCTCGAAGTCTCGGTTCCGCTCAACGTTCGCTTCTGGACGGATCATATCGACGAGCTCAACAAGCGCTTCAACTCCTGGGCAGCGCAGTAGCGCTTGTCTTGAAGAACAAGATCGTACCGATGGTGTGGGTTTGCGTGACCACCTGGGACGGCAGGCGCGATGGCGGGTGAGGCGGCGCAGCCGGGACTGAAGGCGCGCCTGCGTCGAGCCGAACGGGCGCGGATGCTGCGGGCGCTAGCGCTGGTCCTGCCGCTCGGGCTGTTTCTGCTGCTGGTCTTCTTTGCCCCCATCGGCGACATGCTGTTTCGCAGCGTTCACGATCCGGAGCTGGCCATGACGTTGCCGGCGACGGCAAGCGCGCTGCGCAAGTGGGACGGGATCGGCGCGCCGCCCGCGGCGGTCGCAGCGACGCTGGCCCGCGAACTGCCGCAGGCCTTCACCGACCGCACGTTGGCCGGAGCGGCACAGCGGCTTAACCATGACATCTCCGGCTTCCGCAGCCTGATCCTTTCGACAGGCCGCCAGCTCGCCGCCGAACCGGACAATCCGGCGGCTGGGTCGGTGGCAGGTCCGACGACCGCGGCGTCACGCCTCGCCGCCATGGACGACCGCTGGGCGGATCCGGCCTACTGGGCGGCCCTGCGCCGGGCGTCCTTCAGCCTCACCGACTTCTACCTGCTCTCCGCGCTCGATTTGCGCCGCGACGCGGCGGACAGGATCACTCCGGTGCCGCCCGAGGAGGCAATCTTCGTCACCATTCTGGGCAGAACTCTTGAAATCGCGGCGATGGTCACGCTGCTGTGTCTTATGCTCGGCTACCCGCTCGCCTATGTCATCGCGACCGCGCCGGCCGGGACGAGCAACCTGCTGATGATCCTGGTTCTGCTGCCGTTCTGGACCTCGCTCCTCGTGCGCACCAGCGCCTGGGTGGTTCTCCTCCAGAACGAGGGCGTCATCAACGGCCTGCTCCTGGCGGCCGGGCTTGTCGACAAGCCGGTCCAGATGATCTTCAACCGCTTCGGCGTCTACGTCGCCATGACCCACGTACTGCTGCCGTTCATGATCCTGCCGCTGTACAGCGTCATGCGGACCATCAACCCGGCGACCATGCGCGCCGCCGCCTCGCTCGGCGCCCCGCCGCCAACCGCCTTCGTGCGCGTCTATCTTCCGCAGAGCCTGCCCGGTATCGGCGCCGGCGGTCTGCTCGTGTTCATCCTCGCCATCGGCTACTACATCACGCCGGCCCTGGTCGGCGGCGCCAATGACCAGATGGTCAGCTACTTCATCGCTTTTTACACCACCCGGACGGTGAACTGGGGCCTGGCGGCGGCGCTGGCGACCCTGCTCCTTACCGCCACCGGGGTGCTCTACGCGGTCTACGTCCGGATCGCCGGCACCGCCGGGGTGCGCCTCGGCTGATGCGCGCACGTCAAAAAGTCGAGGGCCTGACTCCGCCACAAAGCGGGCGCTGGTCGCGGCGAATCCTCGTGGCTTATGCCGTTCTGGTCCTTCTGTTTCTCATTGCGCCGATCCTGGCGATCGTGCCGCTGTCCTTCAACGGCGGCTCCTTTCTTACCTACCCCCTCGACGGCCTGTCGTTGCGCTGGTACGCCGAGGTGCTGACGACCGAAAAGTGGCTGCGGGCGCTCACCAACAGCCTGATCATCGCGCTTCCGGCAACAGCGCTGGCGACCGTCCTCGGCACCCTCGCCGCCGTCGGCCTGTCCCAGGCGCGACTGCGCGGCAAGGCGGTCATCACCGGCCTGCTGATCTCGCCGATGATCGTGCCGGTCATCATCACAGCGGTTGGCATGTACTTCTTTTTCGCGCCGCTGGGCCTGGTGAACAGCTTCGCGGGCCTGATCCTGGCTCACGCCGCCCTCGGCGCGCCGTTCGTCTTCATCACCGTCTCGGCCACTCTCGCGACTTTCGACGACAGCCTGGTGCGGGCCGCCGCCAGCCTCGGCGCGCCGCCGCTGACGGTCTTCTTCCGGGTCGTCAT
Organism: uncultured Alphaproteobacteria bacterium; assembly: GCA_963789785.1. Taxonomy (GTDB): domain Bacteria; phylum Pseudomonadota; class Alphaproteobacteria; order Rhodospirillales; family Defluviicoccaceae; genus JAEULH01. Next base: position 58,279 of record CAWBNC010000035.1, on the reverse strand, counting down.
GCCGCTGATCGCGCCGGGGCTGATCTCCGGCGGGCTGTTCGCCTTCGCCACCTCTTTCGACGAGGTTATCGTCGTCCTGTTCATCGGCGGGCCCGGCGAGCGCACCCTGCCGCGGGAGATCTTCGACGGCATCCGCGAACACGTCACTCCGGCGATCACCGCTGTCGCGACGCTGCTGATCATCTTCGCCACCGCCCTGATGGCGACCATGGAGGCGCTGCGCCGGCGTAACGAGCGCCTCGCCGGCCAGCGGAAAGACCCGTAGAGCGAGCGTCAACCGGGATCCAGCGCCCGGCAGTCCTCCAGCGCGAAGCCGACGACGATGCGGGCGCCGGGGCGCAGGTGCGGCGCGCCGCGGGTGTGCGCCAACTTCAGCACGAACTCGTCCTGGCCGCAGGTGGAGAGCCGCAGTCGGGTGTGGTCGCCGAGGTAGATCAGCTCGCGAACCTCGGCCTCGAAGCGATTGACGCAGCCGCTCGCGTCGTCGCCGAAGCGCACCCGCTCGGGGCGCAGGCTCACGGTCGTCGGCGCTCCGGCCACGCCCTTGCCGACGCATAGCGCGGAGATCCGCCAGCCGTCGGCGACCTCGACCACGCAGGTTTCGCCATCGACGGAAAGAATGCGCCCCGGCAGGCGATTGTTCTCGCCGATGAAGTGGGCGACGAAGGCGTTCAACGGCGCCTCGTAGATATGCTCGGGCGTGTCGAGCTGTTCGATGGTCCCATTGCTCATCACCGCCACCCGGTCGGACATGGTCAGGGCCTCGCCCTGGTCGTGGGTGACGTAGACGAAGGTGACGCCGAGGGTCTGGTGGATGTGCTTGATCTCGATCTGCATCTGCTCGCGCAGCTGCTTGTCGAGCGCGCCGAGCGGCTCGTCCATCAGCACCAGCTTCGGCGCGAAGACGAGGGCGCGGGCCAGTGCGACACGCTGCTGCTGGCCGCCGGAGAGCTGGTTCGGCCGGCGGCCGCCGAACCCGCCGAGGCGAACGATGGCGAGCGCGCGTTCGACCCGGTCGCGGATCTCGCCCTGCGGGCGATGACGGACCCGAAGCGGAAACGCGAGGTTTTCGGCCACCGTCATGTGCGGAAACAGGGCGTAGCTCTGAAAGACGATGCCGATGTCGCGCTTGTGCGGCGGCAGATGGGCCACCGGCCGGCCATCGATCACGATTTCGCCGCTGGTCGGCGTCTCAAAGCCGGCGAGCATCATCAAAATTGTCGTCTTCCCCGAGCCTGAAGGCCCGAGCAGCGTCAGGAACTCGCCGCGCAGGATGTCGAGATCGACGCCCTTGACGACGAGGGACTCGCCGTCGAAGGTCTTCTCGATCCCGCGCAGCCGGGCGATAACGGGATCGGTAGCCGTGGTCTCGCTGTTTCGGCGCAGATCCTGACGCAGATCCAAGGCTGTTTCCCGTCCACGAGCCGGGCCCTGCGGCCGAGCTGCTATACCGGAGGATCGTCATGCAAAGCTAAGGCGTCGCGCGAGGATCGGCAATCGTATGGAATCATGGCGCGTCGGCGCGGAAGCGGGATTAAGCTGCGGCGAGGCGTGGGCAGGCCAGCCCGCGCGACCGGGGCAGGTGGAGACACGGCATGAGTACCGAGGCACAGGCGGCGGCAACGCCGAATGCGGCGCCGAATTCGGCGGCGGCGCGCGACATCGCCTATTGCATCCATCCCTACACCAACCTGAAGCGTCACCGCGAGACCGGGCCGCTGGTGATCACCCGCGGCGACGGGGTTCGGGTCTACGACGAAACCGGCAACGCCTACATCGAGGGCATGGCCGGGTTGTGGTGCACAGCGCTCGGCTTCAGCGAGCCGCGGCTGGCCGACGCCGCCGATCGGGCGCTGCGCCGGCTGCCGTTCTACCACGCCTTCGGCGGCAAGGCCCCCGCGCCGACCATCGACCTGTCGGAAAAGCTGATCGAGATGGCGCCGGTGCCGATGTCGAAGGTGCTGTTTGCCAACTCCGGCTCGGAGGCCAACGATACCGCGGTCAAGCTGGTCTGGTACTACAACAACGCCATCGGCCGGCCGGAGAAGAAGAAGATCATCTCCCGGCACAAGGGCTATCACGGCGTCACGATCGCCGCCGCCAGCCTGACCGGGCTGCCGGCCAACCACCGCGACTTCGACCTGCCGATCGCGCGTATCCTCCACGCCGACTGCCCGCATCACTACCGCGTCGCCGCCGCCGGCGAAAGCGAGGAGGATTTCGCCACCCGTCTGGCCGAGCGGCTGGAACGCCTGATTGTCTCCGAGGGGCCGCACACCGTCGCTGCGATGATCGCCGAGCCGGTGATGGGCGCTGGCGGTGTGATCGTTCCGCCGGCCACCTACTTCGACAAGATCCAGGCGGTCCTCGCCCGCCACGACATTCTCCTCATCGCCGACGAGGTCATCTGCGGCTTCGGCCGGACCGGGACGGATGTGGGGCTCCGAGACCTACGGGATCCGGCCCGATATCATCACCTGCGCCAAGGCGCTGTCGTCGGGTTACATTCCGATCTCGGCAACGCTGGTGTCCGAGCCCATCTATCAGGCCATGGTTGCCGAAAGCGATAAGATCGGTATTTTCGGGCACGGCTTTACTTACTCCGGCCATCCCGTAGCCGCGTCGGTGGCGCTCGAGGCGCTGGCGATCTACGAAGAGCGCGACATCGCCGGTTACGTCCGAGAAGTTTCGCCGGTGCTGCAGGACGGCTTGCGGAGGCTCTGCGACCATCCCATGATCGGTGAGGTGCGGGGCATTGGCCTGGTCGCGGCGGTTGAGCTGGTCAGAGACAAGCAAACCAAGGACTCGTTCGCGCCCGCATCAGGCGTTGGCGCCTATCTGGCAAAACGGGCGGAAGCTCACGGGCTCATTCTCCGCGCCATGCCCGGCGACGTCATCGCCTTCTCGCCGCCCCTGATCATCTCCGCCGCCGATATCGAGGAATTGATCGAAAGGTTCCAGCGCGCCCTCGACGACACCCACGCCTGGGCGAAGCGGGAGCGCCTGATTTAGGAAACGCAGCACGCGGGAGCAGGAACGCATGGACTACGAGGCTTTTTTCGGCGAGCAGGTCGATCGGCTGCGGCGCGAAGGGCGCTACCGCATTTTTGCCGAACTCGAGCGCGATGCCGGGCGATTCCCGGCCGCCATGTGCCACGTCGATGGCTCCGTACGCGAGATCACCGTCTGGTGCTCCAACGATTACCTCGGGATGGGGCAGCATCCGGCGGTTCTGGCGGCGATGCATGACGCGGTTGAGCGCTACGGCGCCGGCGCGGGCGGCACCCGCAATATTTCCGGTACCAACCACACCCATGTGGTGCTCGAGCGCGAGCTCGCCGACTGGCATCGCAGCGAAGCGGCGCTGCTGTTCGGTTCCGGCTGGATCGCCAACATGACCGCTCTCAGCACCATCTGCCGGATGCTGCCGCAGTGCGTGGTCATCTCGGACTCGATGAACCACAATTCGATGATCGAGGGCATCGTCCATTCCAAGGCGGAGAAGCGGATCTTCCGCCATAACGACGTTGCTCATCTCGACGAACTGCTTGCCGCCTGCGAGCCGGGCCGGCCGAAGCTGGTCGCCTTCGAATCCGTCTACTCGATGGACGGCGACATCGCTCCGATCGGCGAAATCTGCGATGTCGCGGAACGCCACAACGCCATGACCTTCCTCGACGAGGTCCATGCGGTCGGCATGTACGGTCCCCGCGGGGCCGGTGTTGCCGAGCGGGACGGGCAGATGTCACGGCTGACCGTCATCCAGGGCACGCTCGCCAAGGCAGTCGGAACCGTCGGCGGCTACATCGCCGGTTCCGCGGCGCTGTGCGACTTCGTCCGCAGCTACGGCTCCGGATTCATCTTCTCAACCGCCATGCCGCCGGCGATCGCCGCCGGCGCCCTCGCCAGCATCCGCCATCTCAAGGCGCACGACGAGATCCGGGTGCGCCATCAGGAGCGGGCGGCGACCCTGAAGCGACGTCTTGCCGCCGCCGGCCTACCGGTGGCCGACAGCGTCAGCCACATCGTCCCGGTAATGGTCGGCGATCCGGTGCTATGCAGGCAGGCGAGCGACGAGCTGTTGCGGCGGCACGGCGTCTATGTCCAGCCGATCAACTTCCCGACCGTCACCAGGGGCACCGAGCGGCTGCGCATAACCCCGACGCCGCTGCACAGCGACGCCCACATGAGCCATCTGATCGAAGCGCTGAGGGACGTCTGGCGACGCCTGCATCTGCGCGAGGCGGCCTAAGCACTCTGGCTCGCCGCCCGGCGGCGGCGCAATGGACTTTCCGCGCCGGCCGGCCCATCGTATGGAGATCCTCGGTTCGGGAGTGTCAACGATGTATGCCGACCAGACGCTGACACCGAAGGAGTCGATCCGGCTCTGCGCGCTGGGCACACTCGCCCTTGGGCCGAAGCGCTACAGCGATCTCGCCATCGCCATCCGGCATTTCATCAGCCGCATCATCGGCCCGACGCCGGAGATCATGGGCCATTCGATCGAACTTCTGAATTACGAGGGCCTGGTCGAGACGATCGCCGGTGAGGGTGACGAGGCGGTGTTGCGAATTACCGAGCACGGCCGCGTGGAAATGCGCGCGCTGCTGATGGCGAACGTCCGCCCGTCCTCGACCGAGCTGACGAAGCTGGTTATGGCGCTGAAGTTCCGCTTTCTCCACTTGCTCGAGCCAAGTGCGCGGATCGACCAGATCAGGCTCCTCATCGATGTCTGCGACCGCGAATTGATGCGATTGCGGGATCTGCGCGCGCACGATGCCGGCGATGAAGGCTATCTCGCGGCTTGGCTCGATCACGACATGACGCTGCTGGAAAGCCGGATCGGCTGGCTTGGAACGTTGGCCGAGAGGCTCCGGACCAGTCGAACATGAAGCCCATCCCCGGCTCATAAAGCCGCATGGATGCGGTGTCCCTTTTTGCCGCCGCCGTCTTCGTCGCCTCGTGGTGGTTCTTGCGCCGGGTCGACACCTCGGAGCCGCTCGGTCGCCTGTTCTTCGGCGCCATTATGGCTTTGGCCGCCGCCGTCGGCGGTCTTGGCCTGCTGTTGCGGGCAATATCATAGTCAGGCTGGCTGGCGGGGCTCGTAATCGCCTTCAGGCCTGCGGCCGGTAAACCATGACAATGGGTTGATAATCGCCCGCAGCTTCGCGCTCAGACGGGGGATCTGCAGGACGTTATCGAGCCGGCGGTCCAGGAACGACCAAGTCTCGAGGAAGCCTTCCGAGTTGTCATCGATCCAGTAGAGAACTGTCGCGACGTAGACCGGCGCCAACAGGGCGCGCTTGCTGTAGTAGCTGAAGTCAGTGGCAGTGTCTCCGGCGGCGTACCACAGGGCGTCGACCGTGCGCAGGGTGTTGCTCGCCGCGACGCTCGCGTTCTGCGGCAGCGCGAGGAACGAAAGCGCACGGCGGATGGACTCCTTGTACGATGCGTTCGCCTCGATGCGAAGTTTGACGGCGCGGGCAATCCGATCGCGGACGGACGTCGGAGCCATGTCATGGTCCGCCATTGCCGCCAGCATTTTCCGGTTTGACCGGTCCGACAGGTGGCTTAAGACATCGATGACGCCCTTCGGAAACAAGCGTTCGGCCGTTCCGGCGGGAAATCCGGCTCGTTCGGCGGCGGATGCAACAGTCTTCATTGTCCAGCCGTCGAACGCAACCTGCGGCAGAACCGCCTCCAGGATGGCATCCCGGGCTGCGCGGATCTCGCCGTCGGCCTGTTCGACGGTCATCGTTTCGCTGTTCATGAATTTGCCACCCTCGCTGCTCGCTCGTCGGACGCCTCGGGCCGGCTTCGCACCGCTTGCTGCGGATGCCGGCGCAGCTCTTCAACATACGCCAGCTGGCGCATGTCGGTCATCCGTTGCGGATATAGGATGCCGTCGAGGTGATCGCACTCGTGCTGAACGACGCGAGCGTGGAAACCCTCTGCAACGCGTTCGATCGACTGTGCGCGCGGACCTATGCCACGGTAGCAAATACGCCGGTAGCGGGGAACGAGACCGGTCAGATCCGGCACGGAAAGGCAGGCTTCCCAGCCCTCTTCCATGGCGTCGTCGAGCGGTTCGATAAAAGGGTTGATCAGGACGGTCAGAGCGACCGCTCCGTCACCGATATTGGCTTCCCCGTCCGGATCGCCGGCACGCCCCTTCGGCACGTGGAAAACGACGATCCGCTTGCCAATGTGCACTTGCGGCGCTGCAAGGCCGACCCCGCCGGCGTCGTTCATGGTGTCAATCATGTCGGCGACGATGCGGCTAACCTCCGGTGCCGTCGGATCGGCCACCGCCTCGGCCGGCCGGCGAAGGATGGGGTGCCCCATGCGCGCGATCTTCAGGATGGCCATTGTCCGCTCCTTAACTTGCCCGGATGAGATGTCGGCACGCCGAAACGAGCGGACAAGCCTTCACAGCCGCGGCGCAGGTGTGTTACAAGCGCCGTCCCGGGTTTCCATGACATGCTTGGAGAGAGAGAGTGAGCAACTCGTGCAAGTGATCGTCCGCGACAACAACGTCGACCAGGCCCTGAAGGCGCTGAAGAAAAAGATGCAGCGCGAAGGTATCTTTCGTGAGATGAAGCTGCGGCGGTCCTACGAAAAGCCGTCCGAGCGGCGTGCGCGCGAAAAGGCCGAGGCCGTACGACGGGCGCGCAAGCTCGAGCGCAAGCGCCTCGAGCGTGAAGGTTTCTGAGACCTCTCCTTTCGCCATCCCCTTCCTGCCCTCGTCGTCCGCCATCCAATAGCGGTGGCCATCGGCGTGTCCGGCATCCGCCGGTTCGCGCATACACGGTATGCCCGTCAAAGGGTGCGACAACACCTTCCGCCGCCGGCGGAATATGGCGTAAGCTTCGCGGATCATGGCAAAAGCACATACCGGCAAGGTCATCACGTACGCCGACGGCCGCTGGCGAAAGGGCAACCCGGCAATCCTCAGCGCGAAAAGCCACGCGATGTGGCTGGCCTCCGTCGCCTTTGACGGCGCCCGCGCCTTCGCCGGGGTGGCTCCGGATCTGGACCGGCATTGCGCACGCGTGGTGAAGTCAGCGGCAATCCTCGGCCTGGCCTCGCCGCTGACAGCCGGCGAAATCGAGGCGCTGGCATGGGAAGGCATTCACCGCTTCTCCGACAGCGCCGAGCTCTACATCTGCCCGATGCTGTACGCCGAGTTCGGGATTCGTCGTTCCCGACCCGCAGAGCACGCAGTTTGCGATGGCCGTTTACGAATTGCCGCTCCCGGCGGATGCCGGGTTTAGCGCCTGCCTTTCGACGTTCCGGCGCCCGGCCAAGGACATGGCGCCGACCGAGTCCAAGGCCTCCTGCCTCTACCCCAACGTTGCCCGCGCCGGCCGCGAGGCCTCGGCGCGGGGTTTCGATCACCCGATCGTCCTCGACCCGAATGGCAACGTTGCTGAGTTCGGCTACATGAACCTGTTTTTCGTCAAGGACGGGATCGTGCACACGCCGGCGGCCAACGGCACCTTCCTGAACGGGATCACCCGCCAGCGGGTCATCGCCCTGCTCCGCGACAACGATGTGGACGTGGCCGAACGCGCTATTGATTTCCCCGAACTGCTCGACGCGACCGAGGTCTTCGCGACCGGCAACTACGGTAAGGTTCTGCCCTGCACGCGCGTCGAGGATCAAGAGTATCCGGTCGGGTCGGTATACCGCCAAGCGCGCGAGCTCTACTTCGCCTTCGCCGCGGGGTCGGCAAACCGATGAAGTTTTACGACTGCGCAACGGCCCCCAGCCCCCGCTTCGTTCGCATCTTTATTGCCGAAAAAGGGCTGGACATCCCCGTCCAGCAGGTCGATCTGCGTCACGGCGAGCATCTGTCGCCGGCCTTCCGCGCGATCAATCCCCACTGCACGGTGCCGGTTCTCGAGCTCGATGACGGCACCCGCCTGACCTCGACGCAGGGCTGCTGGCGCTATCTCGAGGAGATCGCACCCGAACCGCCGCTTCTCGGCGCAACGCCCGTCGAACGGGCGATCATCGCCGACCGGCTCTGGCGCCTCGAAGCGGAGGGCTGGCAGGCGATCACCGAGGCGCTGCGCAACGCCGCGCCCGGGCTGAAGGATCGGGCCCTGGTCGGGCCGGACAACTACGCCCAGATCCCGGAACTCGCTGAGCGCGGCCAGGTGCGGACGGAGCGCTTTCTCGCCCGCCTCGACGATCTGCTGGCGACAGGGCCGTACATGGCCGGCGATCGCTTCACCGCCGCCGACATCTTCGCCCACGTGCTCGTCGACTTCGCCGGCTGGCTGAAATTCATGCTGCCGGAGGACGCCGCCCATGCCCGACGCTGGTACGAGAGCGTCAGCGCCCGTCCGAGCGCGAAGGTGTAGACGCGGCGCCGAAGCCCTGCTGCAGAACTGCTTCCCAAAAAAAGAAAACGGGGCCGAAGCCCCGCATCGTTTCATAGTCCCGCTCTTGTTCGCTCTGACGGCAGACGGTGATCCCTGGATCGACCTGCCTTCAAACGCAGTCGTTTGAAGGCAGGTCGACGATTCCGTTACACCTTCATCGAATTCCTATCCGAGGGCCTGGACGATCTCCTCGGTCATCTTCTTGGCGTCGCCGAACAGCATCATCGTCTTGTCGCCGAAAAACAGCGGATTGTCCACCCCGGCGTAGCCCGACGCCATCGACCGCTTGACGAACAGGGTCGTACCCGCTTTGTCGCAGTCGAGGATGGGCATGCCGTAAATCGGGCTGGACTTGTCGGTGCGCGCCGAGGGGTTGGTGATGTCGTTGGCGCCGATGACGTAGGCGACGTCGCAGGTCGAGAATTCGTGGTTGATTGCCTCGAGCTCGAAAACGTCGTCGTAGGGAACGTTGGCTTCGGCCAGCAGCACGTTCATGTGCCCCGGCATGCGTCCCGCGACCGGATGGATCGCGAACTTGACCTCGACCCCCTCCTCCTTGAGCAGATCGGCCATCTCGCGCACTGCGTGCTGCGCCTGGGCGACAGCCATGCCGTAGCCGGGGACGATGATGACCTTGTTGGCGTTCTTCATGATGAACGCGGCATCTTCCGCCGATCCGGGTCGGACCGACTTGCCCTCGGAAGAGGTCGCCGCCGCCGGCGAGGCGCCCTCGCCGCCGAAGCCGCCGAGGAGCACGTTGAAAATCGATCGATTCATCCCTTTGCACATGATGTACGAGAGGATCGCGCCCGATGAGCCGACCAGGGCCCCGGTGATCACCAGCGCCGGGTTCTGCAACGTGAAGCCGATGCCGGCCGCAGCCCAGCCCGAGTATGAGTTAAGCATCGAGACGACCACCGGCATATCGGCGCCGCCGATCGGGATGATCAGCAGAAAGCCGATTGCGAACGCCAAGAGCACGATTGCCCAGTAGGCAACGGCCGATTCCGCAGTGCAGAACCAGATAATGGCCAGCACGATGACGACCCCGATGGCCGCGTTCAGCGGATGTTGCATCGGGAACGTAATCGGGTTGCCGCTCATCTTGCCCGCCAGCTTGGCGAAGGCAATGACCGAGCCAGAGAAGGTGATCGCGCCGATGGCGACGCCGAGCGACATCTCGACCAGGCTGCCGCCGTGGATGTTGCCGGACGTGCCGATCCCGTAGGCTTCCGGATTATAAAAGGCGGCCGTCGCGACGAATACCGCGGCCATGCCGACGAGACTGTGGAAAGCGGCGACCAGCTCGGGAAGCTGAGTCATCTGGATCCTGAGCGCCACCACGGTGCCGACGCTGCCGCCGATCAGGATCCCGAGGATGATCAGCCAGTAGCTGACCACGCCCGGGCTGAGCAGGGTAGTAATGACGGCGATGGCCATACCGACCATGCCGAAGACGTTGCCCATGCGAGCGGATTCGGGGTTGGAAAGTCCGCGCAGCGCCAGGATGAACAGCACCGCGGCGATAAGGTAGGCGAAGCCCGTGAGATTTTCGGCCATTAGAGCTCCCCTTCCCTACTTCTTCACTTTTTTCTTGAACATCTGCAGCATTCGTCTGGTGACGATGAAACCGCCGAAGATGTTCACCGATGCGAGGATGACGGCAAAAAAGCCCATCACCTTCGAGAAATCAAAATGCGCCGGTCCGGCCGCGAGCAGACCGCCGACGATGATCACCGACGAGATCGCGTTGGTCACGCTCATCAGCGGCGAGTGCAGTGCCGGTGTGACGCTCCAGACCACATAGAAACCGACGAATACGGCCAGCACGAACACCGTGAACAACGATAAGAACGCGCCATGGCCGCCGCCTTCGGCGGGTCCGACCATCGTCGCCTGTGCGGCGGCGGCTGCCATCTCGCCCGCGCGAACCGCCAGCGCCGCGGCCTCGTTGGCGAGCTGCGCGGCCTTCTCCACGATCAGGGCTTGATCCATAATTACTGCCCCTCCCCTGTGAGCTGCGGGTTAACGATCTTCCCGTCGCGGGTCACCAGCGTACCTGCGACGGTCTCGTCCTCCCAGTCGAAGGCCAGCGTCTTCTGCTCCTTGTTGACGTGCGGCGTGAGGAAGTTGAGCACGTTGCGAGCGTAAAGTTGGCTGGCGTCCTTGGGCAGACGGCCGGGGACGTTGAGGTGGCCGACGATCTTGATGCCATGCTTGACGATGACCTTGCCCGGCTCGGTCAGTTCGCAGTTGCCGCCGGTTTCCGCGGCCAGATCGACGATGACCGCCCCCGGCTTCATGCTCTTGACCATCGCCTCGGTGAGGAGCTTAGGCGCCGGCTTGCCCGGGATCAGCGCCGTCGTGATGACGATGTCCTGCTTCTTCAGGTGATCGGCAACAACCTCGGCCTGCTTGCGCTTGAACTCGTCCGACATCTCCTTGGCATAGCCCGCCGCCGTCTCGGCATCCTTCATCGCGCCTTCGTCGACCATGACGAACTTGCCGCCAAGACTTTCGACCTGCTCCTTGGTCGCCGGCCGAACATCGGTCGCGGTGACGACCGCACCGAGGCGTTTGGCGGTGGCGATGGCCTGGAGGCCAGCGACGCCAACGCCCATGATGAACACCTTGGCCGCCGGAACGGTGCCGCCCGCGGTCATCATCAACGGGAACGCACCGCCGAACTCGGCCGCTGCATCGATGGCGGCCTTGTAGCCGGCAAGGTTGTTCTGGCTGGACAGGATGTCCATGGACTGCGCCCGGGAGATCCGCGGCATCAGTTCCATGGCGAATGTGGTCAGCCCAGCCTGGGCATAGGCTTCGACGTCCTCGCGATGGGTCAACGCGGCCAAGGATGCAATCAGCACCGCACCGCTCTTCATCATCGTGACTTCATTCAGTCGGCCATCCATAACCGGCCGTTGAACCTTGATAACGACGTCCGCATCGCCGATCGCGGACGCCTCGTCCTTGACGATGCTGGCGCCGGCGCCTTCAAAATCGGCGTCCGGGATCGCTGCATCTTCTCCGGCGCCCTTCTCGACAACGACGCTAAAGCCGAAGCCTACAAGTTTCTTCACCATATCGGGCGAAGCGGCGACCCGGGTCTCGCCGGGCATCCGTTCTCTCGGTATCGCTATTTTCATTTCCTCTCCCCGCGCTGTCCCTGACGCTGAGATCGGCGTTATGCACGGTCCGACACGGAGACACAAGCTTTCCTGAGCCTTGGTCTGGGCCGGCCGAAGCGCGTCTGAAGCTGATGTCGCAACAGGAGAGGCGCACGCGGCGATGATGCCGACGCCTGCCGCCAGCGGCTCCGGCGCTCGCCGCACGGATGCGGAGAACAATCGGAAAGCGGTTGTCACCGCCGGCCTGTAACGTCCATCTACTGCTTTCCATGAACGCCAGGGAACCAGCGCTGACCGGTCTGATCGAGCTGATGGCCGACCGCGTCGAGGCCACGGCGGTACTCTTCGACGATGGCGAGCGCATGCGGGGGTTGAGCACCCACATCATCGCCGCGCGTGCGGCGGCGATCGCCCGCGGTCTCGTTGCCCGCAATGTCAGCCCAGGCGAGCGGATCGGGCTGTTCGCGCCCAACGGGCCGGAGTGGATCATCGCCCGCCTCGCGATCGGCGCCGCCGGCGCGGTAAGTGTGCCGATCGATCCTCTGGCCGCCGCCGACGAAGTCGCGATGATCGTCCGCGCCAGCGCGATGACGCGGCTGTTCGTCGGTGGTGAACAGGCGGCGCTTCTCGTCGGCATCGACGTGGCGGGGCTCGGCGAGATCGTCACAATTGGCGGCGACGCCGACGACCGCTCCCGGATCGACCAGGCGCATGGCCAATCCCGGCTGACCCTTTCGGCGCTGGAAGAGAGCGCGCCCGACGACGTGACACTGCCGAGGCTGTCGGCCGACCGGCCGGCGATGATGGTGTTTACCTCCGGGACAACCGGCCCGCCCAAGTATTTCACCCTGAGCTATGCCAACATCGAAGCCAATGTCCGTGCGATTGCCGGCATCGGCCTGATCGGCGGCAACGACCGCCTGCTTGTGCCGCTGCCTCTGCATCACGTTTATCCCTTCGTCGTCGGCGTGCTGGTGCCGCTTTGGACGGGAGCGGTGATCGTCCTGCCGCAGGCCCCTCAGGGACCGGCGATCGTGCGCGCTCTGCAGAAGAGCGAGGCGACGATGATGATCGGCGTACCCAGGCTCTACCAGGCGCTGGTCGCAGGGATCGAGGCGCAGGCTCGCGCCCGCGGCAAAGCCGCTAGTCGCGCCTTTGCCGGCCTGCTGGCGCTATCGGTGGCGGCCCGGCGCCGTCTCGGTCTGCGCCTAGGCCGGATGCTGTTCGCCGCAGTTCACGCCCGCTTTGGCGGCAGCCTGCGACTGATGGTCTCGGCCGGGGCCAAGCTCGAAGCGACGGTGATCTGGAAGATCGAAGGGCTCGGCTGGGAGCTGCTGACCGGCTACGGCCTGGCCGAAACCGCCTCGGCCTTTACCGGCAATGTGCCCGGATCCAAGCGCATCGGCAGCGAGGGCCGGCCGCTCTCCGGCGGCGCGGTGCGCATCGCTCCACGGAACATCGATGCGCCATACGATGCGGCCTCGGGCGGAAGCGGCGGGAAAGGACATGGGGAGATCGAGCTCAAGGGACCCAGCGTCTTTTCCGGCTATCTCGACAACCCGGAGGCCAATGCGCAGGCATTCACCGTCGACAGCTGGTTCCGCACCGGCGACCTCGGCAACATCGACACCGACGGCTTCGTCTACGTTACCGGCCGGGTCAAGGAAATGATCGTGCTGGGGGGCGGCAAGAACGTCTTTCCGGAGGATCTCGAACGCGTTTACGGCGAGACGCCCTACTTCGCCGAGGTGGCGGTGCTCGAGCGCGACGGCGATCTGGTCGGCCTCATCGTCCCCGACGCCGAAGCGGTGCGCAGCGGCGGCTTCGCTTCGCCCGATGATGTCGTTCGGGTGACGCTGGCATCCAAGGCGCAGGCGCTGGCATCCCACCAGCGCCTCAGCGGCTACGCCATCAGCCGCCAACCACTGCCGCGAACCCGCCTCGGCAAATACCAGCGCTTTCTCCTGCCGGAGCTATACGAGCGGGCGCGGCGCGGCGAAGCCCGTCCGGCCGCCCCGGCCGAGCCTGGCGAAGAAGACAGGGCGCTGCTTGCCGAGCCGGCGGCTGCGGCAACATGGGCGATGCTCAAGGAGCGCTACGCCGACAGGCGCCTCGGTATGGATGCGAACCCGCAGCTCGATCTCGGCATCGACTCGCTCGAGTGGCTGGGCCTCGGCATGGCTCTGGAGGCAGCAACCGGTCGCGCGCTCGAACCCAAGCAACTGGCCGCGGTTGAAACGGTGCGTGATCTCGTCCGCCTCGTCGCGGCGGCACCGCGGGCGGAAGACCTCGAAGCAGGAGCCGAGCGCGGCGGCCTGAAGTTCGCCAACCGGGACGCGATCGAGGCCGACACGACGCGGTGGCTGGCGCCGGTGGGCGGATTGACATGGCTTCTGGGCCAGTGTCTCGACCTGTTTAATCGCGCGCTGATGCGGACGGTATTCCGGCTTCAGGTTGTCGGCCGGGACCACCTACCAGCCAGAGGCCCGTTTCTGATCGTCGCCAATCACGTCAGCGACCTCGATCCGCTGGCGTTGGCTGCGGCGCTGCCGCGAGCAACAGTGCGCGATGTCTACTGGTCGGGCGACCGCGACCGGCTGTTCTCCGGCGCATTCTCCCGCGGCTTCTGCCGCGCCGCGCAGATCTTCCCCGTCGACGAGCGCGATGCTGCGGCGACGCTGGCGATGGCGGAGGCAGTTCTCGACCGCGGTCACGGTCTCGTCTGGTATCCCGAGTCGTGGCGCTCGCCCGACGGCCGCCTTCAGGCGTTTCGTCCGGGCGTCGGCGCGCTTCTGGGCCGCCGGCCGGTGCCCGTGGTGCCCGCCTGCATCGACGGCACCTTCGCCGCCATGCCGCGAACACGGCGGCTGCCCCGGCCGCGCCCGGTCCGCGTTCGGTTCGGTCCGGTCATCGACCCCGGACGGCTGAATGCATCCGCGGAAACGGAGCCGGCGGCCATCGCCGCGACACTGCGCGACGCCGTCGCCGCGCTCGCCCCTCGGCAAGATTGACCAAAACGTCAGCCCACCGTCACCCGCCTGTCATGCCTCTTTTATAGAGTTCGCTGCCGGCATGCGCTTCGCCGGCTATCACAGATGAGGAGGATATCTATCACAGATGAGGAGGATATAGCGTGGCCTGAGCAGGCTCTGGAAAACCGGCCCAGGCTTCCCAGCTAGCAACAGAACAGGCAGCCGCGGCGCTTCCCGCCGCGGCCTTCCAAGCAGTTGAGGAGCGATGGTTATGAGCATGGTGTCCGGCCTGATCGATGCGCTCGACAACGTCCGTAGCGGCCTTGGCGCGGTGGCCGCGGAGTCGCTGACCGAAGCCGCACGCGAGCTCCTTGAGGACAACAAGGCGATGCTGTCGCGCCAGGAGGGCGAGACCGTTGACGATTTTGCCCTGCCGGACGCTTCCGGGCGGACGGTCACCTTGTCCAACCAGCTGATTGGCGGGCCGGTTGTTCTGACCTTCTACCGCGGCGGCTGGTGCGGATACTGCAGCGCCTACCTCCGGGCCCTTGACGAGGCGGCCCCGGGGTTGCGCGATGCCGGCGCCGAGGTGCTGGCGGTCTCGCCGCAGACGCTGCAGTGCTCCACGGCGACCGCCGAAAAGCTTGATATCGGCTTCCCTGTGCTGAGCGACTTCGCCAGCACGGTCGCCCGCGCGTTCGGGCTGGTCTACGTGTTGCCCGAAGCTTTTCGCAGCGCCTATGCAACGCTGGGCATCGACCTCCCGGCGACCAATGGAACGGATTCTTTCGAGCTGCCGGTGCCGGCGACATACATCATCGCGCCCAGTCGACGCATCGTCTACGCCGACGTTAATCCCGACTACACCCAGAGGCCCGACCCGGCCGATCTGCTCAAACGTGTCCGGGCGATTCAGCAGCCCGCGCGCGCCAGTTAGCCGGCATTTGAGCGGAGCAGGCGAATGAGGCTTGAGGTGTCCCAGCGTCCGCCGCCGCTGTCCTGGATGCGCGCGTAGAGCTGGTCGACGATAGCTGTGATCGGCAGCGAGGCGCCGTTGCTGCGGGCTTCCTCGAGCACGATAGCCAAGTCCTTCCGCATCCAGTTGACCGCAAAGCCGAAGTCGAAACGGTCGTCCAACATCGATCCGGCCCGATTGTCCATCTGCCACGATTGCGCCGCACCTTTGGAGATGACATCGACGACACGGCGCCCGTCGAGCCCGGCGCGCTGGGCGAAAGCCAAAGCCTCGGAAAGGCTTTGAAGCAAGCCGGCGATACAGACCTGATTGACCATCTTGGTGAGCTGGCCGCTACCCGCCGGTCCCATCAGCGTCACGGCCCTGGCGAACGTCGAAATGGCCGCTTCGACTTTGGCAAAATGCTCGGGAGCCCCGCCGACCATGACAGTGAGCGCGCCGTTTTCGGCGCCGGCCTGACCGCCGGAGACAGGGGCGTCAAGGAAACCAATCCCCTTTTCCGACGCCGCCGCTGCAAGTTGGCGGGCAATTCTGGCGGACGCTGTCGTATGGTCGACGATGATCGCCCCGGAGCCGGTGCCGGCAATGATTCCGGACTCGCCCAGCATGACTTCGCGCAGATCGGCATCATTGCCGACACACGAAAAGACGACCTCAGCTTCCCTTGCGGCTTCCGCGGGCGTCTGCGCCAATGACCCGTGGTGGCGGTCGACCCACGCCTCCGCTCTGCTGCGGGTGCGATTGTAGACGGTGACCTGGTAACCGGCTGCGGCAAGATGGCCCGCCATGGGGAAGCCCATGACCCCAAGGCCAATAAAGGCCGTGCGAGAACCTGACATAAGTATCGTCCTCCGATCGGGTAGCGGAAGCGTCGTGGCGCTGTTGTCGCGGATCCTAGTCTTGTCCGCGGCCGCCAGGAAGATCGAGCGTAGACTTCAACCCTCGCCAGCAAGCCTGGTTCGGAGCCAGCAGCAGTGTCGCGTCGGAAATGGCCGGCACCGGTCGATAAGCGCGCTCCTTAGCTATGATCTGCGCAACTCCGCCAGCCTCGCGGTAGATCAGAACGCCAGCGGCATGATCCCAGGGTTTGAGCCGCGTGTAAGCCGCGAAGTCCAGTCTGCCGGACGCAAGGTCCATATACTCCCGGCCGGTGCAGCCATAGCGAACGAAGTGCGGCACGGATAGGCCAATTCCCGCCTTGAGCCGCTCCTTGAGCCGCTTGGACCAGCGATAGCCAAGCGACCCGGTCATTTGCGCCACAGCTTTCGGCGGGGGAAGCCGCAGGCGACGGCGTGCCGCTTCGGTGTCGAGCCAGGTGCCCTCGCCTTCCTTTGCCCAGACGGTCGTATCAGCAACCGGGTCGTGGATCCAGCCGGCGCGGATGTCCCCGCCCGCGCAAAAGCCGATGATGACGGCGAAACAGGCGACACCACGAACATAGTTGTTGGTGCCGTCAACGGGGTCGATCAGCCAGACGGGAGCATCGCCGGCGAGTGCCTGAAGCAAGTCAGGATCGGCGTCGGCGGCTTCCTCGCCGACCACCGCACTGCCCGGCCAGAGCCGAGTAAGTTCTTCGCCGATGGCGCCTTCGGCAAGCGTGTCCGCAATCGTAACCAGATCCTTCGGCCCGCGCTTTTCCGTAACCTCTCCAGGGGACAGCTTGCCAAACCGCGGCATGATTTCCGCCGCGGCGACGCGACGCATGATTGCGATTACCTTGTCCGCGTCGGGTCCGGTGGCCACGCCTTCATCCTTCGTTTTTCTGCCCTCGGCGGGTGCGCACCCTGACCGCGCGTCCGCTTTGCCTGAATACTAGCGAAGGCTCTTCCGCGAAGAAGCCTTACGACGTCGGGATAACGCGTAGGGATCTCGACTGTCATGGTAGCGCGCTGCGGGGTCGACGATCACGCGCCGAATGTTCACGTCGTTCGTGCTCATCGCGATCGATGCCCGGGTGAGCAAGTAACAGGACGCGACTGCCCTGTCGTTGCCGTTGAGATCGAACCGGGCGGAAATATCGACAAGCCCGTCATAAGTGCTTTTCGCTGCCATAACATGCAAACGGGGCTTGATGGTGCGATTTGCTCCGCCATCGCCGTTGCGACAAAGCGTCGCCATTCACCTCGCTTGGTAGACGTGTGCTCAGGCTTCAAGACCCAATCGACGGCTCAGACGGACGGCCTGATCGGAATCAAGGCGGACCTTGAGCCGAACGACCTCGTCCGCGTCCTCTCGCGAGACAACCTGCCCATGCCGGTAGATCCACGCCAGCAACTCTCCGTCGCTCGCCGGCAGCGCCACATCCATCAACGCCGCGGAAGCGGCCAGACGTTCATCGAGAAGGGCGAGAAGCCGATCGCAGTTGGTTCCCATCTTGGCCGACAGGAGAATGGCGTGCGCATTGCTCCTGGAGATCCGGTTTGCAAGAACGTCGCGCTCGTCTTCGGGCAGCAGATCGGCCTTGTTAAGGACCTCGATCAGCGAACCTTCTACGGTGTCTGCAAGGCCCATGCTGCGTAGAACCGCATGAACGTCTTCCTTCTGTTCCGCGCTGTCGGGGTGCGCAATATCGCGGACATGAACGACGGCGTCAGCCTCGTTAACCTCTTCCAGGGTTGCGCGAAACGCCTCAACGAGTTCGTGCGGAAGATCAGAGATGAAGCCGACCGTGTCGGACAGAATTGCGGTGCGGTGCGAAGGCAGGGACAAGGCCCGCATGGTCGGGTCGAGCGTCGCGAAAAGCTGATCATGGGCAACCACATCGGCGTTGGTGAGCCGGTTGAACAAGGTCGACTTGCCGGCATTGGTGTAGCCGACAAGAGCGATCACTGGGTAGGGCACCCGGCGCCGAGCCTGTCGGTGCAAGGCCCGGGTTCGCCGGACGGTCTTGAGCTGCGCGCGGATCCGGATGATACGCTCGCCGATCAGTCGGCGATCGGTCTCGATCTGTGCTTCGCCAGGACCGCCCATGAAGCCAAACCCGCCCCGCTGGCGCTCAAGATGGGTCCAGCTGCGCACCAGCCGGCTCCGCTGGTAGACCAGCGCAGCCAGTTCGACCTGCAGCCGTCCTTCGGCAGTGCGCGCACGCTTGCCGAAGATTTCGAGAATCAGGCCGGTCCGGTCGACAACCTTGGCATTCCAAGCCCGCTCTAGGTTGCGCTGCTGTATCGGCGCAAGCGCCGCATCGATTACAACGACGACAGGCTCACCGTTCTCGTCTTGCGCACCCGCGATCGTTTCCGCCAGACGTTCGACCGTACCGGCGCCAAGCATCGTCGCCGGCCGCACGGCGGACAAAGGCACGACTTCAGAGACTGCGACCTTTAGCCCGATGGCTTCGGCGAGTCCGACCGCTTCACCGAGCCTCGCCTCTGGAGCCCGTGTCCGGGTTCCGGATTTCAGCGCGGGGTGAACGACGACACAGGCACCGGCGCCAGAGCTCGAAGAGGGTTGATGCTCCCTACGCACGGCGGGCGGACGAAATCGTCACGCCGTCGTTGCTTCCTTGTCCGGCTCGAAGAGTTGAATCTGGACCGAAGGCATGACCGTCGAGATGGCGTGCTTGTAGACCAGTTGTGTGTGTCCGTCACGGCGAAGCAGAACGGAAAACTGGTCAAACCAGGTTACGATCCCCTGAAGCTTGACGCCATTGACTAGGAAGATTGTCACCGGCGTCTTGTTCTTGCGAATGTGGTTGAGAAACACGTCCTGAACATTTTGTGATTTTTCCGAGGACATGGAACTACCCCTCTTTTCATTGTTCATCGAACGGCGCCAGACAGGAATAGGGTCGTCAGCACCGCCGCTCAAGCAGTTAAGGAACGGCAAAAACGGCCGGGCGGTTCCCCCGAGCCGCCTCGCTGCTGGATATTGATTGCTGCGCGAAGCTTACAGGTTCCGCACGATCTTTAAAAGGGAGATGCAGTTAGCGGCATACACGGCGGGTGGATGGTTGGGGAACTCGTCTGGCCCTGGCGGCGTAGCTCGGACCAGCACGGGAACGCAGCCGGAATTCGCGGCGCATTGAAGATCGATGTCGGTGTCGCCGGCAAACCAGACCCGCCGACCGGATGTGATGCCGCTGCCCGCGAGCGCGAGCTCAACCGGATCGGTGGCCGGCTTGTCCCTGGGAGCGTCAAAAGCGCCGACGATGCTGGCGAAGAAGGGTTTCCAGGCGAGGCGCGCCGCCTCAGCCCTCAGGTAATCCCCTTTCTTGTTGCTGACGACAGCGAGATAGACGCCCGCATTTCTCAGAGCCGTAAGCATTTCCTCAGCCCCGGGAAGTGGCCGCAAGGTCTCGAGATGGTGTTCGGTGAAGCGCGCATAGAAGACCTCGCCGGCTTCGCGCCAGCGTTTTCCAAAGATCTGCGGAAACGTATCGCGCATCGATCCACGGACCCTCGTTCGAATCTCCTCGAACGTCCAGGGTTTCAGGCCGAAGTAAGCTAGCGTGAAATTCTGCGCATCCTGTATGGCCGCCCAGCTATCGATGAGCGTGTTATCCCAGTCGAATATAATCGCCAGCGGTGGCAGGAGCGTTTCGCCTTCCCGGCCGCCGCGCGCGCACGTCTGCACGGCAGTCAGGTCCTTCTCTCGCCGGCGCGGGCAACGTAATAGTCGAGCAGGCGTCGAGATAGCGGGCCGATAGTTCCATCGCCAATCACGGTGTCGTCGATCCGAACGACCGGCTTCACCATTGACGTGGTGCTGGTCAGGAACGCCTCGGCGGCTGACTTTGCCTCGGAAACGGTAAATGCGTCTTCGCGCAGGTTGAGACCATGCTCGGCGGCGAGTTGCACCACCGCCTGCCGGGTGATCCCATTCAGGATGGCGTTGTTGGCATTGTGGGTCAGCAGCAGACCGTCATGGGTGACAATCCAGGCGTTGGAAGCGGTGCCTTCGGTGACGACGTCTTCCTCGACCAACCAGGCCTCGAACGCACCAACCTCGTGAGCGGCTTGGCGCGCAAGAACGTTGGCAATCAGGGACGTCGATTTGATGTCGCAGCGTCGCCAGCGCAGATCATCGGTCGTAACCACAGAGACGCCGCGACAGGCGGCCATGTAGTCGAACGGTGCCAGGGATTTTGCTGTCATGACGAGTATCGGCCGGCATGCGCCCGGGAACAGGTGATTGCGCGGCGCAACGCCGCGGCTGATCTGGATGTAAACAATGCCTCGGGAATAAACCCGGTTGCGCCGGATCATCTCAAGCATCTTTGTGTGGAGCGCCCGAATACTAACCGGCCGGTCGATCCCCAACGCCGCGAGGGACCTGCCCAGCCGCTCCAGGTGCTCGTTTTCATCGACGAGCCGGCCGCGGTGAACTGCAATCACCTCGTAAACAGCGTCTGCGAACTGATAGCCACGATCCTCGACGTGCACATGAGCATGGCCATGGGGTACGTAACGGCCGTCGACGTAGGCGATAGCTCCCACAGCGCTAAAAATACTCGAGCCGGACCGAGAACAGCTTTTCGACCTTTTTTACTGCATCCGAAGTTGCGAACAGTACGAACTCGGTCCTTGTTCTGGATGACCGTGTTGCCGCGCGGGCTGATGACCTGTCCGTTGCGGACGATGCCGCCGATCATGACGCCGGGTGGCAGCTTTACCTCCTTCAGAGGGGCCCCGACGAGGCTGGACGTCTCCAGCGCCTCCGCCTCGATCAGCTCACCGAAACCCTCCCGCAGCGTGTGTACGGAATAGATCCGGCCGCGGCGGACGTGCTGGAGGATTGTCGAAGCCGTGATGTTACGCGGACTGACAATGACGTCAATGCCCAGCGTCGTCATCAGCGGCTCGTAGGTGCTCTTGTTAAGCAGCGTGATCGCGCGGCGGGCACCGTGCCGCTTGGCCAGCAGGGAGGACAGAATGTTGGTCTCGTCGCCGTTGGTGACGGTGACAACCGTGTCGGTTGCCGAGACACCCGCCTCTTCAAGGATTTCCGGATCGAGCACATCACCATTGAGGACAACGGTTTTCGTCAGAAGACTCGCCACTTCCGCCGCACGTTCGGCATCCGCCTCAATGATCTTGGCGTTGACCCAGGGGTATTCGCGCTCGATCTCCTGAGCAAGCAGCAGCGCTATGTTGCCGCCGCCGCAGATCAGCATCCGCCGCGCTTCCGGCTCCTCATGGCCGAAGGCGGTCATCGCCCTCGACACCTGCGCCGTCTCAACCACGAAGTAGACGTCGTCGCCAACGATCATCTGATCGTCGCCAGTCAGCCGCACCGCCTGGCCCTGCCGCAGCAGAGCGACAATGACGATATTCAGTTCCGGGAAAAGCTGCGTCAGCTGCTTGATTGGCGTGTTGACCAGCGGGCAGTCTTCCTCACAGCGGACGCCGAGGAGCCGAACCTTGTCATCGGCCACCGGAATCATCTCGAAGGCCCCCGGCACCTTCAGCCGCCGGGCTATTGCTCGCGCCACTTCAACTTCTGGCGAGATGATCACGTCGATCGGCAGATGCTCGCGCGAGAAAAGATTTGCCCAGGATGGGTTTAAGTAACTCTGCTCGCGTATTCGCGCGACCTTCAGCGGCACCTCAAACAGGGAATGAGCGATCTGACAGGCGATCATGTTTGTTTCATCGCCAACAGTCACCGCAATGATCATGTCGGCATCCGCTGTCCCGGCGCGTTCGAGAACGTCTGGGCGGGACGCATGACCAACGACTCCCTGGGCGTCGAGGTTGTCGTTGATCCTCCGAATCAACTCAGGCGAGGTGTCTATTACCGTAACGTCGTTACCCTCGCGGGCGAGCTGGCGGGCAATGTTGAAGCCGACCTGACCCGCGCCGCAAATAATGATCCGCATGCTCTGGCTCTCAGACTGAAGGTAACGGCGTAGCAGGCCGACAGGTGTTATTCGCTCGCAATCCGGACCTTCTCTTCCGGTTGAATGCCAAGAGCCTTGAGCTTGCGGTGGAGCGCCGAACGCTCCATGCCGATAAAGGCGGCGGTGCGGGAAATGTTGCCGCCGAACCGGGTCACCTGCGCAAGCAGGTACTCGCGCTCGAAAATCTCCCGAGCGTCGCGCAGCGGCAGTCCCATGATCTCGGCATTGCGGTTCGACTTACGGCCCGCAGACAAGCTGCCGTCGAACTCGATCGGCAACATATCAGCCCGTATCGGATCTCCCGCCGCTCCCGGCGCCATGATCAGCAGCCGCTCAATGATGTTGCGCAGTTCCCGAACATTCCCTGGCCAGTCATAGGTCTGCAACGCGGCCATGGCGTCCTCACTGATCAATCTTGAGCGTTGCCCGGATGCATCCGCCGCTCGACCCATGAAATGGCGGGCGAGCAGAGGGACATCTTCCCGCCGCTCTTTGAGCGCCGGCACACGGACCGGCACAACGCTTAGGCGGTAGAAGAGATCCTCGCGAAAACGCCCGGCGCGGATGTCTTCGGTCAGACTGCGGGTGGTCGACGCGATCACCCGGACGTTGACCTCCACGCGCGTTCGCCCATGAACCCGATTAAACACCTGCTCCTGGAGAACGCGAACGATCTTGCCCTGTGTCTCCAGCGGCATGTCGGCGACCTCGTCAAGGAACAGCGTGCCGTTATGGGCAGCCTCGAACGTCCCGACCCTTCGTTGGGGCTGGTCACCATCGACCGAAACTTCAACTCCGAAGAGCTCCACCTCCATCCGCTCGGGCGCCATCGAGGCGCAGTTTACGACCACGAACGGTCCCAGCGCCCGCCGCGAGCTCAGGTGGATGAGGCGAGCAACAACCTCCTTGCCACTGCCGGCCGGCCCCGAGATGAGAACGCGACTGTTCGTTGGCGCAACGCGCTCGATGGCCTGGCGCAATTGCTGGACGACCGGCGACGCCCCGATAAGTTGTGGAGCAGCGTCAGCGCGCAGACGAAGCTCCTCGTTCTCTCGGCGCAATTTCGCGGCTTCGATCGCGCGCCGGACGACCAGCATCATCCGGTCGGCCTTGAACGGCTTTTCGATAAAGTCGTAGGCGCCGAACTTGATCGCCTGAACGGCTGTTTCGATCGTTCCATGACCGCTCATTATGACGATCGGCAGGGTCGAGTCTTCGCCCTTCAACTGCTTCAGCAGCGCCATGCCGTCAAGACGGCTGCCCTGCAACCAGATATCGAGAAGAACAAGCGACGGCCGCCGCGACGCTATGGCGGCAACGGTTGCGTCGCTGTCAGCGGCCTCGCGGGTCTGATAACCCTCGTCGCCGAGGATGCCGGCAACCAAGGCGCGGATGTCGGCCTCATCATCGACAATCAGAACATCGTCGGCCACGGTATGCGCGCTACTGGACATTGGCCGAAATTTCGCTGCCTAAACCTGTTTCTTCCGGTTCGCCCTGATCCAACGAGGCACTGGTTGTTCTACCGGGGACGCCCTCGGCTGTGCTCGTGACGGGCCGCGCTGCGTGAAATACCATTGACACGCGGGCGCCGCCCTCCTTCCGATCTGCAAGACTAAGCTCGGCACCGTGGTCTTCCATGATCTTCTTTACAATGGCAAGGCCGAGTCCGGTGCCCTTTACACGGGTCGTAACATAGGGCTCGGTTAGTCGATCACGCTGATCCGAGGGCAACCCGCAGCCGTTATCCTCAACGATAATTCTAACGTATCGCTGTTTGTCGTCCTGCGCTCCACTGCGCACAATCACGCGAATCTCACCCGGCGGCAATGGTTGATCGGGATCCGGCTTGCGTGCCGCGATCGCCTCCGCCGCGTTCTTGATCAGATTGGTCAACGCCTGGGAGATCTGCCGGCCGTCACAGCGCATTGGAACCGGATTGTCCGGGGTTTCCAGCTCGACGCGCACATCGGGATTGCGGTTATGCTCCAGAAAACCGACCTGACGAACCAAATCATTGAGGTTCTCAATCTTCATCTCCGGCCGCGGCATTCGCGAAAAAGCGGAGAATTCGTCGACCATTCGCCCGATGTCCTCGACCTGCCGGGAGATCGTATCGGTACAGGCGGCAAAGGTCTCCGGATCGGATCGGATCTCCTTCAGATATTTCCGCTTCAGCCTCTCGGAGGCAAGCTGGATGGGCGTCAACGGATTCTTGATCTCGTGCGCGATGCGGCGCGCGACGTCAGCCCAGGCGGCCTTACGCTCCGCGGCAACCAGAGCGGAGACATCATCAAAGGTCAACACATAGCCCGTCGTGGCGCCGCTTGATCGTTCGGCAACGATACGCGCGAGGAACGTGCACGTCTTGTCCTCGCGGACAAGCTTGACTTCCGCTTCCGACTGGCGAGCCGGCCACCTCATCGCATTGGCGACAAGCTCGCCCATTTCCGGCGCGATTTCGACAAGGGGTCGGCCAATCTCCTTATCCAGGTCGATACCGAACAGCTCCGAAGCTGATCGGTTAGGCAACTCAATGGCGCCGCTCGCATCCAATCCCACAACGCCTGCCGAAACACCGGTCAGGACCGCTTCGGTAAAGCGTCTTCGTTCGTCAAGAACCTTATTGGCAAGGACGAGGCCCTCCTGCTGAGTTTGCAGCTGGCTGGTCATCCTGTTGAAGGCTCGGCTCAGAGTACCGATCTCGTCGACAGACGCCTCGGCATCGACGCGCACTGCCAGGTCGCCCCTGCGAACCTGCTCGGCGGCCGTGATCAACTTGCTGATTGGTTTGGTTATCTGTGTCGCCAGCGTCAGCCCGATCCACACCGCCGCGAGGAGAAGAAGTAGCGCGACAACGACGAAGATAAGCACGAACGTGATCAGGATGCCTTCGCGGCGGGCTTCCAGCCGGCGATACTGGGCGACGGCGGTCTCCGTCTGAGAAATGTGGTCCAGAACCGAAGGGTCGATGAAGCGGCCAACGACGAGGTACGCGTCGATAAAGCGGTTGAGCTTAACGACAGCCCGGACCCGCTCGTCCTGATCGTTGGTAAGAACGGCAACCTGACCGCGGTTCGCCTGCTCGATTGCCTGCCACGGAACGAGTTCCAACTCCAGGGTCAGGCTCAACGGCGACGTCGAGATGACCCGGCCGCTGCCGTCCACCACCATGGCTTCGGACAGCGAGCGCGTGCGCGCCTCGATATCAAGGCGGCTGTCGAATGCCCCCAGGTCACGCATCAGCGAAGACGCCTCCCGGTTGAGGTCGTTGGCCATCGCAAAGGCTTCGGCACGTATACCCTGGCGATGCTCTTCGAGGTATGCCTGAGCTACGGCATTCGACGCTTCAATTGCGGTGCGTACGCGCTCACTAAACCAGGCCTGAATGCCAAAGTTTAGAAACAAGGCGGAAAAAACAGCGACCAGGATTGCCGGTGTGACAGCGACCAGGCTGAACATCAAGACGAGGCGAACGTGCAGGCCAGAACCGGCGAGCCCGCGACGGCGTTCGGTCCAGAGACGGACGAGCTGACGCGCGACCAATGCCCCGAGGAGCAGGAGCAGAATGGTGTCGAGAACGAGAAGGCCAAGGACGGTGTCTGGATCAGGGCCAAACTCCCGTGCGCCTGTCCAGGAAGCGACAGTCGCGATACCCGAAAGCACGGCAGCAAGAGTTAAGCCGAAGGCAAGCTTGCGCTCGAGATCGACCCGACGCGACCATTGCGCGAAGCGAGCCGCGAAGGCCCGCCAAAACGGGATGCCGCTCAACGACCGCCACCGCCGCGGACGACGGGTATGCTTAGATCCCTGATCTTTTTGCGCAAGGTGTTGCGATTGAGACCCAACACTTCCGCTGCCCGAATCTGGTTGCCGCGAGTTGCTTCGAGAGTAAGAGCGATTAGTGGCCGTTCAACCTCGCGGATCACCCTGTCAAACAGGCCAGGTGCCGGTAGTCCCTCGCCGTGCGCAAGGAAATACGACCGCAGATGCCGCTCCATGGAATGGCCAAGGCCGTTTCCCTCGGGCTCCGGCGCGGGCGGCGAGACGTCTGCCAGCTCCGCCTCGATAACGCCGATCCCGACGACCTCGTCCGAGTAAAGAGCGGTAAGCCGCCGCACGAGATTCTCCAGCTCGCGAACATTGCCGGGCCAGCGGTAAGCCTTCAGCCGCTCCATCGCCGCCGATTCCAGGGTCTTCGGCGACAGACCGTCGGTTGTCGCGCGCGCCATGAAATGGCGCACCAGCTCCGGTATGTCGCCAGTCCGCTCGCGCAGTGGGGGTAGTCGAATGGGAACCACGCTCAGGCGGAAGTACAGGTCCTCGCGGAACAGCCCCTGGCGAATGAGTAGCCGTAGATCGTGATGCGTTGCGGCGACAATGCGGACGTTGGCACGGATCGGGATGCGTCCGCCAACGGAGGTGTACTCTCCTTCCTGCAGTACCCGCAGAAGCCGCGTTTGCGCTTCCGCGGGCATGTCGCCAATTTCATCAAGGAACAGCGTGCCGCCCTCGGCTTGCTCGAAGCGGCCGGCGCTGCGATGGGTGGCACCGGTGAAGGCGCCCTTCTCGTGGCCGAACAGCTCGCTTTCGATCAGCTCGCGCGGGATGGCGGCCATGTTGATGGCCACGAACGGCCCGCCGCGACGCTTGCCGTAGTCATGAAGGGCCCGTGCGACGAGCTCTTTTCCGGTCCCGGACTCGCCGTTGATCAGCACCGTCAGATCAGTACCCATAAGCCGGGCGAGCGTGCGATAGATCTCCTGCATGGCAGGTGAGCGGCCGATGAGCGGCAGCCCATCTTCCGGAGCGTCGTTCGCCCCTTCGGACCGCGCCGGTGCCCTTGGCGTCTCCAGCGCACGGCGGACGATGGCGATCAGGTCTTTCAGATCGAAAGGCTTCGGAAGATACTCGAAGGCTCCGCGCTCGGTGGCCTTCAGGGCTGTCATCAGTGTGCTTTGCGCACTCATGACAATGACCCGCAGTTCGGGACGGATCTTGCGGATGCGCGGGATGAGATCGAGACCGTTTTCATCCGGCATGACTACATCGGTGATCACGACGTCGCCCTGCCCGTCGCTGACCCACCTCCACAGCGTCGCGGCGTTCCCGGTCACCCGCACAGCGTAGCCTGACCGTTCGAGCGCCTGATTGAGGACGGTCCGGATGGCGGCGTCGTCATCGGCGACCAGAACCGTGTGTGCCGACATCAGGTATCCCCGCCAGAATACATTGGCAGCATAACCCGGAATAAGGTCCGGCGCGGCTGGCTTTCGAATTCGATGACACCGCCATGATCCCCGATGATCTTGGCAACAAGAGCAAGCCCCAGTCCGCTGCCCTTCGGCTTCGACGTTACGAAAGGCTCGAAAAGATGCTGCTTCATGTCTTCGGAGATCCCGGAGCCGTTGTCCTGAACGCTGACCATCAACGGCAGTTCGACCCGCGATTGACTGCCCGCAACGGCGAAACGAACGCCATGCCAGTAGGCCGTCGTAATCCTGACCTCGCCGTCTTCCACGGGCGCCGCCTCGGCCGCGTTCTTGACCAGATTCAGAAAAACCTGAATCAGCTGATCCTTGTTGCCGAACACCGGCGGCAAGGATGGATCGTACTCATCGACGAAGCGCACATGACGACCGAAGCTATTTTCTGCCAGCGCATGAACGCGGCCGAGCACCTCGTGGATGTTCACCGCCTCGCGTTCCGGAGGCGCGCTTGCCGAGAACGCCTCCATCCTGTTGACGATAGCGCATACCCGATCGGTCTCTTCGCATATCAACCGCGTAAGGGACTGATCTTCCCGACGTACACCCTGCTCAAGAAGCTGCGCGGCCCCGCGGATCCCGGCCAGCGGGTTCTTGATTTCATGCGCAAGCATTGCAGCCATAGCGCTCATTGACCGGGCAGCCCCGCGATGGGTGAGCTGATGGTCAATTTTTGCGGCAACCGAGCGCTCCTGAAAAGAAAGCACGACTGCCCCCGCCACCTCTGGCAAGGGCGCCGCCTGCACGTTCACCACATGATGACCGACCCGCGGGTTCGATAGATTGATATGGTACTCAGCGACCGTGCTGTTTGTCGCGCCCGCCTGGCGGATTAGGGAGAAGAGCGGGCTGTCACCGGGAAGAAGGTTGTCGAGCTGCATATGCTCAAGATGCTGGGCACTACGTTGGAAAAATTGTTCTCCTGCGTTGTTGACACGAAGGATGGCAAGATCGCCTGCTACCACAATAATCACCGACGACAGAGCATTGAGAACAGCGTCTGCGTCGACGTCAGGGCGCTCTTGCGTCCTGCGAAAACTGAGGACGTGCTTATCCATGGCGTCCGCTCAAGAAATCCTATCCCTTCCTATGACGTCTCCGGCTGCGAACTCGAAGCCCGGATCAGCACGCACGCACTGCCTGAAATGTCGCGCCGTGCGTGGCTCGTTCGTCCCTATGTTCAGCCGTCGGTACTGCAAAAAAGGCGCAGGCCCTCCATTACCTGCTGATTAAATAGGCATAAGAACGATAGCGCAAGAGTCTGCCTGTAGGTTGGGCACCACTCATCGCATCAGCACGTCTGTCACAAATTTGACGCCCGGATAGCCCAGCGTTAGGAGCAGATAACCGAGCAGAACGACCCGCGCCGACATCTTCCCTCTCACTCCGCCGAGGCGATACGCGCTCAGCAGGCATGCGAGCACAGCGAAAGCAGCAATCGTCAGAACGGTTTTGTGGTTGAAGGCGAGGAAAGCGCCCGTTTCGCTGTATTGCAATGCGGCCCCCGTCGCAAGGCCGAGTGCAAGCACGCTTTCACCGATCACGAGCAGTCGGACAAGCAACCGCTCGCAGTCCCGCACAGAAGGCAGCGCTCGGCTGAAGGGCGGCGGCTGCTTATGCTTCAGCGCGTAATCCTGGAACCAGGCCGCTAGTGCCGCAATTGCGGCGACAGTCACGATCCCATAGGTCAGCAAAGCAGCAGCGATATGGGCGCGCACCCATGCTTCATCGCCCGCTCCGACCACAAGATACCGCTCCGGCTGGCCTGCCCAGATTGTCGCGAGAACGCCGAGAACGAGCATGTAGCCAGTGACCAGAGGTGCAAGTCTCCAGGCATGTCGCAGGAGCACTGCTGCGAGCAGGTAGACGGCCATCGTCGCGGCGATCGTCAGCCAAAGGGTGTCGGCGAAGCCGGTCGGCCATGGCCCCGCAGCTCGCGCCAGCGCCCAGGCCGCAGGTCCGGCGGTCGCAAGCGCAAGCAAGGTCCAGAAGGCCGCATCTCGCGCCGGCGCGCGTCGGAATGCCTGCAGAGAGGCCGGCATTAACGCTGCGAGCGCGGAATAATTCAGTAGAACATTTTCCATGGCTGGCTACGCTGCCGCCCGTCGATCGCAGCGGCATCGTCACCTTCGCGCGTCGATGTGGTATTGGCAAGGCCTCTTGGGCAGCGAGCGAAGGAGAGACGGCGTGCAACGAATACGCGAGCCATGATGACAGGAACCGTAGCGCTTATCGTCGCCGGCGGCCGCGGTACGCGTGCCGGCAGCAGCCTGCCAAAGCAGTACCGGCGGTTGGGCCACGAACTCGTCCTGCGACGAACCGTCGGCGCCTTCCTCTCCCATCCCGAGGTCAGCACCGCCCGCGTTGTAATCCATGCCGACGATGCAGCCGCTGTATGCCGATGCGATGGCAGGGCTCGACCTGCTTTCTCCGGTCCACGGCGGTCCAGAACGACAGG
Source organism: uncultured Alphaproteobacteria bacterium (assembly GCA_963789785.1). Taxonomy (GTDB): domain Bacteria; phylum Pseudomonadota; class Alphaproteobacteria; order Rhodospirillales; family Defluviicoccaceae; genus JAEULH01. The sequence goes on along the minus strand of CAWBNC010000035.1, from coordinate 28,244 downwards.
ACTCCGTGCGTCTCGGGCTGCAGAGTCTCGCCGAAACCGATCCCAATCTGGTTCTTGTTCACGACGCTGCCAGGCCGTTCGTTGCGGCTGAGCTCATTTCACGGGTTCTTGCCGCACTGGCAGACGCGCCCGGAGCAATTCCGGCGCTGCCGGTGGCCGACACGCTCAAGCGCGCGGGGCGGGGCGCCGCCGACCGCGTTCGTGTTTCCGCAACCGTGGAGCGTGAGGGACTTTGGCGAGCGCAGACGCCCCAAGGATTCCGCTATCGACCTCTTCTCGCGGCGCATGAACGCATGGCCGGTTACAATCTCACCGATGACGCCGCCGTCGCCGAGGCGGCCGGACTGGAAGTCGCCCTTGTCGAGGGAGATGAGGATAACTTCAAGTTGACTTCGAATGATGACTTCCATCGCGCCGAGCGCTTGATAACAACCCACGAGGTGCGCGTCGGCTCGGGGTTCGACGTCCACCGCTTTGGCGCAGGCGACGCGGTGATGCTCTGCGGCGTCGCCGTTGCCCATGATCAAGGTCTTGAAGGCCATTCCGATGCCGATGTCGGCCTGCACGCGGTGACCGACGCGCTGCTTGGCGCAATTGGCGCGGGCGACATCGGCGACCATTTCCCTCCCAACGACGAGCGCTGGCGCCGCGCCGCGTCAGAGCTTTTCGTGCGCCACGCCTGCGCGATGATCGCCCGGGTCGGCGGCTCCATCATCAACGTCGACGTGACCCTGATCTGCGAACAACCGAAAATCCATCCTCATCGCCCGACCATGATCGCGCGTCTCGCGGAGATCCTCGACCTCCACGATCGGCGCATCAGCATCAAAGCGACAACCACCGAAGGACTCGGTTTCACCGGCCGGCGCGAGGGCATCGCCGCGCAAGCCGTTGTCAGCGTGCGCCTCCCGGCTGAGGCCCCAACCTGAGCAAGGGCGCCAGCGCGTCGGGGCAATTTATCAGGTCAGCCAAGGTGTAGCCGTCCAGAACGTCGAAGAAGGCCGCCAGAGCCTCTTCCAAAGCCCGGCGAAGCTGGCAGGCCGGCTGCAGCGGGCACGTGTTCGTTTTCTTTTCGAAGCACTCGACCAGGTTCATGTCGCGCTCGGTCCGGCGGATGACCTCGCCGATGCAGATGTCGGCGGGCGGACGCGCCAGACGCACGCCGCCGGCCCGGCCACGAACCGCTTCGAGGTAGCCGAGCCTGCACAACTCGGCCGCGGCCTTCTTGAGGTGGTCGTAGGAGATGCCATAGGCGCGGGCGATTTCCGCCACGGCGCATGGAGCCTCCGTGCTTCTCAGTCCAGCGTACATGAGCACCCGGATGGCGAAGTTGGAAAACTGTGTCAGGCGCACGGCCGCAGTGTCCTTGCCTCGATGCGAAGGTTGGTGTAACAAGGATAAATCAGGCGCGCAATATACCTGATTACCGCGCAACAAGCTTCTGTCCGGCAGGGGGCAGCAGATGAAGGGCACGAGTCGATGAGAATAGCCGTTACAAGTCAGAACCTTCGTACGGTGACCGGCCATGCGGGTCGCGCGAGGCGTTTTCTGATCTTTGACGTGCAGCCGGACACGGAACCAGTCGAGGTGGCGCGGCTGGAGCTACCCAAGGAGTTGTGCATGCATGAGTTCCACGATAGCGGGCGCCATCCGCTCGACGACATGGACGTCATCATTTCGGCGACATTCGGCGAGGGGTTCGCCCAGCGGATGGGGCGGCGGGGCATCCGCGTCGCGGCGACCGACCAGGACGATCCGCCAGCGGCCGTTCGCTCCTATGCAGCAACGCATGCTTCCGGCTTCGAGGCGCTCATCGCCACGCCGGGTTGCGCGAAGGGCGGCGCCGTATCGGAGCACAAGCACCGCCACCAGCATCACCACGGTTGCGGCTGCAGCCGATCGCATCCGGAGTAGCCTGATTACGGGAGCCTGGACCGGCGTGGCGACAAACTCGGGAGGACGGACACGATGGAGGAAAAGATCGATATCGGGACCGTCGCCAGCCTGAAGATCGACGTCCTGAGCGAGACCGGCTGGTTTGACGACGCCCGCTTCAAGCAGGACATGGCCGACTACGGCGGTAGCGAGCAAACGCAGTACCGAGTCGCCTGGAACGCGGACAACGCCGGCGGGTACGCCGCGCTGTTGACGCTGACGCTGGACGATGGCGATCGGCGCACGATCCTGCTCGACACCGGCTGGAGCACGGCCTGGATGGACGAGGTGTTCCGCCGCCACGGCGTCGACGACATGCTCGAACGCGGAGAGATAGATTTCATGGTGCTCTCGCACTGGCACCTCGATCACTTCTGGGGCATCGAGTTCGACGCTCAAGCACAATCCGCAAATCAGGATCTATGCACCGGCGACATGGCGGGCGGAGGACCGGGCTCTACTCCACGACAAGCAAACCTTTGAGGTCGAGAACTCCGGACGGTGGACCTGTGCCGATCTGCGCCAACTCGGTCGCACACGAAGGCGAATTGATTCTCACTGACGCCGAGGGCGAAGACGGCAGCGGCCTCTACCGGCTTTTGCCAGGCGTCGCCCTCCGCATGTTCGACGCCTCGATGCTGCTCCAAGTCCGCGGCGAAAACGTTCTTTACGTCAACGTGGCAGACAAGGGCATCGTCACCGTCACCGGCTGCGGCCATCCTGGGATCATGAACCTGTTGGGCTTTGCCCGCGAACGCATCGCCGCGCCAGGCCTGTACGGCTGCTATGGCGGCCTGCACCTGAGCATCTTCGATACCTGGAAGCCGGAATTCGACCAGATTATCGACGACGTCAAGGCGCTTGGCATGACGAAGATGGGCTGCAACCATTGCACCGGCCGAATGTGGGCGGAAAAAGCCCTGAGCCACGGCGTGCCGCTGATCCGCGGTACCGACGCATACCTGAGCTATCCGAAGCTTCCGGTTCAGACAGGCGGCAGCCGCGCGTACCTCGGCAACGGCGATACCGTCACGTTTTGACGGTGTCGAACTTTATCCCGTCGGGAGATCGCCCGCGGGACCTATGGGAGCGGCATCGCGGGCGAAAAGCGGCGGGCGCTGCATGTAGAGCGCGAGGAGGCGGGACAGCGACAACACAGAGTCGACATGGGTGCGCTCGTAGCCGTGGGAGGAGTCTAGAGCAAAGCAAAGCAGCGCCGTGCGGATATCGTTGCCGGCTTCGACGGCCGCCGCGGCATCGCTGCGGTACCAGCGGAAGACATCGCGACTGAAGGGGATGTCGTGGGTTTTGCAAAGGTCGATCAGGCTGCGCGTGAGATGCCAGTCGAACGGACCGCTGGAATCTTGCATTGCAATGGTGACCCCGTACTCGCAGGTGTTTTGCCCCGGAGCGATGGTGCCGTTGTCGATGGAAACAAGTTCGGCCACATCGCCGTGCAGCACGTGGGAGGCGCCGACCCCGACCTCCTCGGAGATCGTGAACAGCAGATGGCAGTCCATCAGCAACGTAATGCCGGCGTCGCGCACGGATTTGGCTGCGGCGAGGACGGCGGCAACACCGGCCTTGTCATCCAGATGGCGCGAGTTGATAAAGCCGTTTTCGCTGAACTCCGGCTGCGGATCGATCGCAATTGTATCGCCGATCTCGATCCCGCATGCCTGAACGCCGGCGAGATCATCGACCTGTTCATCGAGCCGAAACTCAAGATTAGTCCAGGAAATCGGCTGCGTATCCACCTCGTCGTGGAAGACGTGACCCGAGGCCTTATGCGGCAGGAAGGTGCCGCGGACACGACGGTCGCCAGCTGCGAAGATCGTGGCGCGGGCACCTTCGGCGAAGCGCGCAGACCACGTTCCAATCGGCACCACTTCCAGCCGACCATTAGCGCGCACGCCCTTTACCATAGCTCCAAGAGTGTCGAGGTGTGAGACGATCGCCCGGTCTGGACTGTACTGGACCCCGTGCAGATCGGCGCGAATGGCGCCACGCCGTGTCAGTTTGTAGGGAATAGCGAGCTCGTCGAGCTGTACGCAGACAAACATGACGGCAGCGTCGGTCATGCCCGTGGGACTCGGGATCTCCAGCAACGACTTCAGTGTCCTGAGCAGGTAGGCTCGGTCGATCCCAGGCGAGACGAATACGGTCATCGGATGCTTTCGCGGGCAGTGCGACGGTCACTGCGGGTTTGTGGGAAAAGAAGGTCGATGAATCGCTCTGCCGTCGGCTGCGGCTCGTGATTGGCAAGACCGGGCCTTTCGTTGGCCTCGATGATGACATAATCAGGCTCACTAACGTCCGGCACCAGGAAATCAAAGCCCACAACCGGAATATCGAGGACCTCAGCCGCGCGCTCCGCCTCCACACACAGGTGCGGATGCAGGTTTTCGGTGACATCGTGTATCGTCCCGCCGGTGTGCAGGTTGGCGGTCTTGCGGACGGCAAGTACCTCGCCGGCCGGCCAGAATGTCGCCCATCTCGTAGCCGCGTGCGCGAACACAACGCTCGGTCTCCGCGTCGAGCGGGATGTGGCTTTCGCCGCGGGTCGCCGCCGCGCGCCGCCGGCTCTGGCGGACGATCAGATCGGAGATTGTCCGCTTGCCGTCGCCGACGATGGCCGCCGGTTTGCGCACCGCCCCGGCAACAACGCGGCCGTCGATGACGATGATGCGGAGGTCGTCGCCGGCGACGAACTGCTCGATCAGCACCCGGTCGCAGACCTTGCGGGCTTCCTGCACAGCGCGCTGCGCACGTCGCTGAGCGAGCGGAGGTCGACCTGGACGCCGCGGCCCTGTTCACCTTCCGCCGGCTTGACCACGACCCGGCCATAGCGGCCGAAGAAATCGCGCACCTCGTCGTCGTTCGCCGGCGATGATCTGATCGGGAAAGCGCAGGCCGGCCGCCGACAACAATCGCCGTGTCAGAGCCTTGTCGTCGCAGCGCGACAGCGCGACAGCGCTGGTCAGGTCGCTGAGGGATTCCCGGCAGGCGATCTGCGCGCCCGCCCAGCACGAGCTTGAACAGCCCGGCGGCTGCATCCTCGATTTCGACGGCGATGCCGCGACGGCGCGCCTCGTCGACGATGATCTGGGCATAGACGTTCAGCTCGTCCTCGGGGATCTCGCCGACAAACAGCTTCTCGTTGATGGTGTTCTTCTTCTTGACGCAGAAGACCGGCACCTGGAAGAAGCCGAGCTTGCGATAGAGCCCGATGGCTTCGTCGTTATCGCACAGCACCGAGAGATCCATGAAGGCGCGGCCAAGCGCCCTGATACTGGGCCGCCAGCGCCAGCGTCAGGTCTCGACCGAGACTTGGCGCTTGCGCCTGCGGATCGACGGCAAGCGCCCAAAGGCTGGAGCCGTTCTCCGGATCGCCGAAGGCGGCGACGTGGTCGATACCCATGACGACGCCGCAGATCCGCCCATCGGCCGAGTTCGAGAGCAACGAGCACGGTGATAACACCGGCTCCGTCTTCCAAAACTGTGCGCAGGAATCCGGGACGTAGCGGAACCATATGCCTGGCGTTGTAGATGCGATTGACTTCCGCCTCGTCGTTGCTGTTGGATTGAGCCGAGCGGATAAGATCGCCCGCTGGCCTCTCGCCGAGCGTCTTGAGCAAGAGACGGAACGTATGCGACGGATCGAGAAAAACCGTCAACGGCGCGCGTGAGAGAACGACGTGCGGTTCGGCGACATAAAAAGCGACGTCGCGTCGCCCATCCTCCTCGCGTTCGAGTGCGCGCGCCAGTTCCCGGGCATTTCCGAAGGTCTGGCCGAAGAGCAACCGGCCCCAGCCACAGTCGAGAGCGACGTTGCTGCACGACGCCGGCACTCGGCTCCGGCGCGGCCGAGACCCGGTCGTCGCCGGATTGATCCCGGCGCTGGGGTTCGGGTGCCATGGTCACGATCGCAAATTCCCGCTACTGAACGTTGAGCGATGACGGAACCGGCGGCGCTGTTTGCGCCTGCAGCCACATTTCGAGCAAAGCAACCTGCCACAGCTTCGATCCGCGCAGCCGGGTGATGTGCCCCTTCGGATCGGCGAGCAGGGTCGCCACATAATCCGGCCTGAACAGGCCCCGCTCACGCGCGGCCCGGCTGGCGAGCACATCGCTGATCATCTCCAATGTCGGGTCCCTCGATGTACTTCAACGCCGGAACCGGAAAATATCCTTTCGGCCGGTCGATAACCTCGGCCGGGATCACCTGCCGGGCGACCTCCTTGAGAATGCCCTTGCCCTCCTGCGCCAGCTTGAGTTCAGAGGGAACGCGCGCGGCAAGCTCGACGAGTTCATGGTCAAGGAATGGAACGCGTGCCTCGAGGCCCCAGGCCATCGTCATGTTGTCAACGCGCTTGACCGGGTCATCGACCAGCATCACCGTGGTATCCAGCCGCAGCGCTTTATCGATGGGCCGGTCGGCGTCGGGTTGTGCAAATCGTTCGGCAACAAATTCGCTGCTCCAGTCGTCGCCGACGTGGTCCGGCTCCAATGCCTGCGCAAGCTCATCATGATCGCGATCGAAAAAGCCATGAGCGTAATCGCCGAGTGCGTCGTTGCTCCGCATCATCGGCGGATACCAGTGATAGCCGGCGAATATTTCATCGGCGCCCTGCCCGCTTTGCACCACCTTGATGTGGCGCGCCACCGCCTGGGAGAGCAGGAAAAAGCCGACGTTGTCGTAGCTCACCATCGGTTCGGACATGGCCCCGATAACCGCCGGCAGCGCGGCGAGGAGCTCTTGCGAAGGAACCATGTTTTTCTCGTGCACAGTTCCGAAATGCTTCGCGACAAGATCGGAATAGTAGAATTCGTCACCCTTCTCGCCCGCGACCTCCTCGAAGCCGATCGAGAATGTCCGCAGGCCTGTCTGCCCCTCTTCGGCAAGCAGACCGACGATCAAGCTGGAGTCGAGGCCGCCGGACAGCAGCACGCCGACCGGGACATCAGCGATCATCCGCCGGCGGACCGCCAGCCGAAGGGCGGCGAGCACTCGCTCCTGCCACTTCGCCTCGTCGACTGCGACATCGTCGGCTGCGAGATGTGAACGAGAGGCGCCAGTAGGTGGTGTCGCTGCGCCGGCCGTCGGCTTCGATGATCGCCACTGTCGCTGGCGGCAGCTTGCGAACGCCCTTCAGGATTGTCCGCGGCGCCGGCACGACGGCGTGGAAGGTCATGTAGTGGTGCAACGCGACGTCATCGATCCCGGTATCCACCTCGCCGGCGGCGAGCAAAGCCGGCAGCGTCGACGCAAAGCGGAGGCGGCGGCCATTCCCGCTCTCTGCGAGATAAAGCGGCTTGATGCCGAGGCGGTCGCGAGCCAAGACGAGGCGGCCGCTGTCGCGCTCGGCGATGGCGAAGGCGAACATTCCCTGAAGACGCTCGACGCAAGCGGGCCCCCAGGCGTGGTAGGCCTTGAGGATGACTTCCGTGTCGCCGTCGGAGAAAAAGCGGTACCCTTTGCCCGAAAGTTCCGCGCGAAGATCCTTGTAGTTGTAGATGCAGCCGTTGAAGACGATGGTCAGACCGAGATCGGGATCGACCATTGGCTGCTGCGCCTTCTCGCTGAGATCGATGATCTTCAGCCGGCGGTGACCGAAGGCGATGCGGCCCTGGCTAAAAGCTCCGGCTGCATCGGGCCCGCGCGGCTGCATCTGCTGCGCCATGCCGCGACCGCTTCTGGCGACGCGGGGGATCCGTCGAATGTCGCTTCACCGCAAAGACCGCACATCCCGCTCGTCGCTCCCGTCGATGATCGCCGCGGATCCGCCGCGGCGCGAAACCGCAGGTTAAGCCGCGGATTGCTTCTGTCAAATCTTTGAGCAAAATGAGCGCCAAGTTGATCAGCCCGGTGAAGAAACCTGGCTGCGCCCGCGGGCCTTGTCCCTCCGCCTTACGCAGGAGCCGGAGCCTCAGCTTTGTCGCCCGCCTCTGTAGAGGAACCCCCGAGATCCGGCTCTGCACCCTCAATGAACTGGAGGACCTCAATGCGCGTCAAGCGTGCGGCTATTTTTTCACCGATCGCGCGAACATGTCGCAGATCTTCGACTGCATCTTCGAAGTGTCGCTGCAGCCGGACGGCGCGCGCGTCAAGCCGCGCAACGTCTTCGCCAACTGCGCGCAACTCACCTTGAATGACAGCGGCCTGCTCGCGGAGGCCGACATCACGGAGGATCGCGCGCAGGGTGCTTAAGGTCGCCCACAGCGTCGTCGGGGAGACAATCCACACTTTTCGTCGGAAAAACTCCTCAACGACTGCCGAAAAATTCGCATGGATCTCGGCGAATATCGCTTCCGACGGAAGGAACATCAGCGCCGCGTCTGCCGTTTCGCCAGGGACGATATACTTTGTCTCGATGTCGCGAACATGGCGAAGAACGTCGGCAGCGAAGGCGCGGCTTGCCCTTGCCCGCTCTTCTGATCGGCTGGCAGCGCGCAGCGCCTGGAAGCTCTCGAGTGGAAACTTCGAGTCGACAACGATTCGACCTGGCGGATCGGGAAGCTTGAGCAAACAGTCGGCGCGGCAGCCATTGCTGAGGGTCGCCTGGAACGCGTAATTCGGTGCCGGCAAGATCGCAACCACGAGATCGCGCAGTTGCATTTCACCAAAAGTCGCCGCGAGCCTGCTTATCTCCGAGGACGTCATGGAGGCTGGAAATCTGGCTCGACAATTCAGCAACGCGCCGCTGCGCTGCGTCGATTACGGCAAGGCGCTCGTGGACCGCGCGCAATGTTTGCGCGGTCCGTTCGCTCTGATCGAACAACGAATCGCCAAGGTGCCGCGCAAGCGCATCCAGCCGCTGACTCGTCCCGCCATGGGCCTGCTCGAGCCTGCCGACGAGGCGCGCCTGGCTCGCCTGCAATCGCTCGCTCATCTCGGTTAGCCTTGCAAGATGCGCCATCGCCTGACCGCGGGCCCGCTCGGCTCGGAGCAGCGCGAACAGTGAGGACGCAGCAACGACCGCAAAAATCGCGATCAAGACCAGTGCCAAAGGCAGAAGTGAGGTGAAGTTACTCTCCATCACTCAACAAAAACAATGCTGTCAGGACGTGGAGCTTGCACGAGGCATGAACGAAACGCAAACTCCTTGCGCACTGCCTGTCCTGCTTCACCTACGGAGACTAACGATCATGCGCCTCACCGTGGCTCTTCTTGTCGCGGCAACGACAACCGCTTCCGCGTCCGAGGTTGATCTTCCTGCGGCGAACCGCGTAGGGCTGGAGCTGACGATCTATGCTAATGGGTTGGCCGTGGTCCATGACCGGCGTCGGGCGACGCTCGTCGCCGGATCGAATCGACTCGCCTTTCCGGACGTCAGCCGACAGATGATCCCGGAGAGCGCCATCGTCTCTGGCGATGAACTGACGGTAAACATCATCGACTACGACTTCGCAACCCTTTCGCCGGACGCGCTGGTTCGGCGTCATGTCGGCCGCGAGGTCGGGGTCGTTCGGGTCAACCCGACAACCGCCGAAGAGACAGTCGAAAGGGCGACTATCCTCAGCGCCGATCCGGGCATCGTCCTCAGGTACCGCGACCGCATCGAGACCGGGGTGCCGGGCCGGCTGATCTTCGATGCGGTTCCGGAGGATCTGCGCCCTACTCCGACGCTTTTGGCGACGGCGTCCACGCCGACGCGACTCGGGGAAGGCGATGTTGCTCTCACCTACCTCACTCTCGGTCTGGCGTGGCAGGCCGATTATGTCGCAGTTCTCGACGAGGCAGCCGCGCGCATCGACCTTGACGGCAGAGCCATAGTCCGCAATACCTCCGGCAGCAGTTTCAAGAATGCGGATCTTGCCTTTGTTGCTGGTGAGATCCGCCGGGTCAGCGCGGTGCCGCAGCCCGGCGCCCGTAAGGAGATGATGACGATGGCGGCGGCCGCGCCACCTGCGGCCGCTCCTGTAGGTCTTGGCGCAGCGTACCTTTACAGGCTGCCGGAGCCGGTAGACTTAGCTGATCGCCAAAGCCGCCAGTTCACCCTGCTACATAACGCAGGCCTTCCGGTTGAGCAGCGCTATATCAGCGAGAGCAGCCAAGCCATCATCGCTTCGCGTGGCGAGTCCCGATCAACGCATCCAACCGTCAGCGTCCGCTTCACCAACCCGCCGACCGATGCGGGCGGTATGCCGCTTCCGACGGGAGTCGTGCGGGTGTACGCCGCCGTTAACGGCGGCGGACTTCACCTGCTCGGCGAGGATGCGTATCGCCGATACGGCAGCCGGTGCCAACGTTGCGCTTGAGACCGGGGCGGCTTTCGACATCACGGTGAACCGAAGGCAGACAGACTTTAAGCGGATCGGTTTGCCGGAGACCTGCTTCGAAAGCGCCTGGAGCATAGAGGTAATGAATGCCAAGGACCGTCCCGTTACCGTCGACGTCGTCGAGATTCTGCCCGGCGACTGGGAGATTCTCGACGAGAGCGCCGAGCATCTAAAGTCTGGCGCCGATCAGGCGACGTGGACGCTGGCTGTGCCAGCACAGGGACGTACCACACTGGAATATCGCGTGCGAGTGCGGCAGTAGCATCGTATTGATCACCCACATCCTTTTCCCATATTTCTGAGCAGGTGAATGGGTGATTTGCGGATTGAATGACGTAACGACGATGGTGCGCACTGCCGATCATAATTGCCCCGGATCCCCAGCTCAAGCGGCCGGCGTTGGCAGTCGAACAGGTCGATGGCGAGATCCGGCAACTGATGAAGGGGATGCTGGAGACCATGTACGATGCGAACGGCATCGGTTTAGCCGCGCCGCAGGTTGGCGTATTCAAGCGGGTGATTGTCGTTGATATCGCTCCGCCGGATGCGCCAGCCCAACCGATACGCTTGGTCAACCCGGAGATTTTCTGGCAAAGCAATGACGCTGTAGCCGGTGAGGAGGGTTGTCTTTCACTGCCCGAACAGTATGCCGAGGTCAGCCGCCCGTCGCGGATCCGACTGCGGTACCTCGACCACGAGAATAAGCGCAGGGAACTTGAGGCCGATGGCCTTCTGGCCAGATGCATTCAACACGAGGTAGATCACCTGGACGGCGTCCTCTTCGTCGATCACGTCTCAGCAGTGAAGCGCAACATCATCCTGCGCAAGCTTAGCAAGGCAAAGAAACACGGCGTGTTTGCGCTGGCCTGACTATGCCGGTCCTGCCGTTGCGTCTCGGCTTCATGGGTAGCCCGGATTTCGCCGTGCCGACGCTGCAGGCGCTGCTCGATGCGGCGCACGAAGTCGTTTGCGTCTATGCTCAGCCGCCGCGCCCAGCCGGTCGCGGCCACTCGCTCCGGCCCTGCCCGGTGCACGCCTTCGCCGACGCGCACGGCATTCCGGTTCGCACCCCGAATAGCCTTAAAAGCGTAGAAGAGCAGGCGCGGTTCATTGATCTCGATTTAGATGCAGCCGTCGTGGCCGCATATGGTCTGATCCTGCCCGCCGAGCGTTCTCGCCGGCCCACGGCTCGGCTGCTTCAACGTCCATGCCTCTCTACTGCCTCGCTGGCGGGGCGCGGCGCCCGATTCAACGGGCAATTCTCGCCGGTGACGCCGAGACAGGGGTGAGCATCATGCGCGTCGAAGTAGGCCTCGATACCGGACCGGTTGTCCTTGCCGGCCGGGTGCCGATCACTGCAGCGACGACCGGTGGCGACTTGCACGACATCCTGGCCGTCGCTCGGCGCTCGGCTGATGGTCAAGGCTCTGGCAGGCATCGTCGATGGAACCTTGCTCGAAGTACCACAGCCGGAGAACGGCGCTACGTATGCCGAGAAAATCGGCAGAGCGGACGAGCGGCTTGACTGGCGCAAGTCGGCCGCGGCACTGGAACGCGCGGTCCGCGCGCTGTATCCCGCCCCTGGTGTGTGGTTTGAGCGCGAGGGAGAACGGATCAAGGTGCTGGAGGCAAGCGTTCGCGAGTGCAGCGGACCACCGGGAACCGTTATCGACGACATGCCGTCCGTATCCTGCGGCACCGGCGCGCTCGCTCTGCTGCGCTTGCAGCGGCCGGGCCGCAAACCGCTCGACGGTGCCGCTTTCCTCAGGGGCTACCCGCTTCCGCCGGGTACTCGCCTCGGCTGAGGATGGCGCATGCCCCGTTACAGCATCGTGGTCGAATATGACGGAAGCGCGTTCATCGGATGGCAACGACAGGAGAACGGGCCGTCGGTGCAGGCGGCGCTTGAAAAAGCGATTTTCGCCTTTACCGGTGAGCGGACAGGTGTTCACGGTGCTGGCCGTACGGATTCTGGTGTCCACGCGCTGGGACAGGTGGCGCATTTCGATTTGAGCCGCGAAACCAACACCAAGACACTCCGCGACGCGACCAACTTTCATCTTCGCCCGGCGCGGGTCATCGTCTTGGGCGCCGCAAAGGTTGATGACCAATTCCATGCCCGCTTCTCGGCAACGCAGCGACATTACCTCTACCGAATCTTAAATCGGAGAAGCCCGCCGGCCCTTGATCGCGGGCGTGTGTGGTGGGTGCCGGTGCCGCTCGATGCTGGTGCCATGGCCGATGCGGCCTCGCTGTTGATCGGCCGGCATGATTTCTCAACCTTCCGCGCCAGCCTCTGCCAAGCTTCTTCTCCAAACAAGACAGTCGATCATCTCGCCATCGTCCGCTCTGGCAACACCATCAACCTCGATATCCGGGCACGCTCCTTTCTCCACCATCAGGTGCGCAATATCGCCGGGACTTTGTCCCTTGTTGGCCGCGGTCGGTGGACGCGCGGCGATTTTGCGGCGGCACTAGCCGCGCGGGATCGTGCCCGCGGCGGCCCTACGGCCCCTGCCTACGGCCTCTATCTCGTAGCTGTGCGCTACGACGCGGACACGGCGGGCAATGCTTGAACATGCGAGATTATGAGACGGCCGCTGTACCGGGACCATGCAGGTGGTCGGTGATCGCACTGATCATCAGGCTGAGCAGGATGTCGATCGAGACGATGCCGACAGCGGTCAGCGGCGGAACACCTAGGCCAACTCGGCTGATAAACCATAGGTAGACGAGAACCGCTACGACGGCGACGAACCACACGGTCGTCGCGATGTCCGGGCCGATAAAGGTCAGATTGCCCAGCAACGCAACGGGAACGAGCACACAATTCTGCAGAACCAGCGACCAGTTGTAGGCAACCATGTAGCCGACGAAGCGGTTCCGGCAGTTCAGGGCCTCGGTGAGGCTGAGCATGACTACCGGATAGGCAAACCATGAAATTAGGTAGCTGATGGCCTCGATAAGCCCATAGAGCATGGGGCCATTGCTTTGCGAGTTGGTGGAGTAGCGAAGCCCCAGCATTACTGCGTAAAGCGGTGCGACAAGCAGCGCTGCGAAGAACGACCGCCAGAAGCCTTCCACAGTCTTGTCGAAGTACGCCATCCCGGCTGCTATCAAAATGCGCCAGCCGCCAGCTTCCATAGAGGGAAGCAACTATCTCGCGCCGGCTCGGGATCAACCGCCGCCCCCGCACACACGTTCAAGAACGCCAAAGTAGATCCGACTCAAGCGTTCAAGATCGGCAACGGGGACGTTCTCGTCGACTTTATGTGCGCTCTCTCCGACCATGCCGAACTCACAGACAGGACAAACGTTCTTGATGAAGCGCGCATCGGATGTACCGCCACTGGTACTGAACTCCGGCGTTCGTCCGCTTACCGCCTCGACCGAATCGGCAACAGCGTTGACGAACGGGCCAGGCGGACAAAGGAATGGCTCGCCGGAACAGTTACTATCGAGGATGAAGCGGTCGCTTGTAGTGCGACAGCTAAATTCTATCATGTCGCGGAGGCTTGCCGCCGTGTGATTATCGTTGAAGCGGATGTTGAAGTAAGCGCAAGCTCTGGCAGGAATCACGTTAGGAGTGGTATTGCCGACGTCGACACTCGTGATGGTCAGCGTCGATGGCTGAAACCAGGCAGTACCGGCATCAAGCGGTTCGGCTTCGAGCGCAGTCAGCATCCGCAATAGGCGGGAAATCGGGTTATCCGCGAGCTGGGGGTAGGCTGCGTGACCCTGCACGCCGTCAACGCAAAGACGGAAATTGAGACTGCCGCGGCGGCCGATCTTGATCATTTCGCCGAGGGTCGCAGGGTTTGTCGGCTCGCCCACAAGACAAACATCGAGCCGCTCGCCGCGATCCGCCAACCACTCGAGAACCTTGCGCGTACCGTTGATCGCCGGTCCCTCCTCATCGCCGGTGATCAGAAAGCTGACCGATCCCCTCTGTCCGCCGCCGGCCGCGAGCCAGCGAGCCGTCGCGGCAACGAAGCAGGCAATGGCACCCTTCATATCCGCCGCGCCGCGTCCGAGTAGGCGTTCATCCCGCACATCGGCCGCGAACGGTTCGACGCTCCAGCCGCAGCCGACGGGCACGACATCGGTGTGCCCCGCAAAACAAAAATTCGGTTCGCCTTCACCCACACGGGCATACAGGTTGTCTACAGCCTCAGTACCCGGCTCGGTAAACCGGAGACGGTGGCATGTTAAGCCCAGGCCTTCGAGCGCGGAGGCGAGCACATCCAACGCGCCGGCATCGACCGGTGTGATGCTGGGGCAGCGAATGAGCGCGCGGCTTAGCGCCAGCGGATCAATGACATGGGACATCGCAAAGGCAGGCCCGTCCAATTCACTCTGGCGCTGGAGGCATGGCCGTCGGTTAAGCTTCGTCTTCAGTCGCGGAGCAACTCGTTGATAGAGGTCTTGGCGCGGGTTTTCTCGTCCACCTTCTTCACAATGACTGCGCAGTAGAGCCCGGGTCCCGGACTGCCATCCGGCAGCGGTCGCCCAGGCATCGTCCCCGATACAACAACGGAGTACGGGGGAACGACGCCGTAGTGGACCTCCCCGGTCGCTCGCTCAATGATCCGGGTCGATGCACCTATGTAGACGCCCATTGACAGGACGGAGCCCTCGCCGATACGCACGCCCTCAGCGACCTCTGCACGGGCGCCGATGAAGCAATTGTCCTCAATAATCACCGGCGCCGCCTGCAGCGGCTCGAGCACGCCGCCGATACCCGCACCCCCGGAAACATGACAGTGTTGCCCAATCTGCGCGCAAGAACCGACCGTGGCCCAGGTGTCGATCATACTTCCGCTACAAATGCGGGCTCCGACGTTGATGAAGCACGGCATGAGCACAACGCCAGGCGCGACGTAGGCCGAGTGACGAACGACGCAGGACGGTACCGCACGAAAGCCGGCGTTGCGAAAGTGCGACTCGTCCCAACCGACGAACTTCGGCGCAATCTTGTCGAACCACGTGCTGTTGCCGGGGCCGCCGGCAATCGGGGTCATGTCGTTCAGCCGAAACGACAATAATACGGCCTTTTTCAACCACTCATGAACCTGCCAGCGACCATCGAGCTTTTCTGCGACCCGAACATGGCCGGCGTCGAGGAGCGCCAACGTCTCTTCAACGGCATCGCGTATGGGACCATTGGTCTGCGGCCCAAAACTGTCACGTTCCTCCCATGCCTCGTTGACGGCATTCATAAGATCGTCAGACATACGTTCGCGCCCCAGTTTTCCGCCGTGCCAATCGGCCGCGACCATGGGCAACGGCTCGCATGCTGTCAATATGCGCACTCCGTGCATGGCAAATCACGGCGCGCCCGCTGCCAGCCACTTGTCGTAGGCAATCGCAATGACCCTTGTCGTTTCCGCCCAAAGGCTGCATCGGTCGAGCGCGTCGAGGTCTATCCAGGCTGCTTCAATCGCGTCCGAGCCGGTGCGAACGGTCCCGCCGATCCAGTAAGCTATGAGGTCCACCAGAGTGTAGTGGTAGCGGACGCCGCCGCTTTCGGGGTCGCGCTCGATAAGATCCACGACCTCAGCCAAGCCGAGGACACGGATGCGCAGGCCTGTTTCCTCGGCGACTTCGCGGCAAGCGGCGGCCGATACGGTCTCGCCCAGCTTCTGCAAGCCGCCGGGCAAGGTCCACTCGCCCTGCATCGGCGCCTTCGCCCGACGCACCAGAAGGACTTGCTCGCTTTTGAAGACGACGGCGGCAACGCCCACCAGTGGCGCATGCGGATATTCGCGGATCACTTCTCCAACTACGCTTCGGTGCCGAAAGATGACCAAAGGTTGGGCGGCGGCTGGAGGGCGACCAGGGCTGCCATCATCGAATGGTTGCCATCAGCAATTTTCCCGCCCAATTTGTGCAGCTATGACCGAGAAGATCAAGGATTTAGCGTCTGCACACGATGCCGGCGTAACGGGCAAGCCAACGGAACCGAAGGCGGGGTTTGGCGGCCGGTTGCGCGCCTATTTGCTTGCCGGCATCGTCATCACGGCCCCAATCTCGATCACGTTCTACCTTGCTTGGCTATTTGTCAGCTTCGTCGACTCCAAGGTCACACCGCTCATTCCGGCAGCTTACAATCCGACAACCTATCTGCCATTCGGCTTGCCTGGACTTGGCCTTGTTATCGTCATTGTCGTCCTGACTTTAATCGGCGCTATGTCGGCAGGCTTCTTTGGCCGAATGCTCATGCGGTTTTACGAGCGTCTGCTTAGCCGGATGCCGGTCCTCCGCAGCATCTATAGCGCGACCAAGCAAATAATTGAGACGGTTGTTGCACACCAGTCAACGGCATTTCGCGAAGCCGTGCTGGTCGAATATCCACGCCGCGGGATCTGGTGCATCGGCTTTCTCACCGGGGTAACCCGCGGCGAGGTGCAGAAGCTGACGGACGAGGAGGTTCTCAACGTCTTCCTGCCAACGACGCCAAACCCGACGTCCGGGTTTCTGCTGTTCGTGCCGCGGCACGATCTGGTCATCCTCGACATGACCGTCGAGGAGGCGCTGAAGATGGTCATCTCCGGCGGCATCGTTGCACCTCCGGCGCGGGAAGACCGGGCGGGTGCGGTGGAGACTTCAGGACCAGCGGCAGCCCTGCCGGGCGTCTCGGATGCACAGGCGCACACATCGCGGCCTGGCACTTTGCAAGATCCTGTCGCTTCCTGAGCCGTCTTCTGTTGGTTCCGTCGTCTGCTGGGCTTTGCGTGCGCGGCTCGAGTCGAAGCGAAGACAGCTAACCCGATCGCAAGTAAGCAATCGCTGCGTCGCGCTCGAACAGATAAAGCAGGGTGCGCAGCGCCCGGCCGCGGGTGCTTTCCAGCATCGGGTCAGCAGCCACAATCAGGCGGACGTCATCGCGGGCGACGTTGAGGAGCTCACGGTGGACGGTCAGATCGGCAAGGCGAAACGCAGGCATCCCGCTTTGTCGCGTGCCCAGCACTTCGCCGGCGCCGCGCAGACGCAGATCCTCCTCGGCAATGCGAAAGCCGTCTTCAGTCTCTCGGATGATCGACAACCGCGCCCGCGCGGTCTCGCTTAGCGGTCCGTGGTAGAGCAGAATGCAGGTGGCCTGCCCGGTATTGCGACCGACGCGGCCACGAAGCTGATGGAGTTGTGCGAGGCCGAAACGCTCTGCGTGCTCGATGACGATGAGGGTGGCGCCGGGCACATCGACTCCGACCTCGATAACGGTCGTTGCGACCAGGATCCGCACCGGTCCGGTCGCAAATGCGCGCATCACCGCGTCCTTGTCCTCGCCCTTCATGCGTCCATGCACCAATCCGACGGCATCGCCGAAAAGTCTACGCAGGTGGTGGGCCCGTTGCTCTGCGGCGGCCAAGTCAACCTGCTCAGAGCACTCCACCAGTGGGCAGACCCAAAAGACTTTGGCACCATCGTCCAGCCGTCGACGCACGGCGGCAATGACCTCGTTCAGGCGTTCATCGCGGATCACCCGGGTGTTGATCGGCCGCCGGCCGGGCGGCTTCTCAGTCAGGCTGGAGACGTCCATGTCGCCGTACGCGGTCAGGACCAGCGTTCGCGGTATCGGCGTTGCCGTCATTACCAGCACATCCGTCGCGGCGCCCTTGTCGGCCAAGTCGAGGCGCTGGTGGACGCCAAAGCGGTGCTGCTCGTCGATGACCGCCAGAGCCAGATCCTTGAAGGCGATGGTCTGCTGGAACAGCGCGTGGGTGCCGATCACGATCGAAAGGGTCCCCGTAGCAATCCGCCCAAGCAACGTCTGGCGGGCGGCGCCCTTGTCGCGGCCGGTAAGGAGCGCGGCTTCGACACCGGCGGCCGCGGCGAGGGGTTGGATGGTCGCCATATGTTGGCGAGCGAGAACTTCGGTCGGCGCCATCAGTGCGGCTTGACAGCCGCCTTCGACGGCGTTGAGCATGGCAACCAGCGCGACGACGGTCTTGCCACTGCCGACGTCGCCCTGCAGCAGCCGCAGCATCCGCCGCGGCGCTGCAATATCAGCCGTTACCTCCCGGATCGCGCGCCTCTGCGAATTGGTCAGGCAAAACCCGAGTGCGCTGAGAGCGGCGCCGGCTAGACGGCCCTCGCTGCGGATCGACCGGCCGGCGCAGCGCCGGCCGCGGGCGCGGAGCAGGGCGAGAGCGAGCTGATTGGCAAGAAGCTCGTCATAGGCGAGCCGGGCGCGGACGGCCGTCTCAGCCGATGTTGCCGCCGAGGTCTCGGGATTGTGGGCCTGTTCCAGCGCTGTCCGCCACGATGGCCACTGTCGCTGCGCGCGCAAGGCTGGGTCAAGCCATTCTGCGAGATCCGGCGCGCGATCGAAGGCGGCTTTCGTCAGCTTGTCGAGCGCGCGATGGCTGAGGCCCGCGCTTAGCGGATAGACGGCCTCGAACATCGGCAACTGAGCGCGATCGCTCTCGGCGAGGATGTAGTCCGGGTGCGTCATCTGCAGGGTGTCGGCGAAGACATCGATCATGCCGCTGACGATGCGGACGCTGCCTACGGGAAGCACGCGGACGAGGTACTCCTTGCGAGCATGGAAGAAAACGAGGTCGAGAATGCCGGTTGTGTCGGAGCAGCGAACGCGGTGGGGCCGGCGCGGGCCAGACGCCGGCTGATGCCCGTTAATGAACACCCGCAAGGTGGCCACCAAGCCGGACCGCGCCGCCCCGATGCTGGCCGTGGGTCGGCGATCGACGACCCCGGTCGGCAGGTGCCAGAGAAGGTCGAGTACTCGCGGGCCGGCCAGCTTCTCCAGCGCGGCGGCGAGCTTAGGACCTACGCCCGGCAACGCCGTCACTGGCGCGAACAGCGGAAAGAGGATCACAGGGCGCATGACGAGAACGACGTTGATCGACAGGACAGGGCTGACAGAACCGGGGGAGCGGCCTATATCGTAAGCCGCGCAGGAGGTGAAGCCAATGCCCCAGACCGACGAAGGGTGCGGCGACGGGCATGAGGACGCCCGCCGCAAACGCTTGCTATTTCGCAGTCACCATACCGGAATGAAGGAAAACGACGTACTGATCGGCGGCTTTGCCGACCGTCACATCGACACGCTCAGCGACACCGAGGTTGAGTGGCTGGAACAGTTGCTGCTCGATAACAACGACATCGATTTGTACAACTGGATCCTGGGCAAGGAAGCGGTCCCGGCGCACCTCGACCACCCGCTGATGCGCAAGCTGATCGACTTTAAGAACGCCGTCTAGATCCGTGCAGCATCTCTTCGACCGGCTTCGCCAGCCTGGCCGGTGCGTTATTGCCGGCGTTCCCGCCGGGTACGACGCGCATGTTCTGGCTGCGGTGGCTGAGGACACCAAGAGCGACTTGCTGTTCGTCGCCCGTGATGACCTGCGAATGGCGCAGATGGACGAAGGCCTGGCCTTCTTCGCCCCGAACATCGACCGTCTCAGCATTCCGGCCTGGGACAACCTGCCATACGATCGGGTCTCTCCGAACGCCGAGATTGTCAGTCGCCGGCTGCACTCGTTGGTCCGCCTTGCCTTGAACACGGCCGCGGGAGGGCCCGAGGCGCGGCCGCGTATTGTGCTGACCACGGTTTCGGCGCTGCTCCAGCGTGTTCCCCCGCGCGAGATGCTCGCCGGCGCGGCCATGAGTGTGAGCCGGGGCGACAGACTGGCGCCGGAGGCGCTGATGGCATTCCTCGTCCGTTCCGGCTATGCCCGGGACGAGACTGTCACCATGCCCGGCGATTTTGCCGCTCGCGGCGGTATTGTCGATGTGTTTCCGCCGGGGGTGGTCGAGCCGCTGCGCTTCGATTTTTTCGGCGACGGGCTGGAATCTATCCGGACCTTCGACTCGGCCAGCCAGCGGACTACAGGCCGGATCGCCTCCGTCCGCCTGGATCCGGTGACCGAGGTCATCCTCGACAACGCTGCCGTAGAGCGGTTTCGGCTGGCCTACCGGGCCCTGGCCGGTGCTGTCGAAGCGGACAATCCGCTGTATACCGCGGTCAGTGCCGGCCGCCGCCACGCCGGCATGGAGCACTGGCTTCCACTGTTCTACGAGCAGATGGAGACGCTGTTCGACTATCTGCCCGAGGCGCCGGTTATCCTCGATCGGCAGGCCGATGAGGCACGCGAGGCCCGGCTCGAGTTGATCGCCGATTACTACGAAGCCCGTCGCCAAGCCGACGCCGGCCGCTTCGGCGCTACCGGTGCGCCCTACCATCCGGTCGCGCCCGGGTCGGCGTTCATGACCGCCGGGGAATGGAATGCCCGCGCCGGTGCCGTCGCGATGGCGCGACTCTCGCCCTTTGCGCCACCACCGGACGCCGCCGAGATGCTCGATGCCGGCGGCCGACCCGCCCTCGACTTCGCCCAGTCCCGGCAGCGAAGCGATGTCAACGTCTTCGACGAGGTCGCGGCGCGCATCAAGGGTCACCGGAAAGAGGGGCGGCGGGTGCTCATCGCTGCGGTAAGCGCCGGCTCGCGCGACCGGCTGCTGTCGGTGTTTGCCGACCACGCCGTGCCGAAGCCGGACAAGGTCGCAAGTTGGCCGGATATGCAAGGGCTGCCGGCTAAGGCCGTTGGCGCCATCGTCCTGGCGCTGGATCGCGGCTTCACAACGCCGAAACTGGCGGTCATCGCCGAGACCGACATTCTTGGCGAGCGCATCTCCCGGCGCGCGGCCCGGCGGGTGCGCCCGGAGAATTTCCTGACCGAGGCGTCGTCACTTAACCCTGGCGATCTCGTCGTCCACATCAACCATGGCGTGGGCCGCTATGAGGGGCTGGAAACGATCCAGGTGAATGGCGCGTCCCACGACTGCCTGCGTCTGGTCTATGTGGGCGACGACCGTCTGTTCGTCCCGGTTGAGAACATCGATTTGATCAGCCGCTACGGTTCGGATGCGGACTCGGTAACCCTGGATCGTCTCGGCGGCGCCGCTTGGCAGGGACGCAAGGCCCGGCTGAAGGCGCGCATCCGCGAGATGGCCGACGAGCTGATCAAGGTCGCAGCGGCGCGTGCGCTCAATGCAGCACCCGAGGCCGCACCGACGCCAGGGTTGTTCGACGAGTTCTGTGCCCGCTTTCCCTACGCCGAGACCGACGATCAGGCTCGCGCCATCGACGACGTGATGACCGATCTCGCCGCCGGGCGGCCGGCCGACCGGCTCATCTGCGGCGATGTCGGGTTCGGCAAGACCGAGGTCGCCCTGCGCGCCGCCTTCATTGTTGCGTTGGAGGGTCGCCAAGTCGCCATCGTCGTCCCAACGACGTTGCTATGCCGGCAGCATTACCAGACTTTCCGCGAGCGCTTTCGCGGCTATCCGGTGCGAATTTCCGAGGTCTCCCGGTTGATCGCGGCCAAGGACATCAAGGCGGCCAAGGCCGGCCTTGCCAACGGCACCGTCGATATCGTCGTCGGCACGCACGCACTGCTGGCGCGCGATGTGCGGTTCCGCGACCTCGGGCTGCTTGTGATCGACGAGGAGCAGCACTTCGGGGTCGCGCACAAGGAGCGGCTGAAGGCGCTCAAGGCGGACGTACACGTATTAAGCCTGACCGCGACTCCTATCCCGCGCACTCTGCAGATGGCGCTGTCGGGTGTGCGCGAGCTCAGCCTGATCGCCACTCCGCCGGTCGATCGCCTCGCGGTGCGCACCTTCGTCATGGAGCAGGATCCGGTGGTCATCCGCGAAGCCCTCCTGCGCGAGCATTTTCGCGGCGGTCAGACCTTCTATGTCTGCCCACGCATCGAGGATCTCGACGCGATCGGCGAGACGCTGGCCAAGCTGGTGCCGGAGGTCAGCGTGATCAAGGCTCATGGCCGGATGGCGGCGCGAGATCTGGAACAGTCCATTGGCGCCTTCTATGAGCGCCGCTTCAACGTGCTGCTGTCGACAAACATCATCGAGTTCAGGCCTCGATCTGCCAACCGTCAACACCATTGTCATCCACCGCGCCGACATGTTCGGGCTGGCACAGCTCTATCAGCTGCGCGGCCGGGTCGGTCGCGGCAAGTCGCGGGCCTATGCCTATCTCACCCTACCGCCGCGGCGCAAGCTGACCCCCAGCGCCGAGAAGCGCTTGCAGGTCATGCAGTCCCTCGATTCGCTGGGCGCCGGCTTCGCTTTGGCCAGTCATGACCTCGACATCCGCGGCGCCGGCAACCTGCTGGGCGACGAGCAGTCGGGACACATTCGCGAGGTCGGGATCGAGCTATACCAGCAGATGCTCGAGGACGCGGTCGCCGAGGCGCGCGGGGCGCCGGCCCAGGGCGACGGAGATGACTGGAGCCCGCAGATCTCGCTTGGTTTGAGCGTGTTGATCCCAGAGACGTACCTGCCGGACCTCGGACTCCGGCTCGGCTTGTATCGTCGCCTTGCCGATCTTCGCGACGAAGCGGAACTCGAATCTTTTGCCGCCGAACTGATCGACCGTTTCGGACCGTTGCCCAACGAGGTCGACAACCTTCTGCGCGTCGTGGCGCTCAAGCAGATCTGCCGGCGCGCCGGCGTCGAGAAGGTCGATGCTGGGCCCAAGGGCGCGACGTTCGCGTTTCGCGGCAACGATTTCTCCAATCCGGCGGGTCTGGTCGGCCTGATCAGCCGACAGGCGGGAACGATGACGTTGCGCCCCGATCATCGCCTGGTGCTGCGCCGGGCATGGGAGCGGCCGGCCGACCGGATTCCCGGCCTCCGCGCGCTGATCAAGGATCTGGAGCGGATTGCGGCCGGCTGAGGGCCAGACGCTCCGCCACCTCGTCGGCGATGGCGAGCGCGGCGGTAAGGCCCGGCGACTCGATCCCAAAAAGATTGACCAGGCCGGTGATCCCGTGTGTTTCCGGACCCTGAATGATGAAATCGGCCGCAGGCATCCCCGGGCCGGTTACTTTCGGCCGAATTCCGGCGTAGGCCGGCTTCAACGCGCCGTGTCGAAGCCCCGGCCAGTAGCGGCGGATCGCAGCGTAGAAGCAGTCGGCACGGGCCGTATCGACCGCGTAGTCGGGGTCGGCGATCCATTCTACATCCGGGCCGAAGCGGCCAGCGCCGGCAAGGTCGCGGGTGTAGTGCACCCCGAGCCCAGCCATGTCCGGGAGGGGATAAACAAGCGATGTAAAGGGGGGCCTTTGAGCAAGCGTGAAGTAGTTGCCCTTGGCGTAGTGAAGGGGTGGAACATGCTTCATGGGAAAGCCGCCTATCGCACCGGCGACTGCTTGAGCACCGAGTCCGGCGGCGTTGACCACGTTCGAGGCAACGACATCCATCGGCTGAGCACCACCGATGGCGAGCTGGATGCCGTTACCAGAAAGCCCACCGTCAAAAACGGGGCTCGCGAGCGCAAGAACGGCGCCGGCCGCCTCTGCCTCGCCCAGCAGGCTGAGCATGAAGCCATGGCTGTCGAAAATGCCGGTCGAGGGCGAATGCAGGGCCGCAACGCAGCGGAGCGCCGGCTCCATCGCCAGTGTCGCGGCGGCATCGAGCATGCGGATGTCTTCGACGCCATTGCGCAGCGCACGGGTTTCCAATGCTTGCAACGCCGGCAGTTCGACCTCGCTCGTAGCGACGATGAGCTTGCCGCAGATGATGTGCTCAACACCATGCCGAGCGAGGTAAGCATAGAGACGGTCGCGGCCGGTTCGGCAGAGCCGGGCCTTCAGGCTGCCCGGCGGATAGTAGATCCCGGCGTGGATCACCTCGGAATTGCGGGCACTGATTTCGCTGCCGAAGGAATTGACGGCTTCGACGATTATCACCTCGCGGCCAGCCTGAGCCAGGCGGCGGGCAATCGCCAAGCCTATGACTCCCGCGCCGACGACGACGCAGTCGACCCGTTCAGCCATGTTTGCTTGCAGCCTGTATCGCTGATCGGTGCATCACCACCATGCTCCAGCTCGCTCTCCAAGTCATATGCACATCCCTATCGCTGCCGTCCAACGGGTACGTCATGGGGATCCTTTAGGCCGAAACCGGCGCCGTCATGCGCCCGCTGGACTACGGCTGGACTTGGCCTATCTCATTGATAGCAAGCACCGCGCGAGTACGACCCGGCCATGAACAGCGACCGCAAAGTTCCCGTCAGTCCAAGCGGGGACCAAGGTGTCGACCGCTTTCTGGAGGCGGTGGCGCGCATGCCGGCGCCTGGCGCCGCCCGCGGCCGACTGTTGTTTGCCATGGACGCGACCGCGAGCCGGCAGCCGACCTGGGACCGGGCCGCGCAAATCCAGGGCGAGATGTTTGTGGAAACCTCGATCATCGGCGGTATCGAGATCCAGCTTTCCTTCTATTGTGGCTTTGGAGAGTTCAAGGTCAGCCGCTGGGTCGACCAGTCTCGTGATTTGCTCCGGCTGATGACGTCGGTGCGCTGCCGCGCTGGACGGACGCAGATACGCAAGGTCCTGCATCATGCTATCAACGAGACGCGGGAGCGCCGGATCGGTGCGCTGATCTTTGTCGGCGACTGCGTCGAGGAGGACATCGACGGCCTCGGCGATCTTGCGGGGCAGCTCGGCCTGCTCGGCGTACCGGCTTTTCTGTTTTACGAGGGTCATGACGAGCGCACGGTCTTCGCCTTCAAGGAAATTGCCAGGCTGACCGGCGGCGCCGCCCTGCGCTTCGACCCCAACAGCCCGCACGTGTTGAAGAATCTGCTGAGCGCGGTTGCCGTCTTCGCCGCCGGCGGGCACGGCGCCTTGCGCCGGATCGCGAGCGAGCGTGGCGGCGAGATCCGGCAGATTACCCGACAGATGAAGGATCGGTGACGAAGTGGCGTATTTCCTGCTCGGCTTTGCGCTGCTGGCCGGCTTCCTGCTCATTTCCAAATGGTACGCAGCTGCCGACGTGCGCACGCTGCTGAAGGCGCTGCGCTGGGTCGCAATCGGCCTGCTCGGCGCGGCTACAGTTTTTCTGCTCGCATCCGGCCGGCTAGGGCTAGCGCTTGGCGCCGCGGCGTTCCTGTTGCCCTGGGCCATGCGATCACTGCGCTCGGCAGGGCCAAGCGGTTTCGCCGACGGCGGCACCGCTGGTGGCGGCGGTGAGCGAACTTCGGCGATCCGCACCCGTTTCCTGCACATGAGTCTCGACCACAGCAGCGGCCGGCTTGACGGCGAAATCATCGACGGGCCGCACGCTGGGCGGCGTCTTGGCGAGCTGGCGCGTGATGCGCTGATTGCGCTGCTCGGCGAATTTAATGGGCAGGATCCCCAGTCGGCGCAGCTGCTCGAGGCCTACCTCGACCGAGTGGATCCGCAGTGGCGTGAGGCAGGCAACGGACGTAACGACCAGCCGGGCGGCGCCGGCGCCACCGGAAGCGAGCCGGGGGCAATGTCGCGAATAGACGCCTTAAGGGTGCTTGGCTTGGAGCCCGGCGCATCCGATGACGAGGTCAGAGCAGCACATCACCGCCTCATTGCCGGGCTGCACCCCGACCGCGGCGGGTCGGGCTATCTTGCCGCACAGGTCAATCGAGCGCGGGATACGCTCCTGCGTCGCTGATTGAGCATGTCGTTGCAATCACCGAACCGTGTTCGGTTCTAAAACTTGCTTTTCACGAGCCTGACGGCCCAAATATCGGACATGAAACCATCTATGGAACCTGATACGTGCGCGCGAAGAGGCGCGATCCAACCTCTGCGAGACGCCGCCGCCTGGGTATTCGATCTAGACAATACACTCTATCCGTCGACGATAAACCTGTTCTCCCAGATCGACGAACGGATGCGCGGCTACATCTCGACCTTTCTGGGCATCGATCCGGAAGCTGCGTACCGTCTTCAAAAGCAGTACTTTAACGAGTTCGGGACGTCGCTGCGTGGGCTGATGAAGCACCATGCCATGGATCCGGCACCATTCCTTGAACATGTTCACGACATCGATGTGAGTGTGCTCAGCCCGAGTCCAGCGCTGGAAAGGGCCCTAACCGCGCTGCCGGGGCGCAAGATCATCTTTACCAATGCGTCGGCGCACCATGCCGGACGGGTTCTTAACCAGCTCGGCGTCAGTCATCACTTCACCGATATCTTCGACATTATCGAAGCTGGCTACACGCCAAAGCCTGAGCCGCATATCTACCGCAGCATCGTGACCCGATTCGGTCTTGTTCCACGAGCTTCAGTCATGGTCGAAGACATCGCGCGCAATTTGGCGCCCGCTTGGGCTCTCGGCATGACCACGGTGTGGGTCCGTAGCCTGCCCGACCATGGCGCGCAAGGTGCCGATTTCAGTCATATCGATCACGTTGTTGACGACCTGCCAGGGTGGCTGGGCGAAGTGGTTGCGGGCGTCATTTGAGTGGATGCTGCGCATTCTGCGCCCGACAGGCTGCGCAATCTGGGGACTACCATGAGTTTGCGGATCCGATCTTGACATATTCAAGATCGACTGCCGACCTCCTGCACCGGAACTGGAAACTGGACACCTCCGGAAAGCCCGCATTTGGCGGGGTGAGGTTATGGTGCCGCCTCCGCAGAGCGCCTGAGGGTTCAAGCCTGGGTAGTTTGGGCCGTTATGCTGGCTCGCTGCCGCGCTTTTGGGCCGGAGCCCTTCATCCTCCTGCATAGGTCCGCTCCAGCCAGCACCTGAAGTTGCCCCGGTTTCGTGGACACCTGATCTTTGGGAGAAAGGAGTCCACGATGTCGAAGAGAAGCGCCGCCCGTATGCGCCGGAGTTCCGGCGGCAGATGGTCGAGCTGGTACGGGCTGGCCGCACGCCGGAGGAGCTGGCCGGAGTTCGAGCCGTCGGCGCAGGCGATCCGCAACTGGGTCGCGCAGGCCGATCGTGACGAGGGCCGCCGCGGCGACGGCCTGACGAGCGGCGAGCGCGAGGAGCTGCAGCCGGCTGCGGCGTGAGAACCGCCAGCTGCAAGCTAGGAGCGGGAGATCCTGGCAAAAGCCGCGGCCTGGTTCGCTCGGGAGACCGGATCGATCCCGTCGAAGGATTCGAGTTCGTGAGCGCGAACCGGGCCCGTCACCCGATCGCCACGCATGTGCCGTGTGCTGGGCGTCTCCCCCAGCGGCTACTATGCGTGGGCGAAGCGGGCGCCCTCGCGCGCGCGCTGAGGATGCGGCGCTGATCGAGCGGATCCGCGCGATCCACGCAGCCTCGAACGGCACCTACGGGGCGCCGCGCATCCATGCCGAGCTTGCCGCTGAGGGCATCGTGTCGGTCGCAAGCGGGTTGCCCGGCTGATGCGTGCGGCCGGGCTTGAGGGCGTGAGCCGTCGCAAGTCCCCGTGGACGACGCGTGCGAGATGGCGGCGCGCCGGCGCCCGACCTCGTCGACCGGGACTTCACGGCGGAGGCCCGAACAGGCTGTGGGTGGCCGACATCACCTACATGCCGACCTGGGCAGGCTTTCTCTACCTGGCCGTCGTGCTCGATGCGTTCAGCCGGCGGATCGTCGGCTGGGCGATGGCGACGCACCTTGCGCACCGAGCTCGTGCTCATCGCCCTCGACATGGCGCTCCGGCAGCGCCGGCCGACGACGTCGATCCACCACTCGGACCAAGGCTCTCAGTACACTCGATCGCCTTCGGCAAGCGATGCCGAGAGGCCGGCGTTCAGCCCCTCGATGGGCTCGGTCGGCGACTGCTACGATAATGCGATGTGCGAGAGCTTCTTCGCCACCCTCGAATGCGAGCTGCTCGACAGACGCCGCTTCGAGCACGCAGGCCGAGGCACGCATGGCGGTCTTCGAGTTCATCGAGGGCTTCTACAATCCGCGACGGCGGCACTCATCGCTTGGCTATCTCTCGCCGATCGATACGAGCGCTGCCACGACAGAGAGCGGCTCGCCCCCGGCGCCCCCGATCCTTCCGTCGTGCTCGGGCCCGTCAAGGTGAGGCCTGGAGATGCGGCGTTGTGCCGACGCCGGCGAGGGCCGTCCTTGACCACCACTCCGACACCACGGCAAGACGGACATGCGGGCCGGGACGAAGGAACGGGCTCCGCGGGGGCCGAACAGAAAAACGACCCTAAGAGGAGGACAAACCGCCGTCAGATCACATGCCTCAATCCCAAGCTCTCACCTCTCCACGAAACCGGGGCAAGTCC
>CAWBNC010000034.1:0-98311 GCA_963789785.1 uncultured Alphaproteobacteria bacterium | reverse complement strand
TCTATCATGGCCGAGACCGGTAAGTCCAAGACCTGCGTGTGGCGCTGGCAGGAGCGCTTCATGTACGAGGGCGTTGACGGCCTGCTGCGCGACAAGACGCGCCCGCCGGGCAAAACGCCGATCACACCGGACGCGTGGCCGAGTCGTTCGCCTGACGCAGGACGCCGCCGCCGGATGAGGCGACACATTGGACGCTGCGGGCGATGGCCAAGGCCGCCGGCTTCGCCGCGTCCACGGTGCAGGCGATCTGGAAAGCGCACGGTCTCAGCCCGCACCGCTGGCGGCACTTCAAGCTCTCGAACGACCCGGCTTTCGCCGAGAAACTCACGGACATCGTCGGCCTCTACGTCGATCCGCCCGCCCATGCGGTGGTGCTGTCGGTCGATGAGAAGTCGCAGATCCAGGCACTCGACCGCACCCAGCCCGGCCTGCCGATGAAGAAGGGCCGCGCCGGCACCGTGACCCACGACTACAAACGGCACGGCACGACGACGCTGTTTGCCGCGCTCAACGTGCTGGACGGTACGGTCATCGGGCAGAACATGCAGCGCCACCGCCATCAGGAGCTTATCCGTTTCCTCAACCGCATCGAGCGCGAGGTGCCGGCCGACAAGGCTATCCACGTGATCCTCGACAATTACGCGGCGCACAAGAAGGACAAGGTCCGCGCCTGGCTCGCCCGCCATCCGCGCTGGACCTTCCACTTCACGCCAACCTCGTGCTCGTGGCTCAATGCCGTCGAGGGCTTCTTCGCCAAACTCACCCGCCGCCGGCTCAAGCACGGCGTCTTCCACTCGCTCGTCGACCTCCAGGCCGCCATCAACCGCTTCGTCAGCCGATACAATGCCGCAGACCCAAAACTATTCGTCTGGAAAGCCATCCCGCTGCGTCTCGCCGCCGGTACCGAATGTGGCTTATCCCTTTGGTTACGGGGCCACGATACGCGGTGACGGTGGGCGAAGGACGCTGTAGAACATAGAGCGAACATCTTCTTCCTGAGGTGTTCGCCATGTCCGACTTTCCTCGCTCCATCTTGGCGTTTCAGCGTCAGTTTCCCGATGAGGCCGCGTGCGCGGCGTGGCTGTCGGCTGCTCGCTGGCCCGACGGCTTTTGCTGTCCCAGTTGCGGTCACGGCAAAGGCTGGAAGCTGGCGACCAAGGCTTTCACCTGGGAGTGCGCCGGCTGCGGCAAGCAGACGTCGGTCACGGCGGGGACGGTGATGCACGGCTCGAAGCTGCCGCTGAGCGTATGGTTTTGGGCGGCCTATCTGATGGCCACCCACTCGAACGGCATCTCCGCGCGGCAGATGTGGCGGCAGCTGGGCCTGGGCTCCTACAAGAGCGCCTGGCTCTTGTGCGCCAAGCTGCGCCGGGCCATGGTCGATCCCACCCGCGCCCTGCTGTCGGGTGTGGTCGAGATCGACGAAACGCACGTGTCCCACCGCACCAAGGATGACCCGGTGGCGGGCGGAGACGGGCGAAGCCCGGACGGCAAGATGCAGGTCGTCGTCGCCGTCGAGATCATCGAAAAGGCTCCCGGACGCTTGCGCCTGGGGGCGATCGAGGACGCCTCGTCGGCCAGCCTTCACCCGTTCGTCAAGGCCAATGTCGCCGCCGGCTCCACCCTCAGGACCGACGGCTGGAGCGCCTACCCTGGCGTTGCCGGGCTCAAGCACGAGCCCCACGTCGTCGGCGCCATGGCGGCGCACATCGTCCTGCCTTGGGTGCACCGCGTCATCGCGAACCTCAAGACATGGGCGCTCGGCGTCTACCATGGCCTCCGCCGCCCGCATCTCCAGGCCTACCTCGACGAGTTCGTCTTCCGCTTCAATCGCCGGCGCACACCCCATGCCGCGTTCCAAACCCTGCTTGGCATCGCCAGCACCATCAAACCGGCAACCTACAACATGTTGATCGCACCGGAAGCAAAGGGATAAGCCTTTCGTCTGGAAAGCCAATCCCGATGACATCATCGCCGCCCGAAACCGAGGGTTCCAAACGTTGGAATCAATCCACTAGAAAGTATTGGCCGACTACCTGAATGTGGATCACACGGACGATCTGTATAGCGTCGCATCCTCTGTGCTGTCTCTCAATATTGCCCATGGCGATGCGATGACCATGCGCGACAAGAATGGCGTAACAATCAGCGCGGTGGAGTGGGGCTACCTCGGCAAAGGCAAGTTTCAGAGGCGCGATTTATTCCAATCTACATTCGTAACATGGTTTCGGCGGTTTCGGCACTGACAGAGGGCTTGTCAAGATCAACCTCAGCTCTGATGAGGCTCGGCACGTCCATCTGCACGAACTGCTGGGTGGTGGGATTAAGGAGGTCGCCGGCTGCTATGAGCAGCGCGGCGCGCCCCCCGTGGCGAACCTCATAGCGCTTATTGTCCTTGGGGAGCCTGCGGATGGGAAGAAAGCACTGCGCGAATACGGCATGGGTATAGGTGACGACGTCGTCGCTTCCAGGCTCGACGAAGGCGACGAGCTCGTGGAGCTTGCCCTTAGAAGCTCGCATCCCCCTCCTCCCGTGCGGGCTTCTCATGGATCGCTTCGAGGATCCAATGTTATGGCGCACGCCATGGGCAGAGCGATTGCCGCGAGGCGGCGACAGAAGTCATTCATGATTGTCTCCTTCCCATCGTCGTTGCTCAGCGTACGAGGCACGGCCGCTTGTTGTCGAACGCCCAGCCGGGGATCAGGTACTGCATCGCCACGGCGTCGTCGCGGGCGCCCAGCCCCCGCTCGCGATAGAGGGCGTGGGCCGCCTCGATCCGGTCCATGTCCACCTCGACGCCCAGGCCGGGCCGGTCCGGCACCGCCAGCTCGCCGTCGACGATCCGCAGCGGCTCGTTGGTGAGACGCTCACCGTCCTGCCAGATCCAGTGGGTGTCGATCGCGGTGATGTTGCCGGGCGCGGCCGCGGCCACGTGGGTGAACATCGCCAGCGAAATGTCGAAGTGGTTGTTGGAGTGCGAACCCCACGTCAGGCCCCAGGCGTGGCACAGCTGGGCCACCCGGACGGATCCCTGCATGGTCCAGAAGTGCGGATCGGCCAGCGGGATATCGACGGCCTGCAGCCGGATGCGTGGCCCAGCTGGCGCCAGTCGGTGGCGATCATGTTGGTGGCCGTCGGCAGGCCGGTCGCGCGTCGGAACTCGGCCATCATCTCGCGCCCGGAAAGCCGCCCTCGGCGCCGCAGGGGTCTTCGGCGTAAGCCAGTACGTCGCTGCGGCCGCGACAGAGGCGCGATGCATCGTCGAGCAGCCAGGCGCCGTTGGGATCGAGGGTGATCCGCGCATCGGGGAAGCGACCTGCAAGCGCTGCGATCGCCTCCATATCTCGCCCTGCAGCAGGGGGTGGTCGATGCGCAGGAGAACCCCCTGCCGACGATCCAGCTGAAGAAGTAGTATATCGATCTGACCGGTCACATCACCAATTCCCTGCTGATCGTCGTCGGCGGTCCGCTGTGGAACAAGCTGTCGGCCGAAGACAAAGGCATCTTCAGCGCGGTCATCCTGGCTGGCGACCTGATGAACACCGCCGGCATCACCAACCGCATTTTCGACTTTGCGAAAGCCCTCGTCGGCTGGCTGCGTGGCGGCCTCGGCCATGTCAACATTGGCGCCGGTTGGGCGAAACCTTCAGGCACGCGTTCCTGTCTCTGATGACGCCGGTGATCATTATCGGCGGCATCCTGACCGGCGCCTTCACCCCGACAGAAGCCGCCATCGCGGCCGTCGTCTACGCCATGATCCTCGGCATCTTCGTCTACCGGACCCTGACCTGGCGGCGGATGCTGAAGGTCAGCATGGACACCATCGAGACCACCTCCATCATCCTTCTGATCGTCGCCGCCGCCTCGATCTTTGCCTGGATCCTCACCAGCAACCGGGTGACCGAGCAGTTCGCCGACCTGCTTCTGGGCATGACCGGCAACCCGATCGTGATCCTGATCCTGGTGAACCTCCTGCTCGTCGTCGTCGGCTGCTTCATGGAAACCATTGCCGCCATCACCATCCTGAGTCCCGGTGCTGCTGCCGATCATGGTTCACATCGGCGTCGATCCCGTCCATTTCGGCGTCATCATGGTGCTCAACCTGATGATCGGCCTGCTGACGCCGCCGGTCGGTATGGTGCTGTACGTGCTCTCCAGGGTCGCGGGCGTCTCGTTCGACCGCTGTGTGACGGCGACGGCGCCGTTTCTGATCCCGCTGGTGGCGGTGCTCCTGCTGGTCACGTTCGTGCCGGCCGTCGCCCTGTGGGTGCCCACGCTCATCTATCGCTGAGGTTCGACCACCCGAAACAGCCAGGGAGGGCGTTTTGCAACAGGGTCGCGTGCAGGCACGATACAGGGGCGTTTTTCCGGTCGCCCCGCAACGTTCGACGATCGCGGCGAACTGGACCTGGACAGCCAGCGGCGCTGCATCGACTTCATGATCGATGCCGGATCCAACGGTCTTTGCATCCTCGCCAACTTCTCGGAGCAGTTCGCCCTCGGCGATGACGAGCGGGACACACTGATCGACGCGATCCTGGCCCATGTTGCGGGGCGCGTGCCGGTGATCGTCACCGTCAGCCACTTCAGTTCGCGGATCTGCGCGGAGCGCAGCCGGCGGGCGCAGGCCGCCGGCGCCGCGATGGTCATGGCGATGCCGCCCTACCACGGGGCGACGATTCGGGTTTCGGAAGCGGCGGTCTTTTCGTTCTTCCGCGTCGTTTCCGACGCCATCGAAATCCCGATCATGATCCAGGATGCGCCGGTGGCCGGGACGCCGCTCCCGGCCGCGTTCCTCGCCAGCATGGCCCGGGAGATCCCGAACGTCAGCTACTTCAAGATCGAGACCCCCGGCGCTGCCGCCAAGCTGCGGGAGATGATCGCCCAGGGCGGGACCGCGATCGAGGGTCCGTGGGACGGCGAGGAGGCGATTACGCTTCTTCCCGATCTCGATGCCGGGGCCACCGGCGCGATGACGGGCGGCGGCTATCCGGACGGGATCCGTCGGATCCTCGATTCTTATTTCGCCGGTCGCCGCGATGAAGCCGTGGCCGCGTACGGGCGCTGGTTGCCGCTGATCAATTACGAGAACCGCCAGTGCGGCCTTCTCGCCTGCAAGGCGTTGATGAAGGAAGGCGGGGTGATCGCTTCGGAAGCCTCGCGCCATCCGACTTTGCCGCTTCACCCGGCCACGCGCGCCGGTCTCATCGAAACGGCCCGCCGCCTAGATCCGCTGGTTTTTCGCTGGGCTCGGTAGACGCCACCAGCCGCGCCTTGTTTCCCTCTTCCGCAGCGGCGACGACGAGGTCCGGTCCGCCCGGTGAGCCGGCCTTCTTCCCTCGCGCGCGCGGGCGCGCTGCTCGTCAGTCGCCGCCATCCGGTCCATGACCTGGCGCACGTCGTCGGTGATCTCCGACGCGATCGTCGCGGCGCCCAGAACAGCCCGGCCATCGCGACATCGATGCTATCTTTCGTGGACATGGCTAATGCGGCCGGTGTCTCCATGGAGGCGATGCACCGGGTCACGGCCGTCGCCTTGGGCGCCCTCGATATGCTGCCGCACAACGGCGCTGTCATCACCCTGCTTGCGGTCTGCAGCCTGAACCACCGGGAGTCCTACGGCGACATCTTCGTTGTCGCGGCCATCATCCCGATGTTTGCGCTTTGTCGGCATCCACGGCCCCGATGTGGTCCGCGTCGTCACCCGCTCGCACGTGATCGCCTGGCGCAAGGCGATCGAGGAGCAGGCCCTCGCGGGCGCGACCATCCGCCGCAAGCTCGCCGCACTCTCCTCGCTGTTCGAATACCTCTGCGAGCAGAACGCCGTCACCCATAACCCGGTCAAGGGCGTGAAGCGCCCGCGCGCTGATAATAACGAGGGCAAGACCCCGGCGCTGGGCGACCACCAGGCCCGCGCCCTGCTCGCTGCACCCGACGCCGCGACCCTGAAGGGCAAGCGCGACCGGGCGATCCTCTCGACCTTCCTCTATCACGGCTTGCGCCGGGAGGAGCTTTGCCGGCTCTTGGTGAAGGACGTGACCCAGCGGCGCGGCGTCGCCCACCTCCGTGTCCACGGCAAAGGCGACAAGATCCGCTACATTCCCCTCCACCCTGGAACGGCCGTGCTGGTCTCCGAGTACGTCGAGGCCCTCGGCCACGACGGCGTGCCCGGCTCTCCCTTGTTCAAGCCGGTGCGCAACAACCGCACCGGCGGCATCGACAAGGCGATGACCACCGACGGCGTCTACAAAGTCGTGGTGTCCCACCTCCGCCGGATCGGCCTCGGCGAGATCGAGCGCATGGGCGCCCATGCGCTGCGCGCCACGGCGGGCACCAATGCGCTTGCCAACAACGCCGACATCGCCAAGGTCCAGGAGTGGTTCGGCCACGCCAACATTGCCACGACCCGGCTCTACGATCGCCGCACGTCGCGGCCCGAGGACAGCCCGACGTTCAAGGTGAGCTACTGAGACCTGCCCGCATCTTCTGATCGATTTAACACGAGCCCGCGCCACGGATCCGCTCGTCCCAACCTCGCACGCAACCCCTGAAAGCCGCTTTGCATCACGCGAGCCTGTCCGTTCACGATCCGTCTACCTCGCAATCAATAGCGCAATGCATGACCACTCTCTGCAAAGTTGCTACATTAGGCGCGGCCACTACCTTTGCAGAGGCTGCGTAAATGAGCGACGGTCCGAAGAGTCGCGCCGGGTCAGTCCGCCTGCGGCGACGGAGTGCGATGTGGGCGGGTGCGGCGGCTTGCGGCTTGGCAGCCATTGTGCTGATCATCTCGTTCAAGGCCGAACGCTCCGAGCCGGAGGCCGGGTCCGGGCCACCCGCCGCCGTGGCCAGCGGCGACGAAGCCGAGTGCGATTCACCTGGTAGGGGGTCTCTTCCCGCAGGCTCGCCCATGTGCTGGCGCTTCCCTGCTTGTCAGCGTCGATGAGCAAAATCTTATGGCCTTGCTTGGCGAGTGCGGCGGCGACATTGACGGAAAGCGTCGTCTTTCCAGTCCCGCCCTTCTGATTGACGAAGGCGATGGTCATAAACCCTCATACCCTAACAGCCCGTTGACGAAGTCGGCTGGTTCTGACTCCCTGCGCCCATAGCGGTTCGAGGGATTGATCGACATGGCGCTGGGACGGCAAGGGGACCGACAGGGTGATCTGGTGGTGACGTGGCGGGAGATGCCGCGCTCGCCGGGGCATGTTTTTTACGATCGGCTGCAGGCGGTTTTGATCGATGCCGGCTTCGACACCTTCGCCGAGACGGCGTGCAAGCCGCACTACGCGGCGAAGATGGGGGCGCCGTCGATCCCGCCGGGGCGGTACTTCCGGATGCACATGGTCGGCTACTTCGAGGGCATCAACTCCGAGCGCGGGATCGAGTGGCGCTGCGCGGACTCGCTTTCGCTGAGGGACTTCCTGCGCCTTGAGACGACCGCCCGGGTGCCGGATCATTCGTGGCTGTCGAAGACGCGGAGCCGCCTGCCGCATGAGGTCCACGAGGCGGTGTTCGGCTGGGTGCTATCGCTGATCGCGGAGCACGGTCTGGTGAAGGGCGATCGGATCGGGGTGGACGCCTCGACCATGGAGGCCAACGCCGCGCTGCGCGCGATCGTGCGCCGGGAGACGGGCGAGACCTACCGGGACATGCTGAACCGCATGGCCAAGGAGAGCGGCATCCAGACGCCCTCGGCCGAGGACCTTGTTCGCCTGGACCGGAAACGGAAGGGCAAGACGCTGTCCAATGCGGACTGGGTGAGCACGACCGATCCCGAAGCGAAGATCGCCAGGATGAAGGATGGCGCCACCCATCTCGGCTACAAGCCGGAACACGCCGTCGATCTGGACACCGGCGTCGTCGTGGCGGCGGAGGTCCATCCGGCCGACGAGGGTGACACGACGACGCTGCCGGGGACGCTGAAGGCAGCGGCGGCGAACCTGGCGAACGTCGGCCAGGCGCCGACGGCGGCCAAAGCCGCCGAGCTCATCGCCGACAAAGGCTATCACGCCCGCGCGGTGCTGAAGGATCTCGACGGCGGCGTCTGGAAGACACGGATCGCAGAGCCTCAGCGCAAGAGTTTCTCCCGCTGGCACGGCGATACCGAGGCCCGGGACGCCGTCTACGCCAACCGCAACCGGCTGCGCTCGGCGGTCGGCAAGGCGGGAATGCGAAAACGGGCCGAAATCGTCGAGCGCTCGTTCGCCCACAATCTGGAGCGTGGCGGCATGCGCCGAACGTGGCTCCGCGGACGCGAGACCGTCCACAAGCGCTACCTGATCCACGTCGCCGGCCACAACCTCGGGATCCTGATGCGCCTGCTGATCGGCGCCGGAACGCCCAAGGAAGCCGCCGCCCGAGGGAAACTGTTGCTGCTCGTCGTTCAAACGGCGGAAACGGCGGTGTTCGTCATTCTCGCCATCGACGAAGCCGGCCTCGGCATCCTCGTCGTGATCGTCAGCACCGATCCAGCATGATCACATCATCAACGGGCTGCTAATTCGTAAAAATGGGCATATGTGGGTTTGTGGAAAAGAACATTAGGGATTGGGCTTGCGCTCATACCGCTTCTTGCAAAAGGCAATGAAAGCCTTGTCCGGGTGCTGAAGCTCGATGCATCCGCTGTCTACCCACCAGCCTCGCCACTCCTGCTCCAGGTAGTAAGGGTCGTAGGCCAGGCGCGACCGCCCGAGGCTTCCTGTCCTGCGCCGCATGACGCCGCCGTAAGAAGAAGTACACTCATCGCTTGGGCTTGCGCCCCTGCAGCAGCCTTGCTGAGAACCAGCGCCAGCAACAGCGCCGAGCCTGACGCAATCCACCCCCACCGCCGCATGCCAGCCCCCCAGCCTGCGTGCCCGTTTATTCTTTAAGCTATTGAACAGCGTCGCGGCGCGGAAAACAATAGCAACACGCTCGTGCTGTTCAACTGCTCGGCGAAACGCCCCATCCGGCGCCGCTTTTAACCCCCCCTTAGGCCAAGCTTGGCATGTTCGCGAGCGAAACAGTCTGCGGCCTGCTCGACGACCGGCTGTGTCCTACCACGGGTGGAGTGAAATCGTGAAGAACCTGAATATTTCCAGGCGCCTGATGATCATTGCATGCGTGGCGGTCATGAGCTGTGTAGTCATGGCCGGGATATCTCTCCTCGCCTTGGAACAAGCGCTTGTTGAAGATCGACAGGACAAGACCAGAAATCTGGTTGAGACTGCCTACGGGATTCTGGAACACTTTGCAGCACTTGAAAACGCGGGGTCGCTCACGCGCGCAGAGGCACAGACGGCGGCCAAAGATGCTCTGCGCGACCTGCGTTACGACGACAACGAGTACTTCTGGATCAACGATTTCCAGCCGACGATGGTCATGCATCCAATCAAGCCCGAGCTTGACGGCCAAGATCTTTCGCGGATGAAAGACAAGAGGGGCAAGCGGCTCTTCGTCAAGATGACTGAAGTCGTTGAGAAGGACGGAGCCGGGTTCGTTAACTACTCTTGGCCGAAGCCCGGCATGGAGAACCCTGTCGAGAAAATTTCCTACGTCCGTGGATTCGCGCCTTGGCATTGGATCATCGGCACCGGAATCTACCTTGATGATGTTGCCGCCGTTTTTTACGACAAACTGCTCTTGGCGAGCGGAGTCATCGTTCCGACCCTCGTGCTGCTCGTCGGAACCTGCTTCTTCGTCGGCCGCGCCATCACACAGCCGATTTCGCGCATGACGATTGCCATGACAGAGCTGGCCAACGGTCAGCTTGAGGTCGAGGTTCCGGAGCGCGGGCGGAAAAACGAGATCGGCGAAATGGCGGACGCGGTCCAGGTGTTCAAGGAGCACGCCATCCAAAAGGTGCGGCTCGAAGCCAAGCAGGAGGAGTTGGCCCGGCAGGCCGAGATCGACCGCAAGCAGGCAATGTCAGAGCTGGCCGACAGGTTCGACTCTGAGGTTGCGGCCGTCATGGAGGCGCTGGGCGGTTCGGCCGCGGAGATGCAGTCGACGTCGCAGGCGATGTCGGCGACGGCGGAGGAGACCAGCCGTCAGGCCTCGGCGGTGGCGGCGGCCTCGGATCAGGCGTCGAGCAACGTCCAGACGGTGGCGGCGGCGGCCGAGGAGCTGTCGAGCTCGATCCGCGAGATCGCGCGGCAGATGGGCGAGTCCAGCGGCATTGCCCGCGATGCCGCCGGCGAGGCGGAGAAGACGCAAGCCACGGTGCGCGGTCTGGCGGCCTCGGCGGAGAAGATCGGCGAGGTGGTCAACCTGATCAACGCCATCGCCGGGCAGACCAACCTTCTGGCGCTGAATGCGACCATCGAGGCGGCCCGGGCCGGCGACGCCGGCAAGGGCTTCGCGGTGGTCGCGGGCGAGGTCAAGTCGCTGGCCAACCAGACGGCCAAGGCGACCGAGGAGATCGCCGCCCAGATCGACGCGGTCCGCGCCGAGATCGGCGGCACCGTCGGCGCCATCGAGGGCATCGTCGCGACCATCGG
Source organism: uncultured Alphaproteobacteria bacterium (assembly GCA_963789785.1). GTDB lineage: Bacteria > Pseudomonadota > Alphaproteobacteria > Rhodospirillales > Defluviicoccaceae > JAEULH01. The sequence goes on along the minus strand of CAWBNC010000034.1, from coordinate 87,830 downwards.
CAAGATCAACGAGATCGCCGCCTCCATCGCCGCGGCGGTCGAAGAGCAGGACGCCGCGACCCAGGAGATCGCCCGCAACGTCGAACAGGCCGCGCAGGGCACGAGTGAGGTGACCAGCAACATCGCCGGCGTCACCCAGGCCGCCGGCGAGACCGGCGCCGCCGCCGGCCAGGTGCTCGAAGCCGCCCGGCTGATGGCCGAGCGCTCCGAGGAGATGCGCCGCTCCGTCGACGGCTTCCTCGGCAACGTCCGCGCCGCTTAGGATCCACCCAGGCGCGGCAGCACAAGGCCCCCCGGCTCCGGCCGCGGGGGCCTTTTCTTTTCCCGCTCCGACCAGTTGGCCGCCTGCGCCGCTTCGGTCGACGGCGCTTAAGCGCGCCTTAACCCGCCGCCGGCATGATGACGGGGCGACAATTCGTCGAAATCCTTTTCGCGCACACCTGGAGGTTCCATGGGGTGTCTCCGTCTCCGCCGCCCGGACGGCTGCCGCCGTGCCCGGATGTGCCGTGGCCGTACTCATGCCTGACCAGTTCTTCCCGACGGCGCGCCCGATCAGGCTCTCTCTCGGCAGGCTCGTGGCGATCGGCGCCCGCTCCGGCGCAAGTATCGCCGACCAGGGCGCCACGGCGGCGGTCAGCTTTCTCGCCAGCATTTTCATCGGCCGCCAGCTTGGCGCCGAAGCGCTGGGCATCTACGCGATTACCAACATCTTCGTGACCCTGATCCGGGCCCTGCAGGACTGCCTCGTGCTCGAGCCGATGGCCGTTTACGGGCCGAGACGGGCGCCGGCGGAAGCGTCCGGCTATCTTCGCTTTCTCATCGGCCTTGAGGCGCTGTGGGTCGGCGCCATGTGCCTGCTGGTTGTGCTCGGTTCGGCGCTGGCCTGGGCCACCGGTCACATCGGCGAGAGGATGCTGGTCGGGCTGCTGACCAGTTCGGCTTTCGCCTTCGCGTACTGCTTCCTGTACTTTTCCCGGCGGCAGTTCTACGTCGATCTGCGGCCGTACCATGCGATGGCGCAATCGTTAACCTTCCTCGCTCTCGTCGCCGCCGGATTTGCGGTCATGACGCAGGTCGGCGGCGCGACCATCGCCGACGTCTACGTCATGCTTACCGCCTTCAGCGTCCTCGTTTGCCTTTCGCAGTTCCGGCGCATCACGTTCCGCCGCAACAGCGGGCCCTCTCCCCGCGGCGCCACCAGGCGCTATTTCCGCGAGCATTGGTCGTTCGGAAAATGGCTCCTGCTGGCGGTGCCGATGGGGATCGCGACCTATCAGGGCTACTTCTTTATCGTCGGCGCGCTCGTCTCGGCCGAGGCGGCCGGCCTGCTGAAGGGGGCGGAGACGCTCGTCGCACCATTCTTCCAGATCGTCATGGGCCTGGGCCTGATGCTGATCCCGATGGCGGCGCGCGAGATCGACCAGATGTCGCAGGCCCGGCAGTGGGCCTACGTGCTGCGCTTGTCGGTCCCGATGATCGTGCTGTCCGTCATCTATGGCGGAGCCATTTTCCTGGGCGGCGAATTCGCGATCGGCCTCCTGTTCGGTGCGCAGATCGAGGGCGCCTTCGCCCTGATCGAGATCATGGCGCTCGTGCCGTTCTTCATCGCTGTGGCCCTGCCGCCCAGCATTATGCTGTCGGCGCTGCGTCAGGCCAACTTGCGCTTTTTCACCCAGTGCCTCGCCGTCGCCGGCACGCTCTGCATCGGCGTACCGCTGGTCGTCGCTTACGGACTGCTCGGCGCCGCCTACGGCCTGCTCATCACCGAAGTTCTTCATGCCGTGGGTCAGTGGGGCTGCCTGATATGGTGGTGGCGGCGCACCGCAACGAAGCCGGGCGGCTGACGCCGAACGCGGCCGTCGTTACACCAGCCGGTCGCGCGGTTCCCGGCCGGCAAAGATCGCGTCGAGGTTGTCGAGTGCGCGAAAGCCCATGGCGTCGCGCGTTTCTCGCGTCGCGCTGCCGATGTGAGGCAGGAGGAAGACATTGTCGAGGTCGCGGTAGCCGGGGTGGATGTCCGGCTCTCCCGTATACACGTCGAGGCCGGCAGCGGCGATGCGGCCGCTCTTGAGCGCCGCGATCAGCGCGTCGTCGTCGATGATCGTGCCCCGCGCGGTGTTGACGACGATCGCGTGCTCGGGCAAACGGGCGATCCGCTCCGCATTGAGGAGGCCGTTCGTCTCCGGCGTCGCCGGGCAATGCAGCGACAGAAAGTCGCTGGCTGCCAGGAGGTCGTCGACTTGCGGGTGGAAGATCGCGCCCTCTTCCGCGTCCGCCGCCAGCCTGCGGGCGCTGGAATAGTGGATCTCCATGTCGAACCCGCGGGCGATGCGGGCGACGGTCCTGCCGATCCGGCCCATGCCGATGATGCCGAGCCTCTTCCCGCTGACCTGGGTGCCCAGCATGTAGGTCGGGCTCCAGTCGCGCCAGGCGCCGGCGCGCACGAGCAGCTCGCCTTCATGCGCCCGGCGGGCCGCGGCCAGCATGAGCAGGATCGCGACTTCGGCGGTCGCGTCGGTCAGCACGTCCGGCGTGTTGCTGACGATGATCCCGCGCGCTTTCGCAGCGTTGAGGTCGATGTGGTCGTAGCCCACCGAGTAGGTGGCGACGGCGCGGATGGACTCGGGCAGCCGGGCGATCACGTCTGCGCTCAGCTTCTCGGTCGGGCAGGCGAGCATCGCGTCGGCGCCGCTGCCGCGTTCGACAAGATCTTCGGCCGAGAGCTGAGCGTCGTCCGCGTTCAGTCGGGCGTCGAAGTCGCGCCGCAGCCGGGCCTCGACAGCGTCGGGCAGCTTGCGGGTGACAAGAACGACGGGCTTTTCGGCCACGGAACGTCTCCTTGGATCATGCAGCGCGCCAACCGTCAGTCGGCGACGATCTCGCAGCCGAGCGCCTTGCTCGCGGCCATGGAGCCGAGGCAGACCTCGTATTCGAAAAGACAGGCTGCAGGATCGCACTGCCTGGGGCGCGGCGGCGATAACCTGATTAATGGTTGGCGCGACTTACATTTGGAAAAGAAGGGGATGCCGCGTCGTGCGGCATCCCCGAAAGGCTAAGGTGCGGGAGGTATCAGCGACCGAAGGCGATCTCGGCCCGCCGGTTCTGCGGCTCGGCGACACCGTCTCCGGTGGGGACCAGAAGGTTGTTCTCGCCCATGCCCTCGGTGGCGATCCGTGTCCGATCGACCCCGCGCGAGATCATAGCCGTCGCGACCGAGTCCGCCCGGCGCTTCGACAGGCGCAGGTTGTACTGCGGCGTGCCGGTCGTGTCGGTAAAGCCGGTGATCATGATCGGCTCGTCCGGTCTCTTCGTGGCGACATCGACCGCCTGGGTGACGATTTCCGTCGCCTCCGGCGACAGCTTGGCGCTGTTGAGATCGAAGAAGACCAGATAGCGGTTTGCTTCAATCGCCGCCGCCGGTGTCACTGCCGCTGCTGCGACTGCCGCCTCGGCCTCGCTGAGCGCGGTTTCGAAGCCCTTGCGGCAGGCCTTGAGATCGTCGGGCTGCAGGCTCTCCTCCGCCTGCTCGACCCAGCAGTCATAGAGCACCTGCGCCTGTGCTGCCAACTCGGGGGCGGTTGTCCGGGCATTGCTATCGAGCGCGGTGACGAGGCGCTCCCGGGCGTCGCGCAGGTCGCTGCGATAGCGCTGCGGTATCTTCCGTCCCTTAAGGTCGTCGGGAAGGACAAGCTGGCCTTCCGCAGCGGCGGTGGCGCGACGCGCGTACGTCGTCGTGTCGCTTACGTCGCCGTACTTCGCCTCGGACTTGGACATGGCGATATAGTCGCGAGCCAGCGCCGTCTCGAAGGGAGTGCCTTGTGGCTGGGTGGACCGCGCTTTGTCAAGGTATTGGTTGGAACAGCCGGCGGCGGCGGCGAGTATCGCCGCGACGGCCAAATATCTGAATGGATGCCTCATGAACGGCTCCTCTGGTTCCGGGCTTGGCTCAAGACGGGGTTGGAGCCCCGCGGTTGCAATGGCCGTGGCCTAGAAGTTCAGGCCAAACCCGACCGTGTACACGGCGTTGCCGTTGTCGAAAGCTTCCCCCTGCTGGGCCTGCCATTCAAGTAGCCCATACAGAAATGTGCTTTCATTGACCCAATATTTGATGCCGCCCTCCGGCCCATAGATGGCCTTGTTATCAACGTCGCCATATTGAGCGCCCACCAGCAAGCCGATAAACGGCTGAAAGGCCCCTAGCGGTGCTTGGAAATCAATGAAAGCATTGGTAAACCCGGCGCTATTGTCGCTGACATTGTCGCCGCCTACCCAAAGCACTGTTTGGCGAACGCCGACCGGCAGCCATGGCGTGATGTAGTAGCCAAGACTACCGCTGACACCAAAGCTGTTAGCATTGAACTGATCCAAAGAGGCACCGCTGCCGCTTAAAGTTGCTTCCCAAGATCCCGCGCGCGGCCCGCGCACCGGCTCGTACGGCGGGATCTGAACGCCTTCGCCCGCGGTAGCCTGCGGTGCTGCGGTCGTCTGGTAGTCGGGAGTTGCCTGTTGCGCCAGAGCCGGCGCCGAGACCACTGCCAGGATCGGCAGTGCGTATGCAAACTGTTTCATTCTCACCTCCGGTTGTCATGCCGAGATCGACATCGACTTCGGCTGGAGCGCCGGCACATTCGCCAGTCGGACCCGTTACCTCAACGTGGCCCTTAGGTTAGAGCCTCTTCTTGCTTATGGGGTGGGAACATGGGGCGGCAGCGCATTCTCGCCATGATGTGTTGGTTTTCAGCCACAGTCTGTGGATCCGCTCCAAACGGCGCGACCGGCCGGTTTCATTGATCACGTCCGCCAGCACCGGCTCGAGTTGGCCGACATCATGCAGAGCGGTTCATGTTACCGCTCCGACAGGAGGCCGATCTTTACGGACTTTGGTAGTGTCAATGCGCCAGCAGCACCGGGATCTTGGCGTAGTCAAGGACGTGCTGCGTGATGCCGCCGAAAATAATCTGGCGGATCCGACTGCGGGTGAAGGCGCCTTTAAGAAGCAGGTCGGCGCCGATATCGCCGGCCTCGTCAAGGATGATCTCGCCGGCGGGACGTTCATCGGGTTTCAGGGTTCGGCTCGTGGCCGAAATACCGTGTCGCGCGAGATGAGCGGCGACCTCGGCGGCGCTCGGCCCGGGGACGTTGTGTCCTTTCACGGTAAGAACCTCGACATGCTCCGCCGCATGCAGGAACGGCATACCGAAGGCGATTGTGCGCGCGGTCTCGGTGCTCCCGTTCCACGCGATTACGATGCTCCTGCCGAGGTTGGGCGACGCTTCAGATGGAACGAGGAGCAGGGGCCGCCCCGTCTCGAACAGCGCTGCCTCGAGCGTCGCGCGCCAGCGGCGTGACCCCGATGCCTCCGGGCGACCGACGACAATAAGGTCGAACAGGCGGCCATGCTGGCCCACAACCTCAGCTTCGTTGCCTTGGAACTCGCGCCAACCGGCTGCAGGCCCCGTGCCGGCTGCCTCAAGCTCCTGCATGGGCAGTCCGTTCTCGGCGGTTGCGTGTGCAAATTCAGAGCGAATGCGATCGGCGAAACGTCGCCATTCTTCCACCGCCTTCGAGAGGTAGTCGGGTGGCATGATCATGCCGGGTGCGAAAGCGAGCACGGGCTCGTCCCGAACCAGCAGGCCTTCGAGATAACCGTTGTAGCGCTTTGCCAGGAGAGCCGCGATCTTCAGAGCGGCGCGCGCTGCCTCTTCTTCATGATAAGGTAGAAGTAGAGTCTTCATTTTCCCCCGCTCCTGCGCGCGTGGTGACTCGCTTACAAACGATATTATTTCTCAATTATAGAGTGAATTGCAGGAACTTGGTAGGGGTGTAGCGAGATAGCGCAAGCGTCTTGCCGTCGACGGCGTGGCCCGGAACCTCATCCGGGCGCTGCCGCGGCTGGCCAGAAAGATCCGCTGGCGCGTCGAAAGTTTCGTCCTGAGTGTCGCGGCAGGCCTGTTCGTCACCGGCTGGATCAGCCCGCGCCACAGACCACCTATCACGCCTTGCTACGGCGTCTCACAAGCGCTCGTTCTTAAGAGTCAGTCGCAGCGCGATCTAGCCGGCGCGGGCGGCCGCCTCGCCGATTCCGGTCTCGCCGCTCGTTTCTTCGGCGACCTTGCCCTCGACCGCCGGCAGGGCGGATGTGCAGATCCAGCCGTGCTCGGCGGCGTTGCGCGCCGCCGTCAGGGTTTGCGGGTCGAAGACCACCTCCGGACCGAGGCCGGCGATGTCCTGGGCGGCCTGCCAGGCCTCGCAATTTGTCGTCCGGCGCGAGACATCGCGCATGTAGACGGCGAGAACGCGGCCGGGGTGGCGCTCGACGATGTTGCGGTAGATGATGGCGTCTCGCTGGCCGCTGTCGCCGATCAGGATCCACTCGAGTTCCGGGTACCGCATGAGCAGGCCCTCGATGACGCCGGTCTTGTGTTCGTCATGGCCGACCTTGAACCAGCCGCCCGGCTCAAGCATGAAGTCGCGCAGAATGATCGGGCCGTCGGGAATGTCCTGCAGGCGGAGATAGTCGCTGAACAGGTCGAACAGGTTCCACGGACTCGACGAGACGTAGAAGACGGGGTTGACCGGCCGGCCGGCGGTACCGCAGGCGAGCGCGCGGTAGAACGCGCTGACGCCGATGAAGGGGCTCCGCGTCGCGGCGCTGTTCAGCAGGACGGTGCGGACATGGCGGAGCATGTTTGTCGCGCCGGTCTTGACGATGGTGTCGTCGATATCGGAGATCACGCCGAACTGCGCGTCGACCGACGGCACCAGAACCTTGCCGACCGCGCGCGCCGCCTCAGCGCCCTCGGCAACGGGCTCGATCAGTTCCAGATCGACCGCCCGCCAGCCGGTGTCCGCCTGCCCGACCGGGACCGGCGCGGCCGGGAGGCTCAGCTCGAAGTAGCCCTCGTCGTCGGTGTCGAGCACCCGCTCATGGGCGCCATGGCGGGCGCGGACCTTGGCGCACGGGATTTCGTCGCTCTGGTAGCGCTTGATCATGGTAAGGAAGTTCTGCCAGCGCGATGCGCCGGGAGAAAGGTCCCGAAGGCGCGGATCCTCGATGACCCGCCCGCGCAGGAAGAACCTTTCCGTCGTTCCGTAGCCGATGTACGGCCGGATCACCGCCGGCCGCATGCGCCCGGTCCGTTTCTTCGCCCGCCGGCGCAGACGATCGAGATGCGCCAGAAAATCCGCCGCTGCCGCCGTCCATCGCTTGCCCGCCATCATCCGCCCCCTTGCCGTCGCCGCCGTTCCTGCTAACCAACGATATTCGGCCGTTTTTGTTTCCGCTGCCTGCTCAGGCCTCGGGAAGCGGAATCGCCTCGTGCTCCTCCGGCACCGGCGCGAAACGACCGCTCTTCCAGTCGTCCTTCGCCTGTTCGATCCGTTCGCGCGATCCGGCCACGAAATTCCACCAGATGTGTCGACGCTCGGGGAACGGCGCGCCGCCGAGCAGGATCAGCCGCGACCGGGTCAGGGCGCGGATCTCGGGCTCTCGATCGGAACCGACGAGCACCAGCGCGCCTTTGCCGATCGGCTCGCCGTCGCCGTCGAGACTGCCGGCGACAATGTAGATCGCCTGTTCGGGATGTTCGTCGGGAAGCGGGACGACCGCGTCGGCATCGACGATGGCGTCCATGTAGAACATCGACGAGAGTGTCGCGACCGGCGAGCGCAAGGCGAAGGCGGTGCCGGCGATCAGCCGCGCCGTCGCGCCGTCGCGCTCGATCGCGGGCAGGCTCTCGGCGGCATGATGGTGGAAGCTGGGCTCGCTCTCGGCCGCGTCCAGGGGCAGGGCCACCCAAGACTGAACGCCGTTCAGGCGTGGCCCGAGCATGCGGCTCTCGAGGCTCGATCGCTCCGAATGGACGATGCCCCGGCCGGCCGTCATCCAGTTGACCGCGCCGGGCTTGATCGCCTGAACGGAGCCGAGGCTGTCGCGATGGATCAGCTCGCCTTCAAAAAGGTAGGTTACGGTCGCAAGGCCGATGTGCGGATGCGGCGCCACGTCGAGGCCGCGCCCGGGCGGCAGCGCAACCGGGCCCAGGTGATCGAGAAAGATGAATGGGCCGACCATCTGCTGTCGCGACGACGGCAGGATCCGGCGCACCGTCAAGCCGCCCACATCCCGGGGGCGTCCGGTGATGATGCGCTCGATCCTCTCCGGCAACGGCTTCACGGCTTTTCGGCAGGAATTGTCGCCGCCGTTGCGTCCGCCAATCGTGGGCTCATCCGCTTGCCCTTCTTGCGCGCTGCTCTCTTACGAACCGGATCTGACGGCGCGAGCGGTCAGTCCGTCCAGCGCCTTACCAAGCTTTTCCACGTCCTCCGCTGAGTAATCGAGGCCGTGGCGCCCGAAGATCGTTCCATAGAAATACTCGGCGCTGTTGTAGGCGATCCAGACCGTGCCGTCGCTGTCTTCGTAGACGAGCGCCTTGGGCGGGAAGTCGATGGCGGCGAGGGGGTTCTTTTTCATGATCGGCGTCCCGTACTTCGGAGCGCCGAACGCCAGGACCACCGTCGGCCGCATCTCCAGCCCCTGCTCGCGCGCGGCCTGGGCGTGGTCGTAGCGCGGGAACACGACCATTCCCTTTTCGCGAACGGCGGCCTCAAAACGTTGAGCGGTGTCTTCGACCGAATGAGCGCTCTGCTTGCGGATCATACCTTCGTCCGCGGCCGCGGCGATCCCGATCGTGGCGGCGAAGATCATGACCAAGGCGATCGTTCTCATGGGTTCCTCCTGCTGGCTCGTTCTGGGGTTGTTTCCGGGTCGAGCGCCACCGCCGGCATGGCGGTCCTGTTGTCCCGCAGGAACGGCTGGATGAGCAGGCGGGACAGCGCGCCGTTGGCGGGATCGCGGAAGACGCCGAGCCCCAGCGTCATCGTCGCATGACCGTCGCGGGGTTGGGGCCGGTAAGTCCCGAACAGCCGGTCCCACAGCGACAGGTTGAAGCCGTAGTTGCTGTCGGTTTCGTCGCGGTGGATCGAGTGGTGCACCCGGTGCATGTCCGGGGTGACGATCAGCCGGCGAATGAGCGCATCGATCCGCGGCGGCAGGTAGACATTCGCATGGTTGAACATGGCGAGCGCGTTCAGGCCGACCTCGAAGATGACGACCGCCGGCGCCGGCGCGCCGAGGGCTATGACCAGCGCAATCTTGAGCAGCATCGAGGCGACGATTTCGATCGGGTGGAAGCGCAGGCCGGTCGTCGCGTCCAGGGCGACGTCGGTGTGGTGCACCCGGTGCAGGCGCCACAGGAGCGGGATCCTGTGGAAGGCGACGTGCTGGGCGTAGATGGCGAGATCGAGGATGACGAGGCTCAGGAGGACCGTGAGCCAGACCGGCGCATCGATGGTGTTGAACAGACCCCAGCCGCGCTCGTGCGCCGTCAGCGCGGCGCCCACCGCGGCCAGCGGAAAAAGCAGCCGCAGGATCACCGTGTCCAGGGCGACCAGGCCAAGGTTGGCCCGCCAGCGTCCGGCACGCAGACCGCCTTCGCCGGCCCGTCGCGGCAGCCGCACCTCCCACGCGACCATCAGCGCCAGCACGGCAGCGAAGCAGCCGATCCGAATGACCATCTCGTTGGCGAAGATGAAGGCCTCCATTCCAGACTGCGCCTCGCTTTACAACCGCCCCACTTTACAACCACGACCGCCAAAACTAACGTGGTTCGCACCTGCGAAAATTACCACGGCGCGTTCATGCCCCAAGGACCCCTGGCGCAATACCGGGCCCGGCTGAAGGCCGGCGACCTGCGGCCCGATCCCGTCCAGGAACTGGCCGCGGAGAAGCTCGAAAGCCTGCATCATGCCCTGATCGGCTATCAGGCCGAGGCCGGCGCCGCCGGACGCACCGGCTGGAAGGAGCGCTTCGGGCTGGGCCGCCGCCGTGTCGAGCCGCCGCAGGGGCTCTACATCTACGGCGGGGTCGGGCGCGGCAAGTCGATGCTGATGGACCTGTTCTTCCGCACCGCGCCGGTCGCGAAAAAGCGCCGGGTCCATTTCCACGCGTTCATGCAGGAGGTCCACGCCGAATTCCGGGACTTGCGTCTCGCTCGAGCGCGAGGCCGAGCGCAAGGGTCGCTCTTCCGCGCGCAGCCGGCGACCGGCGGAGGACGATCTCGTCGGCGAGGTCGCGGCCCGGATCGCCGCCGAGGCGCACCTTCTGTGTTTCGACGAGCTTCAGGTTCTCGACATCGCCGACGCGATGATCCTCGGCCGGCTGTTCAGCGCCCTGTTCGAGGCCGGCGTCGTCGTCGTCGCTACTACCAACCGGCCGCCGCGCGACCTTTACAAGGACGGCCTCCAGCGCGAGCTGTTCGTGCCGTTCATTGCGCTCTTCGAAGAGCGGCTCGATGTGCTTCACCTCAACGCCGCGACCGACTACCGGCTGCGGACCATGCGCTCGATGGCCGTCTATCTGACGCCGCTCGACCAGGGCACCGAGGCCAGGCTGCGCGCCTACTTCGCGCGGCTGACCCATGGCGCCGAAGTCGGCCCGGACGCGATCCTCGTCCAGGGACGGCGGCTGGAGATCTCGATGGCGTCCGACGACACGGCCTACGCGAGCTTCCACGAGCTGTGCGCGCGGCCTCTCGGGCCGGCCGATTATCTCGCCCTCGCCGGGCGTTACGACGTTCTGTTCCTGGCCCGGATCCCGGTGATGACGGCGGACATGCGCAACGAGGCCAAGCGCTTCGTCACCCTCGTCGACGCGCTCTACGAGCACAAGGTCAAGCTCATCTGCTCGGCGGAGCGCCCGCCCGAGGAGCTTTATGCGCAAGGCGAGGGCGCCTTCGAGTTCGAGCGGACGATCTCGCGCCTGCACGAGATGCAGAGCGAAGGCTACCTCGGCGCCGCCCACCTCTCCTGAAAGCCGGCGCTCGACCCCACATCAGAGGGTAAAGCGGGCGCAGCCAGGAGATTTGCGAACCAGTAGTGTTTCATAGCGCGTCATGCACGCGTCCGTGAACTGCACACCATCAATGTTCCTAGATCACTTTAGCTGCTAGTATTGGGGGCACGCATCAAGCGTAAGCTCGATGGTCTGCATGATCCTGTCCGTTTCGGTCAGGACCTTAATGATCTTCTGATAGTGCATAATGTCGTCGAAACTGAGCTGACGACCCTTTCGGTCCTTCAACCATTTTTGTGCTGGTTGATAACCTCCAAGACCGAACCTCCACGCCACAAATGGAACTCCACCGAAATACTGATGATTGTTTATATACACTCTTCCATATTTCCATTCATACTTTTGATCTTATTTTCACCCACACCTTTGTACGGGTATGCTGCTGAGCCTTCTAACGCACTGGGCTCCATGAGATGGAGCTTACGGAGCTTCTCCCCTTTCACAGCTATATCCCAAAACTCGTTTGGGCTTGTTGGCCACGGCACACGTGTAAAATCGATCTTCAGAAATTCCCCGAATGTCTCTCGGTAAATCGGGCTGTGAAGCACGCCATAGATATAATCCAATACATTAAAAGGCTTATCCCTTTGCTTCCGGTGCGATCAACATGTTGTAGGTTGCCGGTTTGATGGTGCTGGCGATGCCAAGAAGGCTTTGGAACGCGGCCTGGGCCCTGCGCCGGGGATTGAAGCGGAAGACGAACTCGTCGAGGTAGGCTTGGAGATGGGGGCGGCGGAGGCCATGGTAGACGCCGAGCGCCCATGTCTTGAGGTTCGCGATGACGCGGTGCACCCAAGGCAGGACGATGTGCGCCGCCATGGCGCCGACGACGTGGGGCTCGTCTTCAGCCGGCGACGGCGGGGGAGGCGCTCGCCGTCGGTGCAGAGGGCGGAACCGGCGGCGACTATTGGCCTTGACGAACGGGTGAAGGCTGGCCGACGAGGCGTCCTCGATCGCCCCCAGGCGCAAGCGTCCGGGAGCCTTTTCGATGATCTCGACGGCGACGACGACCTGCATCTTGCCGTCCGGGCTTCGCCCGTGTCCGCCCGCCACCGGGTCATCCTTGGTGCGGTGGGACACGTGCGTTTCGTCGATCTCGACCACACCCGACAGCAGGGCGCGGGTGGGATCGACCATGGCCCGGCGCAGCTTGGCGCACAAGAGCCAGGCGCTCTTGTAAGACCCCAGGCCCAACTGCCGCCACATCTGCCGCGCGGAAATGCCGTTCGAGTGGGTGGCCATCAGATAGGCCGCCCAAAACCACACGCTCAGCGGCAGCTTCGAGCCGTGCATCACGATCCCCGCCGTGACCGACGTCTGCTTGCCGCAGCCGGCGCACTCCCAGGTGAAAGCCTTGGTCGCCAGCTTCCAGCCTTTGCCGTGACCGCAACTGGGACAGCAAAAGCCGTCGGGCCAGCGCGAAGCCGACAGCCACGCCGCGCACGCGGCCTCATCGGGGAACTGACGCTGAAACGCCAAGATGGAGCGAGGAAAGTCGGACATGGCGAACCTCTCAAGAAAGATGTTCGCTCTATGTTCTACACCACTCACCTCATGCCGTCACCACCACATTCGGTACCGCCGGACGCAGAGGGATAAGCCTTTACATTAATTTCATTTGGCACTCCATAATCTGGATGCTTGGCACATTTCTGCAATTTATCATACAGCTCCGCGTCAAAATTGATCCGGCGGGATCTATCCAATTTCCTTTCATCTGGATAGGCATACAATGGGAATACCGCAGACTGAGTGCTACTTTCTGCACATTTTGTTTCCATCATGCGGTCAACAACGAAGAAATGATCTGGTTTAGGATTTTTGTTGCTGCGCGCAGTAGCAAGCCCAATATTTTCGCCTCGAACAAATTTACCCATGACTTTCTCCACAGGCCAACCTACAAATCCGCGAGAGCGGCCTGAATAATATATATATTTGTTGTCGAAGGGACGATACGCTATAGGCTCTACGGCGAAATTCTCTTTATGGTCTTTCAGGTCGGATAACGCCCAGGTGTAGCGCCAATCTCTCACGTCACCAGGCAAACTATACTTCTGGCGAACCGCTTCCTCAGGAAGATTAGCATATCATCCGCCTGAACTCCTCCTTTGTCTCGTGCACACTTAATCTGTCACGCTTTGTAACTACGCCCGTTCCTCCAACCAAAAAAAGCTCTGTTACCAAGAAACCCATTTCATATATCTCATATATTTTTGTATTGTATGGCTCAAGTAAGTACCAAGGATTGGACGGCATCAGGTATTTTTTGCATATCTCGTCGAGGTTTTGCTCGGACAAATTTTCATACTTTAATTCTCGTGTGCCCCAGAGATCGCCATGTTTCACTTTGGCCAGCCCGCTGGTTGTTCCGTTTTTCTTCACGGCAACAATAATCGAAACGCCATGTTGTATATCGAAAACATTTATATCCGGCTTTCCCGCTGGGGTTACTTCTTTTTTTTTCGAGTTTCCATGCAGATACTGAGAATCCATATTTTATCAAATGTACTTAGAAGGTGCCAACGCATTCAACGGAATGTTGGATTGTCCAGATATCCATGATTAGTGATAAATCCAAGAACTTGTTCTCCGCTTTTTTCAATAAGATCGGGATGATATACGAAGGAACTTGACGTAAAGATCATTAATCAATTTGGAATGCTTTTCTTTTAGTTCCGACTTTCCGCCAGGTTCTTTTTTATAGTCCTCCATTAGATTACCAAGCCAACCTTCGGATATCCCACCTTCACCCAAGTAGGGAGGATTTCCGATCACGCACATGATCGGCATATCGCGCTTGACCGCGTTGGCCTGCTTCACTTCGTTCGACAGCCATTGCGCGAAAGGCAGAATCTGGTTGGGTGGCTCCCCCTCTTCCAGCGAGTTAGTCAGGTACACTCCGAGCCTCGGCGGCGTTCCTGACGGTGTATAGCCTAGCTCAGAGAGCACCATGTCGAGCTTCATGTGACACATGGCGTAGGAGGCCATTAGAAGCTCGAAACCGTGCAGATACGGCATCAGGTCCTTCTCGATGTAGCCGGACCACATACCCTCGGCGACGCCTTTCACCTTTGGCGCAATCTGCTTGACCACCTCTGCGAGAAAGGTGCCGGTGCCGGTCGCGGGATCAAGAATTTGGACGCGGTGCACCTCCTTCTTCTCGACAGCGTTCTTCCCAGACTTGCTAAACTGACCTTGCTCCCGGCTCCCGGACCGGTCGGTAAAGTACTGACCGATCTGGAGGGATGTGACCTTGCTCCCGGCTTCCGGACCGGTCGGTAAAGTACTGACCGATCTGGAGGGATGTGATGACGAGGCAGACGAGGCGGCGGTTTTCGCCGGAGTACAAGGAGCAGTCGGTTGCGCGCCTTTTGGCGCCGGGGGCGACGCAGGCGAGTGTCGCGGCTGAGCTTGGGGTGACGCCGGCGCAGCTGAAGACGTGGCGTCTCGAGCTGGAGGCCGCGGGCTCGGCCTTGGCGATCGAACGGCAGCAGGCCGAGGCGGGCGAACTGGCGCGGCTGCGCCAGGACAACAAACGTCTGAAGGAGGAGGTGGAGGTTTTGCGCAAGGCCTCGGCTTTTTTCGCACAGTGGGCGGCGAAGACATGAGCGCGAAGCTCGCCTTCATCGCCGCCCACATGGCCGAGCATGCCGTACGCCTGATGTGCCGGGTTCTCGGCGTGTCGCGCAGCTGGTTTCATGCCTGGCAGCGGGCAGCCCCCACAAGAGCCGAGCGCGCCGCCCGGCGTGAGGTTCTTGTCGCTGAGGTTCGGGAGATCTTCGAGGCCAGCCGGCACCGGTACGGCGCCCCCCGGGTTCACGCCGATCTTCACGCCAGGGGACGACGGATATCCAAGCGAACGGTCGCCAAGCTGATGAAGCAAAACGGCATTCGGCCGCCTCGCGGGAAGCGCCGCGTGCCCATCACCACCGACAGTCGGCACGCGCACGCCGTGGCGCCAAACCTGCTCGACCGTAACTTCGAGATCGCCGTCCCCGACACGGTGTGGCTGGCTGACATCAGCTACATCCCCACCGACGAGGGTTGGCTCTACCTCGCCGCGGTTAAGGACCTCGCCACGATGGAAATCGTCGGGTGGTCGATGTCGGACCGTCTCAAGAGCACCGTGTGCGAAGATGCGCTGAAGATGGCCATCCGCAACCGGCGGCCGCCGAGGGGTCTGATCCACCACTCCGACAGTCAATTGATACAGGCCAGTTCCCGGACGGCCTGACTCTCACAGCGATGGACCGTTTGGTAGGCTGGCGCCGCAAGGCGTCCCGGTGTGGCCTGACCCGCACTCCGATCGACCATCCGTGTCTTTCCTCGGACCTGTCGGCCGCCCGGGAACGCCTCGCGGTGAGGTTTTGCCTCGCCGATGCCTGTGACCCAAGAAGGGCCTGACCTCCGGTCACGTGACTGTCCTGTCCATGCACTCGGTCTTGGCGAAGCCATCGAAGCACGGTTGAACCAGGAGGCTCGGAATGGACGTGGAAGAAGGCGCAGGACGTCGCATCGTCGGTGGCGTGGACACCCACAAGGATCTGCATGTCGCGGCCGTCGTCGATGAACAAGATCGCGTTTTGGGAACCCAATGCTTTGCCACGACCCGCCGGGGATATCGGCAAATGCTCGCCTGGATGCGTTCCTTCGGCGAGGTCCAGCGCATTGGCGTCGAGTTCGACGGGCAGCTATGGAGCCGGCCTCCTTCGCTTCGTCCAGCAGGCTGGGATCGAGGTTCTGGAGGTCACGGCGCCGGATAAGCACGATCGGCGCCGGCGCGGCAAGAACGACGATCTCGATGCGCAGAACGCCGCGCACGCGGCCTTCGCCCGCAAGCGCACCGTCACCCCCAGAAGCCGTGACGGAATGGTCGAATCCTTGCGCGTTCTCAAGGCGTGCCGGAAGACGGCCGTTGCAGCCCGACGGATCGCTTTGCAGATGATCCACAACACGATCGTCTGCGCGCCCGACGGATTGCGGGATATGCTGCGCGCAATGACCCGCATGCAGCTCGTCCGAACCCTGGCGGCATGGCGACCGGACCTGAGTGCCTATCGTGATGTGGAATCCGCCTACCGCATCGGCCTCAAATCCCTGGCCCGCCGATACCTCGAACTCCATGATGAGATCGCGGACCTCGACGCGATGATCCACGCTATCGTCGAGGAACTCGCACCCGACCTCGTCGCCCGTAGCGCGATCGGGCCTACCAGCGCCGCGCAGCTTCTGCTCACGGCCGGCGATAACCCGGAGCGCTTGCGCTCGGAGGCCAGCTTTGCGGCGCTCTGCGGCGTGAGCCCCGTGCCGGCTTCATCCGGCAAGACGATCCGCCATCGGCTTAACAGAGGCGGCGATCGAGCTGCGAACAGCGCACTGCATATCATCGCAATCGTCCGCTTTCGAACCGACCCGAAGACGAAGGCCTATGTGGCGAGGCGTATCGCCGAGGGACATTCCAAGCTCGAAGCCATCCGGGCCCTGAAGCGCTATATCGCCCGTGAGGTGTTCACGCTCATCACGCGCCGCCAGAAGGAGATCAACCAAACCCGCATCGCGGCTTGACAAACAGAAGGGCGTCCGCGGGGTTCAGTATGCCTGTGGCGACTACCGCAAGCTGCTCAAGGCAAATGGCATCACAGCTTCGATGAGCAGAAAGGGGAACTGCCTGGACAACGCCCCGATGGAGAGCTTCTTCGGCGCTCTCAAGACCGAACTCGTGCATCGCACGCGGTTTCGGACCCGGCGCGAGGCGAAGGCCGTGCTCTTCGAGTACATCGAGGTCTTCTACAACCGGCAACGCCGCCATTCGAGCGTGGAATACCGAACACCCGCGCAGGCAAGGGTCGACATGACCACGGCTAACGCCGCATAACTGAACAACCGGCCGGTCCGGAATCCGGGAGCAACGTCAGGCAACGATCTGGCGATCAAACTTCACCTTCGACTAGGCGATCGACTGGGCCCATTCGCGCATCATCAGCACCGCCAATGACGGCGTCGCCACCGTGATTGGCGCCGAGGACGGCTGGGAGGCGCTGCCGTTCCCGTCGCCTGTTTTCGACATCCGAGACATCGCACAGCCGCTGGCCATGACTCGACCAAGTTCTTGCAATGTAAGCGTGCCGGCCAGAACACTGCTGCAGTCGAACGATGACCCTCATTCAGTCTTGAGACAAGCGTCTTCGGACTAACAGCCCGTTGATGATGTGCCGTTCGTGATCATGCCGGATCGGTGCTGAGTCACGACGAGGACGCCGAGGCCGGCTTCGTCGATGGCGAGAATGACGAACACCGCCGTTTCCGCCGTTTGAACGACGAGCAGCAACAGTTTCCCTCGGGCGGCGGCTTCCTTGGGCGTTCCGGCGCCGATCAGCAGGCGCATCAGGATCCCGAGGTTGTGGCCGGCGACGTGGATCAGGTAGCGCTTGTGGACGGTCTCCCGTCCGCGGAGCCACGTTCGGCGCATGCCGCCACGCTCCAGATTGTGGGCGAACGAGCGCTCGACGAGTTCGGCCCGTTTTCGCATTCCCGCCTTGCCGACCTCGGAGCGCAGCCGGTTGCGGTTGGCGTAGACGGCGTCCCGGGCCTCGGTATCGCCGTGCCAGCGGGAGAAACTCTTGCGCTGCGGCTCGGCGATCCGTGTCTTCCAGACGCCGCCGTCGAGATCCTTCAGCACCGCGCGGGCGTGATAGCCTTTGTCGGCGATGAGCTCGGCGGCTTTGGCCGCCGTCGGCGCCTGGCCGACGTTCGCCAGGTTCGCCGCCGCGGCCTTCAGCGTCCCCGGCAGCGTCGTCGTGTCACCCTCGTCGGCCGGATGGACCTCCGCCGCCACGACGACGCCGGTGTCCAGATCGACGGCGTGTTCCGGCTTGTAGCCGAGATGGGTGGTGCCATCCTTCATCCTGGCGATCTTCGCTTCGGGATCGGTCGTGCTCACCCAGTCCGCATTGGACAGCGTCTTGCCCTTCCGTTTCCGGTCCAGGCGAACAAGGTCCTCGGCCGAGGGCGTCTCGATGCCGCTCTCCTTGGCCATGCGCTTCAGCATGTCCCGGTAGGTCTCGCCCGTCTCCCGGCGGACGATCGCGCGCAGCGCGGCGTTGGCCTCCATGGTCGAGGCGTCCACCCCGATCCGATCGCCCTTCACCAGACCGTGCTCCGCGATCAGCGATAGCACCCAGCCGAAGACCTCCTCATGGACCTCATGCGGCAGGCGGCTCCGCGTCTTCGACAGCCACGAATGATCCGGCACCCGGGCGGTCGTCTCAAGGCGCAGGAAGTCCCTCAGCGAAAGCGAGTCCGCGCAGCGCCACTCGATCCCGCGCTCGGAGTCGATGCCCTCGAAGTAGCCGACCATGTGCATCCGGAAGTACCGCCCCGGCGGGATCGACGGCGCCCCCATCTTCGCCGCGTAGTGCGGCTTGCACGCCGTCTCGGCGAAGGCGTCGAAGCCGGCATCGATCAAAACCGCCTGCAGCCGATCGTAAAACACATGCCCCGGCGAGCGCGGCATCTCCCGCCACGTCACCACCAGATCACCCTGTCGATCCCCTTGCCGTCCCAGCGCCATGTCGATCAATCCCTCGAACCGCTATGGGTGCAGGGAGTCAGAACCAGCCGACTTCGTCAACGGGCTGTTAAGATTGGCGCCGCCCACCTCTCCTGAAGCGCGCGGATGAACCCCACATCATAGGGAGGTACGCGGGCGCAGCCGGGAGACGAGCGATGGACTGGACCCATTCGCGCATCATCAGCACCGCCGATGACGGCGTCGCCACCGTGATCACCGCCGAGGACGGCTGGGAGGCGCTGCCGTTCGGCTTCGAGGGCGGAAGCTGCGGCGTGTTCGCCAGCCGCGAGGAGGCGATCAGGACCGTCGAAGGTGTCCTCGGCGACATGGTCTGCTGCGTCGGCCATCTCGCCGCCGACGCGGACGGGTGAGCCGAGCCGCCGTCGGCTCGCCTCGCTCAGGCGTCGTTCGGAATTTCGAGGCGAAGGTGCGCGCCGTCGCCGGGGATCCAATGCGTCACCGCGCCGATCTTCTGCGCCGCGGCGTCGATGATGTTCATGCCGAGGCCGCGATCGACCTTGTCGGGGATGCCCGGCCCGCCGTCGCGAAGATCCATATGTGTGGCGTCGTCGCCGAGCCTCAACGTTATGACAAGACCGCCGTCGGGGTCGGCGTGCTTGAAGCTGTTGGTGATGAATTCATTGATGATGATGGCGATTGCCTGGGCCTGGCTTCGGCTGAAGGTTCCGCTTTCGAGATCCAGCTTGAGATCTTTCTGATCACGCGTGCTGGCTATGGCCGCGCAGACATTTCCGCAGATCCGACTGACGAAGCCGCACGTGTCGACGCGGTCTTCCAAGTTGCTCGTGGCGAGCACGTCATCGATCGAGGACAGTAACATGATCCTGTTCTGAATGCCTTCGAGCTCCCGCCTCGCATCCTCTGTTCGTGCCTTCGCTTTCTTTATTTCGATGATCGACATCAGAACCTGATTGTTGTTCTTTGTGCGGTGCGAAAGTTCTCTTAGTAGGAGTTCCTTTTGTTCCAGAAGTTCTCGGTTCTGTTTCGCCAGGTGGGTCTGAGTAATGACGAGCGCCAGGATGTTGGCAAAGCTTTGCAACAGCCTGATGTCATCGTCGCGGAACGCGCGCGGCCTGTTGTTGTCTGCTTCAAGAACGCCGAATGTTTCCTCTCCCGACTGGATCAGCACGTTCGCCATGCTTTTAACGCCATGGTCGGGATAGAGCTGCGGGATCAGGAACCGCTCTTCCGTATCCAGGTTATCGCATGTCGTCGGCGTTCCCGTTTGCAGGGTGAAGCCGGCGGCGAACTCCACACCCCCCGGGATCAACGTCTCGCCGACGACGTGATCCCCCCAGCCGACACCCGCGCGGATCAGGAGCGCGTTCCGATCCGGGAGGTATTCGAGGGCCTTCACGTGGCTGATCCCCAGGGACGCGGCGATCTCGCGGCAGGCCATCGTCAACAGGGCGTCGACGTCGGTCGAGGATGCCGCGCGCGCGCCGAACGTGTGCAGGCGCTGCTGCTGGTCGGCCGGTGGAGTCATTGCGGTTGCCTCAATACCTTAGTAACGGTGAGTCACTCCTTGGCTAACGTTCGAGCCGTCGCATCGTCACCCATCCATGCCGAGAACGCGAGCCGAGAGCCTGTGTCGGGAGCGTCGGTTCGCGCAACGGCCGCCGGCATCCGGCTCTGTTCGGCCCCTCGAACCAGCCGCTAAGCCTTGGCAACTTTCGGGCTTTCGCTTGTGCCGGTGGAAAATCCACGATACTAACACCGGCAAAATTCGCGACCGCAGCGGCCCGTTCCATGGGCTGCTCTCGCCGCAGCATCTCGGAGGGGTGGACACATGGCACGCAAGAAAATCGCGCTTATCGGTGCCGGCAACATCGGCGGCACGCTCGCTCATCTCGTCGCTCTGAAGGAACTGGGCGACGTCGTCGTGTACGACATCGTCGACGGCCTGCCGCAAGGCAAGGCGCTGGATCTCTGCCAGTCGACGCCGGTCGAAGGGGTCAGCGTCTCGCTGCGGGGCACGGGCGACTACGCCGATCTGAAGGGCGCCGACGTCGTCATCGTCACCGCCGGTGTGGCGCGCAAGCCCGGAATGAGCCGCGACGACCTGATCGGCATCAACATCAAGGTGATGAAGGCCGTCGGCGAGGGCATTCGCACCCACTGCCCGCAGGCCTTCGTGATCTGCGTCACCAACCCCCTCGACGTCATGGTCTGGGCGCTGCGCGAGATCACCGGCCAGCCGCACAACATGGTCGTCGGCATGGCTGGCGTGCTCAACTCCGCGCGCTTCCGCTACTTCCTCGCCGAGGAGTTCGGCGTCTCGGTCGAGGACGTGACCGCGTTCGTGCTCGGCGGCCACGGCGACACCATGGTGCCCCTGGCCCGCTATTCCACGGTCGCCGGCATTCCGCTGCCCGACCTGGTCAAGATGGGCTGGACCAGCCAGGAGAAGCTCGACCAGATCGTCCAGCGCACCCGCGACGGCGGCGCCGAGATCGTCGGTCTGCTCAAGACCGGCTCGGCCTTCTATGCCCCGGCCACCTCGGCGATCGCCATGGCGGAAGCATTCCTCAAAGACAAGAAGCGCGTTCTGCCATGCGCCGCCTACTGCGACGGCGTCTACGGCCTGACCGGCACCTATGTCGGCGTGCCGACGGTGATCGGCGCCGGCGGGATCGAGAAGATCGTCGAGATCGAGCTGGGCGCCGAAGAGAAGAAGATGTTCGATCACTCCGTCGATGCGGTGAACACCCTGATCGACGTCGCCAAGGGCCTGATGTAGCGGCCCGAACCTCGCGGGGGCGGGGGCGCCGGCGCCGCGGCCCGTTTCGGCTTCGGCCCAGGCGTCGTCACCAGCGCACGGAAGGGCAAAAACAAGTGAGGACGGGATGAATATTCACGAATATCAAGCCAAACAGCTCATGGCCAAGTACGGCGTCGCCGTGCCCCGGGGCGGCGTCGCCTACACGGCGCCGGAGGCGCAGGATGTCGCCAAGCACCTCGGCGGCCCGGTCTGGGTGGTCAAGGCGCAGATCCACGCCGGCGGCCGCGGCAAGGGCGGCGGCGTCAAGGTCGTCAAGTCGGTGGAAGACGTCCGGGCGGCGGCCGAGAAGATGCTCGGCATGAACCTGGTCACCCACCAGACCGGCCCGGCCGGCAAGGAAGTCAAGCGGATCTATGTCGAAGAAGGCTGCGACATCAAGCGCGAGCTCTACCTGAGCATGCTGATCGACCGGGCTACTTCGCAGATCACCATCATGGTTTCGACCGAAGGCGGCATGGACATCGAGCAGGTCGCCGCCAAGACGCCGGAGAAGATCCACAAGGTCGCCATCGATCCGGCGACCGGCATCCAGCCGTTTCACGCGCGCAAGGTCGCCTTCGCCCTCGGGCTCGAAGGCAAGCAGGTCGGCTCGTGCGTCAAGTTCGTGCTCGGGATGTACAACGCCTTCGTCGATCTCGACGCCAGCCTGGTCGAGATCAACCCGCTGGTCGTGACCGGCGCCGGCGATGTCATCGCCCTCGACTCGAAGATGAACTTCGACGACAACGCGCTCTTCCGGCACAAGGAAATCCAGGAGCTGCGCGACGAGTCGGAGGAGGATCCGGCCGAGCTTGAGGCCGCGCGCCACGACCTCAACTACATCAAGCTCGACGGCCAGATCGGCTGTATGGTCAACGGCGCCGGCCTCGCCATGGCGACCATGGACATCATCAAGCTGCACGGCGGCGATCCGGCCAACTTCCTCGACGTTGGCGGTGGCGCGACCAAGGACCGGGTCACCGAGGCGTTCAAGATCATTCTCCGCGACCCCAACGTCGAAGGGATCCTGGTCAACATCTTTGGCGGGATCATGCGTTGCGACGTCATCGCCGAAGGCGTCGTCGCCGCGGCCCGCGAGGTCAGCCTCAACGTGCCGCTGGTCGTTCGCCTTGAGGGAACCAACGTCGATCTCGGCAAGCAGATCCTCGCCAATTCCAATCTGCCGATCATTTCCGCCGACGATCTTGGCGACGCCGCCGCGAAGATCGTCAAAGCCGTGAAGGAGGCCGCGTAATGCCCGTGCTCGTCAGCTCCGAAACCAAGGTTATCTGCCAGGGCTTCACCGGCGCGCAGGGCACGTTCCACTCCGAGCAGGCGATCGCCTACGGCACCCGGATGGTCGGCGGCGTCACCCCCGGCAAGGGCGGAACCAAGCACCTCGACCTGCCGGTGTTCGACACGGTCGAGCAGGCGGTCAAAGCGACCGGCGCCAACGCCACGGCGATCTACGTCCCGCCGCCGTTCGCCGCCGACGCCATGCTCGAGGCGATCGACGCGGAGATCGAGCTGATCGTGTGCATTACCGAAGGCATCCCGGTCATGGACATGCTCAAGGTCAAGCGCGCCTTGCAGAACTCCGCCTCACGGCTGGTCGGCCCCAACTGTCCCGGCGTGATCACCCCCGGGCAGTGCAAGATCGGCATCATGCCGGGCCACATTCATACTCCGGGCAAGATCGGCGTCGTCTCGCGGTCGGGCACGCTCACCTACGAAGCGGTCGCGCAGACCACGGTGACCGGCATGGGCCAGACCACCTGCATCGGCATCGGCGGCGACCCGGTCAACGGCACCAACTTCGTCGACTGCCTGGAGATGTTCCTGGCCGACGGCGCCACCGAAGGCATCGTCATGATCGGCGAGATCGGCGGGTCCGCCGAAGAGGAAGCGGCCGACCTGATCAAGCAGTCGAAGACGAAAAAGCCGGTCGTCGGCTTCATCGCCGGCGTCACGGCGCCGCCCGGCCGGCGCATGGGCCATGCCGGCGCCATTATCTCTGGCGGTAAGGGAACCGCGGGCGATAAGATCGACGCGTTCAAGAGTGCCGGCATTCATGTGTCGCCATCGCCGTCCGCAGATCGGCAGCACGATGGTGGCGGCCATGCGCGGATAGATTACATACTGGATAGCCGACAGAATAAGAACCGGGAGGGCGGGCGCGGCGTAAGGCCGCGCCCCGTCATACGACATGGCGAGTATCGCAGACACGTTCCTATCCGGGGCCAACGCGCCTTATCTCGTTCAACTTTATCGCCGGTACATGGATGACCCCAGCTCCGTTGACGCGAGCTGGGCTTCCTTTTTCGACGATCTCGGCGATGCCGATGACGTGGTCGACGGGGAGGCCCGCGGCGCGAGCTGGGCGAAGCGGCCCGATGACGATCGGGGCCCACGCCGGCAACGGCGGCGAGGCGCTGGCGGCCATGCGCGATGGCGGCGAGACCGCGGTCAGCGCCGACGAGATCCGCGCCGCGACGCTGGATTCGGTGCGAGCGCTCATGCTCATCCGTTCGTATCGGGTCCGCGGTCACCTCGTCGCCCGCTTCGATCCGCTCGGACTGGAAGGAAAGAAGTACCACGCCGAGCTCGACCCCAAGACCTACGGGTTCACCGAGGACGATTTCGACCGGCCGATTTTCCTCGATTACGTCCTTGGGCTCGAGACCGCGACCCTGCGGCAGATCATGGAGATCCTCAAAGAGACCTACTGCGGCTCGATCGGCGTCGAGTTCATGCATATTCAGGTTCCCGCGGAGAAGGCCTGGGTTCAGCAGCGGATCGAAAGCATCCGCAACCAGACCCAGTTCACCGCCGAGGGAAAGAAGACCATCCTCGGCCGGTTGACCGAAGCCGAGGACTTCGAGAAGTTTCTCCAGATCAAGTTCACGGGCACCAAGCGCTTCGGCCTTGACGGCGGCGAGGGGATGATCCCGGCTCTGGAGCAGATTCTCAAGCGCGGCAGCCAGCTCGGTCTCGAGGAGGTCGTTCTCGGCATGGCGCACCGCGGCCGGCTCAACGTGCTGGCCAACATCGTGAACAAGCCCTACGTCGCAATCCTGTCGGAGTTTCAGGGAAACGCCACACGCCCGGACGACGTTCAGGGGTCAGGGGACGTCAAGTACCACCTCGGCACTTCGGCGGACCGCAGCTTCGACGACAAGGAGATCCACGTTTCGCTCGTCGCCAATCCGTCTCATCTAGAGGCGGTCGATCCGGTCGTGGTCGGCAAGGTCCGGGCGAAACAGGCGCAACGCGGCGATACGGAACGCAACCGGGTCATGGGCGTCATCATTCACGGCGACGCGGCCATTGCCGGCCAGGGGCTGGCTGCGGAGGTGTTCGGCCTCTCCGACCTGAAAGGCTACCGCACCGGCGGGACCATCCACTTCATCGTCAACAACCAGATCGGTTTCACCACCAGCCCGTCGTCGTCGCGATCCTCGCCGTATCCGTCCGACGTCGCCAAGATGGTCCAGGCGCCGATCTTTCACGTCAACGGCGACGATCCGGAAGCCGTTGTCCACGTTGCTCGCATCGCCACCGAGTTCCGCCAAGAGTTCAAGCGCGACGTCGTCATCGACATGTTCTGCTATCGGCGGTTCGGCCACAACGAAGCGGACGAGCCGTCATTCACGCAGCCGATCATGTACAAGGCCATCGCCAAGCACCCGAGCACGCGGGAAATTTACGGTGCCAAACTTGTCGAAGAGGGCGTCGATTACAAGCGAGGATGTGGAGCGGATCCGCACCGACTTCCGCGCCCAGCTGGAGCAAGCGTTCGAGGCGGCCGGCAATTACAAGCCCAACAAAGCCGACTGGCTGCAGGGCAAGTGGTCCGGGTTGCGAACGCTGATCGGCGAAGAGGAGTTCCGCGACGACCCTACCTACGCCTCCGTAGACCTTCTGCGTGAAGTCGGGCGGGCGCTCTCGACGCCGCCCAAGGATTTCAACGTCAACCGCAAGATCCTGCGCCTGTTCGACGCCAAGCGGAAGATGATGGAGACCGGCGAGGGCATCGACTGGGCCATGGGCGAGGCCCTGGCGTACGGCACGCTGCTTGCCGAAGGCGTGCCGGTGCGCCTGTCGGGGCAGGACTCGGGAAGAGGCACGTTCTCGCACCGCCATGCCGTTCTCGTCGACCAGGAGAGCGAAGAGCGCTTCGTGCCGCTTAATCAATATCAGCGACGGCCAGGCCCA
Organism: uncultured Alphaproteobacteria bacterium; assembly: GCA_963789785.1. Classification (GTDB taxonomy): domain Bacteria; phylum Pseudomonadota; class Alphaproteobacteria; order Rhodospirillales; family Defluviicoccaceae; genus JAEULH01. The sequence continues at coordinate 62,354 of CAWBNC010000034.1, read as the reverse complement.
GCTCGAGGTGATCGACAGCCCGTTGTCGGAGGCCTCGGTCCTCGGCTTCGATTACGGCTACTCGCTGGTCGAACCGGACACGCTGGTCATCTGGGAGGCGCAGTTCGGTGACTTCGCCAATGGAGCGCAGGTGATCATCGATCAGTTCATCGCGTCGGGCGAATCCAAATGGCTGCGCCTGACCGGACTGGTCATGCTGCTGCCCCACGGCTACGAGGGCCAGGGGCCGGAGCATTCGTCCGCCCGGCTCGAGCGCTACCTGCAGCTCTGCGCCGAGGACAACATGCAGGTGGTGAGCTGCACGACGCCGGCGAACTTCTTCCACGCCCTGCGCCGGCAGATCTGCCGCAATTTTCGCAAGCCGCTGATCGTGATGTCGCCCAAGTCGCTGCTGCGCCACAAGCTGGTGGTTTCGCGCCTCGACGAAATGGGACCGGGCACTCACTTCGCGCGCGTTCTGCCCGAGGTCGACGAGCTCGTCGACCGACGAGAAGGTCCGGCGCATCGTCCTGTGCAGCGGCAAGGTCTACTACGACCTGCTCCAGGACCGCCGGGAGCGGGGGATCGACGACGTCGCGCTGGTGCGCGTCGAGCAGCTGTATCCGTGGCCTCGCGCACTGATCATGGAGCAATGCAGAAGTACGCGAACGCCCAGCTCGTCTGGTGCCAGGAGGAGCCGGCCAACGCCGGCGCCTGGACCTTCGTCCTGCCGCGGCTGATCAACATTCTCGAAGAGCTGCAACGCGATGCCCTTCTGCCGACTTATGTCGGCCGCAAGGCGGCGGCGTCGCCGGCGACGGGCCTGTTCAAGATCGCACGAGAAGGAACAGCGGCTCCTCTGCGAGCAGGCGCTTGACCGTCGATATCGAGGCGATCCCTCAGCCGTTCCGGCGCGTCGCGCAGTGACCGGCGACAACTGACCCTGGGCGGGACTCATGGCGACAGACATCATCGTACCGACGCTTGGCGAATCCGTCACCGAGGCAACCGTGGCGAAGTGGTTCAAGGCCGTCGGCGATCCGGTCGCGGCGGACGAGGCGCTGGTCGAACTGGAGACCGACAAGGTTACCGTCGAGGTCAACGCGCCCTCGGGCGGAACGCTTGAGGCCATCTCCGCCGAAGAAGGCAGCGAGGTCGAGGTCGGCGGGGTTCTCGGCTCCATCGGCGAGGGCGATGGCAAGGCCAAGCCGGCGGCCGATAAAAAGAAGGCGCCGGCCAAGGAGGAGGCTCCGGTAAAGGAGGCGCCCAAGACCGAGCAGGCGCCGCCGACCAAACCGCCGAGCCGGAGGCGGCGACACCGACGCAGAAGGCGCCGAGCCCAACCGAGGGCGGACGTCCGGCGCCCGCGGCCCTGGCGCCGGCGGTGCGCAAGCTGGTCGAGGAGCACGGGCTCGACCCGGCGCAGATCCAGGGCAGCGGCAAGGACGGCCGGCTGACCAAGGGCGACGTTCTCGCATTCGTCGAGTCGCAGGCCAAGGGCGCGCCGGCCGTTCCCGCGGCCAAGGAAGCGGCCAAGGAAGCCGAAGTCCGAAGACGCCGGAGGCGCCGGCGGCCAAGGCGCCGCCGCGTCCCGCCGGGGCCGACGAGGAACGGGTCAAGATGACCCGGTTGCGGCGGATGATCGCGGCCCGGCTGAAGGACGCGCAGAACAACGCGGCGATGCTGACGACCTTCAACGAGGCCGACATGACCGCGGCCAACGCGCTGCGCAGCTCAGTATCGCGAGGCCTTCGAGAAGAAGCACGGCGCCCGGCTCGGCGTCATGTCGATCTTCGTCAAGGCCTGCATCGTCGCCCTGCGGGAGTTTCCCGCCGTCAACGCCGAGATCGACGGCGACGACATCGTCTACAAGAACCACTACGACATCGCCATCGCGGTCTCCTCGCCGAACGGGCTGGTCGTTCCGGTCGTGCGGAATGCCGACACGCTCGGCTTCGCCGACATCGAGAAGGCGATCAGCGACCTCGGCAGGCGCGCCCGCGACGGCAAGCTCGGCCATCGAGGAGATGCAGGGCGGGACGTTCACCATCACCAACGGCGGCGTCTTCGGCTCGCTGATGTCGACGCCGATCCTCAACCCGCCCCAGTCCGGCATTCTCGGCATGCACAAGATCCAGCAGCGGCCGATGGTCATGCCCGACGGCTCCATTCGCGGCCCGGCCGATGATGTATCTGGCGCTGAGCTACGATCATCGCATCGTCGACGGCCGCGAGGCGGTGTCGTTCCTGGTCCGGGTCAAGGAGTGCGTCGAGGATCCGCAGCGCATTCTCCTCGACGCCTGAGCCGACCGCGCGTGCCGCGCAACGGAAGGAAGCTCATGAGCAACGACAGCTACGATCTCGTCGTCATCGGCGCCGGCCCCGGCGGCTATGTCGCCGCCATCCGCGCGGCGCAGCTCGGCCTGCGCGTCGCCTGCGTCGAGAAGCGGCCGTCGCTCGGCGGCACCTGCCTCAATGTCGGCTGCATCCCGTCGAAGGCGCTGCTCCAGTCGTCGCACCATTTCGAGGCCGCCGCCCACGAGTTCGCCCGCCACGGCGTCAAGGTCGGACGGCGTCGAGGCCGATCTGCCGACCATGCTCGAGCGCAAGGACCAGGTCGTCCACGACCTGACCCAGGGCGTCGCCTTTCTGTTCAAGAAGAACAAGGTCGAGCATGTCCTCGGCCATGGTGAGATCGCGGCCGCCGATACGGTCACGGTAACGCCCGAAGACGGCGGCGAGCCGCGGACGCTGAAATGCCGACAACATCCTGATCGCGACCGGCTCGGAGGTCGTCTCGCTGCCGGGCGTCGAGGTCGACGAGAAGCGCGTGGTCAGCTCCACCGGCGCGCTGGACCTGCAGAGCGTGCCGGAGACGATGATCGTCGTCGGCGCCGGCTACATCGGCATCGAGCTGGGCTCGGTCTGGCGCCGGCTCGGCGCCAAGGTCACCGTGGTCGAGTTCCTCGATCAGTGTCTCGCCGGCATGGACGGCGAGGTCGCCAAGCAGATGCAGCGGATCCTGCAGAAGCAGGGGCTGGAGTTCAGCCTTGGCGCCAAGGTCACCGAGGCGCGGCTGACCAACTCCGGCGTCGCGCTGACCATCGAGCCGCGCAGCGGCGGCGAGGCGGAAACGATGGAGGCCGATGTCGTTCTCGTCTCCATCGGCCGGCGGCCGTTCGTCGACGGGCTTGGGCCTGGAAGGGGTCGGCGTCGAGTTGACCGAGCGCGGGTTCGTCAAGGTCGACCACGACTTCCAGACCAACGTCGCCGGGATCTTCGCCATCGGCGACGTGATCGGCGGCAAGATGCTGGCGCACAAGGCCGAGGAGGAAGGCGTGGCGGTGGTCGAGTTGATCGCCGGCCAGGCCGGGCACGTGAACTACGAGGCGATCCCGTCGGTGGTCTACACTTGGCCGGAGGTCGCCGCGGTCGGCCGGACCGAGGAGCAGCTCAAGGGCGACGGGGTCGAGTACCGGGTCGGCAAGTTCCCGTTCACCGCCAACTCGCGGGCGCGCTGCAACGCCGAGACCGACGGCTTCGTCAAGATCCTCGCCGACGCCAAGACCGATCGCATCCTCGGCTGCCATATCGTCGGGCCGCAGGCGGGCGACCTGATCCAGGAGGTCGTCGTCGCCATGGAGTTCGGCGCGTCGGCCGAGGACGTGGCGCGGAGCAGCCACGGTCACCCGGGCCTGAGCGAGGCGGTGAAGGAAGCGGCGCTCGCCGTCGCCAAGCCGGGCGATCCACATCTGAGCGGCGCCAGCTACGGCCACGCTTATGGGTTGCTTCGCATCCGCTGGCAATAACGCAAGATTTGAGACGGTGAACGAAGCTCGCCATTGCGAGTCGCGGTACGCGGCGTTGCAATCCATGGGCGTCAGGGTCGTGGGGAACATGTGCCCATGAAGCGGATCATCCGGCTCGTCCTCGGCTGGATATTCATCGTCCTCGGCGTTCTCGGGTTGTTCCTGCCCTTCCTCCAGGGCATCCTGTTCCTTGCCATCGGCTTCATCCTGATCGCGCCGGAGTCGCCGTGGGTGCAAGACAAGCTGGAGCGCCTGCGCCGACGCTACCCGAAGCTGGGGTCGATCCTCGACCGGGCGCAGGCCCGGGCCGATAGCCTGATCTCGCGGATCACGCCCGGGCACGGCGAGTGAGCGCGGCGGCCGGGGGCGGACCCGGCGGCGCGGAGCCAGCCGGGAGCGCGCTACTCCTGCCCGCACTTTGCCTCGCGGAGGTCCTGACCATGGTCGGGGTCTTCGCCTTCCCGGCGCTCCTGCCCACGTTCGTCGACGCCTGGACGCTGTCCAACACCCGGGCCGGGTGGATCGCCGGCATCTACTTCGCAGCCTATGCCGGCGCGGTCCCCGTTCTTGTCGCCGTGACCGATCGCATCGACGCGCGCCGCATCTATCTCTTCGGCGCCCTGCTCGCCGCCATCTCGGCCGCGGGCTTCGCCTACGCCGCGACTGGGTTCTGGAGCGCGATGGTTTTTCGCGCCTTGGCTGGCGTTGCGCTGGCGGCAACCTACATGCCCGGCCTGCGTGTGCTGGTCGATCGCTACCGCGGGCCGCGCCAGTCGCGCGCCATATCCTTCTACACCTCCAGCTTCTCCTTCGGCACCGCGGCCTCTTTCTTTCTCGCCGGCAAGCTCTCGTCCGCGTTCGGCTGGCCGCGTGTCTTCATCGTTGCCGCCGGTTGCGCAATCGTCGCCGCCGGGATGGTCGCAGCGCTTCCACGGGTCCGGCCTGTCCCGGCCGAACCGGTGCGGCGTCTGCTCGATTTCCGCCCGGTGCTGACCAACCGCCGGGCCATGGGCTACGTCCTCGGCTACGGCGTCCACTGCGGGGAATTGTTCGTCCTGCGCTCGTGGGTCGTCGCCTTCCTCGCCTTCAGCCTGATCCTGACGGGAGCGGGGACCGGCGGCTGGCCCAATCCGACCAACGTCGGCATGCTGAGCGGACTCGTTGCCGTCGCCGCCAGCATCGGCGGCAACGAGCTCTGCCTGCGCTTCGGCCGGGTGCGCACCATTACGACCGTCATGTTCGCATCGGCGGCCGTCGCGGCCGGCATCGGCTTTGCCGCGCCGCTGGCCTATGGCGCCCTCGTTGCTCTCGCGTTGGTCTACAGCGCGTTCATCCAGCTCGATTCCGCCGCTCTGATCGCGGGGGCTCTGGGTGCCGCTCAGCCCGGACGCCAGGGCGCGACGATGGCGGTCCTCGCTTTTACCGGCTTTGGCACCGCGGCGATCAGCCCGATCGTCTTTGGCGCGGTGCTGGACGCCACCGGCGGCGGAGCGAGCGCGGGCTCATGGGGCGTGGCCTTTGCCGCGGTCGCCGCATTCGGCCTGCTCGGCCCGCTCGTCCTGCGTCTCTCGGCCGGCGGCGGGGCGAAGACTTGACCGTGCACCAGTTCCTGGCCGGACAGAACCGGTAAGGCGCTCACATGGCGACCTCGACGATCTCCTCGGAAATGGCGGGCGGAGTGGGGTCATCGTGAGCGCGAAGGCTTTCGACATATCCCTCGATCGCTTCGCGGATGTTCGTCAAAGCCTCGTCCCGGGATGACCCCTGCGAAATGCAACCAGGCAGCGCGGGCACGTGCGCGACGAACACACCGTCTTCGTCCGGTTCGATCAGCACCCTGTACTTCACCACTTCCACTCCGTCCAGCGGCGCTTGTTGCTGCGCTCAGGCATAAGGAGTAGCGGACGCCGTGAGAGGCTGCAAGCAGGGCAGGGCAAGGTCCGCTGGTGACGTAACCGGCGGTCGCAGCGTTGGCCGAGGCTACTTCTTCGCCCGTGGGTGGGCGCGGCGGTGGACGGCGGCGAGGCGGGCGGTATCGACGTCGGTGTAGCGCTGGGTGGTCGACAGCGAGGCGTGGCCGAGCAGCTCCTGGATCGTGCGCAGATCGCCGCCGTCGGCGAGCAGATGGGTGGCGAAGCTGTGTCGGAGCGCATGGGGCGTCGCCGTTTCCGGCAGGCCCAGAGCGACGCGAAGCCGGCGCATCTGCCGCTGGACGACGGCCGGGTCGAGGCGTGCGCCGCGCACCCCGACGAACAGCGGTGCCGCGCCGTCGCCCGGATAGGGACAGACGGAGAGGTAGTCGGCGACGGCGTCCCTGACGACCGGGAGGATCGGCAGCAGACGCTGCTTGCCGCCCTTGCCGGTGACGATCAGGCTGTCGCCCCGCGGTGCATCGCGGCGGTTCAGCGCCAAGGCCTCGCCGATGCGCAAGCCGCAGCCGTAGAGCAGCAGCAGCAGCGCCCGATCGCGCGCGGCGACCCACGGCTCGTCGCTGAGGTCGACGACGGTGTCGACCGACGCCAGCGCCTCGTCGACTCGGAGCGCCCGGGGGACGCTCCTTCCCAGCTTCGGCGTGCGCAACAGCCGGACGGCGGGGTTGCCGCCGAGGCCGTTGCGCTCGAGAAAGCGGAAGAAGCCCCGGATCGTGGCCAGATTGCGCGCGCGCGAACTGGGCAGGAGCCCGGCCCCGGCGCGCGCCGCAAGAAATGCGCGAAAATCGCCGAGCGATAGGGTGTCGAGGTCGGCCAGCGTGGGCGGAGCGCCGAGGTGGACAGCGAGGAAGTCGAGAAAGGCGCGCAGGTCGCGGCCGTAGGCTGCGAGCGTGTGCGCCGAAGCGCGTCGCTCGTTGGCCAGCCAAGCTCGCCAGGCTTCGACCGCGGCGACGACCGCTTCGTCGCCGGCGATGCCGCTCAGCTTGGATGGGGCAGAAGCCGGTGCAGGCACACTTCGACGATCCGCGCCAGAAACTCCAACAGGTCCGTGCCCTGGTCCGGCCTGAAGAGGCCCTCCTCGTAGCCGCCCAAGGCAATAAGACCTTGCGCCTCCGAACCGCGCAGGGTCAAGCGGGCGAGCGCCGCCGAACGGACCGGCGGCTCGGCCGCGGCGAACGGCACCCCGTCGACTCCGAGCTTCTCGATCAGACGGGTTTCGCGTCCTTCGCCGACGAGCATGTCGACCCCCCCGGCCTCGAGCCGGCAGATCGTCGTCACCGCCGCGTCGATCGCGGGGAGCGGCTCGAAGGCAAGCGTCGCCGCGTCGACCCCCAGAAGAATCGGCAGGTCTTCGCCGATGATCCGTATCAATTCGTCCATGCCGGCAGCCGCCAGCAGCGAGAGCGCCGCCGCGTGGGTCTGCGCCTGGACGCTCATGTTGGTCCGGCTGGTTTCGATCACCGCGCTGGTGCAGTCGCGCAGGCCGGCGATCTCGCCGCGCAGCATGTCGACCATGAACCGCTGGAAGTCGACGACGGTGTCGCCGGTCCACCGTGGCGGCGGTGCCAGTTCGTGCAGCAGATCCGGCTGGACGAGCAGGAACTCCGGATTCTGGCGGAGATAGTGGACAACCTGATCGGCGGTCATCTCGCCGCCGCTCGCCGTCTTGCCGCCGATCTCGCCGGTATCGATCGATTGTGTCATACAACCGCGTATACCAGAGCGGATTACGCGTTGTTAATGTGAATCATGAGCATGATGTAGGAAGGCAACTCAATAGTGTCGAAAACATCACGCTTGTACGCGGCCGGCGACCGGGTCGCGGTGCTCCTGCCGCTCGCTCTGCCCGTCCCTTACGATTATCGGGTACCGGCGGACCTGCATATCGAAGATGGCGCCTTCGTCGAGGTGCCGCTGGGCTCGCGGCGGCTATCCGGGGTTGTCTGGGGGCCGGGCGAAGGCAATGTCGACGAATCGCGGGTTCGGGAGATTCGTCATCGCTGCGACGTGCCGCCGCTCTCCTCGATCGCGCGCCGCTTTGTCGACTGGGTCGCGGCCTATACCGTGCAGCCGCGCGGCGCCGTTCTGCGGATGATCATGAGCGTGCCCGAGGCCCTGCGCCCGCCGCGAGCCGCGCCGCTTTATGCCCTGCCCGAGACCGGGGCGAGCGGCGCGAACGACTCTGCGGCGCGGATGCCGCTTCGTCTGACCGCGACGCGGAGCCGTGTACTCGCGGTGCTCGCGGACGGCCGTGTGCGCGGCGCCGCCGAGCTCGCACGGGAGGCCGGCGTCGGCGCGGGCGTCGTCAGGAGCATGGCCGAAGCGGGGTTTGTCGTCACGGCGGTCCAACCCGACGCGGCGGTCGCGGGGGCGGGGAGCGGCAGACCCTTCGGCTCGCCGCCGCCGGGGCCGGTTCTTTCGCCCGACCAGGCGCAGGCGGCGGATCGGCTGTGCACGGCTCTCGCCGGCGGCTTCTCGGTGACCCTTGTCGACGGAGTTCCGGGATCGGGAAAGACCGAAGTCTACTTCGAGGCCATCGCCGCTGCCTTGGCCGCCGGCGGGCAGGTTCTCGTCCTCTTGCCTGAGATCGCGCTGGGCGCGCAGTGGTTCGCCCGCTTCGGCGCCCGCTTCGGCGCCGATCCCCACGCCTGGCACTCCGATCTTGGCCGGGCCGAGCGGCGGCGGACGTGGCGCGAGGTCGCCGAGGGGCGGGCGAGGGTCGTCGTCGGCGCGCGGTCGGCCCTGTTCCTGCCATTCGCGGCGCTGAGCCTTATCGTTATCGATGAGGAACACGATGCCTCGTACAAACAGGAAGACGGCGTTCCGTACAATGCCCGCGATATGGCGGTGGTGCGCGCGCGGCTTGGCGACATCCCGGTTTGTCTGGTTTCGGCGACGCCGTCGCTGGAAACCGTCGTCAATGTCCGCGCCGGTCGTTACGCGTCCGTGCTGCTGCCGGCGCGCCATGGCGGCGCGGCGATGCCGGGGGTCGAGCTCATCGATCTGCGCAGGGATCGCCCCGCCCGCGGCGCCTGGCTTGCACCCGCGATGCAGACCGCCGTAACCGCGAGTCTGGCCGCGGGCTCGCAGGCCCTGCTTTTCCTCAACCGGCGCGGCTACGCTCCGCTGACGTTGTGCCGCGCCTGCGGTCATCGTCTGGCGTGCACCTGGTGCAGCGCCTGGCTGGTCGAGCACCGGCTCGCCGGGCGGATGCTTTGTCATCACTGCGGCCATGGCGCGCCCCTGCCCGACGCCTGCCCGGATTGCGGCGCCGCCGACTCGCTGGCCGCCTGCGGTCCTGGGGTCGAGCGGCTCGCCGAGGAAGTCGCGCGGGTGTTTCCGGACGCTCGGGTCTGTCTTGCGACCAGCGACACGCTGCCCGGCCCGAGCGCGACGGCGGACCTGGTCCAGCGGATGGAGGCGCGCGAGATCGACATCGTCATCGGCACCCAGATTATCGCCAAGGGGTATCATTTCCCGCATCTGACGCTGGTGGGTGTCGTCGATGCCGATCTCGGTCTTGCCGGCGGCGACCTGCGCGCCGCTGAGCGGACGTTCCAGCTTCTCTACCAGGCCGCCGGCCGCGCCGGCCGCGGGGATCGGCCCGGCCGGGCGCTGGTGCAGACGACGATGCCGCACCACCCGGTGATGACGGCTCTGGCCTCCGGCGACCGCGCCCGCTTCCTCGCCGCCGAAGAGGCCGGCCGGCGCGAGGCGGAGATGCCGCCCTATGGCCGACTCGCGGCGCTGATCGTTTCCGGCGCCGACGCGGCTGCGGTCGAAGCGGCGGCCGGGGCGCTGGCCGACAGTGCGCCGGACCATGACGGCGTGCGCGTCTTCGGCCCGGCGCCGGCGCCGCTGGCGCTGCTGCGCGGTCGTCATCGTCAACGCCTGCTGCTTCACGCCGGCCGCGCCGTCGCCGTCCCGCCGCTGGTCCGCCGCTGGCTTGCGGCGACGCGCCTGCCGGCAAGCGTTCGCGTTCAGGTCGATATCGATCCCTACAGCTTTCTCTGAACTCCGGCCGGTCGCGCTCGGCGGCCATTCGCCGGATAGCGGCAGGGGCCGAAAAATCCGTAGAACTCTCTATGGATATGGCGTGCACTGTGCTCCATGACGGTTGTTGCACCCGCGAGATCGAGGCTTCGGGCGTTGCCTTCTTTTGCCGTAGATCCGCACAAAACCAAGGTTTTCCGCTCACTTCGCGGTCGGGGAGTCGGGTTGCAAGGCCAAAACAGGTGTGTTAGAGAACAGTCGCGCTGGGCCCCGGCGGCTTTCGCGCGGTACGTTTAAAGGGCTGGTGCACTTCGCGGATGAGCGATGCGGGTGCACCTCAGGCCCGACAATAAAACAAGAACGAGGGCGCTCCCGGGTGACAACCACAACCAAAGGCTCTTCCGGCCTTGCCCACCGCTATGCGGCGGCTGTGTTCGAACTGGCCGAGCAGGAGAAGTCGCTTGACCGGGTCGCCGATGAGCTGCGGCGGCTGGCGGACATGATCGACGGCAGCGAGGATCTGCAGCGGCTGATCCGCTCGCCCGTCATCTCCCGCGAGGACCAGCAGCGCGGTGCGGCCGCGGTGCTCGAGGCAGCCGGAATCGGTCCGCTGGTGCAGAAGTTCGTCGGCCTCGTGGCGGCCAACCGGCGGCTGTTCGCCCTGCCTGCGATGATCGCGGCCTACCAGCAGATGATGGCCGATCGGCGCGGTGAGACGGTGGCGGAGGTGGTTGCCGCGCAAACCCTGTCGGCGGAGCAGCTGAGCGCCGTCACGGCCGTCCTGAAGAAGGCGGTCGGGACCGATGTCGCCCTCTCAACCCGGGTTGACCCGCAGCTTCTCGGCGGGCTGATCGTCAAGGTCGGCTCGCGGATGATCGACTTTTCGCTCAGCACCAAGCTGAAAAGACTGAGCCTTGCTATGAAGGGGACCGGGTGATGGAGATCCGCGCCGCGGAAATTTCCGCGATTCTGAAGCAGCAAATCGCAAAGTTCGGCACGGAAGCGGAAGTCGCCGAGGTCGGTACGGTCCTGTCGGTGGGTGACGGCATCGCCCGTGTCTACGGCCTGGACAAGGTTCAGGCCGGCGAGATGGTGGAATTTCCCGACGGCACCAAGGGGATGGCGCTGAACCTGGAAGAGGACAACGTTGGCGTCGTGCTGTTCGGCGACGACCGGATGATCCGCGAGGGCGACGTCGTCAAGCGAACCGGCGCCATCGTCGACATTCCCGTCGGCATGGGGCTGCTCGGGCGCGTCGTCAACGCCGTCGGCGAACCGATCGACGGCAAGGGGCCGATCGACGCAGCCGAGCGCCGGGTCGCCGACGTGAAGGCGCCGGGGATCATTCCGCGCCAATCGGTGCACGAGCCGATGCAGACCGGGGTCAAGGCGATCGACAGCCTGATCCCGATCGGGCGCGGCCAGCGCGAGCTGATCATCGGCGATCGCCAGACCGGCAAGACGGCGATCATTCTCGATACGATCATCAACCAGAAGTATACCAACGACAACGCCAAGAACGACTCCGAAAAGCTCTTCTGCATCTATGTCGCCATCGGCCAGAAGCGCTCGTCGGTGGCGCAGCTCGTCAAGGTGCTCCAGGAGCACGACGCCTTCGACTACACCGTGGTCGTCGCCGCGACGGCTTCCGAAGCCGCGCCGCTGCAGTACCTCGCGCCCTACGCCGGCTGCACCATCGGCGAGTATTTCCGCGACAACGGGATGCACGCGGTGATCTTCTACGACGACCTGTCGAAGCAGGCCGTCGCCTATCGGCAGATGTCGCTGCTGCTGCGCCGGCCGCCGGGCCGCGAAGCCTACCCCGGCGACGTTTTCTATCTGCATTCGCGACTGCTGGAGCGGGCCGCGAAGCTGAACAAGGATCACGGCTCCGGCTCGCTGACCGCGCTGCCGGTGATCGAGACCCAGTCCGGCGACGTGTCGGCGTACATCCCGACCAATGTCATCTCGATTACCGACGGCCAGATCTTCCTTGAGACCGAGCTCTTCTATAAAGGCATTCGGCCGGCGGTGAACGTCGGCATTTCGGTCAGCCGGGTCGGTTCGGCGGCGCAGATCAAGGCGATGAAGAAGGTCGCAGGCAGCATCAAGCTCGAGCTGGCGCAGTACCGCGAGATGGCGGCCTTCTCCCAGTTCGCCTCCGACCTGGACGCCTCGACCAAGCGCCTGCTCAGCCGCGGCGAGCGTCTGACCGAACTGCTGAAGCAGCCGCAGTTTCATCCGTTCCCGGTTCAGGAGGAGGTGGTCTCCATCTTCACCGGCGTGCGCGGCTATCTCGACAAGATTCCCGTCGGCGATGTCGGCCGGTTCGAAGCCTCGCTGCTCGACAACATCCGCGCCAACGGCGCCGATATCCTCGAGACCATCCGGACGGAGAAGGATCTGAGCGAGGAGACCGACAAGAAGCTCACCGCCTTCATCGACCGTTTCGCCAAAAGCTTCTCGTAAGCGCCGGACGCTGTAATCGAAGCCAGTCAAGGGGACCAGCGTCTCATGCCGAGCCTGAAGGATCTCAGAAACCGGATCGCCAGCGTCCAGTCGACGCAGAAGATCACGTCGGCGATGAAGATGGTCGCCGCGTCCAAGCTGAAGCGGGCGCAGGCGTCGGCGGAGGAAGGCCGGCCCTACGGCGAGCGGATGGAACGGATGCTGGCGCAGATGGTCGCCAGCATGTCGTCGCTGCAGTCCGCGCCGAAGCTGCTGTCCGGTTACGGAACGGACAACAGCTACCTCATCGTCGCCGTCACCGGCGACCGGGGCCTGTGCGGCGGCTTCAACAGCAGCATCGTCCGCGAGACCCGCCGGCGCATCATTGCGCTGGAGCGGCGAAGGCAAGCAGGTCAAGCTGCTCTGCGTCGGGCGAAAGGGCCGGGACGTCCTTCGTCGGGACCATGCAGGGCGGATCGTCGACTCGATGGAGAACGTCACCCGCTCCGGGGCGCAGTTCGCGCCGGCGCGCGACATCGCCAAGCGCCTGCGCAACATGTTCGAGGCCGGCGAGTTCGACACCTGCATCGTCATCTACAATACATTCAAGTCAGCCATCGCGCATGAAGTGACGGTCAAGCAGATCATTCCGTTTCCGGTCGAGCACCTGGCCGCCGCGGGTGGAGATCGGGCCGCTGTGAGCGAGGCCGAGTACGAGCTTGAGCCGGGCGAAGACCAGCTCCTCGGCTCGCTTCTGCCGGCCAACCTGTCGATGCAGATCTTCCGCGCGCTGCTTGAAAGCTACGCCTCGGAGCAGGGGGCGCGGATGACCGCCATGGACAACGCGACGAACAACGCGGCGGACATGATCGACAAGCTGCGGCTGAAGTACAACCGGACCCGCCAGGCCGCGATCACGACCGAGCTGATCGAGATCATCTCCGGCGCCGAGGCGCTGTGAGCCCGTCAAGGCCTGGAAACAGGCACCGTTCGCCAGAGGAGCATCGGCAATGAGCAAGAACGCCATCGGCACGATCACCCAGGTTCTGGGAGCGGTGGTCGACGTCCGGTTCGAGGGCGACCTTCCGCATATCCTCAACGCGCTGCATCTTCAGCACAAGGGCAAGACCCTGGTGCTCGAGGTGGCGCAGGAGCTGGGCGAGTCGACGGTGCGGACGGTGGCGATGGATTCCACCGACGGCCTGGTCCGCGGTCAGGAGGTGACCGACACCGGCCAACCGATCTCGGTGCCGGTCGGACCGGAGACGCTGGGGCGGATCGTCAACGTGATCGGCGAGCCGGTGGACGAGCGCGGACCGCTCGAGACCAAGATCAAGTACCCGATCCACCGCCCGGCGCCGACCTTCCTCGATCAGTCGACGGAGACCGAGATCCTGGTGACCGGCATCAAGGTCATCGACCTGATCGAGCCTTATCCGAAAGGCGGCAAGGTCGGCCTGTTCGGCGGCGCCGGCGTCGGCAAGACCGTCATCATCATGGAGCTGATCAACAACATCGCCAAGGCGCACGGCGGCTATTCGGTGTTTGCCGGCGTCGGCGAGCGGACCCGCGAGGGCAACGACCTCTATCACGAGATGATGGAGTCGGGCGTCATCCAGATCGGCGGTTCCGGCTCCAAGGCGGCGCTGGTCTACGGCCAGATGAACGAGCCGCCCGGCGCGCGCGCCCGGGTCGGCCTCACCGGGTTGACGCTGGCGGAGTACTTCCGCGACGAGGAAGGCCAGGACGTGCTCTTTTTCGTCGACAACATCTTCCGCTTCACCCAGGCCGGCTCGGAAGTGTCGGCCCTGCTCGGCCGCATCCCGTCGGCTGTGGGCTACCAGCCGACCCTGTCGACCGACATGGGCGCCCTGCAGGAGCGGATCACCTCGACCAAGAAGGGCTCGATCACCTCGGTTCAGGCCATCTACGTTCCGGCAGACGATCTGACCGATCCGGCGCCGGCGACGGCGTTCGCCCACCTGGACGCGACCTCGGTGCTCAGCCGCTCGATCGCCGAACTCGGCATCTATCCCGCGGTCGATCCGCTCGACTCCACCTCGCGGGTGCTGGATCCGCGGATCGTCGGCGAAGAGCACTATACCGTGGCCCGCGAGGTTCAGCGGATCTTGCAGACCTACAAGTCGCTGCAGGACATCATCGCCATTCTCGGCATGGATGAGCTGTCGGAAGAAGACAAGCTCACCGTGGCCCGTGCGCGCAAGATCCAGCGCTTCCTCAGCCAGCCGTTCCACGTCGCCGAGGTGTTCACCGGGACGCCCGGTGTGTTCGTCAACCTCGAGGACACGATCAAGGGCTTCAAGGCGATCTGCGACGGCGAATACGACCACCTGCCGGAAGCGGCCTTCTACATGGTCGGCACCATCGATGAAGCCGTCGCCAAGGCCAAGCGGATGGCCGCGGAAGCAGCATAGAGCATGGCTCTCGCCCGAGTGGGCGCAGATGAGATGCTCGATCTTTTTGTATTCGATCAACTTTTCTGCTTTCGGACAATTCCATCCGAAAGCAGGTTGATCTAGAGGCCGCGAGCGAGGCGGCGGGAACGAGCGAGGCGCGTTGTGGCCGACACCTTCACCTTCGAGATCGTAACGCCGGGGCGGATGCTGCTGTCGCAGCCCGCCGAGATGGTCGTCATTCCGGGCGAAGCCGGCAATTTCGGCGTCCTTCCCGGTCACGCGCCGATGCTCTCGACGTTGCGCCCGGGGACCGTGGAGATCCGCGAGCACAATCTGAAGATCCGCGACCAGATCTTCGTCGAGCAGGGCTTCGCCGAGGTCACCACTGAACGCTGCACGGTGCTGGCCGAGGAAGCCATCGCGGTCAAGGACATTACCCGCGACGAGGCCGAAGCCCGGCTCAGTCGCGCCCACGACGCGCTGATGGCCGCCGATACGCCCGGCATCCGGCGTGGCGCCGAGCGCGAATTGCGCGCCGCGGAGGCGATGCTCGAAGCGCTCGACGCCTACGAAAAGAGCTGAAGGACCACGGCGGCTTCTGATGGCACCGGGAGGCCGATGTGAAGCTCTATCTTGTCCAGCATGGCGAAGCGATCGCCGAAGCCGACGATCCGGAGCGGCCGCTGAGCGGCGCGGGCCGGATCGACGTTGACCGGCTGGCGGCGTTTCTCGGCAATGCCGGCAACGCCGGGGTCACGGTTGTGCGCATCGTCGCCAGCGGCAAACTCCGCGCCCGGCAGACGGCGGATGCTTTCGCCGGCCTGCTTGCGCCGGGCGGAGCGGTTTCCGAGACGACAACGGGGCTGCGGCCCGGCGACTCGACCGATTGGCTGGCCGGCGTCGTCGAGCAGTGGCGCGATGACAGCCTGGTCGTCGGGCACATGCCGTTTCTGGGCAGGATGGTCGGGCGCCTCGTGACCGGGAGGGAAGACGACGACATCGTTGGCTTTACTCCCGGAACGATCGCCTGCCTGGAACGCCAGATGGTGGGCAAGTGGACGATCGCCTGGGTCCTTGCGCCCTTGCTGCTTGACCGGGCGCCGTCCGGCCGGCAGTGAGCGAAGGCGACCTCCACGACTGGACACTAACGCCGCGCGAAGCGGTCGATCTGCAACGGCGGCTGGCCGCGCGGGTTATCCGCGAAGATCGCCTCGCGCCGGTACGACGGGTCGCCGGCGTCGATGTCGCCTACGATCGCCGCGGCCGCAGCGGCATCGCCCGGGCCGCGGTTGTCGTTCTTGCCCTGCCGGAACTCTCCGTCGTCGAGACGGTTGCCTGGACGGTGCCGGTCGATTTTCCTTATGTGCCGGGACTGCTCACGTTCCGCGAGGCGCCGGCGGCTATCGCGGCGCTCGCGCGCCTGGATCGCCGGCCCGATGTCCTGCTCTGCGACGGCCAGGGTCTGGCCCACCCCCGGCGCCTTGGGTTCGCCAGCCATCTGGGGTTGTTCCTCGACATGCCTTCGGTGGGCGTGGCCAAGTCGGTGCTCGTCGGCGCCTACGCCGAGCCCGGGCCGGCGAAGGGCGACTGGTCGCCGCTCATCGACAAGGGCGAGGTCATCGGCGCGGCGCTGCGCACCCGCGCGGGGGTCAAGCCGATCTTCGTCTCCATCGGCCACCGGGTGTCGCTTCCCACTGCAATCGCGCTCGTCCTTCAGTGCACGACCCGGTTTCGTCTTCCCGAGACAACGCGCCGCGCCGACCGCCTGTCGAAGATGCGCGAGATAGCGGCGGTCTGATCCTTCCGTAACATTGTTGTGGCCAGGACAGGAGACCTGGTTGGACGTCACCGCCGGCGGCGCGCCGCCGGCTGGGTGACCTCTTCATCCGTGCTCTGAGTCAGGCGTACTCTTCGTCCCGTGATCCGGCGATAGGCCACCTCTATCCCCAACGACACCAAGACCATGCCTGCAAGAATCCACAGATGGTCCCGGGTCGCCGGGTTTTCGTCGACCTCGACGCAGAGAATGACGAGCGCGAAGCCCGTGCTCAGCGCGGCCAACCCGGATATCCAGGCGCGACTCCCCGTGTCCCGGGCGAGCCGGAGGTTGGCGACATTGACCGCCATGAAGAGCAGGAGGAAACCGGCGCTGCCCATGGTTGCGATCGCTTCCAGCGGCACCAGATTGGCGATGATGAGGGCAAGCGCGGCAGTGATCAGGGTCCCCTCGAGATGCTGGCGGCGAATTGACCGCTCGAGTTCGGTGGGTAGCTCTCCGCTCTTGGCGATGATGTAGGCTAGGCGTCCGGTGCTGTAAAAGGTGGCGTTGATAGCAGATGTCGTAGCCGCCAGCGCTGCAACGGCGATCGCGACATAGCCGGTCCTGCCCATAAACTCCTGCGCCGCCACGGACAAGGCGTAGTCCCTGGACTGTGCCACCTCCGCAAAGCTCAGGTGTCCGACCACGACCGTGACGATCAGCACATAGAATGCGATGACGATTAGCACGCCGCCGACATAGGCGATCGGCAGCGTTCGTTTCGGATCGGCGATATCCCCAGAGGCGTTGGCGATGAGCTCGAAACCCTCGTAATTGAGGAAAATGAGCATGGCGCCGGCGACGAGACCCAGCGGTGTCACGAAGTTATCGGATCCGAGGCGGCTCCACTCCATGGGCGTGAGCAGGCCCACGACCACAAACACGGCCAATAGAGCCATCTTGACCACATTGAAAAGGTTCTCGGAGCGGACAACCAGGCGATCGCCGAAAACATTGACGACGACCATGCCGACGATCACCGCGCTCATCAACAGGTGAAGCCAGATACCCCGGTCCTGCTCCGGGAAGAAGGTGGCTCCGTAGCTGCCGAAGGCATAGGCGTATACCGCGACAAGCACCACGTAACTGAGCAGCAGCAGGATGTTCGCTGCCCCCGTAAAGATGCCGCCGCCAAACGCCTGGTTGAGAAACGCCACCGTGCCGCCCTCTCCGGGAAAGCGAAGCGTCAGTTTCAGATAGGAGTAGCTGGTTAGTAGGGCCACGACCCCTGCAACCAGGAAAGCGATAGGCGCGGCACCTTTGGTGACCTCCACCGTCAGCCCGGTCACCGCGAAAATACCGCCTCCTACCATACCGCCGATGCCGATCGACAATGTGGATAACGTACCGAGCTTGGAATGCCCGCGGGCAGACATCAGGTGCTTACTCCAATACATCGAACCCGATCGACTTCGACACCCATCATCGCCATGCCCGCTCAGCCATTATTCTAGAGATCACTGGTTTAATTGGTTTTGACGAAAGCGGCGTCTTCGTTATCTATGTACTTGGTTCCGGGTGGGCCTGGTGGCGCCGGGCCTAGTGGTGGAAGCCGCCCGCCTTATCGGCGGTCATCGGCGAGGTGATCGGATGGGCATCGAAATGGGCGAGGCAAAGCTTGAAATCCTCGACCAGCAGCGCCCCCAGGTCTCTGCTCACGCCGTGGCGGACCAGAATGCGCTGGATCACCAGATCCTGGCAGTCGGGCTCGAGCGGATAGGCGGGAACCTGCCAGCCGTGGCGGGCGAGACGGTCCGCCAGGTCGTAGAGGGTGAACCCCGGGTCGCTGCCATCCTTGATTTTCCAGGACACCGCCGGGATGCCCTGCTCGGGATCGCCGCCGTAGATGATCTCGAACGGCCCGAGCTTGGCGATCTCATCGGCCATGTATCGCGCCGTGTCGTAGCAGGCCATGTGGATCTTGCGGTAGCCTTCCTTGCCGAGCCGGAGAAAGTTGTAATACTGGCAGACGATCTGGCCGCCTGGCCGCGAGAAGTTGAGGGCGAAGGTGGGCATGTTGCCGCCCAGGTAGTTGACATCGAAGATAAGGTCGCGTGGGAGGTCGCTAGCTTCGCGCCAGACCACCCAGCCAACGCCCAGCGGCGATAGCCCGAACTTGTGCCCCGAGGTGTTGATCGACTTGACGCGGGGTACTCGGAAATCCCAGTGCATTCCGGGCGCACAGAACGGTGCGAGGAAACCGCCGCTGGCGCCGTCGACGTGAACCGGAATGTCGAGTCCTCGGTCGCGTTGCAGTTGGTCAAGCGCATCGGCGACGGCCGCGACCGGTTCGTAGTCGCAGGTGAAGGTCACTCCGAGGGTGGGGACGACGCCGATCGTATTCTCGTCGCACCGCCTCAGCACTTGCTCCGGCGTCATCAGCAGCCGACCGTGCTCCATCGGAATCTCCCGGTGCTCGACGTCCCAGTAGCGGGCGAACTTGTGCCAGCAGATTTGCACTGGCCCGGTGACCAGGTTCGGTCTGTTGGTCGGCCTGCCTTGCGCCCTCATTCTCTCCCGCCAGCGCCATTTCATCGCCATGCCACCGAGCATTGCCGCCTCGCTGGAGCCGGTCGTCGAGCATCCCAGGGTGTTCGCTGCGTCGGGCGCGTTCCACAGATCCGCCAGCATGTGGACGCAGCGCGCTTCGATCTCAGCCGTCTGCGGATACTCGTCCTTGTCGATCATGTTCTTGTCGAGGCACTCGTCCATCAGCTGGTGCACCTCGGGTTCAGCCCAGGTCTGGCAGAACGTCGCGAGGTTCTGGCGCGAGTTGCCGTCCAGCATCAGCTCGTCGTGGATGACGCTGTAGGCATGGCGCGGCGCGTGCTCCTCTTCCGGAAATCTGTACTTCGGCAGGCTGACCGATAGATCAGCCGACGCGTAAATGTCGTCCAGGAGGCCGGCCCGCACGTCATCCTTCGAATGCAGTGCCATGATTTCGCTCCTCCCGCCCTTCTTCGAAGATGCGCAACGTTAGCACGTCGGGGGGCACTCCACCCACATCCTCCCAAGCGACATCAACAATTTCGCGGTTAACGAACGATATCTTTCGCCGACGATCTCGCCGATGCCATGCCAGTTGCCGTTGCAGATCGATCTGGTGCTGCAGTGCACCACGCAATTTCGCCTTCCCGAGACAACGCGCCGCGCCGACCGCGTGTCAAAGCTGCGCTGAGGACAGCGGCCTGCAGGGCAACGTCGCGCGCCGCATCGCCGGCGATACCGATCTGTTCATCACATCTGAACGTTTCGACTTGTACTATTGTGCAGTGCAACATAAGTCGGAGCTGCCATGCACCCGGTCCGCGTTCTCATGCCATTCGAGCTGGCGCTTTATCGCGACCATCTGCTTCGCCTCGGCCCAGAGGACCGGCGGCTTCGTTTCGGCTATCCGCGCGACGACGATGCCGTGCGCGGCTATGTCAATGGCCTGCAGCCGTCACACGATGTGATCCTCGCCCACTTCAATGCCGAGCTGAAGGTTATCGGCGCCGTCCACGTCGCCCTGTGCACGCGCAATGTCGCCGAGTTCGCCTTCAGCGTCGATGCCGACCATCGCCGCTGTAGTATCGGTGCTGCGCTCCTGCTCAGGGCCGTTGATTTTACCCGCAATCGCGGCGTCCGGTCGGCCGTCGTCTACTGTCTGGCCGAAAACCGTCAGATGCGCAGCCTCGCCCGCAAGGCGCGCATGACCGTCAGCACGGGCGCAGGCGACAGCGAGGGCGCCCTTGCGCTGGCTCCGGCGACGCCAGCTTCGATCCTTGGCGAGATGGTGTCGGCGTACGCTGGCTTGTGCGATTATGCGTCGAAGGTTAATCGGAGGGCGGTTCGCACCTGGTGCGCCGGCGTGCTTCAGGCGGCTTGACAACGCGGGTGCGCGCGTCGCGAGGATGACGGATGGCTGCAGCTCTGTTGCGCTGGCGCCTGCCGGCGCTGGTCTTTGTCCTGCTGGCGCTCCCCGCCGCGCTCGCCCTGGCCGGTGGCGATGAGACGCAGGCGTCAGGGGCCGTGATCGTCCTGTCGATCGAAGGGCCGATCGGACCGGCGACCAGCGACTACGTCGTCCGCGGCCTGAAGAAAGCAGCCGAAGGTGGCGCCCGGCTCGTCGTCCTTAGGATCGATACGCCGGGCGGGCTTGACAGCGCCATGCGCGAGATCATCCGCGCCATCCTCGCCTCGCCGCTGCCTGTAGTCGCGTTCGTCGCGCCGAGCGGGGCGCGCGCCGCCAGCGCCGGAACCTACATCACCTACGCCAGCCACGTCGCGGCAATGGCACCCGGGACCAATCTCGGCGCTGCCACGCCGTTGCAGATCGGCGGCGGCGCCCCATCCGGCGGCGACGATCAGCCGCAGCCGGGAGAGAAAAAAGCCGGTGGCGGCGACAAGGCCGAGGAGGGCGCGAAACAGGCAAGCAAGCCGATAAAGCCGCCCGATATCGGCGACAAGACGCGCAGCGACGCGATCGCTTATATCCGCAGTCTGGCGCAGATGCGCGGGCGCAACGTCGACTGGGCCGAAAAGGCGGTGCGCGAGGCGGCGAGCCTCTCCGCCGAAGAGGCGCTCAAGCTTAACGTTATCGACCTCATCGCCGCCAACGTACCGGATCTCCTCGACAAAATAGACGGCCGCACGGTCAGCGTCGAGGGCCGGGAGGTGCGTCTGCAAACCGCCGGCGCGAGCGTGGTCACGGTCGAGCCGGACTGGCGCACCGAGCTTCTCGGCGTCATCACCAATCCGAACGTCGCCTACATCCTGATGCTGATCGGCATCTACGGGCTGCTGTTCGAGTTCTTCAGCCCCGGGATGGTCGCCCCCGGCGTGGTCGGCGCGATCTGCCTGCTGCTCGCGCTCTATGCCTTCCAGGCCCTGCCGGTTAACTACGCCGGCGTCGCGCTGGCCCTGCTCGGCGTGGCGATGCTGGTCGCCGAAGCCTTCGTCCCCTCCTTCGGCGCCCTTGGGTTCGGCGGCATCGTTGCGCTTGTCGTCGGCTCGATCATGCTGATGAAAGAGGATGTTCCGGGCTTTACCGTTGCCTGGGAGCTGATCGCCGGCGTCGCTCTTGTCAGCGGCGGCCTGTTCACGATCCTGCTCGCCGTCGCCGTGCGGGCGCGCCGTCGCGCCGTCGTCTCCGGCGAGGAAGGCATGATCGGCATCACGGGGACGGTGCTTACCTGGGACCGCCATGACGGCACGGTGCGCGTTCACGGCGAAGTCTGGAGCGCGCGGGCGCGCAAAGCGCTCAGCCCCGGCCAGCAGATCCGGGTGGTCGAACTCGACGGCCTGACCGTCGTGGTCGAACCGGCCAGAAAACAGAAGGAGGCGCAGTGATGTCGACCATTCTCAGCCAGGCCTGGATCGTTCCGCTCTTCATCCTCGTCTTCATCCTGATCTCCTCGATCAAGATCCTGCGCGAGTACGAACGCGGGGTCGTCTTCATGCTCGGCCGCTTCTGGAAGGTGAAGGGACCGGGCCTGATCCTGATCTTTCCGGTCATCCAGCAGATGGTCCGGATGGACCTGCGCACCCGCGTTCTCGACGTGCCGCAGCAGGACGTCATCTCCCGCGACAACGTCTCGGTGCGGGTCAATGCCGTCGTCTACTACCGGGTGATCGGCGCGGAGAAGGCGGTGATCCAGGTCGAGAACTACGAGGCCGCGACCAGCCAGCTCGCCCAGACGACGCTGCGTTCGGTTCTCGGTCAGCACGACCTCGACGAAATGCTGGCCGAGCGCGACAAGCTGAACGCCGACATCGCCCGCATTCTCGACGTTCAGACCGAGGCCTGGGGGATCAAGGTCGCCAACGTCGAGCTCAAGCGGGTCGATCTCGACGAAAGCATGATCCGCGCCATCGCCCGTCAGGCGGAAGCCGAGCGCGGGCGACGGGCCAAGGTCATCGACGCCGAGGGCGAGCTGCAGGCATCCGAGCGCTTCCGCGAGGCCGCCCAGATCCTGTCTTCGCAGCCCCAGGCCATCCAGCTCCGCTATCTGACGACGATGCAGTCTTTGGCCAGCGACCGGACCTCGCTGATCCTGTTCCCGCTGCCGCTCGAATTTATCGACGCCTTCGGCCGCGGCGGCGCCAAGGCGCAGAGCGGGGGCAAAGGCAAGGATGATGAGGCCTCAGCTGGTTAAAACACCGCCCTCCAGCTGCCTGAGAAGGGCTTCGAGCGTGGCGCACAGCCGGTCCAGGTCGCGCGCCTCGGATAGGCGGTGGTCGCCAGCCTTGACCAGCTGGACTTCGACATCCGGCGAGCGGAGCCGGTCGGCTAGGCGCAGCGCCGTCTGCCATGGCACGTCCGGATCCTGCATGCCGTGGATCAGGCGTACGGGGCAGTCGATGGCGATCTCCTCGCGCAGCACCAGATGATCGCGGCCGTCCTCAAGGATCCGCCGGGTCACCGGCGTCGGCTCGGGGTCGTACGGGCTGTAGACCGGTACGACGCCGTCGATGTCGAGCTGCGCGCGCTGCTCGGCGCTGAGCGAGGGGATGATCAGGTCTTCGGTGAAATCGGGCGCGGCGGCGGTGCCGACCAGCCCGGCGATGCGCTCCGGGCGGCGCAGCGCCGCAAGCAGCATGATCCAGCCGCCGAGGCTTGACCCGACGAGGATCTGCGGGCCGTCGGTCAGAGCGTCGAGCACGGCGACCGCGTCTTCAGCCCAGCGGCCGATCGTGCCGTCGACGAACCGCCCCGACGAGGCGCCATGGCCGAGGTAGTCGAAGCGGACGAAGGCTCGGCCGCGGTCCCGGCAAAAGGCCTCGATCCGGGTCGCCTTGCCGCCGGTCATGTCGGACATGTAACCGGTGAGAAAGACAACGCCGGGGCTGGCGCCAGCGGTACGGTGGTAGGCGACGGTCGCTCCGTCCTCACGTACAAGCTGGCGCGGCGGCGCGATGTCGTCCTCGTTCATGTCGCGCTCCGATGCCCATGGATGCCGGTAGCCTACCGATGCCGCCGCGGACCGTAGCACCGGAGGCGCGGCCGGTACCATAGCCGTTGCAGCGGCGCGAGCTGGTCGCATTTATGACACGCATGCAGAGAAATTGGCTGTGCAGCATGCACCATGGGTTATCCTCATCTGGACGCCGACCGCGATTTTGCGTACGGTAAAAGAAAAAGGCGCCCTGCGGGTATCTGTCGTTTCGAGGTACTTGAGGGGCGTGAAGCAGGGTGCACAGGGGAACATGGGCCGTCGTCGCGCTGGCCCTGGTGGGTGCCGTTCCGCAAGCGGCGCGCGGCCAGTCGTCGTTGTGTATCGAGGATCTCGACGCCGGCTCGCGGTTGCTGGAGCCCGATGTCCGCCTCCGGCTGCCTCGGCGACCGTCGGGTGGCGGCGAAGGCAAGCGCACACCTCATCCCGAACTCGCTTTCGGTCGAGCGGACCGCCGGCGCGCTGTCGCTTGGCGGCAGGAACCCGGCGGTGCACGGGGGCTATGCCGGCTGCGGCGAGCAGGTCGGTGTGGGCGGCAGCGAAAGCCGCGCCCGGCTGTCCTATGCCCGTACTGAGGACTGGAACCCGTGGCGGCGGCTGGACGGCGATCCTTTCGCCGCCGAACATTTTTTCGATGCCGAAGTCGAGGCTCCGGACGGCGGCCCGGTCAGGGCCGGCACCGCGTTGAACATGTATGCGGCGGAGACGCCGGCTTCGCCGTACGACGGCCAGCGGACGACGCGCAACGTGACGGGGTCGTCCTTCTGGCTGAGCGGTCTCGACGATCGGGTCAAGGTCAAGTCGTCGCTGGGAATGGATGCGCCGACCGACGAGGGTACCGCACCAATGGCGCAGCAGCACGAAGTCGAGGTCGCGCCGCTCCGCTTCGGCGAGGACGGCGAGGTGTTTGCCAGCCTGAGCTATGCCGAGGCCGACGCGGGCTTTGCCGCCGGCTCGGGTACGGAGCTATCGCCGGACGCGCGAGCTTGGAATCTGGGCGCCGGCGTGCGCTCCGATATCGTCGGTGTGCGGTTGGATTACCGGCGGGGCCGTGACAATCTAAACGAGAATGAGCGGCAGGCGACCCGGCATTATGACGAGTACACCGGGCGGGTCTCGCTCGAAGCGCCCGTCGGCGGCGTGTTCGTTCCAAACTTTATCACCTTACGCGGCAGCGTCCGCACCGACCTTGAGGACTATGACGACGGCTTCGCGTCGAACCGGCTGCACAATGCGACGGCGGGCTGGGGCATTAACATGCTGTGGCGTGAAGACGTGACATCCGCCGGGATCGACGTCAGCGGGCGGATGGCCGACACAAGCGCGCTTGAGAATTCGGGTCTCCTGCCGTCGCAGCGCCTCGGTCTCTCGCTCGATATCGACGCCGGCGGCGTCCGCCTGTTCGGGCGCCTCTATTCGGAGCGGCAAGACGTCGCAGACACCGTGGATGGGGACGCGGCGATGGACTACGGCGGCGCCCTGGCCGCGGCGCTGTTCGGTCAGCGTCTGGAAGGCTCCGTTGCCTATGGCCGCACCGCGACCTACACCTACGCCCCGGCACTGCGCTGGGGGCTGGCCGCCGAACTCGATGCGGTCGAACTGCTCGGCGAGGATACGTTCGCCGACTGGGGCGAGGACGTCTTCGCCCTCGGCCGGCTGGAAAGCCACTTTGCCGAGGACCCGACAGGCTGGCAGTCCGAGTACATCGCCAAGGTCGTCGCCGGTTTCCGCTTTTGATCCTGTCTTCCTGCCCGCCGAGGTTCCCGCGTCCCGGTATATCGCCGCAGTCACGCTGCACTCCCGGGCCCTTGACTTGCCGCCGCACCCTCCTAGATTGCACCCGCGCTTCCACCCCTGGCCGAGGATGAGCGAAAGCCGGTGAATGACCGCGATCATCAAGCCCTTGCCTGCGTGCGCATAACGCTGCCTGACGGGAGCGTGCGCAGCTATGACCGCCCGCGCAGCGGCGCCGAGATTGCAGCCGACATTGGCCCAGGTCTCGCCAAGGCGGCGCTCGCCGTCCGCGTCGACGGCGAACTGCGCGATCTTGCCGCCGTCATCGACCGCGACGCGGCGTTGCCGTGCTGACGGGGAAGGATCGCGACGCACTTGGAGCTGCTGCGCCATGATGCGGCCCATGTCATGGCCGAGGCGGTTCAGGAGCTCTATCCCGGCACCCAGGTGACCATCGGCCCGGCGATCGAAAACGGCTTCTATTATGACTTTGCCCGCGCCGAGGCATTCACGCCCGAGGATCTTGAGCGGATCGAGGCGCGGATGCGCGAGATCGTCGACCGCAACGAGCCGATCGTTCGCGAGGTGTGGGACCGGGACGCGGCGGTCGCGCATTTCGAGTCCATCGGCGAGCACTACAAGGCGCAGCTTATCGCCGCGATTCCCGCAGGCGAGGCGGTCAGCATCTATCGCCAGGGCGAATGGCTCGACCTCTGCCGCGGGCCGCATCTGCCCTCCACCGGCCGGCTCGGCAAGGCGTTCAAGCTCACCAAGCTGGCTGGCGCCTACTGGCGCGGCAACTCTCGCAACGAGATGCTGCAGCGGATCTACGGCACGGCCTGGGCCAACGCCGAACAGCTCGATGCCTATCTGCATATGCTCGAAGAGGCCGAACGGCGTGATCATCGGCGCCTCGGCCGGGAAATGGGACTTTATCATTTCCAGGAAGAGGCGGCCGGCGCGGTCTTCTGGCATCCCGACGGCTGGACGCTGTACCGGATCCTGCAGGGCTACATGCGCGCAAGGCTCGAGCAGGCGGGCTACGTCGAGGTCAACACCCCGCAGCTTCTCGATCGCTCGCTTTGGGAGCGATCGGGGCACTGGGAGAAGTTCCGCGAGCACATGTTCACCGTCGAGGCGGAAGAAAAGGTGCTGGCGCTCAAGCCGATGAACTGTCCCGGCCACGTCCAGATTTTCCGCCAGGGGATCAAGAGCTACCGCGATCTGCCGCTGCGCATGGCCGAGTTCGGCTCCTGCCAGCGCAACGAGCCGTCCGGCGCACTGCACGGGCTGATGCGGGTGCGCGCCTTCGTTCAGGACGATGCGCACATCTTCTGCACCGAAGACCAGATTACCGAGGAAACCAGAACCTTCTGCGACCTGCTGCGTCTGGTCTACGCCGACCTCGGGTTCAGCGACATCACCGTCAAGTTCTCCGATCGGCCCGAAAAGCGGGCAGGCGCCGACGCGACCTGGGACAAGGCCGAAGAAGCGTTGCAGGCGGCGACCGCGGCGGCGGGGCTGGAAACCGTACTCAACCCGGGAGAAGGCGCTTTCTACGGACCGAAGCTCGAGTTCGTCCTGCGCGACGCCATCGGCCGGGAGTGGCAGCTCGG
This sequence comes from uncultured Alphaproteobacteria bacterium, assembly GCA_963789785.1. Taxonomy (GTDB): domain Bacteria; phylum Pseudomonadota; class Alphaproteobacteria; order Rhodospirillales; family Defluviicoccaceae; genus JAEULH01. Next base: position 35,673 of record CAWBNC010000034.1, on the reverse strand, counting down.
CACCCTCCAGGTCGACTTCGTCCTGCCCGAGCGGCTCGAGGCCAGCTACGTCGGCGAGGATGGCGATAAACATCGGCCGGTGATGCTGCACCGCGCCATCCTCGGTTCGTTCGAGCGCTTCGTCGGGATCCTGATCGAGCACCATGCCGGTCGTCTGCCGCTGTGGCTGGCGCCGGTCCAGGCGGTCGTTGCCACGATCACCAACGAGGCCGACGCCTATGCGCGGAGCGTTCGCGACACGCTGGCAGCCGCGGGGTTGCGCTGCCGGGCCGACACGCGCAACGAGAAGATCGGCTACAAGGTCCGCGAACACAGCCTGGCGAAAGTCCCGCTGCTCGTCGTCGTCGGTGGTCGCGAGCAGGCCGAACGGACCGTGGCGATCCGCCGTCTCGGTGGGAAAAGTCAGGAAATCCTTGCTCTTGATACGGCGGTGACTAGACTGGCGGAGGAAGCGGCGAGTCCGCTTGCCAAAGGGTAAGGTCTGCGGCGAAACCCAATCAAGAAGGACGCCGTAAAAGAGTGCGTTCGCGAGGGTGCTTTTGTTCGAAATCTGCGTAATCGGTCAACGTCGCACGTTGGCGTGGCGGCGGTCGTCCGGGCGTCCGCGCGCCCTCGTCCGCGTATGCTGAGGGCGAAGCGCTCCGGCGGCAATGTTCGCCGCGATGAAGCCGCGGGCGTGTTCATCTTCTGTCGGCTCGCCGCCGGAAATGCACCCGCTGCGGCCTTCCTATTCATGATCCGCGGGCTCAGGCCTCCGGTCGGCACGGTGCCGCCGCCTCGGGACGCGTTCGCGCCGTTCGCGACCGTGGTGGGTGCAAGCGTGTCTGAATCCATTGCATCATCAACAGGGCTGACGGTCGGCATGGGCCGGGTCCGCAACCAGGAGTTCCGTCGATAGCGAGAGCACCTTTTTCCCAACCGCCAAGTCGTGAGGGACCGCGCGTCAACGACGAGATCAACGTCGCCATGGTTCGGGTGGTCGATCCGGATGGCGGTCAGCTCGGCGTCCTGCCTCTCAACGAGGCGCTTCGCGCTGCCGAGGTTGCCGGCCTCGATCTGGTCGAGGTGGCGCCTGCCGCCGATCCGCCGGTGTGCAAGATCCTCGACTACGGCAAGTTCAAATACGAAGCCCAGAAGAAACGCAGCGAGGCGCGCAAGAAACAGAAGATCATCGAGGTCAAGGAAATTAAGATGCGGCCGGGGATCGACGAGCACGATTACCAGGTCAAGCTCCGCAACATGAACCGCTTCCTTGATGACGGCGACAAGATCAAGGTGACAATCCGCTTCCGCGGCCGGGAAATGGTCCATCAGGATCTGGGGATAAAAGTCCTCCACCGCGTCCGCGACGAACTCGACGAACGCGCCAAGGTCGAGCAGCATCCCAAGATCGAAGGGCGGCAGATGGTGATGGTCATCTCGCCGCGCTAGTGGTTCGATGCTGACGGATGATACCCATTCGTCAGCTGAATTCGAACCACCAGAGCATTAAGACGGTGGGCTGATTTGCCTGACGCTTGCGGATTCAAGCGTCAGGATCAGACCCCTAGTGCAGCCTGTGCCCGGACAAGATTGCGTGGTTGGCTTCAGCCGACGGATGGACTGCATCCGTCGGCAGCGGGCCGCTAAGTCGACTGCCTGCGAGCCGGGGCGGGGTGGAATGCCGGACGGCCCCCGCGACGCGGCGATGACGCGACCGCGTGTGCCGGCTCTCTGGCCGGTGCTGCGGCGCCGCTGACGACGGCCGCGTTCTGGCGCGCGAGCAAGGTCATCACCGCCCACAGGATCAGGGTTACGCCCATCATCTCGCCGTATTCCTCCACGGCGACCTGGAACGTCGCGCCGGCGCCGGACACGTAGTTCAGAATAATGTCTTCCGGCCCGGCGGACACGATGAAGATGACGATGCCAAGAACGGCCTTGACGAACACGCCCGTGGGAATGGAGAGCCGCTTGCGCAGGAAGATCACCCCCGCGATCAGCGCCGCGAACAACGGCGGGGCGAGAAACAACATCCACGTTCCGGTGATTTTGAAGGCGGTGCCGGCAGCGCCGACGCCGCCCGTCAGCAGCAGATCCAGCTTATCGCCGATCCGTTCATGAATTGCCGACCCTTCGTCCATGGACAGATAGGCGAAGACCACGGCGCAGATCAGGATCAGGGCGCCCGCCAGCCGGTCGCTCAGGTAGATGAGCCGCCCATAGAAGAAGGCGCACAACCCGACCGACAGCAGCTTCATCGACGAGTACCAGGACGGAAGGTTTCCTTCCAGATCCAGGTCGAACAGGCCCGGACTGTCGTTCCCAACTGGGTTACCGTGGAGAAAGAAAACAAGATACGCACACAGTAAAAAGAGATCTGCGGCAAAGAAAAAGATTGCAATACGGCGAACCTGCGAAGCGTCCATAAGGTTGAACGACGACCCTGTAGCATTCATCACGTGAGCTCCCGTGGACATAGTTTGACAACCACTCATCAAGCGGCGCTGAATGTCCGTTGATATTCACGCCTCATACGGCACGCTTCCGCGACCTTGCTTGCACCTACTTACACTCGGATATTGTCACATTAGTGTAAGAAATACACGCATAAAATGCGCGGATGCGCGGTTCGCGTGCAAAAACAGCGACTGCCGCGGTGCGCTTGCAATCCGAGGCGGCCGGACGTATAAGCCGGGGCTCGTCTCGGTCGCTGGCCGAGCGTGGGTTTACTATGTCCTACGCCGCTAGAGCGGGCCTCACCGATGGGGCCGGCGCCGGCGGCACATCACTCCGGCGAAGGACGGCGAAATGCCCAAGCTGAAGACCAAATCGGCGGCGAAGAAGCGCTTCCGCCTCACGGCGACGGGCAAGCTCCGTGCGAACGTCGCCTACAAGCAGCATAACCTGCGCAAGCGCTCGCAGAAGATGAAGCGGAAGGCGCGCGGTACCTTTGTTCTGAGCAAGGCCGACGCCCGTATCCTCAAGTCCTGCCTGCCTCATCTTAAGGATTCAGTAGCATGGCGCGTGTCAAGCGGGGTGTGACGACCCACGCCCGCCACAAGAAGGTCCTGGACCGGGCCAAAGGTTACCGCGGGCGCAGCAGCAAGACGTTTCGCATAGCCATCGAGCGGGTCGAGAAGGGCCTGCAATATGCGTATCGCGACCGCCGCAACCGGAAACGCTCGTTCCGCAGGCTGTGGATTCAGCGGATCAACGCCGCTGCCCGCGAAAACGGCCTGACCTACGGCCAGTTTATGAACGGCCTGACGAGGGCTGGAGTCGATCTCGATCGCAAGATCCTGGCAGATCTCGCGGTGCGTGAGCCCGACGCTTTCAAGGCGCTCGTCGATCATGCGCAAGGAGCGCTGGCGGCGGCCTGATCCGCCGGCCGGCGCCGTCGACAATGTGCGGTCGGAGGGCAGTGCCGCACACAGCGATGGATCCATGCACAACCTTGCACGAGATAGAACTGGACGCCGTGCGCGACTCCCTGCTGGCGGCGATCACGGCTGCCGACAGCGCCGCGGCGCTCGAGAGCCTGCGGATCGCCGAGCTCGGCAAGAAGGGCCGCCTCACCCAGTTGATGCGCAGCCTCGGGTCGATGGACCCCGAAGCGAGGCGGAGCACCGGCGCGGCGCTTAACGCAATCAAGTCCGACGTTGCTGCGGCCATCGAGAGCCGCAGGACCGCGCTTATGGATGCGGCGCTCGATGTGCGGCTGATGGACGAGCGCGTTGACGTGACCCTTCCGGTCCGCCCCGAACGACGCGGGGCAGTACACCCCATCAGCCAGACCATCGACGAAGTTATCGCGATTTTCGGCGAGATGGGTTTCGTTGTCGCCGAAGGCCCCGACATCGAGGACGACTGGCACAATTTCTCCGCACTGAACATCCCGCCGGAGCATCCGGCGCGTCAGGAGATGGATACTTTCTATCTTCCGGGTGAGGCCGAAGGTCCGCGTCGGGTGCTGCGCACCCATACCTCGCCGGTGCAGATCCGCACGATGCTGGAAAGCCAGCCGCCGTTGCGGATCATCGCTCCCGGGCGAACCTACCGCTGTGACTCCGACGCGACGCATTCGCCGATGTTCCACCAGGTCGAGGGGCTGGTGGTCGACGAGTCTACGCACATGGGCCACCTTAAGGGCTGCCTGATCGAGTTCTGCCGGGCCTACTTCGGGATCGAAGATCTGCCGGTCCGATTCCGCGCCAGCTATTTTCCCTTCACCGAGCCGTCGGCCGAAGTCGATATCGGCTGCACCCGCGCCGGCGGCGGTTTCCGCATCGGTCATGGCGACGACTGGCTCGAGATTCTCGGCAGCGGCATGGTCCACCCGCGGGTGCTGGCGAACTGCGGGATCGATCCCGGCCGCTACCAGGGCTTCGCCTTCGGTATGGGGCTGGAGCGGATCGCCATGCTGAAGTACGGGATCCCGGATCTGCGCACCTTCTTCGAGTCCGATCTGCGCTGGCTGCGCCACTACGGCTTCGCGGCGCTAGACGTGCCGTCGCTGGTGGCTGGGGCGACGCCGTGAAACTCACCCTCGGCTGGCTCAGGGACCACCTCGAAACCGACGCGGCGGTGGGCGTCATCGCCGAACGCTTGACCATGATCGGCCATGAAGTGGAGGCCGTCGTCGACCGCGGCGCGGCGCTCGCCGGTTTCGTCGTCGCCGAGGTTCTCGCGGCCGAGCCTCACCCCAATGCCGACAAGCTGCGAGTCTGCACCGTCGAGACCGGACGCGGCCAAGTCCAGGTCGTTTGCGGCGCGCCCAACGCCCGCACCGGGCTGAAGGGCGTCTTCGCCGCGCCGGGCGCCCGCATTCCCGGCCTCGGCGTCACCCTGAAGGCGGCCGCGATCCGGGGCGTCGACAGCGCCGGCATGCTTCTTTCCGAGCGCGAAATCGGCCTGTCGGACGAGCACGAGGGGATCATCGAGCTGGCCGGCGGACGCGACGGCCGGCGCGCCGGCTGCCGAGGCTTTGGGGCTCGCCGACCCGCTGATCGACGTCGCCATCACGCCGAACCGGGGCGACTGCCTCGGCGTGCGCGGTCTGGCCCGCGACCTCGCCGCCGCCGGCGTCGGCCGGCTGAAGCCGCTGGATGCGAGCACCGGTCACCGGTTCGTTCGTCAGCCCGATCGCGGTCGTCCTCGATCTGCCGGCGGAAGCCGCCAATGCCTGCCCGTTCTTCGTCGGCCGGCTGATCCGCGGCGTTCGCAACGGCCCCAGCCCCGCCTGGCTTCAGGACCGGCTGCGCGCTGTCGGGCTGCGGCCGATCTCGGCGCTGGTCGACATCACCAACTACATGACCCTGGATCTGTGCCGGCCGCTGCACGTATTCGATGCCGATCGCATTCGGGGCGATCTGCAGGTGCGGCTGTCGCGGCCGGGCGAGACGCTGGCGACGCTGGCCGAGCGGACCGTCGACCTCGATGCGGCGATGACGGTGATCGCCGATGACGCCGGAGTCGAGGCGCTGGGCGGGGTCATGGGAGGCTTGAGGACCGGCTGCACCGCGGCGACCACCAACGTGTTCATCGAATCGGCGCTGTTCGATCCGCTGCGCACCGCGGCGACGGGGCGCAAGCTCAACCTGCACTCCGACGCCCGCTACCGCTTCGAGCGCGGGATCGACCCGGCGTTCCTGGAGCCGGGTATGGAGATCGCGACGCGGATGGTGCTGGAGCTGTGCGGCGGCGAGCCGTCGGCGCTGGTCATTGCCGGCGCGCCGCCCTCAGCGCCACCAGCGGTTCGTTTTCGCCCCGCTCGGGTCAAGGCCTTGGCCGGCGTCGATGTCGCTCCGGCCGAGTCCGTTCGAATTCTCGACGACCTCGGGTTCGTGGCCGATGGCGATGAAGAGGGCGACGCGCCCTTGTCGGTGCGCGTCCCCAGTTGGCGCAACGACATCGACGGCGAGGCCTGCCTCGTCGAGGAGGTCGTCCGCATCCACGGCTACGAGCGGATCCCGACGCTGACGCTGCCGCCTGTCGCGGCATTGCCGCGTCCGGCGTTGAACGCCGACCAGCGCCGGATCGCCCAGGTCCGCCGGCTGCTCGCCGCCCGGGGCCTGATGGAGGCGGTGACCTATTCGTTCCTCGCGGCGGAGCGGGCGGCGCTGTTCGGCGGCGGCGAGGCGGACCTGCGCCTGGTCAACCCCATCAGCACCGATCTTGCGGTCATGCGGCCGTCGCTCCTGCCGAACCTGATCGACGCGCTCCGCCGCAACGACGATCGCGGCCAGAGCGACGGGGCGCTGTTCGAAGTCGGGCCCTGTTACGCGGGCGCCAATGCGGACGCGCAGGCGACAGTCGCCGCCGGTGTTCGCGGCGGCCGCGCCGGTCCGCGCCACTGGGCCGCCGCCGTCCGGCCAGTTGATGCCTTCGACGCCAAGGCCGACGCGCTTGGCGTTCTCGATGCTCTCGGCGTCCCGCTCGACAAGGTCAGCGTCACTGCCGATCAGGCGCCCGCCTGGTACCACCCCGGACGTTCGGGAGTCATCCGCCTCGGCCCGAAAGCCGCACTCGCGGCCTTCGGCGAGATTCACCCGAAGGTGCTTCGCGCACTGGGCGCCCGCCCGCCAGTGGTAGCCTTCGAGGTGTTCTTCGCTGCCCTGCCCAGGGCGAAGACGCAGGGAGGCAAGGCTCGCCCGCCGCTCAAGCTGTCGGCACTGCAGCCGGTCGAGCGCGATTTCGCGTTCGTTCTTGACGATCCCGTGACGGCCGAGGCCGTGGTCCGGGCGGCGCGGGCGGCGGACAAGGCGCTGATCAGAGACGTGCGCGTGTTCGACCTGTTTGCCGGCGGCAGCCTCGATGCGGGCATGAAGTCGCTGGCGATCACGGTCGTGCTTCAGCCGCAGGAGCGAACCCTGACCGACACGGAAATCGATGCCGTCGCAGCGCGGATCGTCGAGGCCGTTGCGGCCGCGACCGGCGGCGCCCTGCGCGCCTGAGCCTCCGTTCATCTCCGCCGCCCGACCGGTATCGTCGCCGGCAACAGCAGACGGGCCGACGGCTGACGCAGCCAGCCACTTAGTCGGGAACCGCGCGCGTCCCCTCCCGTTGCCCTCATGAGCCAACCGGCTCCGGCATCCAACGGCAGCGGAGAGGCAGATGCATCCGGCCTGGACCAGGCACGAGCGACGTAGCACCCGGTTGCGCACGGGCATAGGTCTGATCGCGGCCGTGCCGCTGGCTGTCGTCACCGTCGCATTCGGGCTTGCGGTCGCGGCATTTGTGGTCGCCGAGGCGGCGATCCAATCGCGCGCGGCGCCGACCGGTGGCGCGGCGCAAGCGGAGAAGCCCGCCGGCGAAGGCGGGGGTGTCGATGCGAGCGATGCTCTGGCCGCGATCACGCAGGGCGAGCTCACGTCGTTCATCGGGAAGGCGATACAGGCCTACACCGGGCGGGACTTCTCGGTGGGCAACATCGACGTCGATCTCGGCTGGGACGTTCTCGAGGTTCGCGCGAAAGACGTCAGTCTCGCCAACGCCGACTGGGGCGACGCGCCCGACATGCTGACGGCGGGCGCGCTGAAGGTCCGGGTCGAGCCGGCGGCCCTGGTGACGGGCCGGATCGTCGTCCCGCTGGTCGAGATCTCCGACGCAAAAATCATTTATGCGGTCAACAAGGACGGCGAGAGCAACCTTCCGCTGCCGCAAGGACAAGGGCAAACAGAGCAAGCCCTTCAGCCTCGCCAGTCTGCCGCTCGTCCGCGATGCGTCGCTCACCGACACGACCGTGATCTACCGAAACGCCCAGACCGGAGTCGAGACCGAACTCGAGCTGGCCAAGGCGTCGTTCGCCGCGCCCGAGGGCGAGCCGATCAAGCTCGCCGCCGACGGAACCTATGACGGCGCGGCGCTGAAGATCGACGCCAGCGGCGGATCCTGGCAGACGCTGACCGGCCAGGGCGGCAAGGCGTTTCCGGTCGACCTGAAGGCAGCGGTCGGCGCCCTGAGCGCAAACGTGGCGGGCAGCATAGCCGAGCCGGCGAAGCTGGAGGGCCTGGACCTCAAGGTCGAGGTCGACGCCGACGAGATCCCGTCCATCTACCCCATCGGCAAGACGTTCGTGCAGCCGACCCCGGCGCTGCATCTGGCCGGCCATCTCACGAGCGAGACCGGCGAGCAGGGGACGACGCGTTTTACGCTGGCCGATCTCGACGCCAGCCTCGACAAGAGCGAGATCACGGACGGCAAGCTGACGCTGACCATGGCCGGGCCGCGGCCGCGGGTAGAGGGCCGCATTCGCGCAAGCCAGTTCTGGTTCGATGATCTGACATCCTATTTCTGCTCGCCGAAGCCACAGGCGAAGAAGGAATCCGCCGGCGTGCTGCCTGAGAGCTCGTTCTGGCCGCTGCCGGCTTTCCGGGCGGCCGACGCCAACGTCGACTTCGACCTCGGCCAGTTCCACGGATTCGGCTTGTACTTCGACATGCTGTCGGGAACGGCGACAACGGACGACGGCACGTTCCAGTTTTCGCCGTTGCATGGAACGCGCGGCGACGCGGACATGGTCACCTACGTCTCCGTCTATTCGAACGCATCGCCGGTGAAGACCGATGTGAAAGCGGAGGTGCACCGGCTGAATCTCGAGCGTCGGGTCGGCGACGTGCCGGTCGCCTCCGTACCGATCACCGGCCGGCTCGGCGGCCGCGCCAATCTCGGCATGAAGGGCAACTCCATCGCCAGTATGGCCGGCACCGCCAACGGCGAGATCGTCTTCACGGTAGACAACGGCCAGCTCAGCGGCCTGCTGCTGGAGCTGCTCGGGCTCGACATCGCCGAGTCGCTGGGACTGGTCGTGAGCGAGGGCGACGAGGATGCGCCCGTGCCGATCCGCTGCGCGCTGGGCAACCTCCCGGTCAAGGACGGCGTGGTCGATCTCAAGACCTTCGTCATCGACACTGCCGACACCGTCATCAAGGCGGACGGCACGGTCGGCCTCGGCGCCGAGACGCTCGACCTCAAGGTCGTGCCCTACCCGAAGGACTTCAGCCTGCTCAGCCTGCGCTCGCCCATCGGGATTGAGGGCACATTTTCGGCGCCGGAGATCTTCACCGACCCGGTCGGGATCGGGGTCGAGACCACCGCCGACAAGGTCATCAACGCCATCCTCACCCCGATCGCCGGCCTGCTGCCGCCGTTCGATACCGGATCCGACGCCGACAGCAACTGCCGCAAGCTGGTCGAGCAGGCGGGCGTATCCGCCGAGTAGGGCGCTGTCTGCGCGCACGACGGCCTCAGGTCACCCGCCCTGCATGGCGACGGCACGGACCGGTGCCATGGTGGGCTGTTCGACCTGACGCTTGATACTAAGCGTCAGGATCGGACCACTAGCAGGCTGCTGAAATGGCGCCTGGTTGCCCGGATCTTCGCGGTTGGTGTGGGGTCATTTGCTTGCGCTGATGCTGGCTACCGTCGTTGCTACCGTCGTTTGGCCGGGAGTTTTCGGGCGCTGAGGACACTCCGGACGGAGTCCGGCCGTCAAGCCGGGGCTTTGAGCAGCTTTGGCAGCCGGACGAGATTGTAGGCGGCCATGGCGAAGGTGAACTGCCAGTCGATCTTCGCCAGCCCGCGGTGGCGGGCCTTGCTGAGCCCGGCGATGGTCTTGGCCCAGCCGAAGGCCTCCTCGATGCGCTTGCGGATGCGCAGGCTGACCGTGTAGCCGGGATCGCGCGCCGTCTCGTCGTCGATCGCCGAGCGCCGGCCGCTGAGGTTCTGCGCCACGTGCGCGGTGACGTCGATCTCGCCCAGCTCGGCTATGAAGTCCTGGGCGTCGTACCCCTTGTCGGCGCCCAGCGTGATCGGCTCCGGCCGCCCCGGCGCCTCCGCGTGCGGCGTGATCAGCTCCACGGCGGCCAGCCGCTCGGCGTGGCCCGAGGCGCGGGTGGCGACGGCGCCGACGATCAGCCCGTTGCGGTTCTCCATCAGCGCATGCCCCATGAAGCAGAGCTTCGCCTCCTTGCCGCGGCCCTTGCGGTAGAGCCTGGCATCCGGATCGGTGGCAGACGCATGCGTCTCGTTGCCGCGCTTCTGCCCGCGGAAGTCCTGCTCGCCATTGCGTCCCGCATCCGGCGGCGCTCCGGAGCCGTCCTTGGGGCGGAAGCTCTTGGTGCTGGCCCAGGCCTCCAGCAGCGTGCCGTCCACCGAAAAGTGCTCGCCGGACAAGAGCGTCTTCACCTGCGGCTGCGCCAGCACCCCGGCCAGAAACTTCACCGCCACATCGCCTTCCAGCAGCCGGTCGCGGTTCTTGGTAAAGGTCGTCGCATCCCACACCGGATCGTCGACGCCCAGGCCGACGAACCAGCGGAACAGAAGGTCGAACTCGATCCGCTCCACCAGTTGCCGCTCCGAGCGGATCGAATAGAACGCCTGCAACAAGAGCGCCCGCAGCAGCCGCTCCGGCGGGATCGAACTCGCGGCCATGGGGCGAATACAGCCCGTCGAACTCACCCGAGAGCCCGGCCAGCGTCGCGTTGACAATGCCGCGGATCACCCGCAGCGGATGATCCGCACGGACCCGCTTCTCCAGGTCCACATAGCTGAACAGCCTCCCACGAACCGTGTCGCTCCCGCGCATCCCGACCTCCAATCACCACCAACCCGAGATCAGGAATCACGAACGCGCAAAATCCGCCACCCTTTTCATCAGCCTGCTAGACGCCTTCCGACGCCCGCACCAATGTCTTGCTAGTAGGACTTATTCCCGGGCAATAATCGTATATGCGGTTGTCGTCGCTATATAGTTATCGGAACTGCTAGTAGATTATTGGTGCGTTCATGACTGCATATGGTCACTCCAGATATAATCAACAAATACTGCTTGAACAGACGTAATAGTATCCACTGGCTTGCTGATTCATGGTTGCGATGACACGGTTGTGGCCATTGAAAGCGCTCTAAAAGAGCAAGATGCCATACTCAGCCGGACAATATCTACATAAGCACATCGTGTCGCTGGATCGCACATCCTGCGTCACCATGGTCATATTCCTTAAGAAATTGAACGCCGCGTCGCACTTTGAGCAATTAATAGCCTATAAATAGCACAAAATGCCTACGCCGCATCCTCTTCTCAAGTAACATACCGCTCGTGAGCAAGACGAGAGGTGCCAATAATACAGTCTTTTGAGATAGAACGGGAGACTGGCTCTTCCACTTGTCGTGCGATTAAGCGAACCTTCTAACGGCTAAGCCGTGCATCAACAAGCCATAGATACTAAAAGCAGATCAGTATCAAACAATATCTGTTTATACGTCTGGACCTATGCGCAGAAGCACCTAACAATCCTGTAGTTTCTGGTAAATATGTACCGACGATAACCGCAACTCGATTATTACTCGCGGATGAGTCCTGCTACAAGATATTGCTACTCAAGGGTCAGGAATCTGTCTCTAGCAGGCTGCTGAAAAGGGTGGCGGTTTTTGCGCGTTCGTGATTCCTGATCTCGGGTTGGTGGTGATTGGAGGTCGGGATGCGCGGGAGCGACACGGTTCGTGGGAGGCTGTTCAGCTATGTGGACCTGGAGAAGCGGGTCCGTGCGGATCATCCGCTGCGGGTGATCCGCGGCATTGTCAACGCGACGCTGGCCGGGCTCTCGGGTGAGTTCGACGGGCTGTATTCGCCCCATGGCCGCGAGTTCGATCCCGCCGGAGCGGCTGCTGCGGGCGCTCTTGTTGCAGGCGTTCTATTCGATCCGCTCGGAGCGGCAACTGGTGGAGCGGATCGAGTTCGACCTTCTGTTCCGCTGGTTCGTCGGCCTGGGCGTCGACGATCCGGTGTGGGATGCGACGACCTTTACCAAGAACCGCGACCGGCTGCTGGAAGGCGATGTGGCGGTGAAGTTTCTGGCCGGGGTGCTGGCGCAGCCGCAGGTGAAGACGCTCTTGTCCGGCGAGCACTTTTCGGTGGACGGCACGCTGCTGGAGGCCTGGGCCAGCACCAAGAGCTTCCGCCCCAAGGACGGCTCCGGAGCGCCGCCGGATGCGGGACGCAATGGCGAGCAGGACTTCCGCGGGCAGAAGCGCGGCAACGAGACGCATGCGTCTGCCACCGATCCGGATGCCAGGCTCTACCGCAAGGGCCGCGGCAAGGAGGCGAAGCTCTGCTTCATGGGGCATGCGCTGATGGAGAACCGCAACGGGCTGATCGTCGGCGCCGTCGCCACCCGCGCCTCGGGCCACGCCGAGCGGCTGGCCGCCGTGGAGCTGATCACGCCGCACGCGGAGGCGCCGGGGCGGCCGGAGCCGATCACGCTGGGCGCCGACAAGGGGTACGACGCCCAGGACTTCATAGCCGAGCTGGGCGAGATCGACGTCACCGCGCACGTGGCGCAGAACCTCAGCGGCCGGCGCTCGGCGATCGACGACGAGACGGCGCGCGATCCCGGCTACACGGTCAGCCTGCGCATCCGCAAGCGCATCGAGGAGGCCTTCGGCTGGGCCAAGACCATCGCCGGGCTCAGCAAGGCCCGCCACCGCGGGCTGGCGAAGATCGACTGGCAGTTCACCTTCGCCATGGCCGCCTACAATCTCGTCCGGCTGCCAAAGCTGCTCAAAGCCCCGGCTTGACGGCCGGACTCCGTCCGGAGTGTCCTCAGCGCCCGAAAACTCCCGGCCAAACGACGGTAGCAAAGACGGTAGCCAGCATCAGCGCAAGCAAATGACCCCACACCAACCGCGAAGATCCGGGCAACCAGGCGCCATTTCAGCAGCCTGCTAGACCATTTAGCCACGCAGTGTATGACCATACGAGATAGCCGAGCCCATAGACCGCGGCTATGACGACGAGCAGCCCGTCTCTGCGATCGCCGAGCCACTTAAGCAAGTCGATAGAAAACATCGATCTCCTGGCCAACTCGCGTGGCGTTCAGTGTCGGTGCCAAAAACTACATCGAGAAGGTGTTAGCACGATATTGAGAAGTCAAGGGGATGCGCCTACTAAATATGGGCGATGCGGCCGCTGTGCTCCCGTACACGTAGTCGGGGTCAAGCCCGGTAGCGGGGTCAATCAGGCAGGTTTGAATGGCTCCGCTCGAACTTGCTGCGTCGCGCCGGCCGGAAAAACCGCTGGCGTGCGACAACCGGTTGCTGTCACGATCAGCATGAGCAGCATGCGCCGACGGTATCGCCGCCGCGGTAGCGCACAAAGCCTCCCTTACGGGGCGGATAAGTAATGGCGATTGAGGGAGGGTGAACATGATTCGCGCGCTCGGCAATTTCTTCTCCGGGCTGGCCCGGCGCTGGCTGCCCGGATGCTTTTCTCTTCGCGATCATTCTCACCCTGATCTGCTACATCGCCGGCATCGTCGGCGAGGGCAGGGGGCCGATCGAGATGATCGGGTTCTGGGGCGACGGCTTCTGGAGTCTGCTCCAGTTCTCGATGCAGATGGTCCTGATCCTGGTCACCGGTCACGTGCTCGCCATGACCAGGCCGGTCAAGGCCATCCTCGATGCCATCGCAGCCGTCGCGCGGACGCCGGGTCAGGCGATCATGCTGGTGACGCTGGTCGCGCTCGCGGCATGCTGGATCAACTGGGGTTTCGGCCTGATCGTCGGCGCGCTCATGGCCCGCGAACTCGCCGCGCGGGTGCGCGGCATCCATTACCCGCTGCTGGTCGCGGCTGCCTACAGCGGCTTTCTCGTCTGGCATGCGGGACTGTCGGGTTCGATCCCGCTGAAGCTGGCCGCACCCGGAACGGATGCGCTGTCGAAACTGACGAACGGCGTCGCCATTCCTCTCGGCGAGACCATCTTCGCCTGGTCGACCCTGGTGCCGGTGGTCGTGCTGTTCGTCACGCTGCCCCTGCTCAACCGGCTCATGATGCCGAAGGCGGACGAGACCGTCGAGATCGATGCAGGCCTGCTCGCCGAGGATGCCCGGACTGAAAGCACCGCCCCGGCCACCACGCCGGCGGAGAAGTTGGAAAATAGCCCCATCCTCTCCGTGGTGCTCGCCATCATGGGCGTTGCCTACCTGATCAATTACTTCGTCTTCGGCAACGGCAGCCTCGGGCTCGACAGCGTCAACTTTATTTTCCTGTTCGCGGGCGTTCTCTTGCACCGCACGCCGGCCAACTACCTCCGCGCGCTCAACCAGGCGATCCGCGGCGCCGGCGGCATCGTCCTGCAGTTTCCGCTCTATGCCGGGATCATGGGCATGATGGTGAAGTCAGGCCTGGCGACGTCGATCTCGCAGTGGTTTGTCGACATCTCGACCGCCCAGACCTTCCCGCTGTTCGCCTTCCTCAGCGCCGGAGTCGTCAACGTCTTCGTGCCTTCGGGGGGCGGGCAGTGGGCGGTGCAAGGCCCGATCGTCATGCCCGCGGCCGCGGCGCTTGGCGTCGCCCCGGCCCGCGCCGCCATGGCCATCGCTTTCGGCGATGCCTGGACCAACATGATCCAGCCCTTCTGGGCGCTGCCGCTGCTTGCCATCGCCGGCCTCGGCATCCGCGACATTATGGGCTACTGCATCGTCGCGCTGCTTTGGTCGGGCGTGGTGATCGGCCTAAGCTTCCTGCTTCTGTAAGGGTGCAGGCAATGGGCGCGGCGGGGAGCCGAAGGGCAAAGTCCGCGGCGCCGGCCACTGCCGTCGCGCCGCTCAGCACGTTTGCCCGAATGGCGTCAGCCGCGCCGCTCCGAGCCGACCGCCTCGCTGTGGGTCCGCCGGTCCGCGCCCAGCGCCGCCAGGAGGTGATTGAGCGCCTCCCTGGTCTGCTGCTCCTTGGGCTTGTCCTTGCGCTCGCGCTCGTGCATGATCCAGTCGCCGATCATCGAGCGCATCTTGTCGCGACCCTCCGGGCTCTGCGCCAGCGCGTTCAGCTCGCCCAGAGCGGCGGTGGCAGAGACATGATCCTCATTGACCATCGCATCGACCGCGACATCCACGTCTTCGGCGGTCATGTCGCCGCCGAGAATTTGACAGAGCTCTTTCTGCAGGTCTTCATAGCCTTCGATCATGGTCTTTCCCTCCGGATCCCGGGTTGAGCGCCGATGCAGCGATTGAACGCTTGAAGAAAGCCTAGCGGAAGCAGGCGGCGCGGCGCAAATCAATCCGCACGCTTTCGCCTTTCCGGCCGCGTCGGGCGCTCGGCTTAGCATGTCCATGAGGAGCGTCATGAAGGTCGGACAGCGTCACTACCGGACGATCTGGCTCGGCGAAGACGGCCGGTCGGTGGAGATCATCGACCAGCGCAGGCTGCCGCACGCCTTTACCACCTTGCGGCTGACCGCTCGCCGAGGCGGCCGACGCGATCCGGACCATGGCCGTGCGCGGCGCGCCGCTGATCGGGGCCATGGCGGCGTACGGTTTCGCGCTGGCCATGCGCGCCGATCCCTCCGACGCCGGGATCGGGGCGGCGCGCGCAGCCCTCGTCGCCACCCGGCCGACGGCGGTCAATCTGCGCTGGGCCGTTGACGAGATGACGACGGTGGTCCGCCAGTTGCCGCCGGAGCGCCGGGCTGGCGCGGCCTATCGCCGGGCGGGCGAGATCTGCGACGAGGACGTGGCGATCAACGCCGCCATCGGCGACCACGGCGTCAAGCTGATCGAGGCCGCCTGGGAGGCGAAGGCCCGCACCGGCCGGGTCAACGTGCTCACCCACTGCAATGCCGGCTGGCTGGCGACGGTCGACTGGGGCACCGCGCTGGCGCCGATCTACAAGGCCCATGACGCCGGCATCCCGGTCCACGTCTGGGCCGACGAGACCCGGCCGCGCAACCAGGGCGCCAGCCTCACAGCCTGGGAGCTCGGCCAGCACGGCGTGCCGCACACGGTCATCGTCGACAATGCCGGGGGCCACCTGATGCAGCGCGGGCTGGTCGACCTCTGCCTCGTCGGCACCGACCGGACCACCCGCGCCGGCGATGTCTGCAACAAGATCGGCACCTACCTCAAGGCGCTGGCGGCGCGCGACAACGGCGTGCCGTTCTACGTCGCCCTGCCTGGGCCGACCATCGACTGGACCATCCGCGACGGCCTTCGCTCGATCCCCATCGAGGAGCGGGCGGCGGACGAGGTCACGACCATCAGCGGCCGCGACAGCGAGGGGCGGATCGTCAGCGTCGGCCTGACCCCAGAGAGCAGCCCCGCAGCGAACTACGCTTTCGACGTCACCCCGGCGCGGCTGGTTACCGCACTGGTTACCGAACGCGGGATCTCGCCGGCGAGCGAGGAGGGGCTTTGCGCACTCTATCCCGAGCGCGCGACCGCGGTGTGACGTGCGGCGCGCTGATCCAGATTGCTGTAAGTGAAAGCCGATTTAGTTTAGACGTAATTGATGTCCCATATCCGGCCATGGCACGGCGGCGCAAACTGATTCTCTAGCCGGATGAGGCATCCTTTCGCAATGCGATCCGCCTCGCGGATTAATTTGTTCGCAATATTTGTGCCTTTATCAGCACTAGCGTAAAGCAGAGTAATATATGAGGAAGAAAAAATGTATCGTAAAGAGGTTGCCTTCGGTCGTTGTAGGACGGTACCTTTGCGAGGTCTGAGTCCACAATCACTGCTACTCGATCAAATATTTGAAATTTCCCATTTTTGATAAGGTATATTATGGCTTGATGCCAACCGAAATTTTCTTGTGGTGCTGCAACATTATGGTACTCTAGACATATTGTGTTGCAAGATGGTTCAATGCATGCGTAACCGACGCGATCAACTATTATTCTTTTGTCCATGGACACGATGGACATCATCGAAACTAGCGAATTATCTATATTTCTGGTATTTGTGTCGACTGCAAAAACTTTTGAGGTGGCTTATCCCTGTGCTTCCGGCGCGATCAGCATGTTGTAGGTCGCCGGTTCGATGGCGACGGCGATGCCCAGCAGGGTTCGGAAGGCGGCGTGCGGCGTGCGACGCCGATTGAAGCGGAAGACGAATTCATCGAGGTAGGACTGGAGATGCGGGCGGCGGAGGCCGTGGTAGACGCCCAGCGCCCACGTCTTGAGGTTCGAGATCACGCGATGCACCCAGGGCAGGACGACATGCGCTGCCATGGCGCCAACGACGTGGGGCTCGTGCTTGAACCCGGCAACGCCAGGATAGGCGCTCCAGCCGTCGGTCTTGAGGGTGGAGCCGGCGGCGACATTGGCCTTGATGAACGGGTGAAGGCTGGCCGACGAGGCGTCCTCGATCGTCCCCAGGCGCAAGCGCCCGGGAGCCTCATCGATGATTTCGACGGCGACGGCGACCTGCATCTTGCCGTCCGGGCTTCGACCGCCTCCGCCCGTCGCCGGGTCGTCCTTGGTGCGGTAGGACACTTGTGTTTCGTCGATCTCGACCACGCCGGACAGCAAAGCGCGGGCGGGATTGACCATGGCCCGGCGCAGCTTGGCGCACAAAAGCCAGGCACTCTTGTAGGAGCCCAGGCCCAGCTGCCGCCACATCTGCCGCGCGGAGAGGCCGTTCGAGTGGGTGGCCATCAGATAGGCCGCCCAAAACCATACGGTGAGCGGCAGCTTCGAGCCGTGCATCACCGTCCCCGCCGTAACCGACGTCTGCCGGCGACACTGGGCGCATTCATAGGTCCACGCCTTTGCGGCGAGTTCCCAGGCACGGTCATGTCCGCAGGCCGGGCAGCGAAAGCCCTCCGGCCAGCGAGCCGCTGAAAGCCACGACGCGCATGCAGCCTCATCCGAAAACTGACGCTGAAAGGCCAAGATGGAGCGAGGAAAGTCGGGCATGGCGAACACCTCCGGCATATGCATGTTCGCTCAATGTTCTACAGCGTCCTTCGCCCACCGTCACCGCGTATCGTGGCCCCGGAACCAAAGGGATAAGCCACCTTTTGAGTATCGCATCAAAGCGTTATCGCTACTGAAAGTGAATCCGTCGAACTCATTTTGGTAAATCTGAGTTATTATTTTTTTCTTTCCGCTATCACGATCATGGCTTTGCTCACAGTACGCGCCGGTCATTTCATCGCCAAAGATGACATATTCACCATTGGTCTCAATTCTGATCCGGTTAATGCCGGGTTTCGTAGTGGCAAATATTTGATCTTCACGTGGCTTTTTTCCACTAGTCTTCTGCATTATATATTTCCTAATTAGCTACTATGTGTGCATGCAGCATCGCTATTTGAAAATATACTACTCCCGCAGACGCTCGATTTCCGCGCCGCAGGCGGCGAGCTTGGCCTCGATCTGCTCGTAGCCGCGATCGAGATGGTAGACCCGGTGGACGATGGTGTCGCCCTGGGCCGCCAGTCCGGCCAGTATCAGCGACACCGAGGCGCGCAGGTCGGTGGCCATGACCGGCGCGCCGGAGAGGCGGGAAACGCCGCGAACAATAGCCGAGGCGCCGTGGACGTTGATGTTGGCGCCCATCCGGCAGAGTTCGGGGACGTGCATGAAGCGGTTCTCGAACACCGTCTCGGTGATCATCGCCGCACCCTGCGCGACCGTCAGCAAGGCCATGATCTGCGCCTGCATGTCGGTCGGGAAGCCGGGGTAGGGCTCGGTCATGACGTCGACCCCGGCGAGCGGCCCGTTGCTCCGCGCCACCCGGAAGCCCGCCTCGGTCGGGGTCAGCGCGACGCCGGCGTCTTTCAGCATCTCGGCGACGGCCTCGATCAGGTCGATCCGGGCGCCGGTGAGTTCCGCCGCGCCACCCGTGATCGCCACCGCGGCGGCGTAGGTCGCCGTCTCGATCCGGTCGGGGATGACGGCGTAGTCGACGCCGGACAGGCGCTCGCGGCCATGGATGCGCAAGGTGTCGGTGCCGATGCCGGAGATGTCCGCGCCCATGGCGACGAGGCAGCGGGCGAGGTCGGCGACCTCCGGCTCGCGCGCGGCGTTGGCGAGCACCGTTTCGCCCTCGGCCAGCGTCGCCGCCATCAGCGCGTTCTCGGTGCCGCCGACGGTGACCAGCGGGAAGGTCAAGCTGCAGCCGCGGAGGCCATGGGGCGCGCGGGCCTCGATGTAGCCCTCGGCGAGCTCGATCTCGGCGCCGAGCTGGGCGAGGGCCTTGAGGTGCAGGTCGACGGGACGGGTGCCGATGGCACAGCCGCCGGGCAACGAGACCCTGGCGCGGCCGTGGCGGGCGACCAGCGGGCCGAGCACGACCACCGAGGCGCGCATCTGGCGCACCAGGTCGTAGGGCGCGGTGGTGTGTTTGATGGTCGCCGCGCCAAGGCTGAGCGTCTGGCCGAAGGGTTCGTCCGGGCGCGCGTCGACGGCAACGCCGAGATCGGCGAGCAGCCGGCCCATCGTGGCGATATCGACGACCCGGGGGACATTGCTGAGCCGCATCGGCTCGTCGGTGAGCAGGCACGCCGCCATCAGCGGCAGAGCGGCGTTCTTCGAGCCGCTGACGGGGATGACTCCCTGAAGCGGCGTTCCGCCGCGGATGCGTATGCGGTCCATGATCGGCCTTCGGATCCAGGCGTGCTACGGCCGGCATCCGGCCAGCGGCGCTGCCGCGGCCCCAAATGACAGAGCCGTGACGAGCGATCTTTAAGCGATCGGACCGGTTTGCTCAACCCGCCGACGGTTCGCGGTAACCGAGCGCTTCCAGCCGCGCACGCATCTCGTCGGTGAACGGCCGTGACCTGCGGGTTGCATCGTCCATCAGGACGATGACGGTTTCCGCGGTGGCAACGCAGGCTTCGCCGACAAAAACGCCCTGGATCAGGGTCATGGACTTGCCGCCGATCCGCATCACCGTCGTGCCGATGTCGACGCTGCCCGGCCAGTTCACCTCCGCACGGAAGTCAAGGATCAGCCGGGCGATGACGAACGATGCGCCGTCCGGCGCGAGCGGGCGCTGCGGATCGTAGAGGACGGCCACCCGCCCGCTCTCCAGGAAGGTGGCGAAGACGGCGTTGTTGACGTGGCCCTGGCGGTCCGTGTCGCGATAGCGCAAGACATCGGTCGACCAGCAGGCGTGCACCGACCTGAGCGTCGGATCCGGCTCTGTTGTGTCCTTATCGCTCGTCTTTGTATCTTCGGTCCGCTCGCCCGTCACCCGCTACGCTCCTTTATTCTCCGGCCGTCTCGACCCATTACGGCTCCTTCTTGCTGCGGCCCTCGTCCCCGCTGATGGTATCGTCGTTTCGGGCGCGGGCCTGCTCCTTGCGCTTGCGCAGGTTCTCGCGCAGCGCGGCGGCCAGCCGCTCGGAGCGGCTTCCAATCCTGGCCGACTGCCGCAACCCGTTGCCGGCGCCGCGCTCTTCGTCC
Organism: uncultured Alphaproteobacteria bacterium; assembly: GCA_963789785.1. Lineage (GTDB taxonomy): Bacteria > Pseudomonadota > Alphaproteobacteria > Rhodospirillales > Defluviicoccaceae > JAEULH01. Next base: position 15,501 of record CAWBNC010000034.1, on the reverse strand, counting down.
TGCTTCCGCGCCATCGGCTCTCCCGGAGCTCGTTCTGGAGCCGGCTTTCAACATCAGCCTGCACGACCATGCAAATCCGGCACTTGTCACGGCCGCCGCGGCTATGGCATCGTGCACCCTCGCCTCGCGACGGTTCGATGCCGACGGATGAGTACCATTCATCGGCCGGATCGGACAACCGGCGTCGGGCAGGGGATCGGCCGACCAGGCGCCTGATGCAGGCGTCGTATGCGATCCGCCAAGTCGTGCCGCCGTAGCTCAGGGGTAGAGCACACCCTTGGTAAGGGTGGGGTCGAGTGTTCAATTCACTCCGGCGGCACCACTTTTCCTTATATATGTCAACAAATTAGAAGACGCCTTGGAAAACCGCTGAACTGCGGAAAACGGGCCAAAATAGCGAACATATGCAGCAAAAGGTAGGAAAAGGTAGGAAAAGTGTTCATCAACTGTGCTCGTGGTCTTGCCCCGTTTGTCGTTGAGGTCAGCATGGCGTTCGAGGTGAACTCGGTCCCGCGATCCGAGACGATCAGCCCGGGCTTTTCGCGTCTCGCGACGGGATAGGCAAGCTCCCGCGCCACGCGCCTGCCCGAGATCGAAGTGTCGGCCACGGCCGCAAGGCACTCCTTCGTCACGTCGTCGATGACGTTCAGATGCGCAGGCGCCGGCCGGTGATGAGAAGTTGGCCGTAGACGAAGTCGACCGACCAACGCGCGTATGGCACTGTGCCCGGTGCCCGTCGCCTTTTTGCGACCTCCCCGGCGGCGCACAGTGAGGATCTCCTCCTGGTAGGCGTTCGGTACTCTCGCAGTTCACCACCGGCGCCTCCTGTCGCAGAAGAACGTGCAGCCGCCTATAGCCGAAGCGCGAAGCGCTTCGGCTCACGGACGAGCTCGCTGGTCGAGGCGTACTCGCCGTCCGCCACCGCCCGCCGCAGGGTCTCGGCCATCTCGCTGGGCATGGTTATGGTCATGCGTTCAGCTGCGGGCATGGGGCGACCCCCTCGATCGTTCGCATGCTTCAGCACGCTATACTTGCTTGATATATGCCTGCTCGGGGGCCAGCGTCTCATCGCGGCCTTCAGATCGGAGTGCATGGCCGGCTTCGTCGCAATCCACAGGGTGGTTAACGCGCCGCTGTTTTGCCTGTTAATGGTTGCTGCCGGCGGCACCGCCCCAACCAGCGATGCGATACGTTTTTTGCGTTGGCGAGACGCCTGCTGCAGACGACGCGGCCCGGATAGACGATCATGGTCAAGGCGCGTAGTTCGCTGTCGGGATTGGCGCTCGGCAGGTCGAGCGAGCATTTGTCCGCCCGCACCGAAGGGCCGCGGGCCGTGGCCGGATCTGGCGGCTAGCGCTGCCGATGCGGCACACAAGGCGAAGCGCTGCGGCGGCGGTTTCGCTTTACCGGTGTCGCTTCCAGGGCGACGACGCAACGGTCTGGAAGGGGGTGATTGCACGCCGGTAAATCGCCGCATCGACCTTCCTGGTCACCCTCCGTCGCCATGATCTCCTTGCCCGGTCTCTGCCCTTGGACCGCACCATGACGGCCTCTTCGCTGGGCTGATCTGGCCGAAGGCCGGCTGCGCCTCGATCGCCTATGCCGTAACGCCGCCGACAGGCTTTGTTCCCTGCCGGGCCTTCGGCCCGTCATTCCTCGCGGACCAACAAAGCCTCCCGCCGCCGTCCTCCGCCGCGCTTCGGCCCGCAAGCGGGTGCGCCGTCGATCGCCTCCGGCCGGACGATCGCCACGAGGCCGCAATGGCGCGGACTAGAACCAGAGAGCAAGGAGAAAGTAAAATGGCGACCATCGGCACCTTCAAGAAGTCTGGCAGCGAATACACCGGCGAGATCGTCACCCTCAGCGTCCAGGCCAAGAACGTCCGCATCGTCCCCGAGACGAAGCCGGCAGCCGAGAACGCCCCCAGCCACCGCATCTTCGCGCGCCGCGTCGAGATCGGCGCGGCCTGGTCCAGAACCTCCGGCGACGGGCGCGCCTACCTCTCGGTCAAGCTGGACGACCCCAGCTTCAACGCCCCGATCTACGCCAACCTCTTCGACGACGAGACCGGCGAAGGCTCCAGCCTGATCTGGTCGCGGCCCAGCCGCCGCCATAACGGCGATTAGCCGACCGCTGGAGCGACGCACCGCCCGGATCGGTCCGGGCGGTGCGGCCGCTCGCGGGACAACTGAAGCTCATGAGCCTTCTCTTCTCCATCCGCGGCTGAGCGGTTGCGACCGTGGCCGAACATCTCGGCGCTGCGGTTTCACGATCTGACGCTGCGGATGCCATCGGCGGTCTTCGTTCGCTTCAGCGGCCGCATCCTGACAGAGGGCATTGAGATCCATCCAATCGAAGGCGTCGATGTCGCCGTATTCGAACCGGCGAAAACCGTCGTCGACTGCTTTTGTTTTCGCAACAAGATCGGCCTCGATATCGCGCTGAAAGGTCTCCGCGGAGGTCTGCGCCGTCGCCGCGTAACGCCGGATCGGCTGTGGCGGTACGCCATGGGCCGGCCGCGTCTGGTCGGTGATGCGGCCCATGTCGAAACACTGGTCGCCGATGGCGCCTGAGCTCCGTTTCTGGAAGGCGCGGACCACGCTTGACGATACGGAGGCAGTACGTCACATATGACGTCACATGAAGATCGTTCTCGATACCGACGTCATCCTGTCCGCCGTGCTGAGTGAAAGCGGCGCGTCTCGTCAACTGCTGCTTCGGGTCGTCGACGGCGCTTTGCCCGCGATCGTCTCCGTGCCGCTGATGCTGGAGTACGAGGCGGTACTGAAACGGCCCCGGCACCTGCGCGCGAGCGGTCTCTCGGCTGCCGACGCGGACATCATCCTCAATCAGATCGCCGCCGCGATGGCGCCAGTGGATCTGTACTTTCTATGGCGGGCATTGTTGCGCGACAGCGAGGACGACATGGTTCTGGAGACGGCGGTCAATGGCCGCGCGGATACGATCGTGAGCTTCAATATCCGTGACTTCGGTGACGTGCCGCGCCGCTTTGGGATCACGCTCACCCGTCCCGGCACGCTGTTAAGGAGGCTTTGAATGCGTACCACCAACTACCCGCTTCGCCTGCCCGCCTCGATCATGCAAGAGGCCAAGAAGGCGGCCGAACAGGACGGCGTTTCCCTTAACCAGTTCATCGGCACGGCGCTGGCCGAAAAGGTCTCGGCCTTGCGCGCCGAGGCGGTGCTCCAGGAGCGGGCGAGGCGGGCCGACCGGGCCAGGTTCGACGAGGTCATGTCGCGAGCGGGCGGCACACCGCCGCGCGAAGGCGACGAGGTTACGGAACGGTAGACGCCTCGCGATTGCCGCCAAGCCGGCCTTCCGGGCTCCAATGCAGCAAGCCCGCTCGACGACCCGCACGGAAACTGTCGCGCGCGTGAACCGCACTTTAACCGTTTCCGCCCGAGACTATGCGGCGAATCGGGGTGTCGTGTCGGACACCATCACCATGAGGAAACCGTAAACGAGAGAACTGTTTTGCCGTCCACAGACACGCTACGAAAGGCTCGGCGCCTAGCCGTTCGGCCTGCGCCTCGGATCGCCAAGTCCGACTACGCCTATACACGGATACTGCCGAAAACCGGCCTGGCGTCGGAGTTTTTCCGGCGCAACCCGGCCTACATCCGCGATTGCTGCACGACGTGCGTCGAGCCGGGACGCGCCCGTTCCGCCGGCAAGACCGTGCGGTATCTTCGCCTACGCCGTCGATCGCCACGAGGCCGCAATGGCGCGTGCTCGAACCACCGATCTACGCCAACCTTTTCGACGACGAGACGGGCGAGGGCTCCAGCCTGATCTGGTCGCGGCCCAGCCGCCGCCATAACGGCGATTAGCCGGCAAGCGGAGCCACGCACGGACGCTTCGTTCCAGCGCGCGACGACAGCGCGGATTTTTGTCGGACAAGCGCCTCCACCTCATCGAGTTTCGCCGTCATGATGACTGCTCCGAGTTTCGTCTTCGATCGCCGCCGTCACCACATTCAGAGCGCCGGCCGCAGAGGGAGAAGCCTTCGGTCCTAAATTCAATTTCGGCACCGGGCAGGAGGTAAGGCGGGGAAAGCCACGGCCGAACGCACGCTTACCGTGTCCGACGAGCAGGTCCGGCTGCTGGAGCGGTCTCGCCGGAGCTCCGCGAGCACCACATTGAGGCTGCCCACACGCCACACCGGCGCGCTCGTCGCCGTCGACACCTTCTTCGTCGGCCATCTCAGCAAGGTCTACCTGCAGACTGCCATCGACTGCCATTCCCGCCACGCCTGGGCTAGCTAGTGCACTGAACCAAACTAACGATTCACCGTAGGTCTGATCCATGCGATTCTGTGGGCATGGGACAGACCGTTTGTATCCTTCTTGGAGCCGAAGACCGCGCCCGTCTGGTCGCCGTCGCCGGTGATCGCAACCGTTCGCAGAAGCATGCGCAGCGGGCCAACATTGTTCTTCTGTCGGCGGAGAGGCTGCTCGTCCTGGAGGTGGCTCGCCGAACCGATGCCAGCCGCCCGGCGGTATGGCGCTGGCAGCAGCGCTTTGCCGAGGAGGGGGTGGACGGGCTGCTGCGCGACAAGACGCGCAAGCCCGGCAAAGCGCCTCTCCCGGCGGCGACGGTAGCCAGGGTTCTGGCCCTGCCCTGCGGCGAACCACCCGGCGAAGCCACCCACTGGACGGGGCGCATGGTCGCCAAGGCGGTCGGCATCAGCCTGAGTGCCGTGCAACGCATCTGGGAAGCCCATCGTCTCCAACCCCATCGCATCCGCACCTTCAAGAAATCCAACGATCCGGCCTTCGCCGCCAAAGTCGAGGACATCGTCGGCCTCTACATGAACCCGCCCGCCCACGCGGTGGTCGTGTCCATCGACGAGAAAAGCCAGATCCAGGCCCTCGACCGCACCCAGCCGGGCCTGCCCCTCAAACCCGGCAAGTGCGGCACCATGACCCACGACTACAAGCGCAACGGCACCACAACGCTGTTTGCCGCCCTCAATATCCTCGAGGGCACCGTGGTCGGCCGCTGCATGCCGAAGCACACCCACGCGGAGTTCATCAAGTTCCTCAACGCCGTGGAACGCACCGTCCCGGCCGGCAAAATCATCCACGCCATCGCCGACAACTACGCCACCCACAAACACCCCAAGGTCAGGCAATGGCTGGTCGACCATCCGCGCTGGATCTTCCATTTCACTCCCACCTCCGCCTCTTGGATCAACGCCGTCGAAGGCTTCTTCTCCATCATCTCCCGAAGGCGCATCCGGCGCGGCGTCTTCAAATCCGTCGCCGATCTCCAGGAAGCCATCCGCAGATACATTCGGGAGCACAACCGCACCCCAAACCCCTTCGTCTGGACCAAACCCGCCCAATCCATCCTCGCCAAGCTCAACCGCCTGCCTGTACCATCCGAATGAATCAGTGCACTAGGTGTTTGGTCCCGCCATGTGGTGGGCTGGGTTGATCCTGAACCGATCTGGCTCTTCGTTCCAGCATTTGACGATGGATTCGTATGGCGTGAGGCCGCGCAGTGTCTTGAGCCTGCGGGCGTAGTTGTAGGCGCCGATGAAGTCCGTGAGGTGTGATCGCAGCTGGTCGTGATCGGCGTAGTGGTACCGCTTGACCGTGGCCTCCTTGATCGTCCGGTTCATCCGCTCGACCTGCCCGTTGGTCCACGGATGGTTCACCTTGGTCAGCCGGTGCTCAATGTCGTTCTCGTCGCAGACCCGGTTGAAGACGTGGGCGAAGGCGCAACGGTCCGAGGCTCGGTTGGTGAACTGCACGCCGTTGTCGGTGAGGACCGTGTGAATGCGGTAGGGCACGGCCCCGATGAGGTCCCGGAGGAATTGGGCTGCGGCCATTTTGCCGGCCTTCTCGGCGAGCTTCACGAAGGCGAACTTCGACGTCCGGTCGATGGCGACGAAGAGACAGAGCTTGCCTTCTTCGGTCCGCACCTCGGCGATGTCGATGTGGACGTAGCCGATCGGGTAGCGCTTGAACTTGGCTGCCGGACATGCAGGGCGACAAGGCGAAGCAGCGCGGATCGCGACAGATGCGCGATCGTGACCTTCAGGGTGTAAAGGCAGTCTGAAGAACCTCGTGACCCTGGGCTGGCTCGCATACGACGGCTATCGCATGGTGCAGGCGTGGAATGATCCCACGAAGTCCACGCTCGCGTGCGTGGTCGACACATCCCAGGTCGCGCTGGACGCTTTCTCGCTGCTCGATTCCAACCAGATTTTCGGCACGTCACCGCTGTTGGCCGACCATCAAAAGCAAATGCTGGGAGCCGCGCTCACCCTTGTCGACGACATGCAATCCGACAAGGATCCCGCGATTTCGACGCTCAGCGTTGGCCTTGATGCGCGCGTCAAAGAGAAAGCGGCTCTTGGTGATGATGCGATCGAAGCGCAGTGGGCACTGTACAAGCTCAGCGCAAAGATCGCGGAGGCAGCGCTCAGTGGCGACCCGCAGTTCAAGGACTTCAAGCTCACCCCGATCCCGCACATTGCCGCTCCACCGGTTCACAAAGCCGGGCCAGAGACGCAGGAGGAGATGTTCGAGCATTATCGGCGGCTGAACGAGAACAAGAAGCAATAGCGCCGGAGTTCGTGCCTATGCCGATGAAACGCGGGAACTCACGCGCCGGTACGCATAAGGTCGTTACGAAGGGAGGTCTTCATGGCTGAAGCAGACGTGCAGGAAACCATCACTCAGAGCACTCAGTGTCAGGAGACCCACCGTAGATGTAAATCGCCGTCCACGGATAGCTTTTGCGATAAGGATACAGGCCATGATGGCAACCATCACTGCAAACAGTGCGGCCAAAACTTCTAGCGAGGCGCCATGAGCGAGGAATTAACACCACCCCCATCCGACTGGGTTCCGGTGGACTTCGACAAGGCGGAGCTACAACCAGGAAGCGTGCCGGGTTCGCTGGTGCTCGCCGTTAGTGGGAACACTTCCAGCTCCTCCTCACGCGGCTGCCCGGTCAAGCTGGTGCCTGCAACCTACGTCGCCCAGCCCGACTATTGGCGGATCGAGGTGTTGTGGGATCGTGCCGATGCGATCTTCCAGTCCATATGTCCGTTCAGCGTTTCCATACCTCTTGATGGTATTCGCGGCCGGTTAGGGATCGAGCTCATCGGAAAAACCATTTCCCAGCGACTCGCGACGTAATGACGGCGTCACCCCGGATGGGGCGGCACTAAACGTCCGGTTACGCTTCCCTGCTCTTCCCGGGGGTCGCCTCACCGGCACGCCACGATAAGCTTACTCCTGGAGATTCCCTTCAACGTCTTCCCCGTCGCGCTCGCCCAGGACATCGCGAGGAGCGGCGCCTGAACGCCCACCTCCACCGCTGACTTCGCCGCGAACAGAAACCGCTTCGCGACATCATGGGCATGCGGGAGCTCGCGCAACACCTCGACGCACGTGGCGATCCTCTCCTCGCTCGTCGTCACCGTGAGCACCTGGAAGCCGGGCAGGCCGTAGAGACTGCGGTGCAGGTTGTCGCGGAAGGTGGCGTCGTACGAGAGGAACTTGCGGAGAAGCGACGTGCGGCGGATGTCGCTGCGCGCGACCGGCATCGTGCCGCGATCCATCTCGAGGAAGTAGTAGCGGCGGCTGCCGTCTCTCGTGCTCAAGACCGAAGACCTTGTCCGGGGCGACGTGGATGTGGTGCTCTTCCCCGCCCCAGCGCACCCGGGTCTCCCACATGAACGGGTTCTGCTGTCGCTGTACCCGCTCGGACGCCCGCGCCAGGATCTCGTCGGGCTCGATGATCCGGAGGTCGCCGCGCTCGCGGCAGGCGCCCTCGAGCGCGACCATGAAGTCGGTGACGGCGAGCGTGTGGTCGAGGAAGAGGCGGGTCGCGTCGTTGTCGCGGCGCTTGGGGTTCTTCCCTGTCTCCTCGGCCAGGAGCCGCTCGCCGCGGCTGGTGAGGCCATAGACCATCGGCTTCGAGCCGCCGCCCGTCAGGTGGTAGTCGATCTGGGCGCGCGGCCGGTCGACGTAGCCGTTGTGGTAGAGCTTGTGGAGCCGGCGCAGGATCTTCACCTCCGGCTCCTCCGGCATGAGCGCCTGAACGTGCGTCGAGCGGACGAACCGATGCCGGGCGGTCGCCTCGAGGATCGCGACGTCGCGCTCGGTGATCGCGAGCCCCGGCGGGCGCTCGCGCTCGAACCGTGATCGTCGTTCCGCGGTCTGCTGCATATACCGTTAGTATACTATCGTTCACTTCCTGTTCTTTCGCGCCTGGGGATAACCGCCGGCGCGCTTGTGCTCGTCATGCTGCCGGAGCCAGCGCAGGAGCTTCTCCTCGACGACGGCTCTCGGCCGGGTGTGGCGGTTGTGTGAGTGGGCGATGAGCCGCTCGCCGCGTCCGTAGTAGCGGGAAGGCGCCAGGCACGGTCTTCCCCGTCGCGACCGTGGGCTCGCCACCCGCGAGGGTCTTCGCGACGATGTGCCCGGTGGCAAGCTCGGCGAAGAAGTGCGGCGGGATGCCCTCGAAGTGATGGGCGAGCTCCTCGGCGTCGCTGCTCCCGGTGCGAAAGAGGATCATGGTGCCGACGTTGCCCAAGACCGCGCTCTTGATGCCGGGGTCGATCTGGTCGAGGTACTGGTGCGCCAGGGTGAGCGACAGGCCGAACTTGCGGGCTTCGGAGAGGATCGTGGTGAAGGCGCCGGTCGTGAACGAGGCGAACTCGTCGATGTAGAGGTGGAAGGGCACGCGCTCGGCTTCCGGGATCTTGGTGCGCTTGAGTGCGGCGAGGTAGAAGGCGGTGAGGAGGAGCGAGCCCAGTAGGTTCGCATCATCCTCGCCGAGGTCGCCCTTCGACAGATTGGCGAGGAAGATCCGCTTCGTGTTCATCACGAACGACAGGTCGATCGTCGATTTGACCTGGCCGAGGATGTTGGCGAGCGTGGTCGAGAGCAGGAACTGGCCGACCTTGTTCTGGATCGGCGAGATCGCCTCGACCTCGAAGCTCCGTGGGTAGCTCGCGTACTCCACCTCCCAGAACCGGCGGACGTTCTCGTTTCTGATGTGCTTGATGATCCGCCGGCGGTAGTCGCTGTCGGCATACATCCGCGGGAATGCCAAGCAGGCTCGTGCCGGGGTCTTCGGGAAAGTCGAGGAGAGCCGCGACCGTGTTCTTGAACACGTACTGCATCCGGCCCCGTCCCCAGGTGTCGGCCCAGAGGTAGCGGAAGGTCGAGACGATCTCGGAGGCCGTGCGGTCGCGCTCCTCCGGCGGCACGCCGGCAAGGAGATTGAGCGCCGGCACATGGTCGCGGTCGGCCGGGTTGAAGTAGACGAGGTCGTCGCTCCGCTCCGGCGGAATGTGCTCGAGGATCTCGCGGGCGAGATCGCCATGCGGGTCGAGGAGCGCACAGCCCCGGCCGGCATGGATGTCCTGGAGGATGAGGTGTTTGAGGAGCGTCGACTTCCCCGTGCCGGTCTGGCCGATGGCGTAGGTGTGGCGCAGCCGGTCGGAGGCGGACAGCGAAATCGGCGCGCCACTGCCGTAGACGCCGGTACGCATGCCGATCAAGAGGTCGTCTGAAGCCATAGTCCAGGGCCAGCATCCCGTCTGAAACGCGCGTGCTCCGTGGGACGGGAGCGGTGTTTTCCCGTGCGGCACATTCCCCTTGTGTCGAGCGGGATGCCTCCAAGCGATGGGACGAGAAGACGTCTGCCGTGTGCGTCTTCGTGTTCCCAAACCCTCCTTTGCGAGGGCAGTAGGCCCAGAACAGGATACTGGCCGCGAAGTACGCCGGCACAGATCCAATAGTCTCAGTATATACGGATACGCCAAGTCACACGACCGTGTAATACACGGGCTGTCAATGCGTCTCTTTTGCCCATTCCTGTACGCTTTATGCAGACATCACTGCATAGAGGATCCAGAGATGGGCCAGTTCATTGACTTTCGCTTTGTCAAAGACAACGCCTCGTTCGAGGCTGTGCTTCGCCGCTACGATATCGACCTCAAAGGGACGGGCGATGAGCGCTCGGCGCTCTGCCCCTTCCACGAGGAGACCAAGCCGTCGTTCAAGGTGAACCTCGGGAAGGGTGGGTTCCACTGCTTCGGCTGCGGCGCCAAGGGCAACGTGCTCGACTTCGTCGCCAAGCTCGAGGGTTGCGCGCTGCGTGAGGCGGCGGTCATCGTCGCCGAGGCCTCGGGTATCAGCCTCTCGGAGCGCACAGAAGCCGCGGACACGCCCCGAAGCGGGCGAAACACAGCCAAGGCCCGCGAAGAGGCAGGAAACGGCGCCTGTCGGCGCCTCAGGCGGCCCCAGAGGCGGCCAAAACCGGCTACCGCACGGGAAAAGGCGGCGCCGCAAGACCGTCCGGAGCGCAATCCGCCGCTTTCCTTCCGGCTCAAGCTCGATCCGGAGCACCCGTACCTCCTGGGCCGGCTCTCCGCCTCCCTTATCCAGCACTTCGAGCTCGGATACTGCGACCGGGGGATGATGAAGGGCAGGATCGCGATCCCGATCCATGACGCGGACGGCGAGCTCGTCGCATACGCCGGCCGCTTTGCCGACGACGACGTGCCGGACGAGGTCGAGAAGTACCTGCTGCCGCCGAAGTTCGGAAAGTCGCTGGTCTTGTTCAACCTCTCGCGCCTGGTGCGGCCGATCGAGCACGTGGTCGTGGTCGAGGGCTACTTCGGCGCCATGCGGCTCCACGGGCTCGGGATACCGGTCGTGGCGCTCATGGGCAGCTCGATCGCGGACGAGCAGGTTGCCCTGCTCCGCGAGGCCGGGGTGCGGCAAGTCTCGCTCATGCTCGACGGCGATGCGCCGGGCAGGGCGGCGGCGCTTGCGATGCTTCCCGTCCTCGCCCGTTCGTTCTTCGTCCGGCTCTGCAGAGCTTCCCGAGGGTGAACAGCCGGACACGGTCGAGGAGGCGGTGCTCGGCTCGTTGAAGCCGTGAGCCCATGAGGCATTCGTATCACCCCGCGGGAGCGCGTCGCTCCTGCGGGGTTTCTTTTGGTCTCGTTCGTATGCCCGTCGCTAGAGGCCCTCAGGCCAGGCTTGGGCCGTATGGAGCACGCGGAGGATCTCGATCACCTCGCCCTTGACGCGGTACGGCACGATGAAGGGCGCCGGGCGGGTGAGGAGCTCGCGGGTGCCCGCTACCCTGCCCGGGCGGCCGATGTGCGGCTGGGTTTTCAGGTGGTCGATATGGGCGAAGATGGTGAGCACGATCGTCCCCGATGCCCGCTCGCTGTGCTGTGCGAGGTAGGTGCGAAGTGCCTCGAGATCGGCAAGGGCGAGTTCTGACCAGCGCACAGGCATAGGCTATGCGGTTGGTTTCGGTAGCTCCCTGTCCGTGTTCCACGACCGCACCCATGCCTCGACGCTTTCGTGCGGAATGGTGGGAGCGCCGGCATCGAGCGTGGCGACCGCCTCCTCGATCTTCTCCACCTGCCAGGCATTGGCCTTGAGGTAGTTGTCGAGCGCTTCGACCGCGAGAAAGGACTTCGAGCGGCTCGTGCTGCGCGCGAGCTCCTCGAGCCCGTTCTTGAGGTGCTTGGGGATGCGCACGTTTATGGTCGTAGATTGTGTATCACGTTGTGCCATGTTGTACTAAGTGTAGCACAGACAGCTAAGGAGGCGGGGTTGACACTCGTTGGGTTGCGTGTCGTGTTCATCTCTCGCCCGTTCCACATCCGTCTTCCCAGCTCCTACCCAGCTCCCCGAGGGTGAGCAGCCGGACACGGTCGAAGACGCGGTGCTCTGCAAGCTCGTTGAGCCCGTGAGGTCGTAGGTTGGAGCCGGTTCCCCGCCAACCGTCGGTGCCGGTTTTGCCCAAGAGCACCGCACTGCGGACGCGATTGGCTTCGCAAAACCGAGCAAGCGCTAGCGCCCGACCCCACCGCATTTGGCGAGGATGTCTTTTTGACAGACGAAGCCCGAAGCCAAGCGCGGCTAGAGATTGGAAATGGGGTGGGGTCGGGCGCTAGCGCGACGGTTGGCGGGAGGTTGTTGGGTTGCAGTTCCGCCGTATTTCGGCGAATGAGCACGTTCCAGGGTGGGCATACCATGTATGCCCACCCATAATTTGCGCCGGTTGGCGCGGATCGCGACGTTTTCTGCCGTTATCGGTGGATGCCAGCCACCGCATCGGGCAGGTTGGCCACCAGTCATGTCCTTTACGGGCGCCACGGCCCGCCTCGTAACATGCTTCGCGTGGCCAAGCTTACCGGTAGGTGCTCTCGTCCCGAAGGCCGCAGTAGGTCAACAGGACGGTTTCGTCGTAGATGTCGTAGCGGAAGCGCCACCGTCGCAGACGTAGGCGGTACTGGCCCTCCCCGCGTGGGACGTTGGTAAGCTTCTTGATCGTGTGCACGCCGGTCATGTTGTACGGATCGGCCTGCAGGATCGCGACGCAGTCGCGGTAATGCGCGGTGAAATCCGGATGCTGCTTCCGGAGCGCTTTGGCGAAGCGGTCAAAGCGCGGGTTTGTGCGGACAACGAATGAACCTGCCATACCGGACGGTGAAGGTTATCGAGCCGCCTCTGCGGCGCTCTCGCGCTCCTCTTCCTCGAGCTCAGCGAGAAGATCCTCGGCGGGCCTGCTCTTGCCGGCCAGGTATTCCTTCGTGCCTTCCACGATGATCCGGCTCACCTGGGGATCCTGGAGCTCGAGGTAGTCCTCGAACTCGTCGATATCCATGATGGCGGCAACGGGAAGGCCGCCCTTCTCGAGGACGATGTACTCCTTGTCCCGGTGAACGCGCTTGACCACGTCGCCGAGATTGATGCGGGCTTTGGTGATGGGAAGGTGTCGAACCATAGGCTGTTTCTGGCGAGCCATGCGGCCCTCCGATTAATCAATACTAATTAACATTAATCAATGTACCATACCTGCCGATGCGGTCAAGTGACCGGCACAGACGCGATCGCTGTGCGTCACTGCGGGATCTTGATGTCCGGCTGGCGGCCACGAACAAAGAAACGTCTGTGAGGGCGGAAATGCGCTTCAGCCAGGGCCTCAACCGGTCTCGCTGAGGTCAGCAACAACCATCTCGATCACCTGCCGGATGTTTTGCAGGGCCTCTTCTCGGGTTTCACCCCAGGTTGCGCCGCCGTACCGGACCAGCGCCGGACAGTAGGCATGCCAGGCGTCTTCATCGGGCTCGACTTCGATGCGGAATGGGTCGGTGGTCATGGTGGTCGCTCCTCGGCTAGAGGAGCTCCAGGAACTCCTCGGTCGTGAGGCCGGCCTGCTTGATGATCGCTCGGAGCGTGCCGCGAGGTATCTCCCGCTTATGAAAGGCCACTGTGACGTGGAGCCGTGGCTTGTCGGGGTGCTTGAGCGCGTGGTGGCTTCCCTTCACCCGCTCAACAACAAATCCCGCACGCTCAAGCGCACGGATCACCGCCTCCGGCTTCACTGCCGGCAGGGCGGTCATACGCATGGGGAAACTTAACCGTGATCGGCTCGCGACGCGTCGCGGTCGGCTGCTCTTCCCCGACCGGGACGGGGCTTCCTTCGGCCTTCAGGCACTCAAGATAGAGCTCGATCGCCTCGGCCGCGTGTTCGCGAGCCTCTTCGAGGGTGTCCCCGTGGCTGACGAGCCCGGGAAGGGCCGGACACGTCACGACAAAGCCCCCGTCCTCGTCAGGTTCAAGGAGGACGGTGTAGGTGTAGGACTGGGTTTCGATGGATGCCTCGTGTGCCATGGTACCCGTATCATACCCTGAAAATGCAGGTTGTACAGTCGTAGGGAGCGCAACCTACCTGTCGTCCACACCTCCCCGATCCTCGCGCTCTCGTCGCACCATCTCGTCGACCATGCGCTCTTCCTCCTCCGGAGACGGACGTGGCTCAGGGCCTTGATACCGCACGCCCTCCAGTACCTTGAAGAGCGCATCCCAGGTGTCGCGGCGATTGGATTGGTTTTTCTGGTCAGTCATAGCGCTTCCAATGTTGCCACGAAGTCGTGGTTTTCAAATCCCATGCTTAGTTGTCGTGCGGCTTTTTTGAAAAGCGTTTCGTAATGTATTTATGATGTAGATATCTATATTTATAGTGTAGTGCAAAAAGTGCACTTTTCAGGTGCAAATTATGCACCTTGGTTGTGCAAAACTTGCACCATGGTTTTTGAGTTATCCACAGCGATCCGGGGTCACTGCACCATGAGTGCAAAATTTGCACTGTCCGTTCCCTACGCGGATTTTGAGTTGTAGAGCACGACGTTCTCGATCCATTGGCTCGTCGAGCGGAGGTCGCCGCGGTCGTTCTTCTCGAGGAGGCCCTTCTCGATGCCCTCGCTGATCGCGTTGAAGACGGTGCGCCGGCTGAAGGAGAGGAAGTCGGCGAGCTTGTCCTTTGGTGTCGTACACCATGGGTAGTCAGGCCGGTGGGAAAGCTGATGGATGCTGTCGATCACCGCGTAGGTCGACAATGACAACCCGAACTTCTCTCGAATTGGGTGGTGGATGATGGTGAAGCGGGGCTGTAGGCGGAACTGCTTCTTCGACAACAGATCGGCGATGTGCCCCCCTTGGTTGAAGGCCCGTTCCATAGGGACTATTGTACACCGCGTTGATGGGAATGCGGAGTTGCGTTATCCCCTTGTCTGTCGCGTTGGAAGTTACCGTACCGGGGTGGGTACTCGACCTCGGAAGGGTCATGGTGGTTCATCGGTTGTTGCTGATCGTCCGATGGGGGAACCGGCGGCTCCCAGGTCTCGTCGGCCTCGTCGAAGGCTGCCGCCTCTGTCGTCTCTTCTCGATCGGGTGAAGTGTTCCAAGTCGGATGATTGGTGCGAGCTGTAGCGCGATCGTCGTACCTGGGTTCCTCATACTGCCGCACCCCCGGTTCGGCGTGGTTCGAAGAAGTTTGCGACGTCGCCGCCGAAGGAGTGGGGATCGCCGGCGGCTGTGTCCTGATCGTCGGCGCCTCGTTCTCGGCGACTTTTGCTCGCACCTCTTCTCGCTGATCCTGGCCAGACCGGTTCGAACCACCGTCACCCGAGTTCAGTCGCAACGCGTTGCCGATGGTAATGCCGAGCTGCGCCATGTCGCGCGCAAGCTCGTGATGCTTTTCATTCTGGCTGGCGATGATCTTCGTTAATTCAATCTCCCTGCTGTGGGCATTCTCAAGCTGCTTGTCCTTCTCGATGATCTGCTGGGCGAGTGTCTTCACGAGCTCGTGATTGTAAACCGGTTCGGACTGGTTCGAACTGGTTTCCACGCGAACTGGTTCGAACTGGTATGAACCGGTTTTTTGCTTGAGTGCGGCTTCGATGACTTTCTCTTCTTCGATCTTCGCATCGAGTGTCGAGCGAACGATGAGCCACTTCGGCCCGCCTGGGATCGTGTTGCTCTTCGTCTCGATGTGCTCCAAGCGGCACCACTTCCGGATGGTCTTCGTGGTGCGATCCAGACCCTTGGCATGAAGATATTGGCTGGCTTGGCCGACGGTGAGAAGGTCGGGGAACCGGTTCGAACCGGCAGGATTTCCGTCGACAAAACCCGTTCGAAC
>CAWBNC010000033.1:0-8689 GCA_963789785.1 uncultured Alphaproteobacteria bacterium | reverse complement strand
CGTCGCCAGCACCCACGATGGCGACGATCCCGGCATCATCCGGATCGCCTTCCAGGGCGAGACGGACGGCCTGGATGACATTTCCTGGGACGAGCTGTTTTCCAAGTTCGAGGAAAACAAACTCGCTTTCCTCTACCAGGATGAGACCAAGGACGACGAAACCAGCCGTTTTTTCAAGTTCGTCAAGCGGTAGCTTCCGCTTAGTCGGCACCCTCGGGCTTCTCTCGCACGCTGAGGCGCCGGCGACGGCCTCTCGGGGCGGGCGCACCGTGCGCCGCGTGTGGAACACACTCGCCAGACCATGAGCTGACGCGCAGCGCGGCTGTTACAATCCTCACCCCGAGGCAGGTGCATCCACGCGCGGATCACCGGCTCGATGGGTCATGGTGTTGCTAAACAGGCACGCCTGTCCGCACACCTGGCCGTCCCCAGGTGAAGGCGCTGTTCCCAATTGAAACGCGACTGGGATGTCGGTACGCATGGGACGCTGGGGTGGATACCGACTGGCTGCAGTGAATTTGCGGCTCTTCCCGAGGTGGCACGCATGGTTCGCGCGGATCGTGGTGACGCCTCGATGATGATTTTGGTTTTACGTAGCTTGGCGGGCGTCTTTTTTCCAAACACGCTGCTGGCACAGCTTGCGCGGTTGTGCTAGAGAGAGTTGCGCGTTCTACGGGAAATTCTACTGCACATCCGGGACCACCGCCATGCCGAATGCGGGTACCGCATTAACCGAGCGCTCTGAAACCTCCGAAGTGCGAGTCAGTCCAATAGAAACGTTCGTTCAAGCGACGACCGAGGCCGATGAAGACGGTGTAACGCCGGCGGTAAGGCGTCGGTTCGCCGTTTCGGAAAGTGTTGTTTCCGGCCTGCTCCGTCTCGTCGATACTCTGGCGATTGCCGCCGCTGGCATCATCGCCTACCATTTTCTCATCGGCTGGGGTTCAATCTCGTTTCAGGTCTATTTGAACGCGACTGCGGTAAGCATCGTTCTGACCGTCAGCTTCTTCCACTACGCCGGGTTGTACGATTTCAACACGCTGGTCGCTTGGCCCTCGCGCATGCGTCAGATGGTGCTGCTGAGCGCCCTGGTCATTCTGGTGCTCGCGGTCGTCCTGAAGATTTCCAGCCAGTATCGCAGCGCGTGGTTCGTGGCCACCTTCGTCGGCTCGACGGTACTGATTTTCGGGCTGCGCGGACTGGCGCAACTCTGGATCGGGCGGCTGGCGCGAACAGGGACGCTCGTGCGTAACATCGCCATTGTCGGGGCGAGCGGCCAGGCCAAGCATCTGGTCGAGCGGCTCCGCCGGGAGGATGCACCTTGGAAGCGCATTATCGGCATTTTCGATGACCGGCGGACCCGCATCACCGACGAGATCGACGGCTTCGCCGTGCTGGGCAATCTTGACGATCCTTGGTGACAACCCCGCACGACGCGCCGTCGTCACTCCGCCAGGCGCCCACGGGCGGCCGATCGCCAAAGCCGTGGCCGCGCGGCAACGACAGGGCGTAGATGTCGAACTCCCACTGCGGCAGCTCTTGCACGAGACGCTCCGACCTAGTCCGCGAAGGTCTTTGAGGGGACAGACTTCAAGCGGCAGTCTTCATCAACTGGAAGCCGAGCGTCGGCTTGATTTCGGGCCATGCGTCTGAACGGGACGGTGTACTGTCATATGGACTGGCCGATGGCAACGCTCTCGCACTGCTCCTCCCACCCCATCGGCATCGTCCGGGTCAGCCCCTCCAGCTGCATCCCCTTTGCCTGCCGCCCGTCGAGAATTGCCTCTTGGATGTCCGGCGCCAGCAGCGTCAGCCGCGGCAGCCGGTTGACGAAGCTGCGGGTAAGGCCTTCGGCCTCGCCAATGTCACGCGTCGTCCGATATGTCCCCTCCTCCAGCATTCGCTTCCACCGGTGCGCCCGGGTCAGCGTCTGGTTCGGCCGTGGCTTTGCTGGCGCCCACGCATCGCCGCCATCCGGCGCGATGATCACCTTGCGGCCACCGCGGCGCTGCAGGACC
Source organism: uncultured Alphaproteobacteria bacterium (assembly GCA_963789785.1). Taxonomy (GTDB): domain Bacteria; phylum Pseudomonadota; class Alphaproteobacteria; order Rhodospirillales; family Defluviicoccaceae; genus JAEULH01. Next base: position 6,671 of record CAWBNC010000033.1, on the reverse strand, counting down.
CCGGTAAGTAGCCGGTTAACGTTTTGTGTCGAAGTGTGAACCGCCGCCGGCCATTCTTGCTTCGCTTCTCACGTCACCGGCCTTGCGCTGTGACCACAAAAAAGGCCGCCCCCGAGGGGGCGGCGCAAGTCTGGATAGGGAGGAGGTCAAAGGCAAACCGGAGATCGGGTCTCCCTACGTCCGGTTCGCCATGGACGCTCGCGGGACGCCGTATTTATGCCCGAATGGAGGACACGTAACAAGAGATTTATGTATGAATATATACAACCTATGAGTTCCTAAAATTTAAGGTAAATTCTCCTTATAGTAGTCCGAATTGCACTCCATACGCGCCATTTATGCGAATGAGCGGTACTTCACAGAGCAGCCGTAGGACCGGATCGTCGGCGTCGCCACCGCTCGGCCCGCAGCGACGTTGGCCAACGCTGCCGCGACGTGGTGGTCGCGCTCTTAACGTCGTCCGAGTCGGTCATCGGCCTGCCGTCGATCCCGCCCATGTAGAGACGAGCCGGCGTCGCCATCGATCACGTACACGTGCGGCGTCGTCTTGTCAGCTAGGCGCGGCCTACTCCCTGTCCAGGAGCCGCCCACGCACCGCCGCCGGCCGGTGCGATGATCGCCTCGCGGCCGCCGCGGCGTTTCCATTGCATCATGTTGACGGTGATGGTGTCGCCGTCGAGGTGCCAGTTGTCGCTGGCCCTCGCCGAGTAGATCGCGGGACATGAGGAGAGCGATCTGACAGCCGATTGCCACGCGTCGATGCGAGCGCGGAGGAAAGCGACTTCACATTGCCGACAAATTAAACATTCGCCATAAAGCATGGCAGGTTATGCAAAAGAAACACGGGTTGTTGCCACTTTGAGTGCCGCCAATGTTGCGCGTATATTTCAGTCATGGCTGTTGCATATGCGCCGCATCTTGCGGGCTGACTTGACAATAGCTCGTAGTCTCATAACATCTTGCCGACAAGGCATCCAGGCGCTGACTCGGTGTGGGTGCCGATCCGAGCGCCCGAGCCAGCGGGCACTCAGGGAGGGAACGTTCAGACGGCTGCGGTGCCGGCATTGCTTCCGTTCGATGCAAGCCGACCCCCGCCGGTGTTCTTAGGCCGGTGTTCTTAGAGAGACACAACTGAGGAGTTATGCCGATGTTGGATGACACGGCTTTCGAGCTTGCCGATGTCGATTGGGCGAGCCGATACGATCGCAGAAGTGGTCCGCCGAAGGCGCAGACTGATGGTAACGATGATCCCAGCGCCGCCGCTCTGGCCGTGGCCGGATGTGCCGCCTGCCAGCAGGCGATCGGCGACTGCGCCGTTCACTATGCTAAGGCCGGTGCGATTTCCCCGGGTTTAGCGCTCAGCATCTGCTCATCGATGCAGCGTCTGGCGCTGCGGGCTTTCGGGGCCCGGGCCGCAACGCGTGCAGGCTATTTCGCCTATGTCTTGCTCGGTCCCGCCCGGGACGACGCCAGCCGACGGGTAGACCTCGAAGCGCTGGCTGAAACGATGCGCTAATCGGCAAAGACTTGAGCACGGTGCCGGACGGCACGTAACGCCGCGAAAGGGAGCCGCGCTCGGACAACCGGGTGCGGCTTCCGAGTTTCTTGCAGAGCGCGTCAATTTTGAAAGCGAGCTCGCGGGAAAGATCCAGTCAATCTGGCAAGCGCTGTGTTCGCCGCCGCAGCAAGCCTATCCGCCTCACCTAGTGGCCTCTTGGCGTGCTTCACCCGGCATGGTCGATGGCAACACCTCGCACTGCTCCCCCCACACGATCGGCATCGCCCGCGTCAACTCTTCCAGCTGCATCCCCTTCGGCTGCTGCCCGTCGAGGATCGCTCCTGGACATCGGGCGCCAGCAGCGTCAGGCGCAGCAGCCGGTTGACGAAACTGCGGGTGATGCCCTCGGTTTCAACGATCTCGCCGCCGACAGATCGTTCCATCCTCCAACATCCGCTTCAAGCGGTGCGTCTCCTCGGGCAGCGTGACATAGTTAGTCTCGCATCTGCGGGGAACTGGGCATGGCCTACCACCGTGTCACGGTGGTCGGAGGTTCCGGATTTGTGGGGCGCCAGATCGTGAAGCGTCTGGCCGACGACGGTGTCGACGTTCGCGTCGCGGTGCGTCGTCCGGAGCGCGCTTCATTCCTTACGGAGGCGAGCGGCACCGGGCGAATCACCGCGGTTTACGCCGACGTGTGGGACGAGGCATCGGTGGCCCGGGTGGTGGACGGCACCGACGCCGTGATCAACACGGTCGGCCATTATGTCGAACGGGGCAAGGCGACCTTCGAGGCGATTCACTGGGCATGGCGCAATGCATGTCGCGCGGGCATCGGCGATGGCGGGAGTTCGGCGGCTCATGCACATATCGGGCCTCGGTGCCGACCCGACGTCTGACTCCGCATATGTTCGCGCCCGAGGCATCGGCGAAGGCCTGGTCAAAGAAGCTTTTCCCAGCGCCACCATCCTCCGCCCAAGCATTATCTTTGGCCCGGAGGACGCATTCTTCAACCGCCTCGCCGCCTTGGCGCGCGTGATGCCAGTCTTGCCGCTGTTCGGCAGTGGCAAAACGAAGCTGCAGCCGGTCTATGTGGGCGACGTCGCTGAAGCTGTTGCGAGAGCCTGGGCGGCACCCGCGGCGGAAGGCGAGGTCTGCGATCTCGCCGGACCCCGCATCTATACGTACAAAGCGCTTGTGCAACTGGCTCTCACGCAGATCGGACGCAAATGCCTGCTGCTGCCATTTCCATTCTTTGCCTGGGAAATACTGGCGAGCTTGCCGAAATGTCCCGTGTCCCGCGATCAGGTCAGACTGATGAAAAAGGATAATGTGGTGAGCGCCAAAGGATTGACTTTGGTCGCTCTCGGCATCGAACCGACGCCGGTCGAAGCGATCTTGCCCACCTACCTAAGCTAATGGCCGGGTGATCCGTCCAGTTGATGGCCGATGGCGATCTTGCCAACGCCTCCACCGATGCGCCCGCGCCAGCGCGTGGATCAGCGTCTCGTCCGGCCGCGGCTTTGCCGGCGCATACTTGTCCGCGCCGTCCCGCGCGATGATGACCTTGCGGCCGCCGGGGTGCGGACAAGCCTTGGAAGGCAGTCGCCATGAACGGCAGGATCGGTTATATTCGGCGAGCCCTCGGCGCGGCAAAGTTCCGCGTGTGCGTTCCCTTCGAACAGATCCCCAGCTCTTGGACGAAGACCAACGTGACCATGTCATCATCTAATCTGCCACGACTGACGTTGCGCGGGCGCGGGGTCGGCACCCTGCGGCTGGCCAAGTCGGGGCCATGCCCGACGAGCGGCCTTCGGCCTATAACCAGATGGTAAGCGCTCACGAGCAGCTTCACGCACCTCAGTTTGGAATGAGATTCACCAAAACTGAGGATTTTCCTGGTGGCGTGCGTACCCGGGTGTTTCGAGTTGAGACGCGCCCGCGCTCTCGCGGCAACTCAGGCCGGTAAGAAATGGCTCATAAGGCAGCGGTGTCAGCGCCCTGTTAGGCAGGTGGGCTACCGCATTGAGGATAAACGCCGACAAGTCGTCGCTGCCGGTTGTCTGCGATCAACCCGTTGACGCTGCTCCTCCCATCCCATCGGGAGCGCCCGCGTCAGCTCCTCCAGCTGCATCCCCTTTGGCTGCCTACCGTCGAGGATCGCCTCGCGATATCTGGTGAAAGCAGCGTCAGCCGGAGTAGGCGGTTGACGAAACTCTTCGTGACATTCTCCGCCTCAGCGATCTCGCCCGCCGTTTGATACCGCCCATCCTCCAGCATCCGCTTCCACCGATGCGCTCGTGCCAGCGCGCGGATCAGCGTCTCGTCTGGCCGCGGCTTGGCCGGCGCCCAATCGTCCGAGCCGTCCGGCGCGATGATCACCTTGCGGCCGCCGCGGCGCTTCCAGGCCATCGGAATGGCAACGATAATAGTATCGCCGTCGAGGCGCCATGTGTTGCCGGTCGCCTGCGGCTTCATGCCGCCGCCCTCGTCCGCAGTTCCGCGACCAGCGTCTGCAACCCCTTGGCGCGCAGCCGAACCTTCAGGCCGCCCGGCGACAGATCCACCCGCTCGACCAGCAGCCGGACGATCCGCGCCTGCTCGGCCGGAAATAGCTCGTCCCAGAGCGGCGCGAAAGCGGTCACGGCCTCGACCACCTCCCGCTCCGGCATCTCCTGCTTCGCCTCGGCCCAGGTGCGCGCAATGATTTCCGGCGTCTGCAACAGGTGACGAACTTGCGCCATGACCGCGTCCTCGACCTCCGCCGCCGGCACGCTGCGGACCCCACAATCGCCGTACCCATTTCGAATTGCGTCGGTCGGTACGTAGTAGCGGTAGAGCTTGCCGGCTTTGCGCGTGTGCGACGGCGTCATCGCATGGCCGCCGGGCGCGAAGATCAGACCTTTAAGCAGCGCCGGCGTCTGCGCCCGGCTGCGGTTGGCGCGGGCGACGGTGTTCTCCGCAAGCACCGCATGGACCTTGTCCCAAATCACTCGGTCGACAATCGGCTCGTGCTCGCCGGGATAGCTCGTGCCTTTGTGCACCGCCTCGCCAAGGTACACGCGGTTCGCAAGCATCTTGTAGATGGCGCCCTTGTCGATCGGCTTGCCGGCGCGCTGCTTGCCGTCCTGGGTGACCCACGACTTCGTCGTATGCCCGGCGCGCCGCAGCTGCTGCGCCAGCTTCGTCGCCGAGCCGACGCGCAGGAACCGCTTGAAGATCAGCCGGATCAGCTCAGCCTCGCTCTCGTTGACCACCAGCTTGCGCTCGACCACATCGTAGCCCAGCGGCGGGACGCCGCCCATCCACATGCCTTTGCGGCGCGAGGCGGCGAACTTGTCGCGGATGCGCTCGCCGATCACCTCGCGCTCGAACTGGGCAAACGAGAGCAGGATGTTCAGCGTCAGCCGGCCCATCGAGGTCGTGGTGTTGAATGCCTGCGTCACCGAGACGAACGACACGTTGTGCCGCTCGAAGATCTCGACGATCCGGGCGAAGTCGGTGAGCGAGCGGCTCAGCCGGTCGACCTTGTAGACGACGATGACGTCAATGGCGCCGCTCTCGACGTCGCGCAGCAGCCGCTGCAGGGCGGGGCGCTCCATGGTGCCGCCGGAGAAACCACCGTCGTCGTAGCGGTCGCTGACGCCGATCCAACCCTCGTGCTTCTGGCTGGCGATATAGGCCAGCGCCGCCTCGCGCTGGGCGTCGAGCGAGTTGAACTCCATGTCGAGCCGCTCGTCGGTCGAGACGCGGGTGTAGACGGCCGCGCGGATTTTGCGGACGGACGGCTTCACTTGCCGCTCCGATGATTGCGCAGGCCCCAGAACAGCGGGCCGGACCAGCGCGTGCCGGTGACGGCACGGGCAATGGCCGAGAGCGACTTGTAGCGCCGGCCTTGGTACTCGAAGCCGTCGTCGAGCACGGTGGCGGTGTGCTCCACGCCTTGCCATTCACGACGAGCCGGGTGCCAGAGATCAGCCGATCGCCCTTGCGCACCGGCTGCTTGCCCTTGACGCGGGCGTCCTCCTCCGCGATCAGCGCCGTCAGCTTCGCTTCCGCCCGCGCCGACAGCCCGCCGTAGGCCAGCTCCTGGATCCGGTACGCCAGCCGCTTGATCAAAAACGGCTTGTTGCAGGGCGGCGGCTCGCGATCGTAGAGGTCGCGCCAGAGCTGCTTGAGCTCGGGTGTCGTTTTCTCCGGCAGGGTGGCGAGTTGCGCTAAGACGCTGTTAGTCATGGCCTTTCTCTGAGTTCTCGGTTTCGGCCATGAACCCTCCGGTGGGCGGGGAAGTCCAGGGAAAGGTCTCCGTACTTGCCGAGAACGAGCGCGCACCAGCTGCCGCGGCCCCGGGATCCGGCTTCATTCCGTTCACCCGGATCGTGCCGTCCGGCATTCGGTACTTGATCCAGTCTTCACCCGCATCGACCGGCATGCCGGGCACCAGATCCGGAATGAACAGGTGGGATGCGCAGCCGCATCGCTGCTCGTTCGGCCCGATCGACCCGTTCCAGCGGGCGCAGTGCCAGCCGCCACTAACCGGCGTCGAATGCAGGCAGGTCCGGCAGCTTCGTTCAGCCGGCCGATCGCCGTGGCAGTGGTCGTGATTTTCGCAGAGCCTGCACTCCCACCACGCCGGATCGTCGGATATCTTCGCCGGCGGGCGCGGCGCGTCGATCACGCGTTTCGCCTTGGCGATGAGCCGCTGGCCCTCCGCAGGATCGGCGCGGACGCGCTCGATGTGGATCTCGTCGGTGTCCTTGCAGACGGCGACGTACATGGCGCGGGCGATGCCGGTCAGATGCATGTAGACCTGCATCTGCGCCCAGTGCTGCGGCTTGGACCGCTGGACGCCGTCGCGCTTCAAGCCAGCGAACGACTTCGTGCCGTGGGTCTTGAACTCGACCACGTGCCAGGTCTTCGGTGCCTCGAGCAGGCCGATGGCGACGGCGTCGAGCGAGCCGCCGAAGTGGCCGCCGAGCGCCGCCACCTGCCACTGGCGGCCGGTCTGCGGATCGGCGTCGAGGACGGTGGCGCCGGTGCGGCGCAGATCGCGGACGAGCCGCTCCTCCTCCCGCCGGCCGGTGTCGAACAGTCGCAGCATGCGGCCTGTGAAGCACGCGCGGGTCACCCAGCGGAAGTCGTACCAGAGCGCGCGGCGGCACGCCTTGCCGAT
>CAWBNC010000032.1:0-46821 GCA_963789785.1 uncultured Alphaproteobacteria bacterium | reverse complement strand
TAGGTACGCCGCAGTGTTTCGACGACAGGAAGCGCCGGGCATGGGCGGCAAGCAGCATTCGCCGTCGGCTCGCGACCGCTGACGTGCCAGCGACAACCGCCGCCTTCCGCGGCTTGCCGCATGTGGCGCGCGCCGTTATCGTGGCTTTGGCCGACCGCCCGCCAACGGGCGGTAGCGGACGGACAACGAACAGGGACAGGAACTGCGGGAATGTCGAGCGAAGGCCTTCATGCGCCGAGACAGCGGCTGACCATCCAGACCCTGACGCACCATCAGGCGATCGCCTCGCTCATGGAGGAGCTGGAGGCGGTCGACTGGTACAAGCAGAGGGCCGACGACTGCGAGGACGCCGCGCTCAAGGCCATTCTCCTGCACAATATGCGCGAGGAGATGGAACACGCCTGCATGGTCATGGAGTGGCTGCGCCGGAGCGATCCCGACTGGGCCGAGCAGATCTCGACCTATCTGTTTACCGAGCGCCGATCACCGAGATCGAGGAAGACGAGACCGGCAATGGGAGCGACGAAGATGCCGCGCGGCGCCGAAGAAGAGGCGCCCGCGGCGAGGCGGGTCTCGCCGCCGTCCGGCTTTACCATTGGCCCGCTGAAAGATAACGGGGAGTAGCGTCATGGATCACTTGTGCCGCGACAAGGCGCCGTTCGGCGACGGCATCTGGGACCGGATCGACGCGGCCGCGGTGGCGGCCGCCCGCGATCGACTGACGGCGCGCCGCTATCTCGATGTCGAAGGCCCGTACGGCGCCGGACTGACCTCAATCGAAGTCGGCAACGATGAGTATTGCCGCCAGCCGGCCGACGACGAGGCCGGGGCGGTCATCGGCCATGCGATCTCGGTACCGATGATCCGCAGGCGGTTCCGGCTCAGCGTCCGGCGTATCGCCGCCTACCTCGACAACGGCATGCCGCTCAATCTGGCGCCGGTCGAAGAGGCCGCCGAAGCGGTCTCGGCGCGCGAGGAGGAAATCGTCTATCGAGGCCAGAGCGATTTCGGCCTCGCCGGCCTGCTCAACGCCGCCGGCCGTCAGACGATCGAGGCCGGCGACTGGTCGGATGTCGATCAGGTGTTGAATGACGTTCTGCTCGGCGTCACTCGTCTTGACGACGCCGGCTTCCGCGGACCCTACGCGCTGGTTCTGACGCCGGCGCTTTACAACGGCCTGTTCCGCCGCTATCCGGGCAGCGACATGCTCCAGCTCGAGCATTTGCGCCGGCTGTGCACCAAAGGCATCTTCAAGGCCTCCATCGAGGGCGGGATTATCGTCGACCCACGGGTCGGCAGCATGGTGGTCGGTCAGGATCTTCGCGCCGGCTATGGCGGTCAGGACGGGATCCACTACCAGCTGTTCGTCAGCGAGAGCATTGTTCTGCGGCTGGAGGACGCGGCCGCGGTATGCACCATCACCCCGTCTAGAAGGATTGCCTGACGACGAATTCGCACTTTATTGCAAAATCCGTTCCGTCAACCGCCGAGAAAATCTGACAGGCTCAAGGGCCTAGGTACTCTTTCACGGACGACTAAGGACGGGCAGTCTTCGACATGTAGAGGAAGGCGCACGTGCTCTATCTCCCTACTACTTCGTGGCTTCCAGGCAAATCGATTGCTCGTGCCGGGCCTCCGAATTGACCGCGACGAAGCGCTCGTCCGCCCACTCCGCGTATTTGCAGTTACGGATGTTTTTGAAGCCACGGTCTGCAAGCGCAGCAGCAAGAGATGGCTGATCCCACATCCACTGATGTTTCATGTTCGACATCACCTCCCGAAATCTGTCCCGGAAACTTCTGCGGGATCTCGTCCCGCCCAGAATCAGGGCTGTTCAGTTCTCCTTTACGCTGACCGGTAACCCAGGGCGTGATGTGGGTTGAGGGCATTGAGGTAGGTGGCTTATCCCTGTGCTTCCGGCGCGATCAGCATGTTGTAGGTCGCCGGTTCGATGGCGACGGCGATGCCCAGCAGGGTTCGGAAGGCGGCGTGCGGCGTGCGACGCCGATTGAAGCGGAAGACGAATTCATCGAGGTAGGACTGGAGATGCGGGCGGCGGAGGCCGTGGTAGACGCCCAGCGCCCACGTCTTGAGGTTCGAGATCACGCGATGCACCCAGGGCAGGACGACATGCGCTGCCATGGCGCCAACGACGTGGGGCTCGTGCTTGAACCCGGCAACGCCAGGATAGGCGCTCCAGCCGTCGGTCTTGAGGGTGGAGCCGGCGGCGACATTGGCCTTGATGAACGGGTGAAGGCTGGCCGACGAGGCGTCCTCGATCGTCCCCAGGCGCAAGCGCCCGGGAGCCTCATCGATGATTTCGACGGCGACGGCGACCTGCATCTTGCCGTCCGGGCTTCGACCGCCTCCGCCCGTCGCCGGGTCGTCCTTGGTGCGGTAGGACACTTGTGTTTCGTCGATCTCGACCACGCCGGACAGCAAAGCGCGGGCGGGATTGACCATGGCCCGGCGCAGCTTGGCGCACAAAAGCCAGGCACTCTTGTAGGAGCCCAGGCCCAGCTGCCGCCACATCTGCCGCGCGGAGAGGCCGTTCGAGTGGGTGGCCATCAGATAGGCCGCCCAAAACCATACGGTGAGCGGCAGCTTCGAGCCGTGCATCACCGTCCCCGCCGTAACCGACGTCTGCCGGCGACACTGGGCGCATTCATAGGTCCACGCCTTTGCGGCGAGTTCCCAGGCACGGTCATGTCCGCAGGCCGGGCAGCGAAAGCCCTCCGGCCAGCGAGCCGCTGAAAGCCACGACGCGCATGCAGCCTCATCCGAAAACTGACGCTGAAAGGCCAAGATGGAGCGAGGAAAGTCGGGCATGGCGAACACCTCCGGCATATGCATGTTCGCTCAATGTTCTACAGCGTCCTTCGCCCACCGTCACCGCGTATCGTGGCCCCGGAACCAAAGGGATAAGCCACTGAGGTAGAGTTCTCTGCTGACGTTGGTGGTGCCGTTGGCGCGCAGGATGTTGAGGGCGAAGCTGCGGAACCTTGCGAAGTGGCCGGGTTTGGTTCGAATGCGGCTGTGGTCTTCGAAGAAGGTGACATCACGGACGTAATGGCTGCGGTTTTCGATGCCCCAATGCTGGCGGATCGCCGCGGCGGTTGCGCTGGCGGACAGCCTGATCTGACAGGCGAAGAAGGATATCTCGTCGGTGGGGTGCCAGCGGCCGGAGGCGGTGTCCTTGTGCCAGGTGAGCCGGGTGACGCGGGCGGCGGCGACGATCAGGCCGTCCCAGTCGGAGCCGAGACGGCCGGTGACGTCGAACGTTTCGACCAGACGGTGCTCCTGGCGACCGTGGCGGTTGCGGTCGACGCTCGCGGCGCTGTCGACGGGCTTCTCGGCGGCACAGATCGCTTCGATCGTGTCGTGCAGGGTCTGCTGGTTGGCTTTGACCTGGGCGACCAGAAAGCTTCCGGTCTCCCTGGCGGTTTCAAATGTTTTTTTGACAGTGCATGGCATCGGCGGTGAACACGACGCCGGTCAGCCCGAGGTCACGGATCATCTGCTGGGCGGCGGGGATTTCGTTCGACTTGTCTTCGATCTCGATATGCGCCAGGACGATGGCCGAAGCCGAGGCGAATGCTGTCAAGGTCTGGGCTGCCTTGCGGTCGTTGAAGTGATCGAAGCTGCCGCGCAGTGTCTTGCCATCGAGGGCGGTGGCTTATCCCTGTGCTTCCGGCGCGATCAGCATGTTGTAGGTCGCCGGTTCGATGGCGACGGCGATGCCCAGCAGGGTTCGGAAGGCGGCGTGCGGCGTGCGACGCCGATTGAAGCGGAAGACGAATTCATCGAGGTAGGACTGGAGATGCGGGCGGCGGAGGCCGTGGTAGACGCCCAGCGCCCACGTCTTGAGGTTCGAGATCACGCGATGCACCCAGGGCAGGACGACATGCGCTGCCATGGCGCCAACGACGTGGGGCTCGTGCTTGAACCCGGCAACGCCAGGATAGGCGCTCCAGCCGTCGGTCTTGAGGGTGGAGCCGGCGGCGACATTGGCCTTGATGAACGGGTGAAGGCTGGCCGACGAGGCGTCCTCGATCGTCCCCAGGCGCAAGCGCCCGGGAGCCTCATCGATGATTTCGACGGCGACGGCGACCTGCATCTTGCCGTCCGGGCTTCGACCGCCTCCGCCCGTCGCCGGGTCGTCCTTGGTGCGGTAGGACACTTGTGTTTCGTCGATCTCGACCACGCCGGACAGCAAAGCGCGGGCGGGATTGACCATGGCCCGGCGCAGCTTGGCGCACAAAAGCCAGGCACTCTTGTAGGAGCCCAGGCCCAGCTGCCGCCACATCTGCCGCGCGGAGAGGCCGTTCGAGTGGGTGGCCATCAGATAGGCCGCCCAAAACCATACGGTGAGCGGCAGCTTCGAGCCGTGCATCACCGTCCCCGCCGTAACCGACGTCTGCCGGCGACACTGGGCGCATTCATAGGTCCACGCCTTTGCGGCGAGTTCCCAGGCACGGTCATGTCCGCAGGCCGGGCAGCGAAAGCCCTCCGGCCAGCGAGCCGCTGAAAGCCACGACGCGCATGCAGCCTCATCCGAAAACTGACGCTGAAAGGCCAAGATGGAGCGAGGAAAGTCGGGCATGGCGAACACCTCCGGCATATGCATGTTCGCTCAATGTTCTACAGCGTCCTTCGCCCACCGTCACCGCGTATCGTGGCCCCGGAACCAAAGGGATAAGCCACCAGAGGGCTATCACCGGCTGTTCGCCCGCCTCGCCCCCGCCTCGCCCCCCGGGGAGCAACCCGCGGGCAGCAGGGCTTTGGCAACTGGCAGCGGAACGACGTCTTCGAGGGCCTCGCTCGATCAGCGACTTCAGTACGGCCGCACGTGTTCACCACCGGCGCCCGCTGCCGATCCACCCCGTTGTTCGTCATTGAGGTGCTCCCGCCGCTGCTCCAGGAAGGTGATGACGCAGCGGTAGGACCTGGCCGCTTAGCAGCGTAACACCGTGTACATCAGAAATACGGCAGCGGATACCGCTTCCATTTCGCCGTCGGGAAGGTCACTTAGCAGGCTGCTGAAATGGCGCCTGGTTGCCCGGATCTTCGCGGTTGGTGTGGGGTCATTTGCTTGCGCTGATGCTGGCTACCGTCGTTGCTACCGTCGTTGCTACCCTCGTTTGGCCGGGAGTTTTCGGGCGCCTGAGGGACATCGGAACGGCATCTGGCCGTCAAGCCGGGGCTTTGAGCAGCTTTGGCAGCCGGACGAGATTGAAGGCGGCCATGGCGAAGGTGAACTGCCAGTCGATCTTCGCCAGCCCGCGGTGGCGGGCCTTGCTGAGCCCGGCGATGGTCTTGGCCCAGCCGAAGGCCTCCTCGATGCGCTTGCGGATGCGCAGGCTGACCGTGTAGCCGGGATCGCGCGCCGTCTCGTCGTCGATCGCCGAGCGCCGGCCGCTGAGGTTCTGCGCCACGTGCGCGGTGACGTCGATCTCGCCGAGCTCGGCTATGAAGTCCTGGGCGTCGTACCCCTTGTCGGCGCCCAGCGTGATCGGCTCCGGCCGCCCCGGCGCCTCCGCGTGCGGCGTGATCAGCTCCACGGCGGCCAGCCGCTTGGCGTGGCCCGAGGCGCGGGTGGCGACGGCGCCGACGATCAGCCCGTTGCGGTTCTCCATCAGCGCATGCCCCATGAAGCAGAGCTTCGCCTCCTTGCCGCGGCCCTTGCGGTAGAGCCTGGCATCCGGATCGGTGGCAGACGCATGCGTCTCGTTGCCGCGCTTCTGCCCGCGGAAGTCCTGCTCGCCATTGCGTCCCGCATCGGCGCGCTCTCCGGAGCCGTCCTTGGGGCGGAAGCTCTTGGTGCTGGCCCAGGCCTCCAGCAGCGTGCCGTCCACCGAACGTCTGCCGGACAAGAGCGTCTTCACCGGCGGCTGCGCCAGCACCCCGGCCAGAAACTTCACCGCCACATCGCCTTCCAGCAGCCGGTCGCGGTTCTTGGTAAAGGTCGTCGCATCCCACACCGGATCGTCGACGCCCAGGCCGACGAACCAGCGGAACAGAAGGTCGAAGTCCATCCGCTCCACCAGTTGCCGCTCCGAGCGGATCGAATAGAACGCCTGCAACAAGAGCGCCCGCAGCAGCCGCTCCGGGGGGGATCGACTTGCGGCCATGGGGCGAATACAGCCCGTCGAACTCACCCGAGAGCCCGGCCAGCGTCGCGTTGACAATGCCGCGGATCACCCGCAGCGGATGATCCGCACGGACCCGCTTCTCCAGGTCCACATAGCTGAACAGCCTCCCACGAACCGTGTCGCTCCCGCGCATCCCGACCTCCAATCACCACCAACCCGAGATCAGGAATCACGAACGCGCAAAAACCGCCACCCTTTTCAGCAGCCGGCTAAAGCCGCCAGAAGGTTGGGAAACGGAGCCATGGCACCCTCCATCCAAGGTGCCCGCCATGGATTCAGACTTTTCGCCGCCGGGGTAGAACTTGTTTTCCAACCGGCAATCCCGCGCAGACTCGTATTACGAGAACGCACCCCTCACAGCAGGAGAACTGAACAGCCCTGATTGGCGGACGAAGCGGTTGATGGCGGCCTGGAGGTCGACGAGCGAGTGGAAGACGCCGTGCTTGAGCCGGCGGCGGGTGAGTTTGGCGAAGAAGCCCTCGACGGCATTGAGCCACGAGCACGAGGTTGGCGTGAAGTGGAAGGTCCAGCGCGGATGGCGGCCGAGCCAGGCGCGGACCTTGTCCTTCTTGTGGGCCGCGTAGTTGTCGAGGATCACGTGGATAGCCTTGTCGTCCGGCACTTCGCGCTCGATGCGGTTGAGGAAGCGGATAAACTCCTGATGGCGGTGGCGCTGCATGTTCTGGCCGATGATCGTGCCGTCCAGCACGTTGAGCGCGGCGAACAGCGTCGTTGTGCCGTGCCGCTTGTAGTCGTGGGTCATTGTCCCGGCGCGGCCCTTCTTCATCGGCAGGCCGGGCTGGGTGCGGTCGAGAGCCTGGATTTGCGACTTCTCGTCGATCGACAGCACCACCGCATGGGCCGGCGGATCGACGTAGAGGCCGACGATGTCCGTGAGCTTCTCGGCGAAGGCCGGGTCGTTGGAAAGCTTGAAGTGCCGCCAGCGGTGCGGGCTGAGGCCGTGCGTTTTCCAGATCGCTTGCACCGTCGACGCCGCGACGCCGGCGGCCTTCGCCATCGCCCGCAGCGTCCAGTGGGTCGCCTCAGCCGGCGGCGGCCTCTGCGTCAGGCGGACGATCTCGGCGACGCGCTCCGGTGCGATCGGCGGCTTGCCGGGCGGGCGCGACCGGTCGCGAAGCAGGCCGTCGACGCCCTCGTACATGAAGCGCTCCTGCCAGCGCCACACGCAGGTCTTGGACTTACCGGTCTCGGCCATGATCGCCGAGGTGCCCAAACCGGCGCCGCTCAGAAGCACGACATGGGCCCGCCAGACGTGCTTCTGCGGGCTCTTGGGGTTCGCGACGATCGCTTGCAGCCGCTCACGGTCGCAAGAAGAGGTGGTGATGGAGATGCCTGTGCGCATAAGTCAAACTCGCACGGACGCCTGCCCAAGGGAATCCCAAATCGGACTCTTCTGTTTCGATCAATCCACTAGGTCATAAACTCATCAACTCTCTTCCGTTTCTGCGCGAATGGTGATTTAAGCTCCTGGGAGGATCTTTCCATGAGCGCACGCCGTTATGAGTTGAGTGATTTCGAGTGGTCGATCATCGAGCCGCTGTTGCCGAACAAACCGCGGGGCGTGCCTCGGGCGGATGACCGGAAGGTTCTAAATGGGATCTACTGGCGGCTTCGCACACGGGTCGCCCTGGGCCGACATCCCTGAGCGCTACGGGCCGCCGACGACTTGCTACAACCGCTTTGTCCGATGGCGGAAGCTCGGTGTCTGGGATCGCATTTTCGATGCCGTTTCCGCAGCCTACGACGGCGATCTGCAGATGATCGACTCCTCGTCGATCCGGGTTCATCAGCACGCCGGCAATGTCAAAAGGGGGGTCATGCGACGGCCGACGTCCCCACTGGGGACGTCTCTCACGCCCGATGCATGGGGCGCTCGCGGGGCGGACTGACGACCAAGATCCACGCGCTCGTCGATGCCAATGGCCTGCCCATCGCCCTCAAGCTGAGCGAAGGCCAAGCCCATGATGGCAAGAGCGCAGGCGACATACTCGACGACCTCGGCAAGGATCAAATCCTGCTGGCCGACCGCGCCTACGATAGCGATGCCTTGCGCGAGCGCCTCGCCGGCCGCGGCGCCTGGGGCTGCATCAAGCCGATGCCAAGGCGCGTCAACGTGCCTGCCTTCAGCCCCTTCCTCTATCGCTTTCGCAACCTCGTCGAGCGCTTCTTCAGCAAGCTTAAAAACTACCGGGCAATCGCAACGCGTTTTGAAAAGCATGACGCCAACTACCTCGCCGCCGTCAAACTCGCTGCTGCGCGCATCTGGATGCGCTTTATGAGTTGGTGACCTAGTGTGGCTCCCGGCTGCCGAGAAACTCGTTGAGCCCGCCGAGACCGTCGACGTGGTCGGCGATGACCTTGATCATGGCCAGAAGCGGGACAGCGAGCAGCGCTCCGGAGACGCCCCACAGCCAACTCCAGCCGAGGACGGCAAGGAAGACGACGACGGCGTTCAGCGTCAGTCTGCGGCTCAGCAGGATCGGCGTGACCGCATTGGCCTCGACGGCATTGCAGACGATGTAGACCGCCGGCGGCAGCAGGGCGCCGGCGAACGTGTCGAAGGTGAGCAGGCCGACGATGAAGACGATGCTGGTGCCGATGGCAAAGCCGATGTAGGGAACGAAGTTGAGCAGCGCCGCCATGGTTCCCCAGAGCGCCGCGTTCGGCATGCCGATGGCATACAGCCCGAGTCCGATGGCGAGGCCAAGACCGGTGTTGATGATCGCGACCGTCCCCAGATAGACGGAAATGTCCTTCTGAATCTGGTTGGTAATCATCACCGCCTGCTTCTTGTGGCGGAAGCGTGGCAGCGAGCGCACGAGTTTTTCCTGGAACATCGTCCCCGAGGCGAGGAGCAGAAACAGCAGCGCGGTGATGATCAGCAGCGTCGCACCGACCTGCTGAACCGCGCCCAGCACGAACATCGCGGCGTTGGCAAGCCCGACCTGCGGCCCGCCCTCGGCGCCACCTCCCGCGCCCCGCGACCGAGGCTGAACCAATTGCTCAAGTTTCTCCTTGGCCTTGTTCAGCTCGCTGACGGGGGCCTTTATCTTGGACTGCAGTTCGCTCATGACCTTCGGCGCCTGGGAAAGCCAGGCCGCGGCGGGATCGGCGAGTTCGTAGATGCCGGTACCTGCAATGCCGAGGAGGCCGGCAACCACAATGGCGGCGCCGAAAGGCGTCGGGATACGGATGCGGTTCAGGAGGCGGACCGCCGGCCAAAGCAGGATATACAGCACCGCCGCGGCGACGACCGGCATCAGGATCGGCTTGGCGAACTGGATGGTGTAGATCGCGGCAAGAATGAATAGTCCGGACACGGACACCGACTGAATTCGCACCGAACTGCGGTTCGTGGCCGTTGCCGGTGCGGCAACCGCTTCAGGTTCTTCGGAGGTCTCCGAAGAGGTGGGTGCTTCGCTGGGCGGAGGCGTGCGGGCAATCGTATCTGCGGACATGCCGGATACTACCATTGCCGCCCAACGCTCCGCCTATCGAATGTTTGGCGAAAATGCGGCGGCGCCTCCGCGGTCAGCGTCCTCCAGCATCCTTCATGTCGAAGAGCAGCGCCTCGCCGCTTCGGCGGCCTAGGATCTTCAGCATCGGTTCGCGCGTGACAGCGGCGCCATCGCCGGCGTCTAGCCTGACGCCGTCGAACTCGATGCTGCCGCGGGCGACCTGCAACCATGCCATGTGACCGTCCGGCAGGGGATGGCGAACAAGTTCGCCGTCGCCAGGGTTCGCGGTGAAGACCTCAACCGGAGCATGGATCGTCAGTGCGTTGCCGCCCCCGGAACCGGCGATACGGCGCACCCCGCCCTGCGGCTCGAACTGAGTGAGGCTCCTCTGCTCATACTCCGGCTGGGCGCCGGAACGTTCAGGGATGATCCAGATCTGCAGGAAGTGGACCGGCTCCGTTGGCGAAGCATTGAACTCGCTGTGGCGGATACCGGTGCCGGCGCTCATGCGCTGGATGTCGCCGGCGCGGATGACGGAGCCGGTGCCGAGGCTGTCCTCGTGAGCGAGCGCGCCGGCGAGCACATAGGAGATGATCTCCATGTCGCGGTGGCCATGGGGGGCGAAGCCGCCGCCCGGCGCGACCCGGTCCTCGTTGATGACCCGCAGCAGGCCGAAGCCCATGTGCGCGGCGTCGTAATAGTCGCCGAACGAGAAGCTGTGCCGACTGTCGAGCCACGACAAGCGGGTCGTGCCCCGCTCGGCTGATTTACGGATCGTGATCATGTCAATGTCCCTCCCACGTCAGCAGATAATGGCCCTACGTCAGCAGAAAATGGGCGTGGCCGGCGGCGACCGGGCGCTCGGGGCTGTCCTGCCAGGCGATCATTCGGACGTTAGCGACGCGCCTGCCCTGCTTCAGCACGGCGCCCCGCGCAAACGTGTCGGCGGCGAGGCACGGCCTGAGATAGTCGATGGACAGATTGATGATCTTCGGCACCACCGCGGCCTCGGTCTCGGCCAGCAGGTGGAGGATGGCCGCGTGCTCCATGAGCGCGCCGACGACGCCGCCATGAATGAAGCGCATCTGACTGTTGCCGATGTTGCTCTCGCGGAAACGCAGCGCGACGAGCAGGCCGCCGGCATCGGTCATCGCCTCGAGTCCCACCGTCCGCGCGTAGGGAATGAGGTCGTTGATGGCGGTCACGTCGCCGCTTTCCTTTAACGCCGCGATGGTCGTCAGCATGAGGGGCCTCCGCTTGGCTCTCCGGTGTTGTTCGCAACGGGCGCTGCACTTGCCGAGAAGCCGGTGCCGAGCATGAACGTGCCGGTGCAATGGGCGATCGGATCGTCGATCGCTTCGTGGTAGGCGAGGCCGCGGACGAAGGCGACATTGGCGGTCACCTTGTAGCATTCCGCCGAGGCGCGGATGGTTTCGTCCGGGCTTGCCGGATGCAGGTAGTCGATGCGCAGGTCGAGCGTGGCGAGCGGGGTGCCGTCCGGCACCGAGGCCATGACGACGGCTCCGCACAGCGTGTCGAGCAGGGCGGTGATCACGCCGCCGTGGACGACTCGCGTCTCCGGATTGCCGACCAGCCGCGAGTTATAGCGCATGCGCATCGAGCCACGACCGTGGTCGAGCGAGAGGAAGGTCATGCCGACGGCGCGGGCGTGCGGCAGGCCTTCGAAAGCGAGGGTTATCCGCCGGAGGTCGGGCGGACTGCTCGGTAGCATCATTGGTTACCCCTGTTTGACGTGCCCACCACATTACCGTGCTGGACCTGGAACCGGCGCGGAATTTGGGCCGGACCGCCGGACGCAGCCTGTCTTAAAAAAGCCATGAATTCCCTCTAGCCAACGATCCTGGGGGATCAGGCATGGGTGCCATGGGCGACTGGATTAAGTTGCGCACGAGCGACGGTCATGCGTTGGTCGCCTATCACGCGACGCCCAGTGGCGAGACCGCGGGCCGGCTTGTCGTTATCCAGGAGGTGTTCGGCGTCAACGCCCATATCCGCTCGGTCTGCGATAATTTCGCCGCGCGTGGATATGAGGCGGTCGCGCCAGCCCTGTTCGACCGGGTCAGGCCGGGAGTGGAACTCGGCTACGATGAGGACGGCATTTCCGAGGGTCGCGCGCTGGTCGGAGAGTTGGGCTGGGATCGCCCGGTCGTCGATGTTTCGGCCGCGGTCGAGCGTCTCCGGCCGCGAGGGCCGGTCGGGGTCGTTGGCTACTGCTGGGGCGGGACGATCGCGTGGCTCGCCGCGTGCCGTCTCGATGTCGATTGCGCGGCCGCCTACTACGGCCGCCAGATCGCGGATTTCCCCGAAGATCATCCGCGCTGCCCGACCATCGCCCACTTTGGCGCCGACGATGCGCTGATCCCGCCCGCGACGGTCGAGCAGGTGCGCGCGGCAAATCCGGATGTTCCGGTCTACCTCTATCGGGGAGCCGGTCACGGCTTCAATTGCGACGCCCGCGCGGACTACCGGGCTGACGCGGCGGCAGCGGCGCTGGAGCGGACCTTGACTCTGTTCGACAATTCGCTGGCGCCACGATGACAAAACACCCGGGTCGCGAAATGGACGGCAACAGAATCGGACGGCACGGAACTCATGGCTAGTTCGCGGCAATCTGGCGGGGAAAAGCTGGACATCGTCGGGTTGTCTCTGACGAGCGAGAGCCTGGTCGACGCTGCCCTCGTGACCACGGCGGAGGTCGAGCCGCGGATCGTTTTCGCCAACGCCGCATTCGCGCAGCTGGTCGACTATCCACAAGAGTTCCTGCGCGGGCGGACGCTCTCTTTTCTCCAGCGGCCGCAGGATTACGCCGACGCGTTGTCCCGGCTGCACGCCGAGATTATCGAACACGGCTCCTTTTTCATGGAAGCGGTCCTTCGTCGCCGCGACGGCGAGTCGCTCACCGTCGAATGGCAGGCGACGCCGGTCGCGGGTGAAAACGGCGAACGCCGACAGGTGTTCAGCATTCTCCGCGACGTCTCGCACCACCGCCGGGATCATGCGGCGCTCATGGATGAACGGGAGAAGTCGCGGATCGCGCTCGATGCGATCGGCGACGCAGTCATGTGCATCGATACCGAACGGCGGATCGACGACATGAACGGCGCTGCGGAAGTCATAACAGGCTGGAAGCGCGGCGCGGCGCGGGGCCGGCCAATCGGGGACGTGGTTCGCATCATCGATACCGCGGGGCGCGAACTGGATGCAGATCCCTCCGCTCCATGCCTGGCCGACGGTGCGCCGTTCGCGCAACCGGGGCGTCTGCTTCTGATCGCTCACGATGGTCGGCAGACGGCGGTCGAAACCTTTGCTACTCCCTTGCGCGCGGCCGGTGGTGGCGTGCGCGGCGCCGTCCTCGTTATTCGCGAGGACGCGACCGCCCGGCATCCGGCGAGACGTCCCCGCCTGGAAGCGTCCCACGATGTCCTGACCGGCCTCATCAACCGGCCTGAATTCGAGCGACGGCTCGACGCCGCGGTATCGAGCGCCAGGCGGTTCGGTCGCCCCCATGTGCTGTGCTACATCGATCTCGACCACTTCGGGCGGATCAACGAGACCTTCGGTCACGCCGTGGGGGACGCGGTGCTCCGCCAGGTCGCCGGTCTGCTTCGCGCCCGCTTCCGCGAGCGCGACACCGTGGCTCGGCTTGGCGGCGATGAGTTCGGGCTCCTTCTCGGCAATTGCACGCTTAATGAAGCCGAGCGCATCGCCAAGGACGTTGTCGCGAGCTTCAACGTCGCGCGGTTCTCGATGCTCGATGCGCCGGCGGTTCAGCTCACGCCGAGCCTCGGGCTTGTCGAGGTGACGGCCAGATCCGGGACCGCGCGCCAGCTTCTCTCAGCGGGCGACATCGCCTGCTACACGGCGAAAAAGCTCGGCCGCGGCCGTAGCCACATCTACCGTAGCGACCGCGTCGCGGCGACGGACAGCGAGCCGGTCATTTTGTATCCGCAGGCATTTCGCGCCGCGCTCGATGAAGACCGGTTCCAGCTCTACTACCAGCCGATTGTGCCCTTGAAGAAGGAAAGCGGGCTTCCCGTCCACTACGAGTTTCTGCTCAGGCATCGGGGCGAAAATGGCCAGCTCGTGCTGCCACGCACCCTGATCGCCGCGGCGGAATGTCATGGCCTGATGGCCGCGGTCGACCGCTGGGTGATCCGGACGGCTCTGCGTCATCTCGCCCGGCAGGGCAGCCTTTTCGCCCGGGCCGTCATCGCTATCAATCTCTCGGGGAATTCCCTCGACGATCCCAGCCTGGTCGATTATGTGACCGCGCAGCTGGCCGTTCATCCCATCGCCCCGCGCAGCGTCTGTTTCGAGATCACCGAGACTGAAGCGATTCGCGATCTCGGCCATGCCGTTGGGGTCGTCGGCGGCCTCAAGAGGCTCGGCTGCTCCATCGCGCTTGACGATTTCGGCAGCGGGCAGAGTTCCTTCGCCTATCTGAAAGCGCTGCCGGCCGATTATCTCAAGATCGACGGCAACTTTGTCAGGCAGATCATCGACAGCAGTGTCGATCGCGCCGTTGTTTCGGCAATTAACGAGACTGGCCGCATCATGGGCCTGAAGACCATCGCCGAGTATGCCCACAACGCCGAGGTGATCGACTGCCTTCGTCGGCTAGGGGTCGATTTCGCGCAAGGCGATGCGATCGCGCCACCGCGTCCGGTCGCCGAAGCGGACGGCACTGCCGTGCTCGAACTCGGGCGCCAATTCGGGTCAGCCCAGCGTCCGCCTGTCCGCTTCGTGTCAGGATGAAATTGCGGCATCGGGCGGTTGAGCTGGCGCTCGGACGAGGCCGCATCCTCGCCCAGGTTGCCGGCCCAAACATGCCCGTCATCAAGCTGCTTCCGTCCCTGGTCATCGGGGAGGCGGATCTAGCCTGGATCGAAGACGCCTTCGCCGACGTGATCGGCGAGGCGCACAAGCTGGGCGCGATGTGGGGTCTCGGGCGCATGCTCGTCGCCCAAGGCCATGAAGGCGAGGGCCGCATCAGCCTGAGCCGTTAGCGGATTCGGCTTTGGCCTTCTTCCGGCACCGTCGTATCGGCCATCTCGTTCAACATGAACACACCTTAATAGCGGATTGGTTGAATGAGCTGGCTCATTTGCGTACACATGAGTCGAGCCTGACGGTGAAGGCGCGGAAGCAGGACTATGGCGAAGCCCAGGACGGATCGGGATCGGCGCTTCGCCGGCGATGAACCACCGACGCGCCGCAGCGGCCGGCGTTGGTGGCCGTTCGTGCGCTGGGGCATCGTTCTCGCCATCTGGTTCACGGTCGCGGCGGGCGGCCTTATCGGCTGGTAC
This sequence comes from uncultured Alphaproteobacteria bacterium, assembly GCA_963789785.1. Taxonomy (GTDB): domain Bacteria; phylum Pseudomonadota; class Alphaproteobacteria; order Rhodospirillales; family Defluviicoccaceae; genus JAEULH01. The sequence goes on along the minus strand of CAWBNC010000032.1, from coordinate 31,863 downwards.
GCGCTGACGCTGCCCGATGTCGACGAAGCGCTGACGCCGACGCGGCGGCCGTCGGTTACCATCGTGGCCGCCGATGGCGGCGAGATCGCCACGGTCGGCGACAACTTCGCCCACGCGGTCACGGTATCCGAGCTTCCCGACGCAGTGCCGAAGGCGATCACGGCCATCGAGGACCGGCGATTTTACGACCACTTCGGCCTCGACATTCACGGCCTCGCCCGCGCCGCCTGGGAGAACGTGCGCGCCGGCCGCATTGTCCAGGGTGGCAGCACGATCACCCAGCAGGCGGCGAAAACGCTGTTTCTGACGCCGGAGCGCACGCTCAAGCGCAAGGTTCAGGAATTGATGCTGGCGCTGTGGCTCGAGCGAAAGTTCAGCAAGGACCAGATTCTCTCGATCTATCTGAACCGGACCTACTACGGCGCCGGGTCGTACGGGATCGATGCCGCGGCGCGAAAGTTCTTCAACAAGCCGGCCGCCCGCGTTTCGACGTACGAAGCGGCGATGCTGGCTGGCGTGCTCAAGGCGCCGTCTCGGCTCAATCCGGTCGCCAATCCGGGACTTGCCGACCAGCGCGCCCGCGTTGTCCTCGCCGCAATGGTCAACTCGGGAAGGATCAGCGCTGCCGAAGCGCAGGCGGCGATCGGGAGCCGGCGCGACCCGGGCGCGCGCGGCCGACGGCCGAACGGCATGTATTTCGTCGACTGGATCCTGGCGCAGCTTCCCGGCTTCGTCACGGCCCGCGATCAGGATCTCGTCATCGTCACGACGCTCGACTCCCGCGCCCAGCGGATCGCCGAAGACCAGATCGAGAAATCGCTGAGCGTTTCGACGCCCAACTCCGGACCCTCGCAGGCGGCGCTGGTCGCCATGGCGCCGGACGGTGCGGTGCGCGCGCTCGTCGGCGGCCGCGACTACGCGCTCAGCCCGTTCAATCGCGCGACCCAGGCCTATCGCCAGCCCGGCTCTGCCTTCAAGCCCATCGTCTATCTTGCGGGACTGGAAGCGGGGCTGACCCCGGCGACCCGGTTCGTGGACGCGCCTCTGCAGGTGGCCGGATGGGAGCCGCGCAACTACTCCGGCCGGTTTCAGGGCGAGATGACCCTGCGTCAGGCCCTCGCCCAGTCGGTTAACACGATTGCCGTCCGGGTCAGCGAGTACGCCGGCCGCGAGCGGGTGATCGCGACGGCGCGGCGGATCGGGATCACATCCGACCTCGCGCCGACGCCGAGCCTGGCGCTGGGCGTGAGCGAGATCAGCCTTCTTGAATTAACCGGCGCCTACGCCGCGATCGGCAATGGTGGCATTGGGGTCTGGCCGTACGGGATCCAGCGGATCGAGGACCGCGACGGGCACGTTCTCTACGCCCGCTCCGGCTCGGGCCCGGGCCGGGTCATCGCCGCGGCCGATGCGGCGGATCTGACCGACATGCTGAGCGAAGTGATCGCGACCGGAACCGGCAAGGCGGCGCGCATGAGCCGGCCGGCCGCCGGCAAGACGGGAACCAGCCAGAACGCGCGCGACGCCTGGTTCGTCGGTTTTACCGCCGATCTTGTCGCCGGGGTGTGGATGGGAAACGATGACGAGCGGCCGATGTCTTCGGTGACCGGCGGCGGCGCGCCGGCGCGGTTGTGGAAGGGGTTCGTGACCGCGGCCCTTTCGGGAACGCCGGAGCGGCCGCTGCGCCCGCGCACGCCGGAGCGGCGGCCGGCCCCGCCGCTGCCCGCCGCCGCGCTCGATCAGCCGAATGTCGACGAGCCCGGCTTCTTCCAGCGCCTGCTCCGCGTGTTCTCGAACGGCTGAGACGACCGGCGGGAGCAGAGGCGGGCGCCTGCCATTACACCTTCCAGAAAGGCTTTACGGCTTCGTTGATGGCGTCCTCGCGGCACAGGCCGATGTCGTGAAGCATGCGCTCGTCCATCGTCATGAGCCGCCGGCGCTGCGCGTTCCGCTCCTGCCAGTCCCCAAGCCGCTCGAAGACCAAGATTAGATAATCTTGTGCAACGGCCAGCCGCCGGCGCGCCGCAAGACCGCGGCCAAAGCCGTCATGCAAGCCCTCGTTGTGGACAGTTGTCATCGAATTCATCGAAAATCCCCGGCAATTCGCGTGTTTGACTGGTCGCTCGTATCTGACCCATGCTGAGAGTATGATTTCCTTCGGAACCGGACAAACGATGAATTGTATGGATCGGATGAGCAAAACTAATGCGAGCATGGCATGGCCCGACGTCTGCCGCCGCTGAACGCCCTGCGCGCGTTCGAGGCCGCGGCCCGGCATCTCAGCTTCACCCGGGCAGCGGAGGAGCTGAACGTCACCCAGGCGGCGGTCAGCCATCAGGTGAAGGCGCTTGAAGAGCAGATCGGCCTGCCGCTGTTTCGCCGCCTCAACCGGTCGCTGACCCTGACCGACGAGGCCCAGGCCCTCTTTCCGGTGGTGCGTCGGGCGCTCGATGATCTGGCCGAGGCGCTCGACCGGTTGTACACGCGCAATGTCGCCGGGGCGCTGACCGTCAGCGTCCTTCCGTCTTTCGCGGTCAAGTGGCTGGTGCCGCGGATGAGCCTCTTTCAGGAACAGCACCCCGGCATCGATCTGCGCATCACCGCCGCCGACCGCCTTGTCGATTTCGTCCGTGACTCGGTCGATGTCGCCGTGCGCTTCGGCGCCGGCGAGTGGCCGGGTCTGCGGGCCGACTTTGTCGTCGACGAATATGTCCTGCCGGTGTGCGCCCCGGCGCTGGCGAAACGGCTTCGCGCGCCGGACGATCTGGCGAATGTCACGCTGCTCCATGAGGAGATGGCGCCCATTCCGCGATTCCCGGTCTGGGAGACGTGGTTGCAGGCCGCCGGCGCCGGCGGCGTCAACCATGAAAAGGGGCCTCGCTTCAGCCACACCCACATCATGCTGCAGGCCGCCATCGACGGTCAGGGCGTCGCGCTGGCGCAGATCCTGTTTGCCGCCGACGACATCGCCGAAGGCCGGCTGGTTGCGCCTTTTGCCCTGAGACTTTCGACCGGCTATGCCTACTATGTGGTCTGCCTTGCGGCCGCCGCCGATCGACCCAAAATCCGGGCATTCCGCGAATGGGTAATTGCCGGCGCGCAGGTCGCGCAGGGTGCGTGCGCGGTCACGGAATAGGAGGGATCATGAGCATGAACACGCAGGGTCCGTGGCAACTCGACCGCTATCGCCTGCTGGGCCGCAGCGGCCTGCGCGTCAGCCCGCTGTGCCTCGGGACGATGACCTTCGGCACCGAGTGGGGCTGGGGTGCGGACCGGGAGACCAGCCGGGCGATCTTCAACGCCTACGCCGAACGCGGCGGCAACTTCATCGACACCGCCAATTTCTACACCAAAGGCACCAGCGAGCGGTTGGTCGGCGAATGCATGGCCGACGCCCGCGAGCGATTTGTCCTGGCGACCAAGTTCACCCTCAACATGCGCCCGGGCGATCCCAATGCCGGCGGCAACCACCGCAAATGCATGATACAGTCGGTCGAAGCCAGCCTGCGCCGGCTGAACACGGACTACATCGACCTCTACTGGCTGCACGCCTGGGACGGCACCACCCCTGTCGACGAGGTCATGCGCGGCCTCGACGATCTCGTTCGCGCCGGCAAGATCCTCTACGTCGCCGTCTCCGACACCCCGGCGTGGAAGATTGCCCAGTGCAACACGCTCGCCGAGCTGCGCGGCTGGAGCCGGTTCATCGCGCTGCAGGTCGAATACAACCTCGCCCTTCGCGATGTGGAGCGCGACCTGGTGCCGATGGCCATCGAACTGGGCCTCGGCGTCCTGCCGTGGTCGCCACTTGCATCGGGCCTGCTCAGCGGCAAGTACACCCGTGCCGATCTGGAAAAGCAGGGCAATGCCAAAGCCGAAGAACACCGCCGGCGGCGCGGTGGCGCGGCCCATCGCCCTGAGCGAGAAGCGCATTGCCATCGCCGAGGCGGTGAAGGCCGTTGCCGACGAGGCCGGGCGCTCGCCGGCTCAGGTGGCGCTGAACTGGCTGCTCACCCGGCCGGGCGTCACCAGCCCGATCCTCGGCGCGCGCACCACAGCCCAGATCGAGGACAATCTCGGTGCGCTCGATTTCGCCCTGGACGCGGAGCATTGCGAACGCCTCGACAGACTAAGCGCAGTTGAACTCGGCTTCCCTCACGACTTCCTTGCCGGTGACATGGTCCGCGGGCTGATCGCCGGCGGCACCGCGATGAGACGGCTACTGATACTGCGAAAGGGATGGCGGCGGACGGCGTCCCCCGAATGCAATGGGACCGTCGCATCCGGCCGCGGGCTCCCGGTGGCACGATCAGGATGGTCGCTGTCGGCCCTGTTCAGGCCGAAGCCACGTGTCGTGTCCGGCGTCCCTGCGACCGCCGACCCGGCGGGCGCGGCCGTCGCAGCATCGCAAGCGCATAGCGCAGGTCGGCGATTGCGCGAGACAGCGTGTCCCTGATGCCACGTCGCGACATGTGGGCGCTGTTCATGATGCCGATCGAGCCGTACCACTCGGGCGTGTTCATCGATCTCCTCTGTTGCCATCCGGTTAAGGGAGCGAATTGCCCTGACCCTATGGCTTTACCAGAGCGGACGGATGCCGACTGTGGCGCCGATCACACCCCGGTGTGCTCGGATCGGCACGCTGCGACAGATCCAGCGCTTTTGCGCACGTGCGCGAGGGTCCCTATCGCACTGGCTGCCAACCCACTCTCCGTGCTGCTTGGGAATGCGCGGGAATGCGCCCATCCGAACGAGCCGCAAGGGGTGCCGGCCGGATTCGTTTTGACAGCAGTCGGCTCCGCGCGCAGATTGCGTGCATGCTGACACCCCCCTGTTCATGTCGCCGCCCCTCCGGGCGGGTCTCCCGCCCGCAGCAGCGTTGCCGAATTTCCGCGGCCGTAATCGCTCTCGTCGCCGCCGCAAACGCGCTGGGCGCGGAGCCTGCCGTCGCGGCCCAGCCGACACCGCTGATTCCGCAGACGCAACCGGCGCCCGCATCCAAGGAAGCGCCGGCGCCTGCGTCGGCCCTGCCGGCTCAGTCCCCGGTCCCTGTTTCGGTTGTTCCTCCGGCGGATGTGTCGCCGCCCCCCGCCGCCGCCCAAGCCGAAGTCGGCGGTGGCGGCGGCAGCGCGGATGTGCTCGATGAGGCGCCGCAGCCCCCGCCGCTGAAGGGCGATATCGTCGGCGAGATGCGCGACTACTACACGTGGACGTCGGATACCCTGCTTGACATCGCCCGCGGCGAGGAGCTCGGGCTGATCAACCTGATGTCCGCCAACCCCGGCGTCGATCCGTGGTTGCCCGGCAAGGGCACGCACCTGATCCTGCCGACAGCGCACATTCTCCCCGACGCAACACGGTCCGGTGTCGTCATAAATGTCGCCGAGCTGCGCCTTTATCTGTTCGCCGCCGACGGCGCCGTATGGACCTTCCCGATCGGTGTCGGCCGCGACGGCTTCAGCACGCCGCTTGGCCGGACCAAGGTGGTGCGCAAGAAAGAGGGCCCGACATGGTATCCTACAGCGGCCAAGCGCGCCGAGGATCCTGAGGTGCCGGCGGTGGTTCCGGCGGGGCCGGACAACCCGATGGGCGAGTTCGCGATCTATCTGGGTTGGCCGACCTACGCGGTGCACGGGACAAATCAGCCGTGGGCGGTTGGGCGGAGGGTTACGCGCGGCTGCATTCGCCTATACCCCGAGGACATAGCCTGGCTCTATGAGCAGGTTCCGGTCGGAACGGCCGTCACCGTGGTCGATCAGCCGGTCAAGCTCGGGCGCAGGGACGGCGAGGTGTTCATCGAGGTCCACCCGTCGCTCAGGCAGGTCGACCAGATCGAGGAGACCGGGCGGGAGGAGCCCGATCCGTTACCCGATCAGACCGACATGATCCTGGCCTTCGCCGCGGCGGACATTTCCCGCCTCGACTGGGGAGCGATCAACCGGGCGCTCGGCGAAAGGCGCGGTTTTCCGATCCAGATCACCAGGCCGGTGGAGATAACGGGCGGGGCGGGCGCACCGTCCACCGCACCGTCCACCGCACCGTCCACCGCACCGCCCGGCGTCGCGCCCGGTGCGGCATCCGCAGCGACAACCTCGCTATCGCCGGGCGCTCCGCAAGCTCAGGTCAAGCGCTGAGCGCCGCGCGTCTCTAGTCTCAACTTTCTGCTTTCAGACGATGCTATCCGAAAGCAGGTTGATCTAGAAGCGGGCGACGCCGAGGACGTCCTGGAACAGGACGAGAAAGAAGAACACCGCGGCGATGCAGCCGAAGAGCAGATGCACGAAGTCGCTCTCGCCATCGGCGTCGCGAAAGCGCACGCCGTGCCAGGCGATGAACGCGGTCACGGCGAGAAACAGCAGATTGACCAGCGGCTCCAGTTTGCCGGTGAACTCGAACATCAGCGCGATGGCTCCGCCGCAAGAGGAGGGTGCCCCGTCTCGCTGGGCAGATGCGTGCGCTCGAAGAATGGCGGAAGGATCGATGTCGGTTCCGTGGCCATCATGCTCGCCGCGACGATCGCGCTGACCAGGGTCAGGGCAACGACGCCGGTCGCCGTCATGAACGCCCGGGCGCTTCTCAACGGCTGCCTGCGCGCAAAGGCGTGATCATAGCGATGCCATGTCGGGCTGTTCGGATCCAGGGTGTCGTGCGCATCGCGAATGAGGATGGTCCGGGCGAAGTGGCGCGCCCAGTGGGGCACCTCGTTGCGGAGCATGTAGCTTGTGAACAGCCGGTCGGTGAGCGCTTCCGGGAGATCCTCGCCGAACCAGCTCCTGTAGGCGAGCTGAAGGAGTTGGAATTCACCGACCTGAAGGATGTTGGCGGCCGAACAGACGAGCGCGCGCTCGCCCAGTTCAAGTTCTTCGCGCTGCGGATTGATGAGGACCGAAAACAGGTTCATCGCGGCTCGCGCTTCCTTGCGACGCCGGCGACCGGACGGCGTCATCCCTGGTTCATCGCTGGCTGTTATTATACGCGCCTTGAGATTAACGGAGCGTGCGAATGCGCTGATCGAAAGCGAGGCGAAGCGGGCGCGGATCCGCAGCACCGCCTGTACAGAGTGCGCCGATGCCGCTACGGTCGCGCGAGCATGCCCACACGAAAAGCCCTCGTCCGCGCCATGGTTCTTTGCCTGGCCGGCGCCGCCGCCGCCGGGTGTGTCGATGTCGTCGAGAGTTCTCCCGAGGCCGTCTGGGTGAAGAAGCCGCTGATCGCATTCGGCACTGTTGAAGGCGCCGCTGCCAGCGAATGCGGGAAATACGGCAGGCGCGCCGTGTTTCAGGGCACGCTCGAGAACCGCTACTATCCGGCGGGCGTCCCCACTGCGGGGAGCGGGACGACGAGCGTCTTCGTCCCCATCTACGCCTTCGACTGCGAGTAGGCCCGCAGCGCCGCGCCGCCGCCCGCTTCGTCAGCTTCCTCGGGTGAACCAGCGGGTGAAGGCGTCAAAACTCCGCACCGACAGAGCAAATCCGAGAAGAAGGCCGCCGGCAAAGACATAGCGGCTGTCGTCGACGGGTCCCAGCGCCAACTCGATGAGGTAGAGGTAGAGCCCGGCAAAAAGCAGGATCAGCATGAACCCGCATGCGCCGACCATGATCGAAGTCATCAGGCCGAACATTTTCGCTAAGCTGTCCATCTCGCGCCCTCGCCGATACATCCAGTCGATGTGCGGCCCGCCGCCGCCCGACAGGGTTGTGATCAGCAAGCGTCGTGCCATCACTCCCGGCGCGCTTAACCTGGCAGCAATCCTCAGAAATGTAGCGGTTGCGGGGATCGCGCTTGCCACGGACCGCGTCGAAGTGTAACGCGGCCGATACATCCATGGCATCCTGGCGTTTACAACAAGGAGCCCGCGTCGGAGCGAGCGTATCATCTGCCGCTTGGCGGAAGGCGACGTCCATTGCGGCGTGCGTGTATGGTGCTTGAGGGGTTCGCACTTCGGGGCAGCCGCACCGTGCACAATCCAAGTGCACGGTCGCGACCCGCTAACGATACTGGCCCGGGCCGGGCGACCCGGCACTTCGAATGAGTTCATCCGAAGAGACGAAGGCGCCCGTTACCCGCGCTCAGCCGATCGCGGAGAAAACCCTAATACTGCTTCGACTTCTGCTTGCCGGAGTCCATCATGCCCTTCTTTTGCGCCTCATAATCCTTCATAACTTTATCTTTGCACTGTTGCCGCCGGTCCGGATTTTCCTTCATCTCGCAGTCCGTCAGCGCGTTCTGGTAGGCGTCCTTGGCATTCAGGTGCGATTCACTGGACGGTGTCGCCGGCTGCGGATCGGCTGCCATCGCGCCGGTCATCGGCACACCGAAAGCCAGCGCAGCGGCGAGCGCGATCGAAGAAACAGTCAACTTGGTCATGAACGTTTTTCCTCGTTTTGTCAATAGATAACTACGGTTCAGCATCGCCCGCTCAACCGACAGGCGATATATACTGAGTTAATGAGTTCTCCTTCCCGCGTCCAGGGACGCCGCGACGATATTGCGGCTGAGGTTGCTGCGCCTCGATTAGAGGTAGGTCGGCAGAACCTCTTCGAGCGAGGTCGGCGTGACGCCTAGACTTTCCAGGCCAGGGGCGCTGCCGCCGAGGACGTTGTCGGTTTTCAGCAGCTCCACCTGATCTCGGGTCAGGGGCGGTGTCGGCAGCATCTGCAGAACGCTGCCCTGCACTTCGGCGAGGAAGAACGGGATCGGCACGAGCAGCCGCGACGTTCCTTTCACCCGCAGCATCAGCTCCATCAGCTCCCTGAACGAATAGACGCGGGGACCGCCGAGCTCATAGGTCTTGCCCTGAGTGTTTTCGTCTTGAAGGATGCGGACGAAAGCCTCGGCGACGTCATCGACGTAAACCGGCTGGAACCGGGTCGTGCCGCCGCCGATCAGCGGCAGCGCCGGCGACATTTTCGCCATCGCTGCGAAGCGGTTGAAGAAGTCGTCGTCGGGACCGAAGACGATGCTGGGGCGAACGATGGTTGCGTCGCCGAAGCGCTCAAGAACGGCTTTTTCTCCGCCTGCTTTGGATTGCGCGTATTTGGATGGCGAGTTTGGCGAGGCCCCGAGCGCCGACATGTGCACCAGCCGCTGCACGCCGGCGGCTTTGGCGGCTGCCGCAACCCGTCGTGCGCCCTCGATGTGCACCCCCTCGAAGCTTTGTTCGCCGCTTTCGTAGAGGATGCCGACGAGGTTGATCACGGCCGTTGCGCCGGCGACCGCGGCGCGCACCGCTGCTTCGTCGGCGATGCCAGCTCGTACCGTTTCGACGGTGCCCGGACCTTTGGTTCGCGGCAGCGCTTTGCCGTCGGGATGGCGTGTCGCGATCTTGACCCGCGCGCCGTGCTCGATCAGACGCGCGACCAGACGTCGGCCGACGAAGCCCGAGCCGCCGAAGATGGTCACCACCATCGGCGCCGTTTCGCTCGCGGTCGGATGCAATCCGGCGCCGCCTGGATCGGCCTCGGCGGCCGGCGCATCGTCGGGAGCTTCGGGTGGAGCGACAGCCTCCGTCAGACGATTGGTTGGCTCATCCGATTTGGCACGCTCCGTCGGAGTGGCCGGCGCGTCCGTGGCTTTGCTGGTCCGCTTGCGCGGCTGGCGCTGCTTGCGTGGCGGCGGTGCTTCGTCTTCAGCCATCTCGGCCTCCCGTGGTTCTTGCCGTTTCTACATCAGCTTCGCGCGAAATGCCGCCTGGGGCAATGCCGACCGGCTGGGCACCGCGTCGTCTCCCTGATCCGGCAAGCGGGCGGCGCCGTAGGCCCGTAGACTCACAGGCGCAAGGGACAGGCAATGGCAGCACCGGTAGTCATCATCGGCGGCTCGGGTGGCGTCGGCAGCGCCCTGGCCGAACGACTTCTCGCCGGTGGCGAAGCTGTCCATCTTATCGGCCGCAATCGCGATCGTCTGGAGGCGACGTCGACCCGTCTCGACGGCGCGCCCTTCAGCGTCTGCGACGTGACCGACTTCGGCGCCCTTCGCCAGACCATCTCGGCAATCGCAAATACGGATGGCATCGGTGGGCTGGCGTACTGCGTCGGCTCGATCGTGCTCAAGCCGCTCAAGCGCCTCAAGGCCGAGGATCTTCTGGATGCTTTTGGCCTGAACGCGGTCGGCGCCGCTGTCGCCGTACAGGCGGCGGAGGGCGCCCTGCGCGCAAGCCGTGGCGCGGTCGTCCTTTTTTCCACCGTGGCCGCGGGATCCGGCTTCGCCAATCACACGCCGATCGCAATGGCGAAGGGCGCCGTAGAGGCGTTGACCCGCTCGCTCGCCGCGGAGTTGGCCCCGGACGTGCGCGTCAACTGCGTGGCGCCGAGTCTGACCCGGACACCCCTCGCGGCGGCGATGACCGGTAACGAGCCGCTGGCAAAGTCCATCGCCGCACTGCATCCGATTCCCAGGCTGGGCGAGGCCGATGATGTCGCGGCGGCGGCGGCGTTTCTTCTCTCGTCCGACAGCGGCTGGATCACCGGACACATCCTTCCCGTCGATGGCGGTCGCGCCGCTCTTCGCGTCAAAGGCTGAACCACCGCGGCCCCAGCGGGTCACGACCGGCCGGAGTCGACCGTCTGTGACTCCTCAACGGCATTCAGCGCGGTGGCGACAAGCTGTTCGGCAACTCTGGCCGCGGCCTGCGGCGGGGCCTGGATGACCTGCGAACGGACAGCCAGCGTCAAGGCGACGGCCTGGAGCACGTCACCGGCGCTAACCCCGGGCCGTTCCGCCACAGCATCGCTGATGGTGTTCAAAAGGCGCGTGGCCAGATCGCCGACCAGCTCCGGCGAGACAGTCTGTGGATGCAGCGGGAGCATGACGCGGAACGGCTTCCCGCTCGCGGACAGCACCGAGAACGGCAGGATCTTCATCGTCGCGGCCGATCGATCAGGTCGTAAGCGGCTCCGAAGTCTCCAGCGGTTCGACATCGTCGCGGGTGCGCGACTTTGATCGGACCGCCTTGGCGCATGCGCCGGCCGCCACCACCGCAAGCGCGCCGAAGGCTACCCCAGCGGCGAGGTGAGCGGCGAAGTTCAACGTCTGACGAATGATCATGACAGCGCCTCCGATCGCCGCTTCGCAACCTGGGACGCTGCGACCGCAACCGCTGCACCGAGCGCCACGCCTTTCACGAAGCCGCACGTGGCCACCAGATAGGACAGGATCATGGAACCTCCATCGCAATGCTGCCGTTAAAGAAGCGCGGCGCCCTGCGACACCTGCGCCTGTCTTCGAACTGATCTGGTGTCGACGGGAGCGCGTAACCAGACGTGTCAACGTGTTGAATAATCCGGAGCCGGATCTTCCGCAGGTCCGAAGACGATCGCAGAACCGGCTCAGGCACAGGCGAACGCGCGGAAAGTAGGGCACAATGGCGGAACGCAGCGAAAGTTTGTCCATCTCCTTCACGCCCGAAGGCAATTTGTCTCGCTACATGCGTCGGATTCGCACCTATCCGCTACTGACGATGGATGAAGAGCAGGATCTGGCGCGACGCTTCCGGGACAATGGCGAGCGCGACGCCGCGGACGCGATGGTCAGCAGCCACCTTCGTCTGGCCGCAAAGATCGCCATGGGCTACAGGGGCTACGGTCTTCCGACCGAGGAACTGATTTCCGAAGCCAACGTCGGACTGATGCAGGCAATCAACCGCTTCGATCCGGACCGCGGGTTCAGATTGGCGACCTACGCCATGTGGTGGATCCGCGCGGCGATCCAGGAATATATCCTGCAGTCGTGGTCGCTGGTCCGCCTGGGAACGACCGCTCAGCAGAAGAAGCTGTTTTTCAACCTGCGCAGACTGAAGGGTGAACTTCGTGCCTTCGAGGAAGGCGACCTTTCGCCGGAGAACGTGGACACCATCGCAACGCGACTGAAGGTTCCGGAGGCTGACGTCGTGACGATGAACAGGCGGCTGAGCGGGCCCGATCAGTCGCTGAACACGCCGTTGCGCGAGGATGGTGACGGCGAGTGGCAGGATTGGCTCGTCGATGGCGAAGAAAGTCAGGAGGCTCACCTTGCGTCGACCGAAGAGCGGTCGTTTCGACGGAGCCTGCTGACCGGTGCGATGGATGGCCTGACCCAGCGCGAACGCGACATCGTCATCGAGAGAAGACTGACCGAAAACCCTCTGACGCTGGAGCGTCTGGCCAGGCGTTACGGCATCTCGCGCGAGCGTGTGCGCCAGATCGAGGCCGGTGCCGTTTCAAAATTGACCCGCTCGGTGCGCGACTTGGCGCGCGGCGTCCAGGAGGCCGGCGCCAGATCGGACGCGCCAGCGGATCGGTCGGCCGCCGGCGCACGCGGCCTGAGCCGAGGTTCCGGCCGCGGCCATGCCTGGCGACGGCTCGCTCCTCTCGTCCGCGCCCGGCATAACGGCGGGAGTTGTGACCAGCGCCGTCTTCGGCGGCATGGTCTTATTTGCCTTCATCTACGCGCCGCTGGTGTTTATCAAGCTCCCGGCGGAGACGGCCGGCGGCTTCATACGGTCTGTGTTTCCCGTATATTACGCGGCGATGGCGGCATCCAGTGCAGTGGCCGGGCTGCTGCTGCTTCCGCAATGGACGGCCGCCGTCATGCTCGCCGTCAGCGCGACTTTCCTGGCAGCCCGGTTCGCCTTGATGCCGCGGATCAACGCCGCCCGCGACGCCAGCCTTGCGGCCGCCGGCGACGCCGGCGCCAAGCGCCGCTTCGCCCGGCTGCACCGCCTCAGCGTCATCGTCAACTTCGTCCAGATGCTGGCGGTCCTCGCCGTCCTGATCCACCTGTTCGCTGCGACAGCTGGCCGCCTATAGAGTTACACAGCAGCCTCGATCCACGTCTTGATCGTCATCGCCTTCCGCGAGCGAGGCCCATACACGTCATGATGTTTCATGATACTATCTGCCAAGAAACGGGAGGCGTCGTATGGCATCCAGAAACCGTGAGAAGTTCGCGACCCAGGTCGATGCGGAAATTCTGTCCGCTGTTCGCGGTCTTGCCCAAAGCGAAGGGCGTCAGCTCCAGGCGCTGGTCGACGAAGCGCTGGCGGACCTGATCGAGAAGCGCAAGCAGGGCCGGCCGCGCGCGCGTGTAATGGCGGCCTATCAAGCAAGCCACGCAAAATTCGGCGCACTTTACAAAAAGCTCGCTGAATGACGGAATACCTCAGTTTGGTTGAAGTTATCGCGATCCACGCAGACCAGATTGAGCGCTATGGCGGGTCACTCGGCGTTCGGGATGGCGGCCTATTGGAAGCGGCCCTGTATCGCCCCCAGGCCGGCTACTACCGCGATCTGATCGAAGAGGCGGCGTCACTCTGGGAAAGCTTGTCGCAAAGTCACCCCTTCATTGACGGCAACAAGCGCACCGCCTTTGCCGTCGCGTATACCTTCCTTGCGATCAATGGAGCCGCGGTGACGAACCGAGGCCGGTTCAGCGACCGCGTTTATCGTCGGCCTCTACGAAACGGGCGCTTTCGATTTCAACCGGCTGGCGGAATGGCTACGGGCAAACGTCACCGTAAGATGATCGTCCCGGCGGCGCTGGCTCCCCTGGCGTTCGCCGGCTTCTAGCGGTTCTTCATCATCTCGGTGGCGCGGACCAGCGCGGCGCGGATGCCAGGCTCCATGGCCGAATGGCCGGCATCGGGGACGATGATGTAGCGCGATCCCGGCCAGGCGCGGGCCAGCGCGTCGGCGGCCGCGATGGGACAGACCATGTCGTAGCGGCCCTGGATGACGATCGCCGGGATGCCGTGGAGGCGCCCGATCGCGCCGAGCAGCTCGTTCGGCGCCAGGAAGATGTCGTTGACGAAGTAGTGCGCCTCCAGCCGGGCCAGGGCGAGTGCGGCGCTCTGGCTGCCGTTGACAGGCGTGGATGGATCCTCCCGGCGCGGAATCAGGTTGGAGCAGACGCTCTCGTAGCGGCTCCAGGTCGCCGCGGCCGGATGATGGACCATCGGATCGGGACTGGTCAGGCGACGGTAGTAGCTGGCCAGCAGCGTGCCGCGCTCGTTCTCCGGCAGGAACTCGACGAACGTGCGTCGCGCCTCGGGGAAGAAGGTGCCCATCCCGTACAGGAACCAGTCGACCTCGCGAGCCGTGCCCAGGAAGATGCCGCGCAGGATGAAGCCGGCGCAGGCCTCGGGGTAGCGCGTTCCATAGGCGAGCGACAGGGTCGATCCCCATGACCCGCCGAACAGGATCCAGCGATCGACGGCGAGGTGGCGGCGCAACGCCTCGATGTCGGCGACAAGATGATCGGTCGTGTTGTCGGCGGTCTCGGCGTGGGGGGTCGAGCGGCCGCACCCGCGCTGGTCGAAGATGATGACCCGATAGTACCGCGGGTCGAAAAACCGGCGGTGCGCCGTGGCCGCTCCCGCGCCCGGACCGCCGTGAAGGAACAGCACCGGCACCCCGCGCGGGTTGCCCGACTGCTCCCAGTACATAACGTGGCGGCCGTCGAGGCGGAGCCGGCCCGTGCTATACGGTTCGATCTCGGGGAACAGATCGTGGCGGGTGTAGCGAACATCCATCGTTCAGCGCGCGACCATTCGCCTGTGGAGCCTCGATAATATAAGCTGAGCGGACGATTGCGCCAATCGCCTTGCTGACACGACCGACGCGACCGGATCAGGCTCGCCCATTGCCGCCCACGTGAAATTCCGTCTTTCGCTTCCCGCTGCCGCCGTGTGCGTGCTCATCGCGGTCCTCGGCCGGGGGCTGCCGCCCGCAAGCGGCGACACCACGGCTGATCGCCCGGCCGATCGTTCGGCCGACGCGGTCATGGTCCGCGTCGTCTCCGTCCTCGATGGCGACACGCTGGCCATCGATCCGCCGGTGCGCGGCCTGAGCCGGCTGCGTCTTGCCGGCATCGTCGCGGTCAAGCCGCCGCTCGGCCGTCCGCCCGACCACCCGTGGCCGCTGGCCGCCCAGGCCGCAGACGCGCTCGCGACACTGGCGCAGGGCGCGACCATTCGCATCGAGCCGACGCCGCAGGGATCCGATCGCTATGGCCGCCTGCTTGGCCAGGCCTTCCTTGCCGACGGCCGCTGGCTGCAGGGTGAGCTTCTGCGCGCCGGCCTCGCCCGCGTCGTCACCACGACGGACAGCCGCGCGCGGGCGCCTGAGATGCTGGCCATCGAGGCCGTGGCCCGGGCTGCACATCGCGGTCTCTGGTCGTCGCCAGTCTATGCCATCCGCTCGCCGATCGAAGTGCACGACCAGGCCGGCGACTTCGCGGTGGTCGAAGGCGCCGTCGTCGAGGCCCGCCGGGTCAAGAATCGGATCTATCTCAACTTTGGCGCCGACTGGCGCACCGATTTCACGGTCACAATTGACACCGCAAACCTGCCGCTGTTCGAATCGGTCGGGCTCGATCCGCTGGCGCTCGCCGGGCAGCGGGTTCGGGTGCGCGGTTGGGTCGAGCGCTACAACGGCCCGACGATCGAGGCGACGCACCCAGAGCAGATCGAGGTGCTGATGTCTGGGATGGAATAGGGCTCCTCCTACTCCCCCTGCTGGAGGAGCAGGCCGCGTTCGCGCGCCACCCGGATCGTGAACAGGAAGATGGCGATCGCCGCGGCGAGGTAGACAGCGTTCAGCGCCAGCGCCGAGGCGAGCAGGTCGAAGCGGAAGCCGTGGCCGAACAGCACCGAGCGCATGCCCTCGAACACCGATGACGACGGCAGGGCCCAGGCGATCGGCTGCAACCACTGGGGCAGGCTGGCGATGGGGTAGTAGATGCCGCTGAGCGGGGCCATGGCGAAGATCGCGACCCAGGCGAGACTTTCGGCGCCGAGGCCCAGGCGCAGGACCAGTGCCGAAACGATCAGGCCGATGCTCCAGCCGAAGATGATCAGGTTGAAGAAGAACGCCGCCAGCGGCAACCCGAGGCCGAAGACCCAGACATCGAACAGCGGCAGCGCGAGAAGCGCCGCCGGCGTAACGCTGATCAGCGCGCGGATGAAACTCATCACCGTCAGCGCGATGGCGAGTTCGATCGGGCGCAGCGGGCTGACGAAGAGCTGGCCCAGGTTGCGCGCCCACATTTCCTCCATGAACGACAGCGACACGCCGAGGTTGGAGCGAAACAGAACGTCCCACAGCAGAACCGCGGAGATGAGCACGCCGGTGGCCTGGGCGACCCATGAACTGTTCTGGACGAAGAACGTCGTCACGAACCCCCACAGGATCATCTGCACGGTCGGCCAGTAGGCCAGCTCCAGGATCCGCGGCCACGAGCGCCGGAGCACGTAGAGGTGGCGCAGGATGATGGCGTAGATCCGGCGCGCGGCAAGCCGCAGGCCGTCCTGCCCGGCGCCCGAGCTCTCCACCGATCCGGTCGTTTCCGGCGTTCATCGGCTCGCCAGCAGCCTGGCGTCCAGGGTCGGCTTGCGCCGGTCGCGGGCGATGTCGAGAAACACCTCCTCCATGGTCTGGCGCCCATACCTGGCGATGAGCGCCGCCGGCGCGCCGCGATCGACAATCGTGCCGGCGCGCATCACGACCACGTCGTCGCACATCCGTTCGACCTCGCTCATGTTGTGCGAGGCGAGCACGATGGTCGCGCCGCTTTCGCGCTGGTAGGCCTGGAGGTAGCCACGGACCCAGTCGGCGGTGTCGGGATCGAGAGAGGCGGTCGGCTCGTCGAGGAGCAGCAGCCGCGGCGCGTTCAGCATGGCCTTGGCCAAAGCGACCCGGGTGCGCTGGCCCGACGACAGATCGCCGGTCGGGCGGTCGAGGAATTCGTCGAGATCGAGCGCGGCGGCGAGGGCGCGAATGCGCCCGGCCGGATCGGCGAGGCCGTAGAGATGGGCGTAGACCGTCAGGTTCTCGGCGACCGACAGCCGCCGCGGCAGGTCGACGTACGGCGAGGAGAAGTTCATCCGTCCGAGAACGCGATGGCGCTCGCGCAGCATGTCGTGGCCGAGCACCCGCACCGCGCCGGCGGTGGGCAGCAGCAGGCCGAGGAGAATGGAGATGGTCGTCGTCTTGCCGGCGCCGTTGCCGCCCAGCAGCGCCAGGGTCGAGCCGGCGGCAACGGTGAAGCTGATCCCGTCGAGTGCGGTCACCTCGCCGTAGTGCTTGGTGACCCGGTCGACGACGACCGCCGCCTGATCCGCGCCGTCGTTCATGAGCGCGGCTCGGCTTGGCCGCGAACGGGCGTCGAAGCATGCGGCGGGATGGGATCGAGGAATGACCGGCAGCATCCGTCCTATGTGCCGCGCCGCGCGGCTCCGCGCAACCAATGAGCGACGGCGAGAGCTGGCGTTCGGCCTACGACTGCGGCCGTTCTTGTACCTCGCCGGGGCGGTGCTCATCTAACCGGAGCTGACATGCCGGCCCCCGCCTCACCCGAAAGCGCTTCGGCGCCGCGCTGCCCCGATGGGACGCTGATCTACGCCATCGGCGACATCCATGGCCGCGACGACCTGCTCGTCCGCCTGCACGAGCTGATCCGAGAGGACGCGCGGGCGCGGCCGGGCCTGTCGCCGACGGTTGTCTACCTCGGCGACTACGTCGACCGCGGCCCCGGTTCATTCGAGGTCATCGATCTCCTTGTCCACGAACCGCTGGCCGGCTTCGCCAGCGTCACCCTCAAGGGCAACCACGAGGACATGATGCTGGCGTTCCTCGACGGTCCGCCGGGCCTGGGCTGGCTGTTCAACGGCGGGATCGCGACGCTGGCAAGCTACGGCGTGACCGCCGGCGGCCCGATGATCTATCTGGCCGACCTAGACGCCGTCCGCAGCGACCTGCTGGCGGCGGTTCCGCCGGCGCACCTTCGCTTTCTCCTCGGTCTCGAGATGATGCACGTCGTCGGCGACTACGCCTTCGTTCATGCCGGCGTTCGCCCCGGCGTCGAGCTGGCGGCGCAGAAGCCGGCCGACCTGATGTGGATCCGCGACAAGTTTCTCCGCTCGCGCAAGGACTTCGGCAAGGTCGTGGTCCACGGCCACACCATCGTCGATGAACCTCAGATCTCAGCCAACCGGATCGGCATCGACACCGGCGCATTTGCCTCCGACCGGCTGACCTGCCTGGTTCTCGAAGGCAGCGAGCGCCGCTTTCTCCATACCTGACGGCATCCAGGGGCATCGGTTATGACGAGGCGAACTTCTATCTCGAAGACCTGAAGGTCGGCGATGTGTTCGGATCCGGCACGCATTCGGTGGCCAGCGAGGATATCAAGCGCTTCGCCGCCGAGTTCGACCCGCAGCCGTTCCATCTCGATGAAGCCGACGCGGCGCGATCCTTCTTCGCCGGGCTCGCGGCTAGCGGCTGGCACACGGCGGCGATGACGATGCGGCTGATTGTCGACAGCCTGCCGATCGCGGGTGGAGTCATCGGGGCGAGGATCGATGAGCTGCGCTGGCCGAAGCCCGTTCGCCCCGGCGACATCCTGCGGCTTGAAAGCGAGGTCCTGGAGTTGCGCCCGTCCGAGTTCGCGCCCCGAGCGCGGCTTCGCCAGGATCAGAACGACGACGATCGATCAGCACGGCGAGGCGGTTCAGGTGCTCGTTTCCAACATCGTCCTCCGGCGCCGGGACTCGGAGGGATGAAGCCCTGACGGTTGCGGCAGCTCGCCGGTCGTGATCGTTAGTCTCTCGTGGTACAACCTTGGGCATGGACCTCGACGCTTTCTTCGACCGCGAACTCGACGCCCATCTTGCCGTGGCCACGCGGACCCGCGACTCGGTTCGTGCGCCGTTTCGCGCGCTGGTCACCGCATGCGCAGGGACCATTCGCGGCGACGGCAAGATCGTGTTCTTCGGCAACGGCGGTAGCGCCGCGGATGCCCAACACCTGGCGACCGAGCTTATCGTCCGCTACGGCGCCGACCGCTCGCCGATCGCCGCCCTTGCCCTGTCGACCGACACGTCGGCGCTGACCGCCATCGGCAACGACCTCGGCTTCGCCGCCCTGTTCGCCCGCCAGATCGAGGCGCTGTGCCGGCCGGGCGACATGTGCATCGGAATTTCGACGTCCGGAGAGAGCGACAACGTCCTCGCCGGTCTTGCCGCCGCCCGCGCGAAGGGCTGCATCGCGGCCGGGCTCAGCGGTCGCGACGGCGGACGCATGGTGGGGCTGGCCGATCCCCTGCTCATCGTTCCGGCCCAGGCGACCGCGCGTATTCAGGAAATGCACATCACCTTGGGCCACATGCTCTGCGCCGCCCTCGAAATCGAACTGGGACTGGCGTGAGTGCGCGCCCCGCCCTGATCCCGCTGGTCGAGCGGCTGGCCGGCGTCCGCGTCGCCTGCATCGGCGACATCATGCTCGATCGCTACGTCCGCGGCCGGGTCGAACGGATCTCGCCGGAAGCGCCCATACCGGTGCTCAGCGTCGATGACGAGATCGTCATGCCGGGCGGCGTCGGCAACGTCGCGCGCAACCTTGTCGCGCTCGGCGCCCGGCCGCGGCTGGTGTCGCTCGTCGGCGAAGACGGCGCCGCGGCCGAGCTGCGCGCGCTGCTCGAAGCCCTGGCCGTTGCGACCGACGCGCTGGTGGTCGAGGCCGGCCGGCGAACCTCGATCAAGACCCGCTATCTCGCCGGGGGCCAACAGATTCTGCGCACCGACCGGGAGACCCTGGCGCCGCCCTGCGAGGCAGGCCGCGCCGCTCTCGCCAGCGCCGGCGCGGCGGCGATCGCCGGCAGCGCCGCCGTCATCCTTTCGGACTACGGCAAGGGCGTGCTCGCCGGCGATGCCGCATCGGCGCTTATCGCCCGCGCACACACCGCCGATGCGCCCGTCGTCGTCGATCCGAAGGGGCGCGACTTCGGCCGCTATCGCGGCGCTCATGTCATCGCGCCCAATCGCGCCGAACTGGCCGAAGCCGTCGGCGGCGGCATGGCTGCTGGCGAGGAGGGCGAGGCGGCGCGGGCGCTGGTCGGCCGGTTCGGCTTTACCGCGGTGCTGGCGACCCTCGGCAAGGACGGCATGATCCTGGCGATGGCGGAGGAAACCGTGGCTCTGCCGGCGGAAGCGCGCGAGGTCTTCGATGTCTCCGGCGCCGGAGATACTGTCGTCGCGGTCCTTGCCGCGGCGCTGGCGTCGGGTGCGCCCCTGCGCGATGCGGCCGCATTGGCCAATGTCGCCGCCGGTCTGGTCGTCGCCAAGGTCGGCACCGCCGTGGCGGCTCCGGACGAGCTGGTTCGCGCCCTGCGCCATCGCGATCTGATGGCGGGCGAGAACAAGCTCGCGACCGCCGACGGCGCCGCCGATCAGATCCGCCGCTGGCGTCGGCAGGGTTTGCGCGTCGGTTTCACCAACGGCTGCTTCGATCTGCTGCACCCCGGCCATGTCTCGCTGCTGGCCCAGGCCAAAGCCGCCTGCGACCGGCTCGTGGTCGGGCTCAACAGCGACGCCTCGGTCGTCCGGCTCAAGGGGCCGGGCCGGCCGGTGCAGAGCGAAACCGCCCGCGCCGCCGTGCTGGCCTCGCTGGCCGGTGTCGATCTGGTCGCGATCTTCGCCGAGGACACCCCGTTGCGGCTGATCGAGGCGTTGCGCCCGGACGTGCTGGTCAAGGGCGCGGACTATCGCCCGGACCAGGTCGTCGGCGCCGACCTGGTCACAGGCTGGGGCGGGACGGTGCTGCTCGCCCGGATCGAGCCGGGACATTCGACCACGGCGACCATTGCCCGAATCGCCGAGTGATGCGCGGTGCGCTGGGTGTCAGCCGGGGATCGTCAGCACCACCTTGCCAGTGGTCTTCCGGGCCTTGAGCGCCTGCAACGCCGCCGGCGCTTCGGCCAGAGGATAGCTCCGGGACACGTGCGGGTTCAGCTCACCCGCCGCGAGCCAGCCGAGCAGCTCCTCGAAGGAGGCGCGCATCCACGCCGGCCTGATCGTCTTGTGCGCTCCCCAGTAGTAGCCGATCGCGGAGATGTTCTTAACCAGCAGGATGTTGGCCGGGATCTGCGGCACGTCGCCGCTGGCGAAGCCCACGATCAGGATCCGCCCGCCGGCGGCGGTGCAGCGCAGCGACTCGTCGAACAGCCTGCCGCCGACCGGATCGTAAACCACGTCGACGCCGCGACCGCCGGTCAGCGCCTTGACCCGGTCGCGCAGGTCGTCGCCGCGCGAGTCGAGGGTATGGTCGGCGCCGGCTGCCGCCGCGACCGCGCATTTTTCCGCGCCGCTGGCGGTGGCGATGACGACCGCGCCCATTCGCTTGGCGATTTCGACCGCCGTCAGGCCGACGCCGCCGGCCGCTCCGTGGATCAGGACGCCTTCGCCCGCCTCAAGAGCGCACTTGTACTTCAGGCCGAGATGCGAGGTGCCGTAGGCGACCGGGAACGCCGCCGCGGTTTCGTCGCTCACCGTCTCCGGCAGGACGAAGACGCTGTCTGCCGGCGCCACCACCTCCTCTGCGAACCCGCCATAGTCGCAGACAGCCATGACCCGGTCGCCGGGCCGGCAGTGGGCGACCTCGGGGGCACAGGCAATGACCTCGCCGGCGATCTCGAACCCGGGGCTGAAGGGGAGCGGCGGCTTGATCTGATAATGGCCGGCGACGATCAGATTGTCGGCGAAATTCAGCCCGGCGGTGCGCACCCGGATGCGCACGCCGCCCGGACCCAGATCCGGCGGCGCAACATCCTCCACGCTCAGTGTTTCCGGACCGCCCCAGGCCCTGCAGACAACAGCGCGCATCAACCTCTCCTTGCTTGCCGAGGCCGGTTTTGCCCAAGGTAGCCGGCCAGATCAACCTGCTTTCGGATCGAATCTTCCGAAAGCGGAAAGTCGATCGGTTACAAGAGAACAGAGCATCCAACCTGCGCCCATTCGAGCGAGAGGCATGCTCTGACGTCAACCGAAAGTGGGAACGGGCATGCGCGGCTATTTCGCCATCGGCGTCGAAGGCATCTCGAAGGCGATGAACGTCGGCAGCCTGATGCGCTCGGCCCATGCCTTCGGCGCCAGCTTCCTGTTCACCGTCGCCGCTGACTATGCCCGTGAACAGGGTCGGAGCAGCGATACCTCCGACGCCGAAGGTCATGTGCCACTCTACGCGTTCGCCGACGTCGACGCGCTGGTGCTGCCGCGCGGCTGCGCGCTGGTCGGCGTCGAACTGACCGACGACGCCATCGAGCTGCCGAGCTTCCACCACCCGCGCTGCGCGGCCTACGTGTTCGGCCCCGAGCGCGGCTCGCTTTCGCCGGCTATGACCGCGCGCTGCGACCACGTCGTCCGCATCCCGACGCAGTTCTCGCTCAACGTCGGCATCGCCGGCGCCATCGTCATGTACGACCGGCTGACCAGCCTCGGCCGTTTCGCGCGGCGGCCGGTTCGCGCCGGCGGCCCGGTCGAGCCGCTGCCGCCGCATGTCTTCGGCCCGCCGACCTTTCGCCGGCAGGCGAAGCCAGACGAGTCCGACTGAGGGGGGCTTGGCCCGCGATGCGCCTGGCCAGTCCTCGTGCGGCTCGGCGAAACCGAGGAGCAGCGCCGCCATCGCGGTTTCGGCTCCGCGCTTGGCGCCGTCGCCGACATCGAGGCCGCGATCAAGCCGCGCGCGGCGTAGGCGCTGCCTCCGAGCTAAAGCCCGCGCAGGAACTCCGGTCGCATCACTGGCACGCCGTGGCGCGCCACGGCGATCGACGCGAGGAGCGTGTCCCGATCTTCCGGTAGCACGCCTGCCAGCGGCAGGCAGTTGGAGGCGTGGTTGGAGCGAAAGACGATGGAGCGGGGCGGGTCGATCCCGCGGATCAGGCGCTCCTGTTCGTCGAGGATGGCGTCGTCGTCCTGCGCCGCGAAGGCCACGCCGTCGCGCTTGAAGCGGGCGATGAAATTAGGGGCGACCTCGTCATCGAGCCTGAGCTGCAGGGTCGAGAGGTAGGCCGGCGGTGCCGCATTGATCACCTCAACGGTCCCGTCGATGTGCTCGCGCCAGAGCCGCCGGCCGCCGAGGCCGAGGATGACGGTTCCCGAGATAGCGATGCCGGCGGCATGCGCCCGTTCGAGGGCGGCGATGATTGTCGCCGGCGAGGCGCCCTTGCGGATGCGGCGGAGGATGTCGGCCGCGCCGGACTCGATCCCCACGTAGGCCAAACTCAGGCCATTGTCGCGCAGTCGGCGCAGCTCGTCTTTGGACTTGCGGTTCAGGTTGATCGGCGTGGCGTAGAGGGAGACGCGCTCAAGCCAGGGAAGGGCGCGGGCCAACCGGTCGAGGATGGCGACAAGATCGTCGGTGGGCAGGACCAGCGCGTCGCCATCGGCGAGGAACACCCGTGCGGCCTTGGGCCAGGCGCGGGCGGCGGCATCGATGTCGGCGAACACATCCGCCAACGGCCGCGGCCGATACGCCTTGGTCTTGTACATCGAGCAGAAAGTGCACTGGTTGAACGAGCAACCGATCGTCGCCTGGATGATCAGGTTGCGGCCTTCGCTCGGCGGCCGGTAGAGCGGCTGGTCGTACTGGACGGCGTGGCAGGCGAAGATCATGCGCAAGATCTCCAGATGGTGGGCCGACATGATGCGCCATTAATATGTCATCGATCGACTTATCTGCCTTTCGGATGAGTCGATCGAAGGCGGGTTGATCTAATTCTTCGCCTTGTCGACGAGGCGCTTCTCGGCGATCCACGGCATCATTCCGCGCAGCTTCTCGCCGACCTTCTCGATGTCGTGCTCGGCGGCGCGCCGGCGCAACGCCTTGAAGCTCGGCTGGCCGGAGGCGTTCTCGAGCATCCAGTCCTTGGCGAAGCGCCCCGACTGGATGTCGTCCAGAACCTCCTTCATCCGCGCTTTGACCGAGGCGTCGATCAGCCGCGGCCCGGAGGTGTAGTCGCCGTATTCGGCGGTGTTCGAGATCGAGTAGCGCATGTTGGCGATGCCGCCCTCGTAGATCAGATCGACGATCAGCTTCACCTCGTGCAGGCACTCGAAGTAGGCCATCTCCGGGGCGTAGCCGGCCTCGACCAGCGTCTCGTAGCCGGCGAGGATCAGCGAGGTCAGGCCGCCGCACAGCACCGACTGCTCGCCGAACAGGTCGGTCTCGCATTCCTCGCGGAAGGTCGTCTCGATGATGCCGGACCGCCCGGCGCCCAAAGCCGAGGCGTAGGACAGCGCCAGTTCCAACGCGTTGCCGGTGGCGTCCTGCGCGACCGCAACCAGCGAGGGCACGCCGGCGCCGCGCTGGTACTCCGAACGTACCGTGTGCCCCGGACCCTTGGGCGCGACCATGAACACGTCGAGGTCCGGCCGCGGCTCGATCAGGCGGAAATGGATGTTGAAGCCGTGGGCGAAGGCGAGCGCCGCGCCCTCCTTCAGCGTGCCAGCGAGGTTGTCGGCATAGAGTCTGGCCTGCAGCTCGTCGGGGGTGAGAACCATGACCATGTCGGCCCAGGCTCCCGCCTCGTTCGGCGTCATCACCGTCAGCCCCTGGTTCTCGGCCTTCTTCACCGTGGCCGAGCCGGGCCGCAGCGCGACGCGGACCTCTTCGACGCCGCTGTCGCGCAGGTTCAGCGCATGGGCATGGCCTTGGCTGCCGTAACCGATGACGGCGACCTTCTTCGACTTGATGAGGTTCACATCGGAGTCGCGGTCGTAGTAGACGCGCATGGCTTGAGGTTCCTCGCCTGGTGGATCTGCTGAGTGGTTTCGGTGACGGTCGGGGAGCGTGGCTAGAGGGCGTCGGCGCCGCGGCCGATGGCGACGACGCCGGTGCGCGCGACATCGACCAGGCCGAGCGCCTGCATCAATTTGATGAAGGCGTCGAGCTTGCCCGTCTTGCCGACGATCTCGAAGACGAACGACTCGTTCGTCGAGTTGACGACGCGGGCGCGAAAGATGTCGGCGATGCGCAGCGCCTCGACCCGGTGCTCGCCGGTGCCGCGGACCTTGATCAGCGCCATTTCGCGGTCGACGTATTCGCCCTCCACCGTCAGGTCGCTGACCTTGTGGATCGGTACCAGCCGGTTCAGCTGGGCCTTGATCTGCTCGATGATCATCGGCGTGCCGGAGGTGACGATGGTGATGCGCGACCGGCGGCAGCTCGGATCGGTCTCGGCGACGGTCAGGCTTTCGATGTTGTAGCCGCGCCCGGAAAACAGGCCGATGACCCGGGCGAGGACGCCGGGCTCGTTATCGACCAGAACCGCGATAGTGTGCTTCTCGACGAGATTGCTGTCGTACATGGAGATTGTCCCGGAAGAAGGAAACGGACGGCCCTCGCGGCCCGCCCGACCTGAAAGTTATTGCTGAATGGGAAGGGGCGGCGTCAGGTCGCGCCGCCCCGTTTTGCCGTCTAGACGAGGACCATGCCGTCTTCGGAAATCGGCTGCTCGGCCTTGTCCGCCGGACCCATCAGCATCTCGTTGTGGGCCGCCCCGGACGGGATCATCGGGAAGCAGTTCTCGGCCTTGTCGACGAGAATGTCGGCGATGACGCAGCGCGGGGTCTCGATCATCTCGCGGATCACGTCGTCGAGCTGGTCGGGCTTTTTCGCGCGCAGGCCGACCCCGCCGAAGGCTTCGGCCAGCTTCACGAAGTCGGGCAGTGAGGACATGTAGCTCTGCGAATAGCGGCTGCCGTGGAGCAGTTCCTGCCACTGGCGGACCATGCCCATGTACTCGTTGTTGAGGATGAATACCTTCACCGGCAACTGGTACTGGGCGATGGTCGACAGCTCCTGGATGTTCATCATGATCGACGCCTCGCCGGCGATATCGACAACCAGCGCGTCCGGATGGGCGAGCTGAACGCCCATGGCCGACGGCAGGCCGTAGCCCATGGTCCCCAGACCGCCGGAGGTCATCCACCGGTTGGGCTTGTCGAAGCCGAAGTGCTGCGCGGCCCACATCTGGTGCTGGCCGACCTCGGTGGTGATGAACACCTCGTCGCGGTCCCGGGTCAGCTCGTAAAGCCGCTGGATCGCCCGCTGTGGCTTGATGACCTTCGAGTCCTGCATGAAGTTCAGGCACTTGCGGCCGCGCCAGCCGTCGATCTGCTGCCACCAGTCGTCGAGGGCGCGACGATCCGGCGTCGCCTTGCGACGTTCCCAGGCCGCGATCATGTCTTCGAGAACGTTTGCCACGTCGCCGACAATGCCGATGTCGACCATGACGTTCTTGTTGATCGACGACGGATCGATGTCGACGTGGATCTTCTTCGAGCCCGGCGAGAACGCGTCGAGCCGACCGGTGACACGGTCGTCGAAGCGCGAGCCGATGGCGATCATGACGTCGCAGTCATGCATCGCCATGTTCGCCTCATAGGTCCCGTGCATGCCGAGCATGCCGAGGAACTGGGGATCCGACGCCGGATAGGCGCCGAGCCCCATGAGCGTCAGCGTCGTCGGGTAGCCGGTCATCCGCACGAATTTGGTGAGCAGCTCCGACGCGCGCGTGCCGGAGTTGATCACGCCGCCGCCGCAGTAGA
Source organism: uncultured Alphaproteobacteria bacterium (assembly GCA_963789785.1). Lineage (GTDB taxonomy): Bacteria > Pseudomonadota > Alphaproteobacteria > Rhodospirillales > Defluviicoccaceae > JAEULH01. The sequence goes on along the minus strand of CAWBNC010000032.1, from coordinate 5,507 downwards.
AGATCGGCCGCTTGGCTTCGGCCATGAGTTCGACCGCCCGCTCGATCTCGCTTGCTTTGCCCTTGACCACCGGCCGGTAGGTCTTGTGCGAGATGTGCTCGGGCGGCATGTAGCCGCCCATACCGAGCTGCACGTCCTTCGGCAGGTCGATGAGGACGGGCCCCGGCCGGCCGCTGCGCGCGACGTAGAACGCCTCGTGGATGATCCGGGCGAGATCGTCGGTCTTCTTCACCAGGTAATTGTGCTTGGTCACCGGACGGGTGATGCCGGTGGTGTCGCATTCCTGAAAGGCGTCGTTGCCGATCAGATGGGTCGGCACCTGGCCGCTGAAGCAGACCAGTGGCACACTGTCCATCAGCGCGTCGGCAAGACCGGTCACGGCGTTGGTCGCGCCCGGACCCGAAGTGACGATGACGACGCCGACCTGGCCGCTGGAGCGGGCATAGCCCTCCGCGCCGTGCACGGCGCCGCCTTCCTGACGGACGAGGATGTGGCGGATCTGGTTCTGCTGATGAAGCTCGTCGTATACGGGCAGGATGGCGCCTCCAGGATAGCCGAATACATCCGTGACGCCCTGATCGATCAGCGCCCGGATGAGGATCTTGGCTCCTGTCATCTGCTCATACGCCATCTTGTATCTCCATGTGGACGCCGGGCGAGCCTCGGACGGCACTCGCGCAGCCAAAAAATGGCCCGGTTCCGCACCGGGCCAGTGAGCGGGAAAATAGTCCCTCAGGGGCACCCGGTCAATAGCCGCCGGCGAATAATCGGCAAGATTTCCGCAGCCAGGCTTTCTGAAAATTGCTCGCTGATGCAGAGGTCGGCGGTAAGGCGGTGGCGGAACCAGGTCATCTGCCGCTTGGCGTAGTGCCGCGTCGCCTGCCGGGCCGCCGCGCTCGCCGCATCGAGGCTCGCCTCGCCGGTGCAAAAGCTCAGGAGCTGGCGGATGCCGACGGCCTTCAGCAGCGGCAGGTTCGGGTCGAGGCCGCGGCTGTGCAGCGTCCGGGCCTCGTCAAGCCCGCCGGCGGCGAGCATGGTCTCGAACCGGGCGTCGAGGAGCGGGTAGAGGGTCTCGCGCGGCGGGGAGAGGAGAATGACGAAGGCCGGGGGCGGGGGCGGATGCGCGCTCTCCTCCTTGTGCCATTCGGAGAGCGGCCTGCCGGTGGCTTCGAAAACTCCAGGCGCGGAGCAGCCGCTGGCGGTCGCCCGGCGGAAGGTCGCCTGCGTGCGGATCGCGGTCGATGAGCATGGCGCGGAAGCGCGCGGCGCCGAGTTCCTCGAACAGCCGCGCCCCCTCCCGGCTCACGGGCGGCGGGATCGGCGGCACCGGCGCCAGCCCCTTCAACAGGGCTTCAAGGTAAAGCCCTGTGCCGCCGACCACGACGGCGGTGCGGCCCGCGCCTTGGCTTCGGCGATCTCGGCTTGCGCCAGCGCCCGCCAGCGACCGGCCGTGCATGGATCCTCGGCGGCAAGAACGCCGAACAGGCGGTGGGGAATGCGCGCTTCGTCCTCCGGCGACGGCCTTGCCGTCAGCACCCGCGCATCGCGGTAGACCTGCATGCTGTCGGCGTTGACGACCACGCCGCCGAGATCCTCCGCGAGGGCCAGCGCGAGCGCCGACTTGCCGCTTCCGGTCGGCCCGGCGATGACGACCGCGGACGGCGCCTGCCGCGACCGCGGAGGAAAAGGCGAGGGTGCCGCCACCTAAAGCCGCCAAGCCTAAAACAGGTAGCGGGCGGCGAGGAAGCCGCCGAGAAGGAGGACGAAGAAGGCCACCGTCAGCGGTCCGAGGTTCCTTTCGATGAAGGTCCGGATCGGCGGGCCGAACTGCCATAGCAGTCCGGCAACGACCAGGAAGCGACCCCCGCGTCCCAGGACCGAGGCGATGTTGAAGGTGACAAAGTCGAGATGAGTGAGGCCGCTGGCGATGGTGATGACCTTGTAGGGGAACGGCGTCAGCCCGGCGCCGAAGACGATCCACGCGCCCCAGGCGTTGTAAAGCTCCCTGAACTCCGCGAACTTGTCCTGGTAGCCGTAGAAATCGAGGAGCGGCTGGCCGACCTCGGCGAACAGGAAGTATCCTATGCCGTATCCGGCGATGCCGCCGACGACCGAGGCGGCGGTAGCGACCCCGGCGATCAGCCATGCCCGCTGCCGGGCGGCGAGAACCATGGGAATGAGCAGGACATCCGGCGGGATCGGGAAGACCGAGCTTTCGACGAAGGCGACGCCGGCAAGCACCCAAAGCGCGTGCGGATGCGCGGACAGGCTCATCGTCCAGTCGTAGAGGCGTCTCAGCAAGGGAGCATCCGCTGATATGGAAGGAGGGGCGCGTCCGGCGATTGTGTACCTTGCGCCGGCCGCGAAGGAAAGCGCCGGGATCAGCTCGGACTATCAGCCCAGCGGCAGGGAGAGCAGGCCGTCGGCGAGCTTCGGCTCGAACCAGGTCGACTTCGGCGGCATGACCTGTCCCGCATCGGCAACCGCCATCAGGTCAGCCAGGGCAGTGGGGTAGAGCGAGAAGGCGACGGCCCACCCGCCCGCGTCGACGCGCCGCGCCAGCTCCTCGACGCCCCGGCCACCGCCGACGAAGTCGATCCGCTGGTCCGTCCTTGGATCGCCGATGCCGAGGATCGGGCCCAGGATCCGCGCCATCAGCAGGCTCACGTCGAGGCGGTCGACCGCGTCGAGATCCGCCGCCAGCCGTTCGCGCAGGGACAACCGGTGCCAGCGGCCGGCGAGATACATGCCGAACGTTCCGGTACGGTCAGGTTCGACCGGCCCGTCCGAGCCTTCCACGGCGAAGGCGCTGCCGATGTCGGCGATGAGCTGTTCGGGGCTGCGGCCGTTCAGATCGCGGACGATCCGGTTGTAGCCAAGGATACGCATCTGGTCGGCCGGGAAACTGACGATGAGAAAGCGGCCATCGCCTCCTTGCTGAGCAACGCGCAAGGCCGCCGCCGAGCGATGGTGGCCGTCGGCGATGTAGATCGCCGCCATCGTGTCGAAGCAGGCGGTGATTCGCTCCACGGCGTCGCGCCCGGCGATCGGCCAGACCTGATGACGGACGCCATCGTCGGTGTGAGCGTCGGCAATGGGATCGGCGGCCGTCGCCGTCTCGAGCAGCGTCGCGATCTCGCGGCTCGGCAGGTGCGCGGTCAGCACCGGGCCGGTATGGGCGCCGACGGCCTCGATCTGCCGCGTCCGGTCGAGCTCCTTGTCCGGACGGGTGTGTTCGTGGCGGCGGATCCGGTTCGCAGCGTAGGCTTCGGTCGAAGCCGCCGCGGCCAGCCCGGTCTGGGCGTGGCCGTCGACGGTTATCCTGTAGGCGTAGTAGCCGGGGGCCGCATCGCGCTCGAGAACGCCGTCGCCCTGCATCGCCGCGAAAGCCTTGGCCGCCTGGGCGTAGACGACTTCGCTATGGGCATCGGTGCCCGCCGGTAAGTCGATTTCGGCGCGAGAGACGTGGAGGAAGCTCCACGGCCGTCCCTCGGCGCCCGCCTTGGCTTCGGCGAAGCTGAGGACATCGTAAGGCCTGGCGATGATGTCCGAGGCGCGGCCCGCGGCCGGGCGGATCGCTCGAAACGGCTGGATCAACGGCTGGCGCAAGGGGCGTCCTTCACTGTCGCGCGTGTGTGGCGGTCGCTGCTCGGATGGCAGCAACACCCCTCTACTTGCTGTCGCCGACCCGAAGCGCGACGAAGCGCATGCCGCCTTGGCCCTCGACAAGGAGCAGGACCGACTTGCGGCCGGCCGACCGCGCCGCCTTGATCTTGGCGGAGATATCGCCGGGCTTCGTCACCTCTTCCTGGCTGAGCTCGACGATGACGTCGCCGACGCGCAGGCCCTTCTCGGCGGCGGCACCGGCGGCATCGACCGCGGTGACAACGACTCCGTTCGTCTCCGGCGCGATGTCATACCGCTCGCGCGCGGCATCGTCGATGCTCGCAACCGAAAAACCCATGCCTTCGACCTGCTCGCTCTCGGCCTCCTGCTTCCCGGCCGTTGCCTCTTCCTCGGCCAGTTTCGCCTCGCCTTCGTCCAGCGCCGCGACCGTAACGTCGACCGTCTGTTCCTTGCCGTCACGCCAGATCTTGGCCGGGACCGTCTGACCGACGTCGGTATCGGCAACGATGCGCGGAAGACTGCGCATCTCATCGACCGCGCGGCCGGAGAACGCGAGAATGACGTCGCCGGCGCGGATATCGGCCGCCGCCGCCGGACCCTCTCCGATGACGCTTGCGACCAGCGCCCCGCTCGGTTTTTCCAGCCCCAGTGTATCGGCGATTTCCGGTGTCACTTCCTGGATGCGCACACCGATCCAGCCGCGCTTGACCTCGCCGGTGTCGATGAGCTGGCGGACGATGGGCCCCGCAATGTTGCTGGGGATGGCGAAGCCGATACCGATGCTGCCGCCAGACGGCGAATAGATCGCGGTGTTGACGCCGATCACCTGTCCGTCGAGGTTGAACATCGGGCCGCCGGAGTTGCCCCGGTTGATCGAGGCATCGGTCTGAAGAAAGTCGTCGTACGGGCCGGAGTTGATGTCGCGGTTGCGCGCCGAGATGATCCCCGCCGTCACCGTTCCACCGAAACCGAACGGATTGCCGATCGCGATGACCCAGTCGCCGACGCGCAGAACGTCGGAATCGCCGAATACCACGGCGGGCAGCTTGATCGGAAGTCGACCTTGAGAACGGCGACGTCGGTCTTGGCGTCGCGGCCGACGAGCTTGGCCGGCAGCCGGGTGTCGTCATGCAGGATCACGGTAATCTCGTCGGCGTCCTGGATGACGTGGTTGTTCGTCACGACGTAGCCGCTGGGATCGACGATGAAGCCGGAGCCCAAAGAGGTCGCGCGTTGCTTCGGGTGGGGCTGGTTGCGCTCGAAGAATTCCTTGAAAAACTCCTCGAAGGGTGAGCCGGGCGGGAAGTTCGGCATCTCGATGCCGGGGTGACCTTCCAGCGACTGGGTGGTCGAAATGTTGACGACAGCCGGAAGCAGCGCGTCGGCAAGGTCGGCGAAGCTCTCCGGCGGCCCTTTCGCCCGCGCCGGCGCGGTGACGATGAGCAGGGCGAGAACCAGCAGCGGCAGGGCCAGCGCCTGGATTGCCGCGGCAAGGCGCATCTGCGCCGGATGCGGCGCGGCCGCCACCCGGTGGCGAGGTGCAATCTTCATTGTTCGATCCCGTTGAGAATTTTGGTCACGCAGTTGCAGGTCTGTCAGTGGGTTGTCGCCGGCGCGAGCGCGCGACGGCATCCGTCAGTCGCCAACCCGGCCGGACGCCGATTTATTTCTCAGGTGCCGGCGGCTGCCCGTTCTCCAGACGGAAGAAACGGAAGAAATCCGAAATCGGGGCTCAGGACCAGGGTCCGACCTTCGCCGCCCAGGGCGGCGTACGCCTCCAGCGAGCGGAAGAAGTCGAAAAACTGCGGATCCTGGCCATAGGACTTGTTCAGCACGCGCGTACGCTCGGCGTCGCCTTCACCGCGCTGGGTGCGCGATTG
>CAWBNC010000031.1:0-173547 GCA_963789785.1 uncultured Alphaproteobacteria bacterium | reverse complement strand
CTTACAGTATATCGATCTGACCGGTCACATCACCAATTCCCTGCTGATCGTCGTCGGCGGTCCGCTGTGGAACAAGCTGTCGGCCGAAGACAAAGGCATCTTCAGCGCGGTCATCCTGGCTGGCGACCTGATGAACACCGCCGGCATCACCAACCGCATTTTCGACTTTGCGAAAGCCCTCGTCGGCTGGCTGCGTGGCGGCCTCGGCCATGTCAACATTGGCGCCGGTTGGGCGAAACCTTCAGGCACGCGTTCCTGTCTCTGATGACGCCGGTGATCATTATCGGCGGCATCCTGACCGGCGCCTTCACCCCGACAGAAGCCGCCATCGCGGCCGTCGTCTACGCCATGATCCTCGGCATCTTCGTCTACCGGACCCTGACCTGGCGGCGGATGCTGAAGGTCAGCATGGACACCATCGAGACCACCTCCATCATCCTTCTGATCGTCGCCGCCGCCTCGATCTTTGCCTGGATCCTCACCAGCAACCGGGTGACCGAGCAGTTCGCCGACCTGCTTCTGGGCATGACCGGCAACCCGATCGTGATCCTGATCCTGGTGAACCTCCTGCTCGTCGTCGTCGGCTGCTTCATGGAAACCATTGCCGCCATCACCATCCTGGTCCCGGTGCTGCTGCCGATCATGGTTCACATCGGCGTCGATCCCGTCCATTTCGGCGTCATTATGGTGCTCAACCTGATAATCGGCCTGCTGACGCCGCCGGTCGGTATGGTGCTGTACGTGCTCTCCAGGGTCGCGGGCGTCTCGTTCGACCGCTGTGTGACGGCGACGGCGCCGTTTCTGATCCCGCTGGTGGCGGTGCTCCTGCTGGTCACGTTCGTGCCGGCCGTCGCCCTGTGGGTGCCCACGCTCATCTATCGCTGAGGTTCGACCACCCAAAACAGCCAGGGAGGGCGTTTTGCAACAGGGTCGCGTGCAGGCACGATACAGGGGCGTTTTTCCGGTCGCCCCGACAACGTTCGACGATCGCGGCGAACTGGACCTGGACAGCCAGCGGCGCTGCATCGACTTCATGATCGATGCCGGATCCAACGGTCTTTGCATCCTCGCCAACTTCTCGGAGCAGTTCGCCCTCGGCGATGACGAGCGGGACACACTGATCGACGTGATCCTGGCCCATGTTGCGGAGCGCGACCAGGTGGCTCTGCGCATCCTGGCAATGGGCCTGGACACCGCAGGCCCGACCGGACAGCTGATGGTCAACCTGCTCGGGGCCATCGCCGAGTTCGAGCGGAGCTTGATGCTGGAGCGCCAGCGCGAGGGCATCGCCGAGGCGAAGCGGCGAGGCAAGTACCGCGGCCGGGCGCCCACGGCGCGGGCCAAGGCCGGCGAGGTCGCGAAGCTGCGCGGGCAGGGCCTCGGCGCGGCGAAGATCGCCGAGCGGCTCAAGATTTCGCGCGCATCGGTCTATCGCGTGCTCGCCGATACCGCGACGCCGGAGCCGCCGGCGGCCTGATCCGGCAGGCGCAAGCGCCGGCAAGGGCGCGATCACAATAGATCATCCTGCCGCGGCCGCCGCTCGACGGCGAACTTGCGCTTGTAGGACTCCAGGTCACACAACCGGTAGTAGCAGAACTTGGACAGCCTGAAAAACGGCGGGCCGACACCGCGGGCGGCCCAGCGCGACAGCGTCGCCGGGCGCAAGCCGAGGAACGCCGCCGCGGCCGGGCGCCGCAACGTGCCGTCCGGCAACACCAGGACCTCAACCTGGCGCAACCCGGAGTTGCCGGCATCGGCAGCGTCCGCGCCAGCGCCGGAGCTCGCGCCGGGCCGCGGGTCGCGTGTCCGATTGCGTGCCTGAGCGGTCATCATGGGCCATTTCACGCAGTGGCCGAAGATATTACACGCATCATAACAGTACATCATCGGCGCGCAGAAGCGGAAACAGGGCTTGTTGCGCCAATAAGCGCCAAATCATAACTGGTCCGGTGGGGTTGGTTGGTTTGGTGGGGATGTCTTATCCCATAAGATTTATTTGTCACTGACACTTTTCCACGTAAGTAAGAAACAAACCAACGAAACCAACGAAACCAACGAAACCAACGAAACCAACGAAACCAACGAAACCAACGAAACCAACGAAACCAACGAAACCAACGAAACCAACGAAACCAACGAAACCAACGATACCCCCAGAACCTTCATCGCTCGCCGACCTTCGTCACACGCCACAGGGCCACGCTCTGGCGCTCGCCAGCCTCCTCGATGCACAGCCCGTCCTCGATACGTTCCCGGTGCTTGCTGAGGTAATTCCCGAGCCGGAGGGTGCTGATCTTGCCGTCCTTGCCGACGAACGGCGTCAGCGCCTCATGGAGAGACGAGCAGCCGGAGGCTCTCTCCGCGATCTCCTTCGCCGGCACGGGCCGCTCGCCGACGTCGTCGTGCCAGGCCTGGAGCAGGGCGCGGAGATCGCGGGTGACGGGATCGCCCTTCTTGAGTGCGGCGAGGGTCTGACACGGATCCTCGAAGCCCGAGAAAATCAACGGAAAGCGCACGAGCCGGGACCATTGCTCGAAGGAGCCGAACGCGACGACGTCGGGACGGGGCTCGCCGGCGGCGAGGTAGGCGCGGGCGAGCGTGAGGAGGGCGACGGCGAGATCGGCGCGGTTCTCGATCGCCCAGCGCTCGAGGGGCGGCCCAGGGAACCGGCGTTGCTCAGGATGTTCGACTTTCGCGTCGATCCGGCTGACCAGAATCCGCCGGCGCAGGTCGCCAGCGATGACCAGGTTGTTTCCCGTGAACAGGAGGGTCACGTTCGTCGGCACGCTGACGGTCTTTGACTGGCCCAAAATTCGGTCTGACAGGACCGTCGTCGTCAGCATCGCGCACAGCATTTCGCTTTTCAGCGTGTGCTCCAGGTTGTCGACGAGGACCACCAGCGGGCTCTCCAACAACGTCGCGAACATGCTCTTGCTCTCATCGCTATTGTTTTCCGAAGCGGGCCGCAGGTGCGGACCGGTGCCGGTCGCGATCCAGGCCGGAATGTGCGCCAAGAGGCCCTTGCCGTTCCCCATCTTCGGCGCGTCAAAAACAAACCCTGGCGCGGTCTTCAGGCTGCGGCGCACCAACGCGGTGAGGCAGGCGGCGATGGCGACCGATCGGGCCGCCTCGCCGACGAACGGGAACGTGGAAAACGTCCGATCGATCAGGGCCTTCGCTGCCGCGGCCTGGTCCGGCGTCGGCTCGGCCGGAACGGGCAGAAACGCCTCATGGCCGGGGTCGAAGAGCAGCCCGGACGACAGGTCGTAGCAGCCCGGCGCCTGGAAGACGGAACCGTCCGGCCGCAACGTCGGCGCCTGGACGACGCCGCGGAGCACCGGGATTCCGGGCCAGGGCGAGGCGGCGAGGGTGGCCGCGGCCAGCCGCTGCGGCGGGTCGGCGACGACCACCTGCCTCATCCGCGCGTCATACTTGCTGAACAGCGCCACGTCCGCCAATCGGGTCATCAACCAGGCCAACTCGACCGGCACCAGCACCAGTGCCTCGGGCGACCGTTTCACGCCGCCCTTGGTCTCAGCGGCCTTGCCGAGATCGGCGACGCGGACGGGGCGGACCAGCATCCGGTCGCGGACATAGACGCCGTCCAGCGGCCGCGCCGCGGTGTCGGCGCCGAGCGCGGCGATGGCCTCGCGGCAATTGTTGGCGCTTTCGCCGGCCGCCAGGTGGATCGCCGGCCGGCCGTCGGAGGTGCCGGACGGTGGGCCGGACAAGTCGCCGTAGCCATCCGGCGGAACTTCGGGCGCGACCTCCATCATGCGCCGCAGCTCGGCATCGATCTTGTCCTGCCCCCACCCGGCGGCTCGCGCAGCCATAGCAGCCCGTTGACGAAGTCTGCCGGGTCTGACTCCATGCGTTTGTGACGGATTGGCGGGGTTTCGGGATGGCGCTGGGTCGGCAGGGGGATCGGCAAGGTGATCTGGTGGTGACGTGGCGGGAGATGCCGCGGTCGCCGGGGCACGTTTTCTACGATCGGCTTCAGGGGGTGCTGCTCGACGCCGGCTTCGACGCTTTCGCGGAGGCGAGTTGCAAGCCGTACTACGCGGCGAAGATGGGGGCACCGTCAATCCCGCCCGGCCGATACTTCCGGATGCACATGGTCGGTTATTTCGAGGGCATCGATAGCGAGCGCGGGATCGAGTGGCGTTGCGCGGACTCGCTGTCGCTCAGGGAGTTCCTGCGTCTGCGGACGACCGAGCGGGTGCCGGACCACTCCTGGCTGTCGAAGACGCGAAGCCGCCTGCCCGCCGAGGTCCACGAGGCGGTGTTCGGCTGGGTGCTGGCGCTGATCGCCGAGCGCGGCCTGGTGAAAGCCGATCGGATCGGCGTCGATGCCTCGACCATGGAGGCGAACGCCGCGCTCAGGACGATCGTGCGCCGGGACTCGGGCGAGACCTACCGGGAGATGCTGAAGCGGATGGCCGCGGAGAGTGGCATCGAGACGCCCTCGGCCGACGATCTCATTCGCCTGGACCGGGCACGGAAGGGCAAGAAGCTGTCCAACGCGGACTGGGTGAGCGGGACCGATCCCGAGGCGAAGATCGCCAAGATGAAAGACGGGACCACGCATCTGGCATACAAGCCGGAACACGCCGTCGATCTCGACACCGGCGCCGTGGTCGCGGCCGAGATTCACCCGGCGGACGAGGGCGACACGACGACGTTGTCCGGCACGTTGCAGGCGGCCGCGGCGAACCTGGCGACAGTCGATCGCGCGCCGACGACGGCCGAGCCCGCCGAACTCGTCGCCGACAAAGGCTACCACTCCCGCGCGGTGCTGAAGGATCTCGACGGGGGCGTCTGGAAGACGCGGATCGCCGAGCCGCAGCGCCCGGCGCTGCTGCGCTGGCACGGCGATACCGAGGCGAGGGATTCCGTCTACGCCAACCGCAACCGCCTGCGCTCCGCGGTCGGCAAGGCGGGAATGCGAAAACGGGCCGAGATCGTCGAGCGGTCGTTCGCTCACACTCTGGAGCGCGGCGGCATGCGCCGGACCTGGCTCCGTGGTCGGGAAAACGTCCACAAGCGCTACCTGATCCACGTCGCCGGCCACAACCTCGGCATCCTGATGCGCCATCTGATCGGCGCCGGCACCCCGAAGGAGGCCGCAGCCCGCGGCCGGGTGCTGCTGTTCGTCGTTCACAGCGAGGAAATCCTCGGCGATGCTCCTCGTCGTTGTCCCCGACGCCGACGGCCGTGGCGACTTCGGCCTCCTCATCGTCGCCGTCACCGCCAACCCGACATGATCACGACCGCCACATCGTCAACGGGCTGATAAGGAAGGCGTTCGCGTCCTTGATCGTGCGGTCGGTGGGTTCGACGGGCTCGGCTGGCTGCCGCGCGCTCTGACCGCCGTCGTCGCCACCGGCGGTCATGACAGCGTCTGAACCGGCTTAGGTACAGCGACTGCCGGCCGACATCCAGTAGCCAGGAGAGTGGCGTCTACGCTCGCTTGTTCCGGCTCTCGAGCCGCATCGCTTACCGCTACGTGTGTGAGCCCTAGCGCGACATATTGGTAGGTCATCACGAGCCTCTGACACCACCACGCCGACACATTGCAGAGCCGCCCTTGTTTTCCATTGTGTGCAAGGAGGCATGGCCGCTCTGATCCTCCGACGTATGCCGCCGGCAGCGGCTATCGATCCATGCAATGAGATCTGAGCGGCGGTAGCGGACGCACCGCCGGCCGATCGACACGTACTGCGGCCCACCTCCGGCAATGCGGAAGTGCTCCAGCGTCCTGGGCGAGAGCCCGAGGAGATGCGCCGCCTCTGCTGGATGACGTTGCTCCCGGATTCCGGACCGGCCGGTTGTTCAGTTATGCGGCGTTAGCCGTGGTCATGTCGACCCTTGCCTGCGCGGGTGTTCGGTATCCCACGCTCGAATGGCGGCGTTGCCGGTTGTAGAAGACCTCGATGTACTCGAAGAGCACGGCCTTCGCCTCGCGCCGGGTCCGAAACCGCGTGCGATGCACGAGTTCGGTCTTGAGAGCGCCGAAGAAGCTCTCCATCGGGGCGTTGTCCAGGCAGTTCCCCTTTCTGCTCATCGAAGCTGTGATGCCATTTGCCTTGAGCAGCTTGCGGTAGTCGCCACAGGCATACTGAACCCCGCGGTCGGAGTGGTGGATCAGACCCCTCGGCGGCCGCCGGTTGCGGATGGCCATCTTCAGCGCATCTTCGCACACGGTGCTCTTGAGACGGTCCGACATCGACCACCCGACGATTTCCATCGTGGCGAGGTCCTTAACCGCGGCGAGGTAGAGCCAACCCTCGTCGGTGGGGATGTAGCTGATGTCAGCCAGCCACACCGTGTCGGGGACGGCGATCTCGAAGTTACGGTCGAGCAGGTTTGGCGCCACGGCGTGCGCGTGCCGACTGTCGGTGGTGATGGGCACGCGGCGCTTCCCGCGAGGCGGCCGAATGCCGTTTTGCTTCATCAGCTTGGCGACCGTTCGCTTGGATATCCGTCGTCCCCTGCCGTGAAGATCGGCGTGAACCCGGGGGGCGCCGTACCGGTGCCGGCTGGCCTCGAAGATCTCCCGAACCTCAGCGACAAGAACCTCACGCCGGGCGGCGCGCTCGGCTCTTGTGGGGGCTGCCCGCTGCCAGGCATAAAACCAGCTGCGCGACACGCCGAGAACCCGGCACATCAGGCGTACGGCATGCTCGGCCATGTGGGCGGCGATGAAGGCGAGCTTCGCGCTCATGTCTTCGCCGCCCACTGTGCGAAAAAAGCCGAGGCCTTGCGCAAAACCTCCACCTCCTCCTTCAGACGTTTGTTGTCCTGGCGCAGCCGCGCCAGTTCGCCCGCCTCGGCCTGCTGCCGTTCGATCGCCAAGGCCGAGCCCGCGGCCTCCAGCTCGAGACGCCACGTCTTCAGCTGCGCCGGCGTCACCCCAAGCTCAGCCGCGACACTCGCCTGCGTCGCCCCCGGCGCCAAAAGGCGCGCAACCGCCTGCTCCTTGTACTCCGGCGAAAACCGCCGCCTCGTCTGCCTCGTCATCACATCCCTCCAGATCGGTCAGTACTTTACCGACCGGTCCGGAATCCGGGAGCAAGGTCAGGATAGAGGAGAGCCGCTGGGTCGGTCGGCAATGGCCGGCCCGCCGGTTCATCGGGAGGGCGGTCTGTTCGCGTAAGCCTTTTCGGCCGTGCTCTCAGGCCGCGCAACGGGTGTTTCGTGGGACGAAACCGTGCTCCATAACTTGCCCGCAACGCTACGCTTGGGAGCGCAGCAAAGTCCGAGTATAGGCGCTGCCTCTGCTGGATAGGGTAGAGCCGCTCGGTCGGCGGGCAGCGGCCGGCCCGCCGGTTCATCGTGAAGGCAGTCTGATTGGGTATGATTTGCAGCCGTGTTCTCAGTCTGCGCGGCGGTTGTTCCGTCGGACATCGGGTACCTCAAGCCTGTGTTCCATAAGGTGCCCGCTACGATACGGATGCGAACGCAGCGAAATAGGCGTCACGATTTCGCCGGCCTATCGATAGCTCATTGCGATTTCCGTCGCCCCGGCCTGCTCCAACCGGCACCGGACGCCTCGTCAGCTTTAGCCCATGCGCGGTTGAAACCAGTTGGACCTATTGCAAAAATATTTTGAGATATTTCATAATAAAACTGTTTACTGCCGCTTTTTGTAGTGTTTAACATTAGCTTACGTAACCAGTATTCGCAGCGTTTTTCTTCAGAAATCGTTCCAAACGGTGGAGCTTTATGTAGACGATTAGGATTATCAAATTGTAAGAATATGTATAATTTAGCTTGAGTATAATCTATAAGCTCACTGAGCCTGATGAAAACAGTATATGATGCTGGTAGAAATGACCAATTTACCGATCCACCATGAATCTCTCTTAAGTCGTAACCTGGAACAATCCGACTTAGTTCCACGGCGACGTCCCCGAATCTGACTACGGGTAGAGTGTAGGGAATCGGATTACTGCGATTGCCGACACCGAGTCGGACCTTCTCCGCCACCCGACGGAGCTGAGCGAGGCCGGTATACTCACACACCTCTACAGAGACAGAGCCGTCGTCATTTTTGTTGAACGCAATGATCTCGTGCTCTCGGCCACCAAAAACGGCAGCCGCTACTTCATCTTTTGCCATATTCCAAGACGCACCAAAGTAATAAACAAGGGCGAGCGCTGCATTATCCAAATAATCCCATTCCTCAACTTTTCGGTCTGGCAAGGCAAAGATGTCAACGCGCACACCCCACGCGAAAGTTTTCGGTTGTAAGGGATGAAAACCGAATTTTTCCTGAGATACATCGACGTATTGCTGTGTTTCCACGCGTCGGCGGAAATAGTGCGCCACGGTTCGTGTGGTGAGACCAAGTGTCCCCAGCTTGCATGTGCTTCGGAAGCGAGGTCCCGGCGCAAGCAGGCCATTGCTTGGCGTTCGGTCACAGGCATCCCTTTTGGGAAGTGGCCCATATAGTCCTCTACGCCAGGAAATGGCTGAGGCAGCGACGCTCTGAAGGGCGACGTCTGCGTAGCGGCGGACGGCCTCCATAAACGGTACGGCAGTCGACGGGACTTCACCGTCTGCTTTCGCCATCTCCTCCCTCCGTTGCCGGACAGGCTCAGGCGGCAAAGCCTCAGCCATGCTCGCCGCATCAAGGTTTCCCCCGAATCGCCGCTGCAATTGTTCCGGAAATCCGGTCCGCCGCCGCGCGAAGCGGATCGTTGCTGAAGTGCGTGTACCTCTTGGTCGTCGACTGATCCGCGTGACCGAGAATGGCGCCAATGACCGGCAGCCCCTCGCCCATGGCCGCAGCCGCCGAGGCGAAGGAGTGCCTGAGATCGTGGAGGCGGACATCGCTGAGTTCGGCGCGCTCGCGAAGCCGACGCCATGCCTTCTCCAGGCCGACGTAGTGCCCGCCCGGCGACTTGCCCGGCAGCACGAACGGGTTGTCCTCACGCCGCGGCAGTGCCAGCCAGTACGGCGAGGGCAGGGGCACCGAGAGGGACGACGCGCCTGCCGGTCTTCGACGACGGAAGGCGCAGGCAGCCTCCGGCCAGATCCACGTGTTCCCACCGGAGGGTGAGGATCTCGTTGCGTCGGCAGCCGGTGAGCGTCAGCAGGCGCAAGGCGCCGATGACTGCCGGGTGCTCGCCCTTCTCCTCGGCCTCTCTGCAGCACCGCGCCCAGCCGAGCCAGCTCGGCCAGCGACAGGAAGCGCTCGAGGGATCGCTCCGGATACTTCTCCACGTGCCGGCAGGGGTTCGATCCATCCGGCCTGATGCCCCACTTCTCGGCGAGGTTGAGCATCTTGGACAGGAGCGCGAGGCAACGATTCGCGGCGCCCGGCTTCGCCTTCATGCCTTGGTGGAACCGCACGACGTCGGCCCTGGTTATGGCCGAGACCTTCAGCCGGCCCATGGCCGGGAGGATGTGATTGCGGAGGTTTCTCTCGTCTGCCGCCAGCGAGAGCGGCTTCTTCTTCACCCTTGCTGCTCGCTCAGATAGCGCTCGGCGAACTCAGCCAGCAGAGGGATGGCCCGATCGACTGCGCGGACGCCTGCAGGGTCGCCACCATCCGCGACTGCGGCTCTGAGAATAACGGCTTTCTTCGCGCCTGTTCGACGGTCAGGTCGCCGTGCCGGCCGATGGTGACGCGCCGGGACCGGCCGCCGAACGAGTACTGGAGCAGGTATACCCGCGCGCCCTTCGGGGTGACCTTCACCCCAAAGCCGCGCAGCGTGTCATCCCAGACGAGGATGTCGGCCTGACCGATGCCGAGGCTTTCGACCGCCCGCTTCGTCAGCTTCATCCGCATCCCGGCCCACCTCCGCCCGCATCTCTAGCAACGGCTCAGCAACGGTTTTACGGAGGGTGTCATCGTAAAGTGGCGGAGTCAAGCGTAGTCGCGCGGAATGGTAGAGCGACTTTTCCGTAGTATTTTCAGTAGCTTATGGGGATATGGAGGGGTTTGGAGTGGTGCGCCCGGAGGGATTTGAACCCCCGACCCCAGGATTAGGAATCCTGTGCTCTATCCTGCTGAGCTACGGGCGCGGCGCCGGTCGCGGGGCGCTACCAGGGCGCGGAGCGAAATCGTGCGACAAAGCTATATCACGACCGCGCGGCCCGGGCCTAGCTCATGCTACCGCCTGGTTTTTGATCACAGTCACGTTCGTGCCCAATAATGAGGCGCAACCGATCCCCTATCGCAAACAGCGCTCCTGCGGCGCGAGCGAACTGCTGCAAAAGGACACGGTCGACGCGGTCTTCGGCTGCTGGACCTCGCTCGCGCAAGTCCTTCCTGCCGGTGTATTCGATAAGCTGAACGGCCTCTTGTTCTACCCCGTGCAGTACGAAGGCGAGGAGAGCGGCGGGGTCCTGCTCGGCAACGACTACGTCTACCCGCCCACGACGAATAAAATTCTTCGCGCCTTCTGGCACTCGAAGAGCGTCGCCGACGCCGACATCATGGAGACCTACACGCCGTTCGGTCACTGGGTGATGTCCTTCTCCGTCGCCACCAGGCCGAGGATTAAGGCCTCGTGCGGGTCACGCTTCGACCCTTGGCGGGCGCCTTGCCGGCCGTGCTCCACGACACATCGGTGCAACAAGCCCCCGGATACGCCCCCTAAGACAACAGCTACATCTATCGATGGGTAAGAGCTGACGAGCAGCCCTTGGCGTCTATAGCATTACGAACGGCTTCTTTTTCACCGCGAACGTTGGCCAGTTCGGAGGCCTCAACGCCGTCGCCTTGTCCGTAGCCCCACCAGAAAGCCTGCATCTGAGACGTCTTGATACGTTGCTCCTGAGCGACGACAAGCTGATCTTCTCTTCTTGCGAGGGAAGACAATTCCGCGGAAAGCTTCGGGCATCCGAAGGTGTCGTAGTGCAAGCTCGAGGTGTAAGAACCTGTAATTTGAGAGGCCGGGGTTGGCATGTTCATGCAGCCGGAGAGGAAGGCAGAGCACAAGACCGCCGCAGCCATCGAATTTAACGTTATCTTCATAGCTTGCCATCCGTCTGTCCAAGAATATCTAGACCGACTGCTCTTTTAGAGACGGCCGGTACCGATATAAGCTATTCCGAAGTGCCAAAGTTGCCGAAAGCTTAAATGAAGGATTGGTGTTGCTGCCGGAGTTCGCCGCCCCGATGAGAGATCGTTCGATGAACGTTTTCTGGAAGGAAGACGCTAAGATCTTTCAATGCGCGATATAATTATTAGGAGGTGAGGGCTGACCGCGATGCGCCGGGCCTGCTCAACGGCGGCCGCGGGAACCTGGCCGGCGGATGCGGCCGTGACCAGCGTGACGCTCGCCTTCGACGACCGCCACCGTCGCCGCATCGTGCTCACCGCCGCCGACGGCCGGCCGGTGCTGTCCCGGATTCCGGACCGGCCGGTTGTTCAGTTATGCGGCGTTAGCCGTGGTCATGTCGACCCTTGCCTGCGCGGGTGTTCGGTATCCCACGCTCGAATGGCGGCGTTGCCGGTTGTAGAAGACCTCGATGTACTCGAAGAGCACGGCCTTCGCCTCGCGCCGGGTCCGAAACCGCGTGCGATGCACGAGTTCGGTCTTGAGAGCGCCGAAGAAGCTCTCCATCGGGGCGTTGTCCAGGCAGTTCCCCTTTCTGCTCATCGAAGCTGTGATGCCATTTGCCTTGAGCAGCTTGCGGTAGTCGCCACAGGCATACTGAACCCCGCGGTCGGAGTGGTGGATCAGACCCCTCGGCGGCCGCCGGTTGCGGATGGCCATCTTCAGCGCATCTTCGCACACGGTGCTCTTGAGACGGTCCGACATCGACCACCCGACGATTTCCATCGTGGCGAGGTCCTTAACCGCGGCGAGGTAGAGCCAACCCTCGTCGGTGGGGATGTAGCTGATGTCAGCCAGCCACACCGTGTCGGGGACGGCGATCTCGAAGTTACGGTCGAGCAGGTTTGGCGCCACGGCGTGCGCGTGCCGACTGTCGGTGGTGATGGGCACGCGGCGCTTCCCGCGAGGCGGCCGAATGCCGTTTTGCTTCATCAGCTTGGCGACCGTTCGCTTGGATATCCGTCGTCCCCTGGCGTGAAGATCGGCGTGAACCCGGGGGGCGCCGTACCGGTGCCGGCTGGCCTCGAAGATCTCCCGAACCTCAGCGACAAGAACCTCACGCCGGGCGGCGCGCTCGGCTCTT
The DNA here is from genome assembly GCA_963789785.1 of uncultured Alphaproteobacteria bacterium. Taxonomy (GTDB): domain Bacteria; phylum Pseudomonadota; class Alphaproteobacteria; order Rhodospirillales; family Defluviicoccaceae; genus JAEULH01. Next base: position 161,391 of record CAWBNC010000031.1, on the reverse strand, counting down.
GTGGGGGCTGCCCGCTGCCAGGCATGAAACCAGCTGCGCGACACGCCGAGAACCCGGCACATCAGGCGTACGGCATGCTCGGCCATGTGGGCGGCGATGAAGGCGAGCTTCGCGCTCATGTCTTCGCCGCCCACTGTGCGAAAAAAGCCGAGGCCTTGCGCAAAACCTCCACCTCCTCCTTCAGACGTTTGTTGTCCTGGCGCAGCCGCGCCAGTTCGCCCGCCTCGGCCTGCTGCCGTTCGATCGCCAAGGCCGAGCCCGCGGCCTCCAGCTCGAGACGCCACGTCTTCAGCTGCGCCGGCGTCACCCCAAGCTCAGCCGCGACACTCGCCTGCGTCGCCCCCGGCGCCAAAAGGCGCGCAACCGACTGCTCCTTGTACTCCGGCGAAAACCGCCGCCTCGTCTGCCTCGTCATCACATCCCTCCAGATCGGTCAGTACTTTACCGACCGGTCCGGAAGCCGGGAGCAAGGTCATACTGCTCGATCTGGCCCGGGCGCAGGTGCTTGCCGGCGGTGACGGGCTCGCGCTGGAAGCCGACGGCTGGATCGCGGTGCGCGCGGCGGCCGCGCCGGTGATCGAGGTTCGTGGCAGCGATGCGGCGATGACGGCGCGGCTCGCCTATGCGATAGCGCAACCCTTGCGCAGACCCACGCGCTCGACGACCTCGGCACCTCGGCGTGGATGACGGAGTGGACCTCGATGCGTCACGAAGACCAGTACACGCGGCTGTTCCGCTCATGAGCGCGCTGCGCGTCGGGGTCGGCGGGCCGGTCGGCTCGGGCAAGACCGCGCTGATCGACGCCCTGTGCAAGCGCCTGCGCGACCGGCTGAAGCCTCGCCGCGATCACCAACGACATCTACACCCGCGAGGATGCCGAGTTTCTGACCCGCTCCGGGGCGCTGGCGGCCGAGCGCATCATCGGCGTCATCGACGTTTCAGCCGGGGACAAGATCCCGCGCAAGGGCGGGCCGGGCATCACCCGCTCGGACCTGTTGATCATCAACAAGACCGACCTCGCGCCCCACGTCGGCGCCGATCTCGACATCATGGACCGCGACGCGGCGCAGATGCGCGGGCAGCGCCCGTTCGTCTTCACCAACCTCAAGACCGGTGCCGGTCTCGACGCGGTGGAAGCGTTCATTCTGGCGAAGGGCGGGCTTGCCGCCGAACCCGCGTCCGGCTCCGGACTATGACCGGCAGCCGCGCGGCACGATCCGCGGCGGCGACTCGGGTACCTCGGACGTCCGCGGCTCGACCCATTCGTAGAACTCGATGTCGGCCGGGGCGCAGCTGACGCAGCCGCCGCACGCCGCGCCGCCGCTGCGCCGGACTTTGCCCTTGCGGATCCAGAGATCGAGCATCGGCCGCAGCGCTTCCGGATCGGTTGCAAAACGCCGGGCAATCTCGCTCAGCGAGGCGGCGCGACGTTCGCTCAGGTAGCCTTTCAGATCGGTCAGCACGGCTCGTTCCGTTTCCTCATGATCAGGTTCCCGGGACGATCACCGCGCCGGGCAACGCCTCTCTCCGGCCCATGACCCACATGGTTGCCAGCGCGCCGCCGAGCACGGTGAGCATGGCGACGATCCACAGGATCGCGGTCGCCGGATCGCGGGTAAAGGTTGCCGTCTGGTAGAACAGCACCGCACCGGAATATCCCATAAGCGTGGTCCAGCCGCAGACGAACAGCGTCCACTGCAGGTTGGTCTCCCGGTAGACCGCGGCGGTGGCGGCAACGCACGGCATGTAGAGCAGAACCATGAGCAGGTAGGCGAACGCACCGGCCGCGCCGTCGAAGCGGGCGGCCATGGCGGTGAACGTGCCGGTCGCGACCTTCTGCCCCTCTGCCGCGGCCTCCACCGAGCTCACGTCGCCGATGCCGAGGCCGAGCGGGTCGCTCAGGGTCGCGAGCGCAGCCTTAAGGTTCGCGGGAATGGTCGCGAAGGCCGCGGCGATGTCCGCCCCCAGACTGGGTTCGGCAGCCGGCCGGGCGGGTGCGGCGGCCGGCGCGGCCGGCGAAGCGGCGTCGCTTTCGGCGAGGCCGGTGTAGAGCGCATCCAGGGTTCCGACCACCGCTTCCTTGGCGAGGATGCCGGTGAAGATCCCGACCGTCGCCGGCCAGTTGTCGTCGTGGATGCCCATCGGCGCGAAGACCGGAACCATGGTCCGGCCGATGGCGGCGAGCATCGACTTGTCGCTGTCCTGGTTGCCGAAGCTGCCGTCCGAGCCCCAGGAATTCAGGAAGGCGATCACCACGACGACGCCGACGATCACCTTGCCGGCGCGAATGATGAAGCCCTTGAGCCGGTCCCAGGTGCGCACCAGGACGTTGCCCGGCGCCGGCAGGTGATACGGAGGCAGCTCCATGATGAACGGCGAGGCGTCGCCCTGGAGCAGCGTCCGCTTCAGCACCAGTCCGGTCAGCACCGCGGCGCCGATGCCGATGAGGTACAGGCCGAAGACCAGGTTCTGCCCGCCGATAGGGAAAAATGCCGCGGCGAACAGCGCGTAGACCGGCAGGCGGGCGCCGCAGGACATGAACGGCGCCATGACGATGGTCATCGTCCGGTCGCGCTGGTTCTCCAGGGTCCGCGCCGCCATGATCGCCGGAACGTTGCAGCCGAAGCCGACGATGAGCGGGACGAACGACTTGCCGGGCAGACCGATGGTGCGCATGAACCGGTCCATGACGAACGCGGCGCGGGCCATGTAGCCCGAATCTTCGAGGGCGGAAAGGAAGAGGAACAGGAAGCCGATTACCGGAATGAAGGTGGCGACGGTCTGGATTCCGCCGCCGACCCCGTCGGCCAGAACCGTCGTCAGCCATGCCGGGCTGCCGAGCTGCGTCAGCACCGCGGTCGTGCCGTCGACGAAAATGGCGCCGAACAGCAGATCGAAAAAGTCGATGAACGCGCCGCCGATGTTGATGGTGAACATGAACATCGCGTACATGACGACCAGAAAGATCGGGATGCCCAGCGCGCGGTTGAGAACAATCCGGTCGATCCGGTCGGAAACGCTTCGGCCGATCTGGCCGGTCCGGGTCAGCACGTCGCCGACGACGCCGTGGACCCAGGCGTAACGGGCCGCGGCAACGAGAATGTCGGGCTCCTCGCCGGCATGCTCCTCGATCCGCCGGCGGTGACCCGGAAGCGCGGCGATTGCCTCCGCCGGCGCCGGTGCGCATGGCTTCGCCGTCGCCCTCAAGCAACCGGACCGCGAGCCAGCGCCGATCGCCCGCACGCTCGCCGGTTCCGAGAAGCAGCGGCGTCAGCGCATCCACGGCGTCTTCGATCGCGGCGGGATAGGGCAGGTCGACTGCGGCGGCGCGAGGTGCCTCCAAAGCGTTCGCAATCGCGGCTTTCAGCGCGTCAATGCCGTGCCGGCGCGCGGCCACGAGCGGGACGACCGGACAGCCGAGGCGGCGGGCGAGGCGGTCGACATCGATCCTGATCTGGCGGTCCTTCGCCACGTCCATCATGTTCAGCGCGACGACGACGGGCAGGCGCATCTCGAGGAGCTGGGCGGTAAGGTAGAGGTTCCGTTCCAGATTGGAGGCATCGACGATGTTGACGATCAGTGCGCGCATCGCCCTCGGCCAGGAACGACTGCGCGATCCGCTCGTCGAGCGCGCCGTCGCCCTCGGGCGCGGTCAGCGCGTAGGTGCCGGGGAGGTCGACGACCTCGACACTCCGGCCGGCGTGCTCGTACTGGCCCGTTTTTTTCTCGACCGTTACGCCCGGCCAGTTGCCGACCCTCTGGCGCGTGCCGGTAAGAATGTTGAACAGGGTCGTCTTGCCACAATTCGGGTTGCCGACCAGGCCGATTACGCTTGCCGTCATTCGTAGGACTTCCCTGTCAGCCTTCCCGTTCAACCTTGATCACGTCGGCCTCGGCCCGTCGCAGGCTGAGCGAAAAACCGCGCACCTCGATCTCGACCGGATCGCCTAGCGGCGCGAGCCGCTTGAGCCGGAAGCGCGTGCCCGGCGTCAGCCCCATGGCCATCAGACGGGCGCGGTAGCCCTGGCTGCCGGCGGTAAAGCCCGTCACCGCCGCGGCATCGCCAACGCGAAGCTCCGACAGCTTCATGATTTGCCGCCTCCGGCCCCGGCAGCGACCACCTTGACCTTCAGCGCCAGGCCGAAGCCGACGGCAACCCTGGACCCGCCGACCGCCAGCAGGACCGGGCCGCCGGGCTGGCGGGTAACGATCTCGACGGTCTGACCCGGCGCCAGCCCGAGGTTGGACAGTTTCCGGTAGGCGCCATCGCCGCCGTCGACGGAGAGGATCTCGACGCTTTCGCCGTCGCCGGCCTGGACGAGGGGAAAGCCGCTCAACAGATGACCCCGCGTCCGACGCACATCCTGCAGGCGTGCCGCGCGCCGCTCGCCGGCGGACGGGCGCAGATCATGCCGGAGTGCGCCCTGGTGGAGAGCGGCGGAGTATATCATGAACCTGGTTGTTCCCGGCTCCTGAACCTTCGTCGGCCTGTCGTTCCGCCATCCCGCCGTCACCTTCTTTGCGCTGAGCCGCAATCAAGACGCATTCAGAACTTAGCCGCGTTGTCCATTCCTGTAAAATTTTTATGGACAATCCCATGCGCATGGGAGGCATGCGCACACCGAAGAGCAGCGTCAGCGTACCTCAACGCACTGTGACTGATAATTAATCTCAATGTCAAGGGACGCAAGGCAGTGCCGGGACGGCGTGGAAGGGAGTGAACCGGGCCAAGACATCGGCCGTAGAGGTGCTATCGGCCGCAACCAGACTCGACGACGGCCATGCCGGCACGCCCCACGCGCGATTGCAAGGCAGCGTTGCAGAACCGTCAAGGACAGACGAGCCATTGTCACACTGTTGTAACGTAGCCCGTGGTATCTAATCCGCAGGTAATGGCAAAGACCGGGACGGGGAGATCTGCCAGATGAAGATAATCAAGGGGCTCGCCGCGGTGGCGCTGAGCATCGGTTTGTGTGCGAGCGCTTACGCGCCGGCGCACGCCAACGTACGCGCGATTGGTTCGGGCGCCAGTTTCCCTTTTCCGATCTATTCGACGTGGTTCAAGGACTTCAGCAAGCAGCACGACGATATCACCATCGATTATCAGGCCAAGGGCAGCGGCGCCGGCATTCAGGACTTCATCAACCGGACGGTCGATTTCGCCGCCAGCGACGCGGCGATGACCGAGGAAGAGATCGCCAAGGTCAAGGGTGGCGCTGTGCTCCTGCCGATGACCGCGGGCGAGATCGTCCTCGCCTACAATCTTCCCGGCGATCCGAAGAACCTGAAGCTGCCGCGCGACGTCTATCCGGCCATCTTCAGCGGCGAAATCACCCGCTGGAACGATCCGAAGATCGTCAAGGCCAACCCCGACATCAAGCTTCCGGACATGCCGATCACGGTCGTCCGTCGCTCGGACTCCAGCGGCACCAACTTCGTCTTCACCCAGCACCTTGCCGCGGTCAGTCCCGAGTTCAAGGACAAGGTCGGAGTCGGCACCACCGTTCAGTGGCCGAGCAGCGACAAGTTCATCGCCGCGCCGAAGAACGACGGCGTCACCGCGACGATCAAGCAGACGCCGGGCTCCATCGGTTACATCGAGTACGGCTACGCCAAGCTGACCAAGGCCACCACGGCGCTGCTCGAGAACCAGGCCGGCAAATACATCGCAGCCGGGCGGCGACGCCGGCGCGGCGGCGCTATCGGAGGCCGATTTCGACGAGAACCTGCTCGCCTGGGTCAAGGATCCCAAAGGCGCGGACGCCTATCCGATCACGACCTTCACCTGGATGCTGTTCTACAAGGACCAGGACGACCAGAAGGCGGCGGCGCTTCGTGAGATGGTCGAGTACGGACTGACCGAGGGCCAGAAGGTCGCCGAGAAGATGGGCTACGTGCCCCTGCCCGACAACGTCATCGCCAAGGTCCGCGAAGCCAAGCAGGAAATCCAGTAGCCGGGCTTGCGCCGACGACGCAGACGGTCTGCCCGCCGGGATGCGCCCCGGCGGGTGGGCTTTAACCAGCAGACGATTGATTGGTCAATGGAACCTCGCCACGATGGCGCCTAATCCGTTCGCCGCAGCGGTCGACGCAGGAAGCATCTCAGGCCCGCCGGCCGCACGCGACTATCTCTCCGATCGCATCTTCCGCATCCTTGCCTACGGCGGAGCGGGCGCCATCGTTGTCCTTGTCGCCTACATCGTCTGGGAGATCGGCGGCCAGGCGGCGCCGGCGATCGCGAAGTACGGCCTCGGCTTTCTCACCTCGACGACCTGGGACGTGGGCAACGAGAAGTTCGGCATTCTCCCGCAGATCTGGGGGACGCTGTACAGCTCGCTGCTGGCGCTGCTGATCGGCGGCTTCTTCGGCGTCTTCGTCGCCATCTTCCTGACCCAGGGCTTCCTGCCGCCGAAGCTCGCCGTCGTCTTTCGCACCATCGTCGAGCTGCTCGCCGCGATCCCCAGCGTCGTCTACGGCCTGTGGGGCATCTACGTCGTCATTCCGGCGCTGCGCCCGATCGCCGACTGGCTGCACCAGACCCTCGGCTTCATTCCCTTCTTCTCCACCTCGCTCAGCGGTCCCGGACTGATGCCGGCGGCGCTTGTGCTGGCGATCATGATCCTGCCGACCGTGGCGGCCATCTCCCAGGACGCCCTCCACCTGGTGCCCATTCAAGGTGAAGGAGGCGGCCTACGGCATGGGCACGACCCGCTGGGAGGCCATCCTCAAGGTGTTCCTGCCGACGGCCTCGCGGGGGATTTTCGGCTCGATGGTGCTCGGCTTCGGCCGCGCCCTTGGCGAGACGATGGCCCTGGCGATGCTGATCGGCAACGCCAACCAGATCACCCTGTCGCTGTTCTCGCCGGCCAACACGCTGGCGTCGCTGCTGGCGTCGAACTTCCCCGAAGCCGGCGCGATCGAGATCCAGGCGCTGATGTACGCCGCCATCGCCCTTCTCGCGATCACCTTGATCGTCAACGTGGTCGGCCTGTTCGTCATGACCATCGCCGTCAAGAAACAGTGAGGCGATCTTGCATCAGCACGAATATTGACGCGCAGCGAGTCGACAGCGGCCGCAGCTTCGTTCCGGATCTGCGCCGGACCTTGAGCAACCGCCGGGCGCTGCGCAGCGCCGGCCTGAGCGTGATGACCTGGGTCGTCGCCCTGATCGCGGCGGTGCCGCTGTTCTCCGTCCTCTACATGCTGATCGTCGAAGGCGGCGCCCGCTTCAGCCTCGATCTGTTCACCGAGCTGCCGCCGGCCGGCTTCGAAATGGGCGGCGGCTTCGGCAACGCGATCGTCGGCACCCTGGTGATGGTCGGCATTGCCAGCGCGATCAGCGTGCCCGTCGGGATCCTCGGCGCCGCCTATCTGTCCGAACTCGGTCCGGAACACAAGCTTGCCGCGGTCTCCCGGTTCCTCGCCAAGGTGCTCACCGGCTTTCCCTCGATCCTCGCCGGCGTCTTCGCCTACGCCGCTGTCGTGGTGCTGATGGGCACATACTCCGCGCTCGCCGGCGGCATCGCGCTGTCGGTGCTGATGCTGCCGACGGTCATCCTGACCGCCGAGGAATCGATGAAGATGGTTCCGCCGCGGATGAAGGACGCCGCCTACGGCATGGGCTGCACCCGCAGCCAGGTGATCTGGAAGGTGGTGCTGCCGACGGGGCTGCCCGGCATTCTTACCGGGGTGATGCTGGCCATCGCCGGCGCCGCCGGCAAGTCGGCGCCGCTGCTGTTCACCGCGCTGTTCAGCAACTACTGGCTGCACAGCGTCCACGAGCCGACGGCATCGCTGTCGATCCTGATCTACAACTTCTCCGGCATGCCGTTCGAAAACCAGATCGAGCTGGCCTGGGCCGCCTCGCTGGTCCTCGTCCTGATCGTTCTTGTCTTCAACATTCTCAGCCGCCTGATCGGGCGGCCGAAAGTCTAGAGCCACCAGGCAAGAAAGCGGGACACGCCATTATGAATATGCTGCAGCCAGCCGTTTCGGACTCACCGGCCTCATGGCACGTGCCGGCCGAGCGGATGGCCATCGATTGCAACCTCAAGAAAGTCTTCTACGGCAGCTTCCTTGCCGTGCGCGACAGCAAGCTGCCGGTCGAGAAGGGCAAGATCACCGGCTTCATCGGCCCGTCGGGCTGCGGCAAGAGCACGGTGCTGCGCAGCCTGAACCGGATGAACGACATGATCCCGGTTTTCCGCTTCGAGGGTCACGTCCACTTTCTCGGCCAGGACATCTACGCCAAAAATGTCGATCCGGTCATCGTCCGCCGCTACATCGGCATGGTCTTCCAGCAGCCGAACCCGTTCACGATGAGCATCTACGACAATGTCGCCTTCGGCCTGCGGCTGAACCGCTACCGCGGCGACATGGACGAGCGGGTCGAACGCGCCCTGCAGCGCGCCGCGCTGTGGAGGGAGGTCAAGGACAAGCTCAAGGCCAGCGGCCTGTCGCTGTCCGGCGGCCAGCAGCAGCGGCTGTGCATCGCCCGCGCCATCGCCACCGAGCCGCAGGTGCTGCTGATGGACGAGCCGTGCTCGGCGCTGGACCCGATCGCGACCCGCCAGGTCGAGGAGCTGATGATCGAGCTCAAGGAAAACTACTCGGTCGCCCTCGTCACCCACAACATGCAGCAGGCGACGCGCGTTGCCGACACGACCGCGTTCTTCGCCGTCGACATCTCCCAGGCAGGCCGCACCGGCTACCTGGTCGAGATGGGCGAGACCAGACAGATCTTCGAGGATCCGCGCGAAGAGCTGACCAAGGAATATATCCGGGGCGAATTCAGCTAGGTCCGGGAGGGGGCGATGATGGACGCGGGACGCAAACCGGGCGCGCTGCGACGCGCGCTCGCTGGATTGACTGTGGTTCTGGGATTGGCGATGGCGTTGGCGGCGCAGGGCGCTCGCGCAGAAATGGGGGAGGGCTCGATAGTGCTGCGCGGCGCCGGCAGCACCTTCGCGGCGCCGCTTTACCAGGGGTGGATCGAGGCCTGGACGGTGAACCACAAAGGGACCGTGCTCAGCTACGACGCGATCGGCAGCGGCGCCGGTATCAACCGCTTCCTTACAGGGTCGGTCGATTTTGCCGGCAGCGATGCCCCCATCAAGGACGAACAGATCGCCCGGATCGGCCGCGGCGTGGTCTCGGTGCCGGCGACGGCCGGCATGATCGTTCTCGCCTATTCGCTGCCCGGCGGCATCGACGATCTGAAGCTGCCGCGCGACGTTTACGTCGCGATCTTCGCCGGCGACATCACCCGGTGGAACGATCCGCGGATCCAGGCCGCCAACCCCGACGTGAAGCTGCCCAATCTAGGCATTGCGGTTGTGGCGAGGATGGATGCCAGCGGCACAACCTTCGCCTTCACCAGCCATCTCAACGCCATCAGCCCGCTGTGGCGCGAGCGAGGGCTCGGTGTCGGAACCAGCGTCGACTGGCCGGGCAATGCCATGCAGGTCAAGGGCAACGAGGGTGTCGCCCAGCGGATCAAGATCAGCAGCGGCGCCATCGGCTATGTCGAGTACGGCTTCGCCAAGCGTCTGAACCTGCCCGTCGCTGCGTTGGAGAACAAGGCCGGCAGGTTCGTCCGGCCGAGCGCGGAAGCCGGCACGGCGGCCCTGAGCGAAACGGCCGCTGACATGGACGAGCGGTTGCGGGTTTCGATCGCCGATGCGCCGGGCGCCGGCGCCTACCCGATCGTGACTTACAGCTGGCTGGTGCTCTACGGCCACTATAACGACGAGACGAAGGCCGCGGCGCTTCGCGACTTCGTCGGCTGGGGCCTGACGGAGGGGCAAACCTTGAAGCGGGAAGATTTGAGCGGCTACATCCCGCTGCCGGCGAATGTCGTGGCCAAGGGGCAGCAGGCGCTCGCGACCATCCACTAAAAGCTCGAACATTAGCGCGTGACGGGCAGGCAGGTGCGGGAACAGCATGACGCTCGTATGGTCTCGTCCGATAGCCATATTCGAGACTGTCTGGGACGGGACAATCGATGGCCGACTTTCGCCTCAACCTCGACGCCATCGCCGGATCGCTGCGGGACCTGCAGCGCGAGTTTCCGCTCATCAACGAGCATCTGCAAAGCCCCCGCGACAGGCTCGATGACGCCGTCATCGACAATCTTCTGATCGGCTACGCCTATGTCGACCAGGCGCTCGCCGACGGGATCGATCTGCTCGCCGTCGGCAATCTGAAGCATCTGCTCGAGCTGAACACGCTGGTTCTATGCGGCAACGACCGCGAGGCCCGCAGGAATAGCGCGCGCCACATCGAGGCGACGGCGGAAAGGTTCTGGGAGTATTCGGGCGGTGGCATCCGCGACGTCATCGAGTGGCATGAGCGCCACCGCGGCGAGTCGGCGTGGCGTCGCGCCGCCGGCGTCTACATCCGCATCCTGAGCGAGCCGCAGCTCTATATCGAGGGCAACCATCGCACGGGCGCGCTGGTCATGAGTTACCTGCTGGCACGCGAGGGCAGGCCGCCATTCGTCCTGACGGTGGAGAACGCCGCCGGCTACTTCGATCCGTCGACCCTGGTCACCCGGACCAGCAAGAACGGCGCGACGATGCTGTTCCGCATGCCGCGACTGAAGAAATACTTTGCCGATTATCTGAAAACGCAGACCGATCCGAAGTCGTCCGGCACTTCGCGCTCGATGCGGTTGAGGAAGCGGATAAACTCCTGATGGCGGTGGCGCTGCATGTTCTGGCCGATGATCGTGCCGTCCAGCACGTTGAGCGCGGCGAACAGCGTCGTTGTGCCGTGCCGCTTGTAGTCGTGGGTCATTGTCCCGGCGCGGCCCTTCTTCATCGGCAGGCCGGGCTGGGTGCGGTCGAGAGCCTGGATTTGCGACTTCTCGTCGATCGACAGCACCACCGCATGGGCCGGCGGATCGACGTAGAGGCCGACGATGTCCGTGAGCTTCTCGGCGAAGGCCGGGTCGTTGGAAAGCTTGAAGTGCCGCCAGCGGTGCGGGCTGAGGCCGTGCGTTTTCCAGATCGCTTGCACCGTCGACGCCGCGACGCCGGCGGCCTTCGCCATCGCCCGCAGCGTCCAGTGGGTCGCCTCAGCCGGCGGCGGCTTCTGCGTCAGGCGGACGATCTCGGCGACGCGCTCCGGTGCGATCGGCGGCTTGCCGGGCGGGCGCGACCGGTCGCGAAGCAGGCCGTCGACGCCCTCGTACATGAAGCGCTCCTGCCAGCGCCACACGCAGGTCTTGGACTTACCGGTCTCGGCCATGATCGCCGAGGTGCCCAAACCGGCGCCGCTCAGAAGCACGACATGGGCCCGCCAGACGTGCTTCTGCGGGCTCTTGGGGTTCGCGACGATCGCTTGCAGCCGCTCACGGTCGCAAGAAGAGGTGGTGATGGAGATGCCTGTGCGCATAAGTCAAACTCGCACGGACGCCTGCCCAAGGGAATCCCAAATCGGACTCTTCTGTTTCGATCAATCCACTAGAAGCATCTCATCTTCGCCCATCCGGGCGCAGGATGCTCTAGGCGCGCAGCGCTGACGGGGTCGAGGAGCCATCCCGGGCCCGACCGGAAAATTATCGTTCCCTTGCCAGGCCGCCGACGCTAAACCAGAGGGCCGCGACGGCGCACGCGCCGCGGCCAGTCCGCAAGGCCATCGAGAAGCCGCAGGCAGGGAGGAAAACGATCGTGCCTCACGTCCTCAGCCTTATCGGCGTGCTGTCCGCTTTGTGGCTGCTTCTGTCGGGCCACTTCGCCGATCCCGTGCTTCTCGCTCTAGGCGCCGCATCCGTCGCGTTCGTCGTCTTCATCGCCCACCGGATGGATGTCGTTGATCACGAAGGCCATCCCATCCAGCTCAGTCCCCGCGCCGTGCGCTATTTTCCGTGGCTGCTATGGGAAATCGTCAAGGCGAACATCGACGTCGCCAAAATCATCCTCCGCCGGCGCATGCCGCTGTCGCTCTGCGTCTTCACCACCCAGGGCCGGCAACACTCCGAACTCGGCCTGACCATTTACGCCAACTCCATCACCCTGACGCCAGGCACCGTAACGATTTCGGTCGACGGCGAATGCCTGACCGTTCACGCGTTGACCGCTGCCGCGGCCGCCGGGGTCGGCACCGACGAGATGAACCACCGCGTCGCCGGGCTGGAGGCCTAGTCTTCCGTGTTCATCGAAGCCAGCCTCGCCATTCTCCTCGTCATGGCCCTGACCCTGTGGCGCGCGGTCATGGGCCCGACGGTCTACGACCGGATCCTCGCGGTGAACGCGTTCGGGACCCTGACCGTTCTGTTGATCGCCGTGTTCGGATTCCTGACGGAGCGGCCGGAATTCCTCGATATCGCGCTTGTCTACGCGCTGATCAACTTCATCGGCACGATCGCGGTCTGCAAGTACGCGACGTTCGCCCACCTCGGCGGCCCGCTCGACCAGGTCGATTGGGACGACGTATGACCGCGCTCGCCGTCGACGTCCTGAGCTGGACCTGCCTGCTACTCGGCACCGGCTTCGCCCTGATCGGCGCCATCGGCATCATCCGCCTGCCCGACGTGTTCGCGCGCATGCACGGCGCCGGGATGATCGACACGCTGGGCGCGGCGATGATCCTGCTGGGGCTGATGCTGCAGGCCGGACTGACGCTGGTCACGGTCAAGCTGATCCTGATCGGCGTGTTCCTCTTCTTCACCAGCCCGGCGACGACGTTCGCGCTCGCCCGCGCCGCGCTCGCCGCCGGCGCAAGTCCGACGGTCGCAGTGGAGACGGCCGGAGAGACGATCGCGGAGACGGTCGCAGAAAATAAAGGAGACGAGCGATCGTAGCCGCCATCGACGTTGTCCTCCTGCTGTTCATGGCCGTAACCGCGCTGGCGCTGGCGCGTGTCCGCAACCTTTTCGCGGTGGTGATGCTGTCGGGGATCTTCAGCCTGACCGCGGCGGCGCTTTATGTTGTCCAGGACGCCGTCGACGTCGCTTTCACCGAAGCCGCCGTCGGCGCCGGCATTGCGACGGTGCTGGGACTGGCGACCATTGCGGTCACCCGCTGCGAGGCCGAAAAAAAGCTGAAACCCGTCGCCTTCGGCCCGCTTCTGCTGGTCCTCGTCACCGGCGCCGCGCTGATCTATGGCACGCTCGACATGCCGGGATACGGCGATCCTTCGGCGCCCATCCACGGCCATGTCGCACCGCGTTACCTGGCCGAGTCGGAAGACGGAGACCGGCGTTCCGAATGTGGTCACGGCGGTGCTGGCGAGCTATCGCGGCTACGACACCCTGGGCGAGACGACCGTCATTCTCACCGCCGCCTGCGGCGTCCTTATGCTGCTCGGACGCAACCGGCGGCAGAGAGGCAAAGCCCCACCACGAGACACTGCGGCGTGAACCGCTTCGCCATCCTGCGGGTCGTCGCCAAGCTGCTGATCCCGGCGATCATGCTCTTCGCCCTCTATGTCCAGTTTCACGGCGACTTCGGGCCCGGTGGCGGATTTCAGGCCGGCGTCATCTTCGCCGCCGCGTTCATCCTCTACGCGCTTGCTGTTCGGCGTCGTCACCGCCCGCAGGGTCGCCCCGCCGCGGCTGGTCAACACGACCCTGGCCCTCGGCGTGCTGCTCTACGCCGGCACCGGCTTCGCCGGGCTGCTTCTCGGCGGCAACTACCTCGACTACTCGGTTCTGGCCCATGACCCGGTCCACGGCCAGCACCTCGGCATTTCGCTGATCGAGTTCGGCGTGTTCATGACCGTCTCCTCGGCGATGATCACGATCTTTTTCGTCTTCGCGGGACACGACGTCGACGAGAGGGCGGACTGATCATGGCTCTGCCCGACCTCTTCAACTACTGGCTGGTCGTCGTCTTGATGATGATCGGCTTCTACGTTGTCATCGCCCAGGGCAACCTGGTCAAGAAGCTGTTCGGTCTGAACATCTTCCAGGTCGCGGTCTTTGTGTTCTACATCTCCATGGGCAAGATCGAAGGTGGCACCGCGCCAATTCTGCTCGAGGGCGAGCCGGTATACACCAATCCCCTTCCGAGCGTGCTGATCCTCACCGCCATCGTCGTCGGGATCGCCACCCTGGCTCTGGGTCTGGCGCTGGCGGTCCGGATTCGCGATGCCTTCGGCACGATGGAGGAGGATGAGATTGACGCGGCCGAGGCGGATCCTTCGTGATCACGCCGCACCTGCCGGTTCTCGAAGTCGCCCTGCCGCTAGTCTCGGCGCCCATCTGCCTGATCCTGCGCAGCGCGAACGTCGCCTGGTGGGTCGCGGTGGCGATGACCTGGGCCGCGTTCGCCGGTGCGCTTATGCTCCTCGCCCAGGTCCTGGACACCGGTCCGATCACGTACGCGCTCGGCGGCTGGGCGGCGCCGTGGGGGATCGAGTACCGCATCGACCTGCTCAGCGCCTTCGTGCTCGTCACCGTCACGACGATCGGCTCGCTCGCGATCCTCTTCGCACGGGCTTCGGTCGCCCGCGAGATCCCCGCCGACCGCGTCTACCTGTTCTACGTCATGTACCTTCTCAGCTTCACCGGGCTGCTCGGCATTGCCGTCACCGGTGACGCGTTCAACCTTTTCGTTTTTCTCGAGATCACCTCGCTTTCGGCCTACGTCCTGATCAGCCTCGGCAGCGACCGGAGGGCGCTGACGGCCGCGTTCCGCTACCTGATCATGGGGACCATCGGCGCGACGTTCTACATCATCGGCGTCGGCATGATGTACATGATGACCGGCACCCTCAACATGGCCGACCTGGCGGCCCGGTTGCCGGGCGTGCTGCACCTGCGCACCGTGGATATGGCGCTGGCGTTCATCACCGTCGGCCTCAGCCTCAAGCTCGCGGTCTTCCCGTTGCACTTCTGGCTGCCGAACGCCTACACGCATGCGCCCTCGGCGGTCAGCGTCTTTCTCGCCGCCACCTCGACGAAGATTGCGGCCTACGCCCTGATCCGGATCATCTACACCGTCTTCGGCGGCCCGGCCGTGTTTGCGCCCATGCCGATCGACGAGATGCTGCTCGGCTTCGGCATGCTCTCGATGATTGCCGCCTCGCTGGTCGCGATGTTCCAGGACAACATGAAACGGCTGCTCGCGTATTCGAGCATCTCGCAGATCGGCTACATGGTCGTCGGCCTGAGCCTCGGTAACGTCGAGGGTCTGGCGGGCAGCATCGTCCACATCTTTAATCACGCGATGATGAAGGCGCTGTTGTTCATGGCCGTCGGCTGCGTCTTCTACCGGGTCGGCTCGGTGCGTCTCGCTGATGTCGCCGGTTTCGCCCGCCGCATGCCGGTGACCGGTGCGGCCCTGCTCGTCGGCGGCTTCAGCCTTATCGGCGCGCCGCTCAGCATCGGCTTCGTAACCAAGTGGTTCCTGCTCGAGGGAGCGCTGGAAAAAGGGTGGTGGCCGGTCGCCGCGGTCGTGATCCTCAGCGGCCTGCTGGCGCTGGTCTATGTCTGGCGGATCGTCGAAGCGGCCTACTTCCGCGCGCCGGCGCCGGCGGTCGAAGGTATCCGCGAGGCACCGGCGATCATGCTGGCGCCGATGCTCATCCTCGCGGCGGTGAACATCTTTTTCGGCGTCGACGGCACCCTCATCGGCGATCTCGCCACCGCCGCGGCGCAAGCGCTCATCGGATCCGGCCCGTGACCGGCAGCGAAACGGTCCTTGCGGCGGCATTGGCCGTTCCCCTGATCGGCGCCGGGCTGATCGTCGCCGCCGGCAGGCGCCCGAACCTGCGCGACGGGATCGGTGTCGCCACTGCCGCGGTGCTTGCCGCCGTCGTCATCGTGCTCGTTCGCGATGTCCTCGCCGGCGCGCGGCCGCGGCTCGTGCTCGTCGAAATGCTGCCCAACCTGAACCTTGCCTTCTCCGCCGAGCCGCTGGGCGTGACCTTCGCCCTCGTCGCGGCAGTGCTCTGGCTGATCACCGCGATCTACGCGATCGGCTACATGCGCGCCCATCACGAGCGCCACCAGACCCGGTTCTACGCCTTTTTCGCCATCTCGCTCGGCGCCACCATGGGGGTCGCCCTTTCCGCCAACGTCATCACCCTGTTCACCTTCTATGAGGCGCTGACCCTTAGCACCTATCCGCTCGTCACGCACCACGGCACCGACGAGGCCAAACGCGCCGGCCGGGTCTACTTCGGCATTCTGCTCGGCACCTCGATCGGCCTGCAGTTGCCGGCGATCGCGGCCATCTACGTACTTACCGGCGACCTTGACTTCGCACCCGGCGGGATCCTCGCCGGGCACGTCAGCCCCGCCGCCGTCGCCGTCCTGTTCGTCATGTTCATCTTCGGGATCGGCAAGGCGGCGCTGATGCCGCTCCACCGCTGGCTGCCGGCGGCGATGGTCGCGCCGACGCCGGTCAGCGCCCTGCTCCACGCGGTCGCGGTGGTCAAGGCCGGCGTTTTCGCCGTGCTGAAGGTCACCGTCTTCGTCTTCGGCATCGACCTGTTGCGGACCACGGCGGGCAGCGGCTGGCTGATCTACGTCGCCGGCTTCACCATCCTCGCCGCTTCGACCATTGCCCTTTTCCAGGACAACCTGAAACGCCGCCTCGCCTATTCGACCATCAGCCAGCTTTCCTACATCGTCATCGGCGCGGCGATGCTCCATCCGCTGGCGCTGCAGGGCGCGAGCCTGCACATCGTCGCCCACGCGGTTGCCAAGATCACCCTGTTCTTCGCCGCGGGCGCCATTCTGGTCGCCTCCCACAAGACCTGCGTCAGCGAGCTCGACGGGATCGGGCGGCGCATGCCCTGGACCATGAGCGCGTTCGCCATCGGCTCGCTGTCGATGGTCGGCCTGCCGCCCACCGCCGGCTTCGTCAGCAAATGGTTCCTGCTCCAGGGCGCCGTGGCGACCGACCAGGTGGTCGTTGTCGCTGTTCTGGTCGCGGCGACGCTTCTCAACGCCGCCTACTTTCTGCCGATCGTCTATGCCGCCTTCTTCCGTCCGCTGCCGGAAGGCGCAGCCGTCCACGGTGAGGCGCCGCTGGCTTCGGTGGGGGCGCTAATGCTGACGTCGGCGCTGACATTGGCGATGTTCTTTTTTCCCGAACTGCCGCTGGCACTGGCGCGCGCTTTCGTTGCGGAGGGACAATGAGCGGCACGAAGCATGATCCTGGCGAGGCGCCGGGCGGGACGGAGGACGGGCGCTCCGAAAGGCTCTCTGGGCCGTGGCTGACGCGGGCCTCGACGATCCGCGGTCTGTGGTGGACGGGCAGCCTCATTCTCGTCCTCGTCACCCTCGCCGACCTCGTCGTCCCCCGCCACCACGCCGTCGTCCCCGTTGCCGGAACCTTCGGCTTCTACTCGTGGTACGGCCTGGCAACGTGCGCGGCGATGGTGTTGGTCGCCAAGGCGCTCGGCGCGGTGCTCAAGCGCAAGGACAGCTATTATGAGCCATAGCCTGCCGCCGGCCTTGGCGCTGTTCATCGCCGCAGGCCTGCTGCCCTACTGCCGGCCCGGATCGCTGATCCGCGGCGTGCTGTTGTTGACGGCTCCGGCGCTGGCGCTGGCGGCGGTGTGGACGCTGCCCGACGGCGAACTGCTTGCCTTCGATTACCTCGGCTTCCACCTGGTCCCGCTGCGAGTCGACGCGCTCAGCCGACTGTTCGCGACGATCTTCTCAATCATGGCCTTCGCCGGTGCGCTGTTCGCCCTGAATCAGCCCCGCACGACGGAGCTTGCCGCCGCCTTCGTCTATGCCGGCAGCGCCGTGGGCGTCGCCCTGGCCGGCGATCTTATCACCGTCCTCGTCTTCTGGGAGCTGATGGCGGTCGCCTCGGCCCTGCTCATCTGGTCGGTGCGGACGCCGGCGGCGTTCAGGGCCTCGATGCGATACCTGATGATCCACCTCCTCGGCGGCATGGTGCTGATGGTGGGCATCCTCACCTACGTCACCCAGACCGGGTCGGTCGCCTTCAACGCGATGCGCCCGGACGGCATCGCGACGTGGCTGATCATGATCGGCTTTCTCATCAACGCCGGAGCGCCGCCGCTGTCGGCGTGGCTGCCGGACGCCTATCCCGAGGCTTCTTGGAGCGGCACCGTTTTCCTCTCCGCCTTCACCACCAAGACCGCGGTCTACACGCTCCTGCGCGGTTTCCCCGGCGCCGAGATCCTCGTCTTCGTCGGGATCTACATGATCCTTTACGGCATCATTTACGCCCTGCTCGAAAACGACATGCGCCGGATCCTCGCCTACAGCATCGTCAACCAGGTCGGCTTCATGGTCACCGGGATCGGCATCGGCACCGACATGGCGCTCAACGGCGCCGCCGCCCATGCCTTCGCCCACATCATCTATAAGGCGCTCCTGCTCATGTCGGCCGGCTCGGTGCTGATGATGACCGGACGGCGCAAGTGCTCGGAGCTGGGCGGGCTGTTTCAGAGCATGCCGCTGACGACGGTGTGCGGCATTGTCGGCGCGCTCGCCATCTCCGCCTTCCCGCTCACCTCGGGCTTCGTCACCAAGTCGATGATTAACCAGGCCGCAGGCGATCAGCACCTCGCGATCGCCTGGCTGCTCCTGACCGCGGGGTCGGCGGGCGTCTTCCTCCACGCCGGAATCAAGTTCCCGTGGTTCGTCTTTTTTCAGAAGGACAGCGGACTGCGGCCGCCCGATCCGCCTTGGAACATGCGTGCGGCCATGGTGCTGTTCGCCGTGCTGTGCATCGCTATCGGCGTCGTGCCCGGACCGCTCTACGCCATCCTGCCATATCCCGTCGACTACCACCCGTACACACCGGGCCATGTGCTGGAACTGCTGCAGCTCCTGCTGTTCTCCGGGCTGGCGTTCTTCCTTCTGCTGCCGCTGATGAAGCGCACGCCGACGATCACGCTCGACTTCGACTGGATCTACCGGAAGGTTTTGCCCGCGGCGCTGGCGGCAATCCACGGGATCGGTGCGCCGGTCGACCGCATGCTGCGGCGCAGCACGAAGGGCCTCGTCGGGCGGCTGACAGCCCAGGTTTCGCGCCATTACGGCCCCGCCGGCGCCGTCGCCCGGACGCTGACGGCCGGCAACATGGCGGTCTGGGTCGTGCTGATGCTGGCGGGTTACCTGATCGCCTACTTCATTTCGCGCTGATCGGGTTCAGCGGGACGGCGGCTTTTTATGCACTAAAGCCACACTTCCCATTGATCGCGCTCGGGTCCGCCTTATGATGTTGCAGTTGCGTAAAGCCGGAGGAGAGCAAAATGCGCGAGATCGTAGAAGCGCTGGAAGAGAAGCGGGCACTGGCGCGGCTGGGCGGCGGGCAAAAACGGATCGACGCGCAGCACAAGCGTGGAAAGCTCACCGCGCGCGAGCGGATCGACGTCCTGTTCGACCCGGACTCCTTCGAGGAGTGGGACATGTTCGTCGAGCATCGCTGCATCGACTTCGGCATGGAGAAAACGCAGATCCCGGGTGACGGTGTCGTCACCGGCTACGGCACGGTCAACGGCCGGCCGGTCTTTGTCTTCAGCCAGGACTTCACGGTGTTCGGGGGCAGCCTCTCGGAGGCGCACGCGGAGAAGATCGCCAAGATCATGGACACGGCGATGAAGATCGGCGCGCCGGTCGTCGGCCTGAACGACTCCGGCGGCGCGCGCATCCAGGAAGGCGTCGCCTCCCTCGCCGGCTACGCCACGGTCTTCGCGCGCAACGTCGACGCGTCCGGCGTCATCCCGCAGATTTCGGTGATCATGGGCCCGTGCGCGGGCGGCGCGGTCTACTCCCCGGCGCTGACCGACTTCATCTTCATGGTCAAGGAAGAAAGCCACATGTACGTCACCGGACCCGACGTGGTTCGGACGGTGACCCATGAGGAGATCGACCACGAGGGGCTGGGCGGCGCAAGCGCCCACACCGTCAAGTCCGGCGTCGCCGATCTGGCCTTCGAAAACGACGTCGAGGCAATGCTTTATGTTCGCCGTCTGCTGAGCTTCCTGCCGTCGTCGAACAAGCTGCCGCCGCCCGTACGGCCGAATTTCGACAGCATCGACCGGATCGAGATGTCGCTCGACACACTGATTCCGGAGAATCCCAACGCGCCCTACGACATGAAGGAACTGATCATCAAGGTGCTTGACGAAGAGTTGTTCTTCGAGATCAAGCCCGATTACGCCGGCAACATCATTACCGGCTTCGGCCGAATGAACGGGCAGAGCGTCGGCATCGTCGCCAACCAGCCGATGGTCCTCGCCGGCTGCCTCGACATCGACGCGTCCGTCAAGGCTGCCCGCTTCGTCCGCTTCTGCGACTGCTTCAACATTCCGATCATCACCTTCGTCGACGTTCCGGGCTTCCTTCCCGGCGTCCGCCAGGAGCACGGCGGCATCATCCGTCACGGCGCCAAGCTGCTGTTCGCCTATACCGAGGCGACGGTGCCGAAAATCACCGTCATCACCCGGAAGTCCTACGGCGGCGCCTACGACGTCATGGGCTCCAAGCACATGCGCGCCGACGTCAACCTCGCCTGGCCGACCGCCGAGATCGCGGTGATGGGACCGAAAGGCGCGGTAGAAATCATCTTCCGCGCCGAACTTGGCGACACCGACAAGATCGCCGAGCGGACCGAGGCCTACAAGGCCAAGTTCGCCAACCCGTTCGCCGCCGGACGCCGGGGCTTCATCGACGACGTCATCCACCCGCACAGCACACGGCGGCGGATCTGCAAGGCGCTGACCATGCTGCGCAACAAGAGCGTCGTCCTGCCGCAGCGCAAGCACCCCAATCCGCCCCTTTGATCAGCGCGTGGGAGCACGCAGATCTGCGCCGAGCCTGAAATCTCTGAGCGGGAACAAAGACAATGTTCAAAAAAATACTGATCGCTAACCGAGGTGAAATCGCCTGCCGCATCGCGCGCACGGCGAACCGGATGGGGCTCACGACCGTTGCGGTCTATTCCGATGCCGACAAGTACGGTCGCCACGTTCGCATGTGCGACGAGGCCGTTTATCTCGGCGGTTCCGCCGCGAGCGAGAGCTACCTGCAGCTGGACAAGATCGTCTCGGCATGCCGGCGCATGGGGGTCGACTGCGTTCATCCGGGCTACGGGTTCCTGTCGGAGAACACGAAGTTCGCGCAAGCGCTGCACGACGCCGGGATCGCGTTTGTCGGACCCAATTCCGAAGTTATCCGGCTCATGGGCGACAAGATCATGGCCAACCGGGCGGCGAAGGAGGCGGGCGTGCCGACCGTGCCCGGCCACTGGGACGCCATCCCCGACGCCGAGGCGGCCGTCGAGATCGCGAACGGCATCGGCTTTCCAGTCATGCTCAAGGCGGCGGCAGGCGGCGGCGGCAAGGGTATCCGTATCGCCCACGACGCGGCCGAATGCCGCGACGGCTTTCGCATGGCGACCAGCGAAGCCAGATCCTCGTTCGGTGACGAGCGGGTGTTCATCGAGAAGTTCATCGAAGACCCCCGTCACATCGAGATCCAGATCCTTGCCGACAAGCACGGCAACGTTTTCCACCTGAACGAGCGTGAGTGCTCAATCCAACGCCGGCACCAGAAGGTCATCGAGGAGGCGCCATCGCCATTTCTCGATGCCGCGACCCGCCGGGAGATGGGCGAGCGCGCGGTGGCGCTGGCCCGCGCCGCCGGTTACGACTCCGCCGGCACGGTCGAGTTCATCGCCGACCAGCGGCGGAACTTCTTCTTCCTCGAGATGAATACACGCCTGCAGGTCGAACATTCCGTCACGGAGTTCACCCACAACATCGACCTCGTGGAGTGGATGATCCGCATCGCCAACGGCGAACGGCTGACGCTCAACCAGACGCAGATTCAACCCCGGGGCTGGGCGATCGAGTCGCGCATCTACGCAGAGGATCCGAACCGCAAGTTCATGCCGTCGACAGGACGGCTGGTCCGCTACCGCGAGCCGGAGGAGAGCCAGGACGTCCGCGTCGATACCGGCGTCTACGAGGGCGGCGAGATCAGCATGTTCTACGACCCGATGATCGCCAAGGTCACGACCTGGGGCCGGGACCGCGATGCCGCCGTCGCCCTCATGCGCCGATCGCTCGACGAGTTCTATATCGTCGGCGTGCACCACAACATCGCTTTTCTCACCGCGCTGATGGCCAACCCGAGGTTCCTGCAAGGCCGGCTCAGCACCAACTTCATCGTTGAGGAGTATCCGGACGGATTCTCGCCGGCGCCGATCGAAAAGGGCGATATCGACGATATCGTCGCCGTCAGCATCCTGATGCACCTGCGCTACCTCTATCGCGCCAAGGAGATCAGCGGGCAGATGCCGGGCTACGGGCGCAAGATCCTTTCGGACTGGGTCGTCAACGTCAACGGCACGTACTATCCCATCCATGTCGAACAGTTCGTCGGCCGCGGTTCGGAAGAAGGCTTCGACGTGACTCGGGAGGGTCACCTGCTCGCCATCCGCAGCGACTGGCAGGTCGGCGATCCGGTGCTGCGCTGCACCATCAACGCGGAGCCGCGGCGGTTTAAGGTCGAACGCGACGGGCTCGGCTATCGCCTGTTCCACATGGGCGCTGACGTCAAGGTCACGGTCTACGACAGCCGGATCGCCGAACTGGCCAAGAAGATGCCCGAGCGCAAGCCGCCGGACATGTCGCAATACCTGCTGTCGCCGATGCCGGGACTCCTCCAGTCGCTCGCGGTGGAGGAGGGTGAGCGGGTCGATACCGGCGACGAACTGGCGATTATCCAGGCGATGAAGATGGAGAACATCCTGCGCGCGACCCGGCCGGGAATGGTCATCAAGCTGCACGTCGAACCGGGCGCGACGCTGTCGGCCGGCCAGATCATCCTCGAGTTCGAGCAGAAGGAGGCCGCCGCGCCTGAAGCGTAAGCGAAATGCTGGCCGGGAGATGCTGAAGCCGTGTTCGAACCCCGGCTGATCGACCTTGCCGGCGAGGTGGTCCGTCGCTGCCAGTCGGCGCGGTGCCAGTTGACGGTGGCGGAGTCCTGCACCGGCGGGCTGATCGCCGCCTGCCTGACCGAGGTGCCGGGAGCCTCGGATGTGCTCGACCGCGCCTTCGTCACCTACGGCAACCGGGCGAAGCACGAGCTGCTGGGGGTTTCCGGCGACCTCCTCAGGTCTCGCGGCGCCGTCTGTGAAGAGGTCGCCCGCGCCATGGCCGAGGGCGCATTGAGCCGCGCAGACGCCCGTTTTTCTGTCGCCGTTACGGGCATTGCCGGACCCGGTGGCGGTTCGCCGACGCGACCGGTTGGGCTGGTGCACATGGCGACCGCCTGTCGCGGCGGGCCGACCCGCCACGGCCGGCATGTGTTCGGCGGCGACCGGACCACGATCCGCCTCGCCTCGGTCGAAGCGGCGCTCGCGCTATTGCTGGAATGCGTCGGTCAGACCGGGTCCGATGAAGACTCGGACAGGACCTCGGAGGGACGCGACTGCGGCCCGTAGAGTACTCGCGCCCGCCGCTCGAAGGCGTTGACCATGCGCTGGACCGCCTCGTTGAACAGCCGGCCGATCAGCCTCTGTAGCGTTTTCGAGCGGAATTCGAAATCGATGTAGAAGTCGATGATGCACCGGTCGTCGCCATCGGCCTCGAAGAACCAGTGGTTGGTGAGCCGCCTGAACGGGCCTTCCTTGTAATCCACGTCAACACGATCCGGGCGCTGCAGTGTCACCTGGGAGGTGAACCGTTCGCGGACGAACTTGAAGCCGATGATGAGATCGGCGACGAAGGCGTCAGGAGAGGCCGGCTGGCGAATGCGGCAGGCGACGCACCAGGGCAGGAATTCCGGGTAACGTTCGACATCGGCGACAAGGTCGAACATCTGCTCCCGGCTGTAGGGGAGCATGCGCTTTTCGGCGTGCGTTGGCATGGCTGCCGGGCGTTCCCCGCTCCTGCTCAGGAACCGGCCGGAGCGGCCAGCCGCGCGGCCTGCATCGTCGCGAAGTCCCGGTCCGCGTGGTACGACGACCGGGTCAACGGCGATGAAGCGACCATGAGGAACCCCTTCGCCTCGGCGATGCGCTTGTATTCGGCAAACTCATCGGGGGTGACGAAGCGGGCGACGCCGGCGTGGTGCGGCGTCGGCTGGAGATACTGGCCGATGGTGAGAAAGTCGACGCGCGCCGAGCGCAGGTCGTCCATCACCTGAAGAACCTCCCCACGCTCCTCACCGAGCCCGACCATGATCCCGGATTTGGTGAAGATCGACGGCGCCAGATCCTTGGCGCGATCGAGCAGGCGCAGTGAGTGGAAATACCGCGCGCCGGGCCGGATCGTCGGGTAAAGCCGCGGCACGGTCTCAAGATTGTGGTTGAACACATCGGGTCCGGCCACGACCACCGCCTCGAGTGCGCCGTCCTTGTGGCGGAAGTCGGGGGTCAGCACCTCGATGGTCGTCCCTGCCGCCTTGTCCCGGATCAGGGTGATGCAGCGAACGAACTGATCGGCGCCGCCGTCGTCCAGATCGTCGCGATCGACCGAGGTGATGACCATGTGCTTCAGGCCCATGGTCGCCGCCGTCATCGCCACGTTCTCCGGCTCGAACGGGTCGACCGGCCCGGGCTTTCCCGTTGCGACGTTGCAGAACGCGCAGGCGCGGGTGCAGATCGCGCCCAGGATCATCACCGTCGCATGCTTGCGCGCCCAGCACTCACCGATGTTCGGGCAGGCGGCTTCCTCACAAACAGTGTGCAGGTTGCGCCCGCGCATCAGCGCCCGGGTCTCGGCATGGGCGTCCGATGACGGCGCCCGGACCCGGATCCATGCCGGCTTGCGCGGCGACGGGTTGACCGGCTTGTGGACCTTCTCGGGATGACGCGGCGGCGCGGCGGTCGGCATGGAGGGGATATGGCCGTCCGCCTTGACAAGATCAACGCCCGGCGCCGGCGAGACGGCCGGTGCCGCGGGCCGGGCGGCCGCCGGGCCGGGCTTAGAAGTGGACCGCTCGACCGTAGGCATCGAGAACCGCCTCATGCATCATCTCGGACAGGGTCGGGTGCGGGAAGATCGTCTGCATCAGCTCGGCTTCAGTCGTCTCCAGGGTCATGGCGATGGCGTAGCCCTGGATCAGTTCGGTGACCTCGGCGCCGACCATGTGGGCGCCGAGCAGCTCGCCGGTTCCGGCGTCGAACACCGTCTTGACCATCCCTTCCGGCTCGCCCAGCGCGATCGCCTTGCCGTTGCCGATGAACGGAAAGCGCCCGACCTTGACCGTGTGTCCCGCGGCCTTCGCCGCCGCCTCGCTCAGCCCGACGCTGGCGACCTGCGGACGCGAATAGGTGCAGCCGGGGATCCGCCGCACGTCGAGCGGATGGACGTTCGCGAGACCGGCGATCTTCTCGACGCAGATGACGCCCTCGTGGCTGGCCTTGTGCGCAAGCCACGGCGCGCCGACGACATCGCCGATGGCGTAGACGCCGGGCTCGCCGGTCCGGCACCATTCGTCGACGACGATATGCCCGCGCTCGACCTTTACCGCCGTGCCGTCGAGGCCGCAGCTCTCGGTGTTGCCGATGATGCCGACCGCCATGATCACCCGTTCCGCCGCAAGCTCGCTCACCGCGCCGCCGGCGTCGATGGTTGCGGTGACCGAATCCGCCTCTTTCCTCAAAGCCTTTACGGACGCCGAGGTCAGGATCTTGATGCCCTGCTTCTCGAATGACTTGCGCGCGAAAACCGAAATGTCGGCGTCCTCGACCGGGAGGATACGGTCAAGGATCTCGACCACGGTGACTTCGGCGCCGAGCGAGCGGTAGAAGCTGGCAAACTCGATGCCGATGGCGCCGGAGCCGACCACGAGCAGCGACTTCGGCATTGCCGCCGGGACCATCGCCTCCTTGTAGGTCCAGATCAGCCGGCCGTCCGGCTCCATGCCGGGCAGGGACCGCGCCCGCGCGCCGGTCGCCAGAATGATGTGCCTGGCCGCCAGGTCGGCGACGGCCTTGCCGTCCTTCTCGACGAGCACCTTGCCGCGTCCGTTGAGACGGCCGGCGCCGTCGAACACGCTCACCTTGTTCTTGCGCAGCAGGTGGCCGACGCCGCTGTTCAACTGCTTCGCAATGGCGCGCGAGCGCTCGACGACTTTCCGGGTATCGAAGCCGACGCCCTCGACGCTCAGGCCGAACTCGCCGGCGTGCTTGATCGTCTCGTAGACCTCGGCCGTGCGCAGCAGGGCCTTCGTCGGAATACAGCCCCAGTTGAGGCAGATACCGCCCAAATGCTCGCGTTCAACGACGGTGGTCTTCATGCCGAGCTGGGCCGCGCGAATCGCAGCGACGTATCCGCCCGGCCCGCCGCCGATGACGACGACGTCATAAGAGGTTTCGGCCATACCCTGCCTGCCCTCCGGCTACAGCATCATCGTCAGCGGATCTTCAAGGAACCGCCTGAAGACCGCCAGAAACTCCGCGCCCTTGGCGCCGTCGACGCTGCGATGATCGGCCGACAGGGTGCAGGTCGCCATGGTCGCCACGGCCAGCGCACCGTCCTTGACGATCGGCCGCTTCTCCGCCGCGCCGATGGCGAGCAGGCACGACTGCGGTGGGTTGATGATCGCCGAGAACTCGCGAATGCCGTACATGCCGAGGTTGGAGACGGTAAAGGTGCCGCCCTGGTAGTCCTCCGGCTTGAGCTTGCCGGCGCGGGCGCGGCCGGCGAAGTCGCGGACCTCGGCGGCGATGGCGGCCAGGCCCTTCGTGTCGGCATTGCGGACCACCGGGGTGATCAAGCCGTTCGGCGTCGCCACCGCGACGGCGATGTCGACCGTGCGGTACAGGCGCATGGCCTCGTCGGTCCATGCCGAGTTGGCTTCCGGATAGGCGCGAAGCGCGAGCGCGACAGCCCGGATGATGAAATCGTTGAGCGAAAGCTTGAACGCTCCGGCGCCTTCCGGCGAGCGCGCGTTGAGCCGGCCGCGCAGGTCGAGCACCGCCTCGAGATTGCAGTCGATGGTGAGGTAATAGTGCGGGATGTCGCGCTTGGATTCGCTCAGCCGCCGGGCGATGACCTTGCGCATGGTGCTGTGCGGCACGTCGTCGTACGCCGCCGCGACCGCACCCGGAGCGGGCGCCGTCGCCGTGCCGGTGGCCGGAGCGGCAGACGGCTGAGCGGCGGGGGCGGCCCGCGGCTTGGCCCTGGCTTCGGCGAGAGCGGCTTCGACATCGCGCTTGACGATCCGGCCGTGCGGCCCGCTTCCGGACAGCTGGGCGAGATCGAGGTCGTCATTGGCGGCGAGCCGACGCGCGAGCGGGCTGGCGAAGACACGCCGGCCGTCTTTCGCCCCGCCGGCAGGTGAAGGCTGCGGCGCAGCCGCCGGCGCGGGGGCCGGCGTTGCCGCCGTTGCCGCCGTGCCGGCCGCCGGTACCGGCGGACCCGCCGGCATCGCTTCGCTGGACGCCGAGCGGCCGGCGGCCGCGCCGGCGGCCTCGAGCGCAGCGGCGTCCTCGCCCTCTTCGAGCAGCAGCGCGATCGGCGCGTTCACCGGCACCCCTTCGCTGCCTTCGGCCACCAGGATCCGGCCGATTACGCCCTCGTCAACCGCTTCCACCTCCATCGTCGCCTTGTCGGTCTCGATCTCGGCGATGACGTCGCCGGAGGCCACCGCGTCGCCTTCGCGCTTCAGCCATTTGGCCAGCTTGCCGTCGGTCATCGTCGGCGACAGCGCCGGCATGAGCACCTGAATGGTCATGATTCCGCTCCCCCGCCTTCAGCGATAGCAGACGGAACGCGCCGCCTCGATAACGGCCTGCGGCTGCGGCAGGGTCAGTCGCTCGAGGTTGGCGGCGTAGGGCATGGGAACGTCGGCGCCGGTGACGCGCACGACCGGTGCGTCCAGATAATCGAAGGCGTGCTCCATCATCAGCGCCGCGATCTCCGCGCCGATGCCGGCCGCCGGCCATCCCTCCTCGACGCTGACCAGCCGGTTGGTCTTCCTGATCGACGCCGCGATGGTGCCGACGTCGATCGGCCGCAGCGAGCGAAGATTGATCACCTCGGCGTCAATGCCGGCTTCGGCGAGCGCCGCCGCCGCTTCCAGGGCGACACCGACCATGCGCGAGAAGGCGACGATGGTCACGTCCGAGCCCGGCCGCTCGACCTTCGCCCGGTCGAGCGCGAGCATGAACTCGGGGTCGGTCGGCACATCGAAGGTCTGGCCGTAGAGGATTTCGTTCTCCAGGAACACGACCGGGTTCGGGTCGCGGATGGCGGCGCGCAACAGCCCTTTGGCGTCGGCGCCCGAGTACGGCGCAACCACCTTCAAACCGGGACAGTGCGCGTACCAGGAGGCGAAGCATTGCGAATGCTGAGCCGCGACCCGCGCCGCCGCGCCGTTGGGGCCGCGAAAGACGATGGGCGTGCCGAGCTGGCCGCCGGCCATGTACAGGGTCTTGGCCGCCGAGTTGATGATCTGGTCTATCGCCTGCATCGAGAAGTTGAAGGTCATGAATTCGACGATCGGCTTCAGTCCGCCGAACGCGGCGCCGACGCCAAGTCCGGCGAAGCCCATCTCGGTGATCGGGGTGTCGATAACCCGCTTCGGCCCGAATTCGTCGAGCAGGCCCTGACTGATCTTGTAGGCGCCCTGGTAGGAGGCAACCTCCTCGCCCATGAGGAAGACCTCCGGGTCGCGGCGCATCTCCTCGGCCATGGTGTCGCGCAAGGCCTCGCGCACCGTCATCTGCGCGGTCGGGCCGGTGTAGTGCGGCTCCGCCGGCACATCCGAAGCCGGCAACGGCTGAGCCGGCGAAGGCGCCGGCGTGCTGGCCGGCATCGTCGACGGCTCCATGTTGATCGGAGCCGGGATGTCGGCCGCGTCCTTCAGCGCCGCCGCATCCTCGCCCTCCGAAAGGATCACCGCGATCGGGGTGTTGACGGCGACGCCCTCGGTGCCTTCGACGACAAGGATCTTGCCGAGCACACCCTCATCGACGGATTCGACCTCCATCGTCGCCTTGTCGGTCTCGATCTCGGCCAGCACGTCGCCCGAGGCGATCGCGTCGCCTTCGTGCTTGATCCACCTAGCCAGCTTGCCGTCGACCATGGTTGGCGACAGCGCCGGCATCAGAACCTGAATGGGCATCGCGGTCTCCCGAACGAAGGTCTCAGGACGCTCAGGCGTCGATCAGAATGTCGGTGTGAAGCTCGCTAGGGTCGGGCTCGGGGCTGGTCTGCGCGAAATCGGCCGCCTCGTTGACCACTGCCCGGACGTCGCGGTCGATATCCTTCAGCCGCGCCTCGTCGACAAGCTGACGTTCGAGCATGTAGCTGCGCAGGGTGTCGAGCGGGTCGCTTTCCTTGCGCATCTTCGCGACCTCTTCCTTGGTCCGGTACTTGGCCGGGTCGGACATGGAGTGACCGCGGTAGCGATAGGTATTCATCTCCATCACGTAGGGCCCCTTGCCGCCGCGGACGTACTCGGCCACCTCGGCGCCGGCCGCGCGGACCTCGAGAACGTCCATCCCGTTGACCTGTACCCCGGGGATGCCGAAGCTCTCGCCGCGGCGGTAGAGATCGACGGTGGCCGAGGCGCGCTCGACCGAGGTTCCCATGCCGTACTTGTTGTTCTCGATGATGTAGATGATCGGCAGCTTCCACAGCGAGGCCATGTTGAAGAACTCGTAGACCTGGCCCTGGTTTGCCGCGCCGTCGCCGAAGTAGCAGAAACAGATGCCGCCGTCCTCGCGGTACTTGTGGGCGAACGCGAGGCCGGTGCCGAGGGGGACGGAGGCGCCGACGATGCCGTGGCCGCCGTAGAAGCCCTTCTCGCGGCTGAACATGTGCATCGAGCCGCCCTTGCCCTTGGAATAGCCGCCGATCCGGCCGGTCAATTCGGCCATGACGCCCCTGGCCTCCATGCCGGTGGCAAGCATGTGGCCATGATCGCGGTAGGTGGTGATGATCGAGTCGCCCTCGCGCGCGGCCGATTGCATGCCGATGACGACCGCTTCCTGGCCGATGTAGAGATGGCAGAACCCGGCGATCAGACCCATGCCGTAGAGCTGTCCGGCCTTCTCCTCGAACCGGCGGATGAGCAGCATCTGCCGGTAGTCGTGCAGGAGCTGCTCGCCGCTCGGGGCCTCGCGGCGAGAGGCGCGGCCTTTGCCGGAGCCCTTGCTGCCGGGCTCGGTCCTGGTCTCGTTGGGCATGGCGACCCTCCCTGCGGTCGACGCAAATCGGCTTGGTATCGGTCTCGTGCTGGACGGATCAGCGGCGGGACGGCGGCCGGGATCCTATTGCGAGGGGCTCTGAAAGACAAGCGGCGAAGCACGCCGCGATGGTGTTGTTCGCCCCGTTGTTCGACGTGTTCGTCTTCGGCTCAGCGATTTTCGCCGGGGACGCGCTGGCCCTGTTCCTCGGACCCGCCTCGACCGGCCCTCGGCTCGCCGCGCAGCAGGGCGGCGTCCTCGTCCTTGGTGAAGATGACGGCTTCGTCAGCCGCGCCGTAGTTCAGGATCCGCCGCGACCACTCGTCAAGCATGTCGAGATCGAGGCTTTCCAGGCGTAGCAGCCGGACGCGGCGTTCGAGCGCGATCCGTTCATCGCGAGCCGTGGCAAGATCGGCCCGTGCATCGGCGACGTCCTGATCGAGCACCCGCCACGCGATCAGACCCCGGTCACCATGAATGACGTGATAGACGAAGTAGCCGATGACGCAGACGCCGACGAGGACGATGACGGCCTGGGGCACCCGTTTGCGCAGCTCGGCGCTTCGCGGCAGCAGACGCGACGGCCCGTCCGGGATATCGAATTCGTTCATCCTCCCTTGAGTATCGTCGACCGCCCCCGTCGCGCAAAACGGAAATTTTGCCGCCGGCGCCATGTGCCGCGGCGTGCCTTGCGCATCGAAGAGGAAGGGAGCGGGCCGATGCCGCTCCCCGGTCCTTCCAATCCGGCCGATCCGGCCGCAGGCTACCTGCGACGAAGAATCGTCCGTCCGGCGAAGCGCGCCGCCGAGCCCAGTTGCTCCTCGATCCGGATCAGCTGGTTGTACTTGGCGATGCGGTCCGAGCGGCTGAGCGAGCCGGTCTTGATCTGGCCGGCATTGGTCGCCACCGCGATATCGGCGATGGTCGAGTCCTCGGTCTCGCCCGACCGGTGCGAGATGACCGACGTGTAGGCCGCCTTGTGCGCCATCTCGACCGCCTCGAGCGTCTCGGTCAGCGAGCCGATCTGGTTGACCTTGACCAGGATCGAGTTGGCGATGCCGCGGTCGATGCCGTCGGCGAGGCGCTTCGGGTTGGTGACGAAGAGGTCGTCGCCGACAAGCTGGATCTTGCCGCCGAGCTCCTCGGTGAGGATCTTCCAGCCGTCCCAGTCGTCCTCGTCCATCCCGTCCTCGATGGAGATGATCGGGAAGCGGCTGGCGAGGTCGGCGAGGTAGCGGGCATTGCCGGCGGCGTCAAGCTGCTTGTTCTCGCCGGCGAGCATGTACTTGCCATCCTTGAAGTACTCGCTCGAAGCGCAGTCGAGGGCGAGCATGACGTCGTCGCCCGGCTTGTACCCGGCTGCCTCGATCGCCTTCATGATGAAGGTCAGAGCCTCGTCGGCGCTGTTGAGCGCCGGCGCGAACCCGCCCTCGTCGCCGACGTTGGTGTTGTGGCCGGCGTCCTTGAGGCCCTTCTTCAGGGAATGAAACACCTCCGCGCCCATGCGCACGGCTTCGGCGATGGACGCCGCGCCGACCGGCATGATCATGAATTCCTGGATGTCGATCGGATTGTCGGCATGCGCGCCGCCGTTGACGATGTTCATCATCGGCACCGGCAGCACCCGCGCCTGGGTGCCGCCAATGTAGCGGTAGAGCGGCAGGTCGGCCTCTTCCGCGGCGGCCTTGGCCAGCGCCAGGCTGACCCCGAGGATTGCGTTCGCCCCGAGCCGGCCCTTGTTCGGCGAGCCGTCGAGGTCGATCATGGCGTTGTCGATGGCGACCTGTTCGCTCGCTTCCATCCCGGAAATCGCGTCGAAAATCTCGCCGTTGACCGCGTCGACGGCCTTCATCACCCCCTTGCCGGCGTAGCGCTGCTTGTCGCCGTCGCGCAGCTCGACCGCCTCGTGCGCGCCAGTCGAGGCGCCGGACGGCACTGCGGCGCGCCCCTGGGCGCCGCTCTCAAGGGTCACGTCCACCTCCACGGTCGGGTTACCGCGGCTGTCGAGAATTTCGCGACCCGTAATCTCCATGATGCCGCTCATGCGCGTGCACTCCTCTCCCCAGTTGCCGATTTTGAAGCCATGGGCGGTTCAGGCTGATCCCACCACCGGCAGCGTCACCGCGTGCTCCGGCCTGTGTCATACCCTCCCTGCCGCCGCGCGCGCAAGCGCGGCCGGTCGGGGGCCGGTCGGGGCCGGGATCCTTCGCAGCGCATCTACGCCGTTGCAGGCAGACAAGGGCTCTGCCGCCGCTGTCTGCCGCTACGGACGCTTTGCCAGCGCGGAGGATGTCGTCTTCGTGCGGAGGCGGTGCAGGAGTTCGTCCTTCAGCGGATCGAGCACGCTGTCGCGGTCGACGCCGGAGAGGATGTCGCGCAGGATCGCCTTGGCGCCGCGCCCGCCCCAGCCGCCCTGGCGGAAATAGACGCTCGCCGCCTGCCCGACGATATAGGTCGTCCACGCCGCGGCCAGTCCTTGCGGAATGGCGACGAGCGCATGGCCGGCAAGGGGCGCAGCGCCCTTCAGGACCGCCGCCGCCAGGTGGGTCACCCACTCCAGCGAGACCATGATCCCCCAGGCGCCGAGGATCTCGGTGATCAGCGCCCGGGCGTTCTCGCGGGAGAATGGCTGGCCGTAGACCGAGCCGAGCTGCTGGACCATGATCGCGTCGGAGACCATGCCGCCGGCGATGTCGGCGATCGGGATCGGGTTGAGCGCGACCGCGGAAGCCTTGATCCACATGAAGCGGCGGATGAGCCGGTCCGCCTCTTCCCCGCGCACGCTCGCCTTGAGCGCGGCGATGCGATCGGAGACCTCCGTGGCGAACAGGTTCGCGTTCAGGGCAACGACGGCTTTGCCCTCGCGATGCAGGATTTCGAGGATGCGCGCCGAAAGATCCTCGATGATCGCCGGCCGGTCGGCCCACTCCTCGCGTTCGCTGCCGTCGAGGTTGTGGTAGACGCGCAGCGCCGGCGAGGGATCGCCCGCGGCGAAGACAATGTCGGCCTCGCCGATCATGCCGCCGACCTTGGCGCGAATGGAGGCGACTGTCTGCTCCAGTTCGCGCTGTTTGAACAGGTCGATCTTGTTGATGACCAGGATGATCGGCTTGTGCAGCGCGCGGAGCGCCTTGATGGCGCTGAACTCCACGTCGTTGAGATCGCCGTAGGTGACGAACAGGACGATATCGGCATAGCGGACGGTCGCCTCGGCGATGGCCGCCCGGTCGTCGCCTTCGACCTCGTTGATGCCGGGGGTATCGACCATGACCAGGCGGTTGTCGGCGAAGCCCTTGATCGTCTCGCGGCGCGGTGTCCAGTCCTGGCGGCTCAGCTCGCGGGTCTTGCCGGCGATGGCCGCGACGGCAAAGGCCGGACGACCGAGCAGGGCATTCAGGAGCGAGCTCTTGCCGGAGTTGACCTCGCCAAAGGCCGCGATTTCGACGACGCCATGCTCCAGCTTCGTGACCATGGTGTCGATGTCGTCGAGCTCCTGGGCCACTGCCGCGCGCTCGCTCTCGCGCAGGTCGGTCCGCGAGAGCTGGCGCAGCGCCGTCAGGATCTCGTCGTACTGCTTGTCCTTCCCGGCCATGGCCGCGCCGAGCCTCAACCGGCGCCGGGCGCGACGCGCACGCCGGAGCGGCCGCGACGGACGGCGAGTGTCTCGAAACAGCTGATGATGGCGGCTACCTCCGGTGGGCGAGCGACGTCCTCGTCTTCGCCATCGCCTTCCTCGGCCAGGCGCACCGTCGGCATCTGGGCGCGGCCGCCGTGGTGAGGATGTCGGCCTCGATGGCCCCGCTTGCAAGCCTGGCGGCGACCGCCGCCCTGGTCTCGGCCAGCGCCGCGGGACGCATGAGATCGGTCTTGTTGATGACAACCACAAATTTCGCCTGCCGGTGAGCAAGCGCCGCGATCGCATCCTGCTCATAATCGCGGAGATCCTGATCGACAACGAACAGAGTCAGATCTGCCGAGAGCGCCAGTGTCAGGCTCTCAATATTATGCCCCAGATTGGTGCCCAGGGAGGGAAGCTCGACCAGATCGACCGAAAGGGCGTCGAACCCGTCGCTGGTCGCCGCCATGCGCAGGGCCGCAGCGAGCGCGCTCTTGCCCACCCCGCGCACCCCGGCGAGGGCAATGCGTATTCGGCCGGGTTCCCGCGGTCGCGCCCTTGCCTGCTCCGGGCCGGCGCCGCTGGGCCCGCTCCGGTCGAGATGGTGACGTGCATAGAGCTCGCCCAGCCGCGACTCCGGCGACAGGCGGCGGTGGTGCGGAATTTGCTGCGGCGCTGCGGCATCGCGCCTCGGGCGCAGCTTTACCCAGGCGAAGACGCCGAGGCCGCCGAGCAGAAGCACCACCCCGCCAAGATAGACGTAGCGGTACTCCGGCTGCGCGATGGCGTCGACGGTCACCATGACCCGAGACAGCACCACGAGCGCCACCGCAACCGCAACGGCAGCCGCGAGCACGGGAATGAACCGGGCAAAGCGCTTCAGCATGGCGTTGCGAGTATACAGCAACGCCTCGTTCCGCAGCGCATTACCGCGGGCGGGCCGCGCTCAGCCGCCTGTGTTGCGCCGTTGCCGAGTCGCAACCGCCGTCCGTTTGCGTCCAGCTTCCCGCTGCGCGTCCTTCAGGAGGCGACGGCAAGCGCCGCCGATCCCTGCATGACCAGCTCGGTCGGCAGCTCGATGTTGACTTCGATCGTGGACACGGTTCCCGAGTTCTCGAACTCGACCGAGATCATATCCTCGTCGATGTCGATGTACCGGGCGATCACCTGCATGAGCTCGGCCTGCATGCGCGGGAGATAGTCCGGTCTGGTCGAGCCGGCTCGCTCATGGGCGAGCAGGATCTGCAGCCGCTCCTTGGCCTGATCGGCTGACGCCTTCGGCCGGGAGCGGAAGTAATTCATGATGCTCATGCGGTCCTCCAGAGCAGACGCTGGAACAGGCCCCGACGCTGCTGCTTGGGAAAGCGCACCTCGATCGTCTCGCCGAGAAACCGGCCGACCGCCTCGCTGTAGCCGGCCGCCGCGGGCGACTGGGCGTCGAGGATGACCGGTGTGCCGGTATTGGAAGCCTTCAGCACGGTCTGGCTCTCGGGGATGATCCCGATCAGCGGGATGGCCAGGATCTCGAGCACGTCCTCGACCTTGAGCATCTCGCCACGGGCGACCCGAGCGGTGTCGTAGCGGGTCAGAAGCAGGTGCTCCTTCACCGGATCGAGGCCTTCCTCGGCGCGGCGCGACTTGCTTTGCAGAACGCCCAGGATCCGGTCGCTGTCGCGGACGCTTGAGATCTCGGGGTTGGTGACGATGACTGCCTCGTCGGCGAAATAGAGCGCCATCAGCGCACCGCGCTCGATGCCGGCGGGGCTGTCGCAGATGATGTAGTCGAACGTCTCCCTCAGCTCGTCGATGACCTTGCCGACGCCTTCGCGGGTCAGCGCCTCCTTGTCCCGGGTCTGGCTGGTCGGCAGGATGGCGAGGTTCTCGACCCGCTTGTCCTTGATCAGGGCCTGATTGAGTCGGGCGTCGCCGTTGATGACGTTGATGAAGTCGAAGACGACCCGGCGCTCGCAGCCCATGATCAGGTCGAGGTTGCGCAGGCCGACGTCGAAGTCGATGACGACCGTCCTGTAGCCTCTGAGGGCGAGACCCGCGGCAAACGCTGCGCTAGACGTGGTCTTGCCGACCCCGCCCTTGCCCGATGTCATGACGATGACTTTAGACAAGTGTTCCTCCAACGGTCAGTGGTGGTTTGTGAGTGGGCGCGAAGTGAAGAGGCATCGATGAACCGGCTGTTCGATGTTCAGGTCAAGGACTCGATGACGACGTGCTCGCCCTCCAGGTGGATCTGCGCGGGCTTGCCGATCAGATCCTCCGGGATGTCGTCGCGGACGCGCCAGTAGCCGCCGATCGAGACCAGTTCGGCTTCCAGGCTGCGACAGAAGATGCGCGCCTCGGTATTGCCGGCGATGCCCGCCAGGGCCCGCCCGCGCAGGGAGCCATAGACGTGAATGTGACCGTCGGCGATGAGCTCGGCGCCGGGGCTGATCGACGCCAGAACGATCAGGTCGCCGCCCTGGGCGTAGATCTGCCGTCCCGACCGGACCGGCTGGGCAACGACAAGGCTCACCGCCGGCTCGGCCGTATGCTCCTGATCCAGCGGCGCGGCCTCCGCGCCGGGATCCGTCGCAGGATGAGCCGCAGCATGGCCATCCGGTTCGGGAGTGCCCGTATCAGCGGTACCGGCAGTCGCCGGCCCGGATGCCTCGGCGGGCGGCGCCGGCCGAGGTGTCGCGCGGATCGGCGCCTGCCGGCCGGGCGGGAGAACGACCATGCCGGCGTTGATCGCGATCTGGTTCTGTTCCTCGGTGGCGTTCTGGACGCCGAACGCCATCAGCCGGTGCTGGCGCAGACGGCGGCGGAGTTCGGCCATATTGAAGGGAGGCGCATCGGCAAGATCCTGCAGGTCGAGGACCACCGGCGCGTCGATGAAGAAACCCGGCGCCTGGGCAACCTTTGCCATCAGCATCTGGTAGAATGCCGGGTGCTTCGGCTCGATCAGCCTCAGCACGATCATGGTGTAGGCGCCGCCGCGGAGTTGAAAAGGCGGTCTCTCGCTCTGCTCCGCAGGGTGCGCCTCAGCTGCCAAATCCATCCGACTTCCTGTTGCCTCCGGGCCTGGGGCCGGACCCCGGTCCCGCGTTCGTCTCCGGCATAATGGCCGCTCCAACAGACGTGAAATACAGAATTTCCGGACCGGCCATGCGGTCGCCTGAAGATATCGCCAGAAGGCATTGCAAAAATGGATTCTTACGGCCTGGGCCAAAGTGCCGTCGCAGAGCCTCCGGTCCTCGCTGGCAACTCGCGAGGAGGCCGCGTCGGCCGAATCGGCATGAGCGATTCGGAGTCCCGCGCACAAAATGTCGTATCTCTACAGGCCAGCCTCACATCCTGTGGTGTCATCGGCGGCAGCCGCTTGTCCGGCGTACGACGACGGCCTAACCCAGAGGGCAGGCCGCCGCCGGCTTTCCGAGCGCTATGGTCTTGCCGCGGCTAGGAGGCATTGATGACACCGCAGGCCACGCGATCGCCGGAGCCGCCGATGGGCTGGGTCATCTGGTCGTCGGGCTGAGCGTGGATCACGACTGCCGAGCCGTCATTGTCGAGCACCGTCTTCATGTCCACCAGGGTGGTGAAGTATTCCGCCTCGGCCCGGCCATCGGCGCCGGCATAGAGGTTCGGCAGGTCGCCGGCTTCCGGACCCTTGGGGTTGCGCAGGCCGTGCTCGTTGCCGGAGGTCTTGATGTGGCCGCCGGCCGCCTTGAAGTCCGGAGAGCAGGCGCCGACGGCGTGCAGATGAATGCCATGCGGACCGGGCGACAGGCCCTCGGCCCGGACGTGGACGAGCACACCGTGGGGCGTGGACTCGAGCGTCGCCTGGCCGACGGATTTGCCATCGGGTCCCTGCAACGCTGCCTTGGCGGTTGCGCCGGCCATGTCGGCGGCCTGAGCGCCGCCGATGGCGGTGATGGCCAGCAGGCTGGCCGCTGCGATCTTGAACATCTCTCGCTCCCTCTTAATCGTTTGCTCCGATGGATCAGACTACTGCCTCACCTGGAACAGGCCCAGTCCTGCGCTAAGGCAATGGTGGGCGCGCGCCGTTCCCTCGGCCCTTCAGACAAAGGCGCGCAGCCGGAGAACGGCGGAAAGAACGAGTGCTTTCTTCCACCGGCAAAGTGATCTCTACTAGCCTGCGGCGCGTAGCGGAGGCGGCCGATGCTTGCGTCGGCCTAAAAACCTGTTCAGCGGGAAGGATTTGAGCCATGGGCGAGGTCGCCGTCAGCCAACCGATGAAGTATCTCGACAAGGCATTGGGCACGCTTCGCGATCTGGGTCTTGTCCCGGACAAGCGCGAGGAGGTGGCCCCCGTCGTTTCGCTGCTCAACCAGATCTCCGATCTCGACGAGGAACGCATCGCCCTGATCGCGCGGACCCTGGACCAGATGTCGCTGTTCAACGAGGTCGTGCGCGAACAGATCAGCGCCATGGATGTCGGCGAGCGTTACAACGACATTGCCAAATCGTTCAACTCCATTCGCGACGACGCCAAGCAGATGGTCGATCAGGTCGAGGACGGCAAAATCGACACCTTCGAGCGGCTGGCGAACATCTGGCAGAAGGCGACCCGCGGCGACATCGCCACCCGGTTCGACGGCATCAAGAAGACCTACCTCGGCGTCGCGGCGGCGACGAAGGACCAGTTCGAGCGCGAGCACCTCATCCTCGAAGCCTACCGCGATTTTCGCGGTGCGCTGAAGGAAGCCGAAGTCATGGCTTTCGAGGTTCTGAAGGAGGCGGAAAAGAAGCTCGGCGCGGCCCGCACCGAGGTCGATACCGCGTCGGGCGTCGTTGAGCAGGCGGGACAGGTCGAGCCGGCGGAGCGGGCCAGGCTCGAACTTGCCCGCGACGAGAAGCTGCGGGCGCTGCAGAACGAGGAGCGCCGCTACCAGATCGCCAAGGATCTTAGCGACAACCTGACCGTAGGCTACAACACCTCTGAGGTGATCATGGCCCGGCTGATGCAGACGACGAGCGCCAAGGAGCGGGTGTATCAGCAGTCGGTGAGCTTCTTTTCCACCAACGAATTGGTGCTGACGGCGCTCAGCGCCTCGTTCACCGGCCTGCACGGCCTGAACGAGAGCACGAAGACGCTGAACACGATGAAGGACGGGATCAGCCAAAGCCTGGATACGCTTTCAGAGATCGGCGGCAAGATCCAGGAAGAGGCGCTCAAGGCCGGCTACGGGCCGACGATCCGCGCCGAGTTGGTGAAGAAGCTGGTCGATTCTGTGGTCAACTACCAGGAGCGGTCTACCGAGATCATCGACGAGATGCGCACGCTGAGCACCCAGAATGCGCAGGAGATCGGCCGCGCCGTCGAAGACGGCAAACGCCGTATGGCCCGCCTGGCGCAGAGAAGCGCGGAACTGGCGACGGCCGGCAGCTGAGCGGCGCGACGATGGCAGCATCCGGGGCCGCATCCGGGCAGGACCAGCCGCGCAACGGGCAGGCCGCCCCGCCGCTCGACGACGTCATGCTGGCGATGGACGTTGTCGACAACCTCCGCCACGCCGACGTGCTGGTGGAACGCGAGCTTGGATCCGACGTGCGCGATGCCGAGATGAAGGAGCGGCTGCGCCGGCTCTACGCCGCTCAGGGGATCGAGGTTCCCGAGCGAATCCTTGACGAGGGTGTCGCGGCGCTCCGCGAGGACCGGTTCGTCTACCGGCCGCCGCCGGCCGGGATAAGGCGGTCGCTGGCGCTGCTCTGGGTGCGGCGCAACCGGCTGATGAAGGTCGCGGCCGTTGCCGTCGGCCTCCTCGCGGCTGTGGCCGGCGGTTGGTACTTCGGCGTCAAGCTTCCCGAAGAGCGCCGCGTTGCCGCGGAGCAGCGGGAGCTCGCCCAGACCATCCCGCAGCAGACGCGCACCGAGCTCGAACGTGTAGTGGCGCTGAGCAAGGAGCCGGCTGCGACGCAGAAGGCGCGCGATCTTGCCGCCGCGGTCGATGTCGCTCTGGCCGCCGACGATGCGCCGGCGGCGCGCGAAAAGCTGGGCGCGCTGGTCGATCTGCGCAAGCGTCTCGAGCAGAGCTATACCCTGCGGATCCTGGTCCGGCCGGGCCAGCAGAGCGGGGTATGGCGGGTGCCGCGGCTCAATCCGAATGCGCGCAACTACTACATCCTGGTTGAAGCCGTCGATCAGGACGGTCGCCCGGTCGAACTCGTGGTGCACAGCGAGGAGGACAACAAGACGGAGCGGGCGAGCGTGTTCGGGATGCGCGTCGATGAGCAGACCTTCAACCGCGTCAAGGCGGACAAGCAGGACGACGGGATCATCCAGAACAATCGCTTCGGCGAGAAGCAGGTCGGCCACCTCGAGCCGAAGTTCAACTTTCCGACGCCCGGCGGCGTCATCCTCGAGTGGTAATTGGCGATGTATAGCGCTTCGCAGCTGATCGACCCGATGGACGACGCGTTCGGGGACGCCCACCGGCGCACCGACGCGCTACATGGGCAGATGAACGACCTGAGCGCGCGCCTGCTCCAGGTCAGGACGGAGGAGAGCGAGGCCTACCGCAGGCTGGCGCAGGTGCGCCTCGGGCTGCTTGAGGAAGATCCGCTGATCCGGAGCCTCGCGGCGCTGGACGCGAATGTCCGTGCCGCGAAGCAACGGCAGGAGGCAGGGTCGGCCGAGATCGATGCGGAGGTTGGCGCGCTCGAGCGCGAGGTGCAGGCCCTTCGCGCGGACCGGACGACGGCGACCGATCTCGTCGGCCAACGCCAGGCGGCCTTCGACGCGGCGGCCGAGGACGTGCGCCGACGTCTGGCGGCGACCGAGCCGTATCGCGCGCAACAGGAGGCGGCGCGGAAGGCCGCAGAGACCGCGGCCGCCGCCGAGAGCAAGACCCGGCAGGCCGAAGCCGATCGGCGCGATAAGGGCAAACCTTACGAGGCGGACGAGCTGTTCCAGTATCTCTGGGCGCGCGGCTATGGCACCTCGGCCTACTCCGCCGGCTTCCTTGCGCGCATGGTCGATCGCTGGATCGCCCGGTTCACCGGCTACGACAAGGCGCGCGCCAGCTTCGCCATGCTCAACGAGATCCCCCGCCGGCTTCAGGACCATGCCGGGCGCCAACACGCCCAGGCCAACATCGAAACCGGGAAGCTCGCGGCGATGGAAAAGGCCGCGCTGGACGAGGGCGACGCGGCCGCGCGCCACGCCGACCTCGAGGAGGCCGAGGCTGAAGTCGATACGATCGACGACCGGATCGAGGCAAAGGGCAAAGCGCTCGTCGAGGCCCAGGAGCGGCGCGCCCACCTGCTGGCCGGCGAGGATCCCGCCACCCGTGCCGCGACCGCGGTCATCGTCGAGGCCCTTCGCCGACAGGAACTGCGGGCCTTGCGCGATCAGGCCCGGCGCACGGCCGCCGCCGAGGACGACGCGGTCGTCCAGGACCTCGAAACGCTCGAGGCCGAAGAGCAGAAGATCGTGGCCGCGCTCGATCAGGCCAAGGCGCAGCAGGAACAGCAGCGCCGCGAGCTGGAAGAGATCGGCGCGCTGCGACGCGACTACCGCCGGCGCGGTTACAACCGCGGCACCTTCGACAGCGCCGCCGGCGCGATGCTCGGCACCATGCTGGGACAGGTGCTCAGCGGCGCCATCGGCCGCGACACCTTCTGGGGCGAGATCGGCCGTCATCACCGCCCGACCCAGTTTCCAGGCGGCGGCTGGGGCGGCGGCGGTGCTGGCGGAGGCGGCGGCGTGGTGGCGGCGGCTGGTGGCGGCGGCGGCGGTGATTTTCACACCGGCGGCGGCTTCTAAGCAAAGCGTCCTCCCGCCGCGAAATCCCCTCCCTTTCTCAGTGCACCGCCGCCAATCCGGCACCTGAAGCGACGGCACCCGGATCGGCTTCGGGCGCCGTCGATGATGCGTTTCGCGATCTTCTCGTATTCACCGTCGAAATGATGACCGCCCGGCATGGCGATGACCTCGGCGCCGGACAGGGCCTGGGTCGGGCAGAGGCTGTCCTCCTCTTCCTGACCGTAAAAGCACTGCACGCGGGAGAGATCGAGGCGGGCGATTTCGGGCAGGACGGGAAGCGCGGCATCGCTTGGCCCCGCCCCCAGCCAGCCGGCGATCTGGATTGCGAAGTCGGCGCGTTCGGCGAGCCCGAGGAGCGATATCTGGACGATGCTCGTTCGCGCCGCGGGCGTCTGCCTGTTGACGGCGAACGGGAGAACATCGGCGCCGAACGAATAGCCGATGAGGATCACCTTTGGCGTGCCCCAGAGCTGCGGGTAGTAGCCCAGAATCATCGCCAGGTCCGCCGCCACCTGCTCGGGCGTTTTTTCGCGCCAGAAGTAGCGCAGGCTGTCGACGCCGACGACGGGCACACCGTCCAACTGCAGCGCCTCGCCGAGCCGCTTGTCGGCATCGCGCCAGCCGCCGTCGCCGGAATAGATGACGGCCATCTAACCCGCCGGGCTTATCCACCGGCAGGGGCACGAGAGGCAATGCGCCGACGCCGCCGTCGTCGGAAACGTCTGCCGGCTCGTGCGCTTGCGCCAGGACGGTGATGACAGAGGCCGGGAAGTCGAAGTTGCCGGGCACGGCAATGACCGCGGCTCCGGCAGCCGCGGCATAGGCAGCGATCCTCGATGCGTCCGGATGTTCGCTGACGATCGCGAGCCAGCCCGGCAGCATTGTCGCCGGCCGGTAATGGAAAACGCCTGTCCCCGCCGGCTCGCTCGGGGCGCCGGCGCACAGCGGTGCGGCGCTTGCCAGATCGCCGGTGAACGAGACCGGGACGACGCCCGCGAACCGACCCTGCGGCGACTGGGCGAGGATGGCATAGGCCAGGGTTGCGCCGTCTCCCGTTCCCGCCAGAACCGGCGCAATGCCGGGCCGCCCTGCCGTCCCATCCTCCTCGCCGCCGCGAACGTGCGTCGGCCGTCGCGTCGGCGATGGCCTCGGACAGGTCGAGGCATCCATCCGGGGTTCGCGCTGCTTCGACAAGCACTCGCGGCGTATCGAAACCGACGACGATTTCGCCGGCCTCGGCGATGGCCTTGGCCGCCGCATCCATCGCCGCGTTCCAGCCCTGCCGGTCGGAGAACATCACGACGGCGCCACGCGCCGGCACTGGTGGCGCAAGGACATGGGCCGGTGCGAGCGCAGGATGGCCGCTGATACTGACGGGCTTCGTCTCCGGCGGCGATATGACCACGTTGAAGATCACGATCAGCATCAGGATCAGCGAGAGGACAGCCGCGAGCGTAGACGCCCTTGTCATCGCGCGATCATGCCCTTGAAACCGCCGCCGACCAGAGCGCCGACATCCGTCATGACGATCAGCGGGCTCAGTCCGCCGGGAGCGGCGAGGTAGCGCGGCTGCCAGACGGGGTCGAACTTGTCCTTGAACCCGCGCAGGCCCTGGAAGTTGTAGAAGTGCTCGCCGTGCTGAAAAAGGAATCTGCCGACCTTGTGCCACACCGGCGCGAGCGGATGGCCCTCCATCCCCGACATGGGCGCCATGCCAAGAGTGAATGTTGCAAATCCGGCCTCTTTAAGGTGCAGCATCAGCCGCAGAAAAAGGAACTGCATCGTGTAGCGGGGCGCCTCGCTGCTGTAGCGCATCAGGTCGATCGAGGCTTCCGCTTTTGTCGGCGTCGTCATCAGGGAGGCGAAGGCGACCGCCCGGCCGTGCAGGCGGGCGACGGCAACCGGTGAGCGCTCGACGATGGCGGCGGAGAACGCTCCCAGGGCAAACCGCTTCTCGCGCGTGTTCTTGGTCTGCAGCCAGTCATCGGAAATCGCCTCCAACTCCGCCAGCAGCGGCGTCGCGGCGCCGGTCGGCAGCACCTCCATGTCGAGCCCCTCGCGCTCGCCGCGGCTGAGGACATTGCGGTCCTCCCGCCGCCTGCGGCCCTGCAGGGAGAAGGCGGTGAGATCGATGATCGCCTCCTCTCCAATCTTCAGCGGCACGAGACCGAGATCGAGATAGAGCGGCAGCGCCTCGGGTGACGCCTGATAGAAGGCGATGCGGGCCCCGACGCGATCGGCGAGCTCGCGGAAGGTCCAGGCCAGATCGGCCCACGATTGCTGCGGGCCGACCGGATCACCCATGGCCACCCAACTTCGTGCGCGGACGCCATACATGATGAAGGCATCGCCGGATTCGCTGAAAAGCAATGCCTTGTCACCCAGCAGCGCCAGGTTGGCGTAGGTCCGGTCCTGCGCCGCGATGATCGCGCCGGCACGCGCGATCTCCGCCTTGACGGGAAGATCGGGCGCGTGGCGCGGTGGGCGAAGCAGGCGGGCGAGGCCGGCGGCGGTGCCGGCCAGAAGCACGGCCAGGAGCGCCCGGAGAGAGCGGGGCGCGTCATCCTTGAATGCAAACTCCCACCAGAGGTTTTCGGCGTAGTCGACGTGCTTGTAGGAAAAGGTGATGAGCCAGACCATCGACCCAACGACGGCGGCGATGGCGAGCAGCCAGCCCCAGGTGAACGGCGCATCGAGGAGCGACGTCTGCCGGTAGAACTCGCGGCGGCACGGCAGCAGCGCGACGAGCACCACCATCATGAGGGTTGCTTCCTCGTAGTCCCAACCCTTGGCGAAGGACGTCGCCGCGGCGACCGGCAGCATGAACAGGGCCAGCCAGTAGGCGCCGTTGAGACGGCGAAACAGCCCGCGCGAGAGAATGAGCAGGAGAAAGCCGGCAATGCTGGACAGAAAATGCGCCGTCTCGACCAGCGACAGGGGCACTGTGTTTGAAAGGAATACCATCCGTCGCGGCACCGCCGGCGTCGCCGACGAGGCGATCATGACGGCGCCGGCAATGAAGACGACCGTGCCCATGATTGTCGGGATGAGGCGCGTGCTCCAGGCGCCGATCTGGCGCGCCGCCTCCAGCGCCGGCGCCACCTTGCGGATCGCTTCGTCGGCGGCGAGGAGTATCGCGGCGAGCAGAA
The DNA here is from genome assembly GCA_963789785.1 of uncultured Alphaproteobacteria bacterium. Lineage (GTDB taxonomy): Bacteria > Pseudomonadota > Alphaproteobacteria > Rhodospirillales > Defluviicoccaceae > JAEULH01. The sequence goes on along the minus strand of CAWBNC010000031.1, from coordinate 116,757 downwards.
GTGGAAAGAGATTGTAGATGGAGCGATAGGCAACAAGCGCCGCCGTCGTCGTTTCCGCCGGCACCGAACCGGCAAGGAGGAACAGCATTACGCTTTCGAATACGCCGAAGCCGCCGGGCACGTGGCTGAGCACCCCGGCGACGATGGCCAGACAGTAGAAGGTGATGAACGCGAACCAGGTGATATCGCCGGTCGGCAGCAGGACGAACAGCACCGAGCCGGCGGAGGCGATCTCGATCACCGACAGGACGAGCTGACCCATGACCAGCGGACCGCTGGGCAGCTCGACCGTCCATCGCCATAGCCGCAACGGCCGGCGGCGGATAAAGACGAAGGCGATCAGGGCCGCGACGGCGAACAACATGACCAGCCCCAGCGTCCGCAAGGCCGGCGCCGGAACCGCGATGATCGCAGCGATGGCGTGCGGACGCAGCGTCATGGCGAAGCCAGCCACCGCCGAGACTCCGACGTGGAACGCTAGCCCGGATACGACAGCGACCCGCGCCACATCGACCGCCTCGAGCCCGGCGGCGGCGTAGATCCGGTAGCGCACCGATGGCCCGGAGAGCAGGCTGAAGCCGATCGTGTTGGAGATGGCGTAGCCGGCGAAGGATCCGAGAGCGATCCGGTGATAGGGCAGTCTCTTGCCGATATAGCGAACCGCCGACCAGTCGTAGCCGGTCAGGCAGAGGAAGCTCCCGGCGGTAAAGGCGATCGCGAGCGCCATTGCCGATGCCGGCAGGGCGCGCAGGTCGGCCATCACGATGTGGTAGTTAAGGTGGCCGAGCAGACGGTCGATCGCGGACAGCGTCAGGGCGAAGACCAGCGCCGCCGCGGCCGGCGGACCGAACCGCTTCAGCCGGGCAAAGCGCTCATCGCTGGACCCGGTGTCGTCGCCCCCGCCCGCGCCACCGGGTGGGTCTCGGGCTTCAACAACCTGGACAGCCATTGACGCGGCCGCCGCTCACGTCTCGCCGACTGGCGCATCAGGCGCATCCGGGTGGGATCGCCGCCGCGATGTTCGCTCCACCGCACTCTGGATCGCGGCGAACAAGACCGGCGCGAGCAGCGTTCCGACGATGGCCGCGGCGAGCATACCCGAGAACACCGTGGTCCCCAGCGCCCGCCGGGCGGCGGCTCCGGCGCCGGTTGCGAACAGCAGCGGCATTACGCCGAGAATGAATGAGAAAGCGGTCATCATGATCGCCCGGAAACGCAGTCGCGCGGCCGTGAGCGCAGCCTCATGAATGGTTTGTCCGGCCTCGTGGTTGACCTTGGCGAACTCGACAATAAGGATCGCATTCTTGCACGCCAGTCCGATCAGCAGAACCATGCCGATCTGGGCGTACATGTCGTTGCTCAGTCCCGCAATGAACAGCCCGGCGAGAGCGCCCAGCGCCGCCAGGGGCACCGAGAGCACGACCGCGAACGGGACCGACCAGCTCTCGTACTGGGCGACCAGAAACAGATAGGCGAAGACGATCGCCAGCGCGAACAGGATCGGCGCCGTCTTCCCCGCCGACAGTTCCTGCAGAGTCACTCCCGACCATTCGAAGGCGAAACCGTCGGGAAGAACCCGGGCGGCGACCCGTTCCATGGCCGCGATCGCATCGCCGGAGCTGGACCCGGGCGCCGCCGAGCCGTTCACCTGTGCCGCGCGGAAGAGGTTGTAGCGGCGCAGGGTCTCCGGTCCGAGGGTCGGCGAGATTGTCGCGAGGGTCCTGAGCGGCACCATCTCGCCACGGCCGTTGCGGACATAGAGGCGCAGAATGTCATCCGGACGCTGGCGATAATCCCGGTCGGCCTCGATCATGACCTTGTAGACACGGCCGAACTTGTTGAAGTCGTTGACGTAGAATGAGCCGAGCTGGGCCTGCAGGGTCGTGAAGATTTCGCTCAAGGCGACGCCCTGACGCTTCGCCTTTTCCCGGTCGATATCGAGCCAGATCTGCGGCACGTCGGCCTGGAACGTGCTGAAGACATTGCTCAACACGGGATCCTGGTTGGCCTCGAAAACAAGCCCGCGCAGCGCCGCGGCGAGATCCTGCGGGCTGCCGCCGCGCCGGTCCTGGAGCTGGAAGTCGAAGCCGCCGACGGTCCCGAGGCCGCGGATGGAGGGCGGATTGAACGCAATGACGTTCGCCTCGGGAATGGCGAAGAGTTGCCCGCGCAAGCGGTTAAGGATGCCGCTGACCTGAAGCTCCGGCGCCGTCCGCTCGAACCAGGGCTCGAGAACCGCGAACATCACCCCGCTGTTGGGCGCTGCCGAACCGGCGAGGAAATTGAATCCGCCGATGGTCACCACGTGGGCGATCCCGGGGGTGGCGGCGAGGATCTCGCGGACGTGGTCGAGCGCCTCGCTGGTCCGGCCCAGCGATGCGGCGGGCGGCAACTGGACGTTGACGAAGAAGTATCCCTGGTCCTCCTCCGGCAGGAAAGCCGTCGGAAGGCGGACAAAGCCCAGATAGGTCAGGACGAGCAGTCCGCAAAAGGCCACGAGCACCAGCAGGATGTGACGAAGAAGAACGCCGACCGAGCGGACGTAACCGCCGAGCGCGCGATCGAAGACCCAGTTGAAGCCGCGAAAGAGCGGACCGACGCGATGGCTGTGCGGACGCAGGAACGACACGCACAGCGCCGGGCTCAGGGTCAGGGCATTGATGGTGGAGAACGCCACGGCGGCGGCGATGGTCAGGGCGAACTGCTGATAGACCCGTCCGGTGATGCCAGGCAGGAACCCGACCGGGATGAAGACGGCGAGCAGCACCAGCGACGTGGCGATGATCGGGCCGGTCACTTCGCGCATCGCCCGAAGGGTCGCTTCGTGCGGCGGCAGGCCCTCGGTGAGCTTTCGCTGGACGTTTTCGACGACGATGATCGCGTCGTCGACGACGATGCCAATGGCCAGGATCAGGCCGAACAGGGTGATGGTGTTGATGGTGAAGCCGAGCGCGGCGAGCGCGGCAAAGGCGCCAATCAGCGACACCGGAATGGCGACGAACGGGATCAGCGTCATCCGCCAGTCCTGGAGAAAGACGAAGACGACGAAGACCACCAGGCTGATGGCGATCGCGAACGTCAATGCGACATCTTTCACGGACGCGGTGATGAAGCGTGTCGTGTCGTAGAGAATCCGTGCTTGCAGATCGTTGGGGAAGGTCTGCGACAGGCGGTCGATCTCGCCCTGGACGCCGCGGGCGACTTCGAGAGCGTTCGAGCCCGGAAGCTGATAGATGCCGATGTTGGCCGACGGCTGGCCATCGAGCTGGCCGAACGAGGCATAGCTCTGCGCGCCCAGTTCGACGCGGGCGATCTCGCCGACCCGGACGCTGGAGCCGTCCGGATTGGCGCGGATGATGATCTTGCGGAAGGCGTCCACGTCCACCAGGCGGCCCTGGGTGCGAATCGTGTACTGGAATTGCTGCTCGCCATCGATCGGCGGCGCACCAATCTGCCCCGGCGCGACCTGTACGTTCTGTTCGCGGATTGCCGCGACCACGTCGCTGGTGGTGATACCGAGGCTGGCCATGCGCTGGGCGTCGAGCCACATCCGCATCCCGTAGTCGCGCGCGCCGAAGATCGTCACCTGCCCGACACCGGGCAGGCGGGCCAGGGCGTCGGTCATGTTGATGCTGGCGTAATTGCTTAGAAACAGGCTGTCGAACGTGCCCTTCGGCGACAGCACGTTGACCACCAGCAGCAGGTTCGTCGACTGCTTGCGCACAGAGACTCCCTGACGGTTGACCTCCTCGGGCAGCCGCGGCGTGGCAAGGGCGACCCGATTCTGCACGTTGACCTGGGCGATGTCGGGGTCGGTGCCGACGGCGAAGGTGACCTTCAGACTGTAGGTTCCATCGTTGGCGCTCTGCGAGGCCATGTAGAGCATGTTGTCGACGCCGTTGACCTGCTCCTCGATCGGCTGCGCCACGGTCGACTCGATGACGCCGGCATTGGCGCCCGGATAGGTCGCCGTGACCTGCACCACCGGTGGGGTGATATCGGGGTACTGATCGATCGGCAGGGTGGCCAGCGAGATCAGCCCGGCCAGGGTGATGATGATCGAGACGACAAAGGCGAACTTCGGCCGGTCGATGAAGAAGGCGCTGATCATGGCTATCCCGCCGGCGCCTGCTCTGGCGGCCGAACCACCGGCGTAATGGGCGCGCCCGGGCGGACCTTCTGAATTCCCTCGTAGACCACCAGTTCGCCCTCGCCGAGCCCGCTCGTCACCTGCCAGGAGGTGCCGGTGCGATCGCCGGTCTCGATCCGCCGGACTTCGGCGGTGTTGTCGGGCTTCGCGACAAGGACGAAGCGCCCGGCCTGGTCTTCCTGCACCGCGGCCTGGGGGATCAGCAGCGCCGGCTTGGCGTCGCGCGCCTTAAGCTCGACGGTGACGAAGAGGCCGGGCACGAGCAGCTTGTCCGGATTGGGGAAGACGGCGCGCACGGCAATGGTGCCGGTCGTCGGATCGACCCGGTTGTCGACGAACTCGATCCGGCCGGCATGAGGGTACTCCGTATCGTTCGCCAGACGCAGCCGCGGAACCGGCTGCGGAACCGGTTTCGCCGGTCGCCGCCTTGGTCTTTGGCGACCTTGCTCTGGTAATCGAGATAGAGCTGCTCGCTGACGTTGAACACGGCGTAAATCGGATCGAGCTTGACCAGCCTCGCCAGCACGTCGCTGCTCGGCCCGACAAGATTGCCGACGCTGTAGGCGGAGCGGCCGATCCTTCCTGCAAACGGCGCATAGATATCGGTATAGCCGAGGTTGAGCTGGGCCGTGCGTTGTTGGGCTTCAGCCGCCGCGACCTGCGCCGTCGCTGCGCGTTCGGCGGCGAGGTCGTCGTCGCGCGTTTTCGCGCTGACATTCCCCCGTGAGAACAGGGTCTTCGAGCGATCGAGATCCTTCTGCGTGCGGGCCAAAGTCGCCTGCGCCTGCGCCACGTCCGCGTCGGCGGCGGCAAGGGCCGCTTCATAGGGCGCCTTCTCGATGCTGAACAAGAGCGCGCCTTTATCGATGTCGTCGCCTTCCTCGAAGGCCCGCTTGACCAGGAAGCCCTCGACCCGCGCCCGCAGCTCGACCGTATCGACCGCCTCGGTCTGACCGATGAACTCGAAGACGGGATTGATCTCGCTTTTCGTCACCGGAGCGACCGTAACGGCCGGCGGCGGCGGCGCCTTTGGCGGAGTCTGGCTTTGCGTGTCGCATCCCGCCAGCAGCAACAGTGTGCAGGCGCCGGCGAACGCGACACGTATCCGTGGCCGCGCCGCAGACATGATCGATAGTTTCACGGTCATGATGTCTTACTGTCGACCTGTCGAACGGCTTGTGCGCCGAAGGTTCGGGCGCGAGATTACCTACGATCAGATATTGCGTAACTTCCGCGCCCGCCAGTCGGCTGCCGACGAGGCCACGCCGTTGCCGATGGCGGTCTCAGGCGTAAATCCGGAAGTCGAGGTCCGGGAAGATCGCGTCCATCGCCTCCAGCGCCGCGATGCGGGCCTGGTCGATATCCTCGCGCTCCGCGCAATCGCAGAGGAAGTGGAAGCGGGCGAGATTGTCGCGAATGCGATTGTAGGCATACTCAACAGCCGTGCCCGTCTTCATGATGAACGGCCAGTCAGACGCCTGGGCCAGCAGCAGAGAGCGCGCGGCCTGTCGAAGGGCGCGATCGGCTGGGGAGCCGACGGCCAGGCCCGCTTGGGTGCGGGCGAGGTTGTGCATGCGCAACGCGGCGTCGTGCAGATGACGGTAGATCCAGTCGTTGCCCGGGTTAAGCCAGAACTCGCTGTAGCCGCGCTCGCCCCAGCTCGAGGCCGACGGCTGAGCCACCTGCGGCTGGGGATGACGGGCCAGATCGTCGCTGGCCGTCACCAGCTCCAGTCGGTCCTCGGCCGCGACGCGCCGGATCAGCCGGTCGATCCATTGCGGACCCTCGAACCACCAATGGCCGAACAGCTCGGCGTCGTAGAGGGCGACGATGACCGGCGGGCGGTCCATCGCCGGCGCGAACCGGTCCACCGTCTCAAGCTGACGGTGGACGAAGTCCGCGGCATGGGCGTCGACCCGGTCGGTCGCCCGCGCCGGCTCGTAGAGCTCCTTGTCGTCGGTCGCGCCGGTGATGCGGTGGTACTTGAAGCCGGTGAAGATCCGTGTGTGGCCGTCGAGGCTGTACGGTTTGATCGTCTCGAAATCGAGGTCGAAGCCGATGTCGCGGTAGAAGTCGCGATACCACGGGTCACCGGGATAACCTTCGCCGGCGCTCCAGACCTGCCGCGACGACGCCGGATCGCGCCCGAAGGCGGCGACGCCGTTGGGACACGCCAGCGGCGCGACATAACCGTAGCGCGGCCGGGGCTCGGCGTTCAGGATTCCGTGGGTGTCGACGAAAAAGTACCGGCCGCCGGCATCGGCGACCAGCTCTTCCACACCTGGGTAGTAGCCGCATTCCGGCAGCCAGAAGCCCGGCACCGTCCGGCCGAAGGCCCGGCGGTAGCTGTCGGCCGCGACCTGAAGCTGGGCGCGCGCCGCCGCCGGGCTGGTTTTCAGGATCGGCAGGTAGCCATGGGTCGCCGCCGCTGTCGCGATTTCGAGCGCGCCGGCATCCTGAAGCTTGCGAAACGCCGCGATCAGGTCGCCGTCATAGTGAGCGGCAAAGGTCTCCTCGGTCTCGTGGAGCAGCCGCCGGTACATCCGCGCGACTTCGAGCAAGCGCGGATCGCCGTGCGTCCGCAGGATTTCCTGATCGCCAAGACGGGTAAGTCTGGCAAGGTGGGCGGCGAAGCGCTCGCGCAGCAGCGGATCGGCCAGCATCGCCAGCAGCGTCGGCGAGATCGACAGCGTCAGGCGAACGGGAACACCGTCGGCCAGAAGCTTTTCGCACACCCGGATCAGCGGCACGTAGGTGTCGATGATCGCCTCGAACAGCCAGCGCTCTTCGAGGAAGCTCTCGTACTCGGGATGGCGGACGTAGGGAAGATGGGCGTGGAGTACGAGCGCCAGGGTGCCGCGGTTCATCTCAAGCCGAGCCGTCCGCTTCCGCCGCCGCGGCGGCCAGCAGCATCGACAGCTGGCGGGATTGCTGCGGCAGGACGTGAACCACGGAGAAGCTGCCGTCGGGGCGCAGCGGCACCGTGCGTCCGAACAGGCGAACCGTCGCCCCCGGCTCCGCGCGACCATGGATGTGCAGCTCGGCGGTGGCCTCGAAGGCAACGCGGTCGCCTGCGAGGATATAGCTCGAGACAGGCAGGACCGCTTCCAATTCATAGAGAGCGGCGAACGGATCAATGCGGTCCGCAGGTATCGCTGAAGCCGCGGCTGGCGCGGGGTCGGCCGCGGGATCGGGTACCGGTCCAGCGGGCGGCAGCGTCACCTCGTTCGATGTTGCCAGGACCATCAGGTCATCTGCTCCCGTCCGCAACCCGATCATGCCCCGATAACGCCGCTCGGCCTGCCGGACATCGACATAGGTCCGGCCCTGCAGGCCGCCGACGTCGACCTCGATGACCCTCTCTGCAGCCGCGGCGCCATGGTCGACAGGGTAAAGGCGCAGAACCATCGAGGCGCCGCCGGCCGAGCGCGCCTGCGCCGACTCGATGACCGCCGGCGGAATGTTCCAAAAGGCGTGGATGTGGTCCGGATCGACATCGATCAGCACAAGCTCAACGTCGGTAAGCGGACGGGGAAAGAAAGCGCGAACCTCCTCACCCGTCCGGCGAAGAAAGGCCTGATCGAGTTCCAGGGCCGGGCCTGTGGTCGGTGATCCGGGCGTGTCGGCTGTGTCCTGCGATGCCATTATCGTCTGCCGAACCAACTCATCGGGCGTTGCCAGAGATCGCTCTGGTTAAGCCATGGGGCGAAGAGGCGAAAGCGGTAATTCACGATCGGCCCGCGCTCCAGCCCGGTTTTCGGAAAGAAGCGGCGCCGCAATGCGGCGGCGAATTCCTTCCTGCCGCTTCCCGACCGGACGAGTGAGGGGAAAATACCAACAGGCATGACCCGGTTCTCGGGCTCATGTCCGGCCCGGCGGCGCGACCGCGGCCGGCTCCTCGCCTCCCGCACCGGGTGTCCCGTCGCTGGTCAATATCCTCGAGGGGCCGCGCGAGCCGCCGAAGCCATGGCCGCGCCGAAGATCGCTGTCGAGATAGGCGCCGAACGCGAAACGGGCCATGACGCCCACCAGCGCTGTAATCGGCACGGCGAGCAGCATGCCGAAGAAGCCGAACAGGGAACCGCCGAGGTAAAGCCCGAGGATGACCCAGACGGGATGCAGCCGGACCCGGTCGCCAACCAGCACCGGGACGAGGAAATTGCCCTCCACCGCCTGACCGACGAAGAAGATCGCGGCGACGCCCGCGATCATCAGCCACGAGTCGAACTGCATCAGCGCCAGTCCCATCGCCGTGATCAGGCCCAGCGTCGCGCCGGCATAGGGGACGAACGATATCAGGCCGATGCAGAAGCCGACGAGCAGGCCGAACTTGAGCCCGATCAAAGTCAGCGACAAGGCATAGAAGGTACCGAGGATCAGGCAGACCAGGCTCTGGCCGCGGATGAAACCGGCGAGCGTGTCGTAGGCCTGGGCGGCCATCGCCCGGATGGTCGGGGCATAATCGGCCGGCAGCCAGTCGTTCACGTCGTCGACGATCTTCGGAAAGTCGCGCAGCAGGAAGAAGACAACGACGATCGCGATGCCGGCCTGCAGCAGCGCCGACGTGATCGTCATGCCGCTGGTCAGCAGGCCGCCGACCATGCCGGTGAACCAGTTGATCAGGCGCTCGCTACCGCCGATCGCGCCTTCGATGCGGTTGACGATATCGACGCCGAAGCGGTGCTCGACCACCGCCGAGACTTCCTTGAGATATCCCATCAGCTTCTGGGCGAAATCGGGAACCGATGACAGCAAGTCAGCGGCCTGCTGGACCAGGATCGGGACGAGAATGAGAACGGCGGCGACCAGTGCCAGAGCGAACACGATCATAACGACCAGGACCGCGACGGTGCGCGGCAGGCGCCAGCCCTCCAGCCGGTCACACAGCGGCACCAGAACGAAAGCGAGCGCGAGGCTGATGTAGAACGGCGCCAGCGCTGGGCCCAGCGCGTACAGCACGGCGACAAGCACCGCGCCGACCGCGAGCCAGAGAAGGGTCCGCTGTCGTTTGTCCATCGCCCCGCCGTTTCGTAGCCACGCGCGCACGCACCCCAGTGAGCGCGGCGCCAACTCACGGGACGCAGTGTGCTCCCGTGGCGGTCTTGCTGCGGTGCCATGGGTTAATGGCCTGCGATCCCCTCACGCTCCCGCTCTTGCGGGCCCTCCCTGTCCCAAACGCTCCGCAAGCGCTCCGCTGCTGGGAGAGGGTGAAGCGCCGCCGCCTCTTCTTCCTCCCCTTGGGAGCCTTCGGAGAGGATCAAGGTGAGGGCGTTCTATTCGCAGGATCGACCGCCGCGCCATTCCGCTTCGCCTCAACGCGGCTCTCGCGGCGCGCGGCGAGCGTAGGCCCGCGGCTTGATCTTGCGCAGCCGGCGCGCCCGCTCCAGCCGCCGCTCGGCAGCGACGATCAGCACCTCCTGCGACCCGCGATGGGCCTGACCGCCCCGTGGCCGGCGCTGGACGTAGCTGCCATCGGGCTGCATCTGCCAGGCGCTGCGGTGATCGGCGAGCTGGGTTTCCACGATCGCCCGCAGATCCTTCCGCAGTTCGGGGTTTTCGACCGGGGCCAGCACCTCGACCCGGCTCTGCAGGTTGCGGTTCATCAGATCGGCCGAGCCGATGAAGTACTCCTCGTCGCCGCCGTTCTGGAAATAGTAGATCCGGGCGTGCTCGAGGAAGCGGCTGATGATGCCGATCACCGTGACCGTATCCGACAGGCCCGGAATACCCGGGCGCAGCCTGCAGGTGTCGCGGATGATCAGATCGACCTTCACCCCCACCTGCGCGGCGCGGTACAGCGCCTCGACGATGTCAGAATCCTCCAGCGCGTTGGCTTTGAGCCGGATCAGTCCGGGGTGCTCCGTGCTGTGGCCCGCGGCTTCGCGTTCGATCTTCGCGATCAGGGCTTTCTTCATCGACGTCGGCGCGGTCAGAATCTTGCGGTAGTTGCGCGACGGCCGGCAGCCGGTGGTCAGGTAGTTGAACAGCTCGGTAATGTCGAACCCGATCTCCTTGTCGCAGGTAAGCATCCCGAGGTCGCAATAAAGCCGCGCCGTACCGGCGTGGTAGTTGCCGGTGCCGATGTGGCAGTAGCGCTTCAGCCCGTTGTAGTCGCGGCGGACGACGAGGATCAGCTTGGAGTGCGTCTTCAGCCCGAGGACGCCGTAGGTGACGTGGATGCCGGCCTCTTCCAGCCGGCTCGCCCAGCGCAGGTTCGCCGCTTCGTCGAAACGCGCCTTGAGCTCGACGACGACGGCAACCTGCTTGCCGTTGCGCGCGGCCTCGACAAGGTATTCGATGATCTTGGTATCCGCCGAGGTCCGGTAGAGCGTCATTTTGATCGCATAGACCTTCGGATCCTCGGCCGCCTCCCGGACGAAGCGGACGACCGAGGTGACGAACGATTTGTAAGGATGGCTGAGCAGGATCGGCCCATTCTCGCGAATGATGTGGAAGATACTGTCGTGATCCTGGAGCTTGATGTTGTCGATCGCCTGGTGAGGGGGGTAACGGAACTCAGGTCGATCGAGGCCTGCGATCTCCATCAGATCGCGCATGCCCATCATCACGTCGGTGTCGTAGACCTCTTTCTCGGCATCGAGGCCGAGTTCCGCCGCAAGCATGCCGCGATGGTTCAGGTCCATGTCCCGGATGGTTTCAAGGCGAACAATCGGCGCGAACTTGCGTTCCCGCAGTTCCGCCTCGATCATCGCGACCAGATCGTCGGCCATCTCTTCGCTGCGATCGGTGTTGGCGTTCCGCGTAACCCGGAACAGCTCGACCGTCTCGATCTCCATACCGGGGAACATGTCCTCGAGGCAGTGGGCCATGACGTCCTCGAGCAGGACGAACTCGTCAACGCCGGCAACCCGGAGGAATTGCGGCACGCCTGCGCCGCTGGGAACCTTGATCCGCGCCATGGTCAGGCTGGACTCGTGGGGGAACCGCAGCGTGACCAGCAGGTTCAGCGACAGGTTGGAGATGAACGGGAACGGATGCGCCGGATCCATCGCCAGCGGCGTGACCAGCGGGAAGATGTTCTCGTGATAATATTCGCGGATCTGCGTCTGCGCCGCTTTGGGTAACTTGGCGAACGCGCGGATGTGGATGTCGTGGCGACGCAGGTCGCTGATCAGGTCGAAGTATGTCTCGCGCTGCTTGCGCCGGAACTCGGCAGTAACGACCCGGCATTCTTCGAGTTGCTGGCTCGGCGTGCGCCCGTCGACCGTCAGCTTCTGCACCCCGGCGCCGATCTGCTGCTTCAGGCCGCCGATCCGCTTCATGAAGAACTCGTCCATGTTGGACGAGGCGATCGCGAGGAACTTGACCCGTTCCAGCAGTGGTGTGCGCCGGTCGCGCGCCTCGTGCAGGACCCGGTTGTTGAACTGCAGCCAAGTCAGCTCGCGATTGAGGTAGAGTTCGGGCGATCGCAAATCGAAGCTCGCGCGCGGCGGCGCCTCGTCCGCCGCGACGACGCCTTCGCTCCGAGCTTCGGCTTCATCCGCTTCCAGTTTGTCGACGTTCGTCGCATCGGTCGACGCGGTACGAGGCGACGCGTCCGCCTCTACCGCGCCGGCATCCGCACCGTTATCTGCACCGTCATCCGCTCGCGGCAAAGTCTCGCTGTCGGCGCCCGAGGCCTCGCCGTCATTCGCAGCAACGGACATCTCATCCCCTCTCTTGCTTGCGCAGGGCCTTCACGCCTTCGAGCTCCTGCTGTTCGAGCCTCACGGCAAGGCTGTCGTTGAGTGTCGCAAGAACCTTCAGCCGGGCAAAGCGCTTATCGTTTCCCTCGACCAGCGTCCACGGCGCCCGGCGTGTGCTGGTGCGCTCGACCATGTCGTTGACGGCCAGTTCATACTCCTCCCAGCGCTCGCGGTTGCGCCAGTCCTCATCGGTCAGTTTCCACTGTTTATAAGGAGTTGCTTTCCGCTCTTCGAAGCGGCGAAGCTGCTCGTCCTTGGTAATGTGCAGCCAAAACTTGCACAGCACGATGCCGCTCTGAACGAGCTGTTCCTCAAAATCCCTGATCTCGCTGTAGGCGCGCCGCCACTCCGTTTCGCCGGCAAAACCTTCAACCCGCTCGACCAAAAGGCGGCCGTACCAGCTTCGGTCGAAGATGGTCACCCGGCCGGCGCGCGACAGATGCCGCCAGAATCGCCAGAGATAGTGGTGCGCGCGCTCTTCGTCGGTGGGTGCGGCGATGGGAATGACCTGGAAATCGCGTGCATCCAGCGCCGCCGTGATCCGGCGGATGACGCCGCCCTTGCCGCCGGCGTCCCAGCCCTCGAAGACCAGGATCGTCGAGATGCCAAGCTGCTTGGCCCGGCGGCAATGCTGGTTGAGAGAGCCCTGAGCGGCTTCCAGTTTCTTGCGGTAGCCTTTCTTGTCGACCGTCTGGCTAGTGTCGAGCTTGCTGAGAATCGTCACCCTCGGCAGACGAATGATCTGCTCGGCGGCTCCCGCCTCTTCCGCATCCGCCTCGCTTGCATTTTCTTTCGCGCCCGCGACGTTGCCCGCACCTGCCCTGGTGCTGTCGCTGTCGACGGCCTGCCTGACGACCTTTCCCGTTGCGTGCTCTCGGCGCTCGCGGAGTTCATGCGCCAGGCGTTTGCGGATTTCGACCTCTTCGAGATGCTTGAGGATGCCTTCCAGGAGGATGCTGCCGACGGTGACACTCCGGTAGCGCTTGTCGAAACCCTCGACGATGTGCCACTGCGCCCAGCCCGTGCTGGTGCGCATGATGACCTGCTCGGCGGCGGCGACGAAGCTGTCGTACATGTGCCAGTGATCCCAGTCGGTCTGGGTGACGCGCCAGCGGGTCAGCGGGTTCTTCTCGAGCGACGCCAGACGATCCTTCTGCGCCTTCTTGCCGAGATGCATCCAGAACTTGATGATCAGCGCATCGTCATCGGCCAGTTCCCGTTCAAACGCCGTGATCCGCTCCAGGTCCTCGTCGAACTCGGCTTCGCTCGCCCGTTCGTGAACCCGATCGAGGATCGGCCGCGAGTACCAGCAGCTGAGAAACATGCCGATCCGCCCCTGCGGCGGCAGATCACGCCAGTAGCGCCAGTATTCCGGGCGTTCCGCCATCTCGTCGGAGGGCGCGCCGTAGGCCCGCGTGATCAGCCAGCGCGGATCCATCCACTCGTTGAGAAGGTTGATCGTCTCGCTCTTGCCGGCGCCATCGACGCCGCCGAAGACAATGATGACGGGGAACGGCGCGGATCGCAGCCGTTGCTGAACCGCAAGCAGTTCGGAGCGCAAAACCTCGACGGTGCTATGGTAATCCTCTTTCGAAAGCGTCTTGCCGAGCTCGGCGGTACGAAACATTTTCTCCCGTCCTCCCCGTCCCGCTGTGCTACATGACGCCGGGGAAAAAGGGACATCGCACCGGCGGCATCATTTTCCTGACCACGCCCTGCACGTCGGCGGGGCCGGCGATCGGCGCACCCAGCCAATATCAGGCGAGCCATGGGCGACGGCAAGCGACAAGAGCAGGACCACGAACCAGCAGGCGCGGCCGTCGCGGCGCAACCGGGGCGTATCGGAGTTGTCGACATCGGCTCCAACACGGTCCGGCTGGTCGTTTACGATCTGCCCAACCGCTTACCGATCCCCATCTTCAACGAGAAAAGTCAGTGCGCCCTTGGGCTTGGCATGGGCGAGACCGGCAGGCTCAACCCCAAAGGGATCGCCGAGGCGATGCGCAGCCTGGTGCGCTTCGTCAAACTCGCCCACGCCATGGACGTCAGCCATCTCGAACTCGTCGGAACCGCCGCGGTCCGCGATGCGAGCGATGGTTCGGAATTTGTCCGCCGCGTCGAGAGCGAATGCGCGGTACCCGTGCACGTGCTGAGCGGCGCCGAAGAGGCCCGGCTCGCCGCCGTCGGACTCGTCAACGGCGTTCCCGTGGCCGACGGCGTGCTGGGCGATCTCGGCGGCGGCAGCCTCGACCTGGTCAGCCTCGCGGCGGGGGAGGTGGGCACCTACGCGACCCTGCCGCTCGGTCATCTGCGCCTGCCGGAACGGGCGAATGGCGACATGGAGACGGCCCGCGCCATCGTCGAAGACGATCTGGCCCGGATCGGCTGGCTCGACGAAACGAACGGGCGGCGCCTTTACGCCGTCGGCGGTTCATGGCGGGCGCTGGCGCGGATTTTTATCGAGCAGACGCACCACCCCCTGCATGTCATCGACAATTACGAGCTCGGCTTCTTCGACGCCCTTCGCCTCGCCAATCTGGTTGCCGGGCTGAGCCAGAAAACCCTCGCCGTAGGGGGCAGCATCGATCAGAAGCGGCTCGAGACCCTGCCCTACGCGGCCCTGACACTGGCGGTGCTGCTTGAGCGGGCGCGTCCGGCGACGGTCGTCTTCTCCGCCTTCGGGATGCGCGAAGGGCAGATGATCGAGCTTCTGCCGCCGGGCCTGCGTCGCCAGGATCCGCTGATCAGCGCCTGCGAGTCCCACGCCGAGCGCACGGGGCGATTCGCCATTCATGGCCAGGAGATCCTCGACTGGATGGCGCCGCTGTTCGCTGCCGAGACCGCCTGGGAGCGGCGCCTGCGCCTCGCGATCTGCCTCGTCAGCGACATCGGCTGGAGCGAGCATCCGGACTATCGCGCCATCCATGCCTTCTTCCGCGTCCTGCGCGTGCCGTACCCGGGCCTGACCCATCCCGACCGCGTCGAGATGGCGTTGGCAATCTTTGTCCGTTACGGCGGAACCGCCGCGGACCCGTGGGTGGCCCGGCACCTGAGCCTTCTCGACCAGGCCCGGACGATGCGCGCACAGATCATCGGCCTTGCCCTGCGGCTGGCGCACACCCTGTCGGGCGGTGCGCCCGGTTTGCTCCGTCAGACCGCTCTGGCGATGGACGAGAAGCGCCTCAGTCTGCGGATCCCCCGGAACGGCGCGGTGTTCATGAGCGGCGCGGTCGAGCGGCGGCTGAACCGCCTCGCCCGCTGCATGGCCCTCAAGCCGCAGATGGTCGAACACGCCGAGGCGGCCGAGGCGCCCTCCTGAGCCAGCGGAAGGGCCGCGCGTAACGCCCATCAAGGTCCATCAGACATAGGGTACTTGTGCTGCCCCGCTTTCGCTCGTCATCCGCGCACTTGTTGCACGGATCCACGTCTTGACAATTGAGGCTTGGATGGCCGTGACAAGCACGGCCGTGACGGGAAGGAACGGCCTGTGCCGTCGACGAACCTCAAACCTCGATGACGGCGAGCTTGCCGGCGCGAACGGCGAGCGCGATCCGGCCGTCGCGCAGCCGCAGCGCGGCTTCGCCGAACAGCGACCGGCGCCAGCCGTGCAAAGCCGCCACCTCCGCGGCCTCGCCAAATGCCGCCAGCGCCTCGAGATCTTCGGCCGAAGCGACCAGCTTCTGCGCCACGTCCTCCTGCTCGCACTTCAGCTTGAGCAGCACCTTGAGCAGGTCGGCGACGGGACCGGCGCCGCGCGGCGGCTCGCGCCGGGCGATCGCGACGGGCAGATCCTTCTCGGGCAGGTCCAGGCCGCGACGAACCGCGGCCAGCACCTGCTGGCCCGATTGGCCCTCGGCGAATTTCCGCCCAAGACCGCGGGTCAGCGCCAGCGCCTCCATCGTCGTCGGCTCGTGATGGGCAATCTCCATGATCGCCTCGTCGCGCAGAACCCAGGCCCGAGGCGCATCGCGATGCTGCGCCTCGCGTTCGCGCCAGGCCGCGACCTCGCGCAGGATGGCCAGGAAGCGGCCATTGACGGCGCGTGTCTTGAGCCGGCGGTAGGCATCCATCGGCTCGGTCCGGTAGATCGCCGGATCGGTCAGGGTCGCCATTTCCTCGCCGAGCCAGTCGCTGCGCCGGCTCGTCTCCAGCTTGCGCTTCAGCTTGCGGTAGATCTCGCGGAGGTAGGTGACATCGCTGAGCGCATACTCGATCTGTCGCTGGCTCAACGGCCGCACCGACCAGTCGGTGAACCGCGAGGCCTTGTCGAGCTTCGCCTTGGCGAGCTTGGCCGCCAGGGTTTCGTAGCCGACCTGGTCGCCGAAACCGCAGACCATGGCGGCGACCTGGGTGTCGAAAACCGGGGCCGGAAGCCGGCCCATCAGCTGGTAGAAGATCTCGAGATCCTGTCGCGCCGCGTGGAACACCTTGACCACGTCGGGAGCGGTAAGAACCGCCAGAAGCGGGCCGAGATCGATGCCGTCGGCGAGCGGATCGACGGCCGCCGCCGCCTCGGGGCCGGCGACCTGGACCAGGCACAGTTTCGGCCAGAATGTGCGCTCGCGCATGAACTCGGTGTCCACGGCGATGAAGGGACTGTCGGCAATGGCATCGCAAAAGCCGCGCAGGGCGTCGGTATCGGTGATCAGCTGCATCGCTGCAGCCTATAGCGGCATTTGCCCGGAACGCAAAGCAACCTCTGCCCGCCGTGACGTGGCAACCGTCCGTCATGGGCTTGACAAACATGGGCCTTCCGTGTCGTTCTGTGGGCGCTCGCCGGCCCGCGAGCCGCCGCCCTTCGCGTCTTCGGTCGGAATCCCTGTCGCGCTGCCTGGTATTCCCCGCGCCAGACCACCGGTGAACGCGCCCGCCCGCAAGGCGCCGCCACGGATCGCGGCGTTGCCACAGCCGCCTGAATGTCCATGCATCCATTCCGCACCCACACCTGCAATGAGCTCCGGCTTTCGCACGCGGGGATCGAAGCCCGGCTGTCGGGCTGGGTCCACCGCAAACGCGATCACGGCAACCTGCTGTTCATCGATCTGCGCGACCACTACGGCGTGACTCAGTGCGTCATCGACGCCTCGAGCGGGTTCTTCCTCGACGCCACCGAGGCCAGGCCGGAGAGCGTCCTTACCGTCACCGGTAGAGTTGTCGCCCGCTCTCCGGAGACGGTCAATCCCGCCGTCGCCACCGGCGAGATCGAGTTCGCGATCGATGACCTGAAGGTCGAGGCACCGGCCGACATCCTCCCGCTGCAGGTCTCCGGCGACGCCGACTACGGCGAGGAGACGCGGCTGCGCTATCGGTTCCTCGATCTTCGCCGCGAGCGGCCGCATCGCAACATCACCCTGCGCAGCGCGGTCATCGCCTCGATCCGCCGGCGGATGGTCGACGCCGGCTTCGTCGAGTTTCAGACGCCGATCCTGACAGCGAGCTCGCCCGAAGGCGCGCGCGACTATCTTGTCCCCAGCCGCCAGCATCCGGGCAAGTTCTACGCCCTGCCGCAGGCGCCGCAACAGTTCAAGCAGCTCCTGATGGCCTCCGGCTTCGACCGTTACTTCCAGATCGCGCCGTGCTTCCGCGACGAGGACGCCCGCGCCGACCGTTCGCCCGGCGAATTCTACCAGCTCGATTTCGAGATGGCGTTCGCCACCCAGGACGACGTCTTCGCCGCCATCGAGCCGATCCTCCACGACGTATTCGTCGAGTTCGGCGGCGGCCGGACGGTGACGGGGTTGCCCTTTGCGCGCATCCCCTACGACGCCAGCTTGGAATGGTTCGGCAATGACAAGCCGGACCTGCGCAACCCGCTGGTCATGGCCGACGTCGGCGAGGCCTTCCGCGGCTCGGGGTTCGGCCTGTTTGCCCGTGCGGTGGAGGCGGGCAACGTCGTCATCGCCATCCCCGCGCCCGGCGCCGCGGCCAGACCGCGCAGCTTTTTCGACGGCCTGAACGCCTGGGCCCGCGACGAAGGCGCCAGCGGCCTCGGCTATGTCATCTTCGCTGGACGGACCGTTTCGGTGGCGGACGGCAACGGGGCAGGCGCGCAATCGCCCGCGGCCAAGGGGCCGATCGCCAAGCATCTGGACGATGCGCGTCTCGAGGCGATCCTGACAGCGGTTAACGATGCCGCGCGCCAGGCGGCCGACGGCCTCGGCCTGCCGCCCTGCGTCTACGGCGAGGGCGATGCGGTGTTCTTCGTCAGCGCTGAGAAGGCGAAGGCGCAGCGCTTCGCCGCTGCCGTCCGCGAGCGGATCTGCGATGAGCTGGGCCTGCGCGAAGTCGATGCCTTCCGCTTCGTCTGGATCGTCGACTATCCGGCCTATGAGCGGAACGAGGACACCGGCCAGATCGAGTTCAGCCACAACCCGTTCTCGATGCCGCAGGGCGGTCTTGATGCGCTCAACGGCATAGATCCGCTCGACATCAAGGCCTACCAGTACGACATCGTTTGCAACGGAATCGAGCTGTCGAGCGGCGCGATCCGCAACCATCGGCCCGATATCATGATCAGGGCCTTCGCCATTGCCGGGTACGGCGAGGACGAGGTCCGCCGCCGCTTCGGCGGCCTGTTCAACGCCTTCCGCTACGGCGCCCCGCCTCACGGCGGCTGCGCGCCAGGGATCGACCGGATCGTCATGATGCTGGCCGACGAGCCCAACATCCGCGAGATCATCGCCTTCCCCATGAACCAGCAGGCCCAGGATCTGCTGATGGGCGCCCCCGCCGAAGTCGACGCGGCGCGGCTGAAGGAACTCAACATCCGCCTCGAGCTGCCGAAGGCGAAGCCGGCGGATCGCGGCAGCGCCGGCGCTTCTCGACCCACGCCCGCCGCAACGACAGAGCCCGAGCCGCGCTGAGCCGTCGGGCATCGCAGCTTGGGGTTACGGCTACGCTCGCACGGACCTACTGCCCGCTGCCTGCCCTGCTCCCGACGAGAACCGCGCGCGCCAGCGGAATCGTTACTGCCCGCCGCTGCGCCAGCGCAGCCGCGTCGATTTGCTCGACGAGACGACGAGCGGCGGCGAGCGACCGCTCCATCCGGGCGAGGAGGTAGCTCAATACGTCGTCGCCGACGCGAAGCTGGCGGTCGAGAAAGAGCTTGCCCATGACCGCGCGCATCAGGGCATCGTCCGGCTCGTCAATGCCAACGGTGCACGCCGCGTTCAGCCGCGAGGCGAGGTCGTCCAACGCAAGCGGCCAGCGCGCCGATGGCTCGCCCCCCGTCAGCAGCACCTTGCGCTCCATCTCCGCCGCGGCGTTGACGAGGTGCAGCAGCGCCGCCTCGTCGCCTGCCAGGCAGAGACACTGATCGGCATCGTCAACCACGGCCGCCGGTGCGCCTTCGAAGAGGGAGAGCGGGTCGCCTCCCACAAGGTTTTCGGGACGGAGCAGGGCGGCCCCGCTGTCTTCGGCGAAGACCCGGGCGAGATGGGTCTTGCCGCACCCTGGCGGCCCATGCAGAACCAGCGCCGCCGTCGGCCAGTCCGGCCAGCGACGCAGCCAGGCCACCGCGTCGGCGTTGCTCGCGGCAACGAGAAAGTCGGAGCCAGCCATGGCCGGCTCATGGGCGAAGGCGAGAAGAAGCTGGCCGCCGTCATTCACGGCCGTCGACCGCCTCCGCCGGCGTCGCATCGGCGGAAGCCCCGCCTCCCGCATGCTCGCCGCTCCGGCTGCGATAGAGCGGGCTCTGCAGGTAGCGCGCGATGGCGAAGCGCACCAGGACGCCGATGATCGCCGCTGCCGGCACCGCCAGCAGAACGCCGGTGAAGCCGAGTAGGGCACCGCCCGCCATCAGCGCGAACAGCACCCAGACGGGATGCAGCCCGACCCGCTGACCGACCAGCCGCGGCGTCAGAACATAACCCTCGAGGATCTGCCCGGTGGCGAACACCGCCGCGACCAGACCGATCGGCAGCCAGCTGTTGAACTGGGCAAGGGCGAGGCCCAGGCCGACGATCAGGCCGAGCGCCGTGCCCAGGTAGGGCACGAACGAGATCAGCCCGGCGCCGACCCCGACCAGCACCCCGAAGTCGAGACCGACGAGGGTGAGCCCCACCGCGTACCAGGTTCCGAGCGCGAGGCAGACCGAAGCCTGCCCGCGGACGAAACCCGACAGTCTGTTATCGATCTCGCCGACCTGCTCGCGGATTGTATCGGCGCCGTCGCGCGGCAGCAGGCTGTCGACGTGGGCGACGATCCGGTCCCAGTCGCGGAGCAGATAGAAGGCCACCACCGGCATGATGACGACGAGCGACAGGGCGTTGAAGATGGCGAGCCCGCCGCTCCACAGTCCGCCGACAATCTGTCCCAACCAACCGACCACATCGCCGGCGACATTGCCGACGGCCGAACGCAGGCGCTCGACCTCGTCCTGCGACAGCGACGCCTGAAGCCGCTCGAACATCGGCATGATGGCGTCGCGGCCCTTCTGGATGTATCCGGGCAGGCGCGCAACGAGCTCGACGACCTGGACCTGAAGGACGGGAAAGAGAAGAACGGCGGCGGCGACCAAGATGGCGAGGAAGGAGCCGAGAATGATCAGAACGGCGACGGTGCGCGGGCACCCCACGGCCTCCAGCCGATCGGCCAGCGGGTCGAGCAGGTAGGCGACGGCCATGCCGGCGATGAATGGCGGCAGGGCGCCGCGCAACTCGTAGACCAGAACGGCGCCGATGAGGGTGATGGCGAGCCAGATCAGCTGGCGCCGCTCGATGCTCATGGGCTCGGCCTCAGGAGCGCGGCCGCGAGGTCAGCACAAGACCCTCCGCGCCCTGCCGGAGGATGAGATCGGCCTGCTCCAGGGCGAGGCCGAGCTGCTCGGTCGTGCCGTAGTGATAAATGTTGATGAGAGCGTGGGAGCGCGTCAGCAGAACGACGTCCGTCTTCTCGATGGTCTCAACGCCCTCCAGGCGGCGACGCACGCTCAGCCAGTCATCGAGGCTCGAAATCGGCACGGCGACCGACTCGACCGCCGCCTGCGACGCGACCAAAACGTTCTCGCGCTTCCACTGGTTCTGCACCTCGGTCATGGTCGATTCCGCCGCGCGGGCGAGCATGTCCTCGACGCTTTCTCCCTCGGCGGAGTTGTAGCGGCGGGTCGGCCCCTTGCGCGCCTTGTCCGCGTCGTAAAGGGTCAGGGCAACGGCGAGTTCGGTCGTACCGGATCCGCTGTCGGGACTCAGAACGGCAAAAGGCACCAGAGCGTCGAGCGTGCCATAGTGCAGGGCGATCTCACGCATCCGGCCCGCATCGCCGACGGCGGCCTGTTCGGCGTCGATGGCGGCCATGTCAGCGGCGTCGCCCAGCGGAATCATCACCGGCACGAGCTGCCCGCCGGGCAGTGAGCGCCAGGCCGCCAGCCACGGATTGGGCTCCTCCCAAAGAACCAGCGAGCCGTCGCTGCGCAACACCGGAAGGACGACGAGCGTCTTCGCCCTGGTCACCGCGTAAGGCACGCCTTTTTGCGCCAGCAGGCGGCGGACCTCCTCTTCCTTAAACATGTAGTTGAGCGTCGCGAGGTAGCGAACCGACGAGTACTTCTCATCGGCCACCGAGAAATCCTTGATCATCGTCTCGATCTGGGCATCGGAAACCTTGCCGACCTTGGCCCGATCCGACGACAGCGTCATCCGGTCGATGACCTGCCAGAAGGCGTCACGCGCGCCCTTGGTCATGGCCTGTTCGCGCGCGGCCGCGGCGGTTGCCGCCGTCACGTCGACCGCGACGCCGCGAACCTCGAACAGCCCCACCTGCGCGCCCGTCGGATCCGCGGATCGCCGGATCCTGAGCGGCAACCTTTGTCGCGGCCAAAACGACCGCAAGAGAGGCAATCGCAAGACAGGCGAGAAGGGCTGGCCGGCGGGCCGGCGATCTGCGCCGATCGGTCATTGCATGAGGCCTCGGATCCATTATGGTCGGAGCCCGTTCTAGCATGTCGGCCGGAGGAAAACATTAGCGGTTTCGACTACAAGGCTGCCGGCGTCGACATCGACGCCGGGGCCCGGTTGGTCGACGAGATCGCGCCGCTGGCCGCGGCCACGCGCCGCAGCGGTGTCGTCTCCGGCCTTGGCGGCTTTGGCGCCCTGTTCGATCTGAGCGCGACAGGGTACCGCGACCCGGTTCTCGTCGCCGCCACGGACGGGGTCGGCACGAAGCTGAAGGTTGCGTTCGCCGCCGGCGTTCACGACACCATCGGCATCGACCTCGTCGCCATGTGCGTCAACGATCTTGTCGTTCAGGGGGCCGAGCCCCTGTTCTTCCTCGATTACTTCGCCACCGGCCGGCTGCGGGTGGACACCGCGCGTGCCGTCATCGCCGGAATTGCCGCCGGCTGCAAGGAAGCCGGCTGCGCGCTGATCGGCGGCGAGACCGCCGAGATGCCCGGCATGTATGCCCACGACGACTACGATCTCGCCGGCTTTGCGGTCGGCGCCGTCGAGCGCGATGGGATTGTCGGCCGCGATCCGCCGCGCGAGGGCGACGCGGTCCTCGGCCTCGCCGCCTCGGGGCTGCACGCCAACGGCTTCTCGCTCGTCCGCCGGATTGTCGCCGAGAAAGGCCACGGCTATGGCGATTCCGCTCCTTTCGCGGCCGACGTGCCCCTCGCCCGGGCGCTGCTAGAGCCGACACGCATCTACGTACGAAGCTGTCTCGCGGCCATCGCCGGCGGCGGCGTGCGCGCTCTGGCGCATATCACCGGTGGCGGGCTGATCGACAATATCCCGCGCGTCCTCCCCGACCCGCTCGCGGTAGAGCTTGACGCAAAGGCTTGGCCGCTGCCCTCGGCCATGGGCTGGCTCAAGAGCACGGCGCGTCTGCCGGTGGCGGAGATGGCCCGGACGTTCAACTGCGGGCTCGGCATGATCTGCATCGCCGCCGCCGATCGGGCCGAGGCCGTCGCCGCCGCTTTCGAGCGAGCGGGCGAGACGGTGTTCAGAGCGGGCCGCGTCGTCCATCGCGGCGATGACGGGCCGGCCGTCATCATACGCAACGCCGAGCAGGCATGGTCGCGGTGACGGGTGGGCCGAGACTTCGGATCGGGGTGCTGATTTCCGGCCGCGGCAGCAACCTGCAGGCGCTCATCGAGGCGGCGGACCAGTCCGATTACCCCGCCGAGATCGTGCTCGTCATCTCCAACATCGCGGGCGCCTACGGCCTCGAGCGGGCGGCGGCGGCAGGTCTTGCGACCCGGGTGGTCGAGCACACAGCCTACCCCTCGCGCGAAGCGTTCGAGCGGGCGCTCACCGAAACGCTGCGCGCGTCAGACTGCCACCTTGTCTGTCTTGCCGGCTTCATGCGGCTGCTCACCGGCGCGTTCGTCGAGACCTGGTGGGACCGCCTGATCAACATCCACCCGTCGCTGCTTCCGGCCTTCCGCGGTTTGCACGTGCACGAGCAGGTCCTCGCGTACGGAGCCCGCTTCAGCGGCTGCACCGTGCACTTCGTGCGCCCGGCCATGGACGACGGGCCGATCATCGTCCAGGCCGTCGTTCCCGTTTTCGACGATGACGATCCCGACAGCCTCGCAGCCCGGGTTCTCAGCGAGGAACACCGGATCTACCCGCTGGCTGTCCGCCTGATCGCCGAGGCGCGGGTGCGCGTCGTGGGCGCCCGCGTTTGCGTTCTCGGCGCGGCCCATGACGAAGTGTCGCTGACCAACCCGCGGGGATAAGCCGCCGCGGGTGTAACGCAGGAAGCGCCTTAGCCGACGATCTCGATATCGCTGAAGAAAAAGCTGATCTCGTTCGCCGCGTTTTCCGGCGAGTCCGACCCGTGTACGGCGTTTTCCTGCACGTTCTGGCCGAAGGCGTGGCGCACGGTCCCCCCGACGGCACTGGCCGGGTTGGTCGCCCCCATGATCTCGCGGTTGCGCGCGATGGCGTTCTCGCCTTCGAGAACCTGCGCGACCACCGGTCCCGACATCATGTATTCCACCAGCTCTTCATAAAATGAGCGCTCGGCATGCACGGCGTAGAACTGCTCGGCCATCGCCTTTGTCAGGTGCAGCCGCTTTTGCGCGACCACCCGCAATCCGCCCTCTTCGAACATGGCGATGATCTTTCCGGTCACATTGCGCGCCGTCGCGTCGGGCTTGATGATGGACAGCGTCCGTTCCGCGGCCATGGCCATAGTCCCCTTTTTCTTGCGATCAATTGGAAATCCGCTCGTGCAAGCCCCGTCAGGCGGTGCTTGTGTCCACCGGCGCCAAGCGTGCGCCTGCCGCAGGGACGCGGCCTTATAGACCCCGTCCGCAGTGGTGACAAGCGGCGACGGCCCGCGGCCTTTAGCTAGCACACGATCTGTCCCGTCTACGTCCCGCTCTTTGGAAAGCATCTGCGACGGGCGGCCACCTCTGCACGTCCGGCTTATGCGACGACCGCCGGAAGATGGCCGATCTTCACATAAAGCAGGCAGCCTTCGAGGCTGAACGGCGCATGCCGGCTGCACGGCGGATTGCGCAGCCAGGAACCGGCCGCGTAGCGGCCCTCCTCGTCCTCGACGGCGCCGTCCACCACCAGGATCTCCTCGCCGCCGGGATGATCATGGGGAGCAAACCGAGTTCTGGGGCGCATAACGCACCAGCGAGACGCGCTCGCTGCCGAAGCCGTGCAGCGGCAGTACGCCGATGCCCCGCGACAGGCCGGGAAACCACTCCTCTGCGTGGGTATCGACGACGACCCGCGCACGATCGTCGGGGTGAAACTGACGCAGCTTGACAAAAAGGACACAGCCGCCTTCGCTCCACGACTCGAATTCCGATCCCGGCGGGTTGCGGACGTAGGTCCCGCGCGAATACGCACCAGCTTCGTCGGCGAATGCGCCGTTCAGGACCAGGATCTCCTCACCCGGCGCGTGCTCATGGCTCCTAAGCCGGGTGTTCGGCCGATAGCGGACGATGCTGGTCGCCCTCGCCGCCTCGTCGCCGTCGCGCTCGAGCATCCGCAGCTCGACGCCGGAAATCGGCGACGCCGTCCACTCCGCCTCGTCGGCGAAACTCACGGCCCGTTCGGCAAGGTCCGCATGCAGGCGCATAACCCGCTGTCGCCGTCCCCGTCGTTCCCTGCGTGGCCTGGATCATGCCGCCACGTCTGTCGGTCCAGGCGACTATACCATAGGCTGCGGCCGGGCGCCGGGCTCATGAACCTATCCCGGGTCGCGGCCATCGCCGTCTTCGTCCTCGTGGAGAAGGTCTTGTCGCGCTTGGCGTAGGAGCACGGTCGTCGCCATGACGCGGCCCCCGCCCCTTCACAGTTGCGCGATGCGCTCGACCGCAGGGTCGTCCTTTGTCAAATGGCGTCCGCGCCCGTCGCCAGCGATGAAGTAGTCGCCTTTCAGATCACCCAGCCGGCTGGCCAGCAACAGGTCCGCCGCACTGTCTCCATCCTCCACGGTGTTGCCAGTGATGATCGCGCCGCCGCTCATAACCGCCATGGGCGCCTGACCGAGCTCCATGACATATCCTCCGTCCTCCGGCCCGATCGCCTGCTTTAGCATGTCGCTGAGGTTGATCGGCGCAGCACCGCTAATGGACGGATAGTAGGTGCCGTCCGGGTTCATGGTCGCCGTGTTCTCGGTGTAATTGTCGGCGTCACCGTGGCCGGTTGCGAAATGACCTCGCAGAAGGTAAGCGCCCGTAAGCGAATCCCTGACCTGGGCAAGAGCGATCGAGCCGTAGCAGATGCACGCCACCGGCTTGCCGCCCTTGACGAACGCCTCGAGCAGCCCCCAGTCGCGCGTGTTATTTCCGAAGGCCGATCGCTCCGCCGCCGCCGACCCAGGCCATGCCGGCGAACGTATCGAACGCCACCAAGTCGGGATGGAGGCGCGCCGCGAAATCCTCCCGAACGCCCTCGCCTTGCTTGGGACGGGGATAGCTGTCGCGAACGAGGTCGCGCAGGCTCGTCGGGTTTTGCAGGAAGCTGGTGTACTCGCCGACCGGGTCCATCTCGGGAGGAACGGCCTCGGCGCCTTGCGCTACAGCGGCGTTACGCCTTTCATCGTACCTGTCGCGCTGGGCGGGCGTGAGGAACTGCCGGCCCAGACGGGCGATTCCTTCCGTGATCTGCAGCGCGTTCAACGCCGGGTCGGCAAACGGAGCAACTGTGGTCACGCCGTAAGGACGGGCTCTTCTCCGTGTTCCGTGATGGGGACGATGCGGGCGCCCTTGAGCATCAACTTGCGAACAAAGAGAGTGAACTCGGGACTGAAGTAACCGGAAACCGGCACCCGAACGCCGAACGTCTCGCCGTTCGCGAAGAACTTGCCGCCAATATCGACGCCAGTCCTGCGAAGGACATCCGCGTCGACCATTTCTACGAGCTTGTCCTTGGCGGTTCCATTGCTCAGCGCGGTCGCAAGCCGTTCAATATGCAGCTGGCGATCCACGGCCGTCGGGCGCGGCGTCGGAAACAGGGGCACCTTATTGGCGGACGCATGAGCGGTGTGCTTGGCGGCCTCCGCGTAATTTGCGTATGCTTGCCCCCAGTCGATCCGGCCGCCACGGGCGCTCCTTACAGCGCGGCTGACCCTGTCGTCCTGGCTGTCCATTCCCTCATACGTCGCTCGGTTCCCAAACCCCGTCGTCGTTCTCGCAACCATGTTTGCCTCCTCGGGCCGTATCGAACGCTGCCGGAAAAATCTGACGGCGCGTCCTTTGGAAGAACAAGGGTACCGACTGCGGCGGCGAGATCAACGAGCGCCTCGTCCGCCCGCTCAGGAATCGGCCGGTAGCTCGGATCCGGAGGCGCGGCCGGTGCCCCTGAGCCCTGCGCGCCGCGCCAGTAGGCGGGGATGTCGCGGCGGTAGCGGCGCATGACGAGATTGGCGATCAGCGCCGTCCAGCCCGTCTGGTGCGCCGCGCCGAGGCCCTGCCCGGTTTCGGCATGGAAGTATTCGTAGAACAGCAGCAACTCGCGCCAGTGCGGATCCTCGGCGAATGGCGCCTGACCGGCCAGCGCCGGCACTGCCCCATCCCCATCCCCGTCGCCAGGGCGGCGGTACATGTCGACGATCCGCTCGGCGATCAGGGTGGCGATCTCGCCAAGATTGAGCTCGCGGCCGCCGAGGCACGGCACCGCAACGCGAAAGTTCTCGCCGAGGAAGCGGTGAAACCGCTCGATCGACTGGATCAGGAGGTAGTTCACCGGCAGCCACACCGGCCCGCGCCAGTTGGAGTTGCCGCCGAACATCGGCGATGTCGACTCGCCCGGAACGTACTCGATAATCGCCTCGCCGATCCCCGGCAGGTTGCCGAGATTGCGCCGTTCCGCGTGGATCTTGCTGACGCTGCGCACGCCATAAGCCGAAAGGAACTCCTTTTCGTCGAGCAGGCGAGAAAGGATCCTCGGCAGCATCGTGTGATCGACCAGCGCCAGCAGATGCTCGCCGCGTTCATTCTCCGCATCCGGGCAGGCGCAGATGTAGTGACCCTGAAACAGGCCGCTCTTGTGCGCGTGCAGGCGCTGCTCGAAGCGCGGGGCATGGGCGATGAGCCGTCGGTCGACCACCTCGGTGGCGAACAGCGGGATCAGGCCGACCATCGAGTAGACGTCGATCCGCCGCACCGAGCCGTCGGGGGTCACGATCAGATCCTTGAAAAAGCCGCTCTCCGGATCCCACAGGGACACTCCGGCGCCGCTGTGACCGCCGATCGTGTCGCCGATGGCGAGGAACTGCTCATACGTCATGATCGCGATATCTTCGTATTCGGGATCGACCGCGGTCAATTCCAGCGCGATCACGGTCATGTCCAGCGCGAACATCGCCATCCAGCCGGTGGCGTCGGCCTGCTTCAGGCTGTAGCCGAAGGGCAGCGGATGCGACCGGTCAGTGACGGAGATGTTGTCAAGGCCAAGGAAGCCGCCCTCGAAAACGTTCTGCCCGTCGGCATCCTTGCGATTGATCCACCAGGCGTAGTTGAGCAGGAGTTTGTGGAACACCCGCTTGAGGAAGGCGTGGTCGCCCGCGCCGCGCTGCACTCGTTCGGCGCGGAAGGCCTTGAGCGCGGCCATGGCGTGCACCGGAGGATTGACGTCGCCGAAGTTCCACTCGTAGGCCGGGATCTGCCCGTTGGGGTGGAGGTAGCGCTCCGAGAGCATCAGCTCGACCTGATCCTTGGCGAAATCCACGTCGATCAGGGCCAGCGCGCTGCAGTGAAAGGCGAGATCCCAGGCGGCGAACCAGGGGTACTCCCAGGCGTCCGGCATCGAGATCACGTCGTGCGCCTTCAGCGTCTTCCAGCCGCGGTTGCGGCCGCCGAGTCGGCTCGCCGGCGGCGTAAAGAGGTCGCCCTGCAGCCAGCGCTCGACGTCGTAGTGATAGAACTGTTTGGTCCAGATGGCGCCGGCCAGCGCCTGGCGAAGGATGCGCCGGTCTTCGTCGCCGGCCGCCGGCTGCAGCTCGGAGAAGAACCGGTCGGCCTCGTGCCTGCGGGCCGAGAACACCGTTGCGCTCCGGGTAAACGGGGTCGACATCGACTTCGCCGACAGCACCAGGTCGAGGCGGACGCTTTGCCCGGCGGGCACGTCGTAGCCGTGCCAGGCGGCGAACTTGCTGCCCGTCCTTGCCGGACTGACGGCGCTGACATCGCCGCCGACGATCCGGTCATGGAAGCCGTCCTTGGCCGAAGCACCGGCGTTGGCGATGCCGAACAGCCGGCGACTGTTGGTTTCGTTTTCGCAGAACAGCTCCTCGGCGGCCTGCCGGCCGTAGAGGAAGTAGTGGCCGAGGCCGGAGTGATCGGCGCGCACGCACCAGGCTGCACCCAGCGGCGCGCTCTGCGCGCGGATCTCCGGCCGCAGGTCGCCGTTGCGACCCGCGTGAACTTCCGCCTCGCCCGCCCCGTGGCCCCCCAATTCGCTCCCTGCGACGCCCCACGACCAGGTGTTGCGGAACCAGAGCGTCGGCAGGAGGTGCAGCTCGGCCGTCTCGGGACCGCGGTTGGCGGCCTCGATCCGGATGTGGATCTCGTCGACTCCGGCCTTGGCGTAGGTCACCTCGATGTCGAAGTAGCGGCTTTCGGCGAACGCGCCGGCCTCCAGCAGCCCGTACGGCGGGTCGAGACGGTCGCGCTGCGCGTTTTCCTCGACCAGCTCGCGCGTAGGGAAACGGCGTCTGCGGATACTTGTAGAGATAGCGCAGGTAGCTGTGGCTGGGCGTGGCGTCGAGGTAGAAGTAGACCTCCTTGACGTCCTCGCCGCGATTGCCCTGCGACCCCGGTCAGGCCGAACGCCCGTTCCTTGAGGATCGGGTCGCGGCCGTTCCACAGGGCCAGCGCAAAGCACAGGATCTGGTTCTCGTCGCAGATGCCGCCGAGGCCGTCCTCGTTCCAGCGGTAGGCACGCGACCGGGCATGCTCGTGCGGCAGAAACCCCCAGGCGTCGCCGCCGGCGCCGTAGTCCTCGCGGACCGTCCCCCACGCCCGCTCCGAGAGATAAGGCCCCCACTGCCGCCAGTTCTCTGTGCCGCGGCGCTGGTTCTCGAGCCGGCGGCGCTCGGCGTTGAGTGCGCGGGCGTCGTCCTGAGCGTGCTCGTCCATGTTTCCTCCCAGCCGAACCCATCGGCTGTTAGCGAAAGTAGGTCAAGCCGCGGCCGCTGGCGAGGGACGCCTGAAGAGGGTCGGGCGCGAAGGCTCAGCGCGTGAAGATCGGCGGCGAGTTCGAGATGCGGCGACCAGAGGAACTGGTCGACCGGCGTCACGGTCTCGAGGCGGAAGCCGCCGGCGGCGAGGATCCGCGCGTCGCGGATGAAGGTCTCGGGATTGCACGAGATCGCGACCGCCACGGCCACGTCGGATGTCGCCAATGCCGCCGCCTGGGCGCGGGCGCCGGCCCGCGGCGGATCGAACACCACCGCATCGAACCGGCCGCATTCGTCCGGCTCCAGCGGTCGGGCGAAGAGATTGCGCACTTCGGTCGTGATCCGGGGCAGGCCGCGCGCGGCCACGGACAGCGCCGCAACGGCCGCGCCATCGGCGTCGACGGCGTGAACCTTCTTCCCTGCGGCGGCAAGCGGAAGGGTGAAGGCGCCGAGGCCGCAGAACAGATCGGCGACGGCGTGCACCTGCGCCGTTGCCGCGAGCACCGCTTCGCTGAGCGCGGCTTCGCCAAGGCTGCTGGCCTGCAGAAAGGCGCCTGGCGGAACGGCGACGGCGGTCCCGGCATAAACGACGACGGCCGGGCGGTGCTGGACGACAGGTTCGGCCGGCGCCGTCGGGCCGCGCCGCCACGAGAGCCGGGCCAGCCCGGCGTCGCCGGCAAAGCGGGACCAGCGTTGGCGCAGCTCCAACGGCGGCGGTTCCGGCCAGTCGAAGACGACATCGAGGCCGCTGTCGAGCCGGCTGACCGCGACCCGCGTCTGGCCGCCGGGCGCGAGCGTGTCGGCGAGGACATCGCGCACTTTCGCGATGAGAGCCGCGATCTCCGGATCGACCACCGGACAGACGGCCAGATCGACGATGTCGTGGCTGCGGGCGGCGGCGAAGCCGATGCGGACGCGAGACCCGGCCGCGGCCGCCCGGACGGCGGTGAAGGTCGCGCGCCGGCGGGCGCCGGGCGGGATGCGCACCGGCGGCGCTACCGCGAGCCGCCGAAGCCGGCCCGGTCCAGCGCCAGCCGCAGCTGCCCGACCTTCCAGCCGATATAGTCGTCGTCGCGAAGATGCTGCAGGGCGCAACCGCCACACCGGTCGAAGTGGGGGCACGGCGGCGCGGTCCGGCCGGGGCCGGGCTGGAGAATGTCGACGATTGCGGCGGTCTGGCCGTCGCCGTGGGCCGGGCCGGGCCGCACCCGCAGCCGATCGCCCGGCAGGCTCTTGGGAATGAACAACGTTTCCCCATCGGGGCCGACGGCCAGGCCATCGCCGCGGCGGCCGAGCCGGGTCACCTCCACTTCGACCAGCGCACCGGCCGACGCGTCGGCCACTTGTCCCTGCCGCGCCCGCCGCTTCGCCCGACCGAAGCCTGGCCCAGTTGTGCGCACCTTCTGCATATGCACTACCTCGCTGCTGGTTCCGGCAAGGCGGCAAATCGCGGCAACCTCCGACGCCGGCCGGCACTCACCACTTTCGCCACAACAGCGAAAAGTCGGCTGGCAAAAATTGCCTCCAGGCCTCAGCCGTCATGCGCGTACCGCATATGTGCAGTGCACATTTTTTGGTTTGCAACGTCGCGTGAGTGGCGCTATATAAGCGAACTATGGTGTTGCGGTGCAGCAATCGAGTTGATCGTGACACCGAAGAGTTTCATGGTTTTCGAGTGCAACGCTCGAAAAAGGGGCTCGTTTCCGAACGGGTCCTACGTCTCCCAGACGTGAAGCCTCCCTGTTGGACTTGAGCCGGGCTTTTTAGCCCGGCTTTTTTTCTGCGCCGCAATCAGACGAGCCCGGCGGTGAGAACGTCGAGGATCATCATGACCGCGAAGCCGGCCACCAGGCCGAAGGTGGACTCGGACTCGTGGCCGTTGCCGTGGGTCTCGGGGATGATCTCGTGGCTGATGACGAACAGCATGGCGCCCGCCGCTCCCGACAGCCCTATGGGCAGAAAGGTCTGCGACAACGAGACGAACCACGCGCCGGTCAGCCCGCCGAACGTCTCGACGACGCCGGTCGCGAGCGCGACCAGCACGGCGTTAACGCGACTGTAGTTGAGGCTGAGGAGCGCCAGGGCGACGACGAAACCCTCGGGCAGGTTCTGCAGGAAGATCCCTCCCATCAGCGCGAGGCCGTTGGCGACGTTGCCGCCGCCGAAGCCGACTCCGACCGCCGCGCCTTCCGGGAAATTGTGCAGGGTGATGGCGAAGACGAAGAGCCAAATGCGCCGCACCGCACTTGGGGAGTGATGCTCATGATCCAGGAAGAAATGCTCGTGCGGCAGGTAGCGGTGGGCAAGCCAGATGCCGCCCGCGCCGACAATCATTCCGAGGCCGACGAGGATGCCGCCGCCCAGCACGCTGCCCATTTGCGCCGATCCCGCGTCCAGGCCGGGGATGATCAACGAGAACGAGACGGCGGCCAGCATGATGCCGGCCGAGCCGCCGAGCAGGACGTCCTGGAGACGGCGCGACGCTGTCCGGATCAGCAGGACCGGCAGAGCGCCGAGGCCGGTGGCGAGGCTCGCGATCAGACTGGCGAGGCTCCCCGCGTAGATCGGCGACAGGCTCGAAAAGTATGCGACGACCGCGTTCACCGGGATCCCTTCGCGTCGTTCGTGGTCGGATCCCGGTCGACGCGCAGCGCGCGTTTGTCAGGACGCCTGCTGCGCCGCGCGCTGAGCGATGACGTCGTCGGCGAGTCGGCCGGTCAGCTCCTGCAGGTGATCGAAGCTCCACTCGAAGGTGCCGACCCCCAGCGTCGCCGAGCGCAGCTCGATGATCAGGTCGTACATCTCCGCCTGGGGCAGCAGCACCGAGACCTCGTCCCAGCCCTGCCAGTCGGTGCGCGCCTGGAAGCCGAGGATCTGGCCGCGCCGGCCGCTGACCAGCCGCTGTATCCGCGAGGTGAACTCCGACGGCACCGAAATCTTGAAGTTGAAAATCGGCTCGAGGATGACCGGATTGCACTTCGGCATGCCCTCGCGCATTGCCTGCTGGGCCGCCTTGCGGAAGGCCATGTCGGAGCTGTCGACGGTGTGGAACTGGCCGTCGGTCAAGGTCACGGCGACATCGACCACGGAAAAGCCGAGGGGGCCGCGGTTCATGTATTCGCGCACCCCGGCGTCGACCGCCGGGATGTACTGCTTGGGAACAACGCCGCCGGTGATCGAGTCGGAAAAAGCGAAGCCGCTGCCGCGCGGGAGCGGCTTGATGTCGATGTTGACATCGCCGAACTCGCCGTGACCGCCGGACTGTTTCTTGTGCCGGGCGTGCTGACTGACCGCGGCGCGGATCGTCTCTTTGTAGGGGATCTGCGGCCGGTGCGAGACCATCTGGACGTTGTAGCGGTTGCGCAGCCGGTCCAGCGCGATCGATAAGTGCATCTCGCCCTGGCCCCACAGCAGCATCTCGCCGGTGTCCGGATCGTGCCCGAAGGACAGCGACGGGTCTTCCTCGACAAGGCGGGCGAGAGCGCTGGTGAGCTTCACTTCATCGGCGCGCTGCTCGGCATGCACCGCCAGCGCGAACAGCGGCTTCAGCGGCGCCGGCCACGGCGGGCCGGTGAGTTTGCCGCTCGGCGACAGCAGGGCTCCGGTCGTGGCGTTGTCGAGGCGGCCAAGTGCGACCACTTCGCCGGCTTCCGCGCCGGCCCTCTTCTCCAGCCGGGCGCCGACCAGCCGGCTAACGCCGCTCACCCGCTCGCCGTTCAGGGTCGTGCCGTCGGTGATCTCGCCGCGCCAGACCCGCACATAGGACAGCTTGCCGGTGTGGGCGGCATGAACGCTCCTGAAGATCCGCGCGCACGGCTCGTCCGCGTCGGGAACGTCGAGGCGCGCCGCGGTTGCGGCCGGTTCGGGCGCCTCATGACGCAGCGCCTTCATCAGCCGGTTGACGCCGTGCATCGACTCGGCGCAACCGAAGAACACCGGGACGATCAGATCCTGGGCGAGGTCGCGGCTCAGCCCGGCGTAGATCTCGTCGGTCGAAGGGACCACGTCCTCGAGCAATTTCTCGAGCAGATCGTCGTCGAAGTCGGCGATCGCTTCCAGCATTTCCCGGCGCGCTTCCTGCTCCTGCTCGGTCGCCTCCTCGGGCACGGAGATGAGCTCCGAGCGCTGACCCGGCGTCCAGCGGAAGGCGCGCTCGCTGACGAGGTCGACGAAGCCGGTGATCTCCTCCTGCGTCTCGCGCAGCGGGATCTCGCGCAAGACCAGCGGCCGGGTCGACAGCCCCTGCAGTGCCTCGAGCGTGCCGCGCACGCTTGTCTCTGCCAGGTCCATCTTGTTGATGAAGACGATGTGGGGGATGCCGTTCTCGTCGAGAAAGCGAAGCAGCGGCGCCACCGTCAGGATCTTCTCCGGCGCCGGCTCGCAGACCAGGACAGCGATATCGGCGGCAAGGAGGGCGCTGTAGGACTCCTGAATCAGCTCGATGTTGCCTGGGCAGTCGAGAAACGTCCAGGTTTCGTCAAGATACTCGGTCACAGCCACATTGAGCTCGGTGCTCATCTGCCGCGCGCGGGCTTCAGCCGAGGCGTCGCCGACGGTGTTGCCGTCGCGGACGCTGCCCTTGCGGGTCGTCGCCCCGGTGAGCGACAGGATGCTTTCCAGCAGCGAGGTCTTGCCGCTGAGGTACGGGCCGACGAGCGCCGCGCAGCGCGGTGGCGATGGCGATTTCGTGCTCACGAGCGTTCTCCCGGGGCATGACTTTTTGGCGGGCGCGCGGACGCACCACATGACGTTATGGCGTCAGCCTACCGCCTCAAGACGGTGAATCAAGCGCAAAACCCGACGCTCAGACGAGGGCGGTGCAGGCCTGGCGGATGCGCACGCAGGCCTCTTTCAGCAGATCGGTGGCGGTCGCGTAGGAGACGCGGAAGCAGGGCGAAAGCCCGAAGGCGGAACCCTGGACCGCAGCGACGCCTTCCGCCTCCAGAAGGTAGGTGATGAAGTCGTCGTCGGTGCGGACGATCTGGCCGCCTGGCGTGGTTTTGCCGATCACGCCGGCGCACGACGGATAGACGTAGAAGGCGCCCTCCGGCGTCGGGCAGGAGAGGCCGGGAGCGTCGTTGAGCATGGCGACGACCATGTCGCGGCGCTCGCGAAAGACGCGGTTGTTTTCCGCGATGAAATCCTGCGGTCCGTTCAGCGCGGCGACGCCGGCGGCCTGGGAGATCGAGCTGGTATGCGTGGTGCTCTGCGACTGGACCTTGTTCATCGCCTTGATCAGCTCGATGGGCCCAGCCCCGCAGCCGACCCGCCAGCCGGTCATCGCATAGGCCTTCGAACAGCCGTTCATCGTCAGCGTCCGCTCGTACAGACGCGGTTCGACCTGCGCCGGGGTGACGAAGGTGAAGTCGTCGTAGACGATGTGCTCATAGATGTCGTCGGTCATCACCCAGACGTGGGGGTGACGAACGAGCACGTCGGTGATCGCCTTCATTTCCGCGGCGGTGTAGGCGGCGCCGGTGGGGTTCGACGGCGAATTCAGGATCAGCCACTTGGTCCTGGGCGTGATGGCGCGGTCGAGGTCGCCGGGATCGAGCTTGAAGTTGCGCTCCGCCGGGCACGGCACGATCACCGGCTGGCCCTCGGCGAGCAGGACGATGTCGGGGTAGGACACCCAGTATGGCGCCGGGATGACGA
This sequence comes from uncultured Alphaproteobacteria bacterium, assembly GCA_963789785.1. Lineage (GTDB taxonomy): Bacteria > Pseudomonadota > Alphaproteobacteria > Rhodospirillales > Defluviicoccaceae > JAEULH01. Next base: position 81,663 of record CAWBNC010000031.1, on the reverse strand, counting down.
CCTCGTCGCCCGCTTCGACGGTGGCGACGATGGCGTTGTAGATCGTCTGCTTGCCGCCGCAGTTCACCGTGATCTGCTCAGGCGTGTAGTCGAGATCGTTCTCGCGCTTGAACTTCGCCGAGATGGCCTGACGCAGCGCCGGCGTGCCGGCAACGGCCGTGTACTTGGTTTCGCCCCGATCGATCGCCGCCTTGGCCGCGGCCTTGATGTGGTCGGGCGTGTCGAAGTCCGGCTCCCCGGCGCCGAGGCCGATGACGTCGCGCCCCTGGGCTTTCAGATCGGCCGCCTTCTGGGTCACCGCGATCGTGGGCGACGGCTTGATCCGACCGAGACGTTGCGCGAGAAAGGCCATGGGAACCCGCCGGAGTTAAAGTGTGGACAGCGCCGGCACCTTAGGGTCCGACGAAAGCACCCGCAACCCCGCAAGTGGCGGCCACTTAAGACGTGTCGGAGCGGCCGGCTTCGCCGGCATGACTCGACAGCCGCAGCAATATCGTCCGGACGCGGAGATCCAGCACATAAGTTAACTTGCCCTGAACTGCTGTCATGAAAATTAAGTATATCGGTAACTGGCATCCAGAGTAATCTGCGTGATGCCAATAGGCTCGCAATGAGCTTTAAAAGGGAGGAAACGCGGATGCGCTGGTTACTCGTTTTGATGACATTGGCGGTGCTTGCAGGCTGCACCTCGGCGCAAGAGGTCTGCACGAAGAAGGGATACTCGCCGGGAACGGATGCGTACGCCAGCTGCATGAAAATGAACAAGATTCCCGACTAACGTGTGATCTTCGTCACATTTGAGCTGGATTAGGCTGCGAGATACGGGGCGCCCGACAGGGCGCCCCACGCTTTTTGCGCCCTTGCACGCAGCAGTCTTGCGCGCGCCCGGCGCTCTCAGCAGGGGGCGCAGACATCAACGGGCACTGGTTCCCGGCGAGTGATCCGCCTATACCGAACCCATGGTCGCCTTCACCAACCCAGCCATCTTCATGCCGGCGAAGCGTCCGCCGGTGCCGCTCGAGCGTCCGCTGAAACTGGTCTCGTCCTACGCCCCGGCCGGCGATCAGCCGCAGGCCATCGTCGCGCTGACCGAGGGTCTGGGCGCGGGCGAGCGCGACCAGGTGCTGCTCGGCGTCACCGGCTCGGGCAAGACCTTCACCGTCGCCAGGGTGATCGAGAACATCCAGCGGCCAACCCTCGTGCTCGCGCCGAACAAGACGCTGGCGGCCCAGCTCTACGCCGAGATGAAAGGGTTCTTCCCCGAGAACGCTGTTGAATACTTCGTCTCGTACTACGACTACTACCAGCCGGAAGCCTACGTCCCGCGCACCGACACCTACATCGAGAAGGATTCCTCGATCAACGAGCAGATCGACCGGATGCGTCACGCCGCCACCCGCGCGCTGCTCGAGCGCAACGACGTGATCATCGTCGCCTCGGTTTCGTGCATCTACGGCATCGGCGCGGTCGAAACCTACGCGCAGATGGTCCTGACGCTCGCCGCCGGCGAACGGGTCGAGCGGCGCGAGATCATCCGCCGCCTGGTCGAGCTGCAGTACAAGCGCAGCGACATCAACTTCGTCCGCGGCGCCTTCCGCGCGCGCGGTGATGTTCTCGAAGTCTATCCGTCGCATCTCGAGGATCGGGCCTGGCGGCTGTCGATGTTCGGCGACGAGATCGAGGGGATCTGGGAGATCGACCCGCTGACCGGCGAGAAGGTCGGGACGCTGGACGCGATCACCGTCTATCCCAGCAGCCATTACGTCACGCCGCGGCCGACGCTGCAGCAGGCAATGCCGCGCATCAAGGCCGAACTCAGAGAGCAGATCGACCGCTTCGTCGCCGAGGGCAAGCTGATCGAGGCGCAGCGGCTGCAGGAGCGGACGACGTTCGACCTCGAGATGCTGGAGACGACCGGCGTCTGCAACGGGATCGAGAACTACTCGCGCTACCTCACCGGCCGCAACCCCGGCGAGCCGCCGCCGACGCTGTTCGAGTACCTGCCTGACAACGCCGTTCTTATCGTCGACGAGAGCCACGTCACGGTGCCGCAGATCGGCGGCATGTACCGCGGCGACTACAATCGCAAGTCGACGCTCGCCGACTTCGGTTTCCGCCTGCCGTCGTGCATCGACAACCGCCCGCTGAAGTTCGAGGAGTGGGAAGCGATGCGGCCGCCGACGATCTTCGTCTCGGCGACGCCTGGACCGTGGGAAATCGAGCGGACCGGCGGCGTTGTCGTCGAGCAGGTGGTCCGGCCGACCGGGCTGATCGACCCGCCTTGCTTCGTCCGCCCGGTCGAACATCAGGTCGATGACCTGCTGGGCGAAGTCAAGGCGGTGGCGGCGCGCGGCCAGCGGACCCTGGTCACGACCCTGACCAAACGGATGGCTGAGGACCTCAGCGAGTACCTCCACGAGCAGGGCCTGCGGGTGCGCTACATGCACTCCGACATCGACACCCTGGAGCGCATCGAGATCATCCGCGACCTGCGCCTCGGCGCCTTCGACGTGCTCGTCGGCATCAACCTGCTGCGCGAGGGCCTCGACATTCCCGAGTGCGCGCTGGTCGCCATTCTCGACGCCGACAAGGAGGGCTTCCTCCGCTCCAAGACCAGCCTGATCCAGACCATCGGCCGGGCGGCGCGCAACCTCGACGGCCGGGTCGTGCTCTACGCCGACACGATGACCGAGTCGCTGACCTACGCGCTGGACGAGACCAGCCGCCGGCGCGAGCGGCAGATGGCCTACAACGCCGAGCACGGGATTACGCCGGAGAGCGTCCGCAAGGGCATCTCCGACGTCCTCCAGAGCGTCTACGAGCAGGACTACCTCACCGTCGATACGGGAGCGTCCGGCGACGTCCATCTCGTCGGCAAGAGCCTGCAAAGCCACATCGCCGATCTGGAAAAGCGGATGCGCACGGCGGCTGCCGAGCTCGAATTCGAGGAGGCGGCGCGGCTACGCGACGAGATCCGCCGGCTGGAGGCCGCCGACCTCGGGCTGGAGAAGCCGGGGGTGGCGCCGGCCATAGCCGCCCGCGCCGGCTGGGGCGCCCCGGAAAAAGCGAAGGCAAAGGCGAAGGTGAAGAAGGCCGGCCCTCGCCGCCGCAGCCGCTGACGGGGACAGGACCGCCGCCGGAACGCTTCCCCTACTTCGTCGCCTCGCGCAGGTAGGCGATGACGGCGGTGCGATCTTCCGGCTTGCGCAGGCCGGAGAAGTTCATGGTGTTGCCGGGAACGACGGCCTGGGAGTCGGCGAGGAACGCCTCCAGCGTTTCCTCGGTCCAGACGACGTTCGCCGCCTTCATCGCCTCGGAGTAGGCGAAGCCCGGCGCGGTGCCGGCCTTGCGGCCGAATACGCCGTGCAAGGTCGGCCCCTTGTCGGTCTGCTGGGCAGGGTCGAGCGAGTGACAGGCCTGGCACTTCTTGAATACCCGCTCGCCCTTGTCGAGCTCCTGGGCGACGGCGCCGCGCCACGGGGCCGCCACGACGACGGCGCCAAGCAGGAACACGGCCGCCCGGAGAGCGGCGGCGGAGCGTCGCGGCCCGGCAGCGGACCGCGCGAATCGGGCGCGGCCCGCGGAGTGGAAGAACCTTTGAACCGGGGTTATCGGCGATGTCGGTTTTGGGGTCATGTCATCCTCGCCATTCGGCCGCGCCGGAGGGTTTGGGCAAGCGGCCGGCTGTTGCGCGCGATACCTAATGCGGGCGGCGGGCGGACGGGGAGGACGTCCGCCCCTGGTCGACTCCCTCGTCGACCAGCCGCCTAGGTGCTCTTGTGCAGCTTGAAGACCCAGAAGCTGCCGCCCTGGTTGAGCTCCTTGACGTACTTGGCGACCTCTCCCCCCCACAGCGGCACGGCGCCGCCCCAGCCCGAGGTGACGCCGATGTACTGCTCACCGTCCTTCTCCCAGGTCACCGGCGAGGAGACGACGCCGGAGCCGGTCTGGAACTTCCAAACCTCTTCGCCGGTCTTCGCGTCGTAGGCGACGAGATAGCCCTCCGGAGTGCCGGTGAAGACCAGCCCGCTCTTGGTCGCAAGCACGCCGCCCCACAGCGGCGAACGATTCTTGACCTCCCACTTGACCTCGCCCGTCTTCGGATCGATCGCCTTCAGGGCGCCGATGTGGTCATCGAAGACCGGCATGATGGTGAAGCCGGCGCCGAGGAAGGCCGCGCCCTTCTTGTAGTTCACCGGCTCGTTCCAGATGTTCATGCCCCACTCGTTGGCCGGGACGTAGAACCAGCCGGTGTCGGGGCTGTAGGCCATCGGGTTCCAGTTCTTGCCGCCCAGGAACGACGGAACGGTGAAGACCGGGCTGCCCTTGAGATCGCCGGTCAGTTCCGTCGGCGCCGGCGGCCGGTTCTCGGGCACCATAATCGGCTTGCCGGTCTTCTCGTCGATGCCCGTTCGCCCAGGTGATGTTGTGGACGAAGGGGAACGCCTTGACGACCTTGCCGTTGGTCCGGTCGAGAACGTAGAAGAAGCCGTTCTTCTCCGCCGATGCCCCGGCCTTGATGGTCTTGCCGTCCATCTGCATGTCGAACGGGATGAACTCGCTGATAGCGTCGTAATCCCAGCCGTCGTGGGGCGTGCTCTGATAGGCCCAGACGATGTCGCCGGTGTCCGGGTTCAGCGCCAGCTTCGACGCGGTGTAAAGGTTGTCGCCGGGGCGCATCCACGAGTTCCACGGCGAGGCGTTGCCCGAGCCGGCATAGATCAGCTTTGCATCCGGATCGTAGGTGATGGCGTTCCACGGCGCCCCGCCGCCGGTCTTCCACTGATCGCCCTCCCAGCTCGCGTTGAGCTTGCCGGTCATGGTCGACGGCTTGCCGTTGAGGGTGCCGACATGGCCTTCGACCGTCGGCCGTTCCCAGACGATGTTGCCGGTCTCGGCGTCCAGCGCCCGCACCTGGCCGACCACGCCGAACTCGCCGCCGGCGTTGCCGATGATGACCTTGCCGTCGACGATGATCGGGGCCGCGGTGATCGTGTAGCCCTCCTTGTAATCGTCGACCTTCTTGCTCCAGACGACCTTGCCGGTCTTGCGGTCCAGCGCCACGACCTTGGCGTCGAGGGTGCCGAAGTAGACCTTGTCGCCGTAGATCGCGACCCCGCGGTTGATGACGTCGCAGCACGGCATGATCCCTTCGGGAAGGCGCGCGTCGTACTCCCAGATCTCGTCGCCGGTGGCCGCATCGATGGCGTAAGACGCGCGAGTACGAGCCGGTGACGTAGATCATCCCGTCATAGACGATGGCCTGGGATTCCTGGCCGCGCTGTTTCTCGCCGCCGAATGAGAACGACCAGACCGGCACCATGTCCTTGATGTTGTCGCGGTTGATCTTGTCGAGCGGGCTGAATCGCTGATTGCGCAGGTCGATGCCGTAGGTGATGACCGAGTCGGTCTTCTGCCCGGCCTCGCGCAGGTCCTTGTCGGTGACCCCGGCGGCGAGCGGTCCGCCCAGCACGGCGGCGGCGACGAGACCCAGAGCCGACGAGCGTAACGCCAAGTATGTTCTCTTCATCTCCTCGTCTTCCTTCCTCCCATGAGCCGCCGGCAACGCAGGACCATCCTGCCGCCGTCCGACGAAAGCCGCTTTCAGCCGCTTATTGCTGCTTTGTTTCGAGCCAGGAGCGGATAGCCCACATCGCCTCCTGGCTGAGGATGCCATTGTAGGCCGGCATCTTGCTGACGCCGTTCTGCGAATACCCGTCGCGGGTCCGCTGGATGAACCATTCATCGCCCTCGGCGCCGGGATCGAGCAGCCGCAGGTCCGGCGCCAGTCCCCCGGAGACCGCGGCAATGCCATGGCACCGGGCGCAGTTCTGGGTGTAGCCGTGCTCGCCGATCTTGATGGCCAGTTCGTTGCCCCGGTAGGGGTTCTCCTCCAGCCACTCGTCGCCGAGCGGCTTCAGCCCGGTGGTATCGACCGGCTGCGGCTGGACGTCGCCGTGAGCGAAGGCGAACGTAGCCGCCCCGGCGATGCCCGCCGCCACCGCCACCGCCGCGAGCACGGCGACACGGCCCGAAACTGGCTTGTCCATTCGCTTGCCTCCCTGTGCCGGCCATCCGCTTGTCGTCTGAATCGAGCGGCGACCGTGCTTCTTGTTGTCGTCCTAGCGGCAAGGCTAACAACGTCGAAGAACGCCGGACAATTGACACAAGGTCGAATGAACGGATGAGGAACAACGAACCAGCGGCGACGATGAGCCGCTGTTCTATGTTTGTTCGTGCGACTTTGTGTCAATTGCGGGCCCGAGCGGGTCGCTGCTAGCTTTCTGGCCAAGTCTGTCGAAGCAAGACGGCATAAGCGCACCGGCATCGCAGCCGCGGCGCATAAAGCAAGAAATCACCAGGGAGGCCGAATATGGACACGGCAGACAGGCACGCGCCGGAGCCGACCCCTCAAGGCCGGCCGCTGACAGCTCGGGAAGAGTTGGAGCGCGCCCGCGTTCAGGCGATTCTCGACACCCGCTACATGGCCGATCTGGGGCCTGCCGAGGCCGGCTGGGGCCGCCGCCAGTTCCTGTTCGTCACTTCCGTCGCGACGGCGTTCGCCGGCCTGAATTTCTTTGTCTGGCCGTTCATCGACAGCCTCAACCCGGCCGCCGACGTTCAGGCGCTGGCGAGTACCGAAGTCGATCTGACGCCGATCGAGTCCGGACAGAGCATCACCGTTGTCTGGCGCGGCAAGCCGATCTTCATCCGCCACCGCACCGAGGCCGAGATCGCGGCGGCGCGCAGCGTCGATCTGAGCAAGCTGCCGGACCCTCAGCCGGATACGGCGCGGACCTTGAAGCCCGAATGGCTGGTGGTCGTCGGGATCTGCAATCACCTCGGCTGCATTCCCCGCGGCCAGCGCCCGACCGATCCCCACGGCGCGTACAACGGCTGGTTCTGCCCCTGCCACGGCTCGCACTTCGATACCTCGGGGCGCATCCGCAAAGGGCCGGCGCCGAACAACCTCGCGGTTCCCCAGTACACGTTCATCGATGACGAGCACATCCGCATCGGGTGAGGAGACGGCGATGGCAACCCGCCGCTGGGAAAACGGCTTCGTCCGCTGGATCGACGCGCGCTTCCCGATCTTCACCGCCGCCCAGCACCAGCTTTACGAATATCCGATGCCGGGGAACCTGAACTACTGGTGGAACTTCGGCTCGATCGCCGGCGTCATCCTGGTCGTGATGATTTTCAGCGGCATTTTCCTGGCCATGCAGTATCAGCCCAACGTCGCGGACGCGTTCGACAGCGTTGAGCGCATCATGCGGGATGTAAATTACGGCTGGCTCATGCGCTATGTTCACCAGACGGGTTCGTCGCTCTTCTTCGCCTGCGTCTATGTCCACATATTCCGCGGCTTTTACTACGGCTCATACAAGACCCCACGCGAGATCACCTGGCTGACGGGCTGCCTGATCTTTTTCGTGATGATGGCGACCGCATTCATGGGATACGTGCTGGTCTGGGGGCAGATGAGCTTCTGGGCGGCCACCGTCATCACCAACCTGTTCACCGCCGTTCCCGGCATCGGCGAAAGCATCACCACCTGGCTGTGGGGCGGTTACGCTGTCGCCAATCCGACGCTTAACCGCTTCTACGCGCTGCACTATCTCCTGCCCTTCGTCATCTTCGCCATCGTTGCGATGCACCTGATCGCGCTGCACACGACGCACTCGAACAACCCCCTCGGCGTCGACATGAAGGGGCCGCAGGACACGATCCCGTTCCATCCCTACTACACCGTCAAGGATCTGGTCGGGCTCGGCGCTTTCGCCACGCTCTTCGCCATCCTCGTGTTTTTTGCCCCCGACGTGTTGAGCGAGCCCGACAATTTCATTCCGGCCGATCCGCTGGTCACACCTGAACACATCGTGCCCGAATGGTACTTCCTGCCTTACTATGCAATTCTCCGCGCCGTCCCGGACATCGGGCCGATTCCGGCCAAGCTTGCCGGCGTCATCGCGATGTTCGGGGCGACCCTGATCTGGTTTCTGGTTCCCTGGTTGGACACGTCGAAGGTCCGCAGCGCCAGATTCCGGCCGCTCTACCGGGTGTTCTTCTGGATACTGGTCGTCGATTGCCTGGTTCTCGGCTGGTGCGGCAAGCAGCTTCCCGAGGGCATCTTCCTGACCATCAGCCGGATCGCCGCGGCTTACTACTTCTTCCATTTCATCGTGCTGCTGCCACTGCTGGGCTTGTTCGAGCGGCCACGGCCGCTGCCCTACAGCATTAGCGCGCCGATCCTGAAGCCGGGTACGACATCCGCCGCCGGTCGCCTCGAACTTGCTGCGGCCGCCGCGGGTGAAAAGGTGCGGCCATGACCCGGTCAAGAATCCCGCGGATCGCTGGCATTCTCGCCGCCATCCTCGCCATCGTCGTCGCCGCCGCGACGGTGCTGCCGGGCAGCACGGTCAAGGCGGCCGAGGAAGGGGAGCGGCCGCCGATACCGCAGCAGTTGTGGTCGTTCTCCGGCATCCTGGGAAAATACGACGAGGCGGCGTTGCGGCGCGGTTTCCTCGTCTACATGGACGCCTGTTCGGGCTGCCACTCGCTGCGCCACGTCGCCTACCGGGATTTGAGCGCGCTCGGCGTCGGTTTCGGGCCGGAGGATATCAAGGCGCTTGCCGCCCAATTCAAGATCGAGGGCGGGCCGGACGAAGAAGGCAAGATGTTCCGACGCCCGGCCTTGCCGGCGGACCGGATCGTCTCGCGCTTCGCCAACAAGCAGGCGGCGCAGCACGCCAACAGGGGAATGTACCCGCCCGACCTGTCGCTCATCACCAAGGCACGCCGCGACGGCACCAACTACCTTTATGCGTTCCTGACCGGCTTCGAGAACCCGCCGGCCGACGCCCAGGTCACCCCCAGCATGGTCTACAATCGCTATGCCCCGGGCCGACAGACCGGGATGGAGGGCGTGCTGACCGAGGATCTGGTCGACTACGACGACGGCACCGTGGCGACCGTTCCCCAGATGGCCAGCGACGTCACCACGTTCCTCGCCTGGGCGGCCGATCCGCATCGCGAGATCCGGCACAATATAGGCGTGCGCGTGGTGATCTTCCTGCTGCTGCTGACCATCATGCTCTACGCGCTGAAGCGCGAGGTTTGGGCCCATCTCCACGAGCGCAAGGCGGAGGCGGCCGCGGCGGCGCGGGCCCGCGATGAAGACCGCCGCCGTCCCGACCAGGTCGAGGTTCACCGCTGACGCTCGCCGCTGCCGTCAGTTCCGGTCGCTTCGGGCTTATCGTCGACAAGAGCATCCGGCGTTTGGACGAGCGCGGATGAAACGCGCTAGCAACATGTAAGCGATCGACTTTTTCTGCCTTCGAAGGATTCCATTCGAAGACGGGTTGATCTAGGGTCCGCGCGGGAGAGAGGTCTCGCGCATGCACCCCCGGGGAAGAGCGACACGAACGCTGGGCGCCACCCTCGCGGCCGCCGCGATGGCTTCTATAGCTGTTCCCGATCCAGGCTTCGCCCAGGCAGCCAAACCCGCCACGCCGGCACAGAGCGCACAGCCGACCGGGGCCGTGCGGCCGCCGAAACCTGCAGCGGCGCCGGCACCGACCGTGGAACAGCCGCCGCCCATCGATTTCACGGCCGATCAGGTGACCTACGACAGCGAACGCGGTCTCGTGCGCGCCACCGGCAACGTCGAGGCCGTGCGCCAGGACACACAGCTTTTCGCCGAGACCATCATCTACGATCAGCCCAACGACCTGATGACCGCCATCGGCGAGGTCGTCATCGCCGAGCCCACCGGCGAGACGCTCTTCGGCGACCGGGTCGAGCTGACCGGCGATCTCAAGACGGGACTGGTGAACAATTTCCGCGCGATCCTCAGCGACGGCGCCAGACTGAACGCCCGCCGGGCCCGACTTGAGAACGGCAACCGGACCGTCGGCCGGGACGGCCGCTACACGCCGTGCGACGTCTGCAACGAGAATCCGGCGCGGCCGCCGCTGTGGCAGATCACCGCGGCCAAGGTCGTTCACGACCGCGACGAGCGGACGGTTACGCTCAACGACGCCTGGCTCGAGATCGGCGGCTTCCCGACCATCTACACTCCCTACCTGTCGCTGCCCGATCCGACGGTTAAGCGCAAGTCCGGTTTTCTCACGCCGGCATTCGGCAGCTCCTCTGCCTTCGGCCCGTTCGTCCAGACACCCTATTTCTGGAATATCTCGCCAAGCGAGGACGCCACGTTGATTCCCTGGTGGCGCCTTCAGGAGCCGCCGCTGCTAGAAGGCGAGTACCGCCGCGATCTCGAACACGGGTTGATCGTAGGCACCGGAAGCCTCACCAGCGATTCCGATCAGGGCGTTCGCGGCCACATCTTCGCCAGGGGCCGCTACGATATCGACGAGATGTGGCGCGCCGGCGTGGACCTCTACCGCACGTCGGATCGCACCTACCTGCGCCGTTACGACTTCAGCGACGACCGGACGCTGACCTCGCGACTGTACGCCGAAGCGTTCAACAAGAAGAACTACTTCGTCGCCAACACCTACGCCTTCGACGAGCTGTCGAGCGACATCAACCAGTCGACGGTGCCGTACGTCCTCCCCCAGCTCTCCTTCTACGGGGACGTCGACGGGCCGTTTGACAGCCGTCTGCTGATGCACACCGATGCGTTGTCGCTGATCCGCGACGACGGCCAGGACACCCGGCGTCTGTCCCAGCGGGTCCAGTGGGATGTGCCGGTTCGCGGCGCGATCGGCGACCAGTACACGTTCTCGACGGCCTTCTGGGCGGACGGCTACCAGGTAAACGATTTCGTTCCGCCGGGCGACAGCAGCAGCTTCAACGGCTTCAGCGGGCGCGCCTTCCCGCAGGTCGGGGTCGACTGGCGTCTGCCGCTGGTCAAGGCCGGAACCAATGTCCAGCAGCTCCTCCAGCCCCGGGTCGAGTTCATTGCCGCCCCCAACACCGGCAATCCGAACAGGATCCCCGACGAGGACAGCCAGTCGTTCGAGTTCGACGAGACCAACCTTTTTGGATTCGACCGGTTCGCCGGCCTCGACGTCGTCGAGCCGGGAGCGCGCATCAATTACGGCATCGAGTGGGATCTGTTCGCCAACAACGGCGCCAGCGCCTCTTTCATCCTGGGTCAGGTCTACCGGTTCAAGCAGAGCGACGTCTTCCCGGAGAACTCGGGCCTGACCGAGAACTTCTCGGACTATGTCGCCGCGGTGGATCTCTCGCCGACGCCGTGGTTCGACCTGCTCTACCGCACGCGGGTCGACAAGGATAATTTTTCGCCGCGTCGCAACGAGATCGGCAGCCACATCGGCGTCGGCGCCCTCAGCCTCGATACCCGGTATGTGTTCTTCGCCAAGGGCGATGAGTTCAGCACCGGCCGGGAGGAGGTCGGCCTGGCCCTGCGTACGCAGTGGACTCGCTACTGGGCAAGCCAGATCTACGGGGTCCGCGATCTGTCCGGCGGCGGCGTCTGGCGACGGGCAGGCCTTCGCCTGCTCTACGAAGACGAATGTCTTGAAGCTTCCGCGGAATTCCGTCGCAAGGATTACAGCGAGCAGGATCTGAAACCGTCGAACGCCTTCATCGTTCGCGTCGGCCTCAAGACCCTCGGCGCCATCGGCGGCGGATTCAAGCCGTAGCCTCTCATGGTCCCGGCACTCCGGAAGTGAGGGCACGCGAACTCGCAGCCTCATAAGCGGCCACTTTCCCGCAGTGGCGGAACATCTGTTTGATTTGCGATCCGTGCCGGAGGAAGTTGAAGGCGAGCGGGGGCACCGCTGTTGAAGTATCTCCAACGGTTGCTATCTCTCCAAATTATGATCCACGTCTGAAAGGTTAGGCTCGCTGTGCCCTTCACCCTAAGCAGGATCTCGGATGTCGGCGCGGAGCATCCGGTAATGGCGCGATTAGTGCTGCAAATGCATGACCTTCTGCAATGTACGCGCTTTACAAGCGACATGCGCAGCAAAATTACCGATGCATCGTTCGCAGTTTCCGAGAGGCTGGTCAATTGCTGGAAAATCCAGGATAAGCTGGTCGCAGCCTGCGATAATGCCGAACGCGAGCTTCCACCAAGCCCGGGACCGCATCTCCTGCATCTCCCGCATGTAATAGAGCTTCAACGTGATTCTGAGACATTTCTATATGAGGCGAAGAACTTTCTGCGGGACTTAATCTGCATTATAAATATTGCCTTCGGCACCTCTTTTTCGGAAGCAAATCAGCTATTTATTCGCAAAAAAGATAGCATTCTCGTGTGGGCTGAGCGAACATTTCATCCCGATGACCCAATCAATGTGCGGTTGCGTCTCCATAAGGACTGGATCAAGGAGATGGTATTCAAGCGGAACGCCGTAGAACATCCCGGTGGCCGCCGCTCCGGTCCCTCCACATCGAAAACTATGCCGATGATCGACGGCTCGCTCCGCCGGCCGGTCTGGTACCAGGATCAAGACACTCCGAAGAATATCGAAAATGACATGCGCCTTCTCTGCGATAACATGCTGCTGTTTGCTGAGGAGTTGATTGTAATCATCGCTCAGAGAGCTATGATTGGGACACCCTTCTGCATCCGCGAAATCCCTGAACAACGACGGGACCGGCACGTTCCGATGCGCTTTGTGGTTCACCTGACGGAGGAAGAAGCGGGGCTCTTAGCCGAGGCGCAGGCGCAAAGGCAAATAAAGGAGAACGGATTCTGGCCATTCTGGTTCATAGCCGCAGGTTGTGAAGAAGCTGGGCGCGTCCTGAGGGGTATCGGCGTCGATGGCGTCGCGAATTGCGTCCCAGAGTCCATGCACCACTCGTGCCGCGGCGTTATTGAGGAGCGCCTTGATCTTGGCAGAGGCTTTCTCGATCGGGTTGAAGTCGGGACTGTAGGGCGGCAGGAGGAAGCATGACGGCGCCGGCGGCAACGACACTATCTACCGAAACGAGGGCTGGAGTGATGACGACGCCGACACCATCCACGGCGGGACCGGCAACGACCTGATCTACGGCGGCGGCGGCAACAAGGACACCTGGGACGGAAACGACAGCCTCTACGGCGACGACGGCAACGACCGGATCTTCGGCTCGTTCGGCGACGACCTGATGTATGGCGGGACCGGGGATCGACGACTCGGCGGCCAGGCCGGCAACGACACGATGTATGGCGGGACCGGCAACGACAAGCTCGGCGGCGGCAGCGGCAACGACTGGCTCTACGGCGAGGCCGACGCGGACGTGCTCTCGGGCCGCGAGGGTCTCAACCATCTCAGCGGCGGGCCCGGCAACGACATCTTCGACTACGACGCCGTTACCGACTCGAAGGGCGCACTACGCGACGTGATCCTCGACTTCGCTGGCGTCGGCAAGGCCGTCGGCGACCGGATCGACCTCTCGACCATCGACGCCAACACCACGGCCGGCGGCAACCAGGCCTTCAAATTCGTCGGCACGGCCGAGTTCAGCGGGCCGGGCCAAGTGCGCGTGGTCGCTTCGGGCGCAGACACGCTCGTTCAGGCCAACACCGACGCCAACAAGGCGACGGTGGAGATGGACATCCTGGTCAAGGACGGAACCGCGCTCCATACCCAGTGGGTCGCCGGCGACTTCATCCTGTAGCCGGCCTGCGTGTGCGGGGAGAGGGCGACGCCCTCTCCCTCAGGTTGGAACGGTGCCGCAGTCGATGCGGTTGATTAGATTATGTAAGGCCGTTGTGGTTCGCCGGTTGGCGTTCTTGCAAAACGACATCGGCAAATCGACATAGCCCGATCACCATTGTCGCGGCGAGCACCTCGAAGTTCGACGACGAGCTGTATATCCGGCCGAAGTGCCTGTCACTCCTCCAGAGGGCCTCCCGGCCGTCGACGCCGCAGTGCAATTCGCCGGCAACCGGGCCTTCCACAGTCCCTCGGCCGACGTCATTGCACTGCCTTCACTCGTAGCCGCGGTGTGCCGCAGCTTTGCCCGTTGCAACGGCTTGCCTTCACCGCCACCATACGCCGACCAATCCGGCTTCCCTGAACCTGAACCGGTCCTTATCGCCGATGCCCCTTTCACACGTCCCGACCAACCCCGTCATGTTCGCGAACTCTGATCCGGCTCCTGTCCGCGCTTGCGGTGCTCGTCGCGCTGGCGGCGATGCCAGCGCAGACGCTCGGCGCCGGCCCAGACGACCAGAAGATTGCCGCCGTCGTCAACGATGCCGTCATCTCGGTGCACGACATCCAGACCCGACTCGCCCTCGTTCTCGCCACGACCAACGTCGAGCCGACGCCGGAGGCCCGCCAGCGGCTGGGTCCGCAGGTTCTCCGCTCCCTCATCGACGACGCGCTCAAGCGGCAGGAGGCCCGGCGCCTCAATATCGTCGTTTCGCGCGCGGAACTCGACGACGCGCTGGAACGGATCGCCAAACAGGCACGCATGACGCCAGAGGACCTGGCGCAATATCTCGCCAACCGCGGTGTCGCCATGTCGACCCTTATCGATCAGGTTGAAACGGAGATCGGCTGGATCAAGGCGATCAACCGCTCCAGCCGCGATCAGATCCGTATCGGCGAGGATCAGGTCGACGAAGAGCTCGCGCGGATCAACGAGAATGCCGGCAACCCTGAGTTCCGCGTCGCCGAGATCTTCCTGCCGTTCGACGCCGGCATGGATGAAGCGCGGGTAAGCGAACTTGCCCAGCGGATCGTCCAGGAGATCGCGAGCGGCGCCCGCTTCCCGGATCTCGCCCGCAACTTCTCGCAAGGCGCGTCCGCGGCCGTGGGCGGCGATCTCGGCTGGGTCCGCAAGGGCCAGCTTTCCGAGCAGCTCGACGCGGCGCTCGACCAGCTCGCTCCCGGGCAGGTGTCCATCCCGATCCGCACGCAGATGGGTTATCACATCCTAGCGATGATCGAGCGCCGGATCTCGGAGGGCGTGGCCGGCGGCAATGCCAAGGTCGAGCTGACACAGGCGCACTTTTCCCTGGCCCCGGACGCAACGCCGGAGGAAGTGGCTGCTCAGATCGAGGCGGCGCGGACCGCCATGGTCGGCGCCACCGACTGCGCCTCGTTCAACGAGATCGCCAAGAACATCGGCTCGCCGCTATCGGGACCGCTCGGTGAGGTCGAGTTGCGCCAGTTGCCGCCCGAGCTTCGCCGGGTCGTCCTGCCGCTCCGGATCGGCGAAACCAGCCCGCCGATCCGCGGCGCCGACGGCGTCGTCGTTGTCATGGTCTGCCGCCGCGACTCCGACGCGCCAAGTGCCGACGTCCGCGACAAGATCGAGGCGAACCTGCGCGAGGAGCGGATCAACGCGTTCGCCCAGCGCACGCTCCGGGATCTCCGCCGCACGGCGTTCGTGGATATCCGCAATTGAGCCGGGACGTCAGTCCCGCCGCCCCGCCGCTGGCCGTGACGATGGGTGAACCGGCCGGTATCGGCGGCGAGATCACGCTGATGGCGTGGCTCCGCCGCGGCGAGGGTCTGCCTGGGTTCTTTGTCATCGACGACGCCAACCGGCTGACGGCGCTTGCGCACGCCATGACCCTGCCCGTCCCTATCCGGCGGATCGACGCTCCCGGCGAGACAGCGGGAATCTTTGCCGAAGCGCTGCCGGTTCTCCACCGGCCGCTTGCCCGCCCGGCGCAGGCGGGGCGCCTCGATCCGGCGAACGCGCCCGCGGTCATTGCCGCCGTCGAGGAGGCGGTGCGCCTTGTCCAGGCCGGCGCCGCCGCCGCCGTCGTCACCAACCCCATCCACAAGAAGGCGCTTTACGCTGCCGGCTTTGCTTTTCCCGGGCACACGGAGTTTCTCGCCGCTCTGACCGGCTGCAGCGCGGTGGTGATGATGCTGGCCATCCCCGGCTTGCGGGTCGTCCCGGTCACGGTGCATCTCAGCCTGCGCCGCGCCATTGCCGCGCTCGATGCGTCGGCGATCGTGGCAACGGCGAAGATCGTCGACGATGCGCTGCGGCGCGATTTCGGTCTGACCCGACCGCGCCTGCGGATCGCCGGGCTCAATCCGCATGCCGGCGAAGATGGCGCGTTGGGCTGCGAAGACGCGGCCATCGTCGCGCCGGCCGTAGCCGCGCTGAAAGCCGCCGGCATCGACGCCGACGGTCCGGTGCCGCCGGATGCGCTGTTCACCCCGCGGGCTCGCGCCGGTTACGACGCGGCGATCTGCATGTACCACGACCAGGCGCTGATCCCGTTGAAGGCGCTCGACGTTGACCACGGCGTCAACATCACCCTCGGTCTGCCGATCGTGCGCACATCGCCGGACCATGGCACCGCTCTCGATGTCGCCGGCACCGGCGTCGCCAGCCCGACCAGCCTCATGGCCGCCTTAAGCACTGCCGCGGCCCTCGCCCGCCGACGCGCCGCGGCGGCATGACCGACGCCGGCGTCGCATTACCGCCGCTTCGCGAAGTCATCCGCCGCCACGGTCTCGACGCACGCCGCACGCTGGGCCAGCACTTCCTCCTCGACCAGAACCTCACCGATCGCATCGTCCGCGTCGCCGGCCCACTCGCCGGTTTCGGTGTCATCGAAATTGGCCCGGGCCCCGGCGGGCTGACCCGCAGCCTGCTCGCCGCGGGAGCCGAACCGCTGGTCGCCGTCGAAAGGGATCCGCGCTGTGCGGCGGCCATCCGCGAACTCGCCGAGGTCTTTCCCGGCCGCCTGAGGCTGGTCGAAGCCGATGCGCTGACGGTGGATGTCCGAACCCTTGCGCCGGCGCCGCGCAGGATCGTCGCCAACCTGCCCTATAACATCGCCACACCGCTGCTCCTCGGCTGGCTGCGCCATGCCGGGGATTTCGCCGGCCTGACCCTGATGCTGCAGAAGGAGGTCGCCCAGCGTCTGGCCGCAGCGCCCGGCAGCGGCGAGTTCGGTCGGCTTTCCGTCATCGTCCAGTGGCTTTGCACTGTCGAGTACCAGTTTGCCGTCGATCGCCGGGCATTCGTTCCGCCGCCGAACGTCATCTCCGCCGTCGTCAGCCTGACGCCGAGGGCGCAGCCGCTGGCGCCGGCCTCATGGCGGGCGCTCGAAACTGTCACCAAGGCCGCCTTCGGCCAACGGCGGAAGATGCTGCGCAGCGCCCTGCGTCCGCTGGGCCTCGATGCCGCCGCCGTCGGTATCGATCCGACGCGCCGGGCCGAGGCCCTCTCGGTCGAGGAATTCTGCGCCCTCGCCCGGCTGTTTGCGGCGCAGGCCGGCTACGCTGCCCAGGTCAGCGCCGGCGGCGGACCCTCATGAGCGGACGCCGTGGGCAACGCGACCCTGAACGCTCAGGGCGCGCCGACCGTACCGCCTATGTCCTCCTCCTCATCCCGCCGCTTCTCTGGGCCGGCAACTTTGTTGTCGGCCGCGGGATCCACGGCGACATCCCGCCCGTCGCGCTGACCTTCTGGCGCTGGGTGGTTGCGGCCTGCGTTCTTCTGCCGCTGGCCGGCGGGGCAACCTGGCGCGCCCGCGCCAGCGTCCGCCGCGAGTGGCGGCTGCTTATCGTGCTGGCGCTGACCGGCGTCGTCGGCTTCCAGTACGTCGTGTACCAGGGTCTGCGCTCGACGACGGCGATCAACGGCGTGCTGATCATCGCGACGGTTCCGGCGATCATCCCGCTCTTCGCCTACGGCCTCGATGGCGTGCGGCGTCACCGCGCGCCAGATCGCCGGCATCGCCGTCTCCATGCTCGGCGTCGCCATCATCGTACTGCGCGGCGAGCCGGCCGCGGTCCTGGATCTGCGCCTCGCCCCCGGCGATCTGTGGATCTCCCTGGCGGTGCCGATGTGGGCGCTGTACTCGGTGCTCGTGCGCCGACGTCCGGATACGCTGTCGCCGCTGGCGCTGCTGCTGGCGATCGTTCTCCTCGGCCTCGCGGTCCTCGCTCCGGGCTACCTGTGGGAGTTCGCCAGCTTTGGCGGCTTCACCGTGGACCGGCCGGCGTTGGCCGCCATCGCTTACGTCGGCATCGCGGCCTCGGTCCTCGCCTTCTGGTGCTGGAATCGCGGAGTCGCGGGCGTCGGCGCCAGCAAGGCCGGCCTCTTTCTCCACCTCATGCCGGTGTTCGCGGCATTGCTTGCCGTGATCTTTCTCGGCGAGCGGATCTACCCCTACCACGGCGTCGGCATGATCCTGATCGCCGCCGGCCTTTACCTCTCGTCGACGGCCCGGAGCGCGGGTGTGAACAACGGACCTGCCGCGGCTCGCGATTCTCTCGCTGATCGCCGCCGCCGTCGCGGCCATCCTGCCGCCGCTGGCGATGACCGCGCTGTGGGCGCTGATTTCGGGCAATCCGGCCGGCTTTTACGACGAAACCGGCGTCGACGGCGTCGCCGCATTCGTCTTCTCCCAGCAGCGCTTCTTCGTGCCGGTCGTTCTCGCCGGGCTTGGCGCACATGTGGTGTTCGTCTGCGTCCGACGCTTTCATCCGCTGGCCTACGCGCTCGCATTCTACTGCATCGGCGCCGTTGTGTACTTTACGACGGCCGTGCCGCAGCTTGCCGCTTTCGCCCTCGATCCGCCGGTCGTGCGCACCCTCGCCTTCGACGCGCTCCTCTGGTGGGGACCGGCGGCGGCGCTGAGCGGGCTCGTTTTCTGGCTTATCGCGGCGTGGCCTCTGCGGCGGCGGCAGCCGTGACGCGACCTGACGGATTCGGGCCGGATCCGTCGCCGCTGCGGCCGACGGCGATGGGGCACAGCGATGCGGTGCGGCCCAGCGGCGACACCGCGAGAGTTGCGACCAGCGTTTCCCGGCCTTGCGGGGACATGTGCAGCGGGTCGGCGAAGGCTGCGTCCTCGGTCAGCGCCGACGACCAGTCGATGATCGCGACATCATGCGGAAGCAACGCCTTGACCGACGCCAGCGCATCTTCGCGCCAATCGTCGTCGCGGTATGCCGCCGGATGATAGGGGCCGAGCACGAGGACCGGCTTGACACCGTGCGCGTGGAGCGCCTCAAGCGTCGATGCCAGGATCCGCACGTTGTCCTGGTGCACATCGAAACGAGGATGATGGCGGAGGTAGGTTTCGATGATCGCCGGCGTGATGGCGCCGCCGGGCTCCGGATCCTGATCCGACGGGCGGAACAGGAACAACAGCGCGCGCAGCAGATACTCGCTGTTGAAGCGATAGAGGTGGCTGATACGCGTCCACGGAAACATCGCGCCGTGCTGCTTGCTCACCAGAGCATCAAGGCGGGGGCTGTCGCCAATAAACGGCTTGAGCTCGCCGGCCATCGGGATGTCTTCGAATACGTTGGAGATTTCGATGACCGCGATCTCCGGCGGCCTGTTTCGCTCGAGGTAGTCACGCACCAGCACGTCCTGGGTCGCCGTGTCGAGGCCGTTAAGGCCGAGGTTGAACACCGGCCGGCACATTGTCCGGCTCCACGCCTCGCTTGAGGCCAAGTGGACGCCGCGACTGTTGCCGATGATGACGACGTCGGCGTCGACGCGGCCGTCATAAAGAGCCGAGACGCGCAGGTTGCTGGCCATTACGAGCCGGCCGAGGACCGCCGAGAGGCCGCGGTCGGCGGCGAGCAGAAGGCCGAGAAAAGCGATAACGAACCCGAGTTTCTTCCACATCGGCTAAGCGCTCAGAACTGGAAATAGATGAATTGACTGCCGGCGAAGGCGCCGAACAGGGCGAGCATGCACAGCATCGAGACCGCCATCATCAGCCGCAGGCCGCGCGCGCGCCGAAATGCATTGCGAACGCGGGGCGCTTCCGCGCACGCCTCAACGCCGACGAGAAGGGCTATGAAGCCCGCCCCCAGCGCCACCTGGAACTTGTTCTGGACGCCGCCGAGGTTGTAGGTGCCGGCGAAAATCTGCGTGAACACGGAAGACGCTTCATGGAAATCGTGCGCGCGGAAGAAGACGAACGCGATGAGAACGGCGGTGAGAACTCCAAGTATCTCCGCGCCGACGAGGCCCCGGTAGGCTACGCCGCCACGGCCTTGGGCAAACCGGTGCACCGGTGACAGCAGGCGCTGGACGACCAGATACGCGCCGTGCAACGCGCCCCAGATGACGAACGTCCAGGCGGCGCCGTGCCATAGTCCGCCGAGCAGCATCGTCGCCGAAAGATTGCGGAACGTCGCAAGCCGGCCGCCGCGGCTTCCCCCCAGCGGGACGTAGAGGTAGTCGCGCAACCACGTCGACAGCGAAATATGCCAGCGCTGCCAGAACTCGCTGAAGCTGGCGGCGAAGTAGGGTCGGCGGAAGTTGCGGCCGAGATTGAGGCCCATGATGCGGGCGAGCCCGATAGCGATCAGGGAGTAGCCGCAGAAATCGCCGTAGATCTGAAAGCCGAAGAAGATAGCGCCGATCAGTACGTTCAAACCGTTGAACGCGTCCGGCGCGGCGAAGATGTTGTCGACGATCGGGGCCAGCCGGTCGGCGATGACGAGCTTGAGGAAAAAGCCGATGATCACGAGTTCCGTGCCCACGAGGAAGCGGGCGAAACTGAACCGCTTCCTGGTCTTCAGCTGCGGGATGAGCCGCGATGCGCGGACGATCGGCCCGGCGACCAATTGCGGCCACAGCGCGATGTAGGTTGCGAAGACGGTCGGGTCGGGCTCGGCCCTGATCTTCCCGCGGTAGATGTCGATGACATAGCTCAGCGAGTGAAACGTGAAGAACGAGATGCCGATGGGCAGAATGATGTGCAGAGACGATGCGTTCGCCTGCAGGCCCAGCGTTTCGAAAATACCGAGCAGCCCGTCGGCGAAGAAATGGAAATACTTGAAGAATCCGAGGACGATCAGGTTGGCGGCGATGACGACGGCAAGACGGCGGCGGCCTGTGGGGCTTCGCGGGGTTCTCGCCAGGAGCAGTCCGGCGAGATAGTTGAAGGCGGTGCTGCCGACGATGAGGCCGAGAAACCGCCAGTCCCACCACCCGTAGAAGACATAGCTTGCACTCAGGGAGAGCAGGATCTGCGCCCTGTACGGAACGAGGAAGTAGATGGAGAAGAACGCCGCGGCAAAGACGATGAACGCCTCACTGTTGAAGATCATGAGCGCATCTCCCGCACCCGCTAAAGCGACGGTTCCTGACTTGGCCTCGGCACGGACGCGATGCCGGGGCGATTGGCGAAGACCATGATCGGCGCGCCAGTCAGCGCACGCTCTACGTGTTGTCGCTCGGTTTTGTTACTTCAGGATGTATAAGCGAACGGCGCGCGCGCCGCAGTGACGGCGCTCACAGTCGCCGCCGCGCGCCGGCCGGCGCACGAACGCGAGGCGCCACGGGCTCAGCGCGCGCTGACGGAGGTTACAAACGCGGCGAGACCGATCCTCCGGTCCCGGCGCAGGCGCTCGGCGGCGAGGATCGCCTCGACGCCGGCGACAGCGGTTTTGAGCCGGTCATTGACGATGACATAGTCGTACTCGGCCC
Source organism: uncultured Alphaproteobacteria bacterium (assembly GCA_963789785.1). Classification (GTDB taxonomy): domain Bacteria; phylum Pseudomonadota; class Alphaproteobacteria; order Rhodospirillales; family Defluviicoccaceae; genus JAEULH01. The sequence continues at coordinate 60,300 of CAWBNC010000031.1, read as the reverse complement.
AGTGGCTCATCTCGTCGGCGGCCTTGGCCATGCGGCGGCGAACCACCTCATCCGGATCCTGAGCGCGCTGGCGCAACCGCCGTTCGAGTTCGGCGCGCGATGGCGGCAGGATGAAGACGCTGACCAGATCGGCGCGGGCGTTCTGGCGCAGCTGCTGGGTGCCCTGCCAGTCGACATCGAAGAGGACATCGCGGCCGAGCCGCATCGCCCCTTCGACCGGCGCGCGCGGCGTGCCGTAATGGTTGTCGAACACGCGCGCGTGCTCGAGCAGGCCATCGGCGGCGACCATCTCGCCGTAGGCGGACTTGCTGATGAATTTGTAGTCCGTCCCGTCGATCTCACCCGGCCGCGGGGGGCGCGTCGTGACCGAAACCGACATGCTGAGGTTAGCGTCGCCTGCGAGCAGCGTCCGGGCGATGGACGACTTGCCGGCGCCCGACGGCGACGACAGGACAAGCATCAGGCCGCGGCGGGCAATGACGGCTGAAGCCTGCCGGTCCGCCTCCGGCGCGGGCGGATCAGCCGCATCGGGCGGATCGGCGTCCACCGGGTTCATTCGATATTCTGGACCTGTTCACGGAACTGCTCGATTACCGCCTTGAGCTCGATACCCACAGCAGTAAGCGCAACGTCGGCCGATTTCGAGCAGAGGGTGTTGGCCTCGCGGTTGAACTCCTGACAAAGGAAATCGAGGCGACGACCGACGGCGTCATCGCCGGCAAGCAGCGCCCGGACCGCATCGAGGTGCGACCTGAGCCGGTCGAGTTCCTCGCGCGTGTCGACCTTCGTCGCAAGCAAAGCGACCTCCTGGGCCAGCCGCTCCTCGGGGATTGCCGGCACGGTTTCGCCAAGCGCGGCGATCTGCTGGCGCAGCCGCTCCAGGATCGCCGCCGGCTGCATCGCCGCCAGGGCCTCGGCTTGGGAGCAGAGCGCCGCGATCCGATCGAGCTGTTCAACCAGAACAGAAAGCAGGCGCGCTCCTTCCTGAAGGCGCATCGACGCCAGGGCCTGCAGAGCCTCGTCGAGGCCGTCGAGCAGCGCCGCCTCCAGCGCCGCGCGTTCGTCACCGCTGGGTATCCCGTCGACCACCTCGATGACGCCGCGCAGGGCCAGCAGACGCTCCGCGCTCGGCGGTGCTGCCCGCGGCAGACGGCTTTCGATCTCCGGCAGAAGAGCCATGATCTGGTCGAGGACGGCCGTATTGAGGCGGACGGAGCCAGCCTGCGCCGTCCGCTCGAGCGTGAGGTTCAAGGCGATGTTGCCCCGCTTGAAACGGGCGGCGACCCGCCCGCGGCTGGGGGGCTCCAGAACCTCGAAGCCGGCGGGCAACCGGCAGCGAACGTCGAGGCCCTTGCCGTTGACGCTGCGCAATTCCCAGACCCAGGCGCAACCGTCGGTCTGTCCTTCCGTACGGCCGAAACCGGTCATCGATGACAACGTCACAGCAATCCCCAACAGCCTTGCCAATCAATCCCTTATATCGCCGGCACCGAGCGGCAACAAGGTGAGACGGCCGATGAGAGCCAGCCGTCCCATCGCCAGGAACGTCAGGCTCCGTCCTCGTCATCATGGCGACGGCCGGGCCGGGAGCGATAGGAGGGCAACGACAGGTGAAAGGCAATGCCGAGCGCCCGGATGAGAAGGGCGAGGCCGAAGCCGGCGGCGGTGCTGACGGACTCGGCTACATTCGTCGCTTGCAGAACGACGAAGATTGTCGCTCCCACGGCGGCCGCCGTCGCATAGATCTCGCGGTGAAGGATCAGCGGCACCTCTCTCGACAACACGTCGCGGATCAGGCCGCCGAAGGTCGCGGTGATCACGCCCATCAGAATGGCGACGCCGGCCGGCGCGCCGGCCTGCAGCGCGGTGGCGGCGCCAATGACCGAAAACGCGGCAAGACCGATGGCATCGGCCCAGAGCAGGATCCGGAAGCGGGACTCCAGAAACGGCGCGGTGAAAAAAACGACGACGGCGACGCCGATGCAAAGAACGAGATAAAGCGGTTCTGCGATCCAGAAGACCGGGACGCGGCCAAGCAGAAGATCGCGGATCGACCCGCCCCCGATGCCGGTCACGGCGGCAATCAGCACAAACCCGACCACATCCATTTGCTTGCGCGAAGCGGTGAGCGCGCCACTCGCGGCAAAGACCGCCACGCCAAAAAGGTCGAGCCAACGGATCAGCGCCCCGGCGTCTGTCAAGGAGAGGGTCAGCGACATGCGGTCACTTCCAGTATCCTCACCGGCGTGCCCCTCTAATCGCCCTGCCGGCGGCGCCAATCCGCGACGTTGCGGTTGTGCTCGGCCAGGGTCCGGGCGAAGGCGTGGCCGCCGGAGCCGTCGGCGACGAAGTAAAGCTCGTCGCTGTCCGCCGGGTTGAGTACCGCCTCCAGCGAAGCCCGACCGGGGTTTGCGATTGGGGTCGGCGGCAGCCCGCGGTTCAGATAGGTGTTGTAGGGCGACGGTCGGGCGAGATCGGCGCGGGTCAACGGCCGGTCCGCCGCCTCTCCCTCCGCACTCTTGGCGTAGGCAACGGTGGGGTCGGCCTGCAGAGGCATGCCGCGCTTCAGCCGGTTGATGAATACGGCGGCGACACGCGGCCGTTCGGCCGGAAGGGCGGTTTCCTTCTCCACAATGGAGGCCAGAGTCACCGCCTCGGTCGGCGACGCGAACGGAAGGTCTGCGCTCCGCTGCGGCCATAGCTCGGCCACCGCTGCGGCCATCGCCTTTTGCATTCGCGCGGTCAGCTCCGCCCGACTGTCACCGTAGGAAAAGTGGTAGGTTTCGGGCAGCAGCGTGCCCTCCTTTGGCACCGCCTCTACCTCGCCGGCAAGCCCGGGCGTCGAGGCCACCAGTGCGGCGATCTCGGCGCTGGTCAGCCCTTCCGGTACGGTCAGGCGGCGGACGACGGTTCGCCCGGTGGCCAGTTCGGCGGCGACGGAGCGCGCACTTGTCCCCGGCGCAAACGCGTATTCTCCGGCCTGCAGGTTGCCCGCCTCGCCCATCGCCCGGACGCCGAGGCGGAAGATCAGGGGATCGGCGATCACGCCAGCCTTCCTCAGCCGCTCGGCAATCGCGGCGAGCCCGTCCCCCTTGTCGATGATGACGGTGGCTTCGCTCGTCGCCGGACCCGGCCGGTTGAACTGGTGCAAGGCCCAGGCCGCGGCCCCGGCGGCGATCAGCGCGATCGCGCCAAGCACCAGAACGGCGCGCAGGATCATGCGCAAGGCGACGCCTGTCGCGATGGTGTTGCGCCCGTCAATGAACCTTGGTGAAGATCAGCGACGCATTGGTGCCGCCGAAGCCGAACGAGTTGGATAGCGCGGCGCGAACCGGGCGCTCCTTGGCGACGTGCGGCACAAGGTCGAGATCGCAGCCTTCGGAGGGCCGATCGAGGTTGAGGGTCGGCGGGACGATGCCGGTATTCAGCGCCATGATCGAAAAGATCGCCTCGGCGGCGCCGGCGGCACCCAGCAGGTGGCCGATCGCGGATTTGGTCGACGACATCGAGATGTTGGCGGCGGCGTTGCCGAACACGCGCTTGACAACGCCGAGTTCGATCTCGTCGCCCAGCGGGGTCGAGGTTCCGTGGGCATTGACGTAGTCCACGTCCTCGGGGTTCATCTTCGCATGCCGGAACGCGCCCTGCATGCAGCGGTAGGCGCCGTCGCCGTTGGGTGCCGGCGCGGTGATGTGGTAGGCATCGCCCGAGAGGCCGTAGCCGACCACCTCGGCGTAGATCTTCGCCCCGCGCTTCCTGGCGTGTTCCAACTCCTCAAGGACAAGCACCCCGGCGCCTTCGCCCATGACGAAGCCGTCACGATCGACGTCCCATGGCCGCGACGCCTTCTGCGGCGTGTCGTTGAACCTGGTCGAGAGCGCCTTGGCCGCCGAAAACCCCGCGATCCCGAGCCGGCAGATCGCCGCCTCGGAGCCGCCGGCGAGCATCACGTCGGCATCGTCGAGCGCAATCAGCCGAGCGGCGTCGCCGATCGCGTGCGCGCCCGTTGCGCAGGCGGTCACGGCCGAGTGGTTGGGACCCCGGAACCCGTAGCGGATCGAAGCGTAGCCGCTGATCAGGTTGATCAGCGCCGCCGGGATGAAGAACGGGCTAAGCTTTCGCACGTTGCCGCCCTCGACGATAAGCGCGCCCTTGGCGATTTCCTGCAGGCCGCCAATACCCGAGCCGATCATGACGCCGCTGCGAACCTGATCTTCCTCGCCGTCCGCTTTCCAGCCGGAATCGCGGACCGCCTGTTCGGCAGCGACGAGACCGAAAACGATGAACGGGTCCATCCGCCGCTGCTCCTTCGGCGAGACCCAGTCGTCGGGGTTGAAAAGGCCGCTGGCGGTCTCGCCGCGCGGCACCTGCGCCGCGACCTTCGCCGGGAGGTCGGAGACATCGAAGGACTGGATGGCCCCGAGGCCGGACTCCCCGTTGATCAGACGGTTCCAAGTCACGTCGACGCCGCACCCAAGCGGCGACACCAGACCCAGGCCGGTTACGACAACGCGTCTCATGGCGCTCCAACGTCCGTTCCAGGTGGCGATACCGCGCCCACGACGACGCGGCGCTCGCGCCCCACCCGCGCGAGACCGGTCGGCTAGGCCGTGGCGTTCTTGATGTAGTCGACAGCGTCCTTGACGCTGAGAATCTTCTCCGCGGCCTCGTCCGGGATCTCGATACCGAACTCTTCCTCAAAGGCCATGACCAACTCGACGGTGTCGAGGCTGTCGGCACCGAGATCGTCAATGAAACTCGCGCCCTCGACGACCTTTGCTTCTTCCACCCCCAGATGCTCGACGATAATCTTCTTCACGCGATCGGCCACGTCATTCATCGTCTTATTCCTCAGTCCCTCATTGATGCCGCAGATGTAAACGCCCGTCGGCGCGACCGCCCTCACGCTGCACTGCAGCGAAAGGCGAAGTCTGGTAGCATACTTCCCGAACCTTGACTAGCGCGCAACCCCTGCGCACGCGCTTACGCCGGACCAGGCCCGCCCTGCCGTCCCGGCGCCGCAAGATCCTCATATCATGGCCATTCCGCCGTTCACGTGAAGGGTCTGGCCGGTAACGTAGCCTGCCTCGTTGCTGGCGAGAAAGACCGCGCAGGCGGCGACGTCCTCGCCGCCGCCGAAGCGGCCGGCCGGGATCGACTTAAGCAGGCCGTCACGGTGACGTTCGGCGAGCTCGCGGGTCATCTCGGTTTCGATGAAGCCGGGGGCGATGCAGTTGGCGGTGATCCCGCGGCTCGCGACTTCCTGCGCCAGCGCCTTGGTCATGCCGACCATGCCGGCCTTCGCCGCGGCGTAGGCCGCCTGGCCGGTATTGCCGGTAAAGCCGATGATCGAGCTGATCCCGATGACCCGGCCCCAGCGCCGCTTCATCATCCCGCGCAGCGCGCCGCGGATCAGGCGGAACCCGGCGCTCAGATCGACATCTATGCACCGTCTGCCAGTCGGCGTCGGACATCCGTGCCACAAGCCCGTCGCGGGTCAGCCCGGCATTGTTGACGAGAATGTCCAACCCGCCGGCTTCCGCTTCCGCAGCCTTCAGGAGCGCTGCGGCGCCGTCGGGCGCGGCAAGATCCGCCGCTCACGACGACAGTGGACGGACCGAGATCGGCGGCGAGTGCCTCAAGCGCGGCAATGCGCGTCCCGCTGACAACCACCCGCGCACCCTGACGGGCGAGCGCGCGCGCTATCGCACCGCCAATGCCGCCGGACGCACCGGTGACCAATGCAGTCCTGCCGGAGAGGTCGAACATTCTGCCCCCAGGATGCCGCCGGCCGCCGTTGCTTCGGCGGGCCATTCGTCCCGGCACTTCAATAGCCGCTGACGAAGGGCTGTCAAGCTTTGGCCATCACCATGCACGCACTGCTGCAACATTCGTGGCGCACTCGGGCAACAGCCGGCGAGGGAGGACGAAGCATACGCGAGAACGACGTTTGGTCCGGCTGCGATCTCCTCGAAATCTACCCGCCATCGAGCTTGCAAACGGGCGGCGGATCGTGCTTTATCACCGGCTTCTCGTTTCCTTGCCGGACCCGTTTTCGTTGTTGGAGACGCGCCGGCTATGCCGTGGCCGCGTCGGCCCGGTTGAGACAAGCCCGAAGGAGACCGAATTTGTCGCTTTACGAGTGCGTGCTCATCGCGCGCCAGGATGTTTCCGCGCCGCAGGTGGAAGGCCTCGCCGACGGCTTCACCAAGGTCATCGAGGACAACGGCGGCCAGGTGACCAAGCGCGAGCACTGGGGCCTCCGCTCCCTGACCTTCCGCATCAAGAAGAACCGCAAGGGCCACTACGTCCTTCTGAATATCGACGCACCGGCGGCCGCCATCCACGAGATGGAACGGCAGATGCGCCTCAGCGAGGATGTACTGCGCCACATGGTTGTCCGCGTCGAGAAGCTGGAGGAAGGGCCTTCGCCCATGCTGCAGAGCCGCGCCGGTCGGGACGACCGGGGACCGCGTCGCGATGACCGTGGGCCGCGTCGCGATGACCGTGGGCGCGACGATCGACCCCGCGATGACCGAAATCGCGATGATCGCGGGCGCGAAGATCGGAACAGGGACGACGGTGGCCGCGGCGGCGTTGCGCGCCAGAGCGACGACGCCGGCATGGGAGGGACGGCATAATGGCGGCCACGCGCAGACCGTTTTTCCGCCGGCGGAAGAGCTGCCCGTTTTCCGGGGCCGACGCCCCGGCCATCGACTACAAGGACATCCGGCTGCTGCAGCGCTTCGTCTCGGAACGCGGCAAGATGGTGCCGAGCCGGATCACGGCAGTCTCGGCCAAGAAACAGCGCGAATTGGCGCGGGCGATCAAGCGGGCGCGGTTTCTCGCTCTGCTGCCTTACGTCCTGAAGTAGGTGACTGCGAACATGGCGTTGCGGCGGCGCGTAGGCGTCGTCGATGCGGGCGGTCCGGCCGCCCGCGGCGCGCGCGAAGGAGCGGAACAACGCAGCATGGGCAGCACGGCGCTCATCGCAGTGGTCGGCGGCGGCCTCAGCGCGATTGCGGCGCTGGGGGCGCAGGTCGGTCTCCCGGGAAGCTTTTTCCTGGCCTGCCTCGCGCCGCTGCCGCTGCTGGCGGTTGGCCTGGCGCGCGGTCCGCAGGGCGCCGCAATCGCCGCTGGCGCCGGCATTCTCGCGGCCGTGGCTCTTGCCGGAACCGCCGCGGCCGGCGTTTACGCCGGCCTGCACGCCCTGCCGGCCTGGCTGCTTGTCCACGCCGCGTTGGCCGGGACCGGCACGGGCCGAGCGTCGACACCAAGTGCACCGGCCGGTACCGCAACAAGCGAGGCCCGGGGAGCCGCGGCCGCTGGCGCCTCTCTGACGGTGCTTGCCATCTATGCCGCAAGCCTCGGCTGCACGGCAGCGGCGGTCATCAGCGGACCCGAAGGTATCGAGGCGGCGACGCGCTCGCTTCTCGATCAGGCGGTGGCCGTCAGCATGGCGGCGCTGCCGGTCGACGCCCGCCAGAGCTTCGTCCAGAACGCAGCGCCATTCTTCATCGGCCTGTTCGGGATCAGCTGGCAAATCCTCATGGTCGGGAACGCGCTGCTGGCGCAGCGGATCGTCGCCCGCAGAGGCTGGGCGCTCCGGCCGACGCCGGCCTGGTCGGCGCTGCGCCTGCCCGAGTGGCTGGCCTGGCCGCTTGTCGCCGCCGCCGCGCTTTCGCTCGTCACCGCCGGCGATGTCCAGTACTTGGCGCGCAGCACCGCCCTCATCCTGGCGACGCCGTACTTCTTTCTTGGCCTGGTCGTCGTTCACGCATTCGCCCGGCGGAGCCGCACCGGAAGTCTGCTTCTAGTGGCCTTTTACATCAGTCTGGTCATTTTCACGGTTATGGCCGGCGCGGTCGTCGCCGGCCTCGGCATGATCGAGCAGTGGGCGGGCGTGCGAAACCGCATCGGTCCCAGCGCGCACAAGGAGTAGAAAATGCAGGTTATCCTACTGGAGCGTGTCGAAAATCTGGGCCAGATGGGAGAGATCGTCAGGGTCCGCGCGGGCTACGCGCGCAACTATCTGATCCCCCAGAAGAAGGCCGCACCGGCAACGGAGGAGAACCAGAAGCGGTTCGAAGTCCAGAGGGCGCAGCTTGAGGCACGAAACCTGGAGCGGCGGCAGGAGGCCGAGGCCGTGGCGGAGCAGACTCGGCGGCTTGAGCGTAACCTTGATCCGTCAGGCTGGAGACAGCGGTCAGCTTTATGGCTCGGCGAACGCCGTCGACATCGCCGCCGCCGTTACCGCCTCTGGGTTCTCCGTCGGGCGCAGCCAGATCCGGCTCAACCAGCCGATCAAGGCGCTGGGCCTGCATACGGTCTCCGTCAGCCTGCATCCGGAGGTGCAGTGGTTGTCCGGGTCAACGTCGCGAGAACGGTCGGAAGAGGCGGCAACACAGGCCCGCGGCGGCGATGTTTCGGCGCCGGAAGACGAGACCGACGGTTATGCCGGCGACGAGGGGTCGACGCCCGGCTATGGCTCCGCCGACGCGGATGAAGCGCCCGAAGCGAGGCGACGCCGGCGCTTTATCCTGACGCCGGCGCTATATTCGGGATGATCACGCGTCCGAGGGGCCGCCGCCTTCAGCCTTCAGAGCTCCACGCCGTGGTGCGAGGCTGGGACGTCGACTCTGCTGGAACGCAGCCGCGTCGACGCGCTGCACCCGACGTACCGTCTATAACCATGTTCAGACTATGTGTCAAGGCTGCGCCAACTTCGCGGTTCATGTTATCATCGCAGTGCAGCGTCTGCGCATGATGCGCGGCGCACGCGCAGGAGGGCCGACTGAAGCGGAGCGGGACGATGTTGCTGGCGCGGTTACTCAAGCACCTGATTCAAGTCGGACGCCTCACCGTCATCGACGCCGGCGGCAAGAGACACGAATTTCGCCGGCCGAGATGGCCCCGCTCGTCACGATCCGCCTGCATGACCGCAGCCTGCACTGGAAGCTGTTCGTCCGACCCGAGCTTTATGCCGGCGAGGCGTTCATGGACGGCACGCTGACGGTCGAAGACGCCAGCATCTACGATTTCCTCGACCTCGTCGGGCGGAACATCGAGGCGGCGCGGCGTGATCCCTTCGACGGCCCCGCCGCTGGCTTGACGTCGCCTTCCGCCGGATCCAGCAGTACAATCCGGCCGCCCGCGCCCGACCGCAACGTGGCGCACCACTACGATCTCTCCGGCGGCGCTGTACCGGCTGTTCCTCGACGACGACCTGCAATACTCCTGCGCCTACTTCCTGAGCCCCAACGACGGCATCGACCAGGCGCAGGCGCAGAAGCGCCGACACATCGCCGCGAAGCTGCTGCTGGAACCGGGCATGTCGGTGCTCGACATCGGCTCGGGCTGGGGCGGCCTCGGCCTCTACCTGGCCAAGCGGACAGGCGCGCAGGTGACCGGCATCACCTTGTCGCGCGAACAGCTCGCCGTCGCGCAGGCTCGCGCCAGGCGACGGCCGGGCTCGATGACCGGGTGACGTTCGCCCTGCGCGACTACCGCGAGCAGGCTGGCACCTTCGACCGCATCGTTTCGGTCGGCATGTTCGAACATGTCGGAGTCAACCACTACGACGCGTTCTTCGCAGACCGTCCGCGACCGGCTTGCCGAAGACGGCGTCGCCCTGCTCCACACCATCGGCCGGATGGAAGAACCGGGCGGCACCAACGCCTGGATCCGCAAGTACATCTTTCCCGGCGCCTACTGCCCGGCGCTTTCGGAGGTCATGGCGGCGATCGAGCGGGCCGGACTGTGGGTGACCGACATCGAGATCTTGCGGCTGCACTACGCCGACGACGCTGCGCCAGTGGCGGGAGCGCTTCCTTGCCAACCGCGGCGGCCGCGGCGAGCTCTACGACGAGCGATTCTGCCGGATGTGGGAGTTCTACCTGGCCGCCAGCGAGGTCTCGTTCCGCTACTGTCGCAAGCGCGGTGTTCCAGATCCAGCTTGCCCGGCGTCAGGAGGCCGTGCCGCTGACCCGCGACTACATCGCCGCCGCCGAGCGCCGGCTGCGCCGCGGCGGACGCGCACCGCGAGGAGCGCGCCGCGTGAACGGCTAGGTAGCAAGGGACGGCGATCCGTCCACAGACTTATCCCCTGTTGTCCCGGCTTATCCCCGCTAGGCGGCCCGCGCCTCCCGCCGCGCTGCACTTATGCCCGCTGAATTGCCTTACCCTCAGGGTGCGCCGCGCGGAAGATGGCGGAAAGCGGGTAAGCTGTCGCGATGAACAGCCAGCTCACCGCACCGCGCGCCGAGGATCTCGACGATCTCGGCAGCCTGCCGGCCTTCCGTCGGGTTCCCCACAACATCGAGGCGGAAATGGCGCTACTCGGCGCCATTCTCGTCAATCCGCGGGCCTTCGAGCGGGTTGCCGACTTCCTCCGACCCGAACATTTCGCGCTTGCCGAGCACCGACGTGTATTCGAGGGCTGCGCCCGCCTGGTCGAGCGAGGCCAGCTCGCCGACCCGGTGACGCTGAAGAGCGCCCTCGACCACGCCGGCGCCCTCGACCAGGTCGGCGGCCCCGGCTACCTCAACCGGCTGGTCGACTGCGCCGTGACGGTCATCAACGCCGGCGAGTACGGCCGGCTGGTCCACGACCTCTATCTCCGCCGCGAACTGATCGCGATCGGCGAGGACGTGGTCAACCGGGCCTACGGCGGCGAGGTCGACCTCGACGCGGAAGCCCAGATCGAAGTCGCCGAACAGGGTCTCTACGACCTGGCCGCCCGCGGCGGCTACGACGGCGGCTTCGAGGGCTTCACCGCGACGTTGACGAAAGCCCTGAAAATCGCCGAGGCGGCGCACAAGCGCCAGGGACAGGTCAGCGGCGTCGCCTCCGGCTTTCGCGACTTGGACGGCAAACTCGGCGGCCTCCATCCGTCGGATCTGATTATCCTCGCCGGTCGGCCGTCGATGGGCAAGACGGCGCTGGCGACCAACATCGCCTTCAACGCCGCCCGCCGGCATGTCGCGGGAACCGGCGAAGATGGCAAGGAACAGACGGTCGACGGGGCGGTGGTCGGCTTCTTCTCGCTGGAGATGTCAGCGGAGCAGCTGGCGACCCGGGTTCTCGCCGAGCACGCCAAGATTCCGTCGGACCGGATCCGGCGGGGCATGGTCAGCGATGACAGGTTCACCGATCTCGTTGTCGCCAGCCGCGACCTCCAGCGCCTGCCGATCTTCATCGACGACACGCCGGCGCTGTCGATCAGCGCGATGCGGACCCGGGCGCGACGGATGCAGCGTCAGCACGGCCTCGGCCTGATTGTAATCGACTATCTGCAGCTCATCGCGCCAAACCGCGGCTCGCGCCATGACAACCGGGTCCAGGAACTGTCCGAGATCACTCGCGGCCTGAAGGCCATGGCGAAGGACCTCAATGTGCCGGTCCTTGCTCTCTCCCAGCTCTCGCGCGCGGTCGAGCAGCGCGAGGACAAACGTCCCCAGCTCGCCGATCTGCGCGAATCCGGCACGATCGAACAGGACTCAGATGTGGTAATGTTCATCTTTCGCGAACAGTATTATCTCGAGCGCGCCGAGCCGGTGCAGAAGGCCGATGAATCCCAGCAGAAGTTCAATGAGCGCTACGCCGCCTGGACCGAGCGCTGCCACGACGCCGCCAACAAGGCCGAAGTCATGATCGCTAAGCAGCGCCACGGACCCATCGGCAACGTGAAGCTGTTCTTCGAGGGCGAGTTCACGCGGTTCGGCGATCTGGAGACGCGCAACCTGGCACCCGCGGACTCGTGAGGGCGGGCGACACACCGGCCAATGCCGTCCTGACGATCAATCTCGGCGCCGTCGTCGCCAACTGGCGAAAGCTGGCGGGTCTGGTTGCGCCGGCGACGTGCGCCGCCGTGGTCAAAGCCGACGCTTACGGCCTTGGCGCGGTGCCGGTCGCCACCGCCCTGCAGGCGGCGGGCTGCCGCTGCTACTTCGTCGCTTGTCTCAACGAGGCGCTGGCGTTGCGGCCCCACGTCGCCGGCGCCGAAATCTACGTCCTCGCCGGCGCGCCGCGCGGCTTCGAAGGTGACTTCGCCCGCCATCGTCTTCGCCCGGTGTTGAACAGTCTGCCCGACATCGCGGCCTGGGCCGCCTTCGCCAGACGCGCCGTCGCGGCGACGCCGGTGGCCATCCATATCGACACCGGCATGTCCCGCCTCGGCCTGTCGCCGGCGGAAGACGCGCGGCTTGGCGAGGAGCCGGACCGACTCACCGGCGTCGCCGTCGCCTGCGTCATGAGCCATCTCGCCTGCGCCGACGAACCGGAGCACCCGCTGAATGCCCGCCAGCGGGCCGCCTTTACGAGCATGCGTCAGCGGTGGCCCGGCGCGACGATGTCGTTGGCAGCGTCCTCTGGCATCTTCCTCGGACCGGCCTGGCATGGCGATCTGTGCCGGCCGGGGATCGCCCTGTACGGCGGTGCGCCGGTTCCTGGACGAGCCAATCCCATGGCCCAAGTCGTTGATCTAAGGGCACGAATACTGCAGATTCGGGAGATTGACGAAGGCCGGAGCGTTGGCTATGGTGCGACGCATCGCGCAGAGCGGCGCGCGACAATCGTGACCGCCGGCGTCGGCTATGCTGACGGTTATCTTCGCTCGCTCAGCAATCGGGGGCATGGCTATATCGGCGATATCCGCGTCCCCCTCGTCGGCCGGGTGTCGATGGACCTGATCACCTTCGACGCCAGCGCGGTACCCGCCGACCGTCTCCATCCGGGGGCTGAAGTCGAGCTCATCGGTCCACGGATTGGCATCGACGCCCTTGCGGCCGACGCCGGGACCATCGGCTATGAGATTCTGACCAGCCTCGGCGCCCGCTACCGCCGGATCTACCGCAAGGGACCCGATGACCGGGTACATGACGCCGGCGTGGATGGCGAGGGCGGTCAGCCGCCGATGACCGAAACATGAGGCCTTTCCAGCTCGTCGGCCATGTGGTCCTCGAACTGCTTGCGACCGTCGGGCGTGTCGTGCTGTTCGCCGGCGCCGGGCTCGGCCATTGCGTCCGCCCGCCGTTCTACTTTCGCAGCCTCGGCCGGCAGCTTGTCGAGATCGGCTACTACTCGCTGCCTGTCGTCGGCCTGACCGCAATCTTCACCGGCATGGTCCTGGCGCTGCAGAGCTACACCGGATTTTCCCGCTTCTCCGCGGAAGGCGCGGTCGCCAACGTCGTCGTCGTTTCAATCACCCGCGAACTCGGTCCGGTCCTCGCCGGGCTGATGGTCGCCGGGCGGATCGGCGCGTCGATGGCCGCCGAAATCGGCACCATGCGGGTGACCGAACAGATCGACGCCCTGACCACGCTATCGACGAACCCGATGAAGCTGATGGTCGCGCCGCGACTGATCGCCGGGCTGACGATGCTGCCGCTGCTGGTCGTCGTCGCCAACGTCATCGGCGTCTTTGGCGGCTACCTGGTCGCGGTTTACAAGCTCGGCTTCAATCCCGCCAACTACCTGCAGGGTACCTTCGACGCCCTGCACAGCGAGGACGTCGTTTCCGGACTGGTGAAGGCGTCGGTGTTCGGCCTGATCGTTTCGCTGATGGGGTGCTACCACGGCTACACGTCGCGGGGCGGTGCGCAGGGCGTCGGCGCGGCGACGACGAACGCAGTCGTCTCATCGGCGATCCTGATCCTGTGCTTCGACTACATCCTGACCGAGCTGTTCTTCTCGCGATGAGCGAACGGCCGGCCAAGATCCGCATCCGAAACCTGCGCAAGTCGTTCGGGCGCAAGGTGGTCCTCGACGGGCTCGATCTCGACGTCGGCGTCGGGGAATCGGTTGTCGTCATCGGCGGGTCGGGCACCGGCAAGTCGGTCCTGCTCAAGTGCGTTCTCGGCCTGCTGCGCCCGGACGCGGGCAGCATCAGCATCGACGGGACCGAAGTTGTCGGCGCATCGAGCGCCGTTCGCGACGCGATCAACCGCAAGTTCGGCATGCTGTTTCAGGGCGGCGCCCTGTTCGACAGCCTCCCGGTGTGGGAGAACGTCGCCTTCGGCCTGCTCGCCACCGGCCGCCTGCGCCGGGCCGAGGCGCGCGACGCGGCCCTGGCCAAACTCACTCAGGTCGGCCTTGGCGCCGATGTCGCCGCCCTCCATCCGGCCGAACTTTCGGGCGGGATGCAGAAGCGCGTCGCCCTGGCGCGGGCGATCGCCGCCGATCCGGAGATCATCTTTTTCGACGAGCCGACGACCGGTCTCGATCCGATCATGGCCGACGTGATCAACGACCTGATCGTCGCGATCACCCGCGACGACGGCGTCAGCGCCCTTTCGATCACCCACGACATGGCCAGCGCGCGCAAGATCGCCAACCGCATCGCCATGCTGTATCAAGGCAAAATCATCTGGGCCGGCCCGGTCGGCGATATCGATCGCTCGGGCGACGCCCGTGTCGAACAGTTCATCCACGGCCGCGCCGACGGACCGATCAAGATGGCGATTCGCGCCTGACCGCGCATCGGCGCGCCCGGACGGACCGGTTGACCCCGATGCGGACCGATATGGGACGAGGACGAAGCACGGTGGCCCGTACGGCGACGACCTATGTCTGCCAGGAATGCGGCACGGCCCAGCCCAAGTGGAGCGGCCGCTGCGATGGCTGCGGCGGCTGGAATACGCTTGTCGAGGATGTCGTTGCCGGCGGTCCGCCCCGCGGCCTCGGCGCTAAGCGTGGCCGACGTTTGGCCTTCGCCTCGCTGTCGGGCGACATCGTCCCGGTCAGCCGCCGGGTCACCGGCATCGGCGAATTCGACCGGGTTACCGGCGGCGGCCTCGTATCCGGCTCGGCGCTGCTGATCGGCGGCGATCCGGGGATCGGCAAATCGACGCTGCTGCTTCAGGTTGCCGCCGCCCTGGCCGCATCGGCGCGCGCGGCCTACATCTCCGGCGAGGAGGCTATCGACCAGCTTAAGCTCCGTGCCGACCGACTCGGCCTGCGCGGCGCTCCCGTGGCGCTCGCCGCGGCTACCTCGGTGCGCGACATCGCCGGCAGCCTCGATGCGGCGCAGCCGGGCGAAGTTGTCGTCATCGACTCCATCCAGACCCTGTATCTGGATACACTCGAATCCGCGCCCGGCACCGTCGCCCAGGTTCGCGTCTCGGCCCAGGAGCTGATCCGCCTCGCCAAGCAGCGTGGCTTCATTCTCCTCCTCGTCGGCCACGTGACCAAGGAAGGGATGATCGCCGGGCCTCGCGTGCTCGAACACATGGTCGACACCGTGCTCTACTTCGAGGGCGAGCGCGGTCATCCGTTCCGCATCCTCCGCGCCGTGAAGAACCGCTTCGGCGCAACCGACGAGATCGGCGTTTTCGAGATGACCGACGCAGGGCTGACGGAGGTCGCCAACCCGTCCGCCCTGTTCCTCGCCGAGCGCGAGCGCGACGTTCCCGGCAGTTGCGTCTTCGCCGGCATGGAGGGCACCCGCCCGGTCCTGGTCGAGATCCAGGCGTTGACCGCGCCGACTTCGCTCGGCACGCCCCGCCGCGCCGTGGTAGGTTGGGACGCGGGTCGGCTGGCGATGATTATGGCGGTACTGGAGGCGCGCTGCGGACTGGCTTTCGGCGCCTCGGACGTATATCTCAACGTCGCCGGCGGCCTGCGCATCGGCGAGCCCGCGGCTGATCTTGCGGTTGCCGCGGCGCTTGCCTCGGCGCATCTGGGGCTGCCGCTGGCGGCAGATACGGTGGTTTTCGGCGAGATCGGTCTTGCCGGCGAGGTGCGCGCCGTTGCACGCGCCGAAGCTCGCCTGAAGGAAGCGGCGAAGCTGGGCTTTGCGCGCGCACTGGTTCCCGCACGGCGCAGCGCGACGATGGCGCCGGTGGATATCGCGGTCGAGGAGTTGGCTCACGTCATGGAGCTTCTGGCGATGGTTCGCGGCAGCGGACGGCCGGCGGTCTCAGCGAGGGAGACGGTCGATCATGGCTGATTTTCCGTTCACGGTCTTCGACCTCATGGTCCTCGCGGTTCTGGCGGTCTCGGCCCTTCTCGCCTTTCTCCGCGGCTTCATCCACGAAGTTCTCGCCGTTCTCGCCTGGCTTGGCGCCATCTTCGCCGTCTTCTATGGCCTGCCCTACGTTCGTCCATACGCGCAGGATATCATCGCTAACCCTCTGATCGCCGATATTGCCGCGGGCGCGTTCATTTTCATTGCCGCCCTCATCGTCCTGTCGCTCGTCACCCGGCTGATGACCACCCGCGTCCGAGACAGCGCCCTGAATGCGCTCGATCGCTCGCTGGGCTTCGTGTTCGGCCTCGCCCGCGGCGCCGTGCTGGTCTGCCTCGCCTACATCGCGCTGCAGTGGATGATGCCGCCGGGCCGCCAGCCGGCATGGCTGGCCGAGGCCCGGACCCGGCCCCTGGTCGCCAGCGGGGCCGAATTCCTGCGCGGCCTTGTTCCCGACGAAGCCCGCGAGCAGACGGCCGACACCGCCAACGTCACCCGCGATCGCGCCCGTCAGGTGCTTGAATCCAACGAGATGATGCGCGACATCTTGAATCCGCAGCCGAAGGGGCCGCCGGTCGGATCTCGGCCGCCCGCCGAGGGTTACGGCGATCGGGAGCGCAAAGAGCTGGAACGCCTTCTTCAAACGAACCGCTGACGGGGCTGAAGATCATGGCACGCTTACCTTGGCGCCACTCGGACCAACGGAACAGCGATGCCGAAGAGCCTCCGCTCCTTGCCTCTCGGCGCGTCGACGGGGCGTCTGCCGGGGTCGCGGACGAGGCTGACGACGATCATTTTCACGACGAGTGCGGCGTCTTCGGGATCTGGGGCCATGGCGACGCCGCGGCCGCAACGGCGCTCGGCCTCCATGCCCTGCAGCACCGGGGGCAGGAAGCGGCCGGCATCGTCAGCTACGACGGCGAGCATTTCCACAGCCACAAGGCGCTCGGCCTCGTCGGCGACAATTTCGGCAGCAGCAGCGTCATCCGCACCCTCCCCGGCTCCGTCGCCGTCGGCCACGTGCGCTATTCGACCACCGGCGGCACCGTCGTCCGCAACATTCAGCCGCTGTTCGCCGACTTCGAGTTCGGCGGCATGACCCTCGCCCACAACGGCAACCTCACGAATGCGCTGGCGCTGCGGCGAGGCGCTGGTCAGGCGCGGCGCGATCTTTCATTCGACCACCGACACCGAGACCATCATTCACCTCGTCGCGACCAGCCATTATTCGACCGTCGTCGATCGGCTGATCGACGCCATGCGCCAGCTCGACGGCACCTACTCGCTGGTCGCCATCACCCGGCGCAAGCTCATCGGCATGCGCGATCCCTACGGCGTCCGGCCGCTGGTTCTGGGGCGGCTCGCCGGGGCCTACATTCTGGCGTCGGAGACCTGCGCGCTGGACATCATCGGCGCGCAGTTCGTCCGCGACGTCGAGCCGGGCGAGATCGTGATCATCGACGATCAGGGCATCCGCAGCGTCAAACCGTTCGCCCGCGTACCACGACGGTTCTGCATTTTCGAGTACATCTACTTCGCCCGTCCCGACAGCACCATCGACGGCCGGAACGTCTACGAAATCCGCCGTCGGATCGGCGCCGAACTCGCCCGTGAAAACGGCGTCGACGCCGATATCGTCGTTCCGGTGCCGGATTCGGGTGTTCCCGCGGCGATCGGTTACGCTCACGAGTTGAAGATCCCGTTCGAGCTCGGGATCATCCGCAATCACTACGTCGGCCGGACCTTCATCGAGCCGTCGCAGAAGATCCGCCTGCTTGGCGTCCGCCTGAAGCACAACGCCAATGCCGCGCGGCTGAAAGACAAGCGGGTGATCCTGGTCGACGATTTCATCGTCCGCGGGACGACATCGGTCAAGATCGTCGAGATGGTCCGCAACGCCGGCGCCAGCGAGGTACATCTGCGGATTTCCAGCCCGCCGACAACGCATTCCTGCTTCTACGGCATCGATACCCCCGACCGCGAGGAGTTGCTCGCCTCGACCCGCAGCATCGAGCAGATGGCGAGCTTCATCGGCGTCGACTCGCTTGCCTACGTATCGATCAACGGGCTCTACCGCGCCGTCGGCGAGAGCGGTCGCGACCCGATCAAGCCGCAGTTCTGCGACTCCTGCTTCACCGGCGATTATCCGATCCGGCTGACCGACCAGATCGACGCCGAGCCGGCCGAGCGCCAGCTCTCGCTTCTCGAGGAGGTCCCGTGACCACGGGCGGCCACGGAGATGGGATCGCCGAGGCAGAGCCCTCAGCCGCCGGCGCCGGTCGTCTCGCCGGCCGCGTCGCCCTGATCACCGGCGCCACCCGCGGGATCGGCCGGGCTGTGGCGGAGCGCTTTGCTGCCGAGGGTGCGGAACTGATCCTGGTCGGACGCACGCAAGGCGCGCTGGAGGAGGTCGACGACGCGGTCCGCGCCCACGGCGCTGCCGCCAGCCTGGTCCCGGCCGACCTCAAGGACGCGGCGGTCATCGACCGCATGGGCGCGGCCGTCTTCGCGCGGTGGGGCCGGCTCGACATCCTCGTCGGCAACGCCGGAATCCTCGGCACCCTCACACCTGTCGCGCATATCGATCCAGCGACCTGGGACGAGGTGCTCGCGACCAACCTCACCGCAAACTTCCGCCTGCTCCGCTCCTTCGATCCGCTGCTTGCGGGCCTCGGACGCCGGGCGCGCGATCTTCGTCACCTCCGGCGTCAGCGCCGGGCGCGCCTACTGGGGAACCTACGCCGTCAGCAAGGGCGGACTGGAGACGCTGGTGCGGACCTACGCCCAGGAGGTCGCCAGAACCCGGGTCCGGGTCAACCTGGTCAACCCGGGCGCCACCCGCACCCGCATGCGCGCCGCCGCCTACCCGGGCGAAGATCCGCAGACGCTGAAACCCCCGGAGGCGGTGACCGAAGCATTTGTCGCCCTCGCGTCCGCGACTGAACAGCGGAACGGCGAGATCATTACCCTGTAGGCCCGCGGCTCTCGCGGATCGCCTTTTTCAAGGGGCGGGCTTCGCCGGCGCGCCGGTCCGGCGAAAACGCCTTGGCCGTATGCGCAATCTGGCGTCGCCATTTCAAGAAATTGACGTATACTGTTGCACTGCAGCAAAACACCAGGCCATCAAGCACGAGGCCATAAGGCTGAAATCTGCGGCGCGGGCAACCACCGGACGGTCATGGCATTTCTGAGCGAACTCGGCGAGGTGATCCACGAAGAGCATTTCCGAATGCTCGTCATGATCTGCGAGGTCGAGAACCGGGTCAAAGGCGAAGCGGTCGCCGCGCCGGTCGATCCCACGAACGCCGACGACCGGGCCCTGCTTGTCAAGCTCGTCGACGGTCTCGACGAGCTGCTCGTCCATAACGCGTTCGAGGAGGCGGTTCTGTTCCCCGCGATCGCGGACGGCGGCGACAAGACCTACATGGGCCTGATTGCCGAGGAACACTTTGTTATCGAACCGCTGGCGGCCCGGCTGCGCGAACTTGCCGCCGAGACGCTTGACCGCGGCACCTCATTCGCCCGCTGGACCGCTTTCCGCGACGCCGCCATTGAGCTCGCGGCAAATCTCATTCTCCACCTCGAGACGGAGGAGGTCACGATCGTGCAGAAGCTGCGCCTGCTGATCGACCCGCAGCTTGACCACGAACTGGCGCGGCGTTACCTGCGCGATCGCTGCCGCGGCATGATCAAGCCGCGACCGCTGATCCAGCACCACGCTCACGGCTGATCGTTGAGGGCGAAGATCCGGCAGGCTCAGCCGCGACCGGGCTAACGATCGACAGTCCCCACTTCGATAGCGTCCACCTTGTTCGGATAGAACGCGAGGTGGTCCTTGATCGCAGCCACCGCCGCAAACGGCTGCTCGTAACTCCATGCCGCGTTCTCGACGCGCTTGTCGCCGGCAGTCAGCGAAAAGTAGCTTGCGTCGCCCTTGAACGGGCAATGGCTGCGATGATCGGTCCGGGTTAGCGCCGCCGCTTCGACGTCCGCGCGTGGGACATAAACCACCGGCTGCAGCGAACCTTCGCGCAAAACCAGCGCCTGCGTCGTCTCGGCAACGCACGTCCCGTTGAAAATGACACGAACCTGCCCGGATGCAGGCTCGATGATAATGCGGTGTCCCGCCGCAGCCTCTGTCATACGCGTTTTCCTCCAGGATCGGCCCAAGAAGCGTCTGCCGCCGCTCTTAACATAGGTCGTGGCCTGCGCGGGGCGAGGCGGCAACACTCAGCGGTGAGGGTGGTTAGCGTTCGCACCACTGCCGTTGCCTCCCGTTGTAACGTCATGCCCGCCAACCGAAACACCAGCCGGCCTTGTAATGGGGGTCATACCTGAGAGGATATCGCCATGAATTGGGATCAGATTGCCGGCAACTGGAAGCAGATCAAAGGGAACATGCGTACGCAATGGGGCAAGTTGACCGATGACGATCTGGAGCAGGCCAAGGGGCACCGCGACAGCCTCGTCGGCAAGGTCCAGGAACACTACGGCATCGGCAAGGAAGAGGCGGAGCGGCAGGTTTCCGACTGGGAAGGCAAGATCTAGCGCTGCCGAGACTGCACTCCTCAGGGTCGCCATGCGGAGCGCGGGTCGTCGTTCGCGCAGGCCGCCGCATGGCTCCGGGATGTCGGCATATTCATTGGCGGAACCTGCTTTTTGTAGTAACGATGTGATCCGCCCGCCGAAAGATGCGTATTACCGGCTTTGCTGCTAGATTCCACGGATAGGGAGACAATAGCGTGGCTGATGACGTTCTTGACCACCGTACCGAAGAGTTGCCCGTTCGGACGGGTATTGAGCGCGAAGGGCGCGAGCATTTGGCGGAAGTGCTCAATGAAGCGCTTGCGGGCACCTATGTGCTTTACGCCAAGACCCTCGCCTACCACTGGAATGTTGCCGGGCCGCTGTTCTACAGCGTCCACAAACTGACCGACGAGCAATATCACGAGCTTGCCGAGGCGGTGGACGCCATCGCCGAGCGGGTTCGGGCGCTGGGTTTCCCCGCATTGGGCGGTATCGGTCATTACCTTCAGAAAAGCGCTGTGGCTGATGTCGAAGTTCTTCCGAAGTCCGGAGAGATGGTCGCCGAGCTGGCTCGGGACCACCAGACGTTGGCCAAGTCGCTCCGAGGTGGTGTCGCGGAGGCCGAGAAGGTTGACGACGTGTACACGGCCGACTTTCTGACCGGCCGCATCGGCGTGCATGAAGAGGCCGCGTGGATGCTGAACGCGATCGTAGCTAAATAGCCGTCACCGTTATTCCGCGTGATCGCATGCGGCGGAAGCCGGGTGCGATCACTGCCCTGCCCCGGCAAAGGGCGGCGGGAGGTCGGCAAGCTCGTCGGCGCAGCCGGCTGTTTCGATCTGAACGGTCGAGTGGGAAACAGACAACTCATCCCGGATGTAGCGGCGGACGGCCACCAGCGTTGCATGGTGATCCGTGTCCGGCTCAACCTCCACATGCAAGGTGATCATCGGCCGTTCCGCCGTAATCATCCAGATATGAATATGGTGGGCGTCGACCACCCCCGGCACGGCCCGGATCATCCCGGTCCGTAAATCTTCGACGTCCAGCCAGTCTGGCGCACCTTCGAGAAGGATATGGCTTGAAGACCGGATCAGGCCCCAGGCGCTGCGCGAGACCAGAATGGCGACAAGCAGTGACAAGATCGGGTCAATCGGCATCCATCCGGTGATCATGATGATGATCGCGGCGGCAATGGCGGCGACCGAGCCGAGGAGGTCGCCCAGGACGTGCAGGGCTGCACCGCGAATGTTGATGTTGGCCCGATCGCCGGCATGGAGGATGCCAAAGGTCACGATATTGACGACGAGACCGGCGCCGGCGACGGCCAACATCAGATTGCTCAGAACGTCGACCGGGGCGAGAATCCGGTTCACCGCCTCGTAGGCAATCCAGGCGACAATGGCGATCAGGGCAAGGCCGTTGACGAAGGCGGCGAGCACCTGAAATCGGTGGTACCCGTAGGTCCGGCGAGCGTCATGGCTGCGCCGGCCAACCTTAAAGGCGGCCAGCGCCAGACCCAGCGCCGCCACGTCCGTCACCATATGACCGGCATCGGCGAGCAGGGCGAGAGAGCCTGAAACGAGGCCGCCGACGACCTCCACGACCATGAACCCGCCGGTGAGCAGCATCGCCCACAGCACCCGGCGCTCGCTGTCGGCATGGACGTGGCTACCGCCCTGCGCATGACCGTGTGCATGCCCCCCCGCGTTGCGGGGATGGTCATGGCCGTGGCCATGGCAGGGCTCTCCCTCGCTGGCCGAGCCGTGGTCGTGGTTGTCTGTGCTGCTCATAGGCCGGCCTGGGTCCAATGATGCCCGCAGATCCCTACCTGTCGCCGAAAAGGCCGGTGCGCGCAAGCGGTCGATGACGCAGGCGGATCTTGGCGCAGCGAGACCGGTCCAGCGCCGGTCGTTGCGATCGCTCGGCCACGCGACCGGAGCATCCTGCGCCCGAACGGCGCCGATGGGCTGCTTGATCTTCCTGCATCCGACCAAATCCGCTTACGGATAATGCCATCCATGAGCATGTTAATCTGGCATTGAACTCCAATGCGTCGCATCCTCAATGCTGGCCCAGCCGGATGATGGTTGTAGAGTACCGCTCCGCGGGTCGGGAAGGGGGCGACGATCATGGTGACGATATGGCCTTTGCGACAATGCCGTCGGCTGGTCGCGGCGCTGCTCTTTCTCGCCATTGCGGCCGGCGCGCCGCCGGCAATTGCGGCGGAGCCCGCGGTGGCCCGTGTGGTGCAACAGGAGGGCAGCGCCCGCGTCATCCGGAACGATGACGCCAGGCCCCTCGGCCAGGGCGCCACCGTTTTTGCGCGCGATCGGATCGTCACCGACGAAGGCGGCCGGCTGAAGATCGAGTTCGCCGACCGCTCACTCATCGTCATCGGTAGCGACACGCAGATCTTTATCGCCGACTACGCGATCAGCCGGAATGATCAACGCCTCGGGGCGATCCTGTCACTGCTCTCCGGTATCGTCCGCGCCGTGGTCGCCAGTCCCGGCGGCCATTTCGACATCAGCTCCCGGGCGGCTGTCGCATCGGCGCGTTCGACCGAGTGGCTGATGGAAGCCGATGGCGGCAGGACCGCTGTCTTCGCCGCCGCCGGCAGCGTCGCCGTTCAGGCGGTCGGGACCAATGCGCTCGCGCTTCTGGAGCCGGGCCAGGGTACGGACGTCACGGTCGACGGGGCGGCGACGCCGCCGAAGCCATGGGGACGGGCGCGGGTCGACAGCTATTTCGCCCGCGTCCACCTCGCCGGCGAGTGAGCCGCCCAGCGGCCGTCGCGCAAAGGTGGAGAACGGCGCTGCTTGCGGCGCTGTCGGTCGCGACCCTCCTTGCGTTCGCCGCCCTCGTCTGGCGCGAGGCCCCGCCGTTCGCGGCGGCGGACGGCGAAACCCTCGACTGGCGTTTCCGGCTTCGCGGCGTGCAGGCGCCGGGCGCGGAAGTGCTTATTGTCGGCGTCGACGATCGCAGCGTTAGCGCGTTCGGCCGCTGGCCGGTGCCGCGCGGGTTTCTCGCCGCGGCGGTTCGCGCGCTGGCAAGAGATGGCGCACGGGTCATTGCCATCGATCTTCTGTTTGCCGATGCGCAGCCGGCCGGTCCTGACGGCGATCCCGACCGGGAGCTGGCGAATGCGCTCAACGAGGCCAAGGCGGCTATCGTCCCTTACGCGTTCGTTTTCAGCGAAGACGCCGGCGGCACGGCGGTGCCGCCTTTCGTCGCCCGTTCTGCGTACCGCGTCTACCGCCTGCCGGACCAGAACCGGCTTACTACCGCGGCCGCGCCCAGCGGCGTGATCGCGCCGATCCCGATCATCGGCAACGCGGCCGCCGGTGCCGGTCATGTTACGGTCGTTCTCGCGGCCGACGGCAGCCTGCGTTTCGACCGCAGCGCGATCGTTTACGGCGACGAACTCTATCCGTCGCTGGCGGTCGAGGCGGTCCGCCTCTATCGCGGCCTGTCCCGGGACGCCGTCGCTGTGCGTCTTGGCGAAGGCATCGTCATGGGTGGCGAACGTCTGCCGGTGGACGCGGAAATGCGCATGGCCGTCAACTATTACGGGCCCCGCGGAACGTTCCCCACCGTCCCGCTCGCCGAAGTCGTTGCCGGGCATCTTCCGCCCGACATGGCAGCGGGTCGCATCGTCATCATCGGCGCGACCGCGACTGGGGTCGGAGACAGCTTCGTAACCCCTTTCAGCCGCACGCTTCCCGGCCCGGAGCATTTCGCCAGCGTCATCGATAACATTCTTCACCACCGCTATCTCATCGGGGACGAACGCGCGCTAGCGTTCGATCTCCTCGCCATATTTGCCGGCGCGCTGCTGGCCGCGGCCGCCGCGATGATCCGCCGGCCGCTCCTCGCCATGACGGCGGCGGCGGCGCTCCTCGCCGGATGGGCCGGTGTCGCCCAGGCCGCCTTCGTCTCCGGCCGGTTGTGGTTGAACGGCGTTTTCCCGACGCTTGCGATCATCCTGACACTGACCCTGGTCACGGCCATCCGCCTTGTCGGCGAGGGACGATTGCGCCGTGAGGCCGAGCGCCAGCGGACCAACCTCGCCCGTTACGTGCCGGCCGCCGTCGCCGACCGGCTCGCCGGTGCCGACAAGCCCTACGGCGCGGACAGGGTGCAGCAGGCGGCTGTGATGTTCGTCGACATGGTCGGCTTTACCAGGATCGGCGAGCATCTTGCGCCCGCCGAGCAGCTCGCTCTGCTCCGCGCTTTTCATGGCCGGGTCGAGGCCGTCATTTCCGCGCACGGCGGCTCGATCGACAAGTTCGTCGGCGACGGCGCCTCGGCGAGCTTCGGCGCCTTCGACCCGCGGGTCGAGGACGCCGCCCGCGCCTTGCGCTGCGCCCGGGCGCTCGCCGACGATGTCGCCGTCTGGGCCGGAACCTATGCCGATCGCAAATCGGCGCCGCGGATCAGCATCGGCGTCCACTTCGGTCCGGTCGTCATCGGCGAGATCGGCGGCGCCCGGCAGCAGCAGTTCACCGTAAGCGGCGACACGGTCAACATGGCGAGCCGGCTGGAGGCGCTGACCCGCAGCCACGGCGTCGTCATCATCGCCTCGGACGCACTGATGGAATGCGCTCGCGCGGTCGGCGAGACGGATGCCGTCGCGGGCTTCGTCGCGCTGCCCGATCAGGCGATTCGCGGCAGATCGCGGCCGATGGGAGTTTGGGCATGGCCTGCCCTGGCTCAAGGGGATGCCAGCAACCCCTCAATCTGAGTTCCACCTGCGTCACACTGCGACATTAATGCGACTTTTTGGCAAGTAGTTCGGCCCGTTCCTACATGTTGGGCTCCTATTGCAAGCAGAAGCCAATATATTGCGCCTTGCTTGAGCCGCATCCTTGACTTCCGGTGATCTCATCACGAAACTGAAGCGTAGTACGGAAAAGTCGTTGGTCATTGGCTCCGCCAAGCCGACGAAAAATAGGGCAGAATCCCTGCAACAGGGACGGAGTTGGTTTCGCGTAGGGGCGCGGCAGACGAGCATCCGGACGTTCCTACCGTCCGCGGTTGCACGGAGGGTTATATGGCCGAGTTCGACGAAATGAGCCGGGTTCTGTGTCGCCACGACTGGCCGAGCCTTGACTGCTGGGTCGACTGCCTGTGTCGCCTGGCGGACCTCAGCGACGCCGAAATCAGTGAACTCGATCGCCGCGCTTGGGCGAAGCCCCCCGCCGCCGCTGCGTAGAGGCGAGGCAGAGCCGAGCAAGGGCTGGCGCGCGCACGATCTCACCGGCGCTCATGGCAGACGGCATACCGCCTTCAGCGGCAACCTGCCCAGCCGCTCGACAACAGGCCAACCGCTAGCCAATGGCCGACGGTTGCGGTTGCGGTTGGCGAGAGACGGACGACAAGGACAGCAAGTGCAATAAGAGCGAGTGGGTAGATAAGATCCAGCCCCCGGATGAGCGAGAGCGCGAATACAAGCAGCGTGGCGCCAGCGCCCAGCGTCTTTTCCTTGAGCGTCTGTCCGAGAGCAACGAGCGCCAGCGAAGCCGCGCCGTAAAGCAAGAGAAAGTTCTGGCCCGAGTAACCGAGCATCCGGTCAAGGTGCAGGAGGCCGGCCGCCGACGCCACCGTGATTGCGGCAAGCGACAGAACCGTGGCGGTGACGGCATTGTACGGGGTGCCTCGCCGCGTATTCGCCAAAAACTGCGGCAGAACATGCTCTCGCGACAATGAGAAGACGAGCCGCGAAACGGCCCAGATGGCTGCCGACAAGTTTGCAAAGATCAGGACGGCGGCGACGATCGAGACGACAGCGCCACCGGCCAGGCTGAATCGGTGCTCGAACAGCTGCGCAAAGGGCGCATCGTAGGCGCCGTCGAGTTGCGCGGTCTGCGCGACATAGGCCAGCGACAGGTAGAGGGCAACCGCAAGGAAAAATGAGGCTCCCATGGCTATCGGGAAATCCCGTTCCGGGCGCTCGAACTCCTCCGACAGGTTCGCGCCCACTTCCCAGCCGGTAAACGCGAAGAATACCATGGCGAAGCTCCCGGAAACGACGCCAAGCACGTGCGCGTCGATGCTGCCGGGAACGAGACCTGTTGGCGGCGTCGGCGAAGCGTCGCTCGTCCACAGACCGAGAATCGCGAAGGCAACAAGAACAACCACCAGGGTCGAGGCGATGGCAGTGTTGATCCGGCCAGCGAGCTCCGCCGAGCCAAGATTGGCGCCGACAGCGAGTGCAAGGAAGCCGAGGGCGTAGGCAAATGGCGATCCGCCGAGTGTTGCAGCCACATAGTGGCCGCCAGTGATGGCAATGGAGGGCAGCCCGAGCGCGATCGCCCCGAGGAAAAGAAAAGACGCCGCCACATATGCTGGCCGGCCGAAGGCGCGTCCCGCAATGGATGCAAGGCCGCCGGCGTCGGGGTAGCGTCGACCCAGGACGATAAAGACCCCGAGAAGCGGCGCCGCTGCCAAGGCGCAGCATACCCAGACGAGGAAGGCAGCATCTCCCGCCTGTTTTACCGCGAGGCCGGGTAAGACCAGAAGGCCAGCGCCAAGGACGATGTTAAGCATGAGCGCTGTGCCACGCCACGGTCCAAGAGTACGCTGCAGTGTCGCCATAATCAGGCTCCCGCCATGTGAAAGGCGATCAAGTAGGTTGCGCCTTCACTCGAAGCAGTCGATCCGTGTCTGGTACCGGCCGGCAAAAATACGACATCACCCTCCGAACATAAGGTCTCATCGTCATCCCAGTAGAACCGTATACTACCTTTCATAATGACAATGGTTTCATCGGTGTCGTGTTCATGCCATGCATGTTCCATGCCCGGGCAATCACGTTGGACTTCAATACTACCCTGGGCTGGCAAAAATCGTTCGATTTCCCCCGCCAAATCATTAGGGTCGGCTTCGCCTCTAATGATTCTCAAATCGACATGATCTGGCGTTTCCGCTGCAGCGGCCGGAGGCGCTTGGAAAGCTGGCGGTGGTTGTTTCGCCATATTTTCATCTCGTTTCCGGTGCTTTTGCGCGCATAGTGGCTTCCGGCCAAGCGCCGCGCGAGGACAGCTCGGATACACATTGGTGTCGTCAATGAAGTATTGGGCGTACTCGCGGTTCTTTGGATCACCGTAGCGACCCAGAGTCGGCGTCTGCGATACAAGGTCGTACGGTGCCAGCCGCTCGCGAACCGCAGAAAACGCGGCGCGCGCTGATTCCGGCGTACGAGTGATGCGGGCGAGCACCCACCTTGGCTGGAACGTAAGCATGAGGCATGTTGATCGCCGACTTTGCCGCAATACATGAGCAGGCGTATTGCAGATAACGAAAATGGGTTCACCCGCGAAGCAGAACTCCCATGCCGGCTCATCAAGCCTCGTGGGGATAGCAGCGGGCCACGGCATCTCGTCAATATGGGCCAAGTCTTCAAGAAATTGCCAAAACATGCCCCGGTAGGCCTCCATAGAAGCCTCAGGACCTGGTTTCGCGAAAAGCACAAGCGAGGTATTTGGACCGAATGAGCGCGCCATGGATAGATAGGCGCCCAGAACAGGGGCGAATTGTCCTGCGTCAAGAGAGGGCATAAAAGCATAGCGGAGCTGGTCGAGGCGGTAACCGTTAGCGCCGAATATGCACGGAAATGGCCGGATGACGCTGGTCATAAGATTCTTGAATTCGTAAAACAGGTCGCGTTGCCAAGACGGAGCAGAAAATGATTGCTCCACTTCTTGTCTATCAAAGAATGAACCCGACACTGCCCGTCTCCCTGACCCGAACGGACAGACAGGTAAATCACCCGCTTTATGATGTTAAGGTTTCAAATTGCAGAATGCTTCGCAAAGTGTGAGGCTGTGATGATGGAGAAAAAGAAGGATTTGAAGCTGACTGCGACCGATCGCGCTCTCATCGAGCTTCTGCGTCAGAACGCGAGACGGCCGGTATCCGAAATGGCAGACGTGCTGGGCGTATCGCGGACCACCATCAAGGAGCGGATGGATCGACTGAAGATCGCGGGCGTCATCAAGCGCTACACGATCGACGTCGATCTCGGCGACACGGCAACACCCTTAGGCGTGCGCGCTTTTTTCTACCTGCGATTGCGTCGGCCGGTGTGCCACATTGTCTTCCCTTTTATCAAGGAGTGGCCTGAACTGGCGGGGTGCTGGTCCACTACCGGTGATCTCGACATGTTTGTGCTGATCGAAGCAGCAAATCAGAACGAGATCGAACGGCGGCGAGACCAGCTTGCGCGGCACGCTGAGGTCGCGAAGTTGACGACATCAATGGTGCTGAAGACCTGGGCCGAACGCTACGGTATGGGCGGCGATTAAGCCGCGCCTCCCAGCGCATCGAGCAGCGCCGTCAGATCCCGGGCCTCGCGGAGCGGGCCGGCATCGCTATACTCACGGGGCTGGCCCTTGCGGTTGATCCAGACAACCGAGAACCCGAACGCCGAGGCACCGGCGGCGTCCCAAGCGTTCGAGGACTGGAACGAGATATCCCCGGGAGCGACGGCGAAGCGATCGACGACCAAGCGGTAGACGCGCGGATCCGGCTTGAAGACCCCCGCCTCCTCGATCGAGAGCACCGCATCGAGGAGATGGTCGAGACCGGCCGAGCGGGTCGCCGCCGCCAGCATCTCCGGGCTGCCGTTCGACAGGATCGCCAGGCGTGCCCCCTTCTCCTTTAGCGCCGCCAGCACGGCCGGGACCTCCGGGTAGGCGTCGAGCGTACGGTAGGCGTCGAGCAGCGGGCCGCGCAGCGCAGGGTCGATGCCGCCCACCGTGGCCAGGGCGTAGTCGAGCGCGTCCTCGGTCAGCCGCCAGAAGTCCCGATGCCGGTAATCTTGATGATGATGCATCAGGCTGCGAACCCAGGAGTACTCCATCTGCTTGATCCGCCACAGTTCCGACAGCCGCTCGGCGTCGAGGCCCAGCCGGTCGCGCAGGCGCGCGACAGCGGAGTGGACATCGAACAGGGTGCCGTAGGCGTCGAAGACGTAGACGGCGCGGCTGGCCATGGCGATGGGCCTCCGATGGATGCGCTGCGAGCGCGAACGCCCGCCGGGCCGTCTTCCGCAACCGGGAAGACGGCCCGACGAGCCCGCTTGTCTCAGCCGGCGAGATCAATCAGGCCGCGCCGCTGCGCCCGGTTGACGGCGCTGGTGACGGCCTGCAGCGACGCGGCGACAATGTTCTTGTCGATGCCGACGCCAAACAGGGTCGCGCCGTCGGCCGTTCGCGCCTCGACGTAGGCAACCGCGGCGGCATCCGCGCCCTTGCCGATGGCATGCTCGCTGTAATCGACGACCTCGATGTCGACGGCGAAAGCGTCCCTCAGTGCGTCGACGAACGCGTCGATGGGCCCGGTGCCGTGGCCCTCGATGGTCCGCTCGGTTTCGCCGATGCGCACCGTCGAGCGCAGCAACCGGCCGCGGCCGGCGCGGGTGTCGGGCCATGTTTCGTGCTCCACGAAACGCATCGCCTGCTCGCCGTTCAGATACTCCTCGCTGAAGCACTGCCACAGCCGGTCCGACGAGACCTCCTTGCCCTCGCGATCGGCGATATCCTGGATCACCTTGCTGAACTCGATCTGCAGCCGGCGCGGCAGGGTGAGGCCGTAGTCCTTTTCCAGCACGAAGGCGATGCCGCCCTTGCCCGACTGGCTGTTGAGGCGGATGACGGCCTCGTAGGCGCGACCGATATCCTGCGGATCGATCGGCAGGTACGGCACCTCCCAAACGCCGGAATTGCTCTGCCGCATAGCCCTAAAGCCCTTGTTGATGGCGTCCTGGTGCGATCCGGAAAACGCGGTGAAGACCAGCTCGCCGGCGTAGGGGTGACGGGGATGGACAGGCAACTGGTTGCAGTATTCGGCTACGCGGACAACATCGGCGATGTCGGAAAAGTCGAGACCGGGCTCGACGCCCTGGGAATACAGGTTGAGCGCCAGCGTAATGATGTCGACGTTGCCAGTCCGCTCGCCGTTGCCAAACAGGGTGCCCTCGATCCGGTCGGCGCCGGCCATGACGGCCAGTTCGGCGGCGGCAACGGCGGTGCCGCGGTCGTTGTGCGGATGGACCGAGATGGTCAAGGCGTCGCGGTCGCGGACGTTGCGACAGAACCACTCGATCTGGTCGGCATAGATGTTGGGAGTGGCCATCTCGACCGTTGCCGGCAGATTGACGATCAGCCGGTGCGCGGGTGTCGGCGTGTAGACCTCCATCACCGCCTCGCAGATCTCCCTGGCGAAGTCGAGCTCGGTGCCGGTGAAGCTCTCGGGGGAATACTGATGGACGATTTCAGTGCCGTTGCAGCGACTCGCGTTCTCGACGATCCGGCCAGCGCCGGCCCGGGCGATGGCGATGATGCCCTGCCGGTCGAGGCCGAAGACCACCCGGCGCTGCAGCTCCGATGTCGAGTTGTAGAGATGGACGATGGCCCGGCGGGCGCCGGCGATGGCGTCGAAGGTGCGATCGATCAGGTCGTCGCGGGCCTGGGTCAGAACCTGGATGGTGACGTCGTCGGGAATCGCCCGGGTGTCGATTAGGTAGCGGAGGAAGTCGTAGTCGGTCTGAGAGGCGGCCGGAAATCCGACCTCGATCTCCTTGAAGCCGACGGCGACCAGCTTGTCGAACAGGCGCTTCTTGCGGTCGTGACCCATGGGCTCGATGAGCGCCTGATTGCCGTCGCGCAGATCGACGCTGCACCAGATCGGCGGCTTGGTGATGACGGCATCCGGCCACGTCCGCGTTTGCAGACGTACGGGCTCGGCCGGCCGGTATTTGTTGGCGGCGTTGACAAACATGATGTGTGTTCCTTGGCTCGGTCAGAGGCGGGTGGCTGTTGCGGCCCGCCGTTCACTGCTCTGGTAGGGATTCGGCACGACGGCCGCCGGTTGCCGCGTCAGATCCGGCGGCCGGGCCTAAGTCGTGACCGGAGCAGGAGCGTACCGATGGCGCGGGTGGTCTCGCCGGTGAAGGCACCGGCGCGCGACGGCCTGGCCGTATCGCTTCTCCGCTCCGCGCTTGCGACCGCTATCGCCACCAACAGATCCTCGCCCATGTAAACGGCTATGATGAGCGGGCGGCACCGGACCCTTCAGGGTCTAGCCGTCCGCCGCTCGTCTCATCACCAGCCCTGCTACGCCAACGGTAATCTAGTTGAGAACGCTACGCTGTTCAACGTCGCGTTGGCGCCGATTGGCGCCGCCCCGCGCATCGGCCGGCAGACGCGGCGCATCATGCGGCACCACACCAAGCTTGGCCCATGCCGGCGACCCATGCGTCATTCGCATTTCGCTTGCGCACCCGCACAATCGCCTCTAGAGCATCCTCCGCTCGTATGGGCTCAGAACAGATGCCTGAGAACCTTGTAACCGATCAAATATCTGCCTTCGACTGGATCAATCCGAAGGCAGATTGATCCAGTCTTGCGCGCCGCCAATGGATGCACTCGTCGCCCTGCAGGCTGTCTTCCTCGGCATTGTCGAGGGGCTGACCGAGTTTCTCCCGGTTTCGTCGACCGGCCACCTCATCCTTATTAGCGACCTGCTCGGCTTTACCGGCCCCACGACGTCCGTCTTCGAGGTGGTCATCCAGTTGGGGGCGATCCTTGCCGTTGTTGTCGGATTCTTTTCCCGCCTGACGCGGGTAGCCTTGACGGTTCACGAAGATCCCGCTTCGCGCCGCTTCGCCATCGCCGTGGTTCTCGCGGTCCTCCCCGCGGCCGTTGTCGGTGTCTTTGCCCACGATTTCATCAAGGCCGTGCTGTTCTCGCCGCTGGTGGTCAGCATCGCCCTGATCGTCGGCGGCGTCATCCTCATCGTCATCGAGAGGTTCGTCCCCGAGCCGCGGGTCTTTGAGGTCGAGGCGTTTTCGGCCGGCCTCGCGCTGAAGATCGGCTGCTTTCAGGTGCTTTCCATGATCCCCGGGGTCTCGCGCGCTGGGGCAACCATCGTCGGCGCCCTGCTTCTGGGCGTCGATCGACGGGCTGCGGCCGAATTCTCTTTCTTCCTCGCGATCCCGACAATGCTCGGCGCGTCCGCGCTCGACCTCTACAAGAGCCGCGACCTCCTGACCATGAACGATGCCGGGATGATCACCATCGGCTTCGTCGCCGCTTTCTTCTCGGCCATGTTCGTCGTGCGCACCTTCGTCGCCTTCGTCGGCCGACACGGCTTCGCATCGTTCGGCTGGTACCGGATTGTTATAGGCACGCTGATGCTGATCCTGCTCGCCAGCCGCGGGTGAGCGAAGAATTAGCTTCTTGCCGGCGAGCCGACATCGGCCCGTAGTCTGCTCGATACCCGCAACGTCGTGGTCAACCGTCCCGCGGTCGAAGCGGGTCTCGGCACGCTCGACGCCGGCGGCGTCTTCGCGGACGGGATCATCGCCATGACGGCAGATGGCTGGGCGGCGAGATCTTTGTGTCTTTCGACCGAAAGGCCGTCGCTCTCATCGCTGAGCAAGGCCGCCAAGCTCGCCTGCTGACCTCGCGCAAATGACAACAGTGCCTACTGGATGAAGCGGACGCCGAGCTTGCCGCCCTTGTTCCAGCGGATCTCGCAGCGTCGGCTTGGCCCATTATTGATCTTGAGCGTTACCGGTCCGGGATCCGTAAATGCATCGGCGGGCTGGATGCACGCGCCCGAGGCCGAAATGTTCAAGATGGTGCAGTCCATGACGCAGCGGGCGTTGCGGTAAACGATTTGGCCAGCCTTGAGGATCTTGTGTCGGACGCTGTCGCGCTCGAAATTGTTCGTCGGTGCGGCCGGCTCCGCGCCGTCGTCCCTGCTTTCGGTCGAACGCGCAAGTCGCTGCAGCACCTCTGCATACGCCTCCGCGACCGGCTGATTGCGCATACGAAGCAGGACCGTGGCGCGAATACCGGCAGCATCGAGATTGGCAAGCAGTTCAGCCCCCGTCTGATCCGGCAGAGCGAAGGATGACAGGATCAGGTCGTATTTCTCAACCAGAGTGCGTTCCAGGGCCATCCGACCGGACGCCACCGTCTCGCAGGTCGCGCCGCCGGCGGTGATCAATCGCTCGACCACACCCGCTGCGTCCCGGTTGCTCTCGACTTGCAGTACACGCACCGAACCGCCGCTCCCGTCCAGCCAGGGCCCGCATCAAGTTTGCGCCGGGCCTCGTGAAGGATGTGCTAACGCATCCCACTTGTTGCCGGAGCCGGAGCCGGAGGACTGGAGGACGCTACTTCACCGGTTCGACCGCGATGGCGACAGCCTCGGTGAGGTACGCAGTGACGGAGTCGCCGATGCTTACCATGCTCAGCATATTTTGGTTCTCCTTGTCCTTTACAGTCAGCCTGCGGACTTTGCCGCCGGACGGATCCACGAGCGAAATGGTATGTGCGGATGGATCGACGCCCACCACCAAACCGCTAACGATGATCTTCTGCGCCACCGCCGCGCCGGGTAGCTCTCCCGGCGCCGCGCGCGCCGTGGCTACGGCGCTCATGTCTTCCGGCGCCTTCTGCCCCGCTGGTGCGAGCACATAAACGACGGAGTCGTAATAGCGGACGACCACCGTATCGCCGGGTTTGACCTGGTCGAGATTTCGAACCTGATCGCCAACCTTGACGGTCATCGTCTCACCCTGCGGGCCGACCAGCGTCGCGGTGCGGGCGGCGACGTCGATGTCCTTGACCATCGCCCGCATGCTGCTCACCGCGCTGTCGCCGACGCCGCCGATGGCGGCTCCATCCTGCGCCCGCGCCGGCGATGACAGCGCAAGCATTGCCGTCAGCGCCGCGACGACCATGCACGCGACGGACGGGCCCGCGAGGCGCACGACCGTCCGGCCGAGCCGGGTCTTGAAGCTTGTCATCATGATCTCCCCTCCAGGTTCGAGATGCACCTTTACGTCTAAGCGAGGCCCAACCTCCCTGAGTTGGTTCACCCGGCCGCTTCAACGGTCGGCGGGACCCAGCTGCCGTTCACGATCGACTCATGCGGCCAATAGGCCCGGATGTAGAGCGAGTATTGGCCTTCGGGCGCCGGCAGGCAATTGCTCTCCCTGTCGCCGCCGGGGTATTCCGGCTGGACATAGATGGTCAGGCTGCCTTGTTGCTCCTTAAGGATCGGAACAGGTTAGTTAGGCTTCTTCGCCGAGAGATAGCAACGACGCGTTGCCGCCCGATGCGGTGGTGTCGACACACAGAGTCCGTTCGTGGACGAAGCGGCCGAGATAGTGGGCGCACCCCGCGGGCGGCGCGCCGCCGCCGAAAATTTCACCCGGCCCCTCGGCATAGACGATCAACGGAACGATCGGCCCGTCGCGCGAAGCCAGCGCGCGGTTGAGCACCGGCACAAGCGCCGCAGGACCGGCGTAAGCGACGCCGGCCAGCTGAGGCACGGCCAGCAGGTCTTCAACTCCGCCATCTTCCCCGCCAGGAAGCAGAACGAGTGCGGCTTCGGGCACACCGCAAACGTGCAGAGCGCCAACAGCCGCCGACGCGTTTTCCGGGTCCGGATGCCAGGCGACGACACCATTGCCGGCCGCCAGCGCGGCGCCGATCTGGGCGATGAACGCAGCAGTTCTCCCGGTGTCCGCGCACAGGCAGGCAATCACGCCGCGCGGCGCATACCGGATCTCGTTGCGCTCGCCGGTCGGTCCCGGCAGCAACTCCGGATCGGCGAACTCGGCGCGAAGCTGCGCCGCATAAAAGCGCAGATAACGTCCCGCTTCTTCTCCCCCCGCCCCTGTCGCCGCCACACGATCCGCCGCCCGCTCCAGACAGTCCGCGCGCGCGTCGGCCGCCATCGCCGCCCACGCCCGGCCCCCTTCGCCGGCCGTCTGCACCGCCGTCTGCAGACCGGCGCGGGCGAAGCGCGGCGCATCGGCGGCATCTGGATCTATTGTGGAAGCCGCGCCGCCGTCGTCACCCGCTGGTCCGTACGTCGAGAAGCGCCGAAGGTACATTGGCCCGCCGGCCTTTGGTCCCGTGCCGGAGAGGCCTTGGCCGCCGAACGGCTGAACGCCGACCATGGCGCCGATCTGGTTGCGGTTGACGTAGGTGTTGCCGACGTGGGTGCGGCCGAAGATCTTGCGCCAGGTCTGGTCGATGCGTGTCTGCACGCCGAGCGTCAGGCCATAGCCGGTATCGTTGATCGCGCCGACGACATCGTCCAGGCGATCGGCGCGGTAGCGGATCACGTGCAGCACCGGGCCGAAGACCTCCCGCTGCAGTCGCGACAGCCGGTCGATCTCGACCAGCGTCGGGGCGAAGAAGGTCCCGTTTCCGGTATTCGGCCCCAGCGGGGCGCGCCTGAGGATCCGGGCTTCCTGCTCCATCCGCTTGACGTGCCCGTTGAGCATGTCGCGGGCGTCGGCATCGATGACCGGGCCGATGTCCGTCGACAGCAGCGCCGGATCGTCGACGACGAGCTGGTCCATGGCCCCGGCCAGCATGGTCAGCAGGCCGTCGGCGATATCCTCCTGGACGAACAGCACGCGGAGCGCCGAGCAGCGCTGGCCGGCGCTCTGGAACGCGGAGATGATGGCGTCGCGGGTGACCTGCTCGGGCAGGGCCGTCGAGTCGACGATCATGGCGTTCTGACCGCCGGTCTCGGCGATCAGCGGACGCCGGTGGGCCGTCCCGCCGGGCAAGCGCGCGGTTGATCTGCCAGGCGACTTCGGTCGAGCCGGTAAAGGCGACCCCCGTGATCCGCGGATCGGCGACCAGCGGCGCGCCGACCCCCGCGCCATCGCCCGGCAGCAGGTGCAGAACGTCGCCTGGGATCCCGGCTGCGTGGAGGATGCGAACGGCCTGGGCGGCGACCAGCGGCGTCTGCTCGGCGGGCTTGGCGATGACCGCGTTGCCGGCGACGAGCGCCGCCGTCACCTGGCCGGTGAAAATGGCGAGCGGGAAGTTCCACGGGCTGATGCAGGCGAAAATCCCGCCGCCACCCAGCGTCACCGCGCGAACGCCGTTGCCGCCGACCGGGAGCGCCAGCGGCCGCCCCAGGTCGGCGCGCGCCCGGGCCGCATAGTAGCGGCAGAAATCGACCGCCTCGCGCACCTCGGCGACGGCATCGGCGATGGTCTTGCCGGCCTCGACGATGCACATCGCCATCAGCGCCGGCATCTCCTGCTCGAGCCGGTCGGCGGCGCGATCGAGGCATGCGGCGCGCTCCTCGACCGGCGTCGCCGCCCACCGCGGCGCCGCGCCCGCGGCGATTGTCAGCGCCCTGGCGACGTCATCCGGCGTCGCCTCGGCGACATGGCCCACGGTTCGCGCCGCGTCCGAGGGCGAAACCACGGCGCGGCCGCTGGCGGCGTGCTCCCGCCCGCCGATCACCGGCGCGGCCGTCCATGGCCCGCCGGCGGCAGCGGCCATTTCCGCGCCCAGAGCCGCAAGCCGCGACCGGTCGGCGAGATCGATGCCGGCGGAGTTGAGCCGCTCCGGCAGAAACATCGCCCGCGGCTCGGGAATGCGCGGATGCGGCACGTGCGCGAGACCGCGCACCCGGGCCGCCGGATCGGCGATGATCTCGTCGATGGGCAGCCGGTCGTCCTGAATCCGGTTGACGAAGGAGCTGTTGGCGCCGTTTTCGAGCAGGCGCCGGACGAGGTAGGCGAGAAGGTCCTCGTGCTGACCGACCGGTGCGTAGATCCGACAGCCGACCCCGACCTTGTCCTTCTCGATGAGCTGCTCGTAAAGGCTCTCGCCCATGCCGTGCAGCCGCTGGAACTCGTAATCCCGACGATCGCCGGCGTACTCGAGCACCGAGGCGATCGAATGGGCGTTGTGGGTCGCGAACTGGGGGTAGAAGGCGTCCGGCGCGGCAAGCAGCATTCGCGCGCAGGCGAGGTAGGACACATCCGTCGAGGCCTTGCGGGTGAACACCGGGTAACCCGGCAAGCCGAGCTCCTGGGCATGCTTGATCTCCGCATCCCAGTAGGCGCCCTTGACCAGCCGGACCATCAGCCGGCGCCTGGCCTGGCGCGCGGTCTCAGCCAGCCAGTCAATGACGTATGGCGCGTTCTTCTGGTACGTCTGGACGACGACACCGAGCCCGCCCCAGCCTTCCAAAGACCGGTCGGCCGCCAGCGCGGCAATGACATCGAGCGACAGGTCGAGGCGATCGGCCTCCTCCGCATCGATGTTGAGCGCGATGTCCGCCGCCGCGGCCGCCTGCGCCAGTTCCCGCAACCGCGGCACGACCTCCGCCATCACCCGCCCGGCCTGCGCCACCTCGTAACGCGGATGCAGCGCCGACAGCTTGACCGAAATTCCCGGCCCGGAAATTACGTCGCGATCCTTGGCCGCGGCGCCGATCGAGGCGATGGCGTTGGCGTAGGACTGGAAGTAGCGCTCGGCGTCGGCCATGGTTCGCGCCGCCTCGCCAAGCATGTCATAGGAGTAGCGATAGCCGCGCTTTTCCAGCGGCTTCGCCCGCTCGATCGCGTTGTCGATGGTCCGGCCCATGACGAACTGGCGGCCGAGGATGCGCATCGCCTGATTGACGGCCTCGCGCACCACGGGCTCGCCGAGCCGGGCGACGAGGCGGCCCATGGCGGCCCCTGGCGTCTGGCCGGCGGCGTCGTGCAGGCGGACCACGCGGCCGGTGAGCATCAGCGCCCAGGTCGAGGCGTTGACGAACAGCGAGCTGCTGCGGCCGAGATGGCGATCCCAGTCCGCCGCCGACATCTTGTCGCGGATCAGCCGTTCCTGGGTCAGATCGTCGGGCACCCGCAGAAGCGCCTCGGCGATGCACATCAGGAGCACGCCCTCCTGCGACGACAGGCCGTATTCGTGGAGGAAGGCGTCGAGCCCGCCTTTGCCGCGCCGCTCCTGACGCACTGCCTCGACGAGATGGCGCGCCCGGTCCTGAATCCGGCCCCGGGTTCCCTCGGACGGATCTCCGGACTGATCGAGCCGATCCAAGATCGCGTCCACGCTCGCGGTTTCGTCGACGCGATGGTGCGCCCGGATCGCGTCCCGCCGCGCTCCGACGCTATCGGGCGGGGTGGCGAAGACAAACGTCATCCCGGCTCCGCCAACCCGCTTGTTGCGTTGCCCCCGCTATTCGGCGGCGGCATGCAGGATGCCTGAGGCTTTGGCATCTGCCGTCCGGTCGAAGTCGGCAACGATTTCGACATTCGGCTCGGCGGTGGCGAGGCTGACTCCGATAACGGCCAGCGCGCAGAAAATGAAGCCCGGAATGATCTCATAGATTTCAAATATACCGCCATCGAGCTGTTTCCAGACGACGACCGTGACCGCGCCGACGATCAGCCCGGCGGCCGCGCCGTACCGGTTCATCCGCCGCCAGAACAGCGACAGCAGGATCACAGGCCCGAAAGCGGCTCCGAAGCCGGCCCAGGCGTAGCTGACCAGCCCGAGCACACGGCTTTCCGGATCGGACGCCAGAAGTCGCCGCGATAATGGCGATCCCCACGACACAGAGGCGGCCGACGAAAACCAGTTCCTTGTCGCTGGCGTTGCGGCGGATGAACGGGCGGTAGATGTCCTCCGTCAGCGCGCTTGAACATACGAGAAGCTGGGAGTCGATCGTGCTCATTACCGCGGCCAGGATCGCCGCGAGCAGGAAGCCGGAGACCCACGGGTTGAACAGGATCTGGCAGAATTGGATGAACACGGTCTCCGGGTTGCCCAACGGCTCGGCGGAGAAGTAGGCGATGCCGGTATAGCCGACGAACACCGAGCCGTAGAGCCCGCACACCATCCAGACGATGTTGATCAGGCGCGCCAGCGGCACGTCGCGCGGCAGGCGCACGGCCATGAACCGGACGAGGATATGCGGCTGGCCGAAGTAGCCCAGCCCCCAGCCCATCAGCGAAATGATGCCGAGCGTGGTCATCCCCTTGAAGACATCGTTAAAGGTCGGATCGATGGCGCCGACCGCGGCCGTGGTCTCGCCCCAGCCGCCGAGGTGGCCGATGGCGACGACGGGAACGATGATCAGGGCGATGAACATCATCGTTCCCTGGAAGAAGTCGGTCCAGCAGACGGCGAGGAAGCCGCCGAGGAAGGTATAGGAGACAATGACGCCGGCGCCGATCCACAAAGCGAGACCGTAGCTCAGCCCGAAGGTTTCCTTGAACAGGACGCCGCCCGCGACAAGCCCCGCGGACACATAGAAGGTAAAGAAGAGAAGGATGACGACCGCGGAGATGACCCTGAGGATGCGCGTGCTGTCGGCAAAGCGGTTGTCGAGGTAGTCAGGTATGGTGAGCGAGTTCTTCGCCACCTCGGTGTAGATCCGCAACCGCTCGGCGACAAACTGCCAGTTGAGGTAAGCGCCGATGACGAGGCCGATGCCGATCCAGATCTGGTTCATTCCGTCGGCGTAGACGGCGCCGGGCAGGCCGAGAAGCAGCCAGCCGCTCATGTCCGAGGCGCCGGCGGACAAGGCCGCCACCGGCGGCGCCAGACCGCGACCGCCAAGGATGTAGTCGGCGAGGTTCTTGGTCAGGAAATAGCAGATCAGGCCTATGCCCAGCATCGCCACCAGATAGATGGCAAAGGCAACGATCGCCGCAGTGCTCATAAGAATACCTCCCACTCCCGCCCGGTCATTGTTGTGACCGCTTCACCGGGCTTGCTGCGGAGGCGCTGGCTCTTTGGCGAAAATTATTCGGGTGCGAGCCCCTAGCGGCGCCCTACCGGCGTCTGATGGCGGCGCCGACGTAGGTGACGATCGACAGCGCCACGACGGTGAGCATCGGCACCAGCAGCCAAAGCCACGTGGCGAGGGTCAGGCTCGTATGCATGGTTCAGCAGCCTCCATTTGTGGACTCTATCACGTCGCCCGGCGGCGGCGCATGCTTTTCGTAGTCAATCGCTCCTATTTGACGAGGAAATCTCGGGCATGCAGCCTTCCGCGAGTGGTGCGGCGTCCTGGCGCTCCAAGGATCGGAGAAAAAGATCAACAATCCCTCGATCAGCGCCCGCCGATCCACCCCTTCTTAACGAACAACGCCTTCAGGCTCTCGGCGAGTTTGTCGCCGAGATGGCCCGCTTCGGCATCGACGTTCGCGCTGAGATCCTCATTGGCGACTTGAACGCCGGCGGTGACCGCCGTGGACACCACCAGGTGGCCCGCTAGCGCGCCGACGCCCATCGTTTCCGCCGCGCCTGGGGTGATCGCGCTCTTGGCCGTACCGCTCATGCTTTCGATCGCAATGCGCTGACCGGCGATCGTCTCGTAGATCTGCGCGTGCGCTTCGACGTCGCTGCGCCCGGCGCCGAGGCCGATGATCATCCGCTCGGCCTCATTGCCCTGGTCGATAGAGACCAGTTGTCCCCTGATCAGCACCTCGGTGCCCGTAGGTGACGGCGGCGTGGACGCCCGTTCCGCCGGAAGGCCCATTCCCTGAATGGTGGAGACGAGATGTTTGGCGAGTGCTCTGGCAACGGCGTGGCTGATCTTCTGCTCCTGTGCGCTTTTCGCCGTTCCGTCGATCTTCTGCGCGATCTCGGCGCCGACCGGATCGAGCTGAATCTCCTGAGGTGTGACGGCGAAGTCATAGACCAGCACTCGGCTCGGCTGCGCCAATGTTTCGGCCGCGCCGGCTTCCGGGGTCACCTCGACGCTGGTGCATCCGTTGAGCATCATACCTGCGAGTACGAAGACGGCCAGCAAGCGTTGTTCCATTTCCCGGTTCAATTTTTGCACAAACATCGTGTTTCTCCAGGTGAAGCTGCGGTGGGTACGTCGAATGGGAAATATTCCGGCAGGATACCGAGCGCCGTCGCTGTGTCATCAAGCAGTCGCCGCCCATCCCGCGGCCGCCTTGCGAGATCAGGCCGTCCCAATTTGCGTACGAACAATCCGCCTGCGCGGGCGCTGCCCAGGCAGGCGGTCATGCGGCGATCATGACCAGCCAGAGCGGGCCGAATGTAAGCGCGTGCAGGAAGGTCGGAATGCCTGCGCATCGACAAGCCTCCCGGCCTTCCTGCGGATCAGATGATCCCGGCGCGTGTCATTGCGCTGGCTGGACGGCAGCGATCACAGCCTCGGTGATCACCGCGGTAATCGTGTCGCCGACTTTGATTAAGGGAAGCTTGTTCTGATACTCGGGGTTCTTGACCGCAAGGGTCCGCACCATCCCGCCGCTTGGATCGACCAGCGAGATCGTGTTGGCGGCCGGATTGACGCCGGTCACCAGGCCGGTGATGACCACACGCTCAGCCACACCGGCAGCCGGCATTTCGCCCGGCGCCGCGCGCGCCGCCGCTGCGGCCGTCGTGTCTTTCGGCACCTTGGCGCCCGGAGGCGCAATGGTATAGACCGCCGCCTCGCGGTAGCGGACAACGAGCGAGTCGCCCGGCTGGATCTGGTCAAAATTCCGCACTTCGCTGCCGACCTTCATCGTCTTCGTCGCGCCCTGCGGACCGACAAGCGTCACGGTCCGCTTGGCGTAGTCGATCGATTGCACCGTTGCGGTCATCTCAACGGTTTCCGACTCCCCGACACCCGTCACATCGGCCTTTTGCGCCTGCGCGGAAGGCACGAAGCCCATGTTCGGGATCAGCGCGAGGCCGCCGAAGATGAACAGGACCGTTCCGACCTTGCCGGCGACGTCGCTTAAAGTTCTGGAGCGCAGCATGGGTTTTATCTCCTTCAGGACACTTGCTATTGTGTTCAATAAACACCCGCCTTGCCGGCATCCGGGGCTTGGCGGTCGCACGTGTACCGGTACGCATAGCCATGCCATGACTTTCGAGCGGCGGGAGGAATTTGCCTGAATCCCGCACCAACCTAATGAGCGAAGCATCAGCGCCGGCATCCGAGTGTTCCACGGTTAGCTCTTAATGTCGCTCTCTTGTGCCTTCTTGTCATCTCGTGCCACAGTATGCTGAAGAAGGTCATGCAGCTTGCGAAAGCCTTTGTTCGCGGTTTCGTGACACACCGTGGCCTGCGGCGAACGACAGGGTCAGCGGGAACAGGGAAGTCGGCGAGTTATGCCTGCAGAAGCGATCACGCTCGCGCGAGCGGGTGCTCTCGCACCATTTGTCGACTTTCTGGAGGAATTGGGCGCTCCCTGCGGCCGGCTTCTGGAAGGCGCGCGCCTGTCGCCCGACTTGCTTGCGGATCCTTCGGCACTTTTCCCCTTGCGACAGGGCATGTATTTCGTTGACGCTGCAGCCCACAGTCAGGGGATCGATGATCTCGGACTTATCGTCGGTCGACGAACAGGTATCACCGGCCTGCTCCCCCTGGGCGGTTTGCTTTCGCCACAGTGCACGCTCGGCGAGGCAATCGCTCTCCTGATCCAGGGTGTCCGCTACTTCAATCCCGGCGAGCGGCTCTCGCTCGAGTGTCGCGGCGACCGAGCGTTCTTTAGCCATTGCATACCGGCAATGCCGCATCGCCACGCCGACCTGTTCAGTTTGATGGTGATGATCGAAGTCGTCCGCCTCGCAACCGGACCGCGGTGGCAGCCCATCGCCGTCTATCTCCCGCAGGGCGAAAGCAGCAGGTCGCGTGCCTATGAAGTCGCTCTAACAGGCTGCTGAAATGGCGCCTGGTTGCCCGGATCTTCGCGGTTGGTGTGGGGTCATTTGCTTGCGCTGATGCTGGCTACCGTCGTTGCTACCGTCGTTTGGCCGGGAGTTTTCGGGCGCTGAGGACACTCCGGACGGAGTCCGGCCGTCAAGCCGGGGCTTTGAGCAGCTTTGGCAGCCGGACGAGATTGTAGGCGGCCATGGCGAAGGTGAACTGCCAGTCGATCTTCGCCAGCCCGCGGTGGCGGGCCTTGCTGAGCCCGGCGATGGTCTTGGCCCAGCCGAAGGCCTCCTCGATGCGCTTGCGGATGCGCAGGCTGACCGTGTAGCCGGGATCGCGCGCCGTCTCGTCGTCGATCGCCGAGCGCCGGCCGCTGAGGTTCTGCGCCACGTGCGCGGTGACGTCGATCTCGCCCAGCTCGGCTATGAAGTCCTGGGCGTCGTACCCCTTGTCGGCGCCCAGCGTGATCGGCTCCGGCCGCCCCGGCGCCTCCGCGTGCGGCGTGATCAGCTCCACGGCGGCCAGCCGCTCGGCGTGGCCCGAGGCGCGGGTGGCGACGGCGCCGACGATCAGCCCGTTGCGGTTCTCCATCAGCGCATGCCCCATGAAGCAGAGCTTCGCCTCCTTGCCGCGGCCCTTGCGGTAGAGCCTGGCATC
Source organism: uncultured Alphaproteobacteria bacterium (assembly GCA_963789785.1). GTDB lineage: Bacteria > Pseudomonadota > Alphaproteobacteria > Rhodospirillales > Defluviicoccaceae > JAEULH01. The sequence goes on along the minus strand of CAWBNC010000031.1, from coordinate 16,676 downwards.
CGGATCGGTGGCAGACGCATGCGTCTCGTTGCCGCGCTTCTGCCCGCGGAAGTCCTGCTCGCCATTGCGTCCCGCATCCGGCGGCGCTCCGGAGCCGTCCTTGGGGCGGAAGCTCTTGGTGCTGGCCCAGGCCTCCAGCAGCGTGCCGTCCACCGAAAAGTGCTCGCCGGACAAGAGCGTCTTCACCTGCGGCTGCGCCAGCACCCCGGCCAGAAACTTCACCGCCACATCGCCTTCCAGCAGCCGGTCGCGGTTCTTGGTAAAGGTCGTCGCATCCCACACCGGATCGTCGACGCCCAGGCCGACGAACCAGCGGAACAGAAGGTCGAACTCGATCCGCTCCACCAGTTGCCGCTCCGAGCGGATCGAATAGAACGCCTGCAACAAGAGCGCCCGCAGCAGCCGCTCCGGCGGGATCGACTCGCGGCCATGGGGCGAATACAGCCCGTCGAACTCACCCGAGAGCCCGGCCAGCGTCGCGTTGACAATGCCGCGGATCACCCGCAGCGGATGATCCGCACGGACCCGCTTCTCCAGGTCCACATAGCTGAACAGCCTCCCACGAACCGTGTCGCTCCCGCGCATCCCGACCTCCAATCACCACCAACCCGAGATCAGGAATCACGAACGCGCAAAAACCGCCACCCTTTTCAGCAGCCTGCTAAGCGTCCCGTGCCATCGCGGCGCGGACTGCTGGACCGTTGTTTTCGACAACGCGCTGCTTGAAGAAACCCTCCAATATTTCGGTCGACAGTCCAGTCGCCGGATGAAGTTATGGCGGGGCTGCAAGACACTGCCCCGGCGGCCGATTTCGGAGGTTCTCTGTGTCAGTTGATCACGTACATGCTGCCGCTGGGAAGCCCAACCCTGAACGCGGTTGCCGAGTCAGGAGGGATGAGCCCACGGACTTTGCAGCGGCGCCTTGAGCGAATGCGGACGAACATATTCCGCCCTGGTCGAAGAGGCGCGGTTCGAGATGGCCAAGCGGCTGCTGCGCAATAAGGACCTCAAGATCGTAGATATCGCCTTCGAGCTCGGCGACTGTCAACGCCGATTGAATTTTCCCTGGAAGTGCCGGACGAAAAATCCCTGGTTGGCAGGGTGTCGGTGATCAGCCGGGGTGTTGATCGAGGCTCCTGTTTTTCGGCGGCCGGCCGCGGCGTCGTGGCGACTGCGCCGCTGGTGGGGTGATCGACACTCTGCAGCGGAGGTGCTCTGGGACGAGGTCTGCGTGCTGGCGGAGTTGATAGCTCGATCCCTCGATCTGGATGACGACGGCGTGATGGAGAAGCCGATCGAGCAGTGCCGTGGCGACGACCGGATCGCCGAAGACGTCGCCCCATTCGGCGAAACCGCGGTTGGAAGTGAGGATCATCGCCCCCTTCTCGTATCGGGCGTTGACCAGTTGGAAGAACAGGTTGCCACCGCCGGGGATGACCGGCAGGTAGCCGATCTCATCGACGATGAGCAGCGCAGCGCGGGCAAGCCAGCGGATGCGTTCGCGCAGGCATCCCTCTCGTTCAGCCTTGGCCAGCGAGGCGATGATGTCGGCAAGCGTCGAGAAATAGACGCTGCGGCCGGCCTTCACCGCCTCGACGCCGAGCGCCACCGCCAGGTGCGATTTGCCGGTGCCGGGAGGGCCGAGAACATGAAGCACCTCGTTGCGGTTAATGAACTCGAGCTGGGCCAAGGCGAGGATACGGTCGCGATCGAGCGAGGGTTGGAAGGAGAAGTCGAAGCCAGCGAGCGTCTTGACGGCGGTGAGCCGGGCCATCACCAGCGCCGTCTTGATGCGCCGGCTCTCGCGCACGGTCAGTTCCTCGGCGAGCAGGGTATCGATGGCGTCCAGTGCCGACACCTCGCCGCGTTCGAGCTGGCGGACCGTCCGATCGAGGACTTCCAGCGCACGGGGCATCCTCAGGCCGACCAGGGTGCGGCGGATCCGATCCAGGATGGCCGGGACGAATTCGGGTGCGGCGGTCATGCCCGCTCTCCCCGGCCGGCGAGACGGCGGCCGACGGCCGCGTAAACGGCGAGCGAGTGGCGGGCGACGCGCTCGCCGGGGCGGGCGGCGATCAGCGTGGTATCGGCGGTGGTTTCTGCATGTTCGGCGACGACGCGCAGTTTCCGGTGACCGGGGGCGACCCGTCGCTGGCCGCGTCCTTCGAGCACGGGATGGGTGGCGATCGGCGTCCCATCCTCGAAGATGCGGATCTCGTCGGCCAGCGTGTGCACCTCGACGAGGCGCTTTCGGGTGGTGTCAGGAACGCTGTAAAGATTGCCGCCGACCGAGACCATACCCTCGTGCGAGACGCGACGCTCCAGTTTGAGCACCGATCCGAACGGCACGGGCGGCAGCTCCTGCAGCTTCGGCTTCTCTTCGGCGAAGGCTTCGGCCACCACCCGGCGGGTCGTCGCGTGGACACGCACGTTGGCCACGGTTGCGAGCCAGTCGGCGAGCTGGGCGTTCAGGTCGTCGAGATTGCGGAACGTCCGACCGAGGAAGAAGTCCTGGCGGATGTAGCGGAACGGCCGCTCCACCTTGCCCTTGGTTTTTGCCCGATAGGGCCGGCAGGCTTTCGGGTGAAAGTGGTAATGGCCGGCGAAATCGAGCAGCGTGCGATTGTAGACGATGCCACCTTCCGCCGCCTCGCCGATGACGGCGGTCTTCATCCGGTCATAGAGGATCTGCTCCGGCACGCCACCGAGGTCGGCGAACGCCGCGATGTGGCAGCGCAGGACTGTCTGCAGATCCTGATGCAGGACGAAGCGCGCCCACAGCCAGCGGCTGGAGCCGAGCACCAGCGAGAACAGCCAGACGATCCGCGTCACATCCGGCTCGTCGGTGAAGACCACCTGGAACTGGGCGAAATCGACCTGCGCCTGGCGGCCCGGCGGCGTCTCGAAGCGGACCTCGAACGGCGGCGTCGCCGGTGGACGGGCGGTGCGCAGGAAGTCGGTGATCGCGGTATAGCCGCCGTCGTAGCCAAGAGCGCGAACCTCGCGCAGCAGGCGCCGGCCGCTCAGCTGCGGATAGGCTGCGATCCGCTCTTGCAGATACGACTTGTACGGATCGAGGCGGCACGCCTGCGGCGGTCTCGGCCCGTAGACCGGCGGCTCCAGGCCGCGGGCGATGTGCCGGCGGATGGTCTTCACGTCCTTGCCCGTCTCCCGCGCGATCGTGGCGACGGACAATCCCTGTCGATGAAGGTCGAGTATCATCATGAGCTCCCCAATTTTGACCACCGCCTCGCTCCCGTCGTTCTGGCGGGAACCATCATCGGCGATCGATCGGCCATCCGCTCTGCCGGGATGCGTCCCGGCAGAGCGGGTCATCAAACGCCAATCAGGGAATTTTCAATCGGCACAATCAGGGAGAATTCATCCGGTACTGACAGGTGGGGGTGGATTGCGTCAGGCTTGGCGCTGTTGCTGGCGCTGGTTCTCGGCAAGGCCGCTGCAGGGCGCAAGCTGCAGGCTAGCTAATCGCCGCCCTCCGCGGCCGGACTCAGCGTGCCTGGACACAACCAATAAGATGACGAACCCAGAATAGCAGGAAAGCCTTTAGCGCGCGGCAACGGAATGCGCCGCCGGTGTTGCACGCAAGTCAGCGGCTGTCCCGCATGCTGGGTGCGGCTCGGCCGCAGCGTCGTGAGTAAGATACAGGGTCTGAGACGGAAAGGCGAAGCCCGCACCTGCCTCCTGAACGATGGTCATGATCCTGAAATTGATATCCTCGCGGGTCTCGAGATACTCAAGCCAGTCGGTCGCGCGGAGATAGACGAAAACCGCGACATCGAGGGAATACGCGCTGAAACCGTCGAAGCGCACATGCAGCTTGTCGTGCAGAGCCTTAGGGTGATCGCGCAGCATGTCATGCAATCTGGAAATGACATCGCGAAGCTGATCCGCCGTCGTCTCGTAGCGCAGGCCAACCGTCATCTGGTAAAGGCGCCGCCGGCGCCGGGTGTAATTGGTCAGTTCGCGCTGTGAAAAATCCGAGTTGGGGACGCTCACGACCGTGTCGTCAATCTTGCGTAGCCGGGTCGAGCGCAGACCGATTTCTTCGACCGTCGCGTCCTCGTTGCCGAAACGGCAGAAATCGCCAATGCGAACCGGCTTGTCGGCAAACAGGGTCAAGCCGCCGATGATGTTCTCCAGCGTCGGCCGGACCGCAAGGGCGATCGCAAGGCCGCCGACGCCGAGGCTGGCAACGACCGGCGTAAGCGGAATGCCGAAAAACCCCGCGGCATAGACAACCAGAAGCACGAGGATGACGAGGCTTACCAGGCGCAGGACGATGCGGACGAGCTGACTGTCTATGCTGCCGGCCCTGCTTCTTCGTGCGTCGTTGACGGCATCGGCCACCCGGTCGGTCATCAGTACGATGAGCCACCCGGCCCCGCCGAAAATGAGCAGCCAGACCAGGGTCGACAACGGCGTCCAGGCGTCGCTGGTGAACCCCAGAACGTAAAGAATGACGAAACGCGTGAGATAGATGACAACGACGGCCGCCAGGATCGCCAGAGGCACGCCGAAGCGCTTCCCGACGCGGTTGTTCAGAAACCGCCCGTCCCAACGCCGTCCCCATTGAAGGAACCAGCGGACAACGAAGATCGCCAGTGCGACGACCAGCGCCAGGCCGAGCCACTGCCACAGGGCCTCCCCGAAAACGAGTGTTCTTGCCCAGGCGGGAAACGCGCTTGTCCATGACCGCGGCAAAATCAATCCCGAACTGTGGGCATACTCCTCGTAGATGCCGACCAGGGCGCCGGGCTTGTAGGGCATGTTTTTCGCCGCCGCGTAGTAGTCGGCAAGGCGGCTGACGGTGTCGGCAGTGAACAGGAACTCGCCCGCCTGGGGTCCACTCGCGACTAGCTTGATCGTTATTCTCGTTTTCGGAATCGTCCAGCGCGTGAGCGGGTCGTCCTTGCTGTTGACCGCCTCCGCGCCGGGAATTTCGTCCACCGGCGGCAGCTTGATCCGGTCGAGAACCTCCTTCAGCAGCAGGGCGGTCTCGATCTCCCGGGCAAAGCGGCCCCGTTCCGGGAGCTGACTGAAATCGATCGTTTCGAGCGCCCTGCGGCCCGGGCCGATCACCTCCGGCAACGGCTTGCCATCGCGCCAGGCCCGCATCGCGGCGCTGATGCCGTCATCAAAGCTGCGCAGGCTGTCGCGGGGGCTTGATGTGTCCGCAGGCTGCAGGGGTTCGGCGTCGAGCCCCAAAAACGCGTCCTGCGCGAACGACTGGGTGTTCCACTGAAAGAACACCAGGCAGGCGAGGAGAAGGAACACAGTTGCCGCGGTGAGATGACGGAAGGCGCCGCCCATAGCGTCTTCCGAAACTTCAGGCTTTACTCACTGGTCTTATTGTTGCGTTGCGCCTGCATCAAGCGCTTTTCATCTTCAGCTGTCAGCTGCGGTCGATCGATCGTGAGCGTCAGCTTGTCCAGCGTCCCGTTGAAGCGGAACGGAACCTGATAGTCGGCATCGTCGACGGGCGTGCCGGTATCGGCGCCGATGTCAAAATTCTCGTCCCACTGCAGGATGAGCGGCAAAGTCCGTTCCATCTTCCGTTCCGCAACGACCTTGCCGTCCGCCTTCAGCACGCCCGTGCCGCCGCGGCCAATGCCGGAGAAATTGTTGAAGGCGAGCGTGCCCATGCCGAGGCCGTCGTACTTGAAGTCGAACTCGAGCGTATGCTTGCCCGGTGTCAGCGCATCAGGGCCTTCCCAACGGACCCGCTGGAGATCGACCAAATTCCACAGAAACACCGGCTTGCCCTTCAGCACGTAAAAGCCGTAGCCAGCGAACCGGCCGCCCTGGGTCACGATCATGCCGTCGGCGCCTCCCTCGGGGACAACGACATCGGCCTTGAACGTATACGAGGAATTGAGGATGGACGGAGCGTCGCCGTTCGGCGTGCCGGTGATCTCGCCAGACCAGGCGAACTCATTCCGTCCGGCAGCAAGGCTCGGACGCGGCGTGACCAGCCGTGCGGATATGGAGGCGTCCAGCGGCAGGACCTGGTACTTCTTCGCTTCCGCCCAGAAAAGGTCCTGCAACTCCTTGAGCTTTTGCGGGTACTTGTCGGCAACGTTCTCCGCCTGGGTCCAGTCCTTGCTGACCTGATAGAGTTCCCACGGGAACCCGGCCGGATCGAGCAGGGCTGGGCCGAAGGTCACCCACGGTGGCCGCATGACCTTGGTGCTGGCCATCCAGCCATCGTGGTAGATCGCATGGTCGCCGAACATCTCAAAGTACTGGGTTTTGTGCGTCGACGGCGCGGTCGCGTTGGCCTTGTCGAATGTATAGGCCATGCTGACGCCTTCGATCGGGCTCTGTTTGATGCCGTCGACAACTTCGGGCTGCTTGATTCTGGCGGCATCGAGGATCGTCGGCACGACATCAATGATGTGGTGGAACTGATTGCGGATGCCGCCCTTGTCGGTGATCACCTTCGGCCAGGAGATTGCCATACCCTGACGTATGCCGCCGAAATGGGATGCCACCTGTTTGACCCACGAGAAAGGTGTATCGAACGCCCATGCCCAGCCGATGGCCATGTGCGGATACGTCTTGTCCGATCCCCAGACATCATAAAAATTCTTGAGCTGGTCTTCGACCGGCACGACAACGCCGTTGAACATCGCTACTTCGTTTGGCGTCCCCACGTGCGTGCCTTCGGAACTGGTGCCGTTGTCCCCATTGATATAGATGATCAGGGTGTTGTCGAGCTTGCCTTGCCGCTCCACTTCGTCAATGACGCGGCCGATTTCGTGGTCGGTGTAGGCGGCGTAGGCGGCGAAGACGTCAACCTGCCGTGTGAACATCTTCTTCTCATCAGGGGTTAGCTGTTCCCAGCGCTTCAGTAGGTCATCGGGCCACGGCGTCATCTTGGCATCCGGCGGAATGACCCCGAGGCGTTTCTGGTTGGCGTAGATCGTCTCGCGCAGCTTGTTCCAGCCCTCGTCAAAGAGGTGCATGTCGCTGATCTTCTTGATCCATTCCGGCGTCGGGTGGTGCGGCGCGTGTGTCCCGCCGGGCACGTAGTAAATGAACCAGGGCTGATCCGGGTCGATCGCGGTCACGCGCCGCATGTGCGTGATCGCGTCGTCCGCCATCTCCGTGATCAGGTTCCACTTGGGATTGCCGACGTAGGGATAGATTGCGCTCGTGTTGCGGAAGAGATTGGGCTGCCATTGGTTGGCGTCGCCGCCAACAAAACCGTAGAAGTAGTCAAACCCCTGGCCGACCGGCCAATTGTCGAACGGCCCCGCTGCGCTCGCCTGGAACGGCGGAACGTTATGGTCCTTGCCGAACCAGGATGTCGCGTAGCCATTATCCTTCAGGATCCGGCCCACCGTTGCCTTGTCGCGGGTGATGATGCTGTCGTAGCCGGGAAAGCCGGTGGCCATTTCGGCGATGACGCCGAATCCTGACGAATGGTGGTTGCGCCCCGTGATCAGCGCCGCGCGTGTCGGCGAGCAAAGTGCCGTCGAATTGAAGTTGGTGTAGCGCAGGCCATTCTGCGCGATCCGGTCGAGAGCCGGGGTTGGGATCACCCCACCGAAAGTGCTGGGGACGCTAAACCCAGAGTCGTCGGTCATGATCAGGAGGATGTTGGGCGCGCCTTTCGGCGGCACGATGCGTGGCGGCCAGTAAGGAACCGACTGCGCCGCGTTGCGCTCGATCTTGCCGCCGAAGCCGGGCGGCGGCGGCGGCAGTTGATTGCCAGGGATGGATGTGGTCGCACTTGGCGAACCCGGCTTGGCTGGACCGTTTTCAGCAACGGCCGGCGGCGACGCCGATAAACTTGCAGCGCTTGCGAGCAGTAGAGCCGCGGCCAACACGGCAAGAGAGATCTTCATAACGCCACCCTTATCCCAGAGATCTTCATAACGCCACCCTTATCCCGCGTGCACCGGGCCAGCAGTACGGGAGCTTACGCAATCGATCTTGTCATATGGCGCCAGCGCGAGCGAATGTTGCCCGCTTGCACCACGATCGGCGAAGCGGAATGCGGATCCTGAAGGCCTGGAGACGCGCGTGGCGTTGGTTAAGCCGCGCCTGTGGATCAGCCCGCCACGCTCCACATCCGCGACTGCGACCGATATGCTCACGTCGACGCATGCCATTGTTTACGCGTGCCATTCCTTGCAGGAGGGTTCAGCTCATGCTTCTTCAGGGGTCCTGTCACTGCGGGGCGGTGCGCTTCTCCGTCGAGTTGGCGCACCCGTACCCGTTCGCGCTGTGCTACTGCTCGATCTGTCGGAAGACGGCAGGGGCCGGCGGATATGCCATCAACCTGGGCGGCCGGTTCGCGTCCCTGAAGATCGAGGGCGAGAACCACATCCGGGTCTACCAGGCGACAATCGAGGACGCCAACGGCAAGCCGGTCACCAGTTCGCTGGAACGCCGGTTCTGCGGCCAATGCGGCTGTGCTCTGTGGTGCTGGGATCCGCATTGGCCGGACCTCGTCCATCCTTTCGCTTCCGCCATCGATACCGATCTGCCCGCGCCGCCTGAGCGCACGCACCTGATGCTGGGCTCGAAAGCGTCATGGGTCGTTCCGCGGATCGAGGCGAACGACAAGGCCTTTGGCGAATACCCCGACGAGTCGCTCGCGCAATGGCACGAACGTCTCGGCCTGGTCGCCGACAGCGGGACGTAACGTCTCCGCTATGCTCGCGGCGGCAAGGCCGGCGTGCGGGACGGGCGGCCTCGGCGGGTTTGGGAAGCGGGGACGCTGCCATCCTGTTCCGAGCCGCAAGAGGTGCCTGAACCTCGCCGTGCTACACCGATAAGAGTATGGGAACAGCCGCGCCTGTGCGCGAGGGCGCGTAAGGTTACCCCCCAAAGACCGGGTCGAATATCGACCGCCTAACAAATACTGTCCCGCGCTCACTCGCCTACAGAAGGCGTTGACGGAACGGTTTTCGCGCGGGCTGAGAGTGCCGCGAATGACGCGCTGAGCTGCGGTGAGACAGGGGACGCAATGAATTATCTACTTCAGTGCTCGAACATTGCGCGTCATCTGTTTTCCTCCGTCCTTGACGGCGGCACCGTTTTTCTGTTCTTACTGATCTCTTCTTTTTTATTGACAAGTCATGGCGTTGGCACTCATCGGGTGGGAGCCGACTTCGGTCTGGTTACCCTGCTTTCCCTCTCCGCCATCGTGGCTACTTGCGCCGTCTGCGCCAGCGATAGCTGGGATGATGCGCGCTTCAGGGGCACCCTTGGTTCTGCGTTCTGCATTGGCGCAAGGGATACGAGCGAGCGGCGGCCGGCGCCCTGATCGCCGTGCCTCTGGCATATGCCTATGGCATATTCGGCCGAAGTCCCGCTGGCGCGGCGCCAAGCCTGGCGCAGATCAGCGTCCTGCTCGTTCCCGCATCGGTTTTCCTCTCGCAGTTTCTGCAGCGCTTCATTCGGCCCTACGGGCGGACCCAGCGCCGCATTGTCGTTATCGGCGTGTAATCGGCGTGGAATAAGGACCCCGTTTTCGGGGTGCTCGGCATCCAATCGGGACCCCCGGGGCGGAGGGTTCAGATTGGCTCCCATAGGGGACATGGGAGCTTGGGTTGGGATGCTGGTTGTGGAGACGATCGCGAAGATTCGCCGTGCCTTTTTCGTCCAGGAGAGGCCGATCAAGGTGATTTGCCGCGAGCTGCGGGTGTCGCGGAAGGTTGTCCGCAAGGTGATCCGGTCGGAGGCGACGGAGTTTCGCTATGAGCGCGGCACGCAGCCGTTGCCGAAGCTCGGGCCGTGGCGTGAGCAGCTTGAGGCGTACTTGGGGGCGAATGAGGAGAAGGGGCGGCGGGAACGGCTGACGCTGATCCGGATCTTCGAAGAGTTGCGCCGGCTTGGTTATCGGGGAAGCTACGACGCGGTTCGTTGTTCTTCCGCCAGGACGGGGTGATTGTCGGCGAGCACGTCCGCTGCTTCGGCCGCGGCCGGTGCCTCTACGATCCCTGGCACTACGTCCCGGTGCTGGCCCGCAAGCCGGGGGCGCTGCGCAACGGCGCGCCGTTCAAGGACTGGGTGCTGCCGGCAAACCTGGAGCGGGTGCGGCGCAAGCTGCGAGGCTCTGCCGACGGCGACCGGCAGATGGTGGCCATTCTCTCCACCGTGCTCACCGACGGCCTGGCGGCCGTCGAAGCTGCTTGTGGCCAAGCCCTCGAGCAAGGCGTTCACTCCGCCGACATCGTTCTCAACATCCTGGCTCGCAAGCGGGACCCCGGACCAGCGGTGACCATCCTGACCCCGGAGGCCCTCAGGCTGCGTCATGCGCCGGTCGCCGATTGCGCCCGCTACGACCGCTTGCGGGAGGTTGGTTGATGGAACGGAGCGAGATCTTCGGCCTGATGGCGGCGCTCAAGCTGTACGGCATGCGCGCCGCCTACGATGAGGTGATGGCGGTTGGCATCAAGCGCCAGCACGAGCCGCCGCGGATTGTCGGCGATCTGCTCCAGGCCGAGATCGCCGAGAAGCAGGCCCGGTCGATCAAGTACCAGCTGGCCATCGCCAAGCTGCCGCTGGCCAAGGATATCGACGACTTTCGGTTCGACGGCACGCCGATCAACGAGACACTGGTGCGCGAGTTGGCAACCGGCGCCTTCCTTACCCAGCAGCGCAACGCCGTGCTCATCGGCGGTACCGGCACCGGCAAGAGCCATCTCGCCATTGCCATCGCCCGGGCCTGTATCCGCGGCGGCGCCCGGGGCCGGTTCTACACCGTCGTCGACCTGGTCAATCGCCTGGAGAGCGAGGCTCGCGCCGGCCGTCAGGGACGCCTCGCCGACTATCTCATCCGCCTCGACTTCGCTATCCTCGACGAATTGGGCTATCTGCCCTTCGCCCAGACCGGCGGCCAGCTGCTGTTTCATCTGATCAGCCGGCTCTATGAGCGGACCTCGATTATCGTCACCACCAACCTTGCGTTCGGCGAATGGCCGAGCGTCTTTGGCGACGCCAAGATGACGACCGCGCTGCTCGATCGTCTCACCCATCACTGCGAGATCATCGAGACCGGCAACGAGTCCTGGCGCTTCAAAAACCGGAGCTAAGCCTAATCCCGCTGTTCCCGGACCACGCCGCCGGCTTGCCCAGGTGGGTCCACAGGCCCCCTCCCGCGCGCGCCGCTCCGTCGCGCATAAGGGCACTGCGCACCGCGCGCAGGGCCTTCCCGTGGACTACCCGGACAAGCCTCCACCACGCTCCAGAGGGGTCCCTTTTGCACGCCGATCGGGGGTCCCGTTTCCGCGCCGATTGACAGTTCGGCAGCTCGCGGCAAAGATCCGGCCGCTCGTGCGTGTAGATGCACGTCAACGCCTTACCGCGCCGGAACGGCGAGACTTGCACCTTTTGTCCGAACAAGGGATGCCATCGATAGGCAACGCTCGCGAATTGAAAACCGTATGCTGAATGTCGATGGTTGGCCGCGCTTGCCCCGGAAAATGTACAAATCGCCGCCGTGCGGATCACGCTTCAGCGTCTCCTGGACCTGTAGCGCCAAGCCGTTCATGCCCCGGCGCATGTCCGTCCGGCCGACCGCCAGCCACACCCGGACCCCGCCCGGAACAGGGATCATCGCCGCAGAAAGCCGCGATCACCGCCGCCGCCAACGCCGGCGGGGTCGACGCCGGAATGCGCGCCCGCGACCCGCCGGAAACCTCGATCTCGATCGCCGGCGCGGCCACGGGAGCGGAAACCTCGCCGGGCGTCGTCTCGACAAGCGCCGGCGTCACGACCACCTCGGCAAAGCCGCCCCGCGCCAGACCCAGCTCTCGCCGCCAGCGGTAGATCAGGCTCGTACAGATATCCGCACGCCGCGCGATCTCCGAAACGACCGCCCCCGGCGCGAACGCTGCTCCAACAATCGCCCGCTTCTGTTCAACGCTGAACCGCCGTCGCCGCTCGGGGCCGGTGAAAACATGAACCTGTGCCATACGCACCGTCTCTTGCACCGGTGCAAACACCGCTGTCAGCACCAGTGCCAACACAAGCCACATCATCACGCCAGGCGGAAGACGGCCCCCGCCGGATGGTTACCGAAGACGCCACGTCGGCCAGCCTTCACCCGTTCATCAAGGCCAATGTCGCGCCGCGGGCTCCGCTCTCCAGACCGACGGCTGGAGCGCCTATCCTGGCGTTGCCGGGTTCAAGCACGAGCCCCATGTCGTTGGCGCCATGGCAGCGCATGTCGTCCTTCCGTGGGTGCATCGCGTGATCTCGAACCTGAAGACGTGGGCGCTGGGCGTCTACCACGGCCCCCGCCGCCCCTATCTCCAGTCCTACCTCGACGAATTCGTCTTCCGCTTCAATCGGCGGCGCAAGCCGCATGCCGCGTTCCGAACCTTGCTGGGCATCGCCGCCGCCGTCAAACCGGCCACCTACACCATGCTGATCGAACCGGAAGCAAAGGGATAATCCACTATATCCAATCAACATCTTAGCGGCGTGCAAGACGCCGCAAGTCAATTCTAAAACCCCAGATTCCTGGTTTGATTTCAAGTGCTTCTAGCAACCGTTCTCTAAACGGTTTCATCTCGATATTTCGGGCGCGGTGGACAAAGTCCCAGTTGATGATTTCTCCGGCGACTTGCCGGACCTCTTGTATGGCTTGTGCAACTCCTCTCGCATCTCGTGTTTCAAACGGAATATACATAAAATCATCGCCATTTCGTCTATCGACCCGCGCAAACGGAACTTTAGACAGAAGAAGTCCAGGAAGCTTGCCATGGAGCAGCTCCCAAAGGTCAATGTCCTGCCTCATCTCAGCCTCAATTCTTCCAGCGTATATAGGGTTTGGCATCAATAGTGATACTCTATCGTCAAATACCTGTCCAGGATTTTCTAGTTCGTGTTGTATTTCTCTTGTAAGGTTTTACTGTATATGATCATAATCTTCAAAACAATAATAAATAAATACATTCGCATCTGGCTCCACCGTTCCAAGATATGTTTGTGTCACCCACATGTGTTCCTCCATTGCCATTATTTTTAAATCGCCCGTTTCTCCGAAAACGCTTCCGCCTATTTGTCGTCTCCGTTCGCGGATCGCCTTTAATTAATTGCCGGTGGCGTCTTCCGGCGCGGCGGCGTGGATAGCCTCAAGCGCAACAGCATGCGCTGCTTTGATGCCGGATTTGTCGGCAGGCGGAGACCTTTACGCAGATCGCCTGCATGGTCACGTTCGATTTTGTGCCTGTGGGGCATCAGTGCGGGCGACCCTTCGTCAGCCGCCGAAAAGGCCGCTACCGATAGCGAAGCTGGCAAGGATGCCGCCCAGAACCCCCGCGGCAAGCCCCACAGGCGCCCGCCAGAAGGGCAAAGTGCCACACGCCGCCCGGTCAACCACCCGAGCCGCCGCCCGCGCCTCTCCGGCGGCTTCCTGGACGCCTTGCAGGACCGTGCGGGCCTCTTTCATCGAAGACGCTCAGGAACCGCTCACCGGCGGCCGTGACGCCGCCGGCGGCCATCTCGCCGGCGGACCGGACTTTGCCCGCCGCCTCTTCCGCGCCGCCGGGAAAGACGCTTTCAGGTCTTCCGTTCGATCCAGCAAGTGCGCCCACGTCGCCGAGCAGTTCGGCAATCAGGGCTTCGCGGTGCGTGTTCGGGTTCGCCATGAGGCTCCCCTACTTCGCCGCGATCACGGCGAACACCGCATCGAGGTTGGCCTGGGCCGATCCGGCGAGCCGGCGCATGGAAATGCGCGCAGCGGCGGAGGACTTCTCCTCGGGCGTCTTCGCCTCGCGGAGCCGGGCCTTGTAGTCCGTCGTATCGGCCAGCAGCCCGGCAATCGTGGCGTTGTGGCTCCGCAGCCGCTGATACAGCTCCGAGAAGTGGATCGCGGCCTTCGGCCGCAGCGAGAACGCGTGGGTGTCTTCGTGGTAGGCGATCAGCGGATAGAAGGCGTCCTCGACGGTTTCGTCCGGCTCGATCTTGTTGAAGACCACGCGGATCTTTTTCGCGGGGACGCCCATGGCGGCGAGCGCCTGGATGGTCGCGATGGTGTCCTTGATCTGCTTGCTTTCCTTCACGGCCGGCACGACGAAGAAATCCACGTCCTCGTGCGAGCCCTCGTACTGGCGCATGAGCTTGACGAAATCCTCGACGTTCGACGACCCGACGTCGATCACGGCCGAGTTGATCAGCAGCAGCTGCTCGGAAAGCGCCCCGAACTGTTTGCCGCGCACGAGGACGTCGCCTTCATCGGCGTTGATCGACTCCACGGAGACGAATTCCGCGTCTTCGATCCGCGGCGCGAGCAGATGCTTCGCCATCGTCGATTTGCCGACGCTCCCGGAGAAATTGATCACAGCTACTTTCATTCCCGGTCACTCCTTTTTTTTCCCAACGATGGGTGGCCGCCGGTTCAGATACTTGTCCCCGAGCAGGTCGCGCTGCTTTGGATCGAGCACCGCTTCGAAGTTCGCATCCGCCTCGGAAGCCATGGATTCGGCTTCACCGGAAGCCGCACGCAACGAATTTCCGTCCGCCGCGTGCTCCGCCGAAGCCGCTCTTCGCACTGTAGTGTTTTGCAACTACAGAATTGCCACAAGCCCATGATAGCGCTGCAATGTGCCGGCTACAGAACGGACTACAGGCCCCATGGCGCTCAGTGATCCGATCAATCTTCGCTTGAGCATCGACCGGAAGCGGCAATACGAGGACGGCGCGGTTCGCCGCGGGATGCCGCTGACGACCTACCTGCGCCACCGCCTTGAGGAGGGCGACCAGGTGAGCGAGCAGCTCGCCGAGCTGCGCAGGCTCATCCTGGATGCGCCAAGCGGCCCCTACGCCCATGAGGGTTCGCCGGCGGGCGAAGCGGCTTCCAGCCCGAGCGCGGTCCCGAACGCGGCCATGCTGGTCGAGGTGCTGCTGCTGCTGCGCAGCGCGGTTGACGCCGATAAACTCAGAATGGTCCACGGCGAGTTGCGGCGCCAGGGCCTGGCCGTGTGGACCGGAGAGAAGGAGGATCGGAAGGAGGCGTCCAGGGCTTCGCCGGCACCGGCAAATCCCACATGCTCGATACCGCCAAGACCATGATCGAGGACAACGGCTATCGCGTCCGCGCCCTCGCCCCCTATGGCAGCCAGGTCAAAGCCCTTCGCGAGCTTGGCGTGCCGGCGAACACGCTCGCGTCGTTCTTGCGCGGCAAGGACAAGGACCTCGACGAGCGTACCGTCGTTGTCGTCGACGAGGCCGGCGTCGTGCCGACCAGGCTCATGGAACAGACATTAAAGCTCGCCGAGGCCGCCGGCGCGCGTGTCGTTCTCCTGGGCGACATGGCGCAGACCAAGGCCATCGAGGCCGGCCGGCCCTTCGACCAGTTGCAGGGCGCCGGGATGCGCACCGCCCGCATGGAAGACATTCAGCGTCAGTGCGACCCCGCGCTGCGCGCGGCCGTGGAATTGGCCGCGCGCGGGAACACGGACGAGTCCCTCGGCAAGGTTTCGGCCGTGATGGAGATCCGCGACGACGCCGAGCGCCGGGCGGAGCTGGTCCACGATTTCATGGCGCTGACCTCGGCCGAGCGGGACGCGACGTTGATTGTCTCGGGCACGAACGAGGCGCGCCGCGACATCAATGCCCGCGTGCGGGAAGCGAGCGGAACGGCGACACACGGGCGAGAGTTCGACACCCTCATTCGCCGCGACACCACCCAGGCCGAACGGCGCTTCAGCAAGAATTACCGCATTCGGCGACGCGATTCAGCCGGAAAAGAGCTACAAGAGCGGCCTCCAACGCGGCGAACTCTACCAGGTCCTCGACACCGGCCCCGGCAACCGGCTCACGGTAGCCGGTCCGGACAAGACGCCGATCACATTCTCGCCGGCGACCCACACTAGGCTTTCGATCTATCAGCCCGAGCGGTCGGAACTGGCCGTTGGCGACCGGGTGCGCATCACCCGCAACGACGCCAGCCGCGACCTGGCCAACGGCGATCGTTTCACGATCGCGGCCGTCGCGCCGGACCGGGTGACGCTCGAAGCCAATGGCCGGCGCGTCGAGCTGCCGGCGGACAGGCCGCTGCACCTTGAGCACGCTTATGCCACGACCGTGCACAGCGCCCAGGGGCTGACATCCGAGCGCGTGCTCATCGAGGCGCGGACCGACAGCCGGACCACCGCCAGGGACGTGTACTACGTCGCCATATCGCGCGCGCGCCACGAGGCGCGGATCTACACCAACGATCTGGGCCGGCTGCCGGCGGCGGTTGCGCGGGAGAAGCGTAAAGATGCGGCTCTCGATCTCATCCGCGAACGGCAAAAGCCGGACCGCGAACACGTAATAGCGCATGCCGCCGCGCGGCGTCCTACCGCTGAACGAGACCGCGAACACGCATAGCCCCCTGCCCTCGCCTCTTCAGCCGGAGAGCAGAAAAAGGGAAAAGCCCGCCGAAATAGTGGTCCGATCGTAACGCTTGGTGCCCAAGCGTTACGAAAATCGGACCACCAACTCATCGATCTTGTGGTGCAACTTATCGAAACGGATGGGAAGCTTCCGTTTCGATTACACCACTAGAGCGGTTTGATCAGCATGTGAACCCTAAGCGATGCTCTGCTCCCACGTTGTCGCGGGCGGTGGGTTTGCGATGATGTCGCCTCTTTGGGGAGGCGGTTGTGGATCGTTGGCCAAGTCGTTTGCCAATTAGCGGGCAAAGTTCT
>CAWBNC010000030.1:0-13390 GCA_963789785.1 uncultured Alphaproteobacteria bacterium | reverse complement strand
GACCGCCTGGCGGATGAAACCCTCGTAGAGCTCCGGGCCCTGGTTCGCGTCGTCCCAGCTCACTGCGTAGGTTTCGGACCAATCCTTGTTCTTGTCGGGCCAGCCCTGCTTCGACGGATGGTTGGTGCCGTCGTAGTCGACGAGATAGGGTGGATCAGAGGCAAACAAGATCGCCTTCTGGTTGTGCATGACGCGGATGACGTCATCCGCCTTGGTGCTGTCGCCGCACAGCAGACGATGATCGCCCAGCAGCCACAGGTCACCGGTCCGCGACACCGGGTTCGCCGGCGGCTCGGGGATGACGTCCTCGCCGGCGAGGCCGTCGCCCTCGTCGAGCGGCGCCAGCAGCCGGTCCAGCTCCTCGCCGTCGAAGCCGGTGAGATCGAGATCGAAGCCGGTGGCGTTGAGCGCATGCAGCTCGGCGGCGAGCAGTTCGTCGTCCCAGCCCGAAAGCTCGGACAACCTGTTATCCGCGATCCGATAGGCGCGCACCTGCTCCGGTGTCAGATGCCCGAGACGGATGACCGGGACCTCAGTAGCCCCAGATACTGCGCGGCCAGCAGGCGGCCGTGGCCGGCGACGATCTCGTCCTCGTCGCTGACCATCACCGGCGCCGTCCAGCCGTACTCGATCAGCGACGCCGCGATCCTGGCGATCTGATCATCCGAGTGCGTGCGGGCGTTCTTCGCGTACGGCTTCAGCCGCGCGACCGGCCACTGCTCGATCTGCTCGGGCAGGAACGGGAGCGAGGTCATGGAGGCTTCTCAAGTCGAAGATGCGAGGACGCGCAGCCGGCGTTGCCCGCTACGGCCGGAGCTCGCGGACGAGCTGCAAGGCCGCCGGTCCTGGATCCTGGCTTCTGGATTCCGAACTGGACTCCGGGATCCACCTGGAATCCACGCCGGAGTCCAGCCTAAGGCACTGATCTTGAAACTAAAAAAGCCACCGGACGGTGGCTTCTGGATCGGGTGGCTTCCCAAAAAACGTGTCTGGCGCTAGAGTTTTATCGGGCCACCGCCGCCAGCATAGGTTGTGTTCCCAGAAGGAACCAACGATATCAATGGGTTGCAGGCTTCAGAGAACAGTTTATGTTCCCTCCGCCTGCCGTTTCCGAAGCCCTAAACCATGCCGTCTTGCCACCTCTGCTTGTATCGCCCGCTCACCGAGCCCTTCGTGCCGAATCGATTCGAACACTACATGTTGCCAGCCACCGTGTCAATAGCACAAAATGTTGACCGGTGGAAAAAACGTGCGGGCCCCGCTCTGCCCCCGCGCCGGCGCGTCTGCGACCGGCGGTGCGCTCGTCCTTTACCGGGCGCAGAAAGCGAAGCGCCCGCCGTCCCTCTCGGGAGGCGGGCTGCGTCAGGCGCAGTTAGAACCATGGGACTCTTCTACATGTTGTGATGGGCGCGCGTCAAGAGGCAAGATGTGGTGATTGCGCTCGGCTTTGAGCGGCCGCTTTGTGGGGCCGGCCGGACGTTGCGCCTGCGCGCGCCAGCCGCCGCTGCTGACCCGTTTCGGACTCAGGCCGGTACGGGGCCTTCGTTCAGGTCCAACGTGGCCTGAGCAGCGGGGCATCAAGCCCCCGAACCCGCTCCGCCACTCAAACATTCCAAGGCTCCAGCCCACGACGCGGTGAAAGATACGCCGAGCAAAACCGCGACCGCCTTCACGCCACCAGCAAACCTCTGCCGAAACCCTAACCCTCATGAGTAAGCACGGCTATGAGTGTAGATGCATAGGCCTCTTTCGAATAGGGCTGATTAAATTAATAATATAATAACAATTCCGTACGATAGTTCATGAACAGCCAAAGGAGAGACAATACCTAAGGGGAATCTGTGATGGGTACCGACCATATTCACGTGATGCGCAAAGCGCGTTCATCATGTATAGCGGCTATGGCATCAATAATTATGATCTCGGAGGGAAATGCAGCAATCAATTGTATTGCGCCACCGGTTCTTTCGAAGCCGATCACCTTCAAGGACAAGTGTCCGGGCGACCGCGGTGGCCCGCGAGTGATCAAGGCGGGGGGCCGAGATGTCCATATTCAGCTTCCAACAAACAGAACCTGCAGTAAAAGTATTACAGTCACGTACGCCCGGAATATTCGCATTACGGGCGGGCACATTGTCTATAATGACAGCAAGAGCGGAGTCATCAATATCGGTATGACGAACGGGACGACGTTCATCGACGGCATGTTGATCGACGTCAACGGGAAGTCCGCCGATGCCATCCGCGCCTATCGGCACAAGGGCAAGATGATTGTGCAAAACACGCACATCAGGGGCGTGAGCGGCAGAAAGGAGGGGCCGCACGGCGATGTGACCCACGCCCAGGGCGGCGGGCCTCTGCAGGAGTTGATCTGGCAAAACGTCACCGGGCTGACGGGCTACCAGGGCCTGTTCACGCCGTATCGTCCAACGTCTGGACATGGCACCCACAAGCTCAGGCTACACCGGGTCAACCTCGGCTACGACCCCCGTCTTCCCAAATCGTCGGGCGCCGGCAAGCCTCTGATGCTGTTCTTCTTTGGCAGCGCCGATAACAGCAACGATCGCGTTCCCGATAAGGGCACGTCGCTCAACAACGTCTATGCCGACACCAGCTACTGGAACGTCCCGTACTACAGGATGGTCTACGCGCGGCCGCAGCCCGGATCGCGCGGCTGCGCGACCTTTGACAGCCGGCACAAGATCTCCGGCCAAGTGTGCAGCGGGAGTCCGCAAGGCGGGGACTTCGCGCCCCCGTACGCCGTCGGTCGCAACTACAATCGCTCAACGTTCTGCCGGGGCTGAACACTCGGATAGCCGCGAAAAATGAACTGCAGCTTGGTTCGAACCCGTTCGCACCCTTGGGAGCGGGCGGAGGGAGAAGGTGTACGTGCTGATGAGCTCCCACGCGACTTCGGCGTCCCCAAGCGCCGCAACTCGTCGAGCTCGCTATGTTAGCACCAACTTCTGCAGTTTGGGCTTTGTCGGCGGCGGAAAGCCCCAGAAAGGCTGAGCTTTTCGCGCCCACGGTTGCAATGTGGTGCTAAAACGGGTCTTCCGTTACCGTCTTGGCGGCTGATTTGTATTGACGTAATGGGAGGTGGCGTGGCGTCTTTGGCGGGAGCCCAGGATGCCGCGCCATGTTCGTTCGGTTTAAGAAGATCGGTGGCTACTGTCGATGACACGTCAAGTTGGCCGGTCTTTGTAACAAGTCAGTTGTCCGCTTCGTTCACACCCCGGTCATCACCGTTGGGCCCGCCGATGACCGCTACTGGCTATTCGCGTCGGTTCGAAGTCCCGCTGCCCGCGTCCGCCTTTCGACCCAAAGCCGGCATACCGGCGATACGCCAAAATCGAGGCAAGGAGAAGAGCGCCGCTGCTCGCGGCGCTCCCATCAACAGCACCAATCACCGCCTCCCATACCCATACCACCCCGCCAGCACCCCCAGCGCCGCGACCAGGATCCCCTGCGCCTGCTCGACGCGCACCGGCCGCCCGCCCCAGCCCTGCCGCATCGCCCACTCGCGGATCGAGCGCTGCAGCCCGACGACGTGCCAGACGCAGCTGCCGGCCGGACTGCCGAGCCCGCCCAGCGCATCCAGTGCCTCGCCGACACGCCGCCGCGCGTCGACCTGCGCTTCGGTGAGATCGCCCGGCCCTCCACCGCCCGGCAGGCGCACCAGCGACATGCAGCGGACGACGTCGAACCGGGCGATGGTGAACTGCGCCTGGAAGTCGCGCGCGGCGTCGTGCATCTCCTGGGTGATCGTGCCGGCGCGCAGCATGATGCCGAGCGTGTCGACGGTGCGATGATGCACCACGGGCCGGCCGTCGGGATCGGCCTCGTAGACCGGTTCCAGCAGTTCGTCCTTCCTGCGGATCGTTGGCAGGCCGGTGACGACGCGCGCCGAGGTCTTGCGCTTGCGCCTGGCCATTACGCCACCTCCCTCTGTCCGTAGAGCCGCGTCGCCTCGTTGACCAGCGCCTGGCGCGTCCACTCGTCGCGGACGTCCGCCAGCCGGATCACGACGATCCCCTGCTTGCGCCACGCCGCCCGGCGCATGGCGAAGAGCTCCTCCTCGCCGGGCGGCGTCTGCGGCAGATGGCGCTCCAGCGACCCTCTCGGCTCACCGCGCATGGCTCACCTCGCGCAGCAGCGCGGCGTAGCCGGCGACATCGACGGCAGAGTCCAGATGCGACGGATCGTGCGAGAGCCGGGCCAGCTTCAGATCGATCAGGCACAGCGCCACCTGCGCCGGTGTCACGGTGATCCCCAGCACCAGCGACCAGCGCGCGGCGACGGCGGCGAAGCTCTCCGCCGCCGGCCCGTAGATCCGCTCGCGGTGCTCGATCACCCCGGCGGCGTGCTGCAGCAGCATGGCGGCGTTCATCGGCCGGCCTCCTCGCCTGCGTCGGCCTGATCCGTCGCACAGTCCGAAACTGCCGTTTCGCCTGTGGATAACTTCGCGGCTGGCAGGTTGGTAGCGGGTCGCTCCGCCTTCGCGTTTTCGCAACCACCGCTTGGTTGTTTTCCGGCTTCAGCGCGGCGTTTTGCCGCCAGGGTACGGGCATGCGCCAGCTGCGCCTCGCTCGGCTCCTTCCGCCACGGATCGGTCCCCATCCGGTACGGCCACAGCGGGCAGTGCACCTGGGTGCAGAGGCGCACCTCGTTCGGCTGATCGGCACAGCAGTCGAGGCAGCGGGCCCGCATCGCCCGGAGCAGCGGTTTCTTGCCGTGGCCCAGCAGCTCCAGCTCGGCTCGTGTCATCTCACGAGGATCGCGGCCGACATCCCAGCCTTTCTGCTTCTCCAGGCCGATCGATCGGTTGGCGTTCATCGCGCACCTCCGATCCCCTGCGCGATCGCCCAGTCGAGCAGCGCCAGCGCGTCGGCCTCGTTGTCGTCGGCCGGTGCGAAGCCGAGCTTGCGGACGGCGGCGATGACAGCTGCCTTGTCGGCGTTGCCCTTGCCGGCGATGTGCCGCTTGATCGTGCCGACCGGCACGCCCTGGTAGGGGATCTTGTTCGCCTCGGCCCAGGCGGTGAGGTGCGCGAGGTAGCCGCCGTAGGCGTGCGCCGCAGTGGTGCCGAGATGCCGCCTCACCTCCTCGAACACCACCACGCCGACGCCGCCCGCCGTCTCGTCGATCTCCTGCAGCCAGGCGCGGAACCGCAGCCAGATCATCCCGCCGCCCTCGAACCGGCCGGGGCGGAACTCGTGGACGCCGCTGGCGATCGCGCCGTCGCGGCTGCGCACGGCCCAGCCGGTGCGCTGGCCGAGGTCGAGGGCGAGGATCACCAGCGCGGTGGGTGCGCCGCCGGCGAGTGCTTCATCAGGAACGGCGCGAAGACATGCAGTGGATATCGTCATGGATACCTCCTCGAGGTTCGAGCGGTCGGGGCGAAGGCCACAGCGGGTTGGCGCCGGGACGTCCGCCCGAACCTGAGGGGTTCGGTTCGATACGGTTCTGCGGCGCCACTGCGGCGCCGGGGGAAAGGCGTAAGGCGGAAGAAAGGCGGAAGGGCAAATACGCCTTCAAGCCATTGATTTCATGTATGAATTTGACTAAAGCGTAAAGCGTAGCGCATCCAGGGACATACACACACCACCGCGCCAGCAATCTGCCGCCGCCGTTCCGTGCCTGGAAACTGTTACGCTTTACGCTTTTCTTCTTTCTATATATATATTCTATATATATATCAATAAGATAACCCCCGCGGAGAAAGGCGTAACGGGCATACGCCTTTCTACGCTTTTCCCAACCAGTGCGTTTATGCCTGCCATGCAGTTCGCCTTTCAGGATCTTGCCCGGTAGGTCGTCCTGGGCTTGCCGCCGGTCTCGTGTACCGTGACGCCGATGTCCTCGCTCTCGGCCAAGGCGATCAGAATGTCCTGGCGATCCCGGGCCGTCAGAAACCGCGTCTTCTCGTAGAGGTCCTTCTTGCTGATGCCCCGCGGCCCGGCGGCGCGGATGATCTCGTGCACCCGCTTGTTGTTGCGCTCGGTCTCGTTCTCGGCGATGTGCCGCTTTGCCTGGGTCAGCAGCGTTTCGACGCAGCAGGCGACGACGTCGCGGGCCCAGGTGGCATCCTCGAGGCGGATGATGGGGTGCGCCGGATCGGCGCTGACCGCCTTGATCAGCGCCACCTTGGCGGTGTTCTCCCAGACACGGGCGAGGACGGCGCCGTGACCACATTGGCTGTCTCGGCGCTGACGGTTCGTGATCTCCGTGTCCAGGTCGTCGAACAGCTGCTCGGCGTCGGGCGTCATCGGCACCGGGTAGGGCTCCGGCCGGACAGTGGGTGCTCCGGTGCCGGCGAGGTTGCCGGAGGCGAAGCCGGGAACGCCGGCGGCGATGGCTTGGAGCGCGTCGATGAGCGACGCCGGCACGTCCGCCAGCGACTCCGGCGATCGGTTGCGGTCGGGAATGTCCTCGGTCGAGCGAAAGATCAGGAAGCGGGCGAGGCTGCCGTCCTGCAGCGAGCCGCTGCGCAGCGCCGGCCAGAAGGTGTCCGGCACCGTCGTCGCGTGGATGGCGCAGCACGGCTGGATGATGTCCTCGCGCGGCTTCAGCTTCTGGTCGGCGTACTCGGCGCCGAAGAAGGTGCTGCCGGCGCTGGTCGAGAGCTCGGTGAGCAGGTCCCAGATCTCGGCCAGGTGCTTGGGCGAGCGCCTCTTGTCGATGATGCTGGCGAGGAACTGGCCGAACTCGTCGATCTGGAACAGCGACGCCGGCTCACGGCGGAGCGCGGTGAGCAGGCCGGCGCCCGACGCAAGGCGGTTGCCGCCGAGATGCTCGGCCAGGCCGGCGGCGAGGAACGCCTCCTTGATGGCGTTGCGCGCGTGATCCTTGCCGCCGCCGCTGGCCGCCATGCCGATGACGTAGAGGTTGCTTCGCAGGTTGCTGGTGGTGCGGTACCGCCGGCCCATCAGCGTGCCGATCGCGGCGAGCGCGGCGCCGACGGCGAGCCACGGCTGCGGCCGGATGGCTGTGTCGAGCATGTAGTCGACCAAGAGTTTCAGCGTCCCATCGAGGGAAGCGACATCCACGGGATAGCTTGCCCGCTCGACGGAAGGAGCTTCCGGAATTGTTTCCGGAAGCTCCGGCTTGGACAGCGACAGCTTCTCCAGCAGCGCCTTCGCCGGATGGCGGCCGTTCATCTGGATGCTGCCGTTCAGCACGAGCGCGGGATCCGGCGACCAGCCGTTGGCGATCGCGTGGTGGTAGATCGTGCCGGCGCCGATGAACGTCGGGTGGAAGCCGTCCCAGGTCTTCGCGGTGAACTCGGGCACGTTCTTGGCCGACTGCGCCGACCAGTCGGCGAACAGCTCGGCGCCGTCGTCGCCGAGCGCGCCCTTCAGCGCGAGGCCGATGCGCACCCAGCTGTCGTAGTCGAGATCGGCGTTGGGAATGAAGGCGAGCGCGGCCTCGACGGCCTCGCGTGTGCCGGCCAGGTCGCCGGCGTGCGCGGCGTGCCGCCGTCGCCGCCGGCGAGCCGGGCCGGCCGCAGGGGCTCCGGAACGAGGGCGTACGCCGCCTCGGCGAAGGCGCGCGCGGCCTCCTCGCCGATCGCCGGCAGGCCGGAGATGTCGATGTCGGCCAGCGACTCCTCCGGCCATTCGTAGGGCCGGCCGGTGTCGGGATGCACGGCGAAGGCGACGAACTGCTGCCCCTCGCAGAGGATCTCGATCGGCGGCAGCTTGAAGCCCTTGAACGGCGCCTCGGTGCGGTAGACGAGCAGCCGTTTCGGCGCCCGGCCGATGCGCACGGCCGCCGTCTCCCCAAGCCGCTCGCCGGCGAGGCGCTGGATGGCGAGGGCGACGTCGGGATCGGCAACGTCGATGTCGATGGCGGCCACGGCGCCGCCGGCGATGCCGATGCCGGCGTCCGGCCACTGGCTCCACACCGCGATCTCGTTCTCGGTGGTGGGCCTTACGCAGTGCCTGGTCCAGCCGGGATAGTCGCACCAGGCTCCGCGGTGGTACCGCCCCGGCTTCTTGGTCCCCGGCATGATCGGGATGACGGCGTAGCCGTTGTCCACCAGCCGGGCGCCGAGGCGCGTCATGAAGGAGGCGGCGCCAGTCATGAAGCGCCTGCGTCCATGGCATCGACGACGTTCGGGGCACCGCACTCGACGACAGACCGAGCCCGCTCGTATTCCTTTCCGCCGGCCAGCAAGTCGCGGGGCTTGCCGGAAAATGGTGGACATCCGTCCACCTTTGCGGCGGTGGGTCGCCCGCGACGCTCGCCCATGTGGATGCGGATCGCCTCGGCGGTCACGCCGATCGGCTGCAGCAGGCCGATCGATGCCATGCTGTCGGCGAGGACCTGGAGATCGCCCATGTCCCGGCGATGGCGGTCGCCGACATCGATGGCGTCCAAGGGGACGTCCATCGTGACCGCCGACGGCATAGCGCCGGATCCGTCTGTTGTCGATGTCATGAGCGGACCTCCGAGGGTGGCCAGCACCGCACCGGCGACGTGGGTGTCGTCCTGCCGTTGCGGCCAACGGTCGTTGTCAACTGCGGAGCTTCCGCAGTTGACATCAGTTGCCCGCCGGGCAGTCCGGCGGGCAACGAAGGCGGATCATCGGAGCGCCCGGACACGGGCGCGTTCGGTGCACACATCGCAATGCCTCATCGGGTTGTCCTCCGCCCGTTGCCTGTCCAATGCAGTGCGATGTGCGTGCCGGGGGCGGGAAAGCGGGCCGGCCGTCCGGCCCCCGGGTGTGGCGGAGGAGGGTGAACTCAGTGGCTGTCGGAACTCGATCACATGGGCACCTCCGGATCGAGCTTGCGCAGGTGCTCGGCGTCGCGCTCGGCCAGCGCGCGCAGGTGGTCGCAGTAGCCGGTGACGACGGCCTCGACGAAGGTCAGCCACTCGTCGGGGCTGAGCGTCGCCAGATCGGTCCTGGCGATGCTGTCGAGGTACTCGCCGCCCATCGCGCCGCCGTGGACGAACGCGGCCTTCTCGTTCGGTGTGGGATCGATCATGCCGCGCCTCCGATGGCAGATGTCCTGGCAGGTTCGGGAGCAGAGCTGGCGAAGCCGCCGGTCCGGTCGAGCGCTGTCGATGGGCCAGCGGACGTCGTACCAGCCGAAGCCGCGGGCCTCGCGGCGGCAGACGTCGCAGAGCATGGCTCGAACTCGTAGGCTGTGATCTCGGTGTAGCGGCCCTGCGGGCGGACGCGGATGCGCGCCGGCGCCGGCAGCGCGGCGACGTGGCGGAGCGCTTCCTCGACGGTGCCGGGTACGGGAACGCCGGGCAGCCGCTTCTGCCACCAGTGCACCGCCTTCTGCCGGGCGAAGCCGGTGTGCTCGAAGCAGACCCATTCGCGATGGCAGGCGAAGCCGCAGTGGTACTCGACGCGCAGGCTGGGCGGGCCTGCCGGGCTTCTCGTGGCGGTGATAGGTGACGCCGGTGACGGTCGCCCACTGGGCGTCGATCTGGCTGGACAGGATGGCGCTCGTCGAGGCGCTGTGCGCCAGGTCCGGCTGCGGCGGCGGGAACGCGTGGCCGCATCGTCGGGCATACGCGAACGGCCGCATGGACGATCGTCTGGCAGTCCGGGCAGGTTTTGACCGGGGCCGTTCCTTCTTCGTCGGCCTTCTGCGCGCTTGCCGCCCGTCGATGCGATCGATCGGCCCGTGCCGCTCGACGTTGCCGGCGAAGTCGAGGACGAGGCAGTTGTCCTTGCCGTTGGCCAGCCGTGTGCCGCGGCCGATCATCTGCACGTAGAGGCCGACCGACTTGGTCGGCCGCAGCATGGCGATGAGGTCGACGCCGGGCGCGTTGAACCCGGTGGTGAGCACGTTGGCGTTGGTGAGGCAGCGGATCTCGCCGCGCTTGTAGGCGGCGATCACCCGATCGCGCTCCGCCGAGGCCGTCTCGCCGAGGATCGCCTCACAAGGGACGCCGCGGCTGCGGATGGCGTCGCGGACGTGGTGGGCGTGATCGACGCCGGCGCAGAACACCAGCCAGGAGCCGCGGCCGGCGCCGTGGTGGACGATCTCGTCGACGGCGGACGCGGTCACCTCGGCACTATCGACCGCCGCCTCGAGCTGGCCGGCGATGAACTCGCCGCCGCGGCTGCCGACGCCGGCGGTGTCCAGCTGCGTCCGGGTGCGCTTCGGCACCACCTCGCAGAGGTAGCCCTGGGCGATCATCTCGGCGACGCCGGCCTCATAGGCGATGTCGGTAAACAGCGCGCCATCGCCCTCGTGCAACATCCCGCTGTCCAGCCGGTAGGGCGTCGCCGTGAAGCCGATGATCTTGAGCGTTGGGTTGATGACAGCCAGGTCGCCGAGAAAGCGGCGATACATGGTGTTCGACGTGCGCGGGATCAGATGCGCCTCGTCGATCAGCACCAGGTCGCAGCGCTGGATGTCGTAGGCGCGCTTATGGATGGACTGGATGCCGGCGAACAGGATCTGCGCGTGCAGGTCGCGCTTGTTCAGCCCGGCCGAGTAGATGCCGGCCGGCGCCTCCGGCCACAGCCTGAGCATCTCGGCATGGTTCTGGGCGATCAGTTCCCTGACGTGGGTGACGATGAGAATGCGCGTGTCCGGCCAGTCGGCGATGGCGCGAGCGGAGAAGGAGGCGATCACCAGGCCTTTCCCGGTGCCGGTGGGCAAGACGATCAGCGGATTGCCGGCGTTCTCGGCGAAGTAGCCGTAGATCGCCTCGATCGCCGCGGACTGGTAAGGGCGAAGCTGGATCATGCCACGCCTCGCTGCCGCCGCGGCTGCTTGCCCGGCCGGCGCACGTCGATCGTTTTCGCTCCGTGACCAGCGGCGGCTTCCCTCGCCCGCAGACGCAAAAGCCCGGCAGCGAGAATGTCGCCGACTTCGGCCAAGCGCTCGGCGGCGGTCATCAGGTTCGGATCGAGGGCGTTCTGCGACAACTGTGAACCCGCTCAACAGACAGTGGCTCCTCTTCCCTATCTACTCGCGGGTTCGGCCAAGTGTCTCAGGGGGGAGGACGCAGTTCCGCTCGACAGCCGGATCGGAACATAATAAGAACATCTGGCGTTGGAGTCCGCGGATAGGGGGGATGCCGTGCCCAGGAATCTCAAGAAATTCGTCAATCCGTCCTTCGTCCAAACCGTCGACCTGGCCCTGATGGGCCAGCTGCTACGCCGCCATCGCGACGGCATCCGGGGGTTCGATCTTTCGGCGGTGGACGGCGATGAGACGCATGCGAGGCGGGCCTTGCTGGCGTTCTTCGCCGGCCCGGAGGAGGACTACTCCGAGGGGCTGATCGCCGACCTCCATCGGATCTCCGAGCTGGGCGACCGGAACGGCCTCGAGATCCTGTTGAGACGGGCCGACGCCGCCGGCGTGGTGCTGATCCCGGCGGACGAGACCGAAGGCGACGCACTGCACCTCAATCCCAAGCATGTGGCGCTGCGGGCGTTTCTGGACCATCCGCGGGTCTTCGATGCGGCCTCGGACATCCTGGCCCTGGCGGCGCGCCAATCGCTGGGCGAGTTCGCCGGCCTCGAAGAAGGCGTCGAAGCCGAGCTCACCGATGCGACCCGAACCGCTTTCGAGACGGCAATGGCAAAGCTGCTCAAGGCGGATCTGATGGGATCGTATTGTCGGGTCGGCTGGTATGGCGACGAGGACGAGGTCAACGTCGTGATGACGCACGGCACGATCGTCACGACGACGCCGGTGATCAAAGACGGCGCCGAGCAGGTGATCAGTTTCCGCGGCGCCGAACACACCGTCCTCGCCTATCGGGCCGGGACCGGACGCCTCAAGATCGGCGGCGCTGCAAAAGCGCAACGCGCACCGATCGCCGACGCTTTTGCCTGCACGATGCTGGGCCGGCCTGAGTTCTTTGCCGGAGCGGACAGCCAGAACCTCTACACGCTGGAGCCGATCGAGAGGAAAGGCTTCGCCTTCACCCTCGATCATGCCTTCGATCCCGGCATCAGGCGGGCGGCGATCGTCGAGGTTCAGATCGAGAAGATCGGCTCAGGCGAAGGGCCGTTTGAGACGGCCGGTCCCTGGACCTTGACCGTACGCGACCGCTGGAACGCGCTGGCACGGACGGAGCAGCTGACAAAGCTCATCACGTTCGGCGAGGATCGCTATCGGATCAGCCACATCGTCATCGCCCTCGGCTTCGACATCGGCGCCAGCAGGCTGGCCCGGCTCACCGTCAAGCTGAAGCCACCCGGCTCGGCGGTGTTTCGCCGGCAACGGTTCGAGGGCCGCGTGCTTGATCTCCTGCGCCGCAACGGGCTGTGCCGTGAGCGTGGATCTGCCGCTTCTGCTGCTGCGGCACAGTGACGGCGGCGCGGCGTTCTGTCGGGCCGGACGCTCAAGCCCTGGTTGGGTCGACCGCTCGAGCGCTTGTTGGCGCGCCGCGTCCTGGTCGAGCTCGAACCTGCCGTTGAATGGCCGCCCTGTGCCGACTGCGACCAGGGGTGTGACAGCCGGACGATCCTGCAGGATGGCGAGCGGCTGATCGCCGCCTGCCCTTTCGACGCCCGGCGCGATGACATCCTCTCGACCGACGACGTCCGCGCCTTCGGCATCGACGCCGAGACTCTGTGCCGCGCTGTCCGCGACGACACCGGCCTGGTCGGCGAAGAGGCTGCGGAGATTGCCGAGGGCGCATGGCTGTTGGGCGCGTTGCCACGCAATGACCAAGCCCCTCTTGCCGTCGTCCTCGCCTTTCGCCTGCAGGATCGCGATGCCGCCGACCTCCTGTTTCGGATCAAGGCCCTCCTTCGTCTCGACGCGGTGGTGGTCACGACGACTGCGCCGTCGGCCGCCATCAGGCAAGCGTTCCTGACCGCCGACATCCCCTTGCTGGCGGCGGCGGAACTGCTGTGCGGAGCGGATCCGCTCAAGCCGTTCGCGTTGAACCCGGCCCGTCTGGCTGCGCCGCCGGACCCGCGCGGCGCGCGCCTGATCCTCCGCACGATGGAACGCACCGTCGTGTTCGCCGGAGTACCCGTTCACCTGGCGCCGCAACCCTTCGATCTGCTGGTTGCGTTGGCACGAACGGCGCTGGACGACCGCAAGCCGATGCAGCGGCGCGACATCGAAGACGCGCTGTTCGGCACGGCAGCCCATGGTCACGACATCTCCGACATCGTGCGGCGACTGCGCCAGAGCCTGGCGCCGCCGGCCGGTGGGCGAGCCCAGGCAGAGCAGCTGATCCAGAACAAGCGGCGGCTCGGCTATCTCCTCAACCTGCAGCCGGCCGAGATCGACCTCGGCTGAACGCCGGGCCCCGCCCCCGTCGTCGATCCGCATCGTCTTCCCACGGATAGCCCACCGACGCCCACGATACCGCCAGTACGCAGGTCCTGAAAAATCCGACTGTCGGCGGCGCGGCGCGATCGTGCCGCCAGGCAGGAGGACCGAGGGAC
>CAWBNC010000029.1:0-11726 GCA_963789785.1 uncultured Alphaproteobacteria bacterium | reverse complement strand
CGCCGAGGAAGGCCAAGCCCATCTCGTCCAGCGCCGCCACGGCGACGGCGACTACAGCTACCTCGCGATCAAAGCCACACCCCCAGCCAAGCGCAGGCGCTGATGCCGAAAGCGGCAAGCAGAGAGGATGCCTACGACCATGCACAATCGTATCACCATTAACGACGTTCCCGGGATGCCCATCGGCGAGATCGCGGCGCTGCCGCCGGACCAGCTGGCGCTGCTTGCCGTCGAGGCAGCCGAGGCCCTGGACCGGGCCCGCCGCGTCAAGGATTGGCTCGATGGCGCTCTCGATCTCAAGTACGGCGCGCGTGCTTCCGCTGCCCGCGCCGCCGGCGGCAAAGCCACGGGAACCGTCCGCTTCGACGACGGCGACGTCATCGTCATCGCCGAGCTGCCGAAGCGCGTCCGTTGGGATCAGCAGCGGCTCGCCGAGGCGGTCGAGATCATCCGCCGCGACTGGAACGACGATCCCGGCCAGTACGTCCGCACCGAACTGAAGGTCGCCGAGACGGCGTACGGCTCGTGGCCCGCGGCCGTCCGCCGCCTGTTCGAGCCGGCACGCACCGTCGAGACCGCAAGCCGAGCTACCGCTTTGACGCCGCCAGACCGAGGTAGCGTCGACATGGCGATCGATTTCGGCCATGCCCGAGGAATCGACGGCGCTCGCCGCTCGCCGCGCATTCCCGATCCACGGCGTCGCCGGTCGTCGGCAAGACGCACATTCGCCGCCAGCGCCCGCCGGTGTTCATCTGCCCGAGGACGGCCTCGGCACCCTGGAGGCGACGCATTTCCCGTCGCCAGAACCTTCGATGAGGTAATGGAGGCGCTGGCGGCCCTCTACAAGGGAGGACCACGACTTCGAGACAGTCGTGATCGACTCGGTCGACTGGCTGGAGCCACTCGTCTGGCAGAAAACGTGTCAGGAGAACGGCTGGAATGACCTGGAGCATCGGGCTACGGCAAGGGCTATGTCGCGGCGCTTGATCTCTGGCGCCAGTACCTCGAAAGCCTGAACACGCTGCGCGACGAGCGCGGCATGGCCATCATCCAGATCGCGCACACCGACATCAAGCGCGTTCGACTAGCCCCGAGCACGAGCCCTACGACCGCTACGTGATCAAGCTGCATTCCCGCGCCGCGGCGCTGCTGCAGGAGCCTCCGACGTCGTGCTGTTCGCCAACTACCGGATCAGCACCGTCAAGTCGGACGTCGGCTTCAACAAGAAGGTGACCCGCGCGCTCGGCTCCGGCGAGCGCGTCCTCTACACCGCCGAGCGTCCCGCCTTCCTTGCCAAGAACCGCTACGGCCTGCCGGACAGCTTGGCCCTGTCGTGGGCCGCGTTCGTAGACGCCATGCCGACGCATTCCCTCGAACGGACTCCTGATCATCGTCGATTCTGGACGACCTTCGACGCCACCGGCATCGAGCCGAACAAACCGCTGGAGGCCCTGCCGCCCGGCCGCTACGTCGTGCAGATCGTCAACTCGGAGATGCGCCCGACCAAGGACGGGACGGGCCAGTATCTGTGGCTGGAGCTCGACGTCCTCGAGGGCGCGTTGCCGGCCGCAAGCTGTTCGACCGCCTCAACCTGGTCAATGCCAACCCGACCACCGTCGAGATCGCGCAGCGCACGCTGTCGGCGATCTGCCATGCCGTCGGCAAGATGCAGGTCGACGACAGCGAGCAGCTGCACCTCATCCCGCTGATCGCCGACGTCAAGGTGAAGCCGCCCAAGGCTGGCTACGACGCCTCCAGCACGATGCGCTACCTGCCGCTCGACGCCGGCAAGCTCGCGGCCGGCGGCGCCGGCGCGTCCCGCGGTTCCAGCCGCGCAACCGGCGGCGCCGGCCCGCCCGCGAAAACCGGCACCGCGCCGTGGCGGCGCGGCAGCTGATCGATGACGACCAAATGCGCGAGATCATGAAGTCGACCTGCCGTCGACGCGCGAGGCCTGCCGCGAGCGGCTGGCCGAACTCAACGGTGAAATGGCGGCGATCAAGACGCAGATCGCCGCCGCCGATCTCGAACGGCAGCGCCGCCGCGGCATGGTCGATCCACGCAGTTTCAAGAAGCGCGGACGGCGCTGCACGACAAGCAGGCCGAGATCGAGCGGCTGCGCGCGGCACATGGCGGCGCTGCCGTCCCGCCGCGACGCGCTGAAGGACCAGCTGATCGAGGTGCTGCGCGCCGACTATGACGATGACCGCCTGGCAGGCGGCGGTGGACGAGGCGCACCGCTCTGAGCCAGCGTCGGGAAACGGCTGATGGCGCCGCTGCCGCCACCGCCGACCCCGACGCTGGACGCGATCTACGCCGCCTATGTCGCGGACGCCGGCGACGGTTTCCGCGACCACCTCGGCGCCTCGATCATCGGCAAGGCGTGCCGCCGCGCGCTCTGGTACGACTTCCGCTGGCTGACCCGCGCGCCTTTTCAGGACGCATGCTGCGGCTGTTCGACACCGGCAAACGCGAGGAGGATCGCCTCGTCCGCGATCTGCGGCGGACCGGCGCGACGGTGCTCGACACCGATCCCGAGACCGGCCGCCAGTGGCAGGTGGCGGCGCTGGGCGGACACTTCGGCGGCTCGCTCGATGGCGTCGCCATCGGCCTCCTCGATGCGCCGAAAACCTGGCACGTGGTCGAGTTCGAGACCCACGGCACGAAGTCGTTCGCCGGCTTGAAGCGCGACGGCGTCCAGCGGTCCAAGCCGCAGCACTGGGCGCAGATGCAGGTCTACATGCATCTGACCGGCATCACGCGGGCCATGTACGTCGCCGTCGGCAAGGACACCGACGAGATTCACATTGAGCGGCTGCGCGCCGATCCGGCGGAGGGCCAGCGGCTCATCGCCAAGGCGAAGCGGGTCATCGACGCCCCGCGGCCGCCCGCGCGAGATCTCCGACGATCCAACGTGGTGGGAGTGCAGGCTCTGCGAACATCACGACCATTGCCACGGCGATCGGCCGGCCGAACGAAACTGCCGGACCTGCCTGCATTCGACGCCGGTCAATGGCGGCTGGCACTGCGCCCGCTGGAACGGGTCGATCGGGCCGAACGAGCAGCGATGCGGCTGCGCATCCCACCTGTTCATTCCGGATCTGGTACCCGGCATGCCGGTCGATGCGGGTGAAGACTGGATCGAGTACCGGATGCCGGACGGCACGATCTGGGTGAACGGAATGAAGCCGGATCCCGGGGCCGCGGCAGCTGTCGCATCATCTGGTGCGCGCTCGTTCTCGGCAAGTACGGAGACCTTTCCCTGGACTTCCCCGCCCACCGGAGGGTTCATGGCCGGAACCGAAAACGCAGAGAAAGGCCATGACTAACAGCGTGTTAGCGCAACTCGCCACCCTGCCGGAGAAAACGACGCCCGAGCTCAAGCAGCTCTGGCGCGACCTCTACGATCGCGAGCCGCCGCCCTACAACAAGCCGTTCCTGGTCAAGCGGCTCGCCTATCGGATCCAGGAGCTGGCCTACGGCGGGCTCTCGGCGCGGGCGGAAGCGAAGCTGACGGCGCTGATCGAGGAGGAGGACGCCCGCGTCAAGGGCAAGCAGCCGGTGCGCAAGGGCGATCGGCTGATCTCTGGCACCCGGCTCGTCCGCGAGTGGCAGGGCGTCGAGCACACCGCCACCGTGCTCGACGACGGCTTCGAGTACCAGGGCCGGCGGTACAAGTCGCTGTCGGCCATCGCGCGGGCCATCACCGGCACGAGGTGGAATGGCCCGGCGTTTTTCGGGCGTGCGCCGCGCCGTGACGCGGAAAAAAAAGCGCACACAATCAATAGGTTCCGCGTCACGATAACTGATTGACGACCGACAGTCAAAGGAGCTGTCCCAGCATGAGATGAGCATGTTTGGAAGGGGGTCGCGCAGCCCGGCGACGATCCGAATACCGGGTGAACTTAGCACAGCGACCTGAAATGTCCGGATAAGGGGCTGTTCCCCCGACGGCCGGGCTACCGCAGGACCCATGGCGAGACAACGAAGCCCGCGCATGAAGCCTCAGTATTCAACAGAGCCGAACCTCCACAACGGAACAGCGGGAGGACATGGAGCGAGATCCGGATCGGCTGGCCTTAACCGGTCTGGGCGTGTCGATGACAACGGCACGGTCACCGCCCCCTCATCATGGACGGTGAACAGGGCTTCCTGGGGTAAAGGCGGGCCGCCTACCGGTCCAAGGGTCATCAATCGGAACGCGGGAACCCGCGTCTGGTCGCCGGTCGGTAGCGGACCGGCTAGCCGTTCGGAGTCCGGAGAGGACCGGACGCGGGGGCAGAGTTCCCGTAGTAGTCCGAGGCCGGGGAAGCCGGTCACATGGCGAAGGGGAACAGGTGTCCGTAGGGTTGCAGACGAAGGAGAAACAACTGGTGGACTCCAGTTCACAGGCCGATAAGGCCTGGCTTCTCAACATTCAGCGCAAACTCTACACGTGGAGTTGGGCCAATCCCGATGACGCCTACCGGGACTTGTGGAACTGGGTCACCGACCCCCGCAATCTTCGGCTGGCGTGGCAACGCGTCTCGGGCAACCGCGGCGCACGCTCATCGGGAGCGGACAACGTGACGGTCAGGGACATCGTCAGAGGTCCGGGCGCCATGAGCTTCGTGACCAAGGTCAGACGGGAACTCCGAAGTGGAGCCTACCGTCCCCGACCGGTCCGGCGGCTCATGATTCCGAAGCCTGGAAAACCGGGAAAGGTCCGGCCCCTGGGGATCCCGACCGTCAAGGATCGGGTCGTTCAGGCCGCGATCCTTCAAGTGCTTGAGCCGGTCTTCGAGGCGGAGTTTCTCAGCGTCTCGTACGGCTTTCGGCCCAAGAAGGCGTGTCGCGACGCTCTGGAGCACATCCGGAACGCGATCCGCCCCACGGGAACGAAAACCGAAACGGACTGGCCTCGTCCACCTTACCAATGGGTCATCGAAGGGGACATCCAGGGATGCTTCGACAACATCGACCACCATACGGTCATGACGCGCCTGCGCCGGCGGGTTGGAGACCGCAAGGTGTGCCGGGTTGTCCTCGCCTTCCTGAAAGCGGGAATCCTGGACCAGGGCGCGTTTCGACGCACCAACACCGGGACCCCGCAGGGTGGCATCCTGTCGCCCTTGCTCGCCAATATCGTTCTGTCGGCGATCGAGGAGCGATATGGCCGGTACGTCAAATGGTCCCGCCGCAAGGACGGCCAACCATATGTGCGGCCCGGCTATGAACTCCGGAAGTTCCGCCATCGCGAACGCGTGGCAGGGCGCCCGGTGTACCTACCCATCAGGTATGCGGACGACTTCGTCGTGCTCGTCACGGGCTCAGAAGAGCAGGCCCGTGCCGAGAAGGAAACCCTGGCGGCGTTTCTCCAGGAGGAACTGAGCCTCAGCCTCTCCGAAGAGAAAACGCACGTCACCGACCTGACCAAGGGCTTTATCTTCCTTGGCCACCGGGTCCGGCTCCGGTGGGACGACCGATGGGGCTACTGGCCCCGGCTGGAAATCCCCAAGGATCGGATTAAGGCTTTCCACCGGCGGATCAAGCACCGCACGAGCCGTCGTTGCGTCCACAAGAGCCTTCAGGACGTGATCGACGACCTCAACCCTCTCTTGCTGGGCTGGGGACGGTTCTATCAGCACTGCTACAACGCCAAGGCCATCTTTGCCCGCATCGACCACTACGTGTGGGACCGGCTGTGGCGCTGGCTGAAAAAGAAGCATCCCAAGACGCCCCGGCGGCGGATCTACCGGACGTACTGGAAACGTCTGCCGAACCGAAATCGGTCCGTTTGGACCGACACGAGGCCCGTCGCCATCGTGGCGGATCTCAAGGTGGGGCGCCACAACTTGGTCAAGCTGAGGTATCCCGACTATGCGATGGACACTGGAAAGCCCGGTGCATAACGAAAGGTGCACGCCGGGTTTGGGAACGAGGACGGCGGAGACCGCCGGGGGCAACCCCGGTATGGCGTCACCGTCCTACTTTCATCTCCGCAACCGGAGCGGCAAGTGAAGGCGCCCGTCCGCAAAATCCGCGCGGCCGTCTACACCCGCGTCTCGACCGACGAGCGCCTCGACATGGAGTTCAACTCGCTCGACGCCCAGCGCGAGGCGGCGCTGGCCTACATCGCCAGCCAGAAGCACGAGGGCTGGATCGGCGTCGGCGACCGCTACGACGACGGCGGTTTCTCCGGCGGCACGATGGAGCGCCCTGCCCTGCAGCGGCTGCTGCGCGACGTCGAGCGCGGCGCCATCGACGTCATCGTCGTCTACAAGGTCGACCGGCTGTCGCGCTCGCTCACCGACTTCGCCCGCATCGTCGAGATCTTCGAGCGGCACAACGTCTCGTTCGTCTCGGTCACGCAGGCGTTCAACACCACGACCTCGATGGGCCGGCTGACGCTGAACATCCTGCTCTAGCTTCGCCCAGTTCGAGCGCGAGGTGATCGGCGAGCGCATCCGCGACAAGTTCGCCGCGTCGCGCCGCAAGGGCATGTGGATGGGCGGCGTCCCGCCGCTGGGCTACGACGTGCGTCGACCGCAAGCTGGTGGTGAACGAGACCGAGGCCGAGCTGGTCCGGCTGATCTTCAAGCGGTTCCTGCGCGTCGGCTCGGCGACGAAGCTGGCGCAGGAGCTGCGCCGCGCCGGGCATACGACGAAATGCTGGACGACGCAGGACGGCAAGCACCGCCCCGGCAAGCCGATCGACAAGGGCGCGATCTACAAGATCCTCGAGCAACCGCGTCTACCTCGGCGAGGCGGTGCACAAGGGGATCGCCTACCCCGGCGAGCACGAGGCGATCATCGACCGCGCGACCTGGGACAAGGTCCACGCCATCATCGCCGAGAACACCGTCGCCCGCAGCAACCAGCACGCGCGCGCAGACGCCGGCGCTGCTCAAGGGCCTGATCTTCGCGCCCGGCGGCCACGCGATGACGCCGTCGCACACGCGCAAGAACGGCAAGCTCTACCGCTACTACGTCGCCACCGACGCCATCCGCCAGGGCTATGCGGACTGCCCGGTGCGCAGCGTGCCGGCCGCGGAAGTCGAGGAGGCGGTCGTCGCGCAGGTCCGGCACCTGCTGCGAACGCCCGAGGTCATCGCCCGGACATGGGCGGCGGCGAAGAGCGAGCTCGAGATGCCGGAGCGCGAGGTGGTCGAGGCCGTCACCGCCTTCGCGCCGCTGTGGGACGAGCTGTTCCCGGCCGAGCAGGCGCGGATCGTCCGGCTGCTGGTCGAGCGGGTCGACCTGTCGCCCGACGGCATGCAGGTGCGCCTGCGCGCCGAGGGGCTGCAGACGCTGGTCGCGGAACTCCGGCATGAGGGACGGCGGCATGAAGCCGCAGGCAGCGCCGGCGAGAACTGGCGCCTCGACGGCGATACCATCACCGTCACCATCCCGATGGCCTGGAAACGCCGCGGCGGCCGCAAGGTGATCATCGCGCCCGACGGCGGCGACGCCTGGGCGCCGGCGAAGCCGCGGCCGGACGAGACGCTGATCCGCGCGCTGGCGCGGGCGCATCGGTGGAAGCGGATGCTGGAGGAGGGGCGGTATCGATCGGCGGGCGAGATCGCCGAGGCGGAGGGCGTCACGCGCAGCTTCGTCAACCGGCTGCTGCGGCTGACCCTGCTGGCGCCGGATATCTCAGGAGGCGATCCTCGACGGGCGGCAGCCGAAGGGGATGCAGCTGGAGGAGCTGACGCGGGCGATGCCGAGCGGATGGGAGGAGCAGCGAAAGACCGTCCTTACAGCAGGCTGATCTTCTCGAAGCTCCCCAGACGGTCGCTGGCGCTATTGCTAAAAAGGTTAAAAATGGTGCGGTTCTTATTTAAACGGCAGGTGCGTGATCTCGTGCTCTAGCGCTTCATCCGAACAGGCGCTTCAAGCGCCTGCATTCTACATCGATTGCTCACCCGCCCATCTGGGGGGCGGCCGTGCCACCACCGTCCGCCAACATGCTACTCCAACATGCTGCGGAGCATCCATGCGGTCTTCTCATGGATCTGCATCCGCTGCGTGAGGAGGTCGGCCGTTGGCTCGTCGCTCGCCGTATCGGCGAACGGAAACACCTCCCGTGCCGTCCGGACGACAATCTCCTGATCTCGTGCCAGCTGCGCGAGCATCTGTTCCGCGGATGGGACGCCCGACTCCTCGTCGATGCTGCTCAACGCCCCGAACTGGGCGTATGAACCGGGGGCGGGAAAACCGAGAGCACGGATACGTTCTGCAATCTCGTCCACCGCAGTGGCGAGCTCCGTGTACTGCTGCTCGAACATCTGGTGGAGCGTGTTGAACTGCGGCCCGGTCACGTTCCAGTGGAAGTTGTGGGTTTTCAGGTAGAGCGTGTAGGTGTCTGCAAGCAGACGCGACAGTCCGTCTGCAATTTGCTTCCGATCAGCTTCCGAAATCCCGATGTCGATCGCGCGTGCCATGTCATCCTCCCACGTCCGTTCAGATAAGAGGGCCGGCGCTTCGAGAGAACGCGACGGCCACGATCAATTTTAGAGTAGTTCCAAACTCCGAGATAAGTCGCCTCGGTTCCACTGCAATGAAAGGTAACAGCGCGGCCGCGGTGAAGATGTCGCGAACGCGTATCCGACGCGGAAGCGACGACGACCTCGGGTCCGGCAAGCGCAACGGCCTATCCTCGACCAGAGCATGCGCGAACAAGTCTCAATTTCGATTCCGCAGATCCGCGCAGGCAAGTGTGACGTAGCCCGTGCTGAGAGAAGGCAATCGGAGCACGGACATGCACGCGGCGGATTTTTCCACGGTAGATCAGATCGGCAGGTACGCGCTTCTCGGTGCCTTCATTGGAATGGTGATTGTTGGCCAAGTGCTTTGGTTCGACGTTTCCGCGATCGGGTCGATGCTCAAGGCCGCAGACAATACGCTACTCGCCAGCCTGTTTCTTGGCGGCGCCATGCTCAAAGGGGCGCTTCTGGGCGCAGCGCTCGGCACGGTGCGCCTCGGCTCGCGGCATGAGCAGTCGGTAAAGCATGACATCGCGCCGGCAGTGATCGCCGCTCGGGCGGAGGCGGCATAGCAACAGACTGAAGAGCTGACAAAGCAAACATAGCCAACTCGGAGGATCGAACAATGTTTTCTACGTATTGGGACGCGGTAATGAACCCAGAGCGTAACCCGCTCTCACGGCTCCCCAAGATCACGCGCTTCCAGCTGATGACAGTGCTGGCCCTGATGTGGACGACCATCTTTTGCGCGAGCGCTGGCATGTTCGCCTTCTTCCCGCAGTTCGTCGCTGCACACTTTCGTCCTGCTTCTCATCGGTGTATTCGGGACGAGCTATGTCTTTCGTCTTAACAGCGAGCGACAGGAAGCGCGTAGCGCAACGTAACTCCCTCCCCACACCCCTCAAGACCTCAGGCCGGATCGCTCCGGCCTTTTTCTTTCTTGTGTCGCGCAGTGGCATGGATTGGAGCCGCCACGGGGCTGTTCTCCATGGGGATACACGACATCGACGAATAACGGCGATGGAAGCCTGAAGGTGCGCACACTGCACCCTCCGTCAGAAGTTACCCGCTCAAGCTCCTGAGCCGCCCTGCACCTCGCTCGGCTCAGATGGCTCCGCGAGCCAGGCCTTGAACAGCGTGAACCCCAGCGCCAAGAGAATAGAACCGACGAATAGCCCGATGATCCCGTGGGCCAGAAAGCCGCCGATGGCACCGACGAAGATAATGACCATCGGCACCCGGACGCCCCGCCCGAGCAGGATCGGCTTCAGGATATTGTCGAGCACGCCAACGAACAGGCTCCAGATCAGGAAAACGACGGCAGTGAATGTGTCCGCTGTCGAGAAGACGTAGATCACGGTGCCGATCAAGACGAGGGCCGGGCCGATCTGGACCACGGCAAGCAGCAGGCAGATAAGCGCCAGCAAGCCGGCGCCGGGAATGCCGACGGCGAGAAAGCCGAGGCCGGCGAGAAGCGACTGGATGAGGGCGACCCCGAGAATGCCTCGGGCGACGCTGCGAATGGTCGCCTGTCCGAGTTCGGCGTACTCTCTGCCCCGCTCGCCGGCGAGCCGGGTCGCGATGGCACTCGCTGTTCGCCCCCCGCCCTGGGCGTGGGCCAGAAAAATGCCGCCGATAATGATCGCCGCTACGAACTGCAAGACGCCGAGGCCAAGGCCAGCCGCGGCCGATAACAGCCACCGGCCGAACGCCGCGATCTGCGGTTTGATCTCGTCCAGCGCTTCCTCCAGGTTCTCCGAGGCAAGACGCCAGAACCGATCGAGCGGCGCGCCAATGACCGGCCAACCGGCGACATCATCCGGTGGCGCCGGGATCTCGATCGTTCCGTCGCTCAGGTCGTTCGCCAATGTTTTTGCGCTGTCTACCGCCGTGCCGGCGAGCATCACGGATGGGACGATCAGCACAGCCAGCATCATGACCGTGCAAAGCGGTGGCGGCGATCGCGCGCCGGCCGCCGAACAGGCTCTCCAACCGGCAATAGACCGGGTATACGGCGACCGCGATGATGATGCCCCAGACCACCGGGACGATGAAGGGTCGGGCGATCTGAAAGCACCATGCGACCAGCAGAGCCACCAGCCCGATGCGGATGGCCGCTTCCACCGCTCGATGAACAAAGAGCCTCTCCGCAGCGGAGGTTTCCGGCGGCTCGCTCATGCGTCCTCTCCGCGGTCACCGGTCGTGCAACTGCAGCGAGGGCAGGAGGCGGGATGACAGGCGCGACACCAGGCCTTCCCGCAGGCGGCGCATGCAGCCTGGCCGGCAGGCTCGGTCAGGTGGAGGGTCTCGTCGCAGACCAGACGGATCCGACCAAGACCCAGCCCCCAATCGCACGGCGGCGGCTCGACCCATCGGGCCGCGGGATGCCAGTCGAACCGGATCAGCCGCTCACCTTTGCGTCGCCGGATCATCACCTCCAGGCGCTGCACCGGCACGAACAGCTCCAACGCCTGGACCCACTCTGCCGAGACACGCAGGGCGTAATTACGGCGCAGATCGTCGAGCTTGGCCCGATATTCTTTCCGGACCGACTTCACCCGAAGAGACTCGCGTCGGCGATCGGCATCCGCCCGCTCTCCGTCACGGCCGGCGAGGTTCGCCAGTCGCTGTAGCGACGCACTCAGCAAGCCGTTGTGATACGCATGGACACGCGCCCCGTCGCGCGCCAGACGCCTGTGCATGCCGCGCAAGAACGGCTCGAGTTCGCGGTGCAATCGGTCCCGCAAGAGGGCGTCGAGCCGTGCAGGGTGGAGCGCTGCATTCACCGTCGGACCGGCAGCGCCGCGAACCGCGGGCTCGGGCAGGTGCCAATCATCATCCTGGGCAAGCACCGATGCAGCCGCGTTAACATCTCGTCGAGAACAGCGCCGGTCCCGAGGTTGATGCCTAGCCGGACCAGGCCGTCCTGCTTCTCGTCGGAGAGGGCGGTGTAGCGAAAGGTCAGGACCAAGCACCGCGTCCAGGTGGCTTCAACGCGCCGAAAGCGGCAGACGGCGTTGGGCAGGTCGATGGCGTCGGCGAGCAGGCGTTCCGGATCTTCCGGCGGTGCGTTGCCGGCAACCGCCAGTTGCCGCTCAGCCCACCGCCCCTGCTCGCCGAGGAGGTCACCGAACCGGTCGAGCCAATCGCCCTCCAGGCCGATCCGCACCGCCTGGTCCGGCAGTTCGGCGCCGAAGCCGAGCCGGACCAGCTCGGGCCAGCCCATCGCCTCGCGCACCGCCGCCGGGGCCAGCACCTCAA
>CAWBNC010000028.1:0-67072 GCA_963789785.1 uncultured Alphaproteobacteria bacterium | reverse complement strand
AAGATGTCAACCAACGGGCAGTGGTACGGCGCCCGCGTGCCCCGCCTCACAGGCCTCGGCCCCGCGAGAAAATCTCGGCGGTCTATGCTAACGATGCCGCGATCGGCTACAACGAAGGCGACATCCGCGGCGCGATCACGATCACCCAGCCGATGTGAGCTTGGACAGCGGCGATGAGGCTCTGGCCCATTCTGCTTGCAGGCTTCGCCGTCGCCGGTACGGTGCTGGCGACCTGCGACGAGGCACCGATCACGACGGTGACCCTGCGCCTCGATGACGCTTGGCAGTTCGTTCAGCCGGCGATGCCGATCTGGTCGAGGTCCGCGGCCGGCCCTATGCCGCCGAGCAGACAGCCGTCCAGGCCATGGTCGTCGATGCGATGACCCGGGCGGTGACGTGGCACGCGCAGCCGCGGTTCACCGCCGACCCGGTCGCCGCGGCCAATCGGACATGCGCATCGTCGTGACCTTCAACCCGCCGCGGGGCGCCGGCGGCGCGGCCAACTGCGCGGGATCGGTGGCGGGCGGCGCGGAGGATGGAAGGGGCACGGCGCGGGTGCTGGCAACCTTCTGCGCCGGCGGGCGGGTGCTCGCCAATGTCGAGGGCCGCATCGGCGAGGTCGGCAGCGACAGCGACGGCAGGGCCCAGGCTCTGATCCGGCAGATCACCCTCGACATGTTTCAGGCCCGCACCCAGCCATGACCGGGCAAAAAGCTGGACGATGGAGCGGGCGGGAAGTCGCGAAGGATCTCGGCGACGACGTCGTCGATGGTCTGCCGGTCGTTGGCGGTCAGTTGCGCCGGCGTCGCGCCGATCCCTGACCAGATGGCCTTGCCGGTCCGGGCGTCGAACATGTCGATGGCGACAAGGCTTTCCTCGACCGTATCACCGTCCGCCGATCGGTCAGCGGCCACCCGGGGTTAGCGCCCGAAGCGCCGATCGACGAATGGGTCGCGGGCCCAGAAGGTGGTCTGCAGCCGCTCGCGGGTGCCGGCGCGAACATCGACCAGCATGTCCGGCTGATCGCCCGGCCGCAAGCCCCGCTCCGCCAGCCCGGCCCCAACGGCGTCGCGGATCGCCTGCAAGGTCAGGGCGGTAACGCCGGGAGATGTCGACGCGCCGCCCGGCGGCTGGGTATCGACGCCCTCGCCGCGCCAGGCGTAGGTGCGGAGGCTGGAGAAATCGGCCGTCGCGTCGGCTTCGCTGAAGGTCCGCACCGACGTGCCACAGCCGGCGAGGAGGACGACGAACAGTCCGAGCCAGAAAGCCCCGACGACCCGCACGCGAGACTCCTCTTTCAGGCTCGCCGCCGACCGGCCTTACAGCGCCGATCGGCGGCCGATCGAGGCGACGAAGCGCTCCGGCGAGCCAGCCTGAAGATAGGCGACGGCACAGCCGATCTCGCGGTCTTCGGCCTTGCCGAGGGCGGGCACGCCTTGGCATCGACCGCGGCCTGCGCCTCAACCTGCGGCATCACGCCCTGGGCCGGAAGCGCGCCGGGAAGATCGACCTCGTGGGCCTCCTCGCCGCTCTCCTCCATGCCTGTCAGATGGATGTTCGGCTCGACGCCGCGCGCCTGAATGGTCTCGCCATTCGGCGCATAGTAAAGGGCCGTGGTCAGCTTCAGCGCGCCTTCCTGCGGCAGGCGCAGCACCGTCTGCACGGAGCCCTTGCCGAACGACCGGTTGCCCATGACGACGGCGCGGCCGTGGTCCTGCAACGCCGCGGCAACGATCTCCGACGCCGACGCCGAACCGGCGTTGATCAGAACCACCATCGGCCAGCCGCGGGCGAGATCGCCTTTGCTCGCCTGAAAGGCGCGCCCGGTGCCCTTCTCCCGGCCGCGGATCGAGACGATTACGCCGTCGTCAAGAAACGCGTCGGCGACGGCCAGGGACTGGTCGAGCAGGCCGCCCGGATTGTTGCGCAGATCGAGAACCAGCCCACGCACACCCGGCTGCTTGCGCAGTTCCGCCAGCGCCTCGTCAAGCGCATCGGCCGTCTTCTCGTTGAAGCTGGCGACCCGAAGGTAGCCGATGTCTTTCTCCACGGACCAGCGCACCGGCTGAATTGCGATGACGTCGCGGGTGATCGAGATGTCGAAGGCTGCTTCTCGCCACGCTTCAGCGTCAGCAGGATCGGCGTGCCCGGCGCACCGCGCATGGCGTGGACCGCCTCGCGCAGGCTCATCCCGGTGATGGCCTTGCGGTCGAGATGGGTGATCAGATCGCCGGGCTGCACGCCCGCCCGCT
The DNA here is from genome assembly GCA_963789785.1 of uncultured Alphaproteobacteria bacterium. Classification (GTDB taxonomy): domain Bacteria; phylum Pseudomonadota; class Alphaproteobacteria; order Rhodospirillales; family Defluviicoccaceae; genus JAEULH01. The sequence continues at coordinate 64,820 of CAWBNC010000028.1, read as the reverse complement.
CCGCCGGGGTGCCTTCGATCGGCGAGATGACCTTGATCTTGTCGCCGTCCTGGGTGACCTGAATGCCGAGGCCGCCGAACTCGCCGGTCGTCACCAATTCGGATTCCTTCAGCGCCTCCGGATCGAGATAGGCCGAATGCGGATCGAGCGACGCGGTCATCGCCTCCAGCGCGGTGTCGACGAGACTGCTCGGCAGGCACCGACCGGGCGCCGCGTCGCTTTCGACCACACCTTTGAGCGCGGCGTCGATCAACGCGGTATCGTCGACGGGCGTAACGTAATTGGCTCGGATCCGCTTGTAGACGTCTCGGAACTGCTTCAGCTCGCGAATGTCGCTGGGGTTGTCCGCGTAGGTGGTAAAGACGTGGTTGAAACGGGCAAGCTCCCGAGCGCCGTCATCGTCGAGCCGATACGGATCGACCCCGATCGCCTGAGCCACCCGCTCCGCACCGGATCTGTCGCCGGCGCAGCCGTTGAGCGCGGGTGTGAGGCTGGCCCCGAAGACCAGAGCCGAGATTACAACCAGCAGTGCCTTGGCGTGCCTCCAGGACAATCCCTGGACCTCCCTCTTGTGACGATGTGCGCTCACGGTTAGTTTAGTCGAAAAGTCCTTAAAACTCACCTGCTCGTCGCGCTGGAAGACAAACCCTGTCGCCCGAAAGTACAGGCCGGCCATCCGGCCCGCGGCTAAGACGGCGGATCGCTGGGGATATGGGTGGGACAGCGCAGGAGGTAAAGCGTTTCAGCGCGCATGACCTGCCGCATTCCGCTACCCGCACCGGAGCTCCCGCCGCCCGTGGCCTTCCCGCGGCGCCCGGCCGATAGACTACCGGCGCAGGGGCACCTGCCGCGAGCGGCCGCAGATCGAACGCGGTCCAGACCACCATGGTCAACAGCGCGACGCCGTTCGCCTGGTGCAGCGCCGCCAGTGCCGTCGGCATGACCAGAACAGGGTCGAGATGCCGAGCCCGACCTGGAGCAGGGCGGCCGCGAGCAGGCCGTTGACGGCGAGCCGGGCCCGCTGCGGCAAAGCGCGGCTTCGGGCGACGAGCCAGAAGGCGACCACGGCGGTCAGCGCACAGCGCCAGGACCCGGTGGGTGAACTGGACGGTGGTGATGTTCTCGAAGAAGTTCAGATAGGCCGGCGAGATCGTCAGCAGGCCGTCGGGAACGAGACGCCCGTCCATCAGCGGGAAGGTGTTGTAGGCGAAGCCGGCATCGGTTCCGGCGACAAAGCCGCCCGACAGCATGGTAACGAAGATCAGCGCGCCGACGCCGAAAGCGGCCCCTGCCGAGGCCGCGCGAGGGGTTCCAGGGCGGGGTGCGAACGACGAGGCCGAGGCCGATCCACAGCAGGGCGACGTAGATGATCAGCGCGGCGGCGAAGTGCGCGACCAGCCGGTACTGGCTGACGTCCGGACGGTCGACGAGGCCGCTGGCGACCATGAACCAGCCGAGCGCGCCCTGCAGGCCGCCGAGAACGAAAACGAGAGCAAGCCGCGGCGCCAGCTTGCGGTCGAGCCAGCCGCGGGCGAGGAAGAAGATGAAGGGGACAAAGAAGGCGACGCCGATCAGCCGGCCCCACAGCCGGTGGATGTACTCCAGCCAGAAGATTCCCTTGAATTCGGCCACGCTCATGCCGGCATTGACGTGGCGATACTCGGGCGTCGCCTGATAGGCGCGGAACGTCGCCTCCCAGGCCGCGTCGGAGAGCGGCGGCAGCCAGCCGGTCACCGGGCGCCACTCGACCATCGACAAGCCGGAGTTCGTCAGCCGGGTCAGCCCGCCGATCACCACCATGACGAAAACCATGGCGGCGAGCGCGAACAGCCACAACCCCGACGATCCGGTAACGGCGGTGAAGCGCGAGGGCGACGGTGTCGGTCACGATCCGACCTTTCCTGCAACCTCGTGCAGCAAACCATTAGCGCCGCAGCCGCGCTTCGCCACGGCGACGGAGGACAGAAATCATTTTGCGGACGCGCGCACCGGCGTTTGCGCCGCCTCGCCCGTTCGCCGGCGCCGTCGGACGGTCGGGAGCGCAGCGGAAGCGCTTGCCCGGCACCGCCGCAATGGCTAGGAAGGGGCGACGGCGGCGGGCAGCGACGGGACGTGCGGATCATGGCGGGACCCTCTTCTTGCGTCTCCATCGTCGGAGCCGGGCCGGGCGATCCGGACCTGCTCACGGTCAAGGCGCATGCGGCTGCTGGGCCGCGGCCGAGGTCGTGGTCTACGACAAGCTCGTGTCCGACGAGATCCTCGCTCTTATCCCGCCGGGCGCGACCCGGATCTTCGCCGGCAAGGTCGCCCGCCACCACCACATGCCGCAGGACCAGATCAACCGGCTGCTCGTCAGCCTGGCGCGCAGCGGCCGGAGCCGTCGTCCGGCTGAAGGGCGGCGATCCGTTTCTCTTCGGTCGCGGCGGCGAGGAGGCGGCGCATCTCGCCGCCCATGGCATCGCCTTCGAGATCGTGCCCGGCATCACCTCCGCATCCGGATGCACGGCCTACGCCGGCATACCGCTGACCCACCGCGGCATCGCCCACGGCGTTCGCTTCATCACCGGCCACGCCAAGGAGGACGAGCCGCTCGACCTCGACTGGACCAGCCTCGCCGCGCCAGAGACCACGCTCGTTATCTATATGGGCCGCATCACCGTGCGCCGGATCTGCGACCAGCTCATGGCCCACGGCCTTGCCGCTGCGACGCCGGCGGCGGTCCTCGTCAACGGCACCCGTCCCGACCAGGACGGTGACGATCACCAGCCTCGCCTGCCTTCGCCGAGCGCGTCGAGGCGCTGGATCTGGCGGCGCCGACGCTGCTCGTCATCGGCGAGGTGGTAGCGCTCGCCGACAGCCTGCGCTGGTTCGAGAGCGCCGGCGCGGTCCATACCGCCGGTCTCCCGCTCCGCCTCCTAGACGCCGGCGAGGCGAGCGGCGCCGCGTAAGACCCATGCGTGAGATCAGGGTTTGTGCATCCGCTGGCGGGCGTCGATCTCCGGCACGCGCAGCAGCCGCTGATCCTCCGGCAGGGCCAGTTGGCTTTCCAGGTAGGTCGGCGCGCTTCTCGATCGTCGACGGCTGGGCTTCGCCGTAGAGGATCTTGTGGAACAGGCCGGGGCCGTCGATCGCGCCGGGGTCGATGCTGAGCGACTGCCGGTAATCGGCGAGCGCCTGCCGGCGTACCGCGCCGGTGCGGTCGTAGAGGATGCCGCGGTTGGCGTGACGCCGCGGCGAGCACCGCCCGGCCAGTGGGATCGTCGGCGGCAAGGCTGGTCGAGAGAAAGGCGATCAGGTTCGTCGAATGCGCTCTCGGCCTCGCCGACGCGGTCGGACTGGAGCAGGGCGATGGCCCGCCCCATCATCGCACCGCGATGGCTGGGCGATACCGCCAGAGCCGCGTCGAACCGCTCGATGGCCTCGCCGAACTTGCCGTCGGTCAGCAGGATGTCGCCCTGGCGGACCTCGTAGTCGCCGGGCGGGGCGTCGAGTGACCTCGCGCACCACCGCCCACAGGGTGAACATGGCGAAGGTGGCGGCGGCCATGATCAGGATAAAGCGGCGCAGGACGCGGGGGTGGGCCAGGCCGGCGCGGAGCGCGGGCGCCGATAGCTCGGCGCGGCGCGATGTGCCTCGGCATCAGTACTTGACCTGCGCCATCGCCAGCTTGTCGCAAGCCGTCTGCGCGTCGCGGACGGTGTGGATGCCGCGCTCGGCGAGAAGCGGAATGAGCGCGAGGAAGACCTCGGCGGTCGCCATGCGCATCGCCGAGCGCGGTGTGGCGGCCGGACACGGTGACGCCGAGGCGGGTGGCGATGGCCTCCAGAGATCTTGTCCTCCTGGTTGGGGTGGAGAACCAGTTCGAGCAGCAGCGTATCGAGCACCGGATGGTCGAACTTCAGGCCGGTCTTGGCCTCCTTCAGCTCGAGAAAGCGCATGTCGAAGGCGACGTTGTGGCCGACGATCACCGTGTCTTCGAGAAAACGGTGGAACCGAGGCAGCACCTCCCCGATGGGCGGCATGCCGCGAAGCATCTCGCTGGAGATGCCGTGGATCGCCTGCGACGCCGCGCGCGATCGACTCGACCCGGATTGACCAGCGCATCGAAGACCTCGCGGCGCAGGATCCGGCCATTGACGATGCGTACGGCGGCAATGGCGATGATCTCGTCGCCGCCGCTCGGATCGAGACCCGTCGTCTCGGTATCGATCACGGTGAAGCTCAGGGTGCCCAGCGGCGCGTCGAGCAACGCCGCCGCCGCGCACTGCCCGGCTGAAAAAGATGGAAGTCGAAGTCGTGGGTTTCGTCCTCCTCGCCGCCCCAGACGGCGGTGACGCCGTCCTCGCCGCCGACGGGGAGGACCAGGCGCAGGCAGGGCCGACCCGCGGGTGAGGTCGGATGCGCCCAGATCGCGCCGCTGTGACGTTCGATCACGTCGAAGAGGTTCTGCGAGCCGCCCTTGATGCTGGCGCTCACCTGCCGCAGGCCCCAGGAGCGCAGCGCCTCCGTGTCGAGGGCAGCGCCAGTCCATTCCAGCATCAGGGTGACCAGCGCGCGGCCGTGGTGCAGCGAGATGCTGGGCTCGGTGGCGCGGCAGACCCGGCGAAGCTGATCGATGAGAAAGATCAGGCACCGGGCGATCGCGTAGCTGTCGGCGCGCAGCCACACCGGTTCCAGGGGCGCGCTGACGTCGACGACGACGCCGATTGCATCCTCGACATGGCGCTCGATGGCCGCGAGCAGGTCGCTGCCAAGAACGTCGTGCAGCGGCCCCTGGGCGTCGAGATCGCCGGGATAGCGCTCCTCCAGCTCGGCAAGCTGCTGGCTGAGCCGCACCGACTCCTCGTGGATCACGCTCTGGAACTGGGCTCGCTCGTCCTCGTCCATGTCAGGAAAGGCGATGATCGCCTCGATTGCGCCGCGGATGCTGGCGATGCCCGAGCGGTGGCCCTCGGTCAGCGACAGCAACAGGGTTGCCCGGCGGGTTTCCTTGTTGACGCGGCGGGTGACGTCCTCGATCGACAGGATGTAGCCGTAGGATGCACCCGACGGATCGGGAATGGGGACGAGATGGACGTTGAGAAGCTGCCCCGATATCCGCGAGATGACGAACGGGACGATCTGCCGCGACTTGCCCTGCCGCTCGAGATGCTCGATGGTCGTCAGTGCGTGGCTGATGACGTTCTTGTCGAGGACGCTGTAGACGGAGCGGCCGAGGCCGATCCAGTCGCCGCCGCCGGTCTCGCGCTCGGCGCCTTCGAGCAGGCGCTGGGCACGCTGGTTGTAGAGCAGAATGCGGCCATCGTGGTTGCAGACGAGAATGCCCTGGGTCAGCTTCGAGACCAGGGTGGCGAAGGTGTTGCGCTCGATCTCGATTGCGGCGTTGGCTTCGCGAATCCGCAGGGCGACGTCTTCCTGCAGCGCCTGATAGCGCTCGCCAAGGAGATTGACGTTGGCGGCGACAGCGCGCAGCTCCGCCTGTCCTTCGACCTTGAGCCGGTGTCTTGGCGTTGGACACGGCGATAACCTGAACCTCCTCCGCCATCGCCGCGCATCGGCCCGACATAGAGGCCGGCCATGACCATCACGACCAGAGCCGGGAAGGGCGGCCAGCAGCGCCGTCGCCACCATTAACAGGCCGGTATGCGGGGCCAGCGCGGCGGACAGCGCGGCCTGTTGTTCCGCAGGCAGCATGGTCCAGCACAGCCAAGCGGCGCCGGCGACCACGCCGGCGGTCGACGGCGATCAGCGCCACGCAGACGATCCAAAAGGCGAGCTTCATCTGCAGGCGGCTCCGGAACCGTGTCCTCCCGAAGAGTGCCGCCCGTTGGCGCAGCGGCCGCGGCGCGCGTTGTTCTTTCGGTTTTCGCGGCGTCCGCGGCGCACTCTTAGTCCGGCTCAAGATACCATGTTCAATTTGAAATGGTAGCTGATGTCCTGCTTGAACTGCTTGACGATCCGCAACGAATCCTTGAGCAGATTACGGTCGAGGCGGGAGAGCTGGGCTGGCAGGACATAGGTGTCGGCTGCGTCGCCGCGGTCCCACGCCGCCAGTTGCGCGCGCAACCGCAGCATCGACATGAACTCGAAGGCCTCAATGATGTCGGCAATGGTCTGCTGGTCGAACGGGCCGCGGCCGCTCAACGCCTGGACCCTGGCGATGGTGTTGGTCTCCTCGATCTGGTACTCCACGGCCAGACTGCGCACGCCGTGGACGATGGGAAAGATCCCGCCCTTCTTGATGTCGAGACGACGGCCCCCCGGACCATCCTCGACGCGCAGCCGGTTAAACAGCCCAAGCGGCGTCGGAAACGACAGGATCGCCCGGGCGAAATGGCTGAGCAAACCTTGGCGGCCCTGATATTGCGCGAAGATGCGGTTCTTGAGTGCAGCAAGCAGGCTGGCGTCGCCGGTAACCGGTTCCGCGTCGATCAGAATGGCGATGTTCAGGAACGCTTCCCCGGTGGGATGATCAAACCACCGGCGCAGATCCTGCTCGTAGTCACGGGCGGTTTTCGCCCAGACCGGGTTGGAGACCATGACGTTGCCGGGGCAGGATGGGTAGCCGAGGTCGAGTAGCGTTTCGGTGAACCGTCGGGCCGCCGTCGATGCGGCCTCCGCCGGCGGTGATGCGCGGAAGATCAGGCCGTTATCCTGGTCGGTGCGCAGGAGCTGCTCGCCCCGGCCTTCACTGCCCATGACGATCAGGCAGGCGAGATCGCGAACCTCGGCCGGCGCCACCCGCTCGAAGACCTGGCGAAACAGCTTGCGGTTCAGGTCGGTGACCAGCCGGGCGATGTACCGGGGCTTGACCCCGCGGTCGAAGAGCGAGCGGACCATCCGCGGGATCGCCTCGGCGGCGTCCCTGAGTTCGGCTTCGGTTCCGGCCTGTTCCACCTGGCTGGCGATGACCAGCGAGGAACTCGACAGCCGTCGGAGCAGATCCGCCTGTTCGAAGATGCCGGCGATCTCGCCGCCGCGGGTGACAACGAGATGGCGCACGGCGTACTTGGTCATGATGACGAGCGCGTTGAGAAGCAGGTCCTCGCTGTCGATCGTCAGAAGTTCGAAACGAGTGATCTCGCCGAGCGGCGTCGTCTCCGGCAAGCCCATAAGCAGGTGCTTTTCGCGGACGTCGCGCTCGGTAAAAATCCTGACCGCGCCATCGCGAGCGAGGGCGGCGCCCTCATTGCTGCGGACAAGAACGGCGCTGACGCCATCGACCTGCATCCGCGCGATGGCCTCCCTGATGGTTGTCTCGGGCCCGACAAAGACTGGCGGGTGCAGTGCGCTTTCGCCGACCCTGCCGGTGAGCAGAGAAGCGGCTTCGCGCTGTTGCTGGACGGCAACCTGAGCGTCGAGGTTGCGGCTAATCTGGTTTTGGAAGAACGCACGAAAGCTTGGGTTGCTTCGCGCCAGCGCGGTGAAAAGTTGCGCCGGCAGGAGCAGGCAGACGCTGTCGGAGCGGGCGATGAACTGGTTTTCGCTCCTCCCGTGGAGCAGGCCCCGGGCATCGAACATGTCACCGGGGCGAAGTGTGGCGACGGCGCCGCTCCCGTCCCGCTCTTCGATCGCGCCTTCGGAAACGATGAACAGGTGCGGCGGGCTCTGCCAGCGGTTCAATACGGTGGCGCCGGCGGAATAGTGGCTGGGGGTCAGCGCTTCCGCAACGCGCAGTCGATCCGACTCCGCCAGGCGATCGAATGGCGAAACCGAAACGGCAGAGCTTCCTGGATCCGGCTCACCCATGCCAGCAACTCCGGGACCGCCACCGCACAAATGCGGTAAGCAGTCCCGAATAGCTCAAGACGATCGGCCTGTCATGCGGTTATCGCCCGGTGGAGCGCCACGCTGCAGGGCTATCTCAGCACGCCTCGGAGCCCGACCGGCTAGCCTCCCTTCCTCTCGGATCCGCCGACAACATCGATGCTATTGGCGGCCTTGTCCCACGCCGTCTTCTGTTCGGTCTCGAAGCGATGCACGGCCGCCTCGACCGCTTCCTCCTTGGACGGCTTGCCGGTGATGTAGACGGTCCTGACGGCCACCTTGTGGGCGCGACCGTAGGCGTCAGTCTTTTCTTTGTGGAACGTGACGTTGACACCCTGTTTGCGGGTCGAGATCTGCCCGTCGATATTGCTGGACGAGACAATACCGACAACTCCGTGGCCATCATCGATGACCGGTAGCCGGCTGACGTTATGCTCCGCCATCAGGCGTTTGACCTCGTCGGTGCTCTGCTGGGCAAGGCAGCAGACGATTTCCACCGACATGACATCGGCCGACGGCGGCCTGAGACAGGTTGCACGCGGCCGCGACCCCACGCGCGACGATATCCCGGTCCGTAACGACGCCCACCAGGATGCCGTTGTCGATGACCGGCAGGAAGCCGACGTCATTCTCGACCATCTTTCGCGCGGCCTCGACCAGAAGCGCCCGCGGCTCGACGGTGATCGGCTCCGCGTTCATTACATCTCGGACGTTCATTGCAATTCCTCGTTCGTCTTGTTGTCTCGCTGTAGCTCTCATTCTCCGGCTGTAATTCCGGTGTAGCAATGACGAATTGATGCCGTCTTGCGGTCGCAGCCGTGTCGGCTGAAAAGACGGGCGCGGTGGCGAGCGCGGTTTAACCGCCGTCGCCGTGGCAGGTTCACCGGCTGCCGGCATCGCGCTGTTCGGCGGCCAGAACGGCCCGCAACCCATCGCGATAACCGGGGTAGGCGAGGGCCAAACCCAACTCCCGCTTAAGACGCGCATTGTCGACCCGGCGATTGTCTGCCCAGAAGCTCAGCGCCATGGCCGACATTTCCGCTGCCGCAAGCTCGAAAGGGACCGGCGCCGGCGGCTCAACGCCGAGCAGGCGGCAGGCGAAGGCGACGACGTCCGCCTGGGCAGCCGGCTCATCGTCGCAGACGTTGTAAATCCGGCCCGGGCGCGGCCGGGCCATGGACGCCTGCGCCACCCGGGCGATGTCGTCGACGTGGATACGCGAGAACAAGTGGCCGGGGCGGTCGATGCGCCGGATGCGGCCCGCGCGCACCTGGTCGAGCACACTGCGCCCCGGGCCATAGATCCCTGCAAGGCGGAAGACGTGCACCGGCGGCCCGTGCCTGCGGCCGAGATTGAGCCAGTCTGCTTCCGCCGCGACGCGCCTGCGGCTGCGCTCCGACGTGGGGTCGAGCGGCGCATCCTCGTTGACGAGCGCACCGCCGGTGTCGCCGTAGACGCCGGTCGTAGATAGATAGCCGATCCAGTCGAGATCGAGCCCGGCGAGGTCGCTGGCGTGGTGATCGAGCACCGGATCGCCGCCGGCGTCCGGCGGCGCCGAGATCAGCATCGCGGTCGCCGTTTCCATCGCCCGCCGGGCGGCGTCCAAGGGGCGATCGCGGTCGAACAGCCAAGCGTCGACGCCCTGAGCGGCGAGCCGCCGGCGCTTGCCCTCGGCCCGGCAGGTTCCGGCGATGCTCCACCCCGCTCGCGCTAGCCGCGCCGCCAGCGCCTGGGCGCTGAAGCCGAAACCGAAGCAGAACAACCGCGGCTCCCGGCGCGACGAGGCGGTCTCGGCCATTGTCGTTACCCTTCTATCCGCTCTTGCCTTCGGACTGACGAACGCGGACTTTAGGCGCAGCCGACTGCGTCCGCAAAGGAGCACGATGCGCGCCCGCCCCGCTACCAGCGCCGCACTCGCCGCGATCATGGTTGCGCTGTGCACCGGTCCAGCCGGCGCGGCACGGCCCGCCCCCGCTGACGAGGTCGCGGCGGCGCGCTGGTATCGCCAGTGCATGCAGCTTGCCGATACCGATCCGCAGAAAGCTCTGGAACGCGCCGAAGCCAGGCGCAAGGCGCAGGGCGGCGCCTCGGCGGGACATTGCGCCGCCGTTGCGCTCGTGCGCCTGGAGCGGTTCGACGCCGGGGCAAGCCGGTTCGAGGAGCTGGCTGCCGAAGCCGAGCGGCTTGACCTGCGCGCCGCCCTGCTCGATCAGGCGGCCGGAGCCTGGCTTCTCGCCGGCAAGAGCGAACGGGCGATCCGTGTGCTCACGGCGGCGGTGGAGATTGCGCCGAACGACGCCAACCTCCGGGTCGACAAGGCCGCGGCGGAAGCGGAACTCGGCCGCTACGGGGAGGCCGCGGGCGAGCTCGACCGCGCGATAGCGCTGGATCCGGGGCTGGCCGATGCCTACGCTTTTCGCGCCAGCGCCAGGCGGCGGCTGGATCAGATGGATGCGGCAGCGGCGGATCTCGAGAAAGCGCTGACCCTGGATCCTCGCCACCCCGAAGCGTTGCTCGAGCGCGGCATTCTCCGCCAGCTCCGCGGCGATCGCAGCGGCGCCCGCGCCGACTGGGATCAGGTCGTCGCCGTCGCGCCGGACAGTCCGGCGGCGCAGGCCGCGCGGGTCAACCTGAGCGCGCTGGCTCGACGCCCACGCTGAAGGGAGCGCTATTAAAGCTAAACGGCATTTGCTTTAATAAGCGCGACGCTTGTTAAAGCACGCTTTAATTAAGGGCGATACGACGTGGACAAATGCATTACGCGCTTGGGGCGGTACGTCGAGACGGCGGTCGGCGGCGAAGGCACGGAGCCGCTCCCGCGCTGAACAGCCGGCAGCTAAACCCAGCGGCGTACGGCGGCGGCGGTGTCGGTCGGGCCCGTATTGAAGCAGATCGCGGCATCGGGCGCGTGCCGGTGAATGACGTTGATGAGCTTCTCGAACAGGATGAACTGTTCGTCGTCCTTGCGCACCCCGGCACCGACCATGATGCAGTCATAGCGGTCCCGAGCCAGTGTCCCGGAGACGACTTGCTCCGCTGTCTCGCCGTGATCGACAAAACAAACGGAAACAGCATAACCAAGGTCCCGAAGCTTGGCCTTATCGGCCTGGAGCGCCGCCTCCAGTTTGTCCTTCGTCAGTCCGGGCCAGCGATCGTAATCGACGACCTTCGGATCCAGCCCGATCAGGAGAACGCTCTTGCGCTCGGCCATGCCGAGATCTCGCTTAGCCGACGCGGGGGACGTCCTTCTCGTCGAGCACCTGGACGAGTTCGCCCGAAGCGTGCATCTCGCGGACGATGTCGCAGCCGCCGACGAACTCGCCCTTGATGTAGAGCTGCGGGACGGTCGGCCAGTTGCTGTACTGCTTGATGCCCTCGCGGAGCGACGGGTCGCTCAGAACGTCGATGCCCTTGAACTTGACGCCGGCGTCGGAGAGAACCTGAACGACAGCGGCGGAGAACCCGCACTGGGGGAACATCGGCGATCCCTTCATGAACAGGACGACGGGGTTCTCCTCGACTTCTTGCTGAATGCGGGTGAAAACGGGGTTCTCGCTCATTCGACTGTCCTCATGTTGAAGCGATTGGAGTGCCTACGTTCACGCCGGAGTATCGACCCGGAACGCCGGTCTGCAGGGCCAGCGCATGCAGTGCCGAGCCCATCCGTCCGTGCAGGGCGGCATAGACCATCTGATGCTGCTGGACCCGCGACTTGCCGGCGAACGCGGCGGAAATGACCATGGCCGCGTAGTGGTCGCCGTCGCCGCGCAGATCCTCGATCACAACCTGGGCGTCGGGCATGGCGTCCTTGATCAGCCGCTCGATCTCACCGGCTTCCATTGCCATGGTTTTTCTCCCCGGCCGCCTGGAACAATCTGCTATCGCGTTGAATCATCCGAAAGCAGGACGTTGATCGGTTACAAAAACCCAAGCGTGTCATCTGCGCCAATCCGAGCGAGAGCCATGCTCTAGGGGGCATCCGCCCCAGCCATGTAGGCGGGCAACCAAGCCTCGTTGATTGTCCGCAGATCCGTCAAGGATATGGATTGGCCATCCGCGACAATCAACCGACTGCCGCCGATAGTGCCGATGACCCTGGCCATGACGCCGGCGCGAACGGCCCTCTGGACCAGGGCGGTCAGCTGCGCCGGAGCGATGGCGATGACATAGCGGCCCTGGCCTTCGCCAAACAGCCGCGCGTGAAGGCTTCCTTCGCCCGAGACGGTGAGCGTCGCGCCGCGATCGCCGGCCAGCGCCATCTCGGCGACGGCAACAAGCAGGCCGCCGTCGGCGACATCGTGGCAGGTGACGATCGACGCCGTCCTCGATCAGCCCGCGAACCAGATCGCCGGTCCGTCGCTCGCGGGCGAGATCGACCGGCGGCGGCGCGCCCTCCTCGCGGCCGACGACCTCACGGAGGTATAGCGACTGGCCGAGCCAGCCGCCGCCGTCCTCGTCTTCGGCGCCGACCAGAACCAGGGCCTCGCCGTCCGTCTTCAGTGCGGGGGTGGCGCGGCGCGAGGCGTTGACGAGAAGTCCGACCCCGCCGATGGTCGGCGTCGGCGGAATGGAGACGCCGCTGGTCTCGTTGTAGAACGAGACGTTGCCGGAAACGACCGGGAACTCAAGCGCCCGGCAGGCATCGGCCATGCCCTGCAGGCAGCCGGCGAACTGGCCCATGACTTCCGGCTTTTCCGGGCTGCCGAAGTTGAGGCAATCGGTGATCGCCAGCGGCGTCGCGCCGACCGCGACAAGGTTGCGCCAGGCTTCGGCCACGGCCTGACGGCCGCCCTCGACCGGATCGGCGAGAGCAGTAGCGCGGCGTGCAGTCGGTGGTCATGGCGATGGCCTTGCCGGTGCCATGGACCCGCACGACCGCGGCGTCGCCGCCCGGCCGGCCGATGGTATCGCCCATGACCATGTGGTCGTACTGCTCCCAGATCCAACGCTTGCCGGCGATGTCCGGGCAGGCGAGCAACACCTTCAGCGCCTCGATCGGCGCAACCGCGCGAACCGATCGGGCATCAACCACCGGCTGTCGCCGGGTCGCCAGCCATGGCCGGTTGTACTCGGGCGAAGCGGCTGCGAGCGGATCGATCGGCACGTCGACAACAGTCTCACCGTGATGACGGACAACCATGTGCTTGCTGTCGGTCATCTCGCCAATCACGGCGAAATCGAGCTCCCACTTCTCGAACACCGCCCGCGCCGACGCCCTCGCGACCGGGCTTGAGCACCATCAGCATGCGTTCCTGGCTTTCCGAAAGCATGATCTCGTAGGCGCTCATCGCCGTCTCGCGCACCGGTACGCGATCCAGATCGAGCTCGATGCCCAGACCGCCCTTCGACGCCATTTCGAACGACGACGAGGTCAACCCGGCCGCGCCCATGTCCTGGATGGCGACGATCGCGTCCGTCGCCATCAACTCCAGGCAGGCCTCGATCAGCAGCTTTTCGGTGAAGGGGTCGCCGACCTGGACGGTCGGCCGCTTCTCCTCGGAATCGTCGTTGAATTCGGCCGAGGCCATGGTCGCGCCGTGAATACCGTCGCGACCCGTCTTCGAGCCGACATAGACGAGCGGATTGCCCACCCCGCTGGCGGCGGAGAGAAAGATCCGCTCGCGCTCGGCGATGCCGACGGCCATGGCGTTGACGAGAATGTTGCCGTCGTAGCCGCGGTGGAAGCCGCACTCGCCGCCGACCGTCGGCACACCGACGCAGTTGCCATAGCCGCCGATCCCGGCGACAACGCCGGCGACGAGGTGGCGGGTCCTGGCATGGTCGGGGGCGCCGAAGCGCAGAGCGTTGAGGTTGGCGACGGGCCGCGCCCCCATGGTGAAGACGTCGCGCAGAATGCCGCCGACGCCGGTCGCCGCGCCCTGGTAGGGTTCGATGTACGACGGGTGGTTGTGGCTCTCCATCTTGAAGACGACGACCTGGCCGTCGTCGATGTCGACCACGCCGGCGTTCTCGCCGGGCCCGTGGATGACCCGCGGCCCTGTCGTCGGCAGGCAGCGCAGCCACTTCTTCGACGACTTGTACGAGCAGTGCTCGCTCCACATCACCGAGAAGATGCCGAGTTCGGTCAGGTTCGGCGCACGGCCGAGGATGTCGAGGATCTTGGCGTATTCGTCGCCGCTGAGGCCGTGCCGGGTGACGACCTCGGGCACATCCTCGCTTGAGGGCGAAGACGGACCGGCCGGGTAGCACGCTTTCGTCTTGTTGATCACGTCGCTACCGATCCCGTACCCGTTGCCGCAGTCATGACGCCAGCGCCGCCATCAGCCCGGCGAACAGGCCGCGCCCGTCGGTGCCGCCCAGCTCGGCGTCCGCCATCCGCTCGGGATGCGGCATCAGCCCGAGGACGTTGCGCCGGTCGTTGAGGATGCCGGCGATGTTGCGCTGCGAACCGTTGGGATTGGCGGCGTCGATCGATATCGCCGGCCGGCGAGCAGTAGCGAAAAGCGACCCGGTCCTCGCCGAACAGGCGCTCCAGCGTCTCGGCATCGGCGAATAGTTGCCCTCGTTGTGGGCGATCGGCATTCGGACGATCTGGCCGGCGCGGTAGCCCCGCGTGAACGCGCAGGCCGTCGGTTTCGACCCGGAGCGTCACGTCCTTGCAGATGAAATGAAGATCCGCATTGCGCATCAGCGCGCCGGGCAGCAGCCCGGCCTCGGTGAGGATCTGGAAGCCGTTGCAGATCCCGAGCACCAGCACGCCCGCGTCGGCCCGGGCGATCGACCGCGCGCATGATCGGCGAGTGCGCGGCCATCGCGCCGCAGCGCAGGTAGTCGCCGTAGGAGAAGCCGCCCGGGATGACGATCAAGATCGAACCCGGCGAGATCGGTTTCCGCGTGCCAGACCATTTTCACCGCGCCGGCCGGTGACCCGCGCCAGCGCCACCGCGACGTCGCGGTCGCAGTTGGAGCCGGGAAATACGATGACCGCGGCCTTCATTCGACCCGCGCCTCGGCTAGTCGCCGACATCGATGGCGAAGTCCTCGATCACGGTATTGGCGAAAAGTTGCCGGCACATCTCCGCGACGAGAGCGCGCGCCGCCTCCGGATCGGTCTCGTCGAGCTCGATCTCCAGATACTTCCCCTGCCGGACGCTCTCGACGCCGGAAAATCCGAGCCGCGCGAGCGCGCCCTGTACGGCCTTGCCCTGCGGATCGAGGACGCCCGACTTGAGGGTCACATGAACGCGCGCCTTGGCCACCGATCCGGCTCCGTTCCGTTGCATCGATCCAGTCGTCGCGCCGCGGCACCCGCAGACGCGCGCCTATTGTATCGTTTCGGGGCCCTGAAAATCGGCCGGGCCGCCCTCGGGGAGGATGCCGAGCCGTCGCGCCACCTCCTGGTAGGTGTCGGCCACCTTGGCGAAATCCGTGGGCACCCGATCGCGGTCGAGCCGCTCGTTGGTCCGTGTGTCCCACAGCCGGCAGGAATCGGGAGAAACCTCGTCGGCAAGGACGATGCGCATCTGCTCGTCTTCCCACAACCGGCCGAACTCGATCTTGAGATCCATCAGCCGCATGCCGATGCCGAGAAAAAGCCCGGTGAGGAAGTCGTTGACCCGAAGGCACAGCGACATGATCTCGTCGAGATCCTGCGGCGTCGCCCAGCCGAAGGCGGTGATGTGCTCCTCGGAGACCAGCGGGTAGCCGAGTTCCTCCGACTTGTAATAGAACTCGACGATCGAGCGCGGCAACGGAGTGCCATCGGCCATCGCGAAACGTTTGGCGAATTCGGCGGCGGCGACATTGTGAATGACGACCTCGATCGGGATGATCTCGACCTCGCGAACGAGCTGCTCGCGCATGTTGAGCCGGCGGACGAAATGGGTCGGGATCCCGATTTCTCCCAGCCGGGTCATCAGATACTCGGAAATGCGATTGTTGAGCACGCCCTTGCCGGTGATCACGCCGCGCTTCTGGTCGGACGCCGCCGTGATCTCGTCCTTGAAGTACTGCACCAGAGTTCCCGGCTCCGGCCCTTCATAGAGGATTTTGGCCTTGCCTTCGAAAATCTGTCTGCGTCGGGCCATGGAAAACTGTCCAGGGAAAAGCGGAGCCGTATCGGCTCGCGGCAGGGTGCTGCGCCGGCAGCATATAACAACTGCGCGCCGGCGACACAATCATCGCGGCATCGGTCGCGGAAGCGGAGGCGCAGCGACGGCCACGTTGGCAACCTTCTGTGGCACCCACAGCTAGGCAGCGACGTTCGTGTAGTCCCCGGGCGCGTCGGTCCAGGCGGCGAATCGCCAGATCGGCCGGATCTCCACGTCGCGGTCGTCGTCGTCTTCGTCCGCGCCGGCCGGAAGCGCGATCAGCGAAGAGCAGACCGTGCCGAAGCCGGTTTGCGTGACGACATTCATCGCCCCGCCCGGGCCGCTGTCGCTGTCGTGGTCGCGCTCGGCGAGCAGCGCAATCCACGCGCTCCAGTCGCCGCGATCCGGATCGGGAACGGCGGCGGCGCGAAAGCGCGGCAGGTAGCGGCGGATCCGGGGCGAGCGCATGTCGTTGCGGTCGTAGGCGGTGAGCATCGAGATAGCCCTCCGGGATTTCGAGCACATCGACCGCGGCGCCCGCGCCTCCCGTACCTCCCGCAGCGTCGCCGCTTTCGCGCAGCCGCACCCAGAAGGCTTCGCGGGCGTCGCCGACGAACAGATTGAAGGGCCGGTAGGCCGCCGGATTGAGATCGGCGAGCGCGGCGGCGGCGACATGGGCCTCGGCGTGGTCGAGCGCTTCGAGAGGCAGCTCGCCGCGGCTGCGCAGGCCCGGCGCCGGGCCCGAGGGTATTGATCCGGTTGAGCACCGCCGCGACCACGCCGTCATCGTTGAGCCCGCACCAGGTTCCGCCGGCAAGTTCATCCAGGCCGCCGATGACCTTGGGACGATCCGGCCAGTGCCGCCCCGGCGGTCGCCACGGCCGGTCGGCCATCTCGTCGCGGTTGGCGGCGATCAGCAGCGGCCAGCGGTGGCCGGGCCGGCGAAGAATGACGAGAGTGCACATGGACTTCGCTCGCCGGGCCTGACCCGCGCCCCCGATCATGAGCCTGTCACTTAAGCGCGTCCGGCCCGCGGCGGCAAGCGTGACGGCGCCTGGCGACCGACTTATAAAGAAAGGGCTGGCGGAACGGGGCGAGCAGGGGACGAGGAGATCATGACCGACATTCTGCGCGAGATCGAAAAGGCCCATGAGGCCAAGTACAAGCTCGACGAGGAGCTGCGCTTCAAGGTGCGCTGCCGGGCGTCGAAGCTGTTCGGGCTGTGGGCGGCCGAGCGGCTGGGGCATGGCGAAGCGCGGGCAGCGGACTTATGCGCGGCAGCTGGTGTCGCACTGCCTCGACGCGCCGAGCGCCACGGCGGTCGTCGACAGCGTCGGCTCCGATCTCGCCAGGGCCGGGGTCAGGATCACGGACGACGAGGTACTCGCCGCCTACGCCCGCTGCCACGCCGCCGCCGCCGAACAGTTCGCCGACGCCTACCCGATGCCGCTGGATACCGACCACTCGCCCGTTGGCGGGTAAGGAGCGTGGCCGTTTAGAGAAGCATGACGGGCAACCTGGCGGAGGTTTCCTGACCTCGTCGCCAACCGGCCGATCGGCTTCTTCCAGGGAGGATCATCGCCATGAGCGAGCGGAGCTATCATATCGCCACGATCCCGGGAGACGGCATCGGCCGTGAGGTGATCCCGGTCGGCCGGCGCGCCGCCGAGGCCGCCGCAAGGCGACATGGCTTCGCCCTGGCCTGGAGCGAGTTCGACTGGTCCTGCGAGCGCTATGCAAAGACAGGCCGGATGATGCCCGAGGACGGAGCGGCGCAGGTCAAGGGCCATGACGCAATCTATCTGGGCGCCGTCGGCTTTCCGAACGTCCCGGACCATGTCTCGCTTTGGGGCCTGCTTATTCCGCTTCGCCGCGACCTCGACCTTTATGCCAGCGTCCGGCCGGTGCGGCTGTTGCGCGGCGTCACCTCGCCGTTGGCCGGGCGCGGGCCGGCGGACATCGACTTCGTCGTCGTGCGCGAGAACGTCGAGGGCGAGTATTCCGAGATCGGCGGACGGCTTTACCACGGCGCCGACCAGGAGATGGCGAGTCAGCTCGCGGTCTTCACCCGGCGCGGCGTCGACCGGATCATGGACTACGCCTTCGAGCTTGCGAAGACCCGGCGCGGCCATGTCACGTCGGCGACCAAGTCGAACGGGATCGTCCACACCATGCCGTTCTGGGACGAGCGCTTCGCCGCGGCCAAGGCGCGCCACCCGGAGGTGAAGACGGCGCAGTTCCACATCGACATCCTGACCGCGCACTTCGTCCTCCACCCCGACTGGTTCGACGTGGTCGTCGGCTCGAACCTCTTCGGCGACATCCTGTCGGATCTCGGCCCGGCCGTGGCCGGCTCGATCGGCATCGCGCCTCGGCGAACCTCAACCCGGAGCGGCTCTATCCCTCGATGTTCGAGCCGGTTCACGGCTCGGCTCCCGACATCGCCGGGCAGGGCGTCGCCAATCCGATCGCCGCGGTCTGGGCGGCGGCGATGATGCTCGACCACCTCGGCGAGGCCGAAGCCGCCCGGACACTCGAGGCAGCGATCGAGGCAAGCCTGGAGCGGTCCGAAACGCGCACCCGCGACCTCGGCGGGACGGCGGATACCGCGGGCGCGGAGCGCGCGATCCTCGCCACAATCGGCTGAGGACCGCAACCGGCGAGGCGATCGGGGACGCCCATCCGATGGCGGCACAGGTGTCGAGGAGAAGAAAGCGTGGATTGCCGCGTCGGGGCTCCGCCCCTCCTCGCAACGACGATTTATGGATATGAATTGAATAGTTACCGTCATCGCGAGCCGCGCAGCGGCGTGGCGATCCAGGGAAACATAGCGCTCTCTGGAAGGCCGACCCTAATCACCTCCGCCCGAAGACCCGGGTGAAGATCGTGTCGACGTGGCGGGTGTGGTAAGCGAGGTCGAACAGCGCCGCCAGGGCGTCCGCGTCGAGGTACTTGCCGACATCGGGATCCGCCTTCAGCAGCGTCAGGAAGTCGCCGCCCCCCTCGCGGCCCGCGCCGGCCCAGACCTTCATCGCGTTGCGCTGGACGAGGGCGTAGGCGTCCTCGCGGCTCATCCCGGCTTGGGTCAGCGCCAGCAGTACCCGCTGGGAGAAGACCAGCCCGCCGAGGCTGTCGAGGTTGGCTCGCATCCGCTCCGGGTAGACGACGAGGCGGTCGACGACGCCGGTCAGGCGGGCCAGGGCGAAATCCAAGGAGATCGTCGCGTCGGGGCCGATGAACCGCTCCACCGACGAGTGGGAGATGTCGCGCTCGTGCCACAGCGCCACGTTCTCCAGCGCCGGGATAAGCATGGATCGGACCATCCGCGCCAGCCCGGTGAGGTTCTCGCTGAGCACCGGGTTGCGCTTGTGCGGCATCGCCGACGAGCCCTTCTGCCCGGGCGAGAAGTACTCCTCGGCCTCGCGTACCTCGGTCCGCTGGAGGTGGCGGATCTCCGTCGCCAGCCGTTCGACCGAGCTGGCGAGGACCGCCAGCGTCGCGAAGAAGGCGGCGTGGCGGTCGCGCGGGATGACCTGGGTCGAGACCGGCTCGACCGTCAGGCCGAGCTTGTCGGCGACGTAGGCCTCGACTTCCATGTCGACGTTGGCGAAGGTGCCGACGGCGCCGGAGATGGCGCAGGTCGCGATCTCGGCGCGGGCGGCCGTGAGGCCGGTCCCGGTTGCGCCGCCACTCGGCGTGGTAGCCGGCGAGCTTGACCCCGAAGGTCAGCGGCTCGGCGTGGATGCCGTGGCTGCGGCCGATGGTCGGCGTCAGCTTGTGCTCGAAGGCGCGCCGCTCCAGCGCCGCCAGCAGCGCGTCGATGTCGGCGAGGAGAATGTCGGCGGCGCGGGCGAGCTGGACGGCGAGGCAGGTGTCCAGTACATCGGACGAGGTCAGGCCCTGATGGAGGAAGCGCGCCTCCGGGCCGACGTGCTCGGCGACGTTGGTCAGAAAGGCGATGACGTCGTGCTTCGTCTCCGCCTCGATGGCGTCGATGCGGTCGACCTCGAAGCGCGCCGCGCTCGCGGATGGCGGCCGCCGCCGTCTCGGGGACAAGGCCGAGGCGGGCCTGGGCGTCGCAGGCATAAGCCTCGATGTCGAGCCAGATCCGGAAGCGGCTGTTCGGCTCCCAGAGGGCGGCCATCGCGGGGCGGCTGTAGCGCGGGATCATGTCGGGCCTGAATGTGATGCGGATCGCTGACGGCTGGTCCGGGATCGAATACCAACCAAATCGTCAGAGGTTAAGGTTATTCGTCACCCGCTGCGGATGCAGGACCGATTTACGATGGCGCAAGGTGGCATACAGGCGGGCACACGTACGGAGGCGGCAGGCCGGCTTGCCGAGATTCCCCTGCTCGACGCGGTGGACGGCGGGCCGCTCTCGCTGCTGGACCGGGAAAGCGCGCGGCTGGCGCCTCTCCTTCTCGCGGCCCGGCGCCGGTACGGCGCGGTGGCGCTGCGCCTCGGCGACCGGGCGACCCGGCACTGGCTGGCGCGCAGTCGCAATCCCTACAGCCGCGAGCTTGCGGCGGTCGCCGCGCGGGTCGGAACGCCGGGCGCGCTGCTCCTCAACTTGTCCTACGAATGGGCCTGCACCAGCGGCACGGCCGCCGATCCCGCCGCAGATCCCGCAGCAGGGGGCAGCCGCATGCTCCGCACCCTCGACTGGCCGATGAACGGGATCGGCCGCTCCGTCATCGTCGCCCGACAGGACGGCGGCGCCGGCATCTACTACACCGTCACCTGGCCGGGCTATATCGGCGTCCTGACGGCGATGGCGCCGGGCCGGTTCGCCATCGCGATCAACCAGCCGCCCATGCGTCGACACAGCGGCGCGCTGTGGCTCGACTGGGTGGTCAACCGCACCAGCGTCTGGCGCGGCCTCAGCCTGCCGCCGTCGCATCTGGCCCGGGCCGTCTGCGATACGGCCGCGACCTACGCCGAGGCCAGGCGCCAGTTGATCGAAACGCCGCTGTGCATCCCCGCGTTCTACACCCTCGCCGGCGCCGAGTCGGGCGAAGGCTGCGTCATCGAGCGGACGGAAGCACGGGCGGCGTTCCACGAACAGCCGGCGGCGATCGCAAACCACTGGCTGGGGCTCAGGATCCCCGGCCGCGACCGCGGGGCGGACAGCCGCGGCCGGCGGGAGCAGATGACGGCGTTGCTGGATCGTCCCGATGTGGGCGACTTTACCTGGGTCAGGCCGCCGATCCTGAATGCGACCACGCGACTGGCCGTCATCGCCAATTCCGCGACTGGCGCGCTCCTGGTCCATGGCTACGAGCATAGTGCGCCGGCCACCCGGATATTCAACCTCGCCGACCACGCCCTGGGCGAAACAGCGCAAACCAGGCCAGAGTGAGGCCCTGCAGGGAAAGCATGACGGTAAAGGCGGCGCGGTAGCCGGCAACGTCATGGCCAACGCCCGCCGCGCCGTGCCAGTGGGCGATGATCGCGCCCATCCCCCATTGCGCGGCGAAGGCCGCGGGGAAGACCAGGACGTTCAGCGTCGTGTTCAGCCGGCCGGCGAGCGCCGGCGAGAACTGCTGCGACAGCGCGGCGTAGGGGAGGATCCCCGACGTGCCGAAGAAGCCGAAGGCGAGCCAGAGGAGCGGCGCGCTGCTGGCGGCGGCGACGATGGTCGCCAGAACCGTGGCGAAAGCGCTCATCCCGGTTACGGCGACGGCGATGGGGGCGATGCCGCGGCGGGACAGCCGCTCGGCCGTGAAGCCCAAGAGGAGAAAGCCCGCAATCATCGCCGCGGCGATGGCGAGCAGGCGCCCGGCCACGGCGGTGCTTGCGAGGCCGCCGACGTCGTGCATCCAGGGGCCGACCCACAGGCCCTGGATGGCGAGAAAGGAGGCCTGCGAAGCAACGGTCGCCGGCGCAACCCGCCAGAACCGCGCGCTTCTCAGGATCGCGCCGACGCCGGCAAGCTCGCCGCCCATGGGCGCTGCGGCTCGCTGTGCGTGCTCCTGGTCGCGCGGCACGACGAAGAAGATGACGGCGGCGGCGACCACGCTCAGGAACCCCAGCAATTCGATAACGGTCCGCCAGTCATAGGCCGCGGCCAGCGCCTGCGCCGGCACGGTCGCGGACATGGCGCCGAGGCCGCCCGCCGCCATCTGGCAGCCGTTGACGAGCGGCAGGCGGGACGATGGGAAATACAGGATGAACGCCTTGAAGGCGGCCATCAGGCAGGCGGAGACGCCGAGGCCGATCAGCGCGCGGCCGGCGAGCAGGGTGAAGAGGCCGTTCGCGTTGGCGAAGACGAGCGCGCCCAGCGCCGCGACGAGGAGCAGAGCGGCTTCGATCCGTCGCGGCCCCCAGCGGTCAAGGGCGATACCGAGCGGAAGCTGCGCCGCGGCAAAGGACAGAAAGAAGGCGCTGGTCAGAAAACCGAGGTCGTCGGCGTTCAGGCGAAGCTCGCTCAGGAGCTCCGGCGCAATGACGGCATTGACCGCGCGATAGGCGTAGGACAGGAAGTAGCCGAAGGCGAACGGCGCGAAGACGCGGACGATTGCCGCCGGGCCGGTCGCGTGCGGGCTGTTCATCGGCCGTCCGCGGCGGCAGGCGCTTGCGCCTCCGGGCGAGGATCGAAGCTCAGGACCGTCTGGAAAAATGGCCGCCCGCGCCATATTTTTCTGCAATTGTGGCCGAGCCGGGATGGCGCCGTTACTATGACGAGGGTGCCGCCATCGGGGCGCGGCAAGGTGTCGTTACAACGGGGATCGCCGCGCTTGCGCCGCCAGTTCTCTTTCATGCAGCGGCTGTCGCGGCTGCTCCATTTCAGGCTTATCGTCCCGCTCAAGCGCAGCCCGCATCCGCCGGAGTACGCCGCGCGCGCGGTCATGATCGGGCTGTTCTGGGCCGCCACGCCTTTGGTCGGGATCCAGATGTACCTCGTCTTGATGACGTGGCTGGTGGCGCGCCGGTCAAGCCGCTTCGATTTCAGCCTGCTCATCGCCGCCGCCTGGACCTGGGTGACTAACGTCTTCACCATGGGACCGACGTACTACGTCTTCTACCTGACCGGCAAGCTGCTGACCGGGCAACTCTCCGCCGCCCACGGCTACCAGCACTTTGTCGACAAGCTGCAGGCCCTGCTCGCCCAGCACGAAGGCTTTATCGAAAAGCTCTACGCCTCGGTCGCGATGATCGCGCACGACCAGGGGGTGCCGATGCTCATCGGCTGCGTACCCTGGGCCATCGCCTCCGCATGGCTCGGCTATCACCTGACGCTGCGCTACGTCCACCGCCGGCGCCGTGCGCGCAGCGCCCGCCGGCACGCGGTGTGGCTGAAGCGGGCCGCGGCCAAGGCGGGGGCAAAGAAACGCAGCCTCACCGCCCGGAAAAAGACCGATGGAGCCCCGCCGTCTTCCGTCACGCCTTCCGGTAGCCCGCCGCCGGAAGCCGCCGGCGGCGAATAGTTCAGGCCGGCGCGGGGCGCCGCCGGTGACTAGAGCAAGGGATCGTCGTTGCGAGGAGGGCGAAGCCCGGCGGGGCAATCCAGTAGATCAAGCCGATCAATCCACGAGCGCGTGATACTTCTTCTTTATCTCATCGATATCGACGCTCGGAGGCGGGAACTTCATTCCAAGTGAGCTCATGTACTCGGTGACGATCTTCGAGACGGCGAGGTTGCGGAACCACTTGTGGTTGGAGGGAATGATGAACCAAGGCGCATGCTCGGTGCTGCACTTGCCGATCGCGTCCTCAAACGCGTCAGTGTAGTCGTCCCAGAAGGGCCGTTCCGCATAGTCGCCGTCGCTGATCTTCCAGTGGCGCGTGGGATCGTCGATCCGCGCCTTGAACCGTTTCAGCTGCTCGTCCGGATCGATGTGCAGATAGAACTTGAGAATGTGGATACCATTGTCGACAAGCATGCGCTCAAAGGCGTTGATGTCGTCGTACCGCTTCGACCAGACGACCTTCGGGACCAGATCATGGACGCGCACCACCAGCACGTCCTCATAGTGGGATCGGTTGAAGATCGCCACCTGCCCCTTGGCGGGCGCGGCCTTGTGGTAGCGCCACAGGAAGTCGTGGGCCGCTTCTTCCTTTGACGGCACCTTGAAGCCGGTCACCGTGCACCCTTGCGGGTTCATCGCGCCAAGGACGTGGTTGATCGTGCCGTCCTTTCCCGCTGCGTCACGACCTTGCAGGACGATCAGCAGCGCGCGCTTGTTCTCGGCGTACATGAGGAACTGAAGGTCGCGGAGCGTCCGCTTCGCCTCGTCGATCTCCGGCGCGGCATGCTTGTGGTTTTCGTGCTTGCCCTTGAAGCCCGCATCGACCTTGCCGAGATCGACCTTGGCGCCCGGTTCGACACGAAGCTGTTCGGTGTATTTCATCTTTGTTGCCTTCAAGGTTACCCCTAGGCGGGAACCGGCGCACGAAGACCGCCACCGTCATCGGCCGCGAGGTGGCGGTGGATCGACCGCTTCGCCAGATCGAGCACGAACATCCAGGCTACCATGTAGACCCAGACCAAGCCGATGATTGTCCACGGGATCGGGCTCACAATCCAGCCGAAGCCGCACATCAGAACGGCGACAAGCTGGGTTCCCAAAACAGCGAGCAGGAGGGGTCTGGCCGGCCAGGGGCGGCTGAAAAAGGTGTCGCGGGAGCGCACGACGAACAGAAGCAGGTGGCCGCCGGCCACGAGTTGCAGAAAGACGATGGTCTGGAGCTGTTCCTGGGTCAGCGTGACCCACGATTGCCATTCGGCGTTGCTCAACCATTCCATTCCGATGATCAGAAGACCGAAGGTCTGCACGATCGAAAGCAGGCCCATATAGCCGGCTCCCAGCAGCAGTCGGCGCATCTGCCAGCGCACCGGCGCCTTGGGCAGCGGCGTGTTGTCATACGCGATGGTCATGATCGGAATGTCGTCGAGCAGCGCGAGCAGGATGATCATCACCGGCGTCAGAGGCGAGAAGCCGAAGAACAACGTTGCCAGGACCACCACGAACATGATGTCCAGGGTCATCGCGACCCGGAACACGATGTAGTTGATGATGCGCTCGAAGATCCTGCGCGCCTCGTCTATCGCGTCGATGATCGTCGACAGGCCGGGCTGAGTCAGGATCAGCGCCGCCGCGGCGCGCGCGGCGTCCGTCGCGCCGCTCACCGCAACCCCGCAGTCGGCCTGCTTCAGGGCCGGCGCGTCGTTGACGCCGTCACCGGTCATGGCGACGACATGACCGCGGCTTTGCAGGGCCTTGACGATCGCGTACTTGTGCTCGGGAAAGACGCGTCCGAAACCGTCCGCCGCATCGACGCGCTCCGCAACGGCGGCGGGAAGATGGTCCAGATCCATGTCCTTGGTGAATATGTCGGCCGCGGGTATCAGATGCGAGCCCATGCCCAACATCGCGGAGATCTGGCTGCCGATGGCGACATCGTCGCCGGTCACCATCTTGACCCTGAGCCCGTGCTCGATGGCGTGAGCGATGGTTTCCTTGGAGTCGTCGCGAGGCGGGTCCAGCAGGGACAGGACGCCAAGGAAGCTCCACGTGCCGCCGCCATCGGCCGACTCGGCCACGCCCAGCGCGCGCAGGCCCTTCGCGGCGAAATCGGCGACCGTCTTCGTCGCCTTGGCCTCCGTATCCGGGTCGAGCTTGCACCGCTCGATAACGACTTGCGGCGCGCCCTTCATGTACTTCAGGGGCTTGCCCTCGGGGCCGGTCACGTCGCTCTCGGTACACTTGCTGACCGGGTCGAACGGAACGAAAGCCGTAACGTGTGTAGGCGTCCGCGGCCACGGAATCCTTCAGCCCGGCGCGGACAGCCTTGTCGATCGCGTCCTCGCTGCCTTCTTCCGAAGCGAGCGCCGCTCCAAGAATTAGGGCATCGCGTCGATGACGCGGCGAACAGGACGGGGTCGCCCAGGACGAGCGCGTTCTTGGTGAGGGTGCCGGTCTTATCCGAGCACAGGACATCGACCCCGGCGAGCTCTTCGATCGCTTCGAGTCGCGAGACGATGGCCTTCTTCTTCGCGAGCGCGCCGGCGCCGAGGGAGTTGGTCACCGTGACCACCGCCGGCATGGCGACAGGGATCGACGCGATCAGGAGCACCAGCACCATACGCGCGATGTCGGCGAGGTCCGCCCACGCCCAGGCGCTCGCCACAACGATGTCCCGGTACAATTCGAACCCGGCCAGGAGCGCGCAGAGCAGGGCCGAAATTACGATCAGGAAGTCGCCGATCTGTGTCATCGCCCGCTTGGAATGCGATGTCCCGCCGGCGGTGGCGACCAGGCTGGCGGTTCGGCCGAAGAACGTCTTGTTGCCCGTGGCGATGACGACCGCGGTCATCTCGCCCTTTTTGGCGATGCTGCCGGAGTAGCCGACGTCCCCCACATTCTTGTCCACTGGCAAGGATTCGCCGGTGAGCGCGGACTCATCGGTGCTGATGTACTCACCGGCGCTGAACCGAACGTCCGCGGGCACCACCTCCCCGAGCTTGATGCGCAGCACGTCACCGGGAACGACTGTGGCGGCGTCGATCGTGCCGAAGTCCCCATCGCGCAGGGCCGCGGCCTTCGGCGCCAGCCCGGCCTTTAGTGCGTCTAACGCATCGGCCGCCTTACGCTCCTGCCAGAAGCCGGAGACGGCGTTGTACAAGAGCAGGAGGAGGATTATCGCGAGGTCGGCCCAATGGCCCATCAGCAGCGAAAGGAGCGCCG
The DNA here is from genome assembly GCA_963789785.1 of uncultured Alphaproteobacteria bacterium. Classification (GTDB taxonomy): domain Bacteria; phylum Pseudomonadota; class Alphaproteobacteria; order Rhodospirillales; family Defluviicoccaceae; genus JAEULH01. The sequence goes on along the minus strand of CAWBNC010000028.1, from coordinate 38,311 downwards.
CTGCCTCGATCATCCAGGCGATCGGGCCCCAGAGGAAACGAAGAAACCGCGCCAGGTCGCTGACTTTCTTTTCCTCGAGCTCGTTGCGGCCGTAGGTCTCGATCCGCCGCGCCGCTTCCTCCGACGTCAGGCCGCCGGCCGAGCTCCCGAGGGCCCGAAAAACGGCGTCAAGATCCGCTTTCTCCAGGTCCGTAGCGTCCGGAGACGATGCGGCGTCGCGTCCCTGCGTCTGCAGTTCCGCCATCGAATTCGCTCCTTCCTGTGCGGAGATAACCGGCCTGTGCGGAGATAACCGGCCTGTGCGGAGATAACCGGATCAAACTCGTTTCTGTCCGGTTATCGAGGGGTCACGGACACGCGTTTCGCGAAGCCTTTCGCCGCGCCGTGACCCGGTCAGAGGCGTTCACCGGATCGCCGCGCGGCAAGCGCCAGCATGACGAGGGAAAGCCCCATGAAGAACAGGTTGATTCCTGTAAGCAGTCCGATAGCCCAGTGCGCGGTCGTCGGCCAACCCCGCCAAATCAGGAACACCAGCACCAAATCGATCACGCCGCTGATCAACAGCCAGCCCCAATGCGATGAGTGGCGGCGGAAGTCGAGCGCGGCGAAGATGGCGGAAACGCCCTCGACCAGGAACAGCGCCATCAACACCATCGTCAACGTCAGAATGCCTCGCAGAGGCGCGGCGATGAGCACCAGCCCAAGCACGGCGGCTACAATGGCGGCAACCAACGACCACCAGTAACCCGGAATGTGCTTTGCGCGCACGAGGCTGACCGCGCGCAGCACGCCGCCGAAGAGGAACAGCCAGCCGATCAGAACTTCCACCGCCAGCGTGCTGAAGAACGGCATCGCCACGGCGAGCAGGCCGAGGATCGCAAGGATCGCGCCCTGGATCAGAGCAAGCTTCCAATGCGCCGCAATGGCTTGACCGATGCTTGCGCCTATAACTTCGGCATCCGGCTTTTCCCCAGTTGCCAATGTCTTCTCCTTTCATCCATGCCGGATCGACTTCGTCATCGTCGGCCAGCGGCCGCCGGCGCATCGAACGGCGGATGTCGGGCCTCGAGCCGTTTCACGAAGACCGCCCTTCGCGAAAGCCTCTCTCGTCCCGGTCGTCGTTGTCACCGCGGCCCGTCGGGCCGCGCAATCCAGTTCAGATTGTCCTGGAACAGCCGCAAGCCATCCCCTTCCATTTCGATGGCGGTGGCCAATGGCCGGAACCAAGGGTACGCCATGTTCACGAGTCGGTTTCGCGGCGTCCGTTTCGGTCATGGCGGTAGATCCCTGCAGGGAGCATTTGCAGGGCCTGGGGTACATCGGCTTCCGGCGCCGGCCAACTGCATAGGTTACGGCGATTTGGAGCCGGCGAAGAAGCGTTCGGCCGCCGGGTGCCACGGAATGTCGACGCCGGTCTTCGCGCTCGCCCGACTGATCTGCGAGCCGGCGGCGCTGCCTTCGGCGAAGAAGTCGATGCCGCCGAAAACCTGCCGCAGCACGGCTTCCGCCTTGGCGTCGGGAAGCGAGGCGGATGCCACCAGCAAGGCGACGGCGGCCACGGTGCGCACCGGCTGCTCCTGCCCGGCGTAGGTGCCGGCGGGCATGGTGACCGCGACATAGCCGGAGTCGGCGCCGGCCATGCCGGCCTGCTCCGCCTCGCTCAGGGACAACAACGAAATCCCGTTGCTCGCGGCAAACGTCCTGAACGCTGTGCGCCGGCGCGCTGATCGTCGCGATGACCGCATCCAGTTCGTTCCGCTTCAGCGCGTCGAGCCCCTCGGCCAGACCGCGCTCGCTCGCCAGCGGCAAGATCGGCGCGCGTCAGGCCGGCCGCCGCCAGCAGCGCTTCGGCATCGACACGCGTGCCCGAGCTGGGTTGACCGATGTCGACGCGCTTTCCTCTGAGATCCGCAAGGTTCGAAACGCTCGCGCCTGGACGCAGGATCACATGCACCTGCTCCGGGAACAGGCCGGCCAGCGCCCGCAGATCCGGCACCGCGGCGTCGGCGGTAAACGGCGGGCGACCCGCGAAGGCCCGCGCGGCGAGGTTGTTTTCCGCCAGCGCCACGTCACCCCGCCCGGTGTCGATCAGGTCGAGGTTTTCGACGCTGCCATCGGTCGCGACGGCCCGGCTCGGCAAATTCGGCCTGCTTCAGCGCCGAGGCGATCAGGCCCGCCACCTGGTAATACTCTCCGGCCTCGGGTCCGCCCAGGACCAGGAAGGATCCCGTCGGCTGCGGTCGAGGCGCAGGCGGATCTGGAAGTAGGCCTTCTCCAGCTCATCGGTGATAATCTTTCGCCGTTCCGGAGCGGTCCCGGTCCTGCTCGAACAGGCCGCGAATGCTCTCGACGATCCGCAGCGCCTCCGCCGGCGGACCGGTGTTGTTTTCCGGGGGCGGCGCGGCCGCCGGAGCTTGCACCGTCCGCACCGGCCGCCACTCGCCGTTCTCGTCGACGTAGGTTATCGTGCCGTGAACAAAGATCACGTCGCCCTTCTTGTTGCCCCCTTGCTTCAGCCCTGCAATGCCCTTTTCCGTCGCGCCGAAGAGGCCGGCCACTGCGCCGAGGTTCAGGCCCTTGCCAGGACGAAAGATCGACGTCCCGGTCCAGCATCAGCGTTGCGTTATAGTAGACGATCCGGCGCTCGCCGCGCTCGCTGTCCGGCAAGCGGGCCGCCGCCGGCCGGCGGAAGCTGTCCAGGCGCACGGCGCCCTCGGGGAAGGCCTGTGCCAGGATGTTCTGAAAATCCTCCTTCACCTTCGTCTCGCCGGGACCGCCCTCGCAGGCGGTGAGCAGCACGCAACGAAAGGACCAGGAGGAGAATCGCGCCGAGGCTGGGATGCGCGCGTTGGGTCGACATGATCGTTCCTCAGAAGCCGAACCAGGGGAGCGAGAGGAAGCCCTGAAGAAGGAGTGCGTTGGCGATGTCGATCAGAAAGGCGCCGGTCACCGGCACCAGCAGAAAGGCGAGCGGCGAGTGGCCATAGCGACTGGTGATCGCCTGCATACTGGCGATGGCGGTCGAGGTGGCGCCAAGGCCGAAGCCTATATGTCCGGCGGCGAGCACGGCAGCGTCATAGTTGCGACCCATCACGACGAACGTGACGAAGGTGGCGTAGAGGACGATCGCGACAAGTTGCAGGGTGAGGATGCCCAACATCGGCCCGGCCAGCCCAACCAGCTCCCACAGCCGCAGGGCCATCAGGGCCATCGCCAGGAACAGCGAAAGGCTCACTGTGCCCAGCAGTTCCAGGGTGTTCGCGTCGACTTTGTAAAGGTGCGTAAAACTGAAGACGTTGCGAATGACGATGCCGACGAAGAGACACCAGACGAACGCCGGCAGGGTAATTCCAGGAATCTTCACAAGGGCCGAGAGCAGACCGCCGACGCCGACGCAAACCATGATCAGCAGGACCGTCTCGATAAACGACTCCGGACTGAGCGGGCGGCGTTCCTCCGGCGCGATCTCACCGGGTATCGCCATGTCCTCCGCGTCGGGATCGCCGCGCAACTTGTAGCGCGAGATCAGCACGTGGGCGACCGGCCCGGCGAGGATGCCGCCCGCCACCAGCCCGAACGTGGCCGAGGCCATCGCCACTTCCATGGCGCCTTGCAGGTTGTTGACCTCGCCGAAGAGCTTGCCGTAGGCGACGCCGGTGCCATGCCCGCCGGACAGCGTCGTCGAACCGGCGAGCAATCCCATTGTCGGGCTCAGGTCGAAGCCAAGTGCGCCGGCGAGGCCCACCGCGTTCTGGACGACGAGAAAGACCGACACGAGGATTGCGAAGATGACCAGCTTGCGTCCGCCGACCGCCAGCATACGCACGTCCGCGCTCAGCCCGATGGTGGAAAAGAACGCCAGCTGGAACGGTGTCTGCAGCGCCATGTCGAACGAGACGCGGGTATCGAGCAAAAGCCCGCGCGGCGGTCAGAAGGCCGGCGACGATCAGGCCGCCGATCACCGGCTCGGGAATGCTGTAGGTGCGCAGAAAGCGGATGTTGGAGACGAGGAGCCGGCCGATGAGCAGGACGAGGATGGCGATGACGAGCGTGAGTGGCGCGTTGACGTCGATTTGCATACCGCTCTCCTGCCGGCGGTTTTCACTTCCCGACGAAGCGCAACGAAATTAGACGCTCGCACGTAAAATACCAGCATTTGTTGCCGCGCAGTCTTGCTTGAAGGACCGGACCGCCGCCGGCGGTTGGCAGTCCGGCCGTCGCCGCAAGCGCGGCGCATCCGCACCAGCGCTGAACAAGGTGTCGCCATGCTCCCGCACGAGCAGACTGCGCTCATGCGATTACCTGATAATAAAAGTCAATAACGCAGCGCGAACATGTCAATACACAATTTCGTCTAGCTAATCTGCGTTTCTTGCATTACATGTCCAGGCTCAAGGTGCTGAAGCACCTGTAATAAAGGTAAAAATTAATAATCATAAGCAGCAACGCGCTGCGGCATGGGAGGATTGCGATGCTCGGTGACGATCACCGGCCCGCTTCACGTGACTTCGGCGATCTTGATGGATATGCCGGTGCTCTCGGCGGCCTGTGCCGCCGGGACTTCCTCAAGTTCTGCACCGGGAGTCGCCGCGACCCTCGGCCTGTCTCCCGCCCTGGGCGTGCGCATCGCCAATGCGGCGACGGACCCGTCACGGCCGCCGGTGATCTGGCTGTCGGGTCAGGCCTGCACGGGCTGCACCGAAAGCCTGCTGCGGGCCAATCATCCGACGATCGACACCCTGATCCTCGACATGATCTCGCTCGACTACCACGAGACCCTGGCCGCGGGCGCCGGCGCACAGGCGGAGAACTACAAGGACCAGTCGATGAAGCGCCACTGGGGCAGCTATGTCCTGGTCGTCGACGGCGCCGTCCCGACGAAGGACGGCGGGATCTACTGCAAGGTCGCTGGCGAGACGTTCCTCGAACTCGGTGCAGAAGGCCGCCGCCGGCGCCGGCGCGATCATCGCCATGGGATCGTGCGCGTCGTGGGGCGGCATCCCGTCGAGCGCGCCGAACCCGACCATGGCCAAGGCGGCGCACGAGGTGCTGCCGGACAAGACCATCATCAACATGCCCGGCTGCCCGCCCAACGCCTACAACCTGCTTTCGACCGTCCTTTACCTGCTGACCTTCGCCAAGGCGCCCGATCTCGATGACGAAGAACCGGCCGAAGTTCGCCTACGGCCGCCTGATCCACGAGAATTGCGAGCGCCGGGCGCACTTCGACTGCCGGCCGCTTCGCGCTTGAATTCGGCGATCCGGGCCATCGCCAGGGCTGGTGTCTGTACAAGCTCGGCTGCAAGGGGCCCGAGACCTACGCCAACTGCCCGGCGATCGGCTTCTACGACACCGGCGAGGGCGCCTGGCCGGTCGGCTGCGGCGCGCCCTGCTTCGGCTGCACCGAACAGGGCGTCGGCTTCACCAAGCCGATCCATTCTCTCGCCACCGTCCTGACGCTGACCCCGCCGACCGCCTTCCCCAGCGTCGGCGAGCCGCGCGGCGAGGGGATCACCCCGGGTGCGGCGGCGGCCGTCGCCGGCGTGGTCGGCGCGGTCTGTCGGCGGCGGCGCGGTGCTTGCCAGCCGTCTCGGCAAGGCGGCGGAGCCCGCGACCAAACCGGCGCCGTCATCGGACGACCAGCAACCGCCCTCGCGCTAGTTCGAGGAGGTTCCCGTCATGCGCCTCAACCGACGCAGCTTCCTGACCGGCATGGCGGCAGGCGGCGCGGCCGCCGCCGGCCTCGGCGAGACAATGGCGCCGGCCCCGCCCGCGCCGACGGCCTCGACCGGGCACCAAAGCCGCGGCTGCCCCACGCCGTCGGCCTGCTCTACGACTCGACCCTGTGCGTCGGCTGCAAGGCCTGCGTCGCCGGCTGCAAGGCCGCCAACGACATGCCGCCGGACATCTCCCCCGATCAGCGGGTCTGGAACGAAGGCACATGGGACACGCCCAAGGGCCTCTCGGCAAAGACCCTAAACGTCATCCGAGTCTATCGTAACGGCGACATGGAGAAGAAGGACCGCGAGGACAACGGTTTCGCCTTCATCAAGCGCCAGTGCCTGCACTGCGTCGACCCATCGTGCGTCTCGTGCTGTCCTGTCTCGGCGATGATCAAGGATCCGGTGACCGGCATCGTCCGCAACGATCCTTCGCGCTGCATCGGCTGTCGTTACTGCGTCTTCGCCTGCCCGTTCCAGGTGCCCAAGTTCGACCTGGATTCCCCCTTCGGACGGATCCACAAGTGCGAGCTCTGCCGCCACCGACTGGCCGAAGGCAAGCTGCCGGGCTGTGTCGAGGCCTGCCCGACTGGGGCCACGCTGTTCGGCCGGGTCGAGGATCTGCATGAAGAGGCGAAGCGGCGGATCGAGCTTGCGCCTGGCGACACCTACGTCTATCCGCGCGGCGACCTCAGCGGCAAGATCGGCCCGTCGACGCCGCCGCACGAAAAGATCGTCGAGGCGCCCTATCGCAAGGAGATCTACGGAGAGGCGGTGCTGGGCGGAACCCAGGCGCTGTACCTCTCGGCGGTGTCCTTCGACAAGCTCGGCCTGCCCTACGGCAACGTTCCCGATCACGCCTACGCGTCCGAGACCGAAGGCGTCCAGCACTTCATCTACCAGGGCATGATCGCGCCGGCGGCGGCGCTCACCGGCCTGATCCTGATCGCCCGGCGCAACTTCGACAAGCATCATCCGCCGGAGGAGTTCAAGGCAGCCGAAGCCGAAGCCGAGGCGGCCCAAGCCAAGGCCGCGGCCGAAGCGGACCGGGAAAAGACCGGAAGGGCCACCAAGGATGGCGAGACGGGAGGTCGCGATGGCTAGCCACGAGCATCGGCCGCTCGGCGGCCGGATCGTCACCGCGCCATTTATCGTCCTGCTCGTCATCCTGTTCGTCGCCGTCATCATCCTGACCCAGCGCTTTGCCTTCGGCCTGGGCGCGGTGACCCACCTCAGTGACGGCTACCCCTGGGGGATCTGGATCACGATCGACCTGATCATCGGCACCGCGCTGGGCTGCGGCGGCCTGGTCATGGCGCTGCTGGTCTATGTCCTCAACAAGGGCGATTACCATCCGCTTGCCCGAGCCGGACTGATGACCAGCCTGTTCGGCTACACCCTCGGCGCGTTTGCCGTGCTGATCGATCTCGGCCGGTACTGGCAGGGCCACAACATCTTCTTTCCCTGGCTGTGGAACTCCAACTCGGTCCTGCTCGAAACCGCGCTGTGCATCTTCGTCTACATCATCGTGCTCGCGATCGAGTTCGCGCCGGCGGTTTTCGAACGGTTCGGCATGAACGAGGCGCGCCGGCGGCTGCACAAGATCCTGTTCGTCTTCACCGGGCTCGGCGTCCTTCTGCCGATGATGCATCAGTCGTCGATGGGCACCGTCGTCGTGCTCCTCGGCTATCAAGCTGTCGCCGCTGTGGCAGTCGCACATGCTGACGCTCTTCTTCCTGCTCACCGCCTTCACCATGGGCTTTTCGGTGGTCGCGTTCGAATCCGTGCTGGCTTCGGTCAGCCTGCAACGTCCGTTCGACACGCCGATCCTGAGCAAGCTTACCGGGATCATGGCGTGGGTGATGCTGGGCTTCATGATCGTCCGCTACGCCGACGTTATCCGCCTCGGCGCGTTGCCTCTCGCGTTCGCCGGGGACGCCAAGGCGGTGTCGTTCTGGATCGAGTTTTTCCTTGGCGCGGCCGCCGTCCTGCTGCTGATGCCGAAGGCCAACCGCACCAGCCCGCGGCTCATCTTCCTCGGCGCCGCGGCGATGCTCTTCAACGGCGCGCTCTACCGCCTCAACGCCTACCTCATCGGTTACGATCCCGGCGACGGCTGGAGCTATTTCCCGTCGCTGGGCGAGATTCTGGTCACCCTCGGCATCTTCGCGCTGGAAATCATGCTCTACCTGATGGTGGTGAAGCTGCTTCCGGTCCTGCACGTCGCGCATCGCGGCGCCGCGTCGTGAGCCGGGGCCGGTACAACGCACTGGGAGAGAGATAATGCGCATTACCGTCGATCCGATCACCCGCATCGAGGGGCACCTGCGGATCGACTGCGAGGTCGACGGCGGCAAGGTCACCAATTCCTGGTCCTCGGGGCAGATGTGGCGCGGCATTGAGACCATCCTGCAGGGGCGCGATCCGCGCGACGCCTGGATCTTCGCGCAGCGGATCTGCGGGGTCTGCACCACCGTCCATGCCGTCGTCTCGGTGCGCGCGATCGAGAACGCGCTGGGCTTGGAGATCCCTCGCAACGCCCAGTACATCCGCAACCTGATCATTGGCGGGCACGGCATTCACGACCACATCGTCCACTTCTACCAGCTCTCGGCCCTCGACTGGGTCGACCTCGTCTCGGCGCTCCAGGCCGATCCGAAGGCCGCCGCGAGTGCTGGCGCAGAGCCTGTCGGACTGGCCAGGCAACAGCGTCGAAGACTTCACCCGCACTCAGGCCCGGCTCAAGGGCTTCGTCGAGAGCGGCCAGCTCGGCGTCTTCGGCAGCGGCTACTGGGGCCACCCGGCGATGAAGCTGCCGCCGGAGGTCAATCTGCTCGCCGTCGTCCACTACATGCAGGCGCTCGACTATCAGCGGAAGGCCAACCAGATCGTCGGCATCCTCGGCTCGAAGACGCCGCATATCCAGAACCTCGCGGTCGGCGGCGTCGCCAATGCGATCAATCCGGACAGCCAGTCGACCCTGACCCTGGAGCGGCTGTACAAGGTCAAGGCGCTGATCGACGAGGTCGGCGCCTTCGTTAATCAGGTGTACCTGGTCGACGTCGCCGCCATCGGCGCCCTCTACGCCGATTGGACCGGATACGGCGCCGGCGTGACCAACTATCTCTCCGTCCCCGACATGCCGCTGGACACCAAGAGCACCGAGTTCGCGCTCCCCGGCGGCTACATCCCTGGCGGCGACATCACAGCCTTTCGCGAGATCAGCGGCTATGGCGACGGCTACTTCGAACAGGGGGTCAAGGAAAGCGTCAAGCACGCCTGGTACAGCGGTGACGGCAAGCCGCTCCACCCCTACGACGGCGAGACCAACCCGCAGTACACCGACTTCCAGGACGATGGGAAGTACTCCTGGGTCAAGGCCCCGACCTTCAATGACCAGCGCGCCCAGGTCGGCCCGCTCGCCAACGTGCTCGCGATGTACGTCGCCGGCCACGAGCCGACCAAGCGCCACCTTGGACGGCTGGTCGCGATCGCCTCGAAGGTTGCCGGCAGCGACATTCCGCTGAGCGCCCTGCACTCGACCATTGGCCGCCACGCCGCCCGCGCCGTGCGCTGCGCCGTCCTCCACGAGACGCTGGCGCAGCAGTGGGAGCTTTTGATGGCGAACATCGGCAAGGGCGACTTCGACACCTTCAACCGGCCGATGTTCCCCAAGGGCGAAATCCGCGGCTTCGGCTACCACGAGGCGCCGCGTGGCGTGCTGTCGCACTGGGCGGTGATCAAGAACGGCAAGATCGCCAATTACCAGGCCGTGGTGCCGAGCACCTGGAATGCCGGCCCGCGCGACGACTCCGACGCGCTCGGCCCCTACGAGGCGTCGCTTGTCGGCAATCCGGTTGCCGATCCGGAGAAGCCGCTGGAGGTGATCCGCACCGTCCATTCGTTCGACCCGTGCCTGGCCTGCGCCGTCCACATGCTGGACACCGAGCGCCGCCAGATCGTCCAGGTCAAGGCGCTGTAATGCCGAGAGATACGGGCTTGGTAGGGGAGGAGGCCGGAGCAGCCGGTTCGTCGTCGCGGGGGCACGCGGCGGCGGACCGGCCGGGAACGCTGATCCTCGGCCTCGGCAACATTCTTCTTTCCGATGAGGGGGTAGGAGTGCGCGCCGTCGAGGCGCTGGTCGAGCAGGTTCAGTTGCCGCCGGACGTGGAGGTCCTCGACGGCGGCACCTCGGGCATGGACCTGCTCGACCAGATCGCGGGGCGCGCGCATCTCATCGTCGTCGACGCGGTCAAGACCGGGCGGCCGCCGGCAGCGGTGGTGCGCCTTGCCGGAGACGACGTGCCGGCGTTCTTTTCCTCGCGCATTTCGCCCCACCAGCTCGGCCTGAGCGACGTGCTCGCCGTCCTCCGGCTGATGGACTCGGCCCCCGAGAGCGTCACCGTCATCGGTGTCGAGCCCGTCTGCCTCGATCTCGGTCTCGAACTCTCGCCCGCGGTCGCCGCCCGCCTGCCCGAGGTGATCGCGCTGATCGGCGCGGAAATATCGCGGAGACGATGATGCGCTTGCGCGATAACACAGCTTCTTCGCAACCTGCTCGTTCAAAGCGGCAACGTGGGCACGGAGATCGCGCGAGCATGAACGCGGCATCCGCGCCGGTCTACCCTTCCAGTCAACTCGGTGACTGACAATCGCAGGCCTTCGGAACCAAAAACCAGGAGCGGCGGTTCGACCCGACATCGACACGCTCCGGCTCCGGCGTCTGCCCCATGCGACCTGTACTCAATCGTCTTCACAACGTCGGTAGCCGCTGGCATACTCTGGCGCTTTCATAGCTTGGACAGCTCGCTAAAGGGAGAATTACATGGGCGACAGACCCTTCAAAGTCCTCGGCATCCAGCAGGTCGCTATCGGGGGCCCAGACAAAGAAAAGATGAAGAAGTTGTGGGTTGACTCTCTTGGACTGACCATTACCGGCAATTTCAAGAGCGAGCGCGAGAACGTCGATGAGGATATCGCGGCGATCGGCTCCGGCCCTCTGAAAGTTGAAGTCGATCTGATGCAGCCTGTGGATCCCGAGAAGAAGCCCGCGGTCCACACGACGCCCCTTAACCACATTGGCCTCTGGATAGACGACCTTCCTGCCGCGGTGGAGTGGCTTACCGCCAACGGCGTGCGCTTCGCCCCCGGCGGTATCCGCAAAGGGGCGGCGGGCTTCGATATCACCTTTCTCCACCCGAAGGGCAACGAAGAGCAACCCGTTAGCGGCGAGGGCGTCCTGATTGAGCTCGTGCAAGCGCCTCCCGAGGTCATCGAAGCCTTCGCCAAGCTGGCCGCCTGAGGACGGCGGAGCCGTGCCCAGAGCAGGCTCGGCGGCGCCGTCTCAGCCGGGTTTGTCATTGCGAGGCGGCGTAGCCGCCGCGGCAATCCAGAACTTCTTTGCTGGATCGCCACGCCGCTGCGCGGCTCGCGATGACGATAAGTTGCTCATAATTCATTGTAAGTCGTCATTGCGAGGCGGCGCAGCCGTCGAAGCAATCCACTTGCTTCGCCTGTCAACCACGAACCCCGCGTCCCAAGTCTGCGGGTGACGATGGTGAACGGAGGCCGGGACCCGCCGCGCTTGGCCCCCTTACAGCATTGTCCTTGACGAACGGGTGAAGGCTGACCGACGAGGCGTCCTCGATCGCCCCAAGGCGCAAGCGTCCGGGAGCCTCTTCAATGATCTCCACGGCTACGACGACCTGCATCTTGCCGTCCCGTGTTCGCCCTTGTCCGCCCGCCATCTGGTCATCTCTTGATGCGGCGGGACACCTGCCTTTCGTCCATCTCGACCACACCGGACAGCAGGGCGCGGGTGGGATCGACCATCGCCCTGCGCAGCTTGTCGCACAAGAGCCAGGCGCTCTTGTAAGACCCCAGGCCCAACTGCCGCCACATCTGCCGCGCTGAGATGCCGTTCGAGTGGGTGGCCATCAGATAGGCCGCCCAAAACCACACGCTCAGCGGCAGCTTCGAGCCGTGCTTCACGATCCCCGCCGTGACCGACGTCTGCTTGCCGCAGCCGACGCACTCCCAGGTGAAAGCCCTGGTCGCCAGCTCCCAGCCTTTGCCGTGACCGCAACTGGGACAGCAAAAGCCGTCGTGCCAGCGCGAAGCCGTCAGCCACGCCGCGCACGCGGCCTCATCGGTTAACTGACTCTGAAACACCAAGATGGAGCGAGGAAAGTCGGACATGGCGCACCTTCTCAAGAAAGATGTTCGCTCTATGTTCTACACCACTCATCGCATGCCGTCACCATCACATTCGGTACCACCGGACGCAGAAAGAAGCCCCTGCGCCTTCAGCGAGGTGGCGCCGCTTTTCGCGACGATGATGTGGTCGTAGAGCGCGATGCCGAGCTTGTCGGCGGCGTCGCGGATCTCGATGGTCATCTCGACGTCGGCGCGCGACGGCGTCGGGTCGCCGGAGGGATGGTTGTGGACCATGATCAGCGCCGTCGCGCCCAGCTCCAGCGCCCGCTTGACCACCTCGCGGGGGTACACCGGCGTATGGTCGACGGTGCCGCGGCCCTGGACCTCGTCGGCGATCAGCTCGTTCTTGCGATTGAGAAAAAGCAGGCGGAACTGCTCCGTCGGCGCATCGACGAGGCAGGCGCGGCAGTATTCGACGACCCGGCTCCACGAAGACATCACCGGCCGATCGACGATCTCGCAGCGGACCACCCGGCGCGAGGCTTCGCGCACTGCCTTGAACAGCGCGGTGGTCCGCTCGTTGACCCGGGGGTAGGCCTCCAGCCGGGCAGGATCGGCGGCCAGCACCGCGCCGAAGCTGCGGAAGTCGGCGAGAAGCTGCTTGGCCAGCGGCTTCACGTCGATGCGGTCGATCGAGTAGAACAGCAGGAGCTCGATAAGCTCGTAGTCGGCCAATCCCTCGCTGTCGCCCTGAAGAAAGCGCTCGCGCAGCCGCTGGCGATGATTGGCGTGATGGGGACGCGGCGCCGGCTTGTCCGGCAGTAGCGGCTTTTCCGGCATCAAGCCGCGTAGGGCGGCCGGTCCAGGCCGGCGGGCGAACGGGTGAAGACCTCGTAGCCGTCGGCGGTCACCCCGATCGAGTGCTCGAACTGCGCCGAAAGCGAACGGTCCTTGGTGACCGCCGTCCAGCCGTCCTTGAGGATCTTCACCTCCCAGCGGCCGGCGTTGATCATCGGCTCGATGGTAAAGAACATTCCCTCGCGCAGCTCCGGACCCGTCCCCGGCTCGCCGTAGTGGGGGACGTTGGGCGCGTCGTGGAACACCCGGCCGAGGCCGTGACCGCAGAAGTCGCGCACCACCGAGAACCGTTGCGGCTCGACAAAGGACTGGATCGCATGGCCGATATCGCCCACGGTCGCGCCCGGGCGGACCGCCTCGATCCCCTTCCACATCGCCTCGAAGGTCACGTCGATCAGCCGCTGCGCCTTCACCCCGATAGCCCCGACGGGGTACATCCGGCTCGAGTTGCCGTGCCAGCCGTCGACGATGGGGGTCACGTCGATATTGACGATGTCGCCTTCCTTCAGGCGCTTGCCGGCGTCGGGAATGCCATGACAAACGACATGATTGATCGAGGTGCAGATCGACTTCGGGAAGCCGCGATAGTTCAGCGGCGCCGAGATGCCGCCGTGATCGCGGACAAAGGTGTCGCACAGGCTATCGAGCTCGTCGGTCGATACGCCGGGTCGCACGTGTGGGGTGATGAAGTCGAGGGTGGCGGCGGCGAGCGAACCGGCCCGGCGCATGGCCTCGAAGTGCTCCTCGCAATGGACCTTGATGGCCCGGGTGGCGCGGGCGGGCGCGACGCTGACATCATTCATGGCCGCACCGTGCCATCGGAACGCCGCCGGAGTCGAGGCCCGAAGATCGGCCGATGCCCGATGATCGACCGATGAAGGTCATCGGCCGGTGGAGGCGGATCTCGTCGATGCCGACCGCGCAGCGGTAGGACAGCGCCTCGACGCCGGCATCGAGAGCGCGCTCAAAGGCCGCGGCGTAGCCCGGATCCAGGTCATCGGCGATGACGAAGGTATCGGCGTCGCCGCGCTGGGCGAGATACAGCATGACGGCGCGCTGGCCCGCGGCGGCGGCATTGGCGAGTTCATTGAGATGCTTCGTTCCCCGTGCGGTCACGCAATCGGGAAACTCGACGATACGGCGCGATGGCTGGCGGCTCATGGTTACGTTCTTCACCTCGACCAAGCACTTGGGGCGGCCGGGCGCTTCGAGCAAGAGGTCGATCCGGGAGTTGCAGCCGTAGCGCACCTCGCGACGGATCGTGCCGTATCCGGCCAGTTCTGGGATGGCGCCCGCGGCAATGGCCTCGGCGGCCAGTGCGTTGGGTCGGCCGGTGTTGATGCCGACCAGTTCATCACCGAGGCGGATCAGCTCCCAGGTGTACGGCAGCTTGCGCTGCGCAGCCGTAGCCGGCGACAGCCAGACTTCTGCGCCGGTCTCATCGACCGACAGCATCGAACCGGGATTGGGGCAATGCGCGGTCACGACCTCCCCGCCTTCGAGAACGACATCGGCAAGGAACCGCTTGTAGCGGCGCACCAACGTGGCGCGGATGAGGGGCGAGACGAACCTCATCTGACCGGAAGGCCCCTCACCTCGATCCTCCGCAACAGCGGAAAGGTGAGGGAGATGGGCGCAAAGAGCGGGAGGACGGGCCTCATCCGCCGGCGCCGCGGCCCGGCCAGAGCAGGTCGGCGTTTTCGCTCTCGTGGCGCGCGGCCATTCGCGCCCGCTGGTGCATCGGCAGCCGGCTCTCGCCCCAGGCGCCGTACTCCCCGATCAGCCGACGCAGGGTCTGCTGCAGGGCGCGAACCTCTTCGTCCTGCCAGTAGCCGTTGCCGAGCGCCTGCTTCATCGCTCGAAGCTGGGCCGCAGTCTCGACGATGCGCCGGTCATCGGCCGTCTCCTCGCCCATCGCGATCCTCCCCCAACTCGTTCCCGGTTGCATCCGTTCCCGGTCCATCCGGCGTGGCCAACGCCGCCGCCAGCGAGCTCTTCGCGCTGCCGCGCCGCAGCGGTTTCGGCTGCGACGGGTCCGGCGCCCAGGCGGTGAGATAGATTACCTGAAAGGTCGCCGGGATCCGTCCCTGATCGTCGGCGTAGAGATCGCGGTAGCGGGCGACGGCGTCAAACAGCGTCGTTCGCCGGGTGAACTGCCGGCGTCGCTCGATGGCGGCGTTGGCCTCGCCCATGCCGCGGATATCGCCGATCAGGCGCAGCGGGTCGGTGTATGAAACGGTGATGATCTCGGCGTCGGCCACGGGCAGGGCGAAGCCGGCGCGCTGCAAGAGGTTGCCGGCGTCGCGAACGTCGACGAAGGGCGAAACGCGCGGACTGAGGCCGCCTTCCTCGGCAATCTCGGCGTCGGCGAGAACCTGGCGAAGTTCCTTCAGCGTCTGGCCGCCCAGCATGGCGGCGAGAAACAGCCCGTCCGGGCGCAGCGCCCGGCGGACCTGGGCGAGCGCGCCGGGCAGGTCGTTGACCCAATGCAGACTTAGCGCGCTCAGGACCAGATCGAACGCGGCATCGGCGAAAGGCAGCGCCTCTTCGTCGCCGGCCACCGCGGGCGGCGGCGCGACCGCAGCCATGCGCGGCGCCAGATCGCAGTTCACCAGGGTCTCGATACCGCCGCGAGCGCCGATGAGCGCAGCGATGATGCCGGCGTGGCAGCCGAGATCCAGCGCCAGCGGAAAGCTGCGGCGGACGTCCTGGAGACGATCGGCGAGACGATCGGCGACTTCCCGGTAGAGAAAGTCGTGGTCGGCCAGCGTCGACGCCGCCCGGTCGCGTCGGTGCCGGAGGATACGCCGGTCGAACACGGTCATGGTATCCGGCATGGGCTCCCCATCTTATGGCCCGTTTGGGGTGAAAAAAGTTCCCTTCGCCCCGGCTTCCTGATATATGGCCGAAGCCATGGCTTTGAGCAAAGAGCGCGTCGGCCCGCAGCGGTCCGCTTCCCGGCCGGCCGCGCCGTTCCTTCGCCGGCTCGGCCGCCACCTGCTCGACTCGCTTCTGCCGCCGCAATGCCTCGGCTGTCGCGAGCTGCTTGGCCGGGATGTAGCGCTCTGTTCGTCGTGCTGGTCGAAGATCCGCTTCATCGCCCCGCCGTTATGCGAGGCCTGTGGCCTGCCGTTCCCGACCGCGGTGGGCGAAGGCAGCCTCTGTGGCGAATGCCTGGGCCACCGGCGGCTGTTCGAGCGCGCGCGTGCAGCGGTGGTTTACGATGACGGGAGCCGGGGCCTGATCCTCGCCTTCAAGCGCGCGGACCGCACCGATGCGGCGCCGGTGTTCGCCGGCTGGATGGCCCGCGCGGGCGCGGAGCTTCTCGCCGATGCCGATGTCCTCGCTCCGGTGCCGCTGCATTGGACCCGGCTGCTCGCGCGCAAGTACAACCAGTCGGCGCTTCTGGCTCTGGCGATCGGCCGGCTCTCCGGCGTGGCGGCTGTCCCGGACCTGTTGTGGCGACGGCGTAGGACGCCCTCTCTCGGCAGGCTCGGCCCGACCGCGCGCGCCAAAGCCGTCCGCAACGCCATCGCCGTTCACCCGGCCCGGGTCGACGGCCTCGGCGGACGACGGGTGCTGCTCGTCGATGATGTTCAGACGACCAGCGCCACCGCCGAGGCCTGCACGCGGGCCCTGCTCGGCGCGGGTGCGGCAGCGGTGGATCTGCTCACCCTTGCCCGCACCGTTCGCGCCGACTGAAGGGAGCCGGGCTGCCGGCCGCGGCGGGGGATGTTCGCACCGCCGGCGCGCTTCCATTACCGGCGCAGCTGGGCCATATCTCGACCGTCGTACAATGGCGCCCGTCGCTTTCGAGGAGGTCGCACCGTTGGCCAGGATCGAGATCTACACGACCCCGTTCTGCCCCTACTGTCTGCGCGCCAAGGCCCTGCTGCAGCAGAAAAGCGTGGACTTCGAGGAGCACGATGTGTCGTCCGAGCCCGGCGCCCGGCGGAAAATGCAGGAGCGTGCCGGCGGCCGGCGGACGGTGCCGCAGATCTTCGTCGATGGACGCCACGTCGGCGACTCGGACGAACTCGCCAGCCTGCAACGCTCCGGCCGCCTCGATGCCGTTTTGCAGGGCCAGGCCTGAGCGGCCATGCCGCGCTGTAGTGTCGCATGCGTGCAGACCAGCGCCGGACGCGAGATCGGCGCCAATATCGACGCCGTCCTGCCGCTGATCCAAGAGGCGCGCGCCGGCGGGGCGGAGCTGGTCCTGCTGCCCGAGAACGTCGCCATGATCGAGTCGGATCAGGCTCGGCAGCGGGAGAAGGCGATCGCCGAATCCGATCACCCGGCGCTCGCGGCCTTCGCCGGCGCGGCCGCCGCGCTCGGCGCCTGGATCCTGATCGGTTCGCTCACGATCCGTCGCGCGGACGGCCGCATCGTCAACCGATCGCTGCTGCTCGACGGGTCGGGCCGCGTCGTTGCGCGCTACGACAAGATCCACCTGTTCGATGTCGACCTCGGCAACGGCGAGAGCTACCGGGAATCGGCCGTCATCGCGCCGGGAGACAGGGCGGTGATAGCCGCAACACCGTGGGGTCGGCTGGGCCTGAGCGTCTGCTACGACCTGCGCTTCGCCCACCTTTACCGGTCTCTGGCCAAGGCCGGCGCTGATTTTATTGCCATTCCGGCGGCCTTTACCCAAACCACCGGCGCCGCCCACTGGCATGTTCTCGCCCGCGCCCGGGCGATCGAAACGGGCTGCTACGTTCTGGCGCCGGCGCAGTGCGGAGTCCACGCCGAGGGCCGGCGCACCTTCGGCCACTCGCTGATCGTCGATCCCTGGGGCGCGATCCTCGCCGATGCCGGCGACAGCGTCGGTGTCATTACTGCCGAGCTCGACCCCGACGCGGTCGCAGACGCGCAGGCGGCGCATCCCGGCGCTGGAGCACGATCGGGCCTTCGCGGCGGCGGAGTCATGATTGTCTTCGATCTCGCCTGCGGTTCGGGGCACAGGTTCGAGGCTTGGTTCCGCTCCGGCGCCTCGTACGACGAACAGGCCGACGCCGGCGCACTGGTCTGCCCGCTGTGCGGCAACACCGACATCGTCAAGGCGCCCATGGCGCCGCGGGTCGCGCGTTCCACTGCAAGCGGGCCGGACAGCCGCGATGCGGCGGAGGGCACGAATGTTGGATCGGCCGGCGGGTCGGCCGGCGGGATCGCCGGCGGCGCGGTGCCGGGGCCGGTATCGGGGCCGGCCGAGCGGCCGCCGCTCAATGCGGAAGGGCTGGCTCAGATGCTGAACCGGCTGCGCGCCAGCATCGAAGCGAACTGTGAGGATGTCGGCCCGCGCTTTGCCGAGGAAGCGCGCCGCATTCATTTCGGCGAGGCCTCTGCAGCGCGGGATCTATGGCGAGGCCAGCGCCGATGACGCAGCGGCGCTTCGCGACGACGGGATCGTCTGCCAGGTTCTGCCGTGGTGGCGCCGCCGGAATGATTAGAGCATGCCTCTCGCCCGCATGGGCGCAGATGAGATGCTCGATGTTTTTGTAATCGATCAACTTTCTGCTTTCGGACGAGTCCAGCCGAAAGCAGGTTGATCTAGGCCGTGCGGTTCGCGTTGCGGGCCGGGCCACGGGTGATGAAGGCGAGGTAGTTGACCGACAGGTCGTCGCTCAGGGCCCAGCGATCGCCGAGCGGATTGTAGGTCATGCCCCGGCAGGCGCGAACGCGCAGGCCGTTGCGGCGGAGCGCCCGGGACAGCTCGTCCGGGCGGACGAATTTGCGCCAGTCGTGCGTTCCCGGCGGCACCCAGCGCAGCACGTATTCGGCACCGATCTTGGCCAGCGCCAGCGACTTCAGGGTCCGGTTCAGCGTCGAGAGAACCATCGCCCCGTCCGGCGCGAGCAACCGGGCGCAGGCGGCGACGAAAGCGTCGATGTCGGCGACATGCTCGATGATCTCCATAGCGAGGACGACATCGAAGGACTTGCCTTCGCCGGCCAGCGCTTCCGGCAGGGCGCAGCGGTAGTCGATTGCGAGGCCCTGAGCGGCGGCGTGGGCGGCGGCGACGCCGATCGCCTTTGCCTCGGCATCGAGGCCGGTCACCCGGGCGCCGAGCCGGGCAATCGGCTCGGTGAGCAGACCGCCGCCGCAGCCGAGATCGACCATCCCGAGCCCGGTGAACGGCCTGGTCACGCCGGGGGGCGCGACGTTGCCGTACCGATCGGGTGAGACGCGACGGAAGTGGGCGAGGACGTGATCGCGGATGAAGGCGATGCGCACCGGGTTGAGCTTGTGGAGCTGGCCGAACTCACCCTCGACGTTCCACCAGGTGTCCGCCAGAGCGGCGAAACGTTCGATCTCGTCGGGCGCCAGCGTACTGGTACCTGGTGTACTTTGCGCCATGAAGTGGTGCTCGCTGTTCCGGGATGCGTGTAGTGGCGCGTGCGTTGTTGCGCCGGCTGTCGCTTTGCCTTTATCTAGCGCCGTTATCGACGTCAGCAACCGGGCTCAAGCCCGGACTTCATCTTGAATAACCAGAATCCCTGTCACGCTCCGCTGCGGGAGCGTTAACGGCAGAATGAAACGACCGACCGGCTGCGGAGACCATGGCGCGACTTGTCCAGAAATTTGGCGGCACTTCCGTTGCCGATGTCAACCGCATCAAGGCGGTGGCGGCGCGGGTCGCCCGCAGCGTGAGCGCCGGTAACGAGGTCGCGGTGGTGGTCTCGGCGATGGCGGGCGTGACCAATCAGCTTGTCGGCTACGTCTCGGCGATCAGCCCGCTGCACGACGCGCGCGAATACGATGTCGTCGTCGCCAGCGGGGAGCAGGTCACCGCTGGTCTTCTCGCCCTCGCGATGCAGGAGCTGGGCGTGCCGGCGCGCTCCTGGCTTGGCTGGCAGCTGCCGCTCAGCACCGACAACGCCCACGGCCGGGCCCGGATCGAGGCGGTTGAGACCGACGAGATCGTCCGGCGGATGGCTCGGGGCGAGGTCGCGGTGCTGGCCGGCTTCCAGGGGATCGCCGCCGACGGTCGCATCACCACTCTCGGCCGCGGCGGATCGGATACTTCGGCGGTGGCTCTGGCCGCGGCGCTGGCGGCCGATTGCTGCGATATCTACACGGACGTCGACGGCGTATATACTTCCGATCCGCGCATCGTCGCCCGTGCCCGGAAACTTGAGCGGATCACCTACGAGGAAATGCTCGAGATGGCGTCGCTTGGGGCCAAGGTTCTGCAAACCCGCGCCGTCGAGCTGGCGATGAAGTGCGGCGTCCGGCTGCAGGTGCTGTCGAGCTTCGAGGAGGTGCCGGGAACCCTCGTTGTCGGAGAGGACGAGATCGTGGAACAGGAACTGGTGAGTGGCGTCGCCTACAGTCGGGACGAGGCCAAGATCACGCTGCTCCGGGTCGCCGACCGGCCGGGAACCGCGGCCGGCATCTTCGGGCCGCTTGCCGACGCCAGCATCAATGTTGACATGATCGTGCAGAATGTCTCACCTTCGGGAGAGGCTACCGACCTGACCTTCACCGTCGGCAAGGCCGACCTGGAGCGCGCCGTGAGCGTCATCTCCGGTTGCCGCGACGACATAGGCTATGCCGACCTGCGTTCGGATGCCAATGTCGTCAAGGTTTCGGTGATTGGGGTCGGAATGCGCAGCCACGCGGGCATCGCGCAAAGGATGTTTCGCACTTTGGCCGAAAAGGGGATCAACATTCAGGTCATCTCGACCTCCGAGATCAAGGTCAGCGTGTTGATCGACGAAGTCTATACTGAGCTTGCCGTCCGCGCTCTTCACGCCGCCTACGGGCTCGACGCCTAAACCATCATGGCAGGAATATCCGCGGAGGCGCGGCTCAACCGGCTGTGGTCGCGGGGTACCGCATTCCTCGGGTGCCGCTATGCGCTGATGGGCGGCGCCATGTCCTGGGTCTCCGAACAGCACCTTGTCTCGGCGATCTCCAACGCCGGCGGCTTCGGCGTGATCGCCTGCGGCTCGCTGCAGCCCGATGCGCTGGATCGGGAAATAGCCGCTACCCAGGCCCGGACAGACAGGCCGTTCGGCGTCAACCTGATCGTCATGCACCCCGATATCGACGCCCTGATCGCGGTCTGCCTCGATCGCCAGGTCGGCCATGTGGTTCTCGCCGGGGGACTGCCGCCGAGCGGCGCGATCAAGCGGCTGAAGGACGGCGGAGCAAAGGTGGTGAGCTTCGCCCCGTCGCTCGGGATCGCCAAGCGCCTGATCCGCAACGGCGTCGATGCGCTGGTCATCGAAGGCGCCGAGGCCGGCGGCCATATCGGTCCGGTCTCGACCAGCGTGCTGGCCCAGGAGATCCTGCCCGCGATACGCGAGGTGCCGGTGTTCGTGGCCGGCGGCGTCGGCCGCGGCGAAGCGGTAATCACCTACCTGGAAATGGGGGCCAGCGGTTGCCAGCTTGGCACACGCTTTGTCTGCGCCACCGAAAGCATCGCCCATCCGGCCTTCAAGAAGGCTTTCGTCCGCGCCAGCGCCCGCGACGCGATCGTCTCGATCCAGGTCGACCCGGATCTGCCGGTGATTCCGGTGCGCGCGCTCGCCAACGGCGGGACCCGGCGCTTCATGGAGGTGCAGCGGCAGATCGCCGAACGCTACCGGCGCGGCGAACTGAACCAGGAGCAGGCGCAGCTCGAGGTCGAGCTGTTCTGGGCCGGTGCACTGCGCCGGGCGGTCATCGATGGCGATGTCGAAGGCGGCTCGCTGATGGCGGGGCAGAGTGTCGGCATGGTCTTGCGCGAGCAATCGACCGCGGAAATTGTCGATGAGCTGGTCGCTCAGGCGCTTGCCGCGCTTGCCGCCCGAGAGCTGCGGGAGGCCGGCTGAGGTGATGCACCACGGCCAGACCGTCCTGGTTCTGCGGCGGCTTCTTGCGCGCATTCGCGACGTCATGGCCAGCGGCGGCAACACCGACGGCCGCCTTGCCCGCATCGTCGCCATTATCGCCAAGGACATGGCCGCGGAGGTCTGCTCGATCTACATCCGCCGCGCCGGCGACGTGCTCGAGCTGTTCGCGACCCAGGGTCTTCGCGCCGCCGCGGTCCGCCGCACCCGCCTGCGTGTCGGCGAAGGCCTCATCGGCGAAATCGCCGCCAAGCAGCGACCGCTGGCGCTGTCCGAAGCGCAGAACCATCCCAGCTTCGCCTTTCGTCCGGAGACCGGCGAGGAGATCTACCATTCGCTGATGGGTGTGCCGATCCTGCGCGGCGGTCGTCTTGTCGGGGTGCTCGCGGTGCAGAACACCTCCGCGCGCCAGTACACCGACGAAGAAATCGAGGCGCTGCAGACGGTGGCGATGGTGCTGGCCGAAATGGTGGCAAGCGGCGTTTCGGTCGATCCGACTCAGCTGCTGCCGGCGGAAACCGTCACCGCGACCCCGACGCGGCTGGAGGGCGCGCGCCTGCACAGCGGCCTCGCCTTCGGTGTCGCGGTCCTGCACAAGCCGCGCTTCGCCATCCGCAAGATCGTCGCCGAGGACACCCGGATCGAGCACGAGCGCTTGCGCCACGCGGTGGCCGACATGCACGGCGCCCTCGACGACATGCTGCGTTCGACCGTCATCGGCGGGGACGGAGAGCATCGCGATGTGCTTGAGACCTACCGGTTGATTGCCGAAGACGTCGGCTGGTTGCGCCGCATCGGCGAGGCGATCAACACCGGGCTGACCGCCGAGGCCGCGGTGCAGAAGGTCAACGACGACATCCACGCCCGGATGAGCCAGGTCTCCGACGCCTACCTGCGCGAACGGGTGCACGACCTCGAGGATCTCGCCGACCGGCTGCTGCAGCATCTGATCGGCGCTGAGCCGGGCGGCACCGCCCTTCCGGCTGACCAGGACGTCATTCTCGTGGCGCGCAACCTCGGTCCGGCCCAGCTCCTCGACTACCAGCGGCACCGGCTGCGGGGCGTCGTCCTGGAGGAAGGCTCGCCGAACTCGCATGTCGCGATCGTGGCCCGCGCCCTGGATATCCCGGTCGTCGGCCAGGTGCGGGAGGCGATGAGCCGCATTGAGCACGGCGACCAGCTGATCGTCGACGCCGAGCACGCTCAGGTTCTCGTGCGGCCGAGCGATGACATCCGCAAGCTGTTCATCAAGAGTCTGAAAGCACGCGACGAACGACGCGCCGCCTATGCGGCGATCAAGGATTTGCCGGCGGTTACCCTCGACGGGGTCCGGATCGGCGTCCACATCAATGCCGGTCTGCTGATCGATCTGCAGCATCTTGCCGAATCCGATGTTGACGGCGTCGGGCTCTATCGCACCGAAGTGCCGTTCATGATCCGCCCCGAGCTTCCGGACGTCGAAGCGCAACGGCAGATCTACCAGAAGGTGCTGGAGTACGCCGGGCCGAAACCGGTCGTCTTCCGCACTCTCGACGTCGGCGGCGACAAGGTGATGCCCTACTGGCCGAGCAGTCAGGAGGAAAATCCGGCCATGGGCTGGCGGGCGATCCGGGTATCGATCGACCGGCCGGCGATGTTACGCCAGCAGCTGCAGGCGCTGATCAAAGCGGCCGCCGAGCGAGATTTGTGGCTGATGTTCCCGATGCTGACCGACGTGAGCGAGTTCCGCTACGGGCGGGCGC
The DNA here is from genome assembly GCA_963789785.1 of uncultured Alphaproteobacteria bacterium. GTDB lineage: Bacteria > Pseudomonadota > Alphaproteobacteria > Rhodospirillales > Defluviicoccaceae > JAEULH01. The sequence goes on along the minus strand of CAWBNC010000028.1, from coordinate 15,001 downwards.
TGCTGGATAAGGAGCTGGCGCGGGTGCGCGAGAGCGGGGGCCTGGTGCCCCGGCGTGTCCACGTCGGCGCCATGCTGGAGGTGCCGGCCCTGATCTACCAGCTTCCCGAGCTGCTCGGCCTTGTCGACTTCCTTTCGATCGGCACCAACGACCTGTTTCAGTTCATGTTCGCCAGCGATCGAGCGAACTATCAGATCTCGGAGCGCTACGACAGCCTCTCGCCGGTCGCGCTCGGCATCCTGCGGTCGATTCTGCAACAGTGTCAGGCGGCGCGCGTACCGGTTAGCATTTGCGGCGAGATGGCGGCGCGACCGCTTGATGCGCTGGCCCTGATCGGCATCGGTTATCGCGCCATTTCCATGTCGCCGCCGGCGGTCGGACCGATCAAGGCGACAATCCGCGGAGTCCGCCTTTCCACGCTCGAAGGCTATGTCGCCTCGCTTTGTTCCGGACGGCAGCGCAGCGTCCGCGAGCAGCTCCGGGCCTATGCAGTGGACCATGGGGTGATGCTCTGAGCGCCGCCGCGGGGAGCTTTCAGGTGATGATCAGTTTGGGGTGGCGGTGGGTCGATTGACCGCCGGAATGAAACAACCATGGCGTGGGGGTGATAGTGGTCATGGCTGACACCGACATCGAGCAGGCCGAGGACACCGGCATCGGCGCGACATTGCAGGCGAACCGACGGCGCCGCGGTATCACTCTCGATGCCGTCGCGCAGGCGTTGAACGTGCGCAAACCTTTTCTCCAGGCTATCGAGGAAGGGCGTTACGAGGCGCTTCCCGGCCCGACCTACGCATGCGGCTTCGTGCGTGCCTACGCCGATTATCTCGGCCTGAGCAACGGCGAGGCGGTGCGCCAGTTCAAAATCGAAACCCTCGGGCGGAAGATCGGTGGAGATCTTAATTTTCCGTCACCCGAGAGCGAGCGGGGCGTTCCGAGAGCGGCCATTCTCGTTGCCAGCGTGCTTCTCATCGGCTTGGCTTATGGCGCCTGGTATCTGCTGTCGCCGCAGGGCGGGGACGACGGCACGCTCATTGCGGCCGTTCCCGAACGGCTGGCGCCGACACCCGCGGGTGAGCCGGCGCGCCTCCCCCTTCCGGTGCCGGAATCGCCCGGCGCCCCGCAGGCGGAGCGGGAACAGGATGCCCAGCGGCAACAGCCGGTCCCGGCCGCCGTGCCGCCGGATCGTCTGCAGGCCGATCTGCCGCCGACAAGCGCGTCGCTGCCCCCACTCGCGGTGGAGCCAGGCGAGGACGCGCCGTCGGGAACCTCGGCTGGCGGCGACAACAGCGGCGTGACGGATGGCGAGCCCTCGGCGTACGAGCCGCCACCGGCACTTGCTCAAAGCGCGCCGGAACCGGCCGCCGAGCCACAGGCGTCGCCGGCGGTTTCTGAAGAAGGAGAAAGCGCCGCGAGCGTGGAGGAGCGGATCGTTCTTCGCGCTTCCGCGCCGACCTGGATCGAGCTGCGCGACCGCAACGGCCGCATTTTTCTTTCCAAGGTTCTTCAGGCGGGAGACATGCTTCCCGTCGACGCGGCAGGTGGCCTGTCGCTGGTCACCGGCAACGCGGGCGGTCTCGAGATCGTGCTCGGCGGCAAGGTTCTGCCACCGCTGGGCCGGTCGGGCCAAGTCAGGCGCGGGATCGTTCTCGATCCAGCGGCCTTGCGTTCGGCGGCTGCACGCTAAGTTACAAGGTTGGGCCGCGCGGAGGGCCGTTGACCCCGGTTCTGCACGCTGGCAAATTTTTGCGCGGGCGGTGCCGCGCTGCTATCCGTTGTCAGGGAGCGTCTCGTGATGTCATATCCGATTGCCGGCGTCGAACGACACCGGACCGTTCCGGTCAGGATCGGCGGTGTTGTCGTCGGCGGCGACGCGCCGATTGTCGTCCAGTCGATGACCAACACCGACACCGCCGACGTGAACGCGACGGTGGCGCAGGTCGAGGCCCTGGCGCTCGCCGGTTCCGAGCTGGTTCGCATCACGGTCGATCGCGACGACGCGGCACGGGCCGTGCCCCGCATCCGCGAACGCCTCACTGCCCGTGACGTTCACGTCCCGCTCGTCGGCGATTTTCACTACATTGGTCACACGCTTCTCAGCCGCTATCCCGACTGCGCTTCGGCACTCGACAAGTACCGGATCAATCCCGGTAACGTCGGCTTTCGCGAGAAGCGGGACCGCCAGTTCGCGACGATGATCGAGATCGCGCTTAAGCATAATCGGCCGGTCAGGATTGGCGTCAACTGGGGCAGCCTGGATCAGGAACTGCTGGCGCGGCTGATGGACGACAACGCCGCGATGTCGAGCCCGCGCACCGCCGAAGAGGTCATGCGCGAGGCCATGGTTGTCTCGGCCCTGGGATCCGCCGCTCGCGCCGAGGCGATCGGGCTGGGTCGCGACAGGATCGTGCTGTCGTGCAAGGTCAGCGACGTGCAGCATCTGGTCGCGGTTTACAGGAGCCTCGCATCGCGCTGCGACTACGCGCTCCACCTCGGCCTGACCGAAGCCGGCATGGGAAGCAAGGGCGTGGTCGCTTCGACGGCGGGACTGGCGATCCTGCTGCAGGAGGGGATCGGCGACACCATCCGCGTCTCGCTGACGCCTGCGCCGGGCGGCGAGCGGACGGAGGAGGTGATCGTCGCCCAGCAGATTCTTCAGGTCATGGGCCTCCGCTCGTTCGCGCCGATGGTCACGGCCTGTCCCGGATGCGGGCGGACCACGAGCACGGTCTTTCAGGAGCTGGCCGAAGACATCCAGAACCATATCGCCCGGCGGATGCCGGCGTGGCGGGAGGCCTATCCCGGCGTCGAGACCATGGCCGTCGCGGTCATGGGCTGCATTGTCAACGGTCCGGGCGAAAGCAAGTACGCCGATATCGGCATCAGCCTTCCGGGCACCGGTGAGGAACCGGCTGCCCCCGTCTTCATCGACGGCAGGAAGGCGATGACTCTGCGCGGCGCGCGCATCGCCGGCGAATTTCAGGAGATCGTCGAGGGCTACGTCAAGAGCCGCTACGGTGAGGGCGCGCCGGCAAAAGACGGCGTCGCGGGGGACGCCGCGACGCTACGCGCGCCGATTTCGCCCGCGGCCGCAGACTAGCGCGCCCATGGCCGTTGTCCGTCCGGTCCGCGGAACCCGCGACACTCTTCCTGCCGATAGCCGGCGCCAGCGGTTCGTCGAGGCAACGGCGCTGGCAATCGCCACCCGCTACGGCTACGGCGAGATCTCGACGCCGATCTTCGAGTTCACCGACGTGTTCGCACGGACCCTCGGCGATACATCCGATATCGTCACCAAGGAGATGTACACGCTCGCCGATCGCGGCGGCGAAAGCCTGACCCTGCGCCCCGAGAACACCGCCGGCGTGGTCCGGGCGGTCATCTCGGCCGGGCTCGCCCAGCAGGCGCCGTTGAAGTACTTCTACCGGGGTCCAATGTTCCGCTACGAGCGGCCGCAGAAGGGCCGGCTGCGCCAGTTCAATCAGGTTGGCGTCGAGTTGCTGGGAGTTGCCGAGCCGGCCGGCGATATCGAGTGCATCGCCCTTGCCGCGGACTTCCTGGCCGCCCTTGGCCTGGGCGCGATCGTGAGCCTGGAGATCAACACGCTCGGCGATCCGGAAAGCCGGCGGATCTACACCGACCATCTGGTCGCCTATCTGCGAGACATGCGCGCACAGCTTTCTGAAGACAGCCGCCTGCGACTGGAGCGCAACCCGCTGAGGGTGCTGGACTCCAAGGATCAGGGCGATCGGGCGGTGCTAGCGGCGGCGCCGTCGATCTTCGACAGTCTCAACGAAACCTCGCGGAGCTTCTTCGCCGCGGTGCTTGCCGGTCTCGACACCCTCGACATCCGCTACATGTGCAATCCGAAGCTGGTGCGCGGCCTCGACTACTATTGCCACACTGCCTTCGAGTTCACCACCGAGGCCCTCGGCGCCCAGGGCACGGTGCTTGCCGGCGGCCGCTATGACGGCCTCGCCGAGCAGATGGGCGGCCGGCCCCTGCCCGGTATCGGCTGGGCCGCCGGGGTCGAGCGGGCAATGATGCTGGTCGCCGAGCATGGAGACGCCCTGCCGGATGAGCCGCGGCCTCTGGCCGTCGTCCCGCAGAGCCCGAACCAGGACGGAGCCGCCCAGCGGATGGCGCGCGAGCTTCGCAGGGCCGGGCTGCCGATCGATGTCGGCTACGCGGGCTCGCTCGGCAAGCGGCTGAAGCGGGCAAACAGGATCAACGCGCGGGCGGCGATCATCGTCGGCGAGGACGAGCTTGCGCGCGGTCAGGTCGCGGTTCGCGACCTGGACAGCGGCGCGCAGGAGGAGGTTGCGCTCGCGGCGCTGTCGGACCGGCTCGCTCAGTTTCTATAGCGGCCGGCAAGCGGTGCGCGCACATGCAGGACTTCATCGTTGTCGGCGCGAATCCGCGGTCGAGTTCGCTCGGCGTCCGCGACCGGCTAATTCCCGAACCCGCGGCGGTCGAACCGCTGCTCCATGAACTGCAGGCCGCCGGTCTGGCCCAGGCCATAATCCTGACGACCTGCGACCGGGTTGAGGTTTATGCCATCGCACTCGACAAACGCGACGCCGGCAGGCGTGTCATCGCTACGCTCGCGCGCTTCGGCGCGATCCCGCCGGCCGAAGTCGCGCGACATGTGTACATTCACGTCGGCGAGGACGCCGTGCGCCACATATTCGCCGTCGCCGCGTCTCTCGATGGCACGGTCGTCGGCGATCCATACGTGATCGCGCAGGTCAAGGACGCTTATCGCAGCGCCCGGGACGCCGGGGCGCTCGGGGATCCGCTGGAGGGGCTGGTTCAGGCAGCGCTGGCCGCGGCCAAGAAGGCCCGGAGCCGAACGGATATCGGTCGGGCGCCGGTGTCGCTCGCTGCGGCAGCCGTCGATCTGTCGCAGCGGGTGCACGGCGACCTCGATGCCGCGCGCGGACTTCTCATCGGGCTTTCGGACATCGGCGAATTCATCGCTCAGGCCATGCGTCATGCCCGCATGGGCGATCTTTCGGTCGCTCATCCGAGCGCGGCGCGTGCGGAGACCGGGGCACAACTCCTCGACTGTCATGTCGCGGCCTACCCTCTTGATTTCGCCGAACTGGCGCGGTCGGACGTGATCATCGGTTGCCTCGGAAGCCGCCGCTATACGATCACGCCGGAGCTGGTGAAAGCCCTTCTCCGGGCACGCCGCTTTCAGCCTATACTATTCATCGACACCGCGGTGCCGGGCGATGTCGATCCAGCGGTCGACGGTCTCGATGCGGCGTTCGTCTACACGCTCGACGATCTCGAGAAGGTGGCGCGGGTCGGCCGCAAGTCGCGGCAGAAGGAAGCGGCACGAGCGCGCGACATCGTCGATGCGGAGATTCAGACGTTCCTTCGCCGCAGGGCGGAGCGCGCCGCCATCCCGGTGCTGAATGCGCTTCGCCGGCACTTCGAGCTGTCGCGCGACGTCGCCTTGCGCGACGCCAAAGGCGACGCCGCGAGGGCGACACAACTCCTGATCAACCGTCTTCTGCACGGGCCGTCGACGACATTGCGTCAGGCTGCCGCCGCCCACCCGAAAAATGCGGCGGAGCTGGAAGAATTTACCCGCGCATTGAGAACGCTTTACGATCTGGACGCTGCGCCCGAGGAGAGGGAATGAATGACGTTCGAGGACAAATTCACACGGTTGCGCGACCGCCACGCCGAGATCGGGGCGCAGCTCGCGAAACCCGAGACCGCCGGCAGCGATGAGTTCGCCCAATTGTCGAAGGAATACGCCGATCTCGCCGCCATCGTCGGGGCCATCGACGCCTACCGCAAGGTGGTCTCCGAAAGCGCCGAGCTCGAGCTCATGGCGAGCGACGAGCACGGTGAGCCGGATCTGCGGCAGATGGCTCGCGAGGAACTGGTGGCCACGCGCCAGCGGGTCCCCGAGCTGGAACAGCAGGTTCGCATGCTGCTGATCCCGAAGGACGAGGCCGACGAGAAGAACGCGATCCTCGAGGTCCGCGCCGGAACCGGCGGCGAAGAGGCCGCGCTGTTTGCCTCCGTCCTTTTGCGGATGTATCAGCGCTTCGCCGAGATCAAGGGCTGGCGCTTCGAGATCATGAGCGCCAACGATACCGGGATCGGCGGGATCAAGGAGGCCAGCGCCGCCATCTCGGGGCGCGGCGTCTTCGCTCGGCTGAAGTTCGAATCCGGCGTCCATCGCGTCCAGCGGGTTCCCGAGACCGAGGCAAGCGGACGGATCCACACCTCGGCGGCGACCGTCGCGGTGCTGCCCGAAGCCGAAGACGTTGATATCAGGATTGAGGAGAAGGACCTCCGTATCGATGTGTTCCGCTCAAGCGGTCCGGGGGGCCAGTCGGTCAACACGACCGACAGTGCGGTGCGGGTGACCCACCTCCCGACCGGCATCGTCGTCTCTCAACAGGACGAGAAGTCCCAGCACAAGAACCGGGCCAAGGCGATGAAGATCCTGCGCGCCCGGCTTTACGATCTGGAGCGCGAACGCACCGACGCCGAGCGCGCCGCCAATCGCAAGAGCCAGGTCGGGACCGGCGATCGTTCGCAGCGGATCCGTACCTACAACTTCCCGCAATCCCGCGTCACCGATCACAGGATCGGCCTGACCCTGCACAAGCTTGAACAGGTTCTCGACGGTGATCTCGACGAACTCATCGATGCGCTGGTCGCCGAGGATCAGGCCGCGCGTCTGGCCGACGCCGAATGATCAGGGCGGTCGCTACCGGCGCGGCGACGGGGATGGCGGCCACGTCGGTCGCGACAGACCCGACGGACATGATCCTCGGCGACCTCGTCGGCGCGATCAGGGGCGCGCTTGAAGCCGCCGCCGTCGCTCTCCCGGCGCTGGAGGCGCGGCTGATCGTCGGCCACGGTCTGGGCCTCGACGCAGCGACCGTGTTCGCACACCCGGAACGCTCGGTCGCGGCGGCGCACGTCGGGGTCGCACACGACCTCGCCGAACGGCGCGCAAGGGGCGAGCCGTTGGCCTACATCCTTGGCGAGCGCGAGTTCTGGAGCCTGCCGATCCGGGTCACTCGGGATGTACTGATCCCACGGCCGGAGACCGAGCTGATCGTCGAGACCGCGCTTGGTCTGCATCCTGCCGCCAGCCGACCGCTGCGCATTCTCGATCTCGGCACCGGCAGCGGCTGCATTCTCCTTGCGCTGCTGAGTGAACGCCTCCACGCCCGCGGCGTCGGTGTCGACATTTCCGAGGCGGCGCTCGAGGTCGCCCGCGACAACGCCCGCCGGCTGGCGCTGGCCTCACGCTGCGACTTCGTCTGCGGCGACTGGGGGAGGGCGATCGCGGCCACCTTTGACTTGATCGTCGCCAACCCCCCATATATCGATAACGCCGGTTTCGCCTGCCTGAGCCGCGGAGTTCGCGATTTCGAGCCACAGGGCGCCCTGCGCGGCGGTTCCGACGGTCTCGACGCTTTCAGAGCCGTCGGCCGGGATCTCGGCAGGATGCTGGTCGCGGGCGGTCGGGCGATCGTAGAGGTTGGAGACGGCCAGGCCCGTCGGGTCGAAACCCTGTTTGCGGACTTTGGTTTGCGGACAATTACGGTCGGTCGCGACCTGGCCGGACACGAGCGATGCCTGACGGTGGCGGCAAACTGACGTTCCATGCGAGAAGCGGGAAGAAATGGCTTGGAAGGCAAATGGTTCCCGACTACTTTGGTCAAGAAGGGGATTAAACCGCGCCGCATCGAGAATGGTTCTCAGAGTGCTGCCGTCTGCCCCTCAGTCCCGCATAAAGATCTGACCTAAGGCACTTGTTGCCAAAGTTGCGTTGTGGGCGCAGGCGCGAAGCGGATCATCCGACTATCGGCCTCATCAGAAATCATTAGGTGCGATGAAACACACGACGACGAACAACACCAGACGGGGGCGCAACCGTGGAAATGGTCGGCGTCACCCGACATCTTTGAAAACGCAAACGTTCGAAAGCAGTGGTCCCGAGGGCAAGATCCGCGGAACGGCGCAGCAGGTTCTGGATCGTTACCTCGTGCTCGGCCGGGATGCCGCGTCGGCGGGCGATCCGGTCGCCGCGGAAGGCTTCTATCAGTTCGCGGAACACTACTATCGGATCATCAGTGCCGCCGAGAACGCCGGTGGCGCGGAACGGCCGCGGCGTCCGGCTCAGGATGAGGCAGGAGAGGATGGGGTTGTTGCCGAGGCGGGCGCCGCCGATGCGCCGGCGGAAGCGCCCGAACCGGCGCAGATCTAGGCCCCGGACACGAGCCTGAAGCCTTAGGGGGTGCCGGGCAGTCCTCTGAGACTGCGGCTCAAGCATCCGTGCCGCCAGAAAACGGTCCAACTTGTTGCCAGCGCAAAGGTATGCCGCCGCATCTTCCAGGGGCGGGCGGCGCCTTGTCCGCTCTGCGGGCCCTACGGGCTCTGCGGACTACTTGCAGCTGATATCGTGCAGCGCACGCGTGAACTTCTATGGACCGCGCGTGTGCTTCAACCTAAAATGTATTCGTAGTGTTGAACGAGTTGTCATTCGGCTCGTAAAGCCAGCCCAACGCTTGCGGAATCGCGGCCGTAATCGATCATGAGTTCACGGCTCGGATTTGTATTCGTCCGGCTTGCAGTATGCCAAGTGGGGGTAATCGCTTGCATGGCTCTACTTCGCCGCGCCGATTGACGTCCCACCCGGGCGGACGAGCGTAAACGCAAGGCGTGCATGCGCTAGGCTGTTGCTGGAAGAAGCTAGGTTACAAGAGGCAGGGAAAAAAGAGCTCCGATGTTCATTGATGCCCGCACCGTCGATGAAAATGTTGACATCGAGACGGACCTTTGTGTGATTGGCGGCGGCGCCGGCGGCATCTCCCTCGCGCGGGAGTTCATCGGCGGCCCGGTGCGCGTCTGTCTCCTTGAAAGCGGCGGCCTCAAGGCGGAGCGGGAAACCCAGTCTCTGTACGAGGGCGAGAGCGTCGGCATCCCCTACGAGCTCGACACAACGCGATCGCGCTACTTCGGTGGCAGCACCAACTGCTGGGGCGGTTTCTCCAGGCCGTTTCAGCCGATCCACTTCACCAAGCGGCCGTGGGTGCCCTACAGCGGCTGGCCGTTCACCTATGAGGAGCTGGCGCCCTACTACGATCGCGCCCACGAGGTCTGCGGCCTGCCTGTCGGCAAGTACGACCCCGACGTCTGGGTGCGAGAGCTGAACGGCGCTAATCTCAAGCTTTTGCCGTTTCCGAACCACGAGATCGTCAGCCGGATGATCCAGACAAACAAGGAACGGCGACGGTTCGGCCATGTGTTTCGCAAAGAGCTCCAGGCGAGCGAAAACATCTCTGTCTATTTGTACGCCAATGTCGTCGATATTCAGGCGGATGAGCTCGACCGGAAGATTTCCCGCGTGCGCGTCGCCTGCCTCGATGGCCGCCGCTTCTGGGTCTCCGCCAAGATCTTCGTGCTCGCCGCCGGCGGCATCGAGAATGCCCGCCTGCTGCTGACCTCGAATACGACGGCGCCCTGCGGACTGGCCAACGACTACGACCTCGTCGGCCGTTTCTTCATGGAACACGCGACCTTCCCGTCCGGCACGATTACCTTCAACGATCCCGAGGCGTCGCCCGATATCCACGACACCAAGTACGCGGTCGTGCGCCTGCCGGTGGCGGCCCAGATCGAACTGGACGAGGAAACGCAGAAGCGCGAACAGATCCTCGAATTCAGCGACCTTCATCGAGTCCGTCTTCAAGGGCGAGCAGTGCGCGGGGACCGAGGTCCTCAAGGCGTTCTACAAGGACGCCCGCAGCGGTTTCGTGCCGAAGAACCTGACCAAGGGCGTCGGCGAGATGCTGCTCGACGCGCACAACGTGACCATGTTTACCCTCGGCTATCTGTCACGCTCCCGTCGCCTGCTTCACCATTACCAGATCATGACCCTGATCGAGCCAGCGCCGAACCCGGACAGCCGGGTGACGCTCAGCCATCACCGCGACCAGCTGGGAATGAACAGGGTTTGCCTCGACTGGCGCCTGACCCCTCTCGATCAGCACACCGTTCGCCGGACCGTCGAGATCTTTCGCGACAAGGCCGCTGCCGCCAACATCGGCACGGTCAGGATCGACCTGCCGTTGCACAGCAACCACGAGGTCAACGAGCTGCACTGGGTCTGGCACCACATGGGCACGACGCGGATGCACACCGACCCGAAGCAGGGTGTCGTCAACGAGCACTGCCGCGCCCACGGCATCGGCAACCTGTTCGTCGCCGGCAGCTCGGTCTTCCCCACCGCGGGCAACAACACGCCGACGATGACCATCATCGCCTTGGCGCTGCGGCTATCGGATCACCTCAAAGGCGTCTTCGCCGAACGCCGCTTCTAGTGGATTGATCGGAACAGAAAGAGTCCGATTTGGGATTCCGTTGGGCGGTGTGGCGTGCGAGTTTGGCGCATGCGCACCGGCATCTCCTTCACCATCTCTTCTCGCGACCGTCAGCGATTGCAAGCGATCGTCGCGGACCCCAAGAGCCCGCAGAAGCACGTCTGGCGGGCGCGTATCGTCCTTCTGAGCGGCGACGGTCTTGGCACCTCGGCGATCATGGCCGAGACCGGCAAGTCCAAGACCTGCGTGTGGCGCTGGCAGGAGCGGTTCATGCACGAGGGCGTCGACGGCCTGCTTCGCGACAAGTCCCGTCCGCCCGGCAAGCCGCCGATCGCCGCCGGAGCGCGTCGCCGAGATCGTCCGCCTGACGCAGCAACCGCCGCCGCTGAGGCGACCCACTGGACGCTGCGCGCGATGGCGAAGGTCGCCGGCGTCGCGGCGTCGACGGTGCAGGCGATCTGGAAGGCGCACGGCCTCAGCCCGCACCGCTGGCGGCACTTCAAGCTCTCCAACGACCCGGCCTTCGCCGAGAAGCTCACGGATATCGTCGGCCTGTACGTCGATCCGCCGGCCCATGCGGTGGTGCTGTCGGTCGACGAGAAGTCGCAGATCCAGGCGCTCGACCGCACCCAGCCCGGCCTGCCGATGAAGAAGGGCCGCGCCGGCACCATGACCCATGACTACAAACGGCACGGCACGACGACGCTGTTCGCCGCGCTCAACGTGCTGGACGGCACGGTCATCGGGCAGAACATGCAGCGCCACCGCCATCAGGAGTTCATCCGCTTCCTCAACCGCATCGAGCGCGAGGTGCCGGCCGACAAGGCCATCCACGTGATCCTCGACAACTACGCGGCGCACAAGAAGGACAAGGTCCGCGCCTGGCTCGCCCGCCATCCGCGCTGGACCTTCCACTTCACGCCGACCTCGTGCTCCTGGCTCAATGCCGTCGAGGGCTTCTTCGCCAAGCTCACCCGGCGCAGGCTCAAGCACGGCGTCTTCCACTCCGTCGTCGACCTTCAGGCCGCCATCAACCGCTTCGTCCGCGAATACAATGCCGCAGACCCAAAACCATTCATCTGGAAAGCCGATCCCGATGACATCATCGCCGCCCGAAACCGAGGGTTCCAAACGTTGGAATCAATCCACTAGGATGGCTTCGGTTTCTCGTTCACAAGACAAACTCGATGTTTTCGGTGTTGGCACAGACGGTCATGTTTATGCAGCGGCACGGGAACCATCTTTTACGACGGCTGGCACGGCTGGTGGCAGATCGGCGACCTTTACGCTAGCTAACAATTTAGCCTAATGCACGCAGGAACGCGGGCTGCCAACTCGCTCCGCGTCCTTCGCATGCGAAATTACGGCCGAGCGAGGTTTCTGCTGTTAGGCTCTCTACTGTGTGGAAACGCAACCGTCAGTGTAACTCGTAGGCATGAAGTCGCCAAGCGGGGCGATCAAAAAGGCGATGAGTTCACTGAAAGGTAGCTGTCTCACAGCCAGAGCGCAATCACCATATGTTGCCTCTTGACGCGCGCCCATCACAACATGTAGAAGATTTGCATGGTTGGAATTGCGCTTGAGGCAGCCCGCCTCCCGAGAGGGACGGCGGGCGCTTCGCTTTGTGCGCCCGGGTAAAGGACGAGCGCACCGCCGGTCGTGGACGCACCGGCAGCGGGGGCACAGCGGAGCCCACGCCGATTTTCCATATATCAACATTTTGTGCTCTTGACATAGCTGCGGCCAACATGTAGTGTTCAGAACCGGTTCGGCACGAAGGGCTCGGCGAGCGGGCGATACAATCGGAGGTAGCAAGACGGCATGGTTTAGGGCTTGGAAACGGCAGGCGAAGGGAACACAAACTTTCTCTTGGAGCCTGTAACGCATTGATATCGTTGGTTCCTTCTGGGAATACAACCTATGCTGGCGGGCGTTGGCGCGACGCTTGCCCAGTGACGGCGCCGAAATAGGCCATTTCGTTTCGCCTGAACCTCCCGCTTGTGAATTCAAACACTTAGCCGTTTGCGAACCCCTGCTTTGGCGAACCCGCCAGTCCGGGGCGTTTCGTATCGAGCGCATTGGCGACGTCGGAACCGTTTCGCCGGCGTGGAGCGTCGGCTGGTTTCGCGACGCCGCACCAGATCCTTCACCCATCATCGGACCGACCATGGACGTCGTCGAAACGCCGATCCACAAGCTCGTGCCCTATGCGCGCAACCCGCGCCACAATGAGGACGCCATTGCCACGGTCGCGGCCTCGCTTGCCGAGTTTGGCTGGCGTCAGCCGATCGTGGTCGACGAGGACATGGTGATCGTCGTCGGCCACACCCGCTACGAGGCGGCCAAGCGCATCGGCATGACGAGCGTGCCGGTGCATGTCGCGCATGGCCTCACGCCGGCGCAACTGCGCGCCTACCGGCTGATGGACAATCGCTCGCACCAGAATGCGAGCTGGGACGACGAGTTGCTCAAGCTCGAACTGGCCGATCTCAAGCTCGACGAGTTCGACCTGGCGTTGACCGGCTTCGAAGACGACGAACTGGCCCGTCTCCTGGCCGAGGCGCCTGTGAGGGACTGGTCGATGAAGACGAGATCCCGGAGCCGCCTGCCAGGCCCGTCACCCGCCGCGGCGATCTCTGGATCCTCGGAGACCACCGCCTGCTATGCGGCGATTCCACCGCGCCCGAGGATGTCCTTCGTTTGATGCAGGGCGAACGTGCGGCGCTGTTCGCAACCGATCCGCCCTACCTCGTCGACTATAACGGCACCAACCACCCGACGAAGAAGAACGTCTCCGCCCGCGCCAGGAAGATCGCCAACAAGGATTGGTCGGAGGAGTACATCGAGCAAAGGCACTGGGACGATTCATCCCAGGGTCCGCAGTTCTACGAGGCCTTCATGCAGGTCGCCATCGACTGCGCCATCAAGGAGGACGCGGCCTGGTATTGCTGGCACGCCTCGCGACGCCAGGCGATGCTGGAGGCGTGCTGGTCGAAGTTCGACGTGCTGCATCACCAGCAGATCATCTGGGCCAAGAGCCGCCCGGTGCTGACGCGCTCGATCATGCTGTGGGCGCACGAGCCCTGTCTGTTTGGCTGGCGTTCGGGCAACAAGCCGCGCGTCAACCGCGAAGGCTTCGAGAACTGGCCGACGACGGTGTGGTCCATCCCGTCGAGCGAGATCGAGACGCGCGAGCACCCGACCTCGAAGCCGGTCCGTGTGTTCACGCTGCCGATGGAGCTGCACACGGTGCCGGGGGAAATCTGCTATGCGCTCTCTGACCAAGTCAAGCGGCGGGGCAAAGCGGTCTCTGACAAAGTCAAGCGGCGGGGCAAAGCGGACGGCGAGAATTCCAAGGGTCATTTCACCGTCGAGACCAACGGACGACGTCCATCGCCTCGGCGTCTGCCCAGGCCTGATGGACTTGATGGACAACGCTGGCGCGTTGCCCACAACCCCACAGGCCCAGCAGCAGCAACCGGAGTGGTTGTTTCAGCTGTTCGCTAGACCGGCCACTTCGGTTTGGTGTCGACGCGCTCGGTTCCGATCAGTTGCCCCGATCGGATTGGGTCTTTACCCTTGATGCGTCGGGAGTCGCCAAGGCTTTAAGCTCTCGCAAGCGCTTCACCGAAGCGCCCGAGACTGCCGCCGGCTCCCGACGCTTTGTCGTTCGCGGATTGCCTCCTCGAGCTGGTGGCGGTCATAGGCGACACCAGACTTGAGCATGGCATAGACAATGTCGGACATTTTGCGGGCGACGCGCTTGATCGCGTCTGTATAGGTGAGGCCGCGCTGCCGGCAGCTGTGATAGTAGGCCTCGGCGAGCGGGTCGTGCATGACCGCGGTGCGGGCGGCTAACCAGAATGCGCGCTTGAGACGATGGTTGCAGGCACGGCGAGCTGTGTGCCGCTGTTTGCCGCCGGTGCTATTGGTGGCGGGTGCGGTGCCATTATACTTCGCGAAGGCATCGCGCGATTTGAAACGGCTGATGTCCGCGGTCTCACCGATGATCGTTGCGGCAATGATGGTGCCGATGCCAGGGATGCCGGTAATCGTTTGCCCCGAAGCCGGCAGGAGCTGGTCACGCAGCAGCCGTTCCAATCGCAGCTTTCTGTCGTGATTGTCGAGCAGCTCATCGCACAGCTGCCGGATCAGCTCAGCTTTCAGTTCCATGGCGGCGGTTTTTGCCAGGGCGCGGGCAGCCTCGGTCGCTGTCAGGATGAACGCCGCCTTTTGCTGCAGGATCTCGATCCGCCTGGTGCCCTTGTGCGGCCCGACCCTGCCGGATGCCAGATCCAGCATGATGCCGGCCAGCATGTCGGTGTTATGCCCATTGAGCTCCTGCGGTACTGGGAAGCGCTTGAAAAATCTGAGCGACAGCGGGCTCTTCAGCTTGCCGAAGAAGTCTTCGTAGGTCGCGGTATAGACATCGCAAAGATGTTGATGGAGTCGGTTGAGGCTGGCCGTCCGCTGTTCCGCAAGATGCTGGAGGCCTTGTTCGGCCTCGCGGATGGCTGCGGCGAGTTCACCTGCACTTCGTGCATCGGGGAGGTTCTCGCTGCGACGTAGGACGGCCGCGGCGACACACCGTGCATCCACCGCATCATCCTTGTCCTGGCCGTAGAACGCCCGCT
>CAWBNC010000027.1:0-10195 GCA_963789785.1 uncultured Alphaproteobacteria bacterium | reverse complement strand
GATCGTCACCTTGGTCATCAGCTCCCCTCGCGCATACAGAGTTTTCGCGAAATGAGGATACGCGACCGCGGTCGCGCGATCGCGTCCCCGCCGGCGAGACTCGGTGGCACGACGGAAAGACCGGGCGGCTGTTGAGCACGGTCTGCTTCGCCATCTGCGCGCGCGCCGAGGGTGGCGATAACGTGGTCACATTCCGTTGGGCCGCGCGGGAGACGTGCTGCCCCTCTCCCGCCGCTCGCGGTGGGTGGCCTGGAAAAGAATCGAAAATCGCCCAGGCGACCCACTGGCCGGGCAGCGCGGCGGGCCAGCCATCGGCAGATAGCCCTGCCTCCGTCCATCACCCGGTCGCATGGCGGCGGCGGCCCGCTACCAGAACGCGGGATTCTGCAGCGCGTCGACACAGCGGGAGCGGCCTTTCAGCGGCGTCATCTCCCAGAGCCGTCAACGACTTTCCCAGCAAGCCTCCTCAGTAGTATTCAGTCTGAAGGGCGCCTGAGCAAAGAATCGGTGATCGGGGTAAAGCCAACCTTCGCATAGTACTTCGGATCGCCATAGGTCACGGCAATGTCGACGCCGGCATTCCGCAGCGACATAAGACCATGGTTGAGAAGCCGCTGCCCGATCCCTTTTCCTTGATGGTCGGTCGCCACGGCCACGCGGGGAAGGACGAACACGCTCCGCTCATCCTGATCAAAGGTCAGCCGAGAGCTGACGATGCCGCCGACGATCGTCCCGGCCTCATCGGCGGTAAAGACGAAGAGGTCCTTCTCCGCGGTGCCGCCCAGCAGGTTGCGCACCAGACCTCCGATCAGCGCACCTTCTTCCGCCCCCTCGGAAGCGGTGAACGTCGCGGTGAAGAGGTCGGCGATTTCCCGTTCCCGCCCTTTCCAATCCCGTCGCAATTCCATTGCTTCTTATCCAGAAAATGAGAGTCCGACGGCCGTCTGGATCGCTGAGCGACGAGCGAGGAATATGCTCACCGAACAATAGATCGTAAGCACGCAATCAGGCCCAGCTCTCTCGCCATCATCGCCGCCACCCGCGCCGGCCAGCCGGTCCAGGCGTCCCGCTCCTGCCGGGCCAGGCGGAACACCAGCGCCGTGGCGCTCGCCCGGTCGACCAGCTCGCCCTTCAGCTTCTGCAGCCGCATCTTGCGCTCCTGCGCCTTCAGCACCTCGTTAGCGGTGCGCGCCTGCAGATAGGTCATCGCCGCCGCCGGCGACTGGCGCCGGCAGGCCCTGCTCGCGCAGCGTCTCCGACACCGCGCCGACCGCGGCGTCCGGCACCGGCCGCATCACGGCATCGCTGCATCGCCGGATCGGTCGCCTGCACCCGTCTCGCGTCGAAGCCGGCGCGTCGATCGAACCATCCGCATGCAGCACCAGCCGGCCCGAGGCGCGCGCCTTCTGCACCGCACCGCGCGAGATCCCGGCATGCGCCGCGTACGCGCGCTCGCTCATGCCGGCGCGGCCGCGAACGTCAGGGTCGCGCTTCATCGTCGCATGTCGCGTTGATCATCAAATGATCCGTACGCACCCGATAAAGCCATGATGTTGATCGGTTTTTCCCTGGATGTCGGGACGCGCTTACGCCTTCATGGACGCCATCGAGCAAGCAGTCGAAGCGCTCCATCCCGTCCTTTCAGCCCCACCGGCTTGGCCGCGGGGCTCGGGGGCGTAGAAGGCGCCGCATCCCGCGGCGCCGATGACAGGACGCCACCGATGACCACGGATTATTCCTACAGCCTCTCCAGCCTGGCGCAGATCCTGAGCGCACTCGACGGCGAACGCCGCAACCCCAACACCAAGCGCAACGCGATCAAGGCGATCGAGCGCGCCGCCAGCCGGCTCGGGCTCGACAGCGACGACGTCTTCGACGCCGCCGACGGGCTCTTGAGCGGCCGGCTGAGCGCCGCCGCGTGGCTGGCCCAGCTGCGCGACGAGGGATGCACGCCCACCAGCGTCGCCGCCGAACCGCCGGCCGAACAGGCCGCAGAAAGCACCGCCGGGGACGAGCCGGCCGAAACCCTCATCATGACCAACGCAGGGCCGCTCGCGGTCACGCCGCGGCGCCGCAGCGGCAGCCGGCCGGACAGCAAGCAGGCGCGGATGATCGCCATGCTCAAGCGTCCCGAAGGCGCCACCATCGAGCAGATCGCCGAAGCGACGGGCTGGGCGCGTCACACCTGCCGCGGCGCGATCAGCGGTGCGCTGAAGAAGAGGCTCGGGCTGACCATCATCTCCGAGAAGAGCGAGGGCGCAGCCCGCGTCTACAGGATCTCCGAGTAGAAGAAGCCGATACATGGGTCGCGCTCGTCTCACAGAGGCCCGGCCAGCGGCAGGGAACATGCCGGTCACTCTCAGGTCGAAAAACGCTTCCGCAGAGGCGTTCGATTAATCGGGAAATCGTGCGTCTTTTCGGTCTCGTCGGCGCGTGCTAACGCGAAGTATGGCTCCGTAGCGCTTCGCGGGGCCAGGACCGCATGTTGACGATCTCGCCGGGATCCGCTGCGTCGCGAACAGTTGCCAGTGGCGGCGCGATAGATGTCCGCGTTATCGTCAGCGCGTGATATTGTCCCGCTTGGGTGTTATTTCGCCTGTCGGGTATGTGGGCGACGCGGGAAATTCCACGGTCGCCGCCACGGCCAGCCCGATGCTTTCTCGAGCGTCAGTTAGTCGAGCGTCGCCGTCGGCGAAACGGCCTGGCTGTTCGCCGGCTACTTCGAAGACAGCAGACTCATCCATAGGGTGTTCGTCAATCCTGACGTTCGGCCACGGACGTCGATTGTCGTCGTCGCCTGCGGGCGCCTGCCGCTTCGCCCGACGCAGGGCGAGGACCGGTCTCGCGCCCGACGCGCGGGCGGCCTCGATCCGAGGCGTGGCTTCGACGGGCCGCCGGTCGAGCAAAACTCGCTCCGGCTCGGCCGGCGCAGCGTTCGCGAAGCGCAGTCCTGAAGGCGTACGAAGCACCTCCCGGGTACCGGTCCAGCCTCGACGTCTCGATTCCGGCAGGCCTCCTCGCCGAACGACTGGTCGCCCGGACGCCCGAGATGGAGAAAGTCTTTTTCTGCAACTCCGGCGCCGAGGCGGTCGAGGCTGCGATCAAGTTTGCGTCGCATGGCAACCCCGACGCAGCCGCATCGTCTTCTGCGAGCACGCCTTCCACGGCCTGACCTATGGCGCGCTGTCACTGAACGGCGAAGAGTTGTTCCGCGACGGTTCGGACCGTTCCTCCCGACTGCCTGCCATCCCGTTCAACGGCCCGGAGGCGTGGAGCAGGCCCTCGCCGCGCGACGCCGCCGCGTTCATCGTCGAACCGATTCAGGGCAAGGGCGTCTACCCTGCCGACCGACTGGCTACCTTGCCGAAGCGCAGCGGCTTGTGCCGGCGCTACCGGAACGCTGATGATCGCCGACGAGATCCAGACCGGAATCGGCCGCACCGGGCGATTCCTCGCCTGCGAGCACTGGAGCTCGAGCCGGACATGGTGCTCCTCGCCAAGGCGCTGTCCGGCGGCTTCGTGCCCGTCGGGGCGGTGCTCATGCGGCGGGATCTTTGACGTCTGTTCAACCGTATGGACCGCGCGTGATCCACGGCTCGACCTTCGGCCCGTAATGACTTCGGCCATGGCCGCCGGGCTCGCCACGCTGACCGTCCTCGACGAGGAGAGCTCATCGAGCGCGCCGGCGACCCTCGGCGAGCAGCTGTTCGCGGACTTCGCGGCGCCCCTCGCCAGCGACGAATCTCGTTGTGAGGTCCGCGGCAAGGGATGATGGTCGGTGCTCGAGTTCGGGCCGCCGAAGCTATTCGCCTGCGCGCGGCCTTCGCACTGCTCGAGCGCAGCCGAGACCTGGATTGTTCTGCCAGCTCTGTGATGCCGCTGTTTCGCCGCCACCACATCCTCGCCCAGGTCGCGGGCGACAACATGCAGGTCATCAAGCTGCTGCCGCCGTTCGTTATCACCGAGGCGGACATAGTGTGGATCGGACCGCGTTGCGGAGGTCGTCAGCGAGGCCCGTCAGCTGGGCGGCATCTGGGATATGGGCCGGACGCTGGTAGCGCAGGCGATGAAGGCGCGTCCCGCGTTGGCCTGAAGAACCCGCGCAGGACACACGACGCTCTGCGGTTTCCGTGTGGACGCCGCCACGCCTCGCGACTTGGAGGCGTAACCGGACATCTAAAAACCGGTTCGGGGCAGTCGAAGATGCGAAGGACGCGAGCGGCGTGGCCCGCTACGGCCGGAGTTCGCGGAAGAGCTGCAAGGCCACCGGCCCTGGATCCTGGCTTCTGGATTCCGAACTGGACTCCGGGATCCACCTGGGATCCACCCGGGAGTCCAGCCTAAGGCGCTGATCTGGAAACTAAAAAAGCCACCGGACGGTGGCTTCTGGATCGGGTGGCTTCCCAAAAAACGTGTCTGGCGCTAGGGCTTTTTCGGGCCATGGCCACCAGCATAGGTTGTGTACCCGGAAGGAACCAACGATTTCA
The DNA here is from genome assembly GCA_963789785.1 of uncultured Alphaproteobacteria bacterium. Classification (GTDB taxonomy): domain Bacteria; phylum Pseudomonadota; class Alphaproteobacteria; order Rhodospirillales; family Defluviicoccaceae; genus JAEULH01. Next base: position 5,708 of record CAWBNC010000027.1, on the reverse strand, counting down.
ATGGGTTGCAGGCTTCAGAGAACAGTTTGTGTTCCCTCCGCCTGCCATTCCGAAGCCCTAAACCATGCCGTCTTGCCACCTCTGCTTGTATCGCCCGCTCACCGAGCCGTTCGTGCCGAATCGATGCAGAACACTACATGTTGTCCGCATCCGTGTCAACAGCACAAAATCTTGCCGTTGGATACTTCGTGCAGGCATCGCGCTGCCCCCTCGCAGCCGGCCCGGACGCGCCCGGCGGCGCCTCGTCTTCGGCGCCAAGCGAGGCGCCCGCCGTCCCTCTCGGGCGGGCTGCGTCAGGCGCAATTCCAATCATGCAAATATTCTAAATGTTGTGGTGAATGCACGTCAAGAGACAATATGTTGGGAACTTTGCTCGGCCTTGAACGGCCGCGCACGACGCATTGCCCTATAAGCGAGCCCCGCGTCTGGACGCTCTTCGATGGAGCACCGGAAGCTGGTAAACTCTCGACCCGGCGCTATGAAGATGACCCTCAAACGCAATATTGGCGAAATCCTTGTCTGGCTTGCCGCAGTGCTCCCCGTTGGCCTGTGGCTTCTGACGCCTGCCGAACCGCTGGGAGGGCGGGGCGGTGCCGCTTGGCTTGTGGCGGACGTGGGTCAGCTTGCGGGCCTGGTCGGGATGGCGATGCTGGCGATCGCCTTCGTGCTTGCCTCGCGAGTTCAGCTGGATCGAGGACGTCTTTGGCGGCCTCGACAAGATGTACCAAGTGCATCATCGGCTGGGACGGGCGGCGTTCGTGATGCTGCTGGTTCACCCGATTGCGCACGCCTTCAGGTTCGTCCCGGATCGCTTCGACAAAGCTCTGCTATTTCTTCTGCCGACCCATCAGCAGTTGGCCGTGAATTTGGGCGTCTACGCGTTTTGGCTGTTCATTCTGCTGATGATCCTGACGCTGTTCGTAACCATCGCCTACGACAAATGGAAGGTGTCGCATAAGTTCCTCGGCTTCGTTCTCGTGCTCGGGGCTGTTCACATGGCGACGGTCACCAGCACGCCAGGCCGAACTGTCGCCGTAACGACAAACTCCCCTCTCCTGTATTACATGCTGGCTTTGGCGGCGCTCGCTGCTTGCTCGTTCGTTTACAGCGTGATCGTCCGGCCTTTGCTCTCTCGCCGCAATATCTACACTGTCAACAACGTCCGCACGCTTGGTGAGAAGGTGCTCGAAGTGGAGCTCCTGCCGAAAACGGGAGGCGTCACGTTTTCACCAGGGCAGTTCCTCTTTGTGACTTTCGACCAACGGGGCCTTCCCCACGAAGCGCATCCGTTCACCATCTGCAGCCTGCCCGAGAGAGACGCCATCGTACTGACGATCAAGGCGCTCGGCGACTTCACCCAGTCGCTTTATCGCCACCTGCGCAAGGGTGCCAATGCGTGGGTGGAGGGGCCGTACGGCCGCTTCGACTATCGATCGGGATCAGCGGATCAGATCTGGCTCGCCGCCGGCGTCGGCATCGCGCCGTTCCTCAGCTGGGCGCGAGATCTGGCGCATCGCAACAATGGCGGTTACCGAGCGAGCCTGTACTACTGCGTGCGGAGCCGTGGCGATGCCGTGCAGTACGACGAGTTCGAACGCATCGCCGCTCACGCCAGCAACTTGAACGTCGCCCTCATCTGCTCCGAAGAGCAGGGCCATCTTCGGGCCGTCGATCTGGGGGAAGTGCGAGACAGGGACATTTTCATGTGCGGACCGAAGCGCTTCACCTCCGATTTGCGAGCCCAGTTCCGACGCTTGGGAGTGGCGGCCGAGCGCATCCATTTTGAGGATTTCGAGTTCCGATAAGTCACCCTCCCGCGCTCGAGCCTGTGCGCCGGACTTCGGGCAGATGGTCGCGAACTGTTTGATAACGGCGAAGCGGGCGCAACTTCCGCAACGCGGGAAGAGGACCGCCCGCCGCCGGCGGGCGGCCTGCCGTACTGCTGGGCGGTAGAGGTCCTTTTTCTGATTTGCCGCCGCTCGGACTGCGCGGGCGCGTGACATGCGCTTTCGCCTCTGCGTACGCTGTGCGCTTGGACCGACCGCACGGCCTGCTCGACACATTCGGCGCCAGAGAACCTTTCAGAGCGGTTTTGCCGAGGTCTTGGCGGCAGCTTTTGCTTAGGGGGCCTCTATGGCAGACGTAATCAGCGAGACACCGCTTGCCGAGGCGATCGTCGAAACGATCACTCAGCCACTTCTGGTCCTTGATGGCCAGCTCAGAGTTGAGTTGGCCAATGCGGCCTTTCTTCGGGACTTTCAGGTCACTCCTGAGGAGACCGTCGGTCTTCATGTTTATAGCCTTGGCAATGGACAATGGGATGCTCCCGACCTGCACCGCCTGCTCGAAGCAGTACTCACCACCGACGACACGATCGAGGGCTATCGGATCGAGCATACGTTCGAGTCGATCGGCAAGCGCATCATGCTGCTGAACGCCAGGCGGATACGTCGCGACGGCGTTCACGATCACATCCTTCTTGCCATCTCCGACGTTACAGAGCGCGAGCGGATCATGTTCGAGCTCGAGGGTCAGAAGGAGTTTGCCGAAAAACTCGTCGACAGCGTCCGGGAGGCGATCCTGGTCCTCGGATGGGACCTCCGCGTGCACTCGGCCAACCTGAGCTTCTACGAAACGTTCCGGGTCGGCGCGGAGGAGTCCTCGGGACGCCTCGTCTACGAACTCGGCAATGGGCAGTGGGACATCCCCGAACTTCGCCTGCTTCTGGAAGACATTCTGCCGAAGAAGAGTGACTTCGACGATTTCGAAGTGACCCATGACTTCCGAGGCATCGGCCGGCGGACCATGGTGCTCAACGGCCGCCGCCTCGATCACCTGAACCTGATCGTCCTCGCCATCCGCGACATCACCGACCAGCGACGGCACGAGACTCGGCAGACCGAGTTCATGGGCGAACTCCAGCACCGAGTGAAGAACATCCTCAGCAATGTACGGGCGCTCGTCAGCCAGACGCGTCGAGGCAAGAGCACGGTCGACGACTTCGTCGAGGCTTTGGAGCTCCGGCTCGGCGCGCTCGCACGAGTACAGGACTTGCTCCTTAAGAGCCCGTCAGAGAGCCTAACCTTACATGATATCGCTCGCCTCGAACTGGAGGCGGTCGGCGGCCAAGAAGGAATAGATTTCACCGCCGAGGGGCCGACCGTCAGCCTCAGCTCGCACGATGCCCAGGTGGTGGCGATGGCGATTCACGAGTTGACGACCAATGCCGGCAAGTACGGCGCTCTGTCGAGCGGAAACGGAAAGATCGAGATCGCCTGGCAATCCTTGCGACGTAACGACCAGGACCATCTTAGCTTGCAATGGCGCGAACGCGGCGTGCACATGGAAAGCACCGAGCCAACCAAGCGCTATGGCGCGCGGGTGATCGAGCAGAGCGTGCCCTACATGCTCGCCGGCACCTCCGATCTGACCTTCCATCATGACGGGGTCGAATGCCGGCTCGAGTTCCCTCTTCCGACCCGCGAGCGGTAGCCGGACGTCGATGATGAGTGAGCAGCGGCTCTCTCCCTCAACGCCCGTACCCATACCATCCCACCAGAACCCCCAGCGCCGCGACCAGGATCCCCTGCGCCTGCTCGACCCGGACCGGCCGCCCGCCCCATCCCTGGCGCATCGCCCACTCGCGGATCGAGCGCTGCAGGCCGACGACATGCCAGACGCAGCTGCCGGCGGGACTGCCCAGGCCGCCGAGCGCATCCAGCGCCTCGCCGACACGGCGGCGGGCGTCGACCTGCGCGTCGGTGGGATCGCCCTGCCCTTCACCGCCCGGCAAGCGCACCAACGGCATGCAGCGGACGACGTCGAACCGGGCGATGGTGAAGTCCCGCGAGATCGGCATCTTCAGGATGCACGGCACCCGCTTCGCCAGCCTATCGCGATGCTTCGCAGTAAACGGTCACCGCCAGGGATGCGGCACAGGGAACTCAGCTCTCTGAGGCATCGGCGAGAGGAGCCGATCCATAGCGATCTCGTACGGCCACTTCGGCAGCCGTGACATCATCGCAGCCAAGTAGTTGGCCGCGGAATCAAATTCAAAGGTCCGCCGCCGAGCAAAAGCAGACGCACCCGAACCTGCCGGCTCTCCCAGAACAAGGACAGTCCGCGAGCCACGGGCATCGAAACGCGCCATGCCGGAAACGCACCAAGCTTGGTGTCCGCCTACGCTGTGCACCGACCATGACACCGCTCCGTCATCATCGATGTCAATAAGCAGGTGATGACACCCGTCTTCATCAACTGTCCCCGCATAGTACGTGTCGACGGCTACGTCCTTCATGGAATTCTCCTTTTGTGTCATCAGTGGGCCGGCACCAGTCGTGGTTGTCGTCCGTTCGCGCGAGGGTCTTGCCGACTTTGACCCGAACCTCGCGCTGTATGGCTTGGCGAAGCCTTCGCCACCGGGCACACCGTCACGAGCCTTTGCGAGTTTCGTCACCGGCGTGACGGTCGTCGTGGGCGTCGGTGACGGGTGGCAATCGGCTTTTCCTGTTGCATATCAGCGGGCTATGAAGGAAGTGACGAAAGTGACGATTCTAGGCCTATTAAATATCTTATTGGTGCGAATACATGCTGGTCGTGCCAAATACCATTCTGGCCCCTCGGGCGCGATAAGTTACAGAAGGTTAGTTTTGTCACTCCTATAGTATAATTAATGGTCCAAGTTTCGTCACTTTCGTCACCGCCGGCCCGCCGCTCATGCCGCATTGCGTGCTGTGTACCAGGGCTCGATGTCGATGCCGAACACCGTCGAGCCGGCTTTGCCATGGTCCACCCGGTATCCCAGGTTCTCCAGGTTTCGCTTGATCGTATTGCGCGCCGGAATATTGCGGATACCGGCTTCGTCGGCCCATTCGCGAAACGAACGGTAGAAGGCGCTGGTCGGCACGCGCGCACCGAGATCGGGCCGGCAGCGCTCCTCGATGAAGCCAGCGAGCGGATTGGCGTGGGCCAGCCACTCGGCAAGAGCCTTGCGGCAATCCGCGGGCTCGGCGAAGCCGCCACGCCGGCGTAGCCGCCGCAGGCCCTCGATGGCGCGGTTGAGCACGCCCGGCATTTCGTGTGTCCAGATGTATGGAAACAGCGTGTCGTCCTTATCCGTCTCGGTGAAGATACGATCGAACGGGATCAGCTTCGCCCGCCGCCGCTGTCCCCACGACAGGTCGGCGCAGCGCGGATAGTTGTTGGCCAGCATCACCGGCAGGCAGGTGGCGACGAACTCGAACGCGTCCTTGAACTTGAGTTGGCCGGTGAGAACCTTGCGCTCGGAGACCTTCTTCAGAAAGCCGTCCGGCAGCAGCGTATCGGTGTCGACGTCGTCATCGAGGAGGAGCAGCTTGCCGGCGAGCGAGCCGACGGCGAACTTGTCGGCCTCAATGTTGGCGATGCGATCGCTGTAGATGGCGCGCTTGTTAATAAGATGCTCCATCGTCTGGATGAGCTTGGTCTTGCCGTTGCTCCCGCGCCCGCGCAGCATGAAGTAGCAGGCGATGTCGCGGCGGGGCTGAATGGCGTAACCGAAGAACTCCATGAAGTGCCGCGCCATGTCGACCGGATCCGAGGAGCAGGAAAAGATGTCGAGGATCGCCTGGTCGAACCGCGGGCAGGTTGCGCGGGGATCGAAGGCGACGTCGAGCGCGTAGGTGAGATAACTCTCGGCGCGGTGCGGCCGCAGAGAGGTGCTGCCGTCG
>CAWBNC010000026.1:0-15807 GCA_963789785.1 uncultured Alphaproteobacteria bacterium | reverse complement strand
GCAAGACAACGGTGTTCATAGGAACCATTTACTCGCGCTTTCTGCGAAGTGTCTCAGGCGGGGCCGGCCAGCCCGGCGGCGCGGAAGCGCAGCCGGATCTCATGCAGGCAGCGGTAGAGATCGGCCCGGGAGCGGTTCTGGGACCGGCAAGCGCCGCTGGCGGTGTCGGTGGCGAGTGCGTGACAGAGTCCCCGCAGGCGATCCGGCAGGAGCTGCGCCGCCGCGCGAAGATCCAGCCGCCGTTCGACGTCGCGGAGCGGATCCGACGTCTGCCCCATCCACGCGGCGTAGCCGTCCGCTTCGGCAATGAGATCGCCGCGCGTCACCGGGGCGCCGTCGTCATCGCCAATGGGCTCGTCGAGGGATATCGGAGACCGGCCGAACAGACATGCCTGGCGGTAATAGCGCCGGCCGAGCAGCGCCGCCCGGTTTGCCGCCACCAGGGCGACGAACGTCGACGGGCTTGCTCGTGTGCCGTCGTAGGCTTTCGCCCGCGCAATGACGTCCGCCGCCAGGTCCTGACGAACGTCGTCGACCTCGTGATCGGGGAGGGCGTGCCGGCGCGCCAGCCGCTTCGCCTGATGGTCGATCTCGGAAAGGATAGCGTCTTGATGATCCGTGAAGCTCAGTCCGGTCATGTCCCTCGGTCCTCCTGCCTGGCGGCACGATCGCGCCGCGCCGCCAACAGTCGGATTTTTCAGGACCTGCGTACTGGCGGTATCGTGGGCGTCGGTGGGCTATCCGTGGGAAGACGATGCGGATCGACGACGGGGCAGGGGCCCGGCGTTCAGCCGAGGTCGATCTCGGCCGGCTGCAGGTTGAGGAGATAGCCGAGCCGCCGCTTGTTCTGGATCAGCTGCTCTGCCTGGGCTCGCCCACCGGCCGGCGGCGCCAGGCTCTGGCGCAGTCGCCGCACGATGTCGGAGATGTCGTGACCATGGGCTGCCGTGCCGAACAGCGCGTCTTCGATGTCGCGCCGCTGCATCGGCTTGCGGTCGTCCAGCGCCGTTCGTGCCAACGCAACCAGCAGATCGAAGGGTTGCGGCGCCAGGTGAACGGGTGCTCCGGCGAACACGACGGTGCGTTCCATCGCGCGGAGGATCAGGCGCGCGCCGCGCGGGTCCGGCGGCGCAGCCAGACGGGCCGGATTCAACGCGAACGGCTTGAGCGGATCCGCTCCGCACAGCAGTTCCGCCGCCGCCAGCAAGGGGATGTCGGCGGTCAGGAACGCTTGCCTGATGGCGGCCGACGGCGCGGTCGTCGTGACCACCACCGCGTCGAGCCGAAGGAGGGCCTTGATCCGAAACAGGAGGCCGGCGGCATCGCAAGCCCGCAGGCGAAAGGCAAGGACGACGGCAAGAGGGGGTTGGTCATTGCGCGGCAACGCGCCCAACAGCCATGCGCCCTCGGCAATCTCCGCAGCCTCTTCGCCGACCAGGCCGGTGTCGTCGCGGACAGCGCGGCACAGGGTCTCGCCGTCGATGCCGAAGGCGCGGACGTCGTCGGTCGAGAGGATGTCATCGCGCCGGGCGTCGAAAGGGCAGGCGGCGATCCACCGCTCGCCATCCTGCAGGATCTTCCTCTGGCTTGCGATCGTCCAGCGCCGCTCGTGCCAACGCAACCAGCAGATCGAAGGGTTGCGGCGCCAGGTGAACGGGTGCTCCGGCGAACACGACGGTGCGTTCCATCGCGCGGAGGATCAGGCGCGCGCCGCGCGGGTCCGGCGGCGCAGCCAGACGGGCCGGATTCAACGCGAACGGCTTGAGCGGATCCGCTCCGCACAGCAGTTCCGCCGCCGCCAGCAAGGGGATGTCGGCGGTCAGGAACTCTTGCCTGATGGCGGCCGACGGCGCGGTCGTCGTGACCACCACCGCGTCAAGACGAAGGAGGGCCTTGATCCGAAACAGGAGGTCGGCGGCATCGCGACCCTGCAGGCGAAAGGCGAGGACGACGGCGAGCGGGGTCTGGTCATTGCGTGGCAACGCGCCCAACAGCCATGCGCCCTCGGCAATCTCCGCAGCCTCTTCGCCGACCAGGCCGGTGTCGTCGCGGACAGCGCGGCATAGAGTCTCGCCGTCGATGCCGAAGGCGCGGACGTCGTCGGTCGAGAGGATGTCATCGCGCCGGGCGTCGAAGGGGCAGGCGGCGATCAGCCGCTCGCCATCCTGCAGGATCGTCCGGCTGTCACACCCCTGGTCGCAGTCGGCACAGGGCGGCCATTCAACGGCAGGTTCGAGCTCGACCAGGACGCGGCGCGCCAACAAGCGCTCGAGCGGTCGACCCAACCAGGGCTTGAGCGTCCGGCCCGACAGAACGCCGCCGCCGCCGTCACTGTGCCGCAGCAGCAGAAGCGGCAGATCCACGCTCACGGCACAGCCCGTTGCGGCGCAGGAGATCAAGCACGCGGCCCTCGAACCGTTGCCGGCGAAACACCGCCGAGCCGGGTGGCTTCAGCTTGACGGTGAGCCGGGCCAGCCTGCTGGCGCCGATGTCGAAGCCGAGGGCGATGACGATGTGGCTGATCCGATAGCGATCCTCGCCGAACGTGATGAGCTTTGTCAGCTGCTCCGTCCGTGCCAGCGCGTTCCAGCGGTCGCGTACGGTCAAGGTCCAGGGACCGGCCGTCTCAAACGGCCCTTCGCTTGAGGCGATCTTCTCGATCTGAACCTCGACGATCGCCGCCCGCCTGATGCCGGGATCGAAGGCATGATCGAGGGTGAAGGCGAAGCCTTTCCTCTCGATCGGCTCCAGCGTGTAGAGGTTCTGGCTGTCCGCTCCGGCAAAGAACTCAGGCCGGCCCAGCATCGTGCAGGCAAAAGCGTCGGCGATCGGTGCGCGTTGCGCTTTTGCAGCGCCGCCGATCTTGAGGCGTCCGGTCCCGGCCCGATAGGCGAGGACGGTGTGTTCGGCGCCGCGGAAACTGATCACCTGCTCGGCGCCGTCTTTGATCACCGGCGTCGTCGTGACGATCGTGCCGTGCGTCATCACGATGTTGACCTCGTCCTCGTCGCCATACCAGCCGACCCGACAATACGATCCCATCAGATCCGCCTTGAGCAGCTTTGCCATTGCCGTCTCGAAAGCGGTCTCGGGTCGCATCGGTGAGCTCGGCTTCGACGCCTTCTTCGAGGCCGGCGAACTCGCCCAGCGATTGGCGCGCCGCCAGGGCCAGGATATCCGAGGCCGCATCGAAGACCCGCGGATGGTCCAGAAACGCCCGCAGCGCCACATGCTTGGGATTGAGGTGCAGTGCGTCGCCTTCGGTCTCGTCCGCCGGGATCAGCACCACGCCGGCGGCGTCGGCCCGTCTCAACAGGATCTCGAGGCCGTTCCGGTCGCCCAGCTCGGAGATCCGATGGAGGTCGGCGATCAGCCCCTCGGAGTAGTCCTCCTCCGGGCCGGCGAAGAACGCCAGCAAGGCCTGCCTCGCATGCGTCTCATCGCCGTCCACCGCCGAAAGATCGAACCCCCGGATGCCGTCGCGATGGCGGCGTAGCAGCTGGCCCATCAGGGCCAGGTCGACGGTTTGGACGAAGGACGGATTGACGAATTTCTTGAGATTCCTGGGCACGGCATCCCCCCTATCCGCGGACTCCAACGCCAGATGTTCTTATTATGTTCCGATCCGGCTGTCGAGCGGAACTGCGTCCTCCCCCCTGAGACACTTGGCCGAACCCGCGAGTAGATAGGGAAGAGGAGCCACTGTCTGTTGAGCGGGTTCACAGTTGTCGCAGAACGCCCTCGATCCGAACCTGATGACCGCCGCCGAGCGCTTGGCCGAGGTCGGCGACATTCTCGCTGCCGGGCTTTTGCGTCTGCGGGCGAGGGAAGCCGCCGCTGGTCACGGAGCGAAAACGATCGACGTGCGCCGGCCGGGCAAGCAGCCGCGGCGGCAGCGAGGCGTGGCATGATCCAGCTTCGCCCTTACCAGTCCGCGGCGATCGAGGCGATCTACGGCTACTTCGCCGAGAACGCCGGCAATCCGCTGATCGTCTTGCCCACCGGCACCGGGAAAGGCCTGGTGATCGCCTCCTTCTCCGCTCGCGCCATCGCCGACTGGCCGGACACGCGCATTCTCATCGTCACCCACGTCAAGGAACTGATCGCCCAGAACCATGCCGAGATGCTCAGGCTGTGGCCGGAGGCGCCGGCCGGCATCTACTCGGCCGGGCTGAACAAGCGCGACCTGCACGCGCAGATCCTGTTCGCCGGCATCCAGTCCATCCATAAGCGCGCCTACGACATCCAGCGCTGCGACCTGGTGCTGATCGACGAGGCGCATCTGATCCCGCGCACGTCGAACACCATGTATCGGCGCTTTCTCGGCGACCTGGCTGTCATCAACCCAACGCTCAAGATCATCGGCTTCACGGCGACGCCCTACCGGCTCGACAGCGGGATGTTGCACGAGGGCGATGGCGCTCTGTTTACCGACATCGCCTATGAGGCCGGCGTCGCCGAGATGATCGCCCAGGGCTACCTCTGCGAGGTGGTGCCGAAGCGCACCCGGACGCAGCTGGACACCGCCGGCGTCGGCAGCCGCGGCGGCGAGTTCATCGCCGGCCAGCTCGAGGCGGCGGTCGATATTGCCGAGGTGACCGCGTCCGCCGTCGACGAGATCGTCCACCACGGCGCCGGCCGCGGCTCCTGGCTGGTGTTCTGCGCCGGCGTCGATCACGCCCACCACGTCCGCGACGCCATCCGCAGCCGCGGCGTCCCCTGCGAGGCGATCCTCGGCGAGACGGCCTCGGCCGAGCGCGATCGGGTGATCGCCGCCTACAAGCGCGGCGAGATCCGCTGCCTCACCAACGCCAACGTGCTCACCACCGGGTTCAACGCGCCCGGCGTCGACCTCATCGCCATGCTGCGGCCGACCAAGTCGGTCGGCCTCTACGTGCAGATGATCGGCCGCGGCACGCGGCTCGCCAACGGCAAGGACAACTGCCTCGTCCTCGACTTCGCCGGCAACGTCGAGCGGCACGGGCCGATCGATCGCATCGACGGGCGGCGAGCGCGCGAAGGCCGACGAAGAAGGGACGGCCCCGGTCAAGACCTGCCCGGACTGCCAGACGATCGTCCATGCGGCCGTTCGCGTATGCCCACGATGCGGCCACGCGTTCCCCCCGCCGCAGCCCGACCTGGCGCACAGCGCCTCGACGAGCGCCATCCTGTCCAGCCAGGTCGACGCCCAGTGGGCGACCGTCACCGGCGTCACCTATCACCGCCACGAGAAGCCCGGCGGCCCGCCCAGCCTGCGCGTCGAGTACCACTGCGGCTTCGCCTGCCATCGCGAATGGGTCTGCTTCGAGCACACCGGCTTCGCCCGGCAGAAGGCGGTGCACTGGTGGCAGAAGCGGCTGCCCGGCGTTCCCGTACCCGGCACCGTCGAGGAAGCGCTCCGCCACGTTGCCGCGCTGCCGGCGCCGGCGCGCATCCGCGTCCGCCCGCAGGGCCGCTACACCGAGATCACAGCCTACGAGTTCGAGCCATGCTCTGCGACGTCTGCCGCCGCGAGGCCCGCGGCTTCGGCTGGTACGACGTCCGCTGGCCCATCGACAGCGCTCGACCGGACCGGCGGCTTCGCCAGCTCTGCTCCCGAACCTGCCAGGACATCTGCCATCGGAGGCGCGGCATGATCGATCCCACACCGAACGAGAAGGCCGCGTTCGTCCACGGCGGCGCGATGGGCGGCGAGTACCTCGACAGCATCGCCAGGACCGATCTGGCGACGCTCAGCCCCGACGAGTGGCTGACCTTCGTCGAGGCCGTCGTCACCGGCTACTGCGACCACCTGCGCGCGCTGGCCGAGCGCGACGCCGAGCACCTGCGCAAGCTCGATCCGGAGGTGCCCATCTGATCGAGTTCCCGACAGCCACTGAGTTCACCCTCCTCCGCCACACCGGGGGCCGGACGGCCGGCCCGCTTTCCCGCCCCCGGCACACACATCGCACCGCATTGGACAGGCAACGGGCGGAGGACAACCCGATGAGGCATTGCGATGTGTGCACCGACCGCGCCCGTGTCCGGGCGCTCCGATGATCCGCCTTCGTTGCCCGCCGGACTGCCCGGCGTGCAGCTGATGCCAACTGCGGAAGCTCCGCAGTTGACAACGACCGTCGGCCGCGACGGCAGGACGACACCCACGTCGCCGGTGCGGCGCTGGCCACCCTCGGAGGTCCGCCCATGACATCGACAACAGACGGACCCGGCGCCATGCCGTCGGCGGTCACGATCGACGTCCCCTTGGACGCCATCGATGTCGGCGACCGCCATCGCCGGGACATGGGCGATCTCCAGGTCCTCGCCGACAGCATGGCATCGATCGGCCTGCTGCAGCCGATCGGCGTGACCGCCGATCATCGGCTGGTGTTCGGCGAACGGCGTCTCCGCGCCGCCTGGATGCTGGGCTGGAGCCACGATCCCGGCACGGGTCGTCGATGTGCCGAGCATCGTCGCCGGCGAGTACGCCGAGAACGAGGTGCGCAAGGACTTCACGCCGAGCGAACGGGTGGCGATCGCCGAGGCGATCCGCATCCACATGGGCGAGCGTCGCGGGCGACCCACCGCCGCAAAGGTGGACGGATGTCCACCATTTTCCGGCAAGACCCGCGACTTGCTCGCCGGCAAGGTCGGCTTTTCCAGCGGAAAGGAATACGAGCGGGCTCGGATCCGTCGTCGAGTGCGGTGCCCCGAACGTCGTCGATGCCATGGACGCAGGCGCTGCATGACCGGCGCCGCCTCCTTCATGACGCGCCTCGGCGCCCGGCTGGTGGACAACGGCTACGCCGTCATCCCGATCATGCCGGGGACCAAGAAGCCGGGGCGGTACCACCGCGGAGCCTGGTGCGACTATCCCGGCTGGACCAGGCACTGCGTAAGGCCCACCACCGAGAACGAGATCGCGGTGTGGAGCCAGTGGCCGGACGCCGGCATCGGCATCGCCGGCGGCACCGTGGCCGCCATCGACATCGACGTTGCCGATCCCGGCGTCGCCCTCGCCATCCAGCGCCTCGCCGGCGAGCGGCTCGGCGAGACGCCGGCCGTGCGCATCGGCCGGGCGCCGAAACGGCTGCTCGTCTACCGCACCGAGGCGCCGTTCAAGGGCTTCAAGCGGCCGCCGATCGAGATCCTCTGCGAGGGCCAGCAGTTCGTCGCCTTCGCCGTGCATCCCGACACCGGCCGGCCCTACGAATGGCCGGAGGAGTCGCTGGCCGACATCGACATCTCCGGCCTGCCGGCGATCGGCGAGGAGGCCGCGCGCGCCTTCGCCGAGGCGGCTTACCCGCTCGTTCCGGAGCCCCTGCGGCCGGCCCGGCTCGCCGGCGGCGACGGGCGGCATCGAGCGATCACCGCCGGGCGAGCTCGACGGAACGCCGCACGCCGTCGAGGCGGCGCTCGCCTTCATCCCCAACGCCGATCTCGACTACGACAGCTGGATGCGCATCGGCCTCGCGCTGAAGGGCGCGCTCGGCGACGACGGCGCAGCCTGTTCGCCGACTGGTCGGCGCAGTCGGCCAAGAACGTGCCCGAGTTCACCGCGAAGACCTGGGACGGCTTCCACCCGACGTTCATCGGCGCCGGCACGATCTACCACCACGCGATCGCCAACGGCTGGTCGCCGGATCCCGCGCTCGTGCTGAACGGCAGCATCCAGATGAACGGCCGCCATCCGGCGAAGGCGCTGCTGGAGAAGCTGTCGCTGTCCAACGCAGCTTCCGGAAAAAATTCCGGAAGCGTGCCCTGTCCAGCGTGCGCCATGTCCCGTCGACCTGCCGGGCCTCGACGGCGCGCTCGCGGACATGGTCGGCTACATGCTGGCGACCGCCCGGCGCCCACAGCCGGTGCTCGCCGTCGGCGCCAGCTTGTGCGCGCTGGGCGCGCTCATGGGCCGCCGCTATCGGACCGAGACCAACCTCCGCTCGAACCTCTACATCGTCGGCATCGCCGACTCCGGATCGGGCAAGAACCACAGCCGCGAGGTCATCAACGAGCTGTTCGTCGAGGCCGGCCTCGGCCAGCATCTCGGCGGCAACCGCATCGCCAGCGGCGCCGGCCTGCTCACCGCGCTGCTCCGCGAGCCGGCGCTGCTGCTGCAGATCGACGAGTTCGGGATGTTCCTCTCGGCCGCCGCCGACCGCAAGCGGAGCCCGCGCCACATCACCGACATCCTCGACATCATGACCCAGCTGTTCACCTCGGCCGGGACCATCTTCCTCGGCTCCGAGTACGCCAACCTCGACGGCCGGCACGAGCGGCGCGACATCAACCAGCCCTGCCTCTGCCTCTACGGCACGACAACGCCGCACCACTTCTGGGCGTCGCTGCAGGGCGCCAACGTCGTCGACGGCTCGTTGGCCCGCTTCCTCGTGCTTCCAGACCGAAGACGACTATCCGGAGGAGAACGAGGCAACCGGCATCCGCACCTCGCCGCCGGCCCTTCTGGACACGCTGAAGCTGATCGCGAGCGGCGGCGGCCATGTCCCGGCCGGCAACCTCGCCGGCATGACGTCCGGTCCCGAAACCGCGCCCGATCCGATGACCGTGCCGACCAGCCCGGAGGCGCGCGCGCTGTTCCGCGCGCTCCAGCGCGAGACCACAACGCAGCTCCGCGAGGCCCGCGGCACCCCGTACACCGCCATCCTGGCGCGTATCGCCGAGAACGCCGCCAAGCTGGCGCTGATCCGGGCCGTCTCCTTCGATCCGGTCTCGCCGGTGATCCGTGACATCGACGCCGAATGGGCGGCCGACCTCGTCCGCCACTGCGCCGATCACACCATCAGCCAGGTCGAGCAGCACGTCGCCGACAATGCGATCGAGGCCAACCACAAGCGGGTGCTCGGGATCATTCGCGGCGCCGGAGCCGGCGGGCTCACCAAAAGCGAGCTGATCCGCCGGACGCAGTTCCTCGACAAGCGCCAGCGCGACGATCTCATCGGCGCGCTGGTCGAGTCCGGCCAGCTCGGCACGGCGCTCCGCCCCACGTCGACGAAGCCGGTGATGGTGCTGCGGATCGCCGGCGAGGAGACCGGCTTATGAAAATTCCATGCCCTGGCCTTGCTCGAAACGTCAGCGATTTCAGGACGTTGAGGAGAAAATTCAGAAAATTAATAATTCAAGGGGGTCTCCCATACAGGTACACACACACGGAGGGAGAGGTGTGGGAGAGACCTCTGTGTGTAGTATATATATTATTATTTGAATTATTATATTATCTATATAAAAGCCAACGACCTCAATGGCTTAGCGGGTCGCTGGGGCGCTGCATTTTCTCCGCGCTTTTTGAAGATACCGCCGCCGAACGGCGGCCGCACCGACATCGCACGGTACCGTACCCGCCCTTCCGGGCTGGAGCGGCGTGGTGGTCCCTGGCCGGACGGCACGCCTCCCCCGCCGTTCCACGATCCTGGAGGCTGCCATGAAGTCCAACACGTTGCGATCGGCCCACGCGTGCCGATCGGCTTCCCCTGTCATCGCGCCGTCGGAGATGTCCTCGGGCTCCCGGCTGTGCAGAGAGCCGTTCGAGAACTGCGTTGCGGATATTCTCAGGGGCGCGGGAAGCAATGGGCTCACCAAGAACGAGCTGACGCGGCGAACCCAGTTCGTCGACCACCGCCGGCGCAACGCGGCTCTCGCGGCGATGATCGAAGCCGGAGAGATCGTCGCCACCCGCCAGCTCACCGCCACGAAACCCGCAATCGTGCTGCGGTTGGCGGAACAGCGCGGGTCACGGACGCCGATCAGCGAACCCGGTCCAAGATCCGTTGGCGGCGCGCCGGAAAAACTCGCCATCCTCGCCCTCGATCTGGGCCAGCGCACCGGCTGGGCCGTGCGCAACCGCGACGGCGCGATTGCCAGCGGCGTCCACGAGTTCCGCCCCGGCCGGTTCGAGGGCGGCGGGATGATCTGGCTGCGGTTCCGCGCCTGGCTGCAGGAGATCGACGAGACCGTCGGGCGGCGTCGGCGTGGTGGTGTTCGAGGAGGTCAGGCGGCATCTCGGCACCGCTGCCGGCGCACGCCTACGGCGGCTACCTCGCGCATCTCACCGCCTGGGCCGAGGCGAACAAGATCCCGTACCAGGGCGTGCCGGTCGGCACGATCAAGCGGCACATCGCCGGCAAGGGCAACGCCGACAAGGCGGCGGTCATCGCCGCCGTCCGCAAGCTCGGCTTCCAGCCTGCCGACGACAACGAGGCCGACGCGCTGGCGCTGCTCGACTGGGCGATCGCGCAGGGGATCGGAGGTGCGCGATGAACGCCAGCGCAGATGGCGCTTCTGGAAAAGCGCCAGGGCTGGGATGTCGGCCGCGATCCGCGGCGGGTGAGCCGCGAGCCGAGCTGGAGCCGCCGGGCACAAGCCGATGAAGCCGCTGCTCCGGGCGATGCGGGCGCGCTGCATCGACTGCTGTGCCGGCTCGGCGAACGAAGTGCGGCTGTGCACGGCCGTGCCTGTCCGCCTGGCCGTTCCGGCTGGGATCGAGCCCGTGGCGCAACGGGCCGAGCGAAGCGCAGCGGGAGGCACAGCGGCAGGCCGGCGCCAGATTGGCCGCTGAGGCAATCCGCGCCCACAGTACACAAGGGGCGAAACGCGCGAAGGCAGCAGGTTCCCGCTACCAGCCTACCAGCCGCAAAGTTATCCACAGGCGAAACCGCAGTTTCGGACGGTGCGACGGATCGGGCCGACGCAGGCGAGGAGGCCGTCCGATGAACGCCGCCATGCTGCTGCAGCACGCCGCCGGGGTGCTGGCGAACCGGTTGGGAGGCTGCTGATGTCTGACCTTTCGATTTTCATGTTCGAAGAGCGCACCGCGGTTCGGTTGTTGGATCGGGACGGCGAAGCGTGGTTCGTGCTCAACGACATCTGCCGGGCGCTGGACGTGGCAAACCCTCGTCAGGCAGCACGCCAACTCGACGATGACGAAAAGGATGTCATTTCAAGTGACACCCTTGGCGGACGACAGCCCCTCACCATCGTCAGCGAGGCCGGCCTGTACGCGTTGATCCTGAGCAGTCGCAAACCGGAGGCGCGACGTTTCAAGCGTTGGGTCACCCACGAGGTGCTGCCGGCGCTGCGTCGCACGGGCGTCTATGACATGCGACCGGCCGAGCCCATCGACCGGCTCCTCCCCTACCTGCATGACCATCAGCTTCGCGTCTTGCATGCCTTGGAGGCCGCGGCTGACGACACGGGCCTCGTTCCAGTCGGCCGGCTCCCCACGATCACCGGCCTGTCGATCGAGAAGATCCGACGTACCCTGCAGCTGTTTGAGGTGCTGCGTGTGATCTGGTGGGTCACATCGGACTTCGTGCGGTTGCGGCGCCGACACCGGCTTTGGGCCGATCGGTCGGCGCCACCTTCAGCGCTGTCGCCAAGAAGCCCGTGGCTGGGGGCCCAGCAATGAACGCCGCCATGCTGCTGCAGCACGCCGCCGGCGTGATCGAGCACCGCGAGCGGATCTACGGGCCGGCGGCGGAGAGCTTCGCCGCCGTCGCCGCGCGCTGGTCGCTGGTGCTCGGGATCACCGTGACCCCGGCGCAGGTGGCGCTGTGCCTGATCGATCTGAAGCTGGCCCGGCTCTCACACGATCCGTCGCATCTCGACTCCGCCGTCGATGTCGCCGGCTACGCCGCTCTGCTGCGCGAGGTGAGCCATGCGCGGTGAGCCGAGAGGGTCGCTGGACCGCCACCTGCCGCAGACGCCGCCCGGCGAGGAGGAGCTGTTCGCGATGCGCCGGGCGGCGTGGCGCAAGCAGGGGATCGTCGTGATCCGGCTCGGCGGACGTCCGCGACGACTGGACGCGCCAGGCGCTGGTCAACGAGGCGACGCGGCTCTACGGACAGAGGGAGGTGGCGTAATGGCCAGGCGCAAGCGCAAGACCTCGGCGCGCGTCGTCACCGGGCTGCCGACGATCCGCAGGAAGGACGAACTGCTGGAACCGGTCTACGAGGCCGATCCCGACGGCCGGCCGGTCGTCCACCATCGCACCGTCGACACGCTCGGCATCATGCTGCGCGCCGGCACGATCACCCAGGAGATGCACGACGCCGCGCGCGACTTCCAGGCGCAGTTCACCATCGCCCGGTTCGACGTCGTCCGCTGCATGCCGCTGGTGCGCTTGCCGGGCGGTGGAGGGCCGGGCGATCTCACCGACGCGCAGGTTGACGCGCGGCGCCGTGTCGGCGAGGCGCTGGATGCGCTGGGCGGGCTCGGCAGTCCGGCCGGCAGCTGCGTCTGGCACGTCGTCGGCCTGCAGCGCTCGATCCGCGAGTGGGCGATGCGGCAGGGCTGGGGCGGCGGCCGGTGCGCGTCGAGCAGGCGCAGGGGATCCTGGTCGCGGCGCTGGGGGTGCTGGCGGGGTGGTATGGGTATGGATAAAGACAGCAAGGTCATAGGACCTCCACCGCGAGGGACAGCCGGCATTAACTCCAACGGACTGAAGGGGCCGCGAAAACAACCTCGGGAGAAAGGCAATCACGACGAATTCATCTTGCGACGCCCGGCCCTTAAGTGAAGGCGAGCGGCGAGCCGATGCCTGGGTGCACCGGATCGCTATCATCGCCGCCGTCGTCGGTGTCGCTGTTCTGATCGCTGTCGCGCTTCCGCAGGAAAACCTTCCGCTGATCCTCAGCTTGATCGTGTACGGCTGCGGACTCCTCGCCATGCTGATCTGCTCGGCGCTTTACAATACCAGCAGCGGACCGGCGCACCGTGATCGGCTCCGCCGCTTCGATCACGCCGCCATCTTCCTGATGATCGCCGGCACCTACACGCCCTTTCTTGCGGCGAAACTGGCCGGCCCGTGGAGTTACTGGCTGCTCGTGTACGTGTGGGCAGTGGCGGGCGCTGGCGTGATGCTGAAGCTGATTTGGGTGAACCGCTTCGCCCGCCTTTCGGTCGGGCTCTACCTGTTTCTCGGCTGGACGATGATCGTGGCCATCGAGCCGATCCTCGCATCGATGTCGCGGTCGGCGATCCTGCTGTTGGTGATCGGCGGCGTTCTCTACAGCGTCGGTGTCCTGTTTCACCTGTGGGAGCGACTGCCCTATCAGCAGGCGATCTGGCATGGCTTCGTCGCCGCCGCCGCTGTGTGCCACTACGCGGCGGTGCTGGGCGAAGTGGCGCTGCCGGGCAGCGCCGCCTGATGAACAAGGCCGTGAATGAACCGCAGCTTGCCCATGACCGTCGGCGCGAGGACGAACGGGTAGAGGTCGGGCTGGCCGACGCTATGGTTGAGGCTATTGACGGCATAGGTGAGCGGCAGCCACGCGCGGACGAGGACGTCGAAGTCGGTCTGACGATACGGATCGAAATCGACCGTCACGCTCAGCGCCGGATCGCGTCCCGCCCGCGGGCGGACATGCAGGCCGAAGGCGTAGGCCGTCTCCAGCGCATCGACGATATGCAGGTAGTGCGCCCAGGTCTCGGCAAAATCCTCCCAGGGATGGGCACCGGCATAGCCGCTGACAAAATACTGCTGCCAATCCGGCCGCGGCCCCACGGCATAGTGCCTCCGCAAGCGCGTCTGGTAATCCTGACGCTCGTCGCCGAACAGATCGCGGAACGAATTCAGCCAGACGCCGCCTCGGACGAGGCGATCCCAGTAGTAATGGCCGATCTCGTGGCGAAAGTGTCCGAGCAGCGTCCGGAAGGGCTCGGCCATGTCCTGGCGGTGGCGCTCGCGTTCGGCATCGTCCGCCTCGGCGATATCGATCGTGATAAGCCCACGGGCGTGGCCGGTGATGATTTCCGTCGGATCGAGGAGAACCGGTGCCGGAGCCTGCCAGAAAGTCGAACGCCAGTCCGGTTTCCGGTTCTTCCGTCCGGCCGACCAGCGGCAGATGAAGCCGCAGCAGTCCGTAGACGAGGCGATGCTTGGCCGCCTCCAGACGTTGCCAGCGGCTGAGGTTCTCGGGCTCGCTCAGGTCGGGAATGGTCCGGTTGAGGGCGCAGGCGTCACAGAAAATGTTCGAGCTTCCCGCCGGCACCAGCCAGTTGCAGGCCTGGTGGGCGACATTGGCGCAAAACCAGCTACGGCCGGTCCGCTGGCCGCGAGAGGTCGCCACCAGCCGCCCTCCTCCCATTCCAGGGCGCTTAGGGTGGATAGCTCCGGGAGGTAACCGAGGAGGAGCCCGCAGCGCTCGCAGCGGGTATTCTCGAAGAAGAGCAGTTGGCCGCAGTTCTGACACTCGAAGAGTTGCATAGACCCTCGCCGCTTGATGGTAAGAGATGCGGTTGGGATTTTGGATGGGCAAGCGGCAACCCACATGAACCTGAGACTCGCCTCCTCCAGCGATGACCGCGCGCTCGCAATTCGCGATCACCTGCTGCCGCTCGTCCGTGAGCGCGGCACGGTGGAAACCCAGCGTGGCCCGGTTCGTCTGATCGTCTTCGAAACAGGAGGGTGGATCCTCAATCACTGGACGCCGTTCAACGAGTTGTCAGCCGGGGAGGCATCCTCGCCCGGCTATCGGCATGCACTCGAGCGGCAGCACGGCGGGCCGGATCTGCCCTACGGCCTTGATGTGTGGCGCGACAGCAAACTCCTCCGCGTCCTCTGGTCGGACGACGGTTCTTTCGAGGTGGTCACCTTCTTGCGCGGTTCCTGGGAAGAAGATGTGCTGAGGCTTTGAGGTCGGGGGCATGACGGTACTCCCGCCGTTGGCACCGGATCGGGAAAAAATCTCGTCAAGCAATTCGGGCGAGCATTACGCGTTTGGCCGGCTACGAAAGGCAGCGCACATCTGAACAGCGGCGGTAGGTTGATTTGGCCGGATGGAGTCATCCATCGGTGCCCCCCGATGCCGCACCATCAGCGACGATGGACTGCATAAAGTCACGGATCAATGCGAACGCGCGGTTCGGGTCGTCCTTGAACACCGGATGGCCGCAATCGGGCAGTCGCTCGAAGCGGACGACCTTCGAGCCGAGTGCGTCGGCAAGTTCCTCGCTGAGCTCGATGGGGGTGATCGGATCCTGCTCACCACCAAGAACGAGCGTTGGGCATGTGACCCGCGCCAAGCCGGACCGGAGGTCCATGCGATGATACTCGCCGTCCGGCTTGACAAAGTGCGTCACGACCGGCGTTCGCAGGATGGTACGGTTGGTTTCGTCGGCCAGCGCCGCCGCGGAGCGCGCTCGAAAGAGCGGGACGCAGATCTTGACGAACTCGAGGGCGGCATCCTCGCTCGGCTCGCGGAAGAAGCGGGCCGCGATCGATCTGGCAAGCGTTCCGCCGCGCCTCGCGAAGATGCTCACCGCAGCCCCCGCGTCGAGGCGCGTCGCCGTGCTGATGAGGATGAGCGCCGCCGGATGATCGGGATACTGCGAGGCATAGGTCTGAGCGACGAAGCCGCCAAAAGAGGTGCCGACGACGATCGGCCGGTCAATGCCGAGGTGCTCGCAAAGGCCCTTTAGATCCTCGGCCCACTGGACTCAGCGTCCATGTTGCCGGCGAAGCCGGATCGCTGCGGCCATGTCCGCGCTGGTCGTAATAAATCAACTGCGCCACGTCGGCCAACGCGCCGAAGTCCGGTTTGTACAAGGTGTGGTCGTGCCCGGGGCCGCCGTGGACAAGGACAACGGTCGGCTTTTCTCGCATCCGCGGACCATCGATGACGAGCTTGGCTCCCTCCACATCGAAGAAGAGCCGGCAACCATTGATGCGCACGTACATTTCCGACCTCCCGCCTGTCTTGCTTGGCTGCGATCGTTCAAGGCCTAACGCCCCGTCTCTCAATCGTTTGAATCATGTAGAGCGCCGTATTTGCCGGCACCGGTCGTCAACGCGTGCGTCGCCCGTGGCTACCCACC
>CAWBNC010000025.1:0-38813 GCA_963789785.1 uncultured Alphaproteobacteria bacterium | reverse complement strand
GCGTCATCGCGAGCCCTGGCAGGGCATGGCGATCCAAGGAATTGCCGTGGCGCTGCTAACTTCAAAGGCATACGCGGCCGCTCCGCCCAAAGCGCGCTGAACCCCCGCTCAAGTGCCCCTTCAGACGAAGGGGCGGGGGATGCTGTCGCCGAGAAGATCCCGCAGCTTGCCCAGGGCTTTGGCTTCGAGTTGGCGCACGCGGTCCTTGGAGACTCCAAGTTCGCGACCGATCGCCTCGAAGGTGTAGCGCGCTTCAGCGAAGTAGCGCTTCCGGATCACCGTCTGCTCGCGCAGCGACAGCCGTTGCAACGCGGCGCTCAGTGCCGCGGCTACGAATCGCTGCTCGCTCGACACGACGGCGATGCTCTCCGGGCTCGGGTCCGGGCTAGGCAGTCGGTCTAGCGCCGTTGGCGCCGAGCCCGTTGCCTGGTCGAGCGAGCGATCGCCACCGGCCATCCGCCTTGCCACCGCGATGACCTCGGTCATGGTGACGCCGAAGCGTGCGGCCATGCCGGCAGCGAGATCCTCGCTGATCTCCCGGTTCTCCTGGTCGGCGGCCGCCATGATGCGCTTGAAATTGAGCGCAAGGCTCTTCTGTGCGTTCGAGGTGCCAAGACGCACCACCGACCATGAGCGCAGGACCGACTCCTGGATGGCGGCGCGCACCGACCAGCCCGCGTAGGTCGACAGGCGAACGCCGCGGTGCGGATCGAACCGGCGCACGGCCTGGATCAGGCCAAGGGTGCCCTCCTGGACGAGGTCGCTCATCGGCAGGCCCCAGCCGCGATAGGATCGGGCGATCTTGACAACGAAGCGGAGGTGGCTGGCGACGAGCCGGTTCATGGCGTCGGCATCGCCCGCTTCGGCGCGGATCGCGAGATCGCGCTCCTCCTCGGCTCCGAGGATGGGAGCCGCCGCGGCTCTGATGCCGGGCGATCCGCGATCAAGACGCATCGTGTTCATGAAGTTGCTCGCGCTTCCAACCGTCGCCAATCGTTTCGCGGGCCTTTGCTCGGTTCCCATCTCCTTCCATATCTTGGTTTCGCCCGCTTGCGATTTGAAGGGCGGTTGCGATGACAACGGAGTTGAAAGGGGCATCGCGTGTCGACTGACGTTCAGGATCTGCGCGAGCGGATCATGCATTCGGCGCTGAAAAGGGCCGCCGCCGGCGGCTGGCAGTCGGCCTCGCTTGCCGCCGTGGCGGCCGATGCCGGCGTTTCCCTTGTCGACGCGTATGCGGTGTTTCCCACCCGCTTCGCCCTGCTCGCCGGTCTGCTCGCCCGCACCGACCGGCAGGTTCTTGTGGCCGGGCCGGCCGATCCGGAGGACATGCCCCGCGACCGGCTGTTCGACATTCTGATGCGCCGATTCGACGCGCTTGCCGCCGAGCGCGACGGCGTTGTCGCCATCGTCAGGGCGCTGCCGGGCGACCCGTTGACCGCCGTGCAGCTCGCCCCGGGTTTCGCCGCGTCGATCGCGTGGATGCTGGAGGCCGCCGGACTGTCGACGACGGGCGTCGTCGGCTCGCTGCGGGTGAAAGGGCTGGCCGTCGTCTATCTCGCCACCCTGCGCACCTGGCTCGATGACGACAGCCTCGACATGGCCAAGACCATGGCCGCGCTTGACCGCAACCTGCAGCGCGCCGAATTGCTCGCCCGTCGCCTGCCGGGCCCCCTGCGGCCTGTGAAGGATCCCGAGACGGAGCCGCCGTCTGCGCCCGCGGCCGGAGATCCCGAGCCGTCGCCGGCGGGGTGAGGCGGGTCGCGCTTCACCGAACCCGTCGCAAACGGGCTGCCGCGATGCAGCAAAAAGTTGGGCGCGCTGCTACCACGCGCTGACCGCCTTTCAGAATTGCAACTATACAGCAATGAGTTAGCGCCAAGATGCGGCTTCCGAGGCATTTTTGTGCACTGCAACATAAACATTGACAGTGCGGGGGCGGGCGAACATACTGCCCGAGCGTTGGAACCCCAATTCAGCTCGCCGCTCGCGGGCTTAGGAGACACAGTTATGGCCAAGAGCCCAGATCCACTCTTTGACGTCACGAAGTATATGAAGGACATGGACCCCGGGAAGATGATGGAAGAATTCTCCAAGATGCTGAAGCAGTACCATCTGCCCGGCGTCGACATGGATTCGCTGATGGCGAGCCAGAAGAAGAACATGGAAGCGCTGACCGCCGCCAACCGCGTCGCTCTCGAAGGCATGCAGGCCGTCGCCAAGCGGCAGGCTGAGATCCTGCAGGAGACGATGAACGAGGCCTCCAAGGCCGTCGACGTTCTCTCCAAAGCCGGATCGCCGACCGAAGTCGCCGCCAGACAGGCCGAGCTGGCCAAGGACGCCTTCGAGCGGGCGCTGTCGAACATGCGTGAGCTCGCCGAGATGGTTGCCAAGTCGAACGAAGAAGCGACCAGCACGATCAATGCCCGCATCTCCGCCACCCTTGACGAGATCAAGGACATGGCGCTGAAGATGAAGCAGCCTGCCGCTTAACTTTAGCTGAGCCGAATGGCGGCCGCCTTCGGGCGCGCCGCCTTCGGTTCCCGACATCGCTATACGCTTGCCCACCAGCCCGCCGTCGCTCACCCCCCGGATCGCCTACGACGATTTTCTTCGCGTCGATATCCGGGTCGGCACCATCCGTCGGGCCGAGCCCTATCCTGAGGCGCGCAAGCCGGCGCTCAAGCTCTGGATCGATTTCGGCGCCACGCTCGGCGAGAAAAAGAGCTCGGCGCAGATCACCCGCAACCACGATCTGGAAAACTTGATCGGCCGCCAGGTTGCCGCGGTCGTCAACTTTCCGTCCCGTCAGATTGGCAGGTTCCTTTCGGAGGTGCTGGTTCTCGGCTTCCCGGACGACGAAGGCGAGGTCGTGCTGATTGCGCCGACAAAGCGCGTACCCGACGGCGGCCGGCTATACTGAGTGCGGTTGCGTGTCCGGTCGATTTGGCTAAAGGGGAAGCCGGACCCGGACCCGGAGGCCTCCCAACGGCGAATCGGTGAGAAAGATCTCCCCGCCGTGGCTTCGGACCAGGTCGCGGGCGATGGTCATGCCGAGGCCGACGCCACCCGTCTCGGGGTTGCGCGAGTTCTCGGCCCGGTAGAACGGCTTGAATACCTCCTCGCGCAAATCCTCGGGTATGCCGGGGCCGTCATCGTCGATCAGGATCTCGATGGCGCCGCCGCGCCGCTCGGCCTGGACCTCGACCCGTGAGCCGTAGCGCGACGCGTTTTCGAGCAGGTTGGTCATGCAG
This sequence comes from uncultured Alphaproteobacteria bacterium, assembly GCA_963789785.1. Taxonomy (GTDB): domain Bacteria; phylum Pseudomonadota; class Alphaproteobacteria; order Rhodospirillales; family Defluviicoccaceae; genus JAEULH01. Next base: position 35,559 of record CAWBNC010000025.1, on the reverse strand, counting down.
CGGAGAAAGGCGTTCGGCCGGACGGGGATGGTCAGATCGCCACGGCTGCGGTACGCGACGGCGGCGCCTGAACGCAGCGTCTGACGGACCACGTCGTCGAGAAGCTCCGCAACGTTGCGCAGCTCCGGCTTCTCCGCGCCCTCGCCGCGGGCGAAGGCGAGGTAGCCCTCCAGCATCCGTTCCATCTCGACAACGTCATCCTTCAGCGCCCGAACGCCGTCGTCCTCGGGCATCATCTCGAGTTCGAGGCGCATCCGGGTCAGCGGCGTGCGCAGGTCGTGCGAGACGCCGGCCAGCATTGTCGTCCGCTGGGAAATCTGGCGCTGGATGCGCGTCTTCATGGCGATGAAGGCGAGGGCGGCCCGGCGTACCTCACGCGCGCCCTGGGGCCGGAAGGTGTCCATCTCGCGACCCTTGCCGAAGGCTTCCGCCGCCCGGGCAAGGCGAAGCACGGGGCGCACCTGGGCGCGCATGAACATCGTCGAAACCCCAAGGAGGATCAGCGAGGTGCCGACCGTAAACAGAATGAAAATATAGGTCGTCTTGCTGAACAGCCTGGCGAGGGGCGTCGTTACCTCCAGGACCCCCTCGGAGAGTTGGACGACAACGATGATCTTGTTGTCCTCGGATCGCGAATCGACGCGGAAGGGCTTCCCGATTTCCTTGCTCAACAGCGCCCGGCGCAGTTCGCCCTCGACCGAGGTCTGCCCGGACAAGGTGCTGGCAAGGATCGCATCGGGTTCGAGACGAGCGTGGATATCCATGTCGCGGGCCGCGGCTTCGAGCAGCCACGCACGATTGTCCGCATCGGGAAACCGCCGGAGAAGATCGGTGAGCAGGGTGATGTCGCCGGCGACGCCGAGCGCCAGCCGCTTGCTCACCTGGTCCCAGTGGCTTTCGTAGAAGATGTAGGCGGAGACGATCTGCAGGACGATGAGCGGTGTCACCACGATCAGCAGCGCCCGGCCCATGAGGCTGCGCGGAAAGTAACTCTTCGGCATCTGCGGGTCGGCCCTAGTGGTCTGATCCTGACGCTTGGGTCCTCAAGCGTCAGCTGAATCAGCCCACCGCATCAATGCTCTGGTGGTTCGATTCAGCTGACGGACGGGTATCAGCCGTCAGCATCGAACCACTAGTCCGGTCTAAGGACGTAGCCCTTGCCGCGCACGGTCTGCAGGTAACGTGGCTCGCGCGGGTCCGGTTCGATCTTTCGCCTGAGCCGGGTAACCTGGACGTCGACGGCGCGGTCGCCGACCGCCGCGCCCGTGAGTTCGATCAGGTCTTCACGGCTGAGGATCATGCCCTGACGCGCCGCCAGTGTCCCCAGCAGGGCCGCTTCGGCCGTGGTCAGGCGGATCGGGCCGTCGAAAGCGAGGAGTTCGCCGCGATCGAGGGCGAAGGTCAGTGCGCCGAGGCGAACCTCGTTTCCCTGGCCGCCGACCGGTGGTGCCCGGCGGAGGATGCTGTTGATCCGGAGCAGCAGCTCCTTCGGCTCGAACGGCTTGGTCAGGTAGTCGTCGGCGCCGCGTTCGAGACCGGCGATCCGGTCCTCGGCCTCGCCCATCGCGGTCAGCATCAGGATCGGCACCGCGCTCGTTCGCCGCAGCCCGGCGGCAAAGTCGAGCCCGCTTTCTCCCGGCATCATCCGGTCAAGAATGATCAGGTCGAACGCGGCGCTGGCGAGCTTGCCGCGCGCGTCCGGCGCATCGCTGGCGGTGGCGACGATGAACCCGTGTTCGGTCAGATACCGCGCCAGCAGCTTGCGCAGCTTGCCGTCGTCATCGACAACGAGGATGTGCGCCGCGGCTTCGCTCATTGTCGCAATCCTGCCTCGACCCTCGCTCTCCCCGCACGGCGATGAAGCCCTCTTCCGCTGGGAGCGTGTTGGGTGAGGGAGTTCGGCTTGATCGCCGGAGCTTCTAGTCACAGCGTTTCCGGTCCCGGGGATCGATCATCGCCCGCAGCACGGCGCGAAAACCGGCCGCCGCTTCCGGTCCGGCTGTCCGCAAGGCGGTCTGCAACCGCCCGGCCTGAGCATCGCTCAGCATCCGTTCCATGGCGACGGCCTCGTCGCTGAGATAGAGCCGGCGGCGCCGGCGGTCGGCGCTGTCGGGGCGCTGGACGATGAAGCCGTCGCGCATCAGCTCGCCAAGGACGCGGGCGAGGCTCTGCTTCGTGATTTTGAGAATGGCAAGGAGATCGCCGACATTGATCCCCGGGTTGCGGCCGACGAAATAGATCGCCCGGTGGTGGGCGCGGCCAAATCCGTAGCGGACGAGCAACCTGTCGGCGTCACCGGTGAAGTCTCGGTAGGCAAAGAAAAGAAGCTCCGTGGCCTGGCGCAACTCCCGTTCACCGGCCAGCGGCCGCGTCGCACCGGGCTGCTCACCGGCAGCGTTATCCTGACGGCGCTTCGTCGCGCGGGCGGCCGGAAGAGTCGCGGGGTCGTGCACGAGATCGAACGCCATGTCTTCGAACTACGACAGTAACGTTGACATATATCGCACGCGGTGATAGCAAGCGCAACAGCTATGCGGTGCTCCCGCAACATTATTGCGCCCTGCTTTCTCTTGTGGACCTTCGCGACATGATCACCCCCCCTTACGACGACCGAGACGGCTTCATCTGGTATGACGGCGAACTGGTGCCATGGCGCGACGCCAGGCTGCACGTCCTGACCCACGGGCTGCATTACGCCTCGTCGGTGTTCGAGGGCGAGCGCGCTTACAACGGCTCGATTTTCAAACTGACCGGGCATTCCGTGCGCCTCGCCGCGTCGGCACGGATCATGGGCTTCAGGCTGCCGCTGAGTGTCGACGATCTTGACCGGGCCTGCGCGGAAACGCTGCGGGCCAACGGCATCGTCAACGGCTATATCCGCCCGGTCGCCTGGCGTGGAAGCGAAATGATGGCCGTTTCGGCGCAGAACAACCGAATACATCTGGCGATCGCGGCCTGGTCGTGGCCGTCGTACTTCTCACCGGAGGCGCGCCTGCGCGGCATCCGGCTGAAAACAGCACCATGGCATCGGCCGCCGCCGGATTGCGCCCCGGTCATGGCCAAGGCGGCGGGGCTGTACATGATCTGCACCCTGTCGAAGCACGCGGTCGAAGCGCAGGGCTATGACGACGCGCTGATGCTCGACTGGCGCGGTCTCGTTGCCGAGGCGACGGGCGCCAACATCTTCTTCGTCATGGGCGACGGGCGGCTGCACACGCCGACGCCCGACTGCTTTCTCGACGGGATTACCCGTCAGACCGTCATCGAGCTCGCCCGCGACCGCGGGATCGAGGTGGTCGAGCGGCCGATCACGCCAGCCGAACTTTCGCGCGCAACGGAGGTCTTTCTCACCGGAACGGCGGCCGAGGTGACGCCGGTCCGCGAGATCGATCACCACCGGTTCCAACCTGGCGAGTTGACCCGCACTCTGATGCGCGCCTATGAAGGCGCGACGGGTCAACTGGCGTCGAGGGCCGCCGCTGCGGCGGCGAGCGTCACCTGAGCAACGGCTTCAGCACGGAGCGAGCACTGCGATGACGAAAACTGCGATCGGGCTCTTGTGCATGGCCCTCATTGTTGTGTTGCCCGAAGTAGCGAGGGCGCAATCGACGGATGTGGGTGTCCTCCGGGCGGTGGCCGGCGAAGAGCCGGTTCCGGCAAGCGGACCGATTGCGGTTGTGGCCGAGATCTACAATGACATTGATACGCAGATTCAGGGGATAATCGAGCAGGCGCTCACTGCCCGCGGCTATACCATTCGCTTCGATGCATCGCTGCTTCTGACCTTTGGCCTGCAGAAAAGTCATGATGTCAGCCCGATCCCGTCGGGCGCCATCGATAGCGGCATGCAGGAAGAAACAGCGGAGTCGGAAGACGAAGTCCCAGGCGTAGATTTTGGCGACCAGGGACCCGTCGGTGACGCGCCGCAGATGCCGAACGTGATCATCGAGTACGACTTCTGGCGGCGGCAATCCTCTCGAACCTCCAACCCAGTACAATCTCGACTTCATCGTCGGCAACAGCGATTCGCCGCCTTTGTGGCAGGGCTCCATGAGCGCTGCGTTGCCAACGTCCGATCCGGTTGAGGCGGCGAAGGTTCTTATACCCAAGCTTATCGGTCAGCTCGGCAAGACGGCGCCCGCGCGCCGGGTCGTCCTCAAACAGCCGTAGTTATCGGCCGTCGCTGCCTACAGGTGGCCGCCGGGCGTCTCCAGGGCGCTGCCGCTGAGTTCCCGGGTGATGAAGGCGAACGCCTCATCGACGCTGTCGGCGCGGTGGAACAGTTCCAGATCCCGGGCGCTGATGGTGCCGAACTCGACCAGCGCATCGAGGTTGAGCACCCTGTCCCAGAACGTTCGGCCGTAAAGCACGATAGGCAGGCGCTTGCGCAGCTTTCCGGTCTGGATCAGGGTCAGAACCTCGAAGACCTCGTCGAGCGTGCCGAAGCCGCCGGGGAAGGCGACCAGCGCCTTGGCCAGATAAACGAACCAGAATTTGCGCATGAAGAAGTAGTGGAACTCGAAGCCCAGGTTGCGGGTGATGTAGGGGTTGCCGCACTGTTCGTTCGGGATCGAGATCGACAGGCCGATGTTCATCCCGCGCGCATCCGAGGCGCCGCGGTTCGCCGCTTCCATGATGCCCGGTCCGCCGCCGGTGCAGACGACGAAGCGCCGGTTCTTCTCTTCCAGACCCTTGGACCAGGCGGTCAGCCGGCGGGCCAACTCGCGGCACTCCTCGTAGTAACGCGACATCCGCGACCTGCGCGGCCGCGGCGCTCTCATCGCCGCCGGTCGCCCGCGCCGCTTCGAGCGCGGCCTCGGCGACCTCGCGGGACTGCAGTCGCGACGAGCCGAAGAAGACGATCGTGTCGCTGATCCTGAGGCCCTCGAACCGGGACTCCGGATGCAGGTATTCCGAGAGGATGCGCAGCGGCCGGGCGTGGCGGCTGCCCATGAAACGCGCGCTGGCATAGGCTTTTTCCGGACCCGGCGCCGTGTCGTCGGCCATCTGGGAACCCCGCGGGCTGAGTGAATGCTTAGACTGGGAGATGACGCAGGTCGGGTACGACCGTGGTCGCCGGCGGAAACGGGCTCGCTTCGTCAGGCGCAACGCGGCCGATGAACGGCAGCCCGGTCTTCCGTGCGGCGTCGTGATCGGTCATCGCGTCGCCGATGAACAGCACCCGCCCGGCTGTCAGGCCGTGATCAGCGAGCAGCTCGCGGATGATCGTGACCTTGTCGGGCGGCGAACCGCGGACTCCAGTGAAGTAATCAGTCATGTTCCGGCGGGCGACGATGTCGCGGAGCTCCGGCTCGGGCGTTCCGGAAACGACGAACAGGGGGCGGTGGCCAACGAGCGCATCGAGCAGCTCGCGCGCGCCTTCGACCCAGTCCGAGTCGACGACGGCATCGACGACCAGCCGTGAGAAACGGCGCCCCAGGCTAGCCAGCTCGTCGTGACCGAGGGCGATACCGAGCAGTTCGCGGTGGCAATAGCGGATCTTCTGGATGCGCGAGACGCCGCCGTGGGCGCGATGATGGGCGAGGGCGCCGGCCAGAACGTCGTCGCCATAGTCCTTGTACATCTCCCTGAAGGCGCGGGTCTTGATGTCAGCGGACTCTGCCAGCACACCGTCGAAGTCGAAAAAGATGGCGTCCATAGTGCGGACGCAAGGATCGAACGCGTTCATTCCGCCGCCTTGTCCCGACGGACCGCGGCTTCGGCGTCCTCAGCGTCAGGTGCAGACCAGCGCGCACCCTCGTTCTCGCGCAGAGCGGCAAAACAGGGAAATTCTCATACCGTCCTAGCCGAGATCGCGAGCCGGATCCGCGCGCTTGATCGGCAGCCCGGCGGGCGCCGGCGTCAGCATCGGCGCTCATGTGCGTCATCCCGGCGCGCAGGTAATCGTAGCCAGTGACCAGGGTCAACGCCGCCGCCAGCCATAGCCCGTAGGCGCCGATCTCGGCCATGGTCATCCCGAACACCGCCGGGCCGACATCGCCGACAACAAGCAGGCCGATGGCGATCATCTGGATCGTCGTCTTCCACTTGGCCAGCCGGGTGACCGGCATGCCGACCTGGATCTCGGCAAGATGCTCGCGCAGTCCCGAAACCAGGATCTCGCGGCAGAGGATGACGATCGCGGCCAGCATGTCGACGCCGCTCAGCCGGTCGATGCCGACCAAGGATGAGCAGGATCGAGGCGACCAGCAGCTTGTCGGCGACGGGATCGAGAAAGCGGCCGAAGCTCGACTGCTGGCTGCGGGCACGGGCAAGATAGCCGTCGAAGAAATCGGTAATGCAGGCATAGAGGTAGACGGCGAAGGCCAGCCATGAGCCGGTCACGGTGCCGGCGAGAAGCAGGAGACAGACCACCGGCGTCGCCAGGATCCGCGACAACGTCAGCATGTTCGGAAGGTTGGCTTCCATCTCAGGCCATTCTATCGCTCCGCATGGAACCATTCATAGATCTTATTGGCCATGCCCGGCTGATTCCCGGAACCGCTTCGATATCGCCGCGGCCGGCGCGGCTGACCGCGCGCGCTGAGCCGAAGTGGTGGAGCAGCGCCTTCTTGCGGTGGGGGCCAATGCCCGGGATCTCGTCCAGCGTCGAGCGGCTCAGCCGGGCCGACCGGCGGGCGCGGTGGCTGCCGATGGCGAAGCGATGGGCCTCGTCGCGCAGTCGCTGCAGGAAGTAGAGCACCGGCGAGCGCGGCTTCCAGCGACAGCGGCGGCAAGCCGGGCCGGTAGATCCGCTCATGCCCGGCATTGCGGTCGGGCCCCTTGGCGATCGCCGCCAGCGCCACGTCGACGATCCCGAGATCGGCGAAGACCTCGACGCCGACGGCAAGTTGACCCGGACCGCCGTCGATCAGGACCAGATCCGGCCATGGTTCGCCGCCGCGACTCGCCTTCCGCTTCGACCTCGCGGTGCACGTTCGGCCGCAGCGCGGCGGGCCCGGCGAAACGGCGGGTCAGCACCTCGCGCATCATCGCGTAGTCGTCACCCGGCGCGATATCGCGCTGGCGGATGGTGAACTTGCGATAGGCGGCCTTGTCAGGCCCTCCGGCCCGGCGACGATCATCGCGCCCACCGCCTCGCTTCCCGAGACGTGGCTGTTGTCGTAGACCTCGATCCGGCGCGGCGGCGCTTCGAGCTGCAGCGCCCGCGCCAGCCCTTCGAGCAGACGACGCTGGGAGGCGCTTTCGGCGACCCGCCGGCCGAGCTCGGCGCGGGCGTTCGCCAGCGCGTGTTCGACCAGGTTCGCCTTGGCCCCGCGTTGGGGCGCCGCAAGCTGCACGCGCCGGCCGGCGTGCACGGACAGGGCCTCGGCGATGATCGCCTGATCGGGCAGGGGATGGCTGAGCAGGATGAGCGGCGGCGGCGTTCGGTCGGCGTAGAATTGACCGAGGAAGGCGGATATCACCGCTCCGGCGCTGGCGCTCTCGGCATGAGAGGGGAAGTAGGCGCGATTGCCATAATTGCAGCCGGCGCGGAAGAAGAAGACCTCGATGCAGGTCTGGCCGCCGGCCTGATGGGCGGCGACGACGTCGGCCTCGTCCGATGCCTTCGAGATTGATGTCCTGGTGCGACTGGACGGCGGTCAGCGCCCGGATGCGGTCGCGGTAGCGGGCCGCTTCTTCGAAGTCCAGCGCCGCCGCCTCCGCCTCCATTCGCCGCGCCAGGTCCTGCTGGATTCGCTGGCTTTCGCCGCGGAGAAACGCGCGCGCCTCACTCGACGAGCTCGCCATAGTCGGCCTCGCTGATGCGCCCGACGCAGGGCGCGGCGCAGCGCTTGATCTGATGGAGCAGGCAGGGCCGGGTGCGCGCCGCGAAAACGGCGTCGGAGCAGCTCCGCAGCAGGAACGCCCGCTGCAGCGCAACGAGTGTTCGGTTGACCGCCCAGGCCGAGGCGAAGGGACCGAAGTAGTCGCCCCGCCGCGACTGGGCGCCGCGATGCTTCAGCACCTGGGGATAGGCGTGGTCGCCGGTAACGAGGATGCACGGCAGCGACTTGTCGTCGCGCAGGACGATGTTGTAGCGGGGCCGGTGGCGCTTGATAAGGTTGGCCTCGAGCAGCAGCGCCTCGGCCTCGGTGTGTGTCGTGACGATCTCGAGCGCCACGGTTTCGGCGACCATGCGGCGTAGCCGCGGCCCGAGGCGCGCGACGTGGACGTAGTTGGCGATCCGCTTCTTGAGATTTCTCGCCTTGCCGACGTAAAGGAAGTCGCCCTTGGCGCCGAGCATGCGGTAGACGCCGGGACTTCCGGGCATGGTCGCAAGCCGCGCCTGGATAAGCTCGGCGCCATGCGCTGGAAGGGTGCCTGACGACGCCTGTGGAACCCTCCGGCTCCGCTGGGCGTTCGAACGAATTGGGCCGCATGGGATCTATGTGCCCCGCGCTCGATCTGTCGTCAACGCCGACGCTGCCCGCGGTGGGACCCAGGCACTGCCTCGCTATCCCCGCTATCTGTGGAAAACCCTGTTGACGAATGGGCGTCAATTGGCCCTTCAGATGCGGGAATTGCTAGCCTTTTTATGGCACTGCGCGCCGCGGAGGCAGTCCGCCAAATAATTGCAAATGCTGGAGTTTCTGCAATCCGCGCGCGACGGGAAGTGCACGCATGGGTCCGCTCGCGGTGCGGGCGCGGCCGCTGATTCAGCCTGTGCAGAATTGCAAACGGCGCCAACCCGTACAGGGGCAACCACGCCTGTGAGGCGTGATCGGACTGCGGTTCAGACTTGTGAAAAACGTTCGAGCTCAACCCCCACACTGGCCGCATCCGGAAGGATGTCGAGCTTCTCGACGCGAACCCGTACAGACCTTACGCGAAGATCCTCCAGACACATTGCCGCAATGTCTTCCGCCACTGTCTCGACGAGCTTGATGTGACGGTTCGCGACGATTTCCCTTACCCCCATCGTTATTTTTTCGTAACAAACCACGTTGTCGATGTCGTCGTCAAGATCCCTGTCGTCTCGCACGGCAAGATCGATGTTGATCCGAATACGCTGATGATCCGTCCGCTCGTGGCGATGCACGCCTATGCTGCACGACAGCACGAGGTCGCGGATGAAGACATGGCGCAGCGCGTTGCGGGCGTCGGCGATGTGCACGGGCTGCAGCGACGCCGCCGGAACTGCCGTCATCGTGTTGTGACTCCATCTGAGGATCTGTTCGCCGAGGTCTATCACTCATCGGCGGATGCCCGTCCGCTGCCGCGTGGAGACCAGCCGAGATGCTGGCCGGCATCGACAGCGATCATCTGGCCGGTAACCGAAGGTGCGTCAAGGATGAAGCGGATCGCCGCCGCGATCTCTTCGGGGCGCACGCGGCGCGAAAGAGGCAGCGCCGCCCACTGGCGGCGGAAGCTCTCCTCCGTCTGCCGCGCGCTCGGCAGCGTCGGCCCCGGCCCGACGGCGTTCACGCGAACCGAAGGCGCCAGCGCCATAGCCAGCGTTTGCGTCAGCGTCCACAAGCCGGCCTTGCTGACCGTATAGGAGGTGAAGAACGGCGTCAGGTTCCAGACCCGCTGGTCGAGGATGTTGATGACGTTGCCGCATGCGTCCGGAAGCAGCGCTCGGGCAAACGCCTGGGTGAGGACGAACGGCGCCCGAAGGTTGACTTCCATATGAAGGTCCCAGGAGGCGCGCGTGGCGGTGTCGGCCCCGTCCGTTTCGAAGACCGAGGCGTTGTTGACCAGAGCCGTGAGCGGGCCCACGGCGTCGACCGCGCGGCGGACCAGGCTGGCCGTGTCTTCTCTCGCGGGAGAGGTCGGCCGAAACGGCCGCCGCGATGCCGCCGCCCCCGGCAATCTCAGCAACGACGGCATCGGCTTCGGCCGCGGAGCGATGATAGTGGACCGCCACGCGCCATCCCCTGCCGGCGAGATCGAGAGCGATGAAGCGACCGATCCGTTTGGCCGCGCCGGTGATCAGAACTGCGGAGCTCAAGTCATCTCCCTCTCGGTTATCCGTGCCCGTCCTCGCTTACATGGGTCTTGCCGTCGCGGGCGCGGCGCCGGTGAAGACCAGGGCCGCAATATATCCGGCGTACATTAGAACGAGCACGAGGCCGACGAGCCGGCCGATTCGCAGGCCGGCGAAGAGGAACGGAAACAGCGCGGCGGTTGCGGCGAGCATGACCCACAGGTCGAAGCCGCGGATCTGGCTCGCAACCGGCAGAGGGACCACGGTCGCGGTCAAGCCGGCAACGCAAAGCATATTGAAGATGTTGCTGCCGATGACATTACCGAGGCTGATTTCCGGATGACGGCGAAGGGCGGCGGCGGCCGACGCCGCAAGTTCGGGCAGGGAGGTTCCGACGGCAATCAGGGTCAGACCGATCACGGCCTCGGAAATGCCGGCGGCGCGGGCGAGGGCGATGCTGCCCGTAACGAGCAGGTTGGCGCCGAAGACAACGCCGGCCAGCCCCGCGAGCGAGCCCGGCCCAGGTCCGCCAGCGGCGAGCGCGCGGGCGCGCCGGCCCGATATCGCGCCCGGCATCCTCGCTGCCGTGTGCCGAAGTTTTCGCGGCGCCGCTCGCGGCGACCGGCCCGACCAGAAATAGAGCCAGGCAGATGACGAGGATCACGCCGGCCCACCGCTCCAGCATTCCCGTGAGCGCCAGAGCGGCGAACAGCACGCTGACAGCGGCCAGAACCGCGGCATCCTGGCGGGGCGGTCGGCTGATCTCGATCGGGCAGATTAAGGCGGAGACTCCGACGATCAGCATCAGGTTGGCGATGTTGCTGCCGACGATATTGCCGACGCCCATGTCCGGTGCACCCGAGAGCGCAGCATCGAGGGTGACCATCAGCTCCGGCGCCGACGTGCCGAACGCGACAACGGTCATGCCGATCGCGAGCGACGAGATGGACAACTGATGGGCAAGGCTGGCGGCGGCCCGGACGAGGATATCGGCGCCGCCGAGCAGCAGGATGAAACCGCAGCCGAGCTGCAGGTACATTACGGCGGCGTCGCTCATAGCCTCACCGGGAGCCGACGAGAAGGATCTGTGCAATGTCGGGCATGAAAGCAGCCAGATGCGTCGCCTTGTTGGCGCGACGCTACCGGCGCGGCGTCGCGATATCGCCCAGGATTGAGCGGAACTCGGAAACGAGATCCCGATACAGCGCGCGTTTAAAGCCGACGGCGAGCCGCGGCAAGTCCTCAAAAGTCGCCCCACCGCCAGGCATTGAACTCCGGCTTGCCGTGGGCGGCGAGATCGATGTCGGTGTCCGAGCCGGTGAAGCGCAAGGCGAACCAGAGCTGTTCCTGACCGCGGAACCGGCCCTTCCAGACCTTGCCGACGAGATCTTCGGGAAGATCGTAGCGGAGCCAGCGACCTGGATTGAGCGATCACTTCGGCGCGATCCGTGCCGGTTTCCTCCGCAAGCTCGCGGAAGACCGCCTCGCGCGGCGCCTCGTCCTTGCGGATCCCGCCCTGAGGAAGTTGCCACGCTTCGCCCGGCGTATCGATGCGGCGGGCGACGAAGACGCGGCCGGCAGGGTTGAACAGCAGCGCCCCAACGCCCCGGCGGTAGGGCAGGTCGGCGCGGGCCGCGTCCACTCCCCCGCTCATTCCTGCGCTCGCGGGCCGGTCCCATCGGCGGTCGCGGCGGCCGCGACCGCCGCGGCGACGGCGGAGACGGGCGCGAGCACCAGATCCTTCCCGGCCAGCGTTGCCGACCATGCCGCCAATTCGGCGACGGCGGCGGGCGACGGTTCGACCACGGCGACCGCCGTGGCCCGCGAGCGGGCCAGCGCTTCCAGTAGCGCCAGGCGGGCGCGGATCGCGGCGATGCTGTCGTCGGCGGAAATGGTTACATCGGAACGCACCCGCGGCGCGCTCTCTTCCTCGACCGATGCGGATTCGCGGACGGCACTCTGCTCGTCGACGACGAGCAGACCGCGCGCGGCAAGGTCGGCATCGATCGCCGCGAGCGCGCCGCCCCGGTTCCCGTCGAAGGCGCCGTCGCCGCCGTCCGCCTTGCCCCCGCCGGTGGCGAGGACACCGACATAGCCGGTCATGCGGGCGAGCAGAGCGGTGAGGCGTTCGCGATTCTGTTCGGGCGAGAGGTCCGGAGCGAGCGCGTCCGGCCCGGCATCGACGAAGGGAAACGCGTCTCCCTGGAGCGGCAGGCCGAGGAGGATCTCGTGGCCGCCGGCGCGCGCCGCCTGCGCCCAGTCGTAGACATTGGCGGCGGACGCCGCGAAGGCGAACGTGACGGCGCCGGGCAGGCGCTGGATCATTTCCTTGGTCGCCGTCGGGCTGACGCCCAGGCCGGCAACGATGACGGCGACGCGCGGGCGATCGTCGCCGACGGCGAACGGGCGGGCATAAGCGCGCCAAGCGACGCGGCCATCCGCGCCGCGCTTCGGCAACGGTCCGGAAGCGCTGTCCTCGACCAGCGCCGGATCCGGTGCCGGTGGGAGAGCGGACTCCGGCGCTGCCAGCGGAATGCCGGCAAAGGCCGCCGCCGTCACCGCGGGCACGCTGAGCGAGTTGGCCGGATCGGGACGAGCCGACGCCACCGGATCCGCCGCCTCCGCTCGGGTCATTGCCGGCGGCTGTCGCTCGACCCGCGCGTCCGGCGCGGTGTCTGCCGGCGCCACCGCAGGCGGGGGACGCGCCGCCGCCGGCGGCAGGTCGACCTCGACCGTCTGCTCCGCCAGCCGGTCCGGGACCACCGCAAGCCACAGCAACATCAGCAATGCGCCTGCAACCGCAACGGCCGCGGCCTGCGCGCGGCCGGATTGAAGTATTCTGTGCGACGGCAGACGACCCGAAATGCTCTCCCACAGCCGCCGGGTCGCGGCGACCGACGCGTTCAACCAATCCAACGCTGCGCTCACTGGGTGTGCTGTGCCGTCTTCTCCGAGTACAGGGACAGTCCGCGGACAAGATCGATGGCCCGCACCAACTGGTAATCGGTCTCCGGGGTCAATGGGCCGTTTTCGGCGCCTTCGACCTTGGGGCCGTCGCCGGGCGGGTTGCTCCCGTTCGAAGCTTCAGGCTTGACCAGATCCAGGGCCCCGCGCAGGTCCGCTTCCCGGCGCTGCTGACCCGCCGCGGCAAGCGACTTCGATCTTCGCCGCTTCGACGACGATGTCGGGCTCGATGCCGACGGCCTGGATCGAGCGCCCCGACGGGGTGTAGTAGCGCGCTGTCGTCAGGCGCATGGCCCCGTGCCCGGCGAGCGGGATGATGGTCTGCACCGATCCCTTGCCGAACGACTTCGTGCCGAGCAGGATGGCGCGGCCGTGGTCCTGAAGCGCGCCGGCGACGATCTCAGAGGCCGAGGCGGTGCCGGCATTGACGAGCACGACGATGGGCAGACCCTCGGCAACGTCGCCTGGGCGGGCGTTGAACCGCTGAGCGTCCTCGGGCTTGCGCGCCCGGGTCGACACGATCTCGCCCTGGTCGAGAAAATCGTCGGAGACCGCCACCGCCTGCGACAGCAGGCCGCCGGGATTGTTGCGCAGGTCGAGGACCAGCCCTTTGAGGCCGCCGTCGGCGTCCTTCTTCAGCTTGGCGATCTCGTTGCGCACGCCCTCATCGGTCTGTTCGCTGAACGAGCTGATCCGGATATAGCCGACCCGGCCCTCCAGGCGCGAGCGCACCGAGCGGATCTTGATCACGTCGCGCGTGAGGGTCACGTCGAAGGGCTCGCGGTCGGCGCGGCGGATGGTAAGCTTGATCGGCGTGCCGATGCGGCCGCGCATCTTTTCCACCGCATCGGCGAGGTTCATGCCGAGAACTTCATCGCCGTCGATGTGGGTAATCAGATCGCCCGGTTGCAGCCCGGCCTTGAACGCCGGCGTATCGTCGATCGGCGAGACGACCTTGACCAGGCCCCCCTCCATCGTGACCTCGATCCCCAGGCCGCCGAACGTCCCCTGGGTCTGGACCTTCATGTCCTCGTACTTCTTGGCGTCGAGGTAGCTGGAATGCGGATCGAGCGCGCTCAGCATGCCGTTGACGGCGGCCTCGATGAGCTTCTCGTCGGTGGTCGGCTCGACATAGTCGGAACGCACCCTCTCGAAAACGTCCCCGAACAGGTTGAGCAGTTCGTAAGTGTCGACCCGATCAGGTTGCACTTCCTCAGCGCGGGAGGGGGAGGCGAACAGCAGCGCGAGCGCTACCGCGGCAAGCAGACTACGGAAGATCATGCACATGCCTTCACAGTCGGAGAAAGAGGCCGTGCCGAACGTCGACCGGCCGCGTCGCGGAAGATCCGGCGGAACAAGTCGGAGGTCGTGCACAAACCGGCCTGGCGCAATCGGCCGGCGCACCGGGCTTTCGCCGATCCACGCACCGCATAGCCGGGCATGCAAAGCGAACCCGACCATGCACAACCTATCATAGTCCGGGTGGCCGATGCGGACAAGCCCGGCACATCCGCCCATTTTCCGGCGAGCCGGTTGCGGCGTCGCGACCGATGCGAGACGGGCACATCGCCAGCCGCCCGCCCGGCCGCCGCTATTGCGCCTGACGCGCGTCGACGCGGCCGGGCCGACTTCCCCGCGCCGAGGGCTAGGCGCTGGCCTGGGCTGCCACCGCTGCCGCGGCCGCCTTCGCCTTCTCTTCCCCGCCCAGGTAGCGGTCGGAGATGACGCCGAGCTCGTCGTCGAGCTCGTAGAGGCGCGGGATGCCGGTGGGAATGTTCAGGCCGACGATGTCGTCGTCCGAGATCTTGTTCAGGTGCTTGACCAGCGCGCGCAGGCTGTTGCCGTGGGCGGCGATCAATACCGTCTTGCCCTGGCGAAGGTGGGGGACGATCTCGTTCGACCAGTACGGCATCACCCGGCTCAGGGTGATCGAGAGGGACTTGGTCGACGGCAGGATGACCGGATCGAGATGGTGGTAGCGGCGGTCGAAACGCGGGTGCGAGGGGTCGTTGTCATCCAACGGCGGCGGCGGCGTCGAATAGCTGCGACGCCAGACCTTGACCTGATCTTCGCCGTATTTTTTCGCCGTCTCGGACTTGTTGAGGCCCTGCAACCCACCGTAGTGACGCTCGTTGAGCTGCCAGGCGCGGTACACCGGGATCCACATCTGGTCGGTTTCGTCGAGCGTGTACCACAGCGTGCGGATCGCCCGCTTCAGCACCGAGGTGAACGCGATGTCGAACTTGAAGCCCTCCTTGGCCAGTTCCTTGCCGGCCCACTCGGCTTCCTCGCGGCCCTTCGCCGAGAGGTCAACGTCGATCCAGCCGGTGAAACGATTGGCCAGGTTCCATTCGCTTTCACCATGGCGAAGCAGGATCAGCTTGGAGTTCATGCTTATGTCCTTGTCCCCTGGAACGCGCTTTTGTCGACCGGAATGGCGACGGCGTTCCGCCCGCGCGATCGTTCGCCGCGGAGTTTAGACGGATTGCGCGGCGGCAGTAAATGGACGGCGCGAAAGTAATGGGAGCTTCTCAGCCGGACATCGGCGGTCCTGCCGATTGCGCCGATGCCGCGGCCATGGGCGGTGCGCCCCACAGGCGCTCAAGCGAGTAGAAGGTGCGCACCTCCGGCCGAAACAGATGGACGACAACGTCGCCCGCATCGATCAGCACCCAGTCGCAATGCGTCTCGCCCTCGACGGATGGCGTCCTCCCGCTGAGCGCCTTGAGCCGCTCGCGGAGGTTATTCGTCATCGAGCCGACATGGCGCTGCGACGTTCCGCAGGCGATGACCATGTAATCGGCGATGCTCGTTTTTCCGTTGAGGTCAATGATGACGACGTCTTCCGCCTTGTTGTCGTCGAGAGAGGCCGTTACGGCCGACAGCAGCGTCGCTGCCTGCGGATCTGGCTCCAGGCCGGACGTGAAAGTCGGGCCGGAAGGCACTTCATCGGTCGCTGGTATGTCCAGGTTCCCTTTTCAGGTGGTCCCGCGATGACCTTTCACCGCACCCAGACGAGCCCTCGCCAGCCCGCCGCTTCGCCCGAATGACCGTCGCCGACGCGGGGTGTGGCCTCGTATGCAGGAAGACCCAAACCGGAGGCGTCTTCCATGCCAGCCCCGCCGCCCGCGCTTCTGCGATCCTCGCCTCCGCGAAGCGACGCGCAGCTATACTCGCATGCGCTTCAAAAGCATAAGGCGGTCGAGCAAAGACCGCAACGGGAACCAGAGAGAAAATCCGTTCCCATCGCTCCCAGGTCGAGATCTGGATGAGATTGTCGGCACCGATCATCCAGACGAAGCGGATCGCCCGGAAGCGTCGGGTCAGAACCTCGAGCGTATCGACGGTGTAGGTCGTGCCGATGTCGCGTTCGATCGCGCTGACCTGGATGCGTGGATGCCGGGCGACGTGACGCGCCCGCGCCAGACGTGCGTCATACGGCGCCAGTTCGGTCGCATCCTTGAGCGGGTTCTGCGGGCGACGAGCCACCACACCGCGCTCAGGCGCAGCCGTTTGAGCGCCAGCAGGGAGATGGTGCGGTGACCATCGTGCGCGGGGTTGAACGAGCCGCCGAGCAGGCCGACCGCGCGCATCAGGACCGGAGGCGCCGGCCGCCGACGTCCGCCGGCAGAGCGTCCGTGGGCAGCACGTCCGGCAGCGTCACGCGCGGCACTGGCCGCTGCCGCGGACGACGTACTTGAAGCTGGTCAGTTGTTCGACCCCTACGGGTCCGCGGGCGTGCAGTTTGCCGGTAGCGATGCCGATCTCGGCGCCCATGCCGAACTCGCCGCCGTCGGCGAACTGGGTCGAGGCGTTGACCATGAGAATGGCGCTGTCGAGCCGGCGGCAGAACGCATCGATTGCGCCCGGATCGTCGCTGATGATGGCTTCGGTGTGCTGCGAGCCGTGGGCCTTGATGTGGGCTATGGCCTCGTCGAGCCCCTCGATAATTCGCACCGAGACGATGGCGTCGAGATACTCCGTATCCCAGTCTGCCGCCGCGGCCGGAAGGACCCGCGCGTCGAGCGCCTGCGTCTCGGCGTCGCCGCGAACTTCGCAGCCCGCCGCGAGCAGGTCGGCGAGGATCGGCGGCAACAGGCGGCCGGCGGCGGCGCGATCGACCAGGAGCGTCTCGGTGGCGCCGCAGATCCCCGGCCTGCGCATCTTCGCGTTGACCACGACGCGCCGCGCGAGCTCAGGGTCGGCGGCGGCATGGACATAGGTGTGGCACAGCCCGGCGAGGTGCTTGAACAGCGGCACCCGGCTCTCGGCGCTGATCCGCTCGATCAGCGACTTGCCGCCGCGCGGGACGATCACGTCGATGGCGTCGTCCATGCGCAGCATTTCGCCGACGGCGGCGCGGTCGGTCGTGGGCACGAGCTGGGTCGCGGTTCTCCGGCAGTCCGGCGGCGCGAAAGCCGTCGTGCAGCGCGTCCATGATCGCGCTCGAGGTGGTGAAGCTCTCCGAGCCGCAGCGCAGGATCGACGCATTGCCGGCCTTGAGGCACAGCGCGGCGGCATCGGCGGTGACGTTGGGCCGCGCTTCGTAGATGACCCCGATGACGCCGAGCGGCGTGCGCACGCGCTCGATGTGCAGTCCATTCGGGCGGTTCCAGGCCGCAATCACCTGACCCACGGGATCGGGCAGCGCCATGACATCTTCGAGCCCGCGCGCCATGGCTTCGATGCGTGCGCCGTCCAGGGCAAGCCGATCGAGGATAGCCGGGCTCGCGCCTTTGTGCCGGCGGGCTTCGCAATCGGCCTGGTTGGCGGCAAGAATTTCCGCGGCGCGGTCGCGCAGAGCCACAGCGCCCTCCGCGCAAAGCCGCATCCTTTGTCGCGCTGGCGGCCACGGCCAGCCGGTCGGCCGCCGCCCGCGCCGCCGTTCCGATCGCGCGCATCATCGCCGCAACATCCGCGCCCGGCGCAACGACCGCCGTCATCCGTCCCGCCTGCGCATCTACGAAAGTCATTCCAGCCTGCCCGGATCAAGAGCGAGATCGTCGCGGTGGATCAGCTCGTCTCGGCCACGGTAGCCGAGGCAAACCTCAATTTCACCGGTTTTCTTGCCGATGATGCGGCGCGCGTCGGTCGGCCGAGTAGGCGCTCAGGCCGCGGCCGAGCTCGCGACCGTCGGCGGACCGGACGACGATGGCCGCGCCCTTGTCGAATTCGCCGTCGATGGCGACGACGCCGGCCGGAAGCAGGCTCTTGCCCGAGGCCAGAGCGCGCGCGGCGCCGGCGTCGACGGTGATGCTGCCGGCCGGGTTGAGGGTGCCGGCGATCCAGCGCTTGCGCGCCGCCTGCGGCGATGCCGCCGGCAGGAACCAGGTGCGTCGGGCGACCGGTCGATCTGCGCCAGCGGATGCAGCCGATGGCCGTCGGCGATGACCATCCGGCAGCCGGCGGCCAGGGCGATGCGCGCCGCCGCCAGCTTGGTGACCATGCCGCCGGTCCCGTAGCCCGCCGCCGCGCCGGCGGCCATGGCCTCGATCTCGGCCGAGATCTCGTGGACCTCGGGGATCAGCCGGGCCTTCGGATCGCTGCGCGGATCGGCGCTGTAGAGGCCGTCGATGTCGGAGAGGAGGACCAGCGTGTCGGCGCTGACCATGGCGGCGACGCGGGCGGCGAGCCGGTCGTTGTCGCCGAAGCGGATCTCGTCGGTGGCGACCGTGTCGTTTTCGTTGATCAGCGGCACCGCGCCGAAGCGCAGCAGGGTCGTCAGGGTGTTGCGGGCGTTGATGTAGCGCCGGCGATCCTCGCTGTCGTCGAGGGTCAGCAGGACCTGTGCGACGGTGATGCCGTGCCGCGGCGAGCGCCTCCTGATAGGCGTGGGCGAGGCGGATCATGCCGGTCGCCGCCGCGGCCTGTTTCTCGTCAAGATGCAGCGATCGGCGGCCGAGGCCGAGATGGCGGCGGCCGACGGCGACGGCGCCCGAGGAGACGATCAAGACCTCCTGGCCGGCGGCGCGGCAGGCGACGATGTCGGCGACCAGCGCCTCGAGCCAGTCGCGGCGGATCGCGCCGTCGGCCTCATCGACAAGAAGAGCCGAGCCGATCTTGACGACCAGGCGGCGTCCGGCTTCCAGGCTGGTCGAGGTCCGGTGCGGGCTCATGTCAGCCGCGCTCGCATCGACCAGGCGGCGTCCGGCGCCTTCTCGTCGTCGGCGCGGGCGCGTCGAAATCGCGCGCCGACAGCTGACGCAGCGCGCCCTGGACGCCGTCGCCGCCGGCGCCCGAGATCTCGAGCACGGCGCAGCCGGCGGCCTCGGCCGAGCGCGGCGCGCCTTGCCGCGCGGTCCTCCGGCGCCAGCGCATCGATCTTGTTGAGAGCCGACGATTTCCGGCTTGGCCTCCAGGCCGGCGCCGTAGGCGGCAAGCTCGGTGCGAACGGTCCGGTAGGCGTCCGCCACGTCCTCGGCCGTGCCGTCGACGAGATGAAGCAGCACCCGGCAGCGCTCGATATGGCCGAGGAAGCGGGTGCCCAGCCCGGCGCCGTCGGCGGCGCCATCGATCAGCCCGGGGATGTCGGCGAGAACGAACGTGTTGTCGTCGCTCTCGACCACGCCCAGCGCGGGATGCAGGGTGGTGAAGGGGTAGGCGGCGATGCGTCGGCCGGGCCCGCGAGACGGCGGCGAGAAATGTCGATTTGCCCGCGTTCGGCAGGCCGACAAGGCCGGCGTCGGCGATCAGCTTCAGGCGCAGCCACAGCCACGCCTCCTCGCCGGGCGTAGCCCGGGTCGGCGCGGCGCGGCGCGCGATTGGTCGAGGACTTGAACCGGGCATTGCCGGCGCCGCCCCTGCCGCCTTCGGCGAGAACGATGCGCTGTCCCGGCTCGGTGAGATCGGCGATCAGGGTTGCCTTGTCCTCGGCGAGGATCTGGGTGCCGACCGGCACGTCGAGGACCACGTCCTTGCCCCGCGCGCCGGTGCGATCGGCGCCCATGCCATGGTGGCCGCGCTCGGCGCGAAAATGCTGGCGATAGCGGAAATCGATCAGGGTGTTGAGGTCGCCGTTGCGCGGTCACGACGACACTGCCGCCGCCGCCGCCGTTGCCGCCGTCCGGGCCGCCGAACTCGATGAACTTCTCGCGCCGGAACGAGACGCAGCCGTTCCCGCCGTCACCGGCCTTGACGTAGACCTTGGCCTCGTCGAGGAATTTCACCATGGCGATGCATTACCGGCAGCGGCAAAAGCTCCTGTCTGCCCTATGCGCCGGCGACGAGCTGCCAGTCGGCGTCACGACGCGCAGATCTCAGCCTCAGGCCGGCTGTGCCGCCGCAGCGGTGACCATGACGAAGGTCCGCCCGCCGCTGCTCTTGCGGAATGCGACCTGGCCTTCCGTAAGCGCGAACAAGGTATGATCGCGGCCCATGCCGACGTTGTTGCCGGGATGAAAGCGGGTGCCGCGCTGGCGAATGATGATGTTGCCGGGAATGACCGCCTCGCCGCCGAACTTCTTCACGCCGAGACGGCGGCCGGCGCTGTCGCGACCATTGCGCGAGCTGCCGCCTGCTTTCTTGTGTGCCATGCCGTCTACTCCTCGTCCTTCGCCATCTCTGGCGCTTCCGCTCCCCGGCGCCGTCTCGTCCGCGCCGTTCGCTTCCGCCTCCGGCGCCGAGGTTTCCGCCGCGTTGGCGCTGTCGTCCGCGGAAGCCGCGACGCCGTCGCTCGCGGCCGGCCGGCGGCTCGCCGCTGAGGCTGATGCCGGCGATCCGCAGCTCGGTCAGCTCCTGGCGATGGCCGCGGGTGCGTCGGTAGTTCTTGCGCCGCTTCTTCTTGAAGACCAGGATCTTCTTGCCGCGCTTATGGCCGAGGATCTCGGCGAAGACCGCTGCCTGACCGACGTCGCCGCCAAGCCTTGGCGCTTCGCCGTCGCCGGCGACCATGAGCACCTCGCTCAGCGCCACGGTCGCGCCCGCCTCACCCGGCAGCCGCTCGACAACCAGCCGATCCTTTTCGGCCACCCGATACATTTTCCCACCGGTACGAACAACGGCGTACATCGTCTCGACCATGCCTGATAAAATTCGAAAACGCGCCAATCCGCCGCACGGCGGGGCGCGCGCTGAAGCGGTGCACTATATCGATCGCGCCCGCCCAGTCAACGACAAGCGTCAGTCGATCATTCGTCGGTCCGCCCCGCCACCGGCGGCGGACAGTTCCTCGTGATGGTGGCGGAACCACTGCATCGCGACCAGCGCGGTTGCGTTGGCGAACCGACCCTCGTCGAGCCAGCGGAACGCCTCGTCGGTGGGTACGGCAAAGACACGGATGTCCTCATGCTCGGCCTCGAGCCCGTGAAAGCCGCCGACGCCGTTGGCGTCGACTTTGCCGCAGTAGAGGGTGATCGTTTCGCTGGTTACGCCGGGACTGAGCAGAAAGCGGCAAACCGGCTCCAGCTTCGCCGACCTCGCATCCGGCCTCTTCCATGGCCTCGCGCCGGGCAACCGCCTCCGGGCATCTCGCCCTCGTCGATGATGCCGGCGACGATCTCCAGCAACCACGGCCTGAACGCGCCGTCAAGATGCGGCTCCGCGCCGAGCGCGGCGAAAGCGCCGATGCGGAACTGCTCGATGAGGACGAGGCGGTCGAGGTCCGGATCGTAAAGCAGAACCGCCACCGCATGGCCGCGCTCGAAAACCGTCGCGCCCATCGAGCCGCTACGGCCGCCGGCGAACAGCCGGTGGCGTCAGCCGATACCGGTCGACGCGATAGTATCCGGAGAACACCGTCTCGCAGCTTTCGACCTCGACGTCGCCTCCTCCGTCATCTCCGTCATGTCGAAACCCCGCGCTACTCTGTCTTCAGGAGATCGCGGATTTCTGCCAGCAGCACCTCCTGTCGCGGCGGTTCCGGCGCTTTCGCCGGCGCTTCCGCTTCCAGCAGCTCGGTCATGCGGCGCAGGCTGGTTGATCCACTTGACCAGCATGAAGACGGCGAAGGCGACGATCAGGAAATTGATGACGGTGTTGACGAACATGCCGTAGCCGATGACCGGCGCGCCCGCCTCCTTGGCCGCCTGAAGCGGATGCATATCCTCGCCGGTCAGGGTAATGAAGAAGTCCGAGAAGTCGACCTTGCCGAGGATGATAGCCGATGGGCGGCATGATCACGTCGTCGACCAGTGAGCTGACGATCTTGCCGAAGGCCGCGCCGAGAATCAGACCGACGGCCAGATCGACGGCATTGCCCTTGACCGCGAACTCGCGGAATTCCTTCATGATGCTCACAGACTGTATGCCCTCCTGAAGGCTGGCGCCGTCCTCTCTTCAGGCCGCTCCATCGACACGCCTGCAACAGCAAGCGGCGTCGCGAACTAGCGGCCGACCAATTCCCATCCGCGGCTTCGCATGCACTGCCAGAACCGGCGCTTGGACGCGTAGTCGGTGCCGAGCGCAGTGTTTCCTCTGCGTGCTCATTGCATCGACGCCGCCGTCGGCGCCCTGGCTGCCTCTCGGCGTCCGACCACGCCCACATGTCCTGGTGCAGAAATTCTGATCGCGTGCCGAAGATTCGACGGCTCGCCCTGCGCCGACCCAGACGAAGCCCTGGCTTTCGGGCTCGGCCCTGGTCGCGGCCTTCGTCGTTGCTGGCGCAGCCAACGACGACGTTACCAGCAGCATCGCCATCGCCGCCGCTGTCGTGAAGTTTCTCGACATTCTCAGCATGCTCATCCTCCTCCTTCGCCTGCCCGGGACGACGCCGCGGCATGTTCGGATCAAACACCGGCCGCCGGCAGGTCGATCCGCGATCCCTCGAGTATCGGCTGGCTGACGACGCTTATGCGCCTTGAAACACAAACTCAAGGCTGAACTGTAGTCGTCCGCCGGCGACCGCGCGCCATCCGACCGTCTCCCGGATCGACCGGAGCGATGTCGGTTGTCGCCGCCTCACTCGCGGCGTATAGTCGGAAGAACAAGTCGGGTGCCGGGGAGGAACGAATGGCGACCAATTTTCCGCGACTGAGCTTCGGCTTGACGAAAGCGTGGAGATGCTGCGCCATTCGGTGCGCGCCTTCGCCGCAGCCGAGGTGGCGCCGCGGGCGGCAGACATCGATCGCGAAAACCTGTTTCCCGCCGATCTGTGGCGCAAGATGGGCGAACTCGGCCTGCTCGGCATCACCGTCGAAGAAGACTGGGGCGGCGCCGGCATGGGTTACCTTGCCCACGTTGTCGCCATGGAGGAGATCAGCCGGGCATCGGCCTCCGTTGGCCTGAGCTACGGCGCCCACTCGAACCTCTGCGTCAATCAGATTCGCCGCAATGGCAGCGTCGAGCAGAAGAGCCGCTTCCTGCCGAAGCTGATTGCCGGCGAGCACGTCGGTGCGCTGGCGATGAGCGAGCCGGGCGCCGGATCGGACGTCGTCGGCATGCGTCTGCGCGCCAATCGGAACGGCGATCGCTACATCCTCAACGGGACAAAGATGTGGATCACCAACGGCCCCGAGGCCGATGTGGTCGTCGTCTACGCCAAGACCGATCCGGCAGCAGGTCCGCGCGGGCTGACCGCGTTTCTTGTCGAACGCGGCATTTTCCGGGATTTTCGAGCGCGCAGAAGCTGGACAAGCTCGGCATGCGCGGCTCGAACACCTGCGAGCTTGTCTTCGATCGATTGCGAGGTGCCCGAAGAAAACGTGCTCGGTGGTGTCGGCCGTGGCTCGCGGGTGCTGATGAGCGGCCTCGACTACGAGCGGCTGGTGCTTGCCGCAGGGCCGCTCGGGATCATGGAGGCGTGCCTCGACGCGGTCTTGCCCTACGTTCACGAGCGCGAGCAGTTCGGCCAACCGATCGGCGTCTTTCAGCTCATGCAGGGCAAGCTCGCCGACATGTACACCACCTGCAACGCCTGCAAGTCCTACGTCTACGCCGTCGCCGCCGCCTGCGATCGCGGCGAAACCACGCGAATGGATGCCGCCGGCGCGATCCTGTACGCCTCGGAGCGGGCGACCTGGATGGCGCTCGAAGCCATCCAGTGCCTCGGCGGCAACGGCTACATCAACGAGTATCCGACCGGCCGGCTGCTGCGCGACGCCAAGCTTTACGAGATCGGGGCGGGAACCAGCGAGATCCGTCGCTGGTTGATCGGGAGAGAGCTGTTTGAGGCGACCGCGTGATCGCCACGACCACTAACGACACAAGGATCCATATCTCATGCCGACCTGCCTGATCACCGGTGCCAACCGCGGCATCGGCCTCGAATTCGTCAAAGCAGTATGCTGCCGACGGCTGGAAGGTCATCGCCACCTGTCGCCGTCCGGAAGATGCGGAGAAGCTGAATGCGCTGGAGGGCGACATTCAGGTGCACCCGCTGGATGTGACCGACTTCGCCCGCATCGAGGCGCTCGCGCGCAAGCTCGAGGGCGAGCCCGTTGATCTGCTGATCAACAATGCCGGGAATCTACGGTCCGCGGGTGGTTGCCTACGACTCGGTCGACTACGCGGCCTGGGCGGAGGTGCTGCGGGTCAACACCATGTCGCCGCTCAAGGTCAGCGCCGTGTTCGCCGGCAACGTCGCCAGGAGCGGGCTGAAGAAGATCGTCACCATCACCAGCCAGATGGGCAGCATCGCCGACAACTGGTCCGGGGGCTCCTACATTTATCGCTCGTCGAAGGCGGCGCTGAACGCGGCGATGAAAAGTCTCGCCCATGACCTGGCTGCGAAGAAGATCGCCGTAGCGGTCCTTCATCCCGGCTGGGTCCGGACCGACATGGGCGGCTCGGGTGCGACGATCGATCCGTTCGAGAGCGTCGCCGGCCTGCGTCAGGTGATCGAGGATCTGAACTTCGAGAACAGCGGCCGTTTCCTTGCCTACGACGGCCGCGAAATTCCATGGTAGCAGGCGGTTTCGAGCTGATCCGCGATCCCGGCCCCGATCTGGCGGCGCCGCGCCCGGGGTGGGCCGGATTCGTGCTCTTGTGAGCGCCTTTCGCACCGGCGTCGACCGTCGCGCGCCTGCCTTCATCGAGAATGCCGAGCGGATGACCGCGCTGGTCGCCGATCTTCGTGCCCAGGTCGGCGCGGTCAAGCAGGGCGGCGGCGAACGGGCGCGGGCGAAGCATCTCGAACGCGGGCCGCCTCCCGGCCCGTGAGCGGGTCCGCCGGCTGCTCGATGTCGGCTCCCCGTTCCTTGAGCTGTCACAGCTCGCGGCGCACGGCATGTACGGCGGCGAGGTTCCGGGCGCCGGCCTTGTCACCGGCATCGGCCGCATCGCCGGCGCGGAATGCATGGTGATCGCCAACGACCCGACGGTCAAAGGCGGAACCTACTATCCGCTAACGGTGAAAAAACATCTCCGCGCCCAGGAGATCGCATTCGAGAACAATTTGGCGTGCGTCTACCTCGTCGAGTCCGGCGGGCGCCAACCTGCCGCACCAGGACGAGGTCTTTCCCGACCGCGACCACTTCGGCCGGATCTTCTACAATCAGGCCAATATGTCGGCGGCCGGCGTGCCGCAGATCGCCGTCGTTCACGGATCGTGCACCGCCGGCGGCGCCTACGTCCCGGCCATGTCCGACGAAAGCATCATCGTCCGCCGGCAGGGGACGATCTTTCTCGGCGGGCCGCCGCTGGTCAAGGCGGCGACGGGCGAGGTGGTCAGCGCCGAGGATCTCGGCGGCGCCGAGATCCATGCCCGCGTCTCCGGCGTGACCGACCATTACGCCATGGACGACGACCACGCGCTCGCGATCGCTCGGCGGATCGTCGCAAACCTGAACCGGGTCAAGCCGGCGGGTCTGTGCCTGCGCGACGCCGTGCGACCCGGTCTACGACGCCGACGACATCTACGGCATCGTCGGCACCGACCTGCGCAAGCCGTTCGACGTGCGCGAGGTGATCGCCCGCATCGTCGACGGCTCGGACTTCGACGAGTTCAAGCAGCTCTACGGCACGACCCTTGTCTGCGCCTTTGCCCACATCTTCGGCTACCCGGTCGGCATCGTCGCCAACAACGGGATCCTGTTCTCGGACTCGGCGCTGAAGGGGACGCACTTCGTCGAGCTGTGCAGCCAGCGCGGCACGCCGCTGATCTTCCTGCAGAACATCACCGGCTTCATGGTCGGGAGCAAGGCCGAGGCCGGCGGCATCGCCAAGGATGGGGCGAAGATGGTGACCGCGGTCGCCTGCGCCCGGGTGCCGAAGCTGACGGTGCTGATCGGCGGCTCGTTCGGCGCCGGCAACTACTCCATGTGCGGCCGCGCCTATCAGCCGCGGTTCCTGTGGATGTGGCCGAACGCGCGGATCTCGGTGATGGGCGGCGAGCAGGCCGCGGGCGTCCTGGCGACGGTGCGCCGCGACGGGCTGGAGGCGCGCGGCGAGGCGTGGCCGGAAGAGGACGAAGCAGCGTTCCGCCGACCCATCCTCGACGCAGTACGAGAGCCAGGGGCACCCCTATTACGCCAGCGCCCGGTTGTGGGACGATGGCATCATCGACCCGGCGGAAACGCGCATGGTCCTCGGTCTCGGCATTTCGGCGGCGCTCAATGCCCCCATCGCCGAAACCCGCTTCGGCGTGTTCCGGATGTGAGCCGGGACCGGGACAGGAGCGTGCCGCGGCCTTTCCGGGGCGATGGCATGCTCGGACATATCAGATCAACTTTATGCATTCGAGTAAGTCCTCTACGAAGGCAGGCTGATCTAATATCGTACAACGAGAAGAAAGCGGGCGAGGGAATGGCTGACGGTGACACGGTGGTGCTGGCCGAGGTCGACGACGACGGCACCGGCTGGTTGAGCCTGAACCGTCCCGCCAGCCACAACGCCTTCGACGACGCTCTGATCGCCGAGATGACGGCGGCGCTGCAGGTGTTCGCGTCGGACGATCGCGTGCGCGCAGTTGTTCTGCGCGGTCGCGGGCGAAGCTTCTCGGCGGGCGCCGATCTCAACTGGATGCGGCGCATGGGCGAGGCGACGCAGGCCGAGAACGTCGTCGACGCGCTGCGTCTGGCCGAACTCCTCGAAACCCTCGACCGCCTGCCCAAGCCCACGGTCGCCCTCATCAACGGCGCCGCCTTTGGCGGCGGGGTCGGGCTGGTCGCTGCCTGCGACATCGCCATCGCCGCCCGTGGCGCCGTCTTCGCCATGACCGAGGTCCGGCTCGGGCTGATCCCGGCGGTAATCTCGCCGCACGTGCTCGCCGCCATCGGGCCGCGCCAGGCCCGGCGCTACTTCATCAGCGGCGAGAGCTTCACCGCCGACGAGGCGCTGCGGATCGGCCTGATCCACGCCGTGGTCGAGCCGGATGATCTCGAAGCGACCGGCCGGCGGATGCTGGCGACGCTCGCCGCCAACAGCGCGCAAGCCATGGCGGACGTCAAGGTGCTGATCCGGGAGGTGGCCGGCCGGACCATCGACGAAGGCCTGATGCGCGACACCGCCGAGCGCATTGCGCGTGCCCGGGCGTCCGACGACGGGCGCGCACGGATTGCGGCTTTCCTCGACGGACGCTCGAAGCGGGCGAAGAAGCCGTGATGTTCGACTGCCTGCTCATCGCCAATCGCGGCGAGATCGCCTGTCGCATCATCCGCACCGCCCGGCGGCTCGCCATCAGAACGATCGCCGTCTACTCCGATGCCGACGCGCACGCGCTGCATGTCGCTCTTGCCGACGAGGCCCGGCACATCGGCGGGGCGCCGGCAGCGGAAAGCTATCTCCGCGCCGATCGCATCCTTGATGCCGCGGCCGCGGCCGGCGCCGACGCGATTCACCCGGGCTACGGCTTTCTCGCCGAGAACGCCGCATTTCGCCGAAGCCTGCCGCGCCGCCGGTTTCGTCTTCGTCGGACCGCCGGCGGAGGCGATCCGCGCGATGGGCGCAAAGGACCGGGCCAAGGCGATCATGGAAGCGGCCGGCGTACCGGTCGTTCCCGGCTATCACGGCGCGGATCAGGACGATGCGACGCTCGTCCGGGCTGCGGCCGACATCGGCTATCCGGTCCTGGTCAAGGCGGTCGCCGGCGGTGGCGGCAAGGGCATGCGCATCGTCGACCGGCCGGAGGATCTTGCCGATGCTTTGCGGCGGTGCGCGGCGCGAGGCCCAAGCCGCGTTCGCTGACGAAGGTCTTCTTATCGAGGCCTATCTCCCCCGGCCCCGCCACGTCGAGGTCCAGGTCTTCGCCGACGCGCTGTGGCAATGTCGTCCACCTCTTCGAGCGCGACTGCTCCGTGCAGCGCCGTCACCAGAAGGTGATCGAGGAAGCGCCGGGCCCCGGCCTCGACCGCCGGGCTGCGCCGGCAGCTGGGGGCAGCGGCCGTCGAGGCCGCGCGCGCCATTGCCTACGAGGGCGCCGGGACGGTCGAGTTCCTCCTCGACGGTGAGGCGTCCACGGGAGCCGGCGCCGACGGCGCGTTCTACTTCATGGAGATGAACACCCGGTTGCAGGTCGAACATCCGGTCACGGAGATGATCACCGGTCTCGATCTGGTCGAATGGCAGCTTCGGGTCGCGGCCGGTGAGCGGCTGCCGCTGAGCCAAGACAAGATCGTCGCCGGCGGCCACGCCTTCGAGGCACGGATCTACGCCGAGAATCCGGCGCGCGACTTCCTGCCGGCAGCGGGTGTGCTGCGCCACGTCCGCTTCCCGGCCGGAAACCGCCCACGTTCGCGTCGAGACCGGCGTACGCGCGGGCGATGCGATCGGTATTGACTACGATCCGCTCATCGCCAAGCTGGTCGTCTGGGACACGGACCGGGCATCAGCCCTGCGGCGGCTGTGCAGGGCGCTGGCGGAGGTGCAGATCGTCGGCCCGGTCACCAACGTCGCCTTTCTCTCTGCCCTTGCCGGTCATCCGGCCTTCGCCACCGGCGAGATCGACACCGGCTTTATTCCCCGTTATCGCCACGACCTAGTCGTCGAGCCCGGCCCGGTTCCGCCGCGTTACCTCGCGCTCGCCTGCCTCGACATTCTGCTCCGCCGGGAGGACGAGGCCCGCGAGCAGGCCCGGCAGTCTGCCGATCCCCATTCGCCGTGGCACCGCACCGACGGATGGCGGCTTAACGACGACAATCACCACGTCCTTGCCTTTCGCGACGGCGAAGCGCTTGTCGAGGCGGTCGTTCACTACCAAAACGGCGGCCTTCTGCTCGATCTGCCCGGCGACGACCCTCCGATTGTCGTGCGCGGCGAACGCGATGGCGCCGGCGATCTCGTCGCCGACATCGATGGCGCCCGCCTGCGCGCGACGGTCATCCGCGTCGGCGAGGCGATCACCGTGATCTCGGGCGGGGTCGGCCACACGCTGACGGTTGAGGATCCAGCGGCGCGGGCCGAGCTGCGCGAGCCGGCGGCGGGTAGTCTGCGCGCATCGATGCCGGGGCGGGTCGTCGCGGTCCATGTCAAGCCCGGCGACAATGTCAGCCGGGGAGAGACGCTTGTCGTACTCGAAGCCATGAAGATGGAACACGCCATCACCGCGCCGGCCGACGGCACGGTTGCCAGCGTTCCCTTCGCGCCCGGCGATCAGGTCGAGGACGGAGCGGTGCTGGTGGTCTTCGCCGATGATGCGGAGACGCCGTGACCGTCGCGGATGCGCTCGCCTCCTTCCCCGGCTTGGATCAACTGGAACCCTCGGCGCTGCTCCTTCTCCGACAGGCGGCGCAACCGGTGCACATCCCGCTCGGCAGTGTTGCGATCAAACCGGGTCGTCCCTGCGACGGCCTGCATTTTGTCCTGTCCGGCCGCATCCGCGTCCAGCTCCTCTCCGAGAGCGGACGCGACATTCTTCTCTACCGGGTCGAAGCCGGCCAGACCTGCATCCTGAGCTGCGCGTCCCTCCTGTCCGGAAGTGACTATCCCGCCGAGGCGGTGGCGGAAACCGACGTTGCGGCGGTGCTGTTACCCCGCGCGGCCTTCGAAGAGCTGATGGGCCTGTCGGCCTGCTTCCGCGCGCATGTTTTCGCGGTCTTCGGCCGACGGCTGGCCGATCTGATGACAGTGGTCGATGAAGTCGCATTCAGTCGTGTACAGTCACGGCTCGCCCGCTTCCTTATCGATCGCCGGGACGCAAATGGCCGGGTGCGCCTTTCGCACCGGGAAATCGCCGCCGAACTGGGCTCGGCTCGGGAGGTGATCAGCCGGCAGCTAAAGGGCTTTGAGCGGAGACGCTGGATTTCCCTGGAGCGCCGCTGCGTCGACGTCATCGATTCGGCCGCGCTGACGGCCCTCATGAGCGACCGACATGCCCCGTGAGCCGGTCAGTCGGGCTCTCCTTCAGGAGTCCTGGAGACGATCGGCCAGCTCCACCGTCAGCGGCTCGAAGCGATCGTTCTTCGGCACATAGACGTACATGTTGCCGTCGTAGATGTCGTAGTACCAGCCATGGAGCCGGAGGCTGTTGTCGTTAACCCGCTCACGGATCCACGGAAAGGACAGCAGGTTGGCCAGGGAGGTCTTCATCGATTCCTGCTCGAGGGTCTTGAGCTGGAGTTCGAACGGCTGGTCATGGGCGATGATCAGCGTCCGCCGCCGGGCTTCGTCGGCAATGTTCATCCAGTTGTGGATGAACGCGTTCTGCGCGCCAAGATTGGGATCGGCAGTCAGCAGTGCCTTGATGCCGCCGCAGCCGCGGTGGCCGAAAACGATGATGTGTTCGACTTCCAGGGCGGTCACAGCGAACTCCAGTGCCGCGCTGGTCCCGTGGTTGGAGTCGTCATCGCGCACGCGGCGGCACCAGATTGGCGACGTTGCGGACAACGAATACCTCGCCCTGTTCCGAATTGGTCAGGATCGCCGGATCTACCCTCGAGTCCGAGCAGGCGATCATCATGACGCGAGGCTGCTGACGCTCCGCAAGCTTGAGGAAGAAGTCCTTCTTCGCCTCGTAGGTATTTTCTTTGAAATCCAGAAAACCCTGGATCAGCTTGCGAATGGGCATGTCCGCACTCCCTTTTGACGGCGCCGCCCGGCATGGATCGTGCGCCTGACACGCTGATAGCACGGGCCTAGGGCCGCGTAAATTCGCGCCATCGGCCGAGCAGTGGGAACGGCGCCGAAGTGCTGGGGAATAAATCCCCGACCTCGGTTCGGTGACATGATCACAAACCGGCAAGGCCACGGCGTGCGAGAATCCCGCTCAGGCTCCGGAATGGGGGCGCAAAATTCGAGAGTGGAGGGACGTGGAATGGGAAAAAATATGGGCACGATCGACCGCATCGCCCGAATTGCGATCGGGGTGGTCCTCATCGCCCTGGTGTTCGTGGGACCGCAGACGCCATGGGGCTGGATCGGCATCGTGCCCCTGCTGACGGCATTTGTCGGCTGGTGCCCCGCCTACCGCCTGCTCGGCATTCAGACCTGCTCCGTCGAACATCGCGCCTGACCTCGTCTTAGAAAAGGCGCGGTCTTTCGCGGCACCGCGCTCTGCCGCTATGCTGACCGCGGGTTCAGCATGGTGAGGGTGAGGGCGCGGGCGTGCGCATTCCGCAAGCAGCTCGGGTTGTCGAGGTCGGGCCGCGGGACGGCCTGCAGAACGAGGCGAAGCCGGTCGCCACGGCGATCAGGATCGTCCTGATCGACCGGCTGGCCGCCGCCGGTTTGTCCGACATCGAGGTCGGCAGCTTCGTCTCCGCCCGCCGCGTGCCGCAGATGGCCGACACCGCGGCGGTCGTTGTCGGCATCGCCCGCCGGCTGGGCGTCCGCTTTCCGGTGCTGACCCCGAATCTGGAGGGCTTCCGCGCCGCCCAGGACGCGGGCGCGAAAGACGTCGCGGTATTCGCAGCCGCTTCGGAGACCTTTTCCCGGCTTAACCTCAACTGTTCCAT
The DNA here is from genome assembly GCA_963789785.1 of uncultured Alphaproteobacteria bacterium. GTDB lineage: Bacteria > Pseudomonadota > Alphaproteobacteria > Rhodospirillales > Defluviicoccaceae > JAEULH01. The sequence continues at coordinate 3,903 of CAWBNC010000025.1, read as the reverse complement.
CGACGAGAGCCTGGCGCGCTACGCTGCGGTCTGCGCCGCGGCCAAGGCGCACGACGTGGCCGTGCGCGGCTACGTCTCCTGCGCCATCGACTGTCCCTACGAGGGCAAGGTTGCGCCTCAGGCGGTCGCCGCCGTCGCCCGCTCGCTCTTCGAGCTCGGCTGCCGGGAGGTCTCGCTCGGCGACACCATCGGCACCGGCACGCCGGGCCGTGCGGTCGCCATGGTCGACGCGGTCGCCGAACAGGTGCCGGTCGCGGCGCTGGCGGTGCACTTTCACGACACCTACGGTCAGGCCCTCGCCAACATCCTCGCCTGCCTGGAGCGAGGCATAGCCGTCATCGACGCTTCTGTCGCCGGCCTCGGCGGCTGTCCCTTCGCGCCCGGCGCCGCGGGCAACGTCGCCACCGAGGACGTGCTTTACCTGCTCGACGGCCTCGGTGTCCGCACCGGCGTCGATCTGGCCGCCCTGGCCGAAGCCGGGCGCTTCATCTGTGCCGTGCTGGAACGCCAGCCGGCGTCGAAAACAGCGCAGGCGCTGGCGGCGCGACTCCGGCTGTGACCACGCATCTGCTCAAGCTCGCGGTCGGCATCGACAACGTCGCCCATCTGCGCGAGGTTCAGGCCCGGCGGCGGGGGGCGGCCGCAACGGTCAGCCACGTCACCCGGCACGCGCCGAGGCGGGCGGCGGCGTTGCTCGACGGCGGCTCGCTGTACTGGGTTATCCGCGGTGTCATCCGGGTTCGCCAGCGGCTCGTCGGCATCGAGCCGGGATCGACAGCGGCCGAGGGCGGAGAGGGTCCGGCGCCCGCGTCGGCCCGGTCCTGCCGCCTTGTCCTCGATCCGGCCCTGATCCCGACCGTTCCGCGGGGCCACCGGGCCTTCCAGGGCTGGCGCTACCTGCGTGGCGAGGATGCACCGCCGGATTCATCGTCCGCCGCTCCCGAAGGCGCGGACGCCGAGATGGAGGCGGCGGGGGAACTTCCCGCCGCCATGGTCGCCGAGCTTGCGAAGCTGGGCCTGCTGTAAAAGAGAGAAGGGGAGAGGGGATGGGGATCAGCGAACATTTCACGGGGTTTTTCCGTATCTGGTTTCGCCGGTCGCGGCAGACGGCCGGGTCATGGAGGAGCCGCTCGCCCGGCTGGTCGATCACGTCGTCGCCGCCGGCGTCCACGGGCTGACGCCGCTGGGGAGCACCGGCGAATTCGCCTATCTCGACTGGGCGCAGAAGAGCCGCGTCGTCGAGGTCACGCTGGCGGCGGCCGCCGGTCGGGTCCCGGTCATTGCCGGCGTCGCGGCGACGACCACCGCCGAGGCCTGCCGCCAGGCCCGCGCCTTCGCCGCTCTCGGCGTCAACGGGATCGTCGCCGTGCTCGAAGCCTATTTTCCGCTCGACGAGGACGCGGTCGTCGACTACTTCACCGCCGTCGCCCGCTCGGTCGATCTGCCGATCGTCATCTACACCAACCCGAACTTCCAGCGCGCGGATCTGACGCTGGCGGCCATCTCCCGGCTCGCCGAGGTCGACAACATCCGCTACATCAAGGACGCCTCGGTCAACACCGGCCGGCTGTTGTCGCTGCTGGGCCGGGTCGGCGGGCGGATCTCGGTGTTTGCCGCCTCGTCGCACATCCCCGTTGCGGTGATGATGATCGGCGGCGTCGGCTGGATGGCGGGGCCGGCCTGCCTGCTGCCGGCGGAAAGCGTCCGCCTCTACGAGCTCTGTCGCGCCGAGCAGTGGGAGGAAGCCATGGCCCTGCAGCGCCGGCTGTGGCGGATCAACGAGGTCTTCGCCAAGTACTCGCTCGCCGCCTGCGTCAAGGGCGGGCTCGAGCTGATGGGCTTTCCCGTCGGCGCGCCGCTGCCGCCGCAACGGCCGCTGGACGCCGCCGGTCGGGCCGAAGTCGAAGCCGCGCTGGCCGCCGCCCGCGGCGAAGGATAAGACGAGAACATGATCCAACGAACGGAGACCGAACCGATGCCGCCGGCCCATGACCTGATCCTGCGCGGCGGCACCTGTCTGCTGCCCGGCGGCGCAACCGTGACGGACATTGCCGTGCGTGCCGGGCGCATCGTCGCTTCGGCGCTATCGGAGACAAGGACGGCGGCGAGGTCATCGACTGCCGCGGACTGCACATCCTGCCCGGCGTCATCGACAGCCAGGTCCATTTCCGCGAACCGGGTCTGGAGCACAAGGAGGATCTCGCCACCGGAACGGCCGCCGCCGCTCTGGGCGGCGTCACCGCCGTGTTCGAGATGCCGAACACCACACCGCCGACGGTTTCGGCCGCCGCCCTCGCCGACAAGTGCCGGCGGGCCAAGGACCGCGTCTGGGTCGATATCGCCTTCTACATCGGCGCGACGCCGGAAAACGCAGTCGAACTCGCCAGCCTCGAACGGCTTCCCGCCTGCGCCGGGGTGAAGATGTTCATGGGCAGTTCGACCGGCAACCTGCTCGTCGCCGACGACACGAACATCGCCAAGGTGCTGGCCAACGGCGCCCGCCGCATCGCCGTTCACGCCGAGGACGAGCAGCGGCTGCGGGAGCGATTCACCATCGTCCGCGGCGGGGCGAAGCCGGCGCTGCATGCGGAATGGCGCGACGCCGAGACCGCGGCGCGAGCGACCAGCCGCCTGCTGGCCATGGCCGAAGGCCTTCGCCGCCGGGTCCATGTGCTCCACGTCAGCACCGCCGAGGAGATGGAGATCCTGCGCGATCACCGCGACATCGCCACCGTCGAGGTGACGCCCCAGCACCTTACCCTGAGCGCGCCCGGCTGCTACGAGGAGCACGACACCTACGCCCAGATGAACCCGCCCATCCGCGACGCGCGCCACCAGGCCGCGCTCTGGCAGGGGGTGCAGGGCGGGCTGGTCGACTGCATCGGCTCCGATCACGCGCCGCACACCCGCGAGGAGAAGAACAAGCCCTATCCCGACAGCCCGTCGGGCATGCCCGGGGTGCAGACGCTGGTGCCGCTGATGCTCGATCATGTCGCCCGCGGCCGGCTGTCGCTGGAGCGGATGGTCGATCTGACCAGCGCCGGCCCGGCGCGGATCTTCGGCGTCGCCGGGCGGGGCCGGATCGCGCTCGGCTACCGCGCCGACTTCACCATCGTCGACCTCAAGGCGAAACGGATGATCACCAACCGCTGGATCGCCAGCCGCTGCGGCTGGACCCCGTTCGACGGCGTCACCGTCACCGGCTGGCCGGTGGCTGACGGTGGTCGGCGGCCGGGTGGTGATGCGCGACGGCGCGCTTCACGGCGAGGCGGCGGGGCAGGCGGTCAAGTTTCTCGAATGCCTTTGAGCAATGCTCGTTCCCCGCTGACCCCGCCGCCGGGCAAGCTTCGCCAGACCATCACCTATCTGGAGATGACGGCGCCGCCGGCTGGCCTTGGCGATGGCCCGCCGGATTCGCGCCTTGGCCGCCGGTGCGGCTGAACCCGGACGCGTACCGCGCGCTTTACCGGGCCGTGGGCGAGCGTTGGCTGTGGTGGGAGCGGCTGGTGCTTGGCGACTCGGAACTTGCCGCCATTCTCAATGACCCTCGGGTCGAGATCCGCCTGCTGCGGATCGACGGCGAGATCGTCGGCTACAGCGAGATCGACCGTCGCCCAGTCCTGGTACGAACGACGGTTCGGCGGAAATCGCCTTCCTCGGGCTCAAGCCGGCGTTCACCGGTCGCGGCCTGGGACCGGTCCTGCTCACAGCGACCCTGCGCGCGGCATGGACGGAGACGACAGGCCCGGGTCTGGCTGCACACCTGCGATCACGACCACCCGCGCGCGCTCGACCTCTACCGCAGCTCTGGCTTCCGGATCGTGCGCCGCGAGACGGTGCTGATCGACGACCCGCGCCTGCGCGGCCTGCTGCCACCGAGCGCCGCTCCGCATATCCCGCTGG
>CAWBNC010000024.1:0-174536 GCA_963789785.1 uncultured Alphaproteobacteria bacterium | reverse complement strand
AGCCCAGTTGGCCAACGCTTCCGCTTCATAATAGCTGACGTGGCATACCGGCTCTGAAGGGACAACCTTCTTCAGCCCGCTCAGGGTCATCTCGTGCCACTCATCATCCTTTTTCTCCCAGTAGAGCGGCGCTTTCCAGTCCCTTTCCCGGACAGCCTCCATCCATCCGAAAGCCAGTGGCGAAAATCCTGGTAACCGCCGTCGTTCATGAATTCCAGATACTCGCCGTTGGTTACCAGGCGGTTTTGCAGCTCGAAGCCGCCCCCATATTTTTTATGAACTGGCAGCTCATTATCATAACAAAATGCGTCGCCGGGATGCCCAATCTCAATTGCCCCGCCTTCGAAAGGAACGTATTTGGAGGCCGCAGCCGGCGTGTTTCCGGGACTGGTCGTGTTCTGCCGCGGTTCATGATAGACGGGATTGAGCGGGCTGCCGGCCATATGTATTTGATCAGTCACCAGGGCTCCTGGTGCTGCTGCTCATGGTTGAGGGCCAGCACCACCAGTTTGCTGAATTTCGGCCATTTTTTCTCGTTCACCGAATCGATCAGCTCGATCATCCGGTTGGTAATGGTGGTTCGGTAGTCGTATACGTTTTTAACGGTGGGGCGGGACAGGACGCCTCTTCTCGGCCGCTCCCACCGTTCGCCAAAGGACTGGTAATAGGAGTGGAACGAATACGCGCTGCAGCACATATTCGTTCCATTCATACTCAAAGGCCATACAGGGCATAGCCCCATGGAAAGGCATCGGGAAACACTTCGGGAAACTCCTCGTAGAGTTCATCCAGTCGAGCTTTGGCGTAGGCTCGATCGCTGAGAAAGCGGTCATACTCGGATTCGGCCAACGGTAAACGAATGGTCCGGTATCCTTTTTTGGGTGGATGCGTTACAGTGGCCATAGCTACCTCGATCTGTGAGATGGGATTGGGTGTCAGAACCTCTACCATCTCGCAATCGAGGGAGGCGTTCAACCCTATTTTGGGCGATCAACAGAATCCGTTACAACCAGTGAAATTGGGATGATCATACGGCCTCGACTTCACTTTCCTCTGGGAATGAACCCGGGAACGCCGGTCTCCACAACGGCATTGAACCTCACCCGCAACTTGATTCCTTCGTTGATCTCCCGCATGGCGTCTTCAGGAAGGGTGGAGACGTCAAAGTTTTCCTTGATCCGACTGGGAGTCTTTGAGGTGGTCAGGAGCGCCGTCCCGCGTTGGATAGCCCACGCGAGCACGACTTGGGCCGGAGTTTTGCCGACCCGCTTGGCGATAGCGGTGATGACAGGATCCGCCAGCAAGTTGGGCTCGCTACTATGACCTAGCGCGGCGAAAGCTTGCAGCACGATTCCATTCTTTCGGCAATAGTCTAAAAGTTCCCATTCCGGGAGATACGGATGGGATTCGACGTGAACAACCGCCGGCTTGATGGTCGCGGCTTCAAAGATCTCCTTCACCCTTTCCAGGCCAATGTCGGATAATCCAATCGCTTTGCACTTGCCCTCGTCCACCAGCTTCTCTACCGCCCCCCATGTATCCAACAGCTTCACCCCTCTGTCATAGATCACATTGCCGTTCGCGTCCCTCGGGTCTTGCTCGTCTCCAGGTTGGAAGGCGAAAGGGGTGTGGATGAGATAGAGATCGAGGTAGTCGAGCTGGAGTTTCTTGAGGCTTGCCTCGAAGGCCGGTTTGACGCGCTCAGGACGATGATTGGTGTTCCAGAGTTTCGTGGCGACAAACACATCCTCCCGCTTGATCTTCCCCGCCTCGAACACCTCCTTCATCGCTTCGCCGACCTCTTTCTCAGTCCGGTAACGTTCCGCAGTGTCGAGCCCGCGAAATCCTGCCTCCAGCGCGGCCTTGGTCGCATTTTTGGTTGCGATGGGGTCGGGAATCAGCGTTCCAAAACCGAGCGCCGGGATCGCGCCGGACCCGTTGCTAAGGGCTAACTTTGTGTAGCGAAGATTGTCGGGTTCTATCATAATCTTGATCCTCCGTTAGTTTCTAGTTGATGTCAGCCCGCGACTGGCGAGGTCTGGGCGATGGGATTTGTGATTTTCACCTTGTCTGTTCGACTGTCTTTTCGCAATTACGAGAGTTAACCTCTTGGTAAAAGACTGTTCTGAGTTTACGGGGAAGACAGTCGAATTAGAAAAACCTCTTACTTGGAGATAGCGTCGCAGCAGTTCAGGTTTCGAGAAAGCTCCGCTCTCGGTCCCACTGACCCGTTTCGTTTGCGGTGTTTCAGTGACTGTAATCATATTTTGCTCATTTTCCTGCCTTGATCGTTAGTTCATCGGACAAGATTGGCCTGAAAATGGCCTGCCCTGGCTGATGGCATCGAAGACTTTGTTTCATTCCATGCGCGGCGATTGTCGTTTGCTCATGTGAAAAAGCCCCGTCGCTTGAACAGAAGCTAAGCCTCCACTATCTCCTCCGGAGCTGCGTCAGCAGAGTCTGGGCTGCGGAAGTCGATGAAGCAGGATTCTGACCGGTAATGAGGCGGCCATCCACGATGGAGAAGGGCTGCCAGTTGCAGACCTTTTCGAAGATGGCCCCAAGGCGCAGCATTTCATTCTCGACCAGGAATGGCACAATCTTGGTGAGCTGAACCTCCTCTTCCTCGCCATTCGTAAAACCGGTTACATGCTTCCCCTTTACAAGAGGCTCACCCTTGTATTTGACGTGACGGAGCACTCCCGGAGCGTGGCAGACGAACGCCACAAACTTGCCGGAGTTGAAGAAGGACTCGATCAATGCAATCGAATCCGGATCCTCGGCCAGATCCCACATGGGGCCATGTCCGCCCGAGTAGAAGACCGTGCCGAAATCTTCCGCTTTGACATCGGCAAGTCGGAGAGTATGAGCAAGCGCCCGTTGCGCGCGCTTATCCTTTTTGAATCGTGCCATTGCCGGCGTTTGATTTTCGGGAAGGTCGCTTTTCGGGTCGATCGGCGGCTGTCCGCCTTTCGGTGACACCAAAGTCACTTCGGCGCCAGCGTCCTGGAAAACAAAGTAGGGGGCGGCGAACTCCTCGAGCCAAAAGCCGGTCTTCCGGCCGGTAGTACCGAGTTGATCATGCGAGGTTAAGACCATCAAGATTTTCATATTTTGTTCTCCTGCTGCGCTAGTCTTTCGTTTGGTCATGGCTGCCGCACGTACACTGTGGTTTATTGACCAAGTTGCGCACAGCCGTGAGTTGAATCTGTGCCGCTATCGGCCTTGGTACAAACAGAAGGTGGCACCGAGTCAACTCGGATGTTGGCGGCGCTGTAAGTCACACCGTCTTTGATCACAGTCGGAAGGGCGCAGCCGATGGGCCCTTTCCACGCGAAGTGGCGGACCACCTCAGCCACCGTATCAGCCACGGCATCAGGTGTCGCCGGTTGTGGGGTTGGGAGGCGATAGCGCTCTGCGGTCAGCGCTCCTGTGGCGATGTTCACCAATGCGCCTTTGATGCCCGACCCCCCGATGTCGATACCGAGAATTCCCATGGCGCGCTTCCCTCCACGAATGGTTGAGCCTCCTTATACTGGACGACCGTTGGCCAAGAATTGCTCGTACAGCGCCACATCTTGTGCGCTGCCGATGACCAGCTTGCCAACCGCATAAGCTTTCACACCCCCGGCACTAATTCTACGAGGTGGTGAATCGAGCACATATGACGTTGGGTGTTCATGACGCCTCCTTGCGTATGCAATATGGCCTTCCAGGAACATCTGACCATGGTGGGCTCCTGGCAAAAGAACGGCTTGTGGCGCCTATCCGATGCCATCGGAGGCCATGCACAGCTACGATCACACTATACGAGCCGCGGGAAGGCGACGCTATTAGACGATGGTATCGGCGATACGTTGGTATCAGTCGGCGCTGCAGACCGATACCAACGTATGATGGACAATCGTCCTGGAGAGGCGCATCCTAATGCTATCGACCGTCGTCGAGAGGACTCGATCCCGACGAATGCAGCAGCGTTGCCATTGTACTGCTGGGGTGGTGTGGAGGTTAGCTTGACGCTCAACTCGGGTGCACAAATTCTGCTTGGAGGTGAGAACATGCGTGGACCTGCCAAACTGAAAACCGACGCTCCACGGGAGATCTCCATTCCGTATAGCGACGTTCCTCTGGAGTCGATCCTGTGCATGGAGGAGTTGCACCGCCGCGCATCGCGCCCGCCTGACTATGAAAAGGAGAACCGCGCGCTCGTGAAGCTGGTGAGCGCATTAGCCGATTCGCCGAGCACCATACTCCAGACACTAGCTGAAACGATCTTGGATATTACGCAGTGTGACTCCGCTGGCCTCAGCCTGCTGACGAAGGATGGGAAAACGCCGGACGTGTGCGGCGAAAGATTCTATTGGCCAGCTATCGCAGGCATGTGGAATCCGCACGTCGGAGGCGGGACCCTGCGCAATTTCGGCCCCTGCGGAGACGTGCTGGATCAAAATCGGACCCTGTTGTTCAGACATTTCGAACGGCGTTACTCCTATTTGCAGCCAGTCATTCCAGCAGCTGAAGAATGCCTGCTGGTCCCGTTTCACGTCGCGGGCGAGGCGGTTGGAACCATCTGGGCGATCATGCACAGCGACCGTCGCAAGTTCGACGCCGAAGATAAGCGGGTCATGGCCTCTCTAGGGAAGTTTGCCTCTTCAGCATATCAAGCACTGATACACATAGAAGACCTCGAATTCCAGGTGTCCGAGCGCGAAAAGGCGGAAGCAGAAGTCCGTCAATTGGCAAGAGGGTTGGAAGCAAAGATCCGGTGTCTGGTCGAGGCCAATGTTGTGGGTATTGTCATGTGGAATCTGGAAGGTGCCATCACCGAGGCCAACGAAGCATTTCTCCAAATGGTGCAATATAGCCGTGAAGATCTCGCCAGTGGTCGTGTGCGCTGGACTGACCTCACACCTGCCGACTGGCGCGGTCGCGACGAACGGGCAATAACTGAGTTAAAGACGACCGGCATCTTTCAACCCTTCGAGAAGGAGTGCTTCCGGAAAGATGGCAGCCGGGTTTCTGTCCTTCTCGGCGGTGTACTCTTTGAAGAAGGTGGGAACGAAGGTGTCGCTTTCGTGCTCGATTTGAGCAAACGGAAGCGAGCCGAGAGAGCGTTGCGGCACAGTGAGGCCGAGCTCGCCGAAGCCCAGCGGCTCAGCGCGACGGGCAGCTTTGCCTGGCGCGTGGTGACCGACGAGATCACGTGGTCGGAGCAGACCTATCGCATCTTTCAGATTGGCCGGGCGACGCCTGTGACGTTCGGGCTGATCGACACGCGCCTCCACCCCGAAGACGTGTCGGCGTTCCAGGAACAGCTAGCGCGCGCACGCCGCGACGGCCGCGCTATGGACTTCGATTGCCGGCTGCAGCTGCCGGACCACTCGGTCAGGTATCTGCACATCGTTGCGCACAGCAGCCGCGACAAGAGTGGTCACCTGGAGTACATCGGCGCGGTGCAGGACGTAACAGAACAACGGCTCTCGGAAGAAGCACTCAGCAAGGTCCGTTCGGAGCTTGCCCACGTGGCCAGGATCACGAGCCTCGGCGCCTTGACGGCGTCGATCGCGCACGAAGTCAACCAGCCGTTGTCGGGCGTCGTCACCAACGCCAGCACCTGCCTGCGGATGCTGGGCGCCGATCCGCCCAACGTCGAGGGCGCGCGCGAGACCGCGCGCCGCACGATTCGCGATGGGCACCGGGCGTCGGAGGTGATTACGCGCTTGCGCGCGCTCTTTCGCAAGCAGGACGCCACAACCGCAGCGGTGGACTTGAATGAGGCGACACGCGAAGTGATGGCGCTGGCGCGGAGCGAACTGCAGAGACATCGGGTGCTGCTGCGGGCGGACCTAGCCGACGACCTCCCGCCGGTCACCGGTGATCGGGTCCAGCTGCAGCAGGTCATCCTGAACCTGCTCCTGAACGCCGCAGACGCGATGCACGGCGTCGACGATCGGCCGCGGCAGGCAGTGATCCGCACCGCGCGCGACGACGGCGATCGGGTGCGTCTGTCCGTGCAGGATGCAGGGGTGGGTTTTGACCCGCACGATGCAGACAGACTCTTCGACGCGTTCTACACCACAAAACGTGACGGGATGGGGATCGGGCTCTCCGTCAGTCGCGCCATTATCGAGAGGCATCAGGGCCGTCTCTGGGCAGAACCGCATGATGGTCCGGGCGCCACGTTTGCCTTTGCTCTGCCCCTTAGCCCCGCAGGGGTCACGGGCGCCCCCAGTCTTGGCGCCATGCGGATGCCCGCGGTGACGGAGGCGGCGCCCGTCAGGAGGAATGCGTGATGGTCGATTATGTACTGGTGTCGGTCGTCGATGACGACGAGTCCGTGCGCGAGTCGCTCCCCGACTTGCTGCGGGAGTGCGGCTTTGCGGTCCGGGCGTTCGCATCGGCGGAAGAATTCCTCGCATCCGAGTGCGTCGACCAGACCCGTTGTCTGCTCCTCGACATCGCCATGCCGGGCATGTCCGGACCGGATCTACAACGGGAATTGACATGTCGCCGGCACGCGATACCGATTGTCTTCATCACCGCGCTCGGCGATGAGACCCTCCGTCCACGCCTGCTCGCCCAGGGAGCCGTAGAGTGCCTGTTCAAGCCCTTCAGCGAGACGGCGCTGCTGGAGGCCCTCTATGCCGCATTGCGCGGTGATGTGGTTCAATGAAAACGGAAACTTTGATAAGGGTGTTGAACTAAAGAAACAGGGGGTGTCCAATGCAGAATTGCAAAAGACATCAGTACACAGATGCATTCAAGGAGGTCATCAGCTATGTCGCAAGATACGCCAATCGTGTTCGTGGTTGATGACGACGTCTCGGTGCGCGAATCGCTGGAATTGCTGATCCGCTGTGAAGGCTGGCACCCGGAGATCTTCGCGTCCGCACAAGAATTCCTCGCCCGCCCGTGTGTCATGGCGCCGAGCTGTCTGATCCTGGACATGAATCTTCCGGGCCTCAATGGTCTCGAGCTGCAGCAGCGCGTCGCCGCCGAGCGGAGTGACATGCCGATCATCTTCATCACGGGTTACGGCGACATACCGATGACGGTCCAGGCCATGAAGGCGGGAGCGGTAGAGTTCTTGACCAAGCCCTTCGGCGACGACGTGCTGTTGCACGCCATCCGGCACGCCCTCGAGCGCAGCCGCACGGCACGGAGCCACGAGGTGGAGCTGCGGGCGCTTCGGGACGGGTATGCGTCCCTCAGCCGACGCGAACGTGAGGTCATGGCATTGGTGGTCACCGGCCTGTTGAATAAACAGGTGGGTTTCGAGCTCGGCATCAGCGAAATCACGGTGAAGGCCCACCGCGGCCGGGTGATGCGCAAGATGCAGGCCGACTCGCTCGCCGACCTGGTGACCATGGCGGCGAGACTCGGCCTCGCCCCTGCCCCGAAGGGAGAGCGCTAATGCGAATGCTCCTAACCTCCTGAACGATGTGCGGTACAAATGCGTCTGAACGGCCTCTCCAATTCTCACATCGTCTTCTGCACGTCTCATTGGCTGAGGGAGGGTGGGCGACCGCGTCCCCGGGCAGGTCGGGTTCGGACGGAGCATCGCGGCCGCATCCCGGTCAAGCCCCAGCCGGTGGACATCGTCAACCGCCCGGATCGTGAACCGGTCCATCAGCTCCAGGGTGACCGGGCCCAGCCCGCTCCGGGTCAGCCCGGCGACCGCGTCGCCCGCGGATTCGAGGGTCGGGAAGAAGGCGAGCATCGTCGCTCGAGGCGGCGGCGTCGGCCGCAGCCGCAGCGTGGAGCAATTGAGCGACTGGTTATGTTTATGTAGCCTACTTGGTTCGACTACGTATTGCTCCTTCGCAATCTGGCCGTTGTAAATGGCCCCGACACCGGGAATGAACCCAAGAGCAAGCGCCACGCCGGGACTTCCACCGGCTGCGTGCTGCCCCCCGGAACTCCACAGGGGCGGCTCAAGCCGGGCTGACAGGCAGGGTTCGCAATATGAAGTTCCTTTGACTTCCCGCCGGCAGGGTTCGCAAAGCGGTCGGCCACACTGGGCACAAAAAGCGACGGAATCGTTGAGCGGATGGTTAGCGCATTTCATGATTTGGGTCTCCTGGCTCAAGTTGAGCACAGGAGCAGCTTCCCGGTGACGAAAAGGCGAAAGAGCAGCCCTGATGCCAGAAACGGAAATCAAGAACTACACGCTGAACTTCGGACCCCAGCACCCGTCCGCTCACGGCGTCCTCCGCCTGGTCCTCGAGATGGACGGAGAGGTCATCGACCGCGCCGATCCTCATATCGGGCTGCTCCATCGCGGGACCGAGAAGCTGATCGAGTACAAGACCTATCTCCAGGCCGTTCCCTACTTCGACCGTCTCGACTACGTTTCGCCGCAAAATCAGGAACATGCCTTCGCGCTCGCGGTCGAAAAGCTGCTCGGTCTCGAAGTTCCCCTGCGCGGGCAGTACCTCCGGGTTCTTTACGCCGAAATCGGCCGCGTGCTGAACCACATATTCACGGTCTGCGCGTTCGCCATGGATGTAGGCGCAATGACGCCGATGCTGTGGGGGTTCGAGGAGCGCGAGCGGCTGATGGAGTTCTGCGAGCGGGTCTCCGGCGCGCGCATGCACATGAACTATTTCCGCCCCGGCGGCGTGACGATGGATATGCCGGCGGGACTGGCGGACGATATCTGGACGTGGTCGGAGGCCTTTCCGAAGTTCATCGAAGACATCGAGGAGCTTCTGACCGAGAACCGGATTTTCAAGCAGCGTGCGGTCGACATCGGAGCGCTCACGGCCGACCAGGCTCTCGACTGGGGCTTCAGCGGTCCGAACCTGCGCGCCTGCGGCGTCGCGTGGGATCTGCGCAAGGCGCAGCCCTACGACTGCTACGCCGATCTCGACTTCGACATTCCGGTTGGCAAGCACGGGGACTGCTACGACCGCTATCTGGTGCGGATGTACGAGCTGCGGGAGAGCTGGAAGCTGATCCGCGAGTGCCTGAAGAAGATGCCGCCGGGCCCGGTGAAGGTCGACGACCGGAAAGTCGCGCCGCCGCCGCGCGCCGAGATGAAGCACTCGATGGAAGCGCTGATCCATCACTTCAAGCTGTACACCGAGGGCTATCACGTGCCTGCGGGCGAGACCTATTCGGTGGTCGAAGCGCCGAAGGGCGAGTTCGGCGTCTATCTCGTCGCCGACGGGACGAACCGGCCGTACCGCTGCAAGATCCGCGCGCCGGGTTTCGCCCACCTTCAGGCCATGAACCTGCTCTGCCGCGGCCATATGCTGGCCGACGTCGTCTCCGTTCTCGGCTCGCTCGACATCGTCTTCGGCGAGGTCGACCGATGAGCACCGCGGACGTCGGCACGGCTGTGGCGAACGAGCCATTCTCGTTCAGCGCGGAGAATGTCGATCGGGCGAAAGCCGTCATCGCCAAATACCCGGAGGGCCGCCAGCAGAGCGCGGTGATGGCGCTGCTCGATCTGGCGCAGCGGCAGAGCGGCGGCTGGCTGTCGCAGCCGGCACTCGAGTATGTCGCTGAATTCCTCGGCATGCCGGCGATCCGTGTCGCCGAGGTGGCTTCGTTCTACACCATGTACAATCGGGCACCGATCGGGCGCCACCACGTCCAGGTCTGCACCAACCTGTCGTGCTGGTTGCGCGGCTCCGACGAGATCGTCGCCGTGTGCCGCGAGAAACTCGGCATCGGCTTTGGCGAGACGAGCGCGGACGAACGATTCACCCTCTCGGAGGTCGAATGCCTTTGCGCCTGCGTGAACGCGCCGATCGTGCAGATCGATGACGACTTCTACGAGGATCTGACGGCGGAGAGCATGCGCACCATCCTCGACGAGCTTCAGGCCGGGCGAACACCGAAGCCGGGCCCGCAGATCGGGCGGACCAGCTGCGAACCGATCGGCGGCCTGACCACCTTGATGGACGGCGATGGCCGCAGCGACGTCCGTCCCACGGGAGAGACTTGATGCTGCGCGACCAGGACCGGATCTTCACCAACATCTACGGCTTTGCCGACGGCGGCCTGGATGGCGCGCGCGAAAGAGGCGACTGGGACGACACCGCCGCGCTGATCGCTCGCGGCCGGACCGTGATCGTCGACGAGGTGCGCAAATCCGGGCTGCGCGGGCGCGGCGGCGCCGGCTTCGTTACCGGCCTTAAATGGTCGTTCATGCCAAAGGAGGTCGGCACCCGGCCGCACTACCTGGTCGTCAACGCCGACGAGGGCGAGCCCGGCACCTGCAAGGATCGCGAGATCCTTCGCCACGAGCCGCACAAGTTGATCGAGGGTTCGCTCATCGCCGGCGTCGCGATGGGCGCCCACGCCTGTTACGTCTATATCCGCGGCGAGTTCTATCGCGAAACCGAGGCGTTGCAGCGGGCCATCGACGAAGCCTACGAGGCCGGACTGATCGGCAAGGATGCCGCCGGTTCGGGCTGGGACTTCGACATGTACCTCCACCGCGGTGCCGGCGCCTACATCTGCGGCGAGGAAACGGCGCTGCTCGAAAGCATCGAGGGCAGGAAGGGCCAGCCGCGGCTGAAGCCGCCGTTCCCCGCCAACGTCGGCCTCTGGGGCTGCCCGACGACCGTCAACAACGTCGAGACGATCGCCGTCGTCCCGACCATCCTGCGCCGTGGCGGCGACTGGTTCGCCGGTCTCGGCCGGCCGAAGAACACCGGAACCAAGCTGTTCAACATCTCTGGCCACGTCAACCAGCCGTGCACGGTCGAAGAGGAGATGGGCATCCCGCTGAAGGATCTGATCGAGCGGCACGCCGGCGGGGTGCGTGGCGGCTGGAACAATCTCCTCGCCGTCATCCCCGGCGGCGCGTCGGTGCCGCTGATCCCAAAGTCGGTATGTGAAACCGTGCGGATGGATTTCGATTCGCTTCAGCAGGCGAAGTCGGGTCTGGGCACGGCCGGGCTGATGGTGATGGACAAGTCGACCGACATCGTCAAGGCGATCGCGCGGCTGTCGAAGTTCTACAAGCATGAGAGCTGCGGCCAATGCACGCCGTGCCGCGAGGGGACGGGCTGGATGTGGCGGATGATGGAACGGCTGATCGGTGGGGCGGGCCTCGTTCGAGGAGATCGACCTGCTCGAGCAGGTCACCAAGCAGGTCGAGGGCCACACCATCTGCGCCTTTGGCGATGCAGCGGCGTGGCCCATCCAGGGCCTGCTCCGACATTTTCGCCCAGAGGTCGAACGACGGGTGCGCGAATACCAAAGCGCCGGCGCACGCGCGGCGGCGTGAGGAGCCGAAATGCCCAAACTGACGATTGACGGGACCGAAGTCGAGGTCGAGCCGGGCCTGACCATTCTTCAAGCCTGCGAGACGATCGGTGTCGAGATCCCCCGGTTCTGTTACCACGAGCGGCTGTCGATCGCCGGCAACTGCCGGATGTGTCTGGTCGCGATGGAGGGCTCGCCCAAGCCGATCGCCTCGTGCGCGATGCCGGCGGCGGACGGCATGGTCATCCACACCAACACGCCGGAGGTGCACAAGATGCGCGAAGGCGTGATGGAGTTTCTGCTGATCAATCACCCCCTGGACTGCCCGATCTGCGACCAGGGCGGCGAGTGCGACCTCCAGGATCAGGCCATGTTCTACGGGTTCGATCGCGGTCGCTTCATCGAGAACAAGCGCGCCGTGCGCGACAAGTACATGGGGCCGCTGATCAAGACAATCATGACGCGGTGCATCCACTGCACCCGGTGCATCCGGTTCGCAACCGAGGTCGCGGGCGTGCCCGAACTCGGCGCGATCGGGCGCGGCGAGAACATGGAGGTGGTGACCTACCTCGACAAGGCGCTTGCGTCCGAGCTCTCCGGCAACGTCATCGATCTCTGCCCTGTGGGCGCGCTGACATCGAAGCCCTACGCCTTTGTCGCCCGGCCGTGGGAGCTGAACAAGACCGAGACCATCGACGTGATGGACGCGGTTGGCAGCAACATCCGCGTCGACGCCCGGGGCGGCGAGGTGCTCCGGGTTCTCCCGCGGTTGAACGAGGAGATCAATGAAGAGTGGATCTCGGACAAGACCCGCTTCGCCTGCGACGGTCTGCGCCACCAGCGGCTCGATCGGCCGTATCTGCGCATCGACGGGAAGCTGCGTCCGGTGCGCTGGCAGGAGGCGTTCGACGCCATCGCCGCGCGGGTCAAGGGTCTGCCGGGACGGAAGATCGCCGCGGTCGGCGGCGATCTCGTCGACTGCGAGGCGATGGTCGCGCTCAAGGATTTGATGGCGGCGCTCGGCTCGCCGCATCTCGACTGCCGTCAGGACGGCGCGGCGCTGCCGGCGGAGCCGCGCGCGGCTTATCTGTTCAACACCACCATTGCCGGCATTGCCTCGGCCGGGGCCTGTCTGCTGATCGGCACCAACCCGCGGCGCGAGGCGCCGATCATCAACGCCCGCATCCGCGAACGCTATCTGGCCGGCGGCTTTTCGATCGGCGTTATCGGGCCGGCTGACGATCTGACTTACGCCTATGATCATCTCGGTGATGGTCCCGAGGCTCTGGCGAAGATCGCCGAAGGCGCGCATCCGTTCGCGGACGTCTTGCGGGCGACCGAGACGCCGATGATCGTGGTCGGGCAGGGCGCATTGGCGCGCAGCGACGGTGGCGCGGTGCTCGCTGCCGTCGCGGAAGATCGTCGATACCTGCGGCGTCCTCCGGCCGGACAGCGGCTGGAACGGCTTCAACGTCCTGCATATCGCGGCGGCGCGGGTCGGCGGTCTCGACCTCGGCTTCGTCCCGCAGCGCGGAGGCAAGGATCTCGGAGCAATCCTGTCCGCGGCCGAATCCGGCGAGATCGAGGTCCTCTATCTGCTCGGCGCCGACGAGCTGCCGATGGATCGGCTAGGCACGGCCTTTGTGATCTATCAGGGTCACCACGGCGACGCCGGCGCGCATCGCGCCGACGTGATCCTGCCGGGCGCAGCCTACACCGAAAAGGACGCAACCTACGTCAACACCGAAGGGCGGGTACAGACGGCGACGCGAGTGTGCTATCCGCCGGGGGACGCGCGGGAAGATTGGGCCATCCTGCGCGCGCTTTCCGACGCGCTGGAGTGTAGCCTTCCGTTCGAGCGGCTCGCCGATGTCCGCGCCCGCCTGCGCGAGGTCAATCCCGTTTTCGCCGAACCGGATGTCGTCATCGCCGCGCCGTGGGGCGACTTCGGCCGCTCGGGTTCGCTCGGCGGCGAGCGTTTCCTTTCGCCGGTCAAGAACTTCTACATGACCGACGTCATTAGCAGAGCTTCGGTCACCATGGCCGAATGCGCACAGGCCTTCGCCGGCAAGAGCGAAAAAAAGACGGGAACCCATGGCTGAACTTTGGGCCACGCTGATCTGGCCGGTCCTGTGGACCGCGATCAAGATCGTCATCATCGTCGGCCCGCTGATGCTGGCCATCGCCTACCTGACGTTCGTCGAGCGCAAGGTCATCGCCGCCATGCACCTGCGCAAGGGACCGAACGTGGTCGGCCCCTTCGGTCTGCTTCAGCCGATGGCCGACGGGCTCAAGCTGCTGCTCAAGGAGACCGTGGTCCCGAGCCGGGCCAATCGCTCCGTCTTCCTCATCGCGCCGATGATCACCTTCATCCTGGCGCTGGTGGCGTGGGCGGTAATCCCGTTCGGCGACGGTCTCGTCCTCGCTAACATCAACGTCGGTATCCTCTATCTTTTTGCGATTTCCTCGCTCGGCGTCTACGGCATCGTCATGGCGGGGTGGGCCAGCAACTCGAAGTACGCCTTCCTCGGGGGCCTGCGGTCGGCGGCGCAGATGGTGTCGTACGAAGTGTCGATGGGCTTTGTCATCATCACCGTTCTCCTCTGCGTCGGTTCGCTCAACCTGAGCGACATCGTGCTGGCGCAGAAGGGCCCGTGGGGGCCGCTCAACTGGTACGTCTTCCCGCTGCTGCCGATGGCGGTCATTTTCTTCGTCTCGACGCTGGCGGAGACGAATCGTCATCCATTCGACCTTCCGGAAGCCGAGGCCGAGCTCGTCTCCGGCTACAACGTCGAATACTCGTCGATGACGTTCGCGCTATTTTTTCTTGGCGAATACGGCAACATGATCCTGATGTCGGCGATGACGTCGGTGCTGTTCCTGGGCGGATGGTTGCCGCCGTTCGATGTCGTTCCGCTGAACTGGGTCCCCGGGCCGATCTGGTTCGCGCTGAAGATCGCCGCCTGTCTGTTTGTTTTCCTGTGGGTCAGGGCGACCTTGCCGCGCTACCGCTACGATCAGCTCATGCGGCTGGGCTGGAAAGTGTTCCTGCCGATTTCGCTCGTCGCCGTGGTCGTGGTCTCCGGCTTCCTGGTCGCCTCCGGCATGGCCCCAGGCATGAAATGAACGGGCTTGAAATGAGCGGGCTTGAAACGAGTGGGCTAGGAGAGGACAGAGGGTAGGGTGACATGAGTTTCATGGACCGCGCCGCGCGAACGATCTTTCTTACCGAGCTGATCTCCGGGCTGGGGCTGACGTTCCGCTACATGTTCCGGCCAAAGGTGACGCTGAACTACCCCTATGAAAAGGGGCCCATCAGCCCGCGATTTCGCGGCGAGCATGCGCTGCGGCGCTACCCCAACGGCGAGGAGCGATGCATCGCCTGCAAGCTCTGCGAGGCGATCTGCCCGGCCCAGGCCATCACGATCGAGGCCGAGCCGCGCGCCGACGGCAGCCGGCGGACGACCCGTTACGACATCGACATGGTCAAGTGCATCTACTGCGGCTACTGCCAGGAAGCCTGCCCGGTGGACGCCATCGTCGAGGGGCCGAACTTCGAATTCTCGACCGAAACCCGTGAGGAACTGCTCTACGACAAGGACAGGCTCCTCGCCAACGGCGACCGCTGGGAAGCCGAGATCGCGGCGAATTTGGCTGCCGAAGCACCCTACCGTTGACTGACGGCGGGCTATCGGACAGAAAGGGGCCAACGGCGGCACCGCGGGATCTGCAACCTCTATCGCCGCTGAGAAAAAGCTCGGAACACGAATGGTTTTCCAGGCGCTTGCCTTCTACCTGTTCGCGCTCGTGGCCGTCGGCTCTGCCGTCATGGTCATTTCGTCGCGCAACCCGGTCCATGCCGTCCTGTTCCTGATCCTGACGTTCTTCAACGCCGCGGCGCTGTTCATCCTGATGGGCGCCGAGTTTCTCGGCATGATCCTGGTCATCGTCTACGTCGGCGCCGTCGCGGTGATGTTCCTGTTCGTCGTCATGATGCTCGACATCAATTTTGCCGAGCTGCGACAGGGATTTCTGCGCTATCTGCCGATCGGCGCGGTGGTTGGGCTCGTCCTGCTCGCCGAGCTTCTGATCGTGCTGGGCGGCTGGACGTTCGCTCCCGACGCCATTGCGAGCGTACGCTCGCCGGCGCCCGGCCTGGAGCAGGTCACCAACACCCGGGCGCTCGGCGCTTTTGATCTACACGCACTATCTGTTCCTGTTCCAGGGCGCGGGCGTCATTCTGCTGATCGCCATGATCGGCGCGATTGTCCTGACATTGCGGCGGCGCGAGGGCGCGCGCCGGCAGGACATAGCGGCCCAGGTCGCGCGCGCGGCCGGCCGATACCGTGGAGGTGCGCAAGGTTCCTTCGGGACGGGGGATCTGATGCTGACGATCGGCCTGCCGCACTACCTGTCCCTCGCCGCGATCCTCTTCGCCATCGGCATCTTCGGCATCTTTCTCAACCGCAAGAACATCATCGTCGTGCTGATGGCGATCGAGCTGATGCTGCTCGCGGTCAACATCAACCTCATCGCCTTCTCGGTGCAGCTGGGCGACCTGGTCGGCCAGATCTTTGCGATGTTCATCCTTACGGTCGCGGCGGCCGAAGCGGCCATCGGCCTCGCCATTCTCGTCGTCTACTTCCGCAATCGCGGCTCGATCGCGGTCGAAGACGTGAACCTGATGAAAGGCTGAGCGCCGCCCATGTCCGTCGCCATCGTCCTGCTGCCGCTGCATCGGCGCGATCGTCGCGGGCGCGCTCGCCTTCATCGACCCGGGCAGCAAGGCGGCCAAGGTCCGCATCGACGTGCTGCGCAGGCGATCACCTGCGGCGCACTGCTGCTGTCGATGGTTCTGGCCATCATCGTCTTCATCGACGTCGCCCTCGGCGGGCACACCTGGTCCATCACCCTGTTCAACTGGATCTCGTCCGGCGAACTGGACATCAGCTGGGGCGCTGAAGCTCGACACCCTGTCCGCAGTGATGATGCTCGTCGTCACAGTCGTCTCGGCGATGGTGCACATCTACTCCATCGGCTACATGCACCACGATCCGAGCATCCCGCGGTTCATGGCCTACCTGAACCTGTTCACCTTCTTCATGCTGGTGCTGGTCACCGCCGACAATCTGGTCCAGCTCTTTCTCGGCTGGGAAGGGGTGGGCCTCTCGTCCTATCTCCTGATCGGCTTCTGGTACGACCGGCCCTCGGCCAACGCCGCAGCGATCAAGGCATTCCTCGTCAACCGGGTCGGCGACTTCGGCTTCATGCTCGGCATCCTCGGCGTCTTCGTGCTGTTCGGCACGGTGCAGCTCGATCCGATCCTCGCCGGCGCGGCGACCCACGCCGACACGGTGCTGAACCTGTTCGGCGCCGAGGTGCATGCGCTGAGCGTCATCTGCATCCTGCTGTTCATCGGCGCCATGGGCAAATCGGCGCAGATCGGGCTCCACACCTGGCTCCCCGACGCCATGGAGGGCCCGACGCCGGTCTCGGCGCTGATCCACGCCGCGACCATGGTGACCGCGGGGATCTTCATGGTCGCCCGGCTCTCGCCGTTGTTCGAACAGTCGGAGGTGGCGCTTGCCGTCGTCACGATCATCGGCGGCTCCACCGCCTTCTTCGCGGCGACGATCGGCTGCGTGCAGAACGACATCAAGCGGGTCATCGCCTATTCGACCTGCTCGCAGCTCGGCTACATGTTCTTCGCCTGCGGCGTCTCGGCCTACAGCGCCGGCATCTTCCATCTGATGACCCACGCCTTCTTCAAGGCGTTGCTGTTTCTCGGCGCGGGCTCGGTCATCCACGCCATGTCCGACGAGCAGGACATGCGCAGGATGGGCGGGACTGTGGCGGATGATCCCGGTCACCTACGCGCTGATGTGGGTCGGCTCCCTCGCACTCGCGGGCATCTGGCCGTTCGCCGGCTACTATTCCAAGGACATCATCCTCGAAGCCGCCTATGGCGCCGAGACAGGCGTTCGGGCACTATGCCTTCTGGCTGGGCGTTGCCGCCGCGTTCATGACCGGGTTCTATTCCTGGCGGCTCCTTCTGATGACCTTCCACGGCAAATCGCGCGCCGACGAGCCGGTTCTGGCACGGGTGCACGAGTCGCCCATGGTCATGCTGGTTCCGCTGTTCGTTCTCGCCGCCGGCGCGCTATGCGCCGGCTTCATCGGCTACGACGCTTTTGTCGGCCACAATTCCGGCGAATTCTGGAACGGCGCGATCACGATCCTGCCCGGGCATTCGGCCCTCGAACAGGCCCATGAGGCGCCGCTGTGGGTGAAGCTGGCGCCGCTGGTCGTCGGTCTCGCCGGCATCGCCACGGCGTACGTGATGTACATGCTGAAACCGGACCTTCCGGGCCGCGTGGCGGCGACCTTTTCAGGCGTCTATCGGTTCCTGCTCAACAAGTGGTACTTCGACGAGCTGTACAACGCGATCTTCGTCCGCCCGGCTTTCATCATCGGCCGCGGCCTGTGGAAGGGCGGCGACGGCGCGGTCATCGACGGGGTCGGCCCCGACGGGGTCGCGGCGGCGACCATCGGCATCGCTCAGGCCGCGCGCCGGATTGCAGAGCGGCTACATCTACCATTACGCCTTCGCCATGCTGATCGGCATTCTCGTGCTGGTCTCCTGGTACGTCCTGCGCTCAGTCTGACCGGCCGCAATGAACAATCTGCCGATCCTCTCGCTCGTCACCTTCCTGCCCCTCGTCGGCGCGGCCTTCATCGCGACCATCCGCGGCGAGCCCGACGTCGTCGCCCGCAACGCACGCAACGTCGCGCTGCTGACCGCGGGGACAACGTTCGTCCTGTCGCTCGGCATCTGGTTCAACTTCGACAATGCGCCAGCCGGGCTTTCAGTTCGTCGAGCAGTCGGACTGGATGCCGGCCTTCGGGATCGCCTACCACATGGGCGTCGACGGCATCTCCATGCTGTTCGTCCTGCTGACGACCCTGCTGACGCCGCTGTGCATCCTGGCCAGCTGGGAAAGCATTACCGTCCGCGTCAAGGAGTACATGATCGCCTTCCTCGTCATGGAAACGATGATGGTCGGCACCTTCTGCGCGCTGGACCTGATCCTGTTCTACCTGTTCTTCGAAAGCGTGCTCATCCCGATGTTCCTGATCATCGGGATCTGGGGCGGCCCGCGGCGGATCTACTCGGCGTTCAAGTTCTTCCTCTTTACCTTCGCCGGGTCGGTGCTGATGTTCCTCGCCCTGCTGACGATGTATTTCCAGGCCGGCACCACCGACATTCCGACGCTGATGCAGCACGACTTTCCGACCGCAGCTGCAGATCTGGCTGTGGCTCGCGGTGCTCGCCGGGTTCGCGGTCAAGCTGCCGATGTGGCCGGTGCATACATGGCTGCCGGACGCCCACGTCGAGGCTCCGACGGCCGGATCGGTCATCCTCGCCGGCGTGCTGCTGAAGTTCGGCGGCTACGGGTTCCTGCGGTTCTCGCTGCCGATGCTGCCGGAAGCGTCGGTCGTGTTCATGCCGCTGATGTTCGGCCTCGGCATCATCGCCATCATCTATACCTCCCTGGTCGCGCTGGCCCAGGAGGACATGAAGAAGCTCATCGCCTATTCCTCGGTCGCGCACATGGGCTACGTCACGATCGGCACCTTTACCCTGACCGTGCAGGGGATCCAGGGCTCGCTGTTCCAGATGCTGAGCCACGGCATCGTCTCCGCCGCCCTGTTCCTCGTCGTCGGGCGTCATCTACGACCGGATCCACTCGCGCGAGATCTCGGTCTACGGCGGTCTCGTCGAGCGCATGCCGGCCTACGCCCTGGTGTTCATGATCTTCATGCTGGCCTCGGTCGGTCTGCCCGGCACCGGCGGGTTCATCGGCGAGTTCCTGGTGATGCTCGGCGCGTTCAAGGTCAATGCCTGGGTCGCCGCGTTCACCGCGACCGGCATGATCCTCGGCGCCGCCTACATGCTGTATCTCTACCGGCGGGTGATCCTCGGCCAGTTGACCAAGGAACGGCTGAAGACCGTGCTCGACCTCAAGCCGCGCGAGGCCCTCATCTTCGCGCCGCTGCTGTTCCTGGTCATCTGGATGGGCGTCTACCCCAAGCCGTTTCTCGACGTGATGCAGGCCTCGGTCGATCAGCTGGTGCAACGGGTCGAGATCGCTCGGGCCAACATGGACGAGCCGGCTTACGCCGGGCGATGACGCAGGCTCGCGGGAAGGACTGAACAACAAGATGCCGGCCGCCGAGTTTCCGAATCTGTTCCCGGCCCTGCCCGAGATCTTTCTGCTCGTGGCGGCGATGGCGCTCCTCGATCTTCGGGGTCTTCCGCAAGGATGACGAAGCCGGCCCGGCGCGGGTGCGCTGCAGCCGCATCGTCGCCCGACTGAGCATCCTCGCGCTGCTCGGCGCCCTGATCCTCCTCGTCACGATGCACGGCGGCGACACGGTCGACCACCTTCGGCGGCATGTTCGTCGTCGACCGCTTCGCCGTCTATTTCAAGGTGCTGATCCTGATCGCTTCGGCGTTGTCGATCCTCATCGCCCAGGACTATCTCGAGGTCCACCGGGTTGCCCGTTTCGAGTTTCCGGTGCTGATCGTGCTGGCGACCGTCGGCATGATGCTGATGGTTTCGGCCAACGACCTGATGGCGCTCTACCTCGGCCTGGAGATGCAGAGCCTCGCGCTCTATGTCGTCGCCTCGTTCCAGCGCGACGATCAGCGCTCGGTCGAGGCCGGCCTGAAGTACTTCGTGCTCAGCGCCCTGGCCTCGGGGATGCTGCTCTATGGCAGCTCGCTGATCTACGGCTTTACCGGGACGACCAATTTCGACGCCATGGCCAGCGCGCTCTGACGACCGCTCCCGGAGAAGCGGTCTCGCTCGGCTCGCTGATCGGCATCGTCTTCATTCTCGCCGGGCTGGCCTTCAAGATTTCGGCGGTCCCGTTCCACATGTGGACGCCGGACGTCTATGAAGGCGCGCCGACGCCGGTCACCGCATTCTTCGCCGTCGCCCCCAAGCTTGCCGCGATGGCGTTGCTGCTTCGGGTGATGATGGAGCCGTTCGGCGAGCTTGCTCGCGCAGTGGCAGCAGGTCATCGTCTTCATCTCGATCGCCTCGATGGTGCTCGGGCGCCTTCGCCGCCATCGGTCAGACCAACATCAAGCGGCTGATGGCCTACAGCTCCATCGGCCACGTCGGCTATGCCCTGATCGGTCTCGCCATCGGCAACGAAGCCGGTGTCCGCGGCGTGCTGATCTACATGGCGATCTACCTGTTCATGAACATCGGCGCCTTCGCCTGCATCCTCAGCATGCGCCGGCGCGGACAGATGGTCGTCGGCATCAATGACCTGGCCGGCGCATCGAAGTCAAACCCGATGCTGGCGCTGGCGATTGGCCATCTTCATGTTCTCGATGGCCGGCATCCCGCCACTGGCCGGCTTCTTCGGCAAGCTCTACATCTTCCTCGCCGCGGTCGAGGCCGGCTATTTCACGCTCGCCATTATCGGCGTTCTGACAAGCGTGGTCGCGCGCTTTCTACTACATCCGCATCGTCAAGGTGATGTACTTCGACGAGGCCGATGAGGTCCTTGACCGGCGGATGGACCGGCCGACGGCGCTGGTCATGGCCGGAGCCGGCATTCTGATCGCGCTGTTCTTCCTTAGTCCCGAGTCCGCTTCTTTCGCAGGCTCAAGCCGCGGCGCAGTCGTTGTTCGGCGGTTGATGCCGCCGCCGCCGCGGAGGCGCCGGCGCTCGGGCGGCGGGCGATCTTTGACCTGCCGGCGTTCCAGCTCATCGCCTACGACGAAGTCGACTCGACGAACACGGTCGCCAAGCGCCTGTGCGCCGCCGAGGCCGGGGACCGGACGCTGGTCTGGGCGCGGCGCCAGACGGCGGGGCGCGGCCGGCTGCAGCGGACCTGGATCTCGCCGGACGGCAACCTCTACGTCTCACTGATCCTGCGCCCGCAGGTGCCGGCGCGGCGAGGCCACGGCCCTCACCTTCGTCGCCGCCGTCGCCGTCGCCGACGCGGTCGCGGCGCTATCTGCCCGATGACGCGCCGGTCAGCTGCAAGTGGCCGAATGACGTTCTTGTCGGCGGCCGCAAAATTGCGGGCATCCTGCTGGAATTGGCGATCGACGGCGGACGGCTGCGCTTGGACTGGGTCATCGTCGGCATCGGCGTCAATGTCGCTGCCCACCCGCCGGCGAGCGAGATCATCTATCCCGCGACATCGCTGGCCGGCGCGGGCGCCGCCGCGATCGCGCTTGAGGCGTCCTCGAGATCGCTCTGCCAGCGTCTCGACCACTGGCTGCGGCGCTGGACCGATGCCGGCTTCGCCGCCGTCCGCGCGGCCTGGATGGCGCGCGCCCACGGGCTCGGCCGGCCCATCGCCGTCGGCTGCGGCGGCGAGCCGGTGCGCGGCGTCTTTCGCGGCCTCGACGAGACCGGCGCGCTCGCTCGTCGAGGGCGACGGCGGCGTTCGCCGCATCAGCGCCGGCGATGTCCTGCCGAACCAGCCGTCAACGGCTTGAAGACGGATCCTCGCGATGCTCCTCGCCATCGATACCGGCAACACCAACACCGTCTTCGCGGTTTTCGACGACGGCGGCGCGATCCGCGGCGAATGGCGCTCGTCGACCAACATCAACCGCACCGCCGACGAGATCGGCGTCTGGCTCGGCCAACTCATGTCTCTGGCGGGCATCGAGCCCACGGACATCAAGGCGGTCATCATCTCCTCGGTCGTGCCGGCGACGCTGTTCAGCCTCCGTCTGCTGTCGCGGCGCTACTTCGCCTGCCAGGCCCAGGTGGTCGGCTCGCCCGACGTCGACATCGGCATCGAGGTGCGGGTCGAACGGCCGGAGGAGGTCGGGCGCCGACCGGCTGGTCAACGCGGTCGGCGCGCACGGAGAGTACGGCGGGCCGATGATCATCATCGATTTCGGCACGGCGACGACCTTCGACGTCATCGACCGGAACGGCGCCTACCTCGGCGGCGTCATTGCGCCGGGGGTCAATCTGTCGCTGGAAGCGCTGCACACCGCCTCGGCGCAGCTGCCCCGGGTCGCCATCGGCCGGCCCGAGCGGGTGATCGGCCGCAACACGGTCCAGGCGATGCGCTCGGGGATCTTCTGGGGCTACATCGGCATGATCGAGGGGATGATCGTGCGGATCCGCCAGGAATACGGCGCGCCACCTCGACGTCATCGCGACCGGCGGACTGGCGCCGCTGTTTACGCGAGTGCACGGCCGCGATCCCGCGTTCGGATCAGGATCTGACGCTCAAAGGCCTGCTTGCGGTTCATCGCCTGAACGCCAAGCCATGAGCGGCGATAACGACGCCGACGAACTCGTCTTCCTGCGCTTTGGGCGGGGCCGGCGAGATCGGCATGAACCTCAACCTCTACGGCTACGGACCGCCGGACCGCCGCCGATGGCTGGTGGTCGATCTCGGGATCACCTTCGCATCCGGCGACCCGCCCGGTGTGACGGTCATGACGCCCGATCCGGGCTATCTCGAGGCGCGTCGCGATGACATCGTCGGCCTGCTGCTCACCCACGCGCACGAAGATCATCTCGGCGCCGTCCATTACCTCTGGCCGCGATTGCGCTGCCCCGTCTATGCGACCCGCTTCGCCCGCGCGGTGCTGATGCGCAAGCTCGCCGAGGCCGGGCTTGTCGACGAGGTTCCGATCATCGAGGTGCCGCTTTCCGGCCGCGTCCAGATCGGCCCCTTCGATATCGAGCTGATTACGCTGACCCACTCCATACCCGAGCCCAACGCGGTCGCGATCCGCACCGACGCGGGCCTCGTCCTGCATACCGGCGACTGGAAGCTCGACCCCGATCCGGTGGTCGGGCCGCCCGCCGACGAAGCCGCCCTGACGCGGCTGGGCGACGAGGGCGTGCTCGCGATGATCTGCGATTCGACCAATGCCCTCGATCGCGGCCGCTCGGGTTCGGAAGGCGATCTGCATGCGGGGCTGCTGCGCATTGTCGAGAGCTGCCGGGAACGGGTCGCGGTGACCTGCTTCGCCTCCAACATCGCCCGCCTGCAGACGCTGGCTCGGCGTCGCCGCCGCCACCGGTCGTCGCCTCGTTCTTGCCGGCGCCTCGCTGAAGCGCAATGTCGTCGCCGCCCGCGAGTGCGGCTATCTCGCCGATCTGCCCGAGGCGCTCGACGAAGTCGCCGGCGCCGCCGTACCCCGACGCGAGGCGCTGTACGTCTGCACCGGCAGTCAGGGCGAGGGCAACGCGGCCCTGGCCCGCATGGCGTTCGGCACCCACCCGCGTCTGTCGCTGGAAGCGGGCGACGCCGTCATCTTCTCCGCCAGGGTCATTCCCGGCCACGAACTTGGCGTCGGCCGCCTGCACAACACCTTGTTGCGCCGCGGGCGTCCATGTCTTCACCCAGCGCGATGCGCCGGTGCACGTCTCGGGTCATCCCGCCGAGGACGAATTGCGGGCGATGTACACGATGGTCCGCCCGCGTCTCGCCGTGCCGGTCCATGGCGAGCTGCGGCACATGCTGGCCCATGCCGCCATCGCTCGCGACATGCGGCGTCGCCGAGGTTGTCACGGCTCGAGAACGGCGCCATCGTCCGCCTCGCCCCGGCGCCGGCCGGCATCGTCGAGACCGTTCCGTCGGGAAGGCTGGCGCTCGAGGGCAATCGACTCGTTCCGCTTGACGGAAATCTTGTTCGGGACCGGACGAAAGCCATATACAAGGGCGTCGCCGTGGCAACAGTGGCGGTGAACAATTGCGGCGTGCTTGTCAAGGAGCCGCTGTTGTCAACCATAGGTCTGGTTGAGGACTGGGGAAGATCTCGTGGGTATTCGGGTGGGGGACGCCATCGCGAAAGCTGTCGACGACATCCCGCCCGCGCGGCGTACGGACGACGATGTTCTTCGAGAGGCCGTACGCGTAGCAGTTCGCCGCGTATTCCGCGACATCTTCGACAAGAAGCCCATGACTTTCATTCATGTGGTGCGCTGCTAACACGCAAGAGGGAGATTGCGGTGCCTGGCATAGAATAAGAGATGCGGACGTACCGCGACGTGCTTGGCGCCGAGGTGTCATGGCAATCCGGTTCTGTTCCTGCCCCCGAAGGACTTGTTCGACATCCTGGTCGAGTCAAGCTGAATCGAACCGCCAGGGTAGTTATACGGCGGGGTAATTGACCTGACGCTTGAGGAGTTGAGCGTCAGGATCAGACCACTGGCAACGGCGGTTTCTTCACCGGCAGGATAAAGGCGTTCGGATGGGCTGGATCAGCGGGATCGCGGTCTACATCGTCATCTGGTGGCTCGTCATTTTCATGGTTCTGCCCTGGGGCGTGCAGCCGGTCGAGCAGCAGGATATCGAGAAGGGGCACGCACCAAGCGCGCCCCTTCGCCCGCGCATGCTGCGCAAGGTGGTGGTGACGACAGTCATCTCGTCGGTACTCTGGCTGATCGTCTATGTTGTCATCGCCAGCGGCGCGATCTCGTTCCGGACCTGAGCCGGTCGACGCATGTCCTGGTACTGCGATCATGCGCCCGGTCATCCCGTCCATGGTCCCTATCACGATCATGAGTACGGCTTCCCCATCAGCGACGAGACGGCGCTGTTCGAGCGCCTCTGCCTGGAGATCTTCCAGGCCGGGCTTTCATGGCTCCTGGTCTGAAAAGCGGGCCGCCCTCAACCGGGCCTTCGCCGGCTTCGCCGTCGATGCGGTCGCAGGCTACGGCGGAGACGACGTTGCCCGGCTTCTCGCCGACGCCACAATCATTCGCAAC
This sequence comes from uncultured Alphaproteobacteria bacterium, assembly GCA_963789785.1. Lineage (GTDB taxonomy): Bacteria > Pseudomonadota > Alphaproteobacteria > Rhodospirillales > Defluviicoccaceae > JAEULH01. Next base: position 149,538 of record CAWBNC010000024.1, on the reverse strand, counting down.
AGGGCCAAGATCCGCGCGATGATCGCCAATGCCCGCCGCCTGCGGGAGATCCGGGCCGAGACCGGCTCCTTCGCCGGCTGGCTGGCCGCGCATCATCCCAGGCGCGAGGACGAATGGCTGAAGCTGTTCCGCACCACCTTTCGCTTTACCGGACCCGAGGTGGTGCGCGAGTTCCTCATGAGCATCGGCTATCTGCCGGGCGCCCACAGCCGCGATTGTCCGGTCTTTACCCGCATCGCACTGCATCGGCCGCCGTGGATGAACGTTTCCGCAGCGGAGGCACTTGCATCACAGCGGCCCTAGTGGATCGGACCAAACAGTCAATTCTAAGTCGTTTGGTCGGTCGATCCATTCACCACTAGATCGACCTGCTTCCGGATACTCATCGACGGCCGGAAGTCGATCAATTACAAAAAACCGGGTATTTTATATGCGCCACCCGGGCGCAGGTTGCTCCCGCCAAGGTGGCTGGCTGTGCACCATGCGGGTGCGCGTCGTTCCCACCCATTGCTGCTGTGGAAAGTTCTTTTTAAAGCAAAACGGCAAGATCGTTCCCGATCTTGCCTCAGATTTAACGCACCAGAGGTTTCCCTCAATCGCGGCTTGTTCCGCCACTTGTATTTTTTTGCTTTTCTTGGTGTCTCCCCAAAACCCGGGCCCGCCGGTCTGGCTTGCGTCAAAAACAACAACGCTGGGTTTAAGGTTAAACCATTTGGCCCGCGCCGTCATCACCAAATCACACGCAAATTGCGCAATTCTCTCATCATTTACGCGCGTGACGAAGCCAATGGTCTGCTACACCCTGGCTTGTCTGCGCCGGCAGAGGCGGGATCGGATGCCGCGGCCGCGGCCACGGCGTTGATGTAGACGCGGCCTTGCCATACAGTTCGCGCGCGTCCCGCCTCAGCTTTCCAGGATCTTGCCGCCGATGCGCCTTTCCCGCTACTTCCTGCCGACGTTGAAGGAAACGCCGGCCGAGGCCCAGATCGTCTCGCACCGCCTGATGCTGCGCGCGGGGATGATCCGCCAGGCGAGCGCCGGAATATACTCGTGGCTGCCGCTGGGCCTGCGGGTTCTGCGCAGGATCGAGCGGATCGTTCGCGAAGAGCAGGACGCGCTTGGCTGCCATGAGATGCTCATGCCGACCATCCAGTCGGCGGACCTCTGGCGCGAAAGCGGCCGCTATGACGCCTACGGGCCGGAGATGCTGCGGATCCGCGACCGGCACGAGCGCGATCTGCTTTATGGTCCGACCAATGAGGAGCAGATCACCGAGATCGTGCGCACCGCTGTTTCGAGCTATCGGCAGTTGCCGAAGCTGCTCTACCACATCCAGTGGAAATTCCGCGACGAGGTTCGGCCGCGCTTTGGCGTCATGCGCGGCCGCGAGTTCCTGATGAAGGACGCATACTCGTTCGATGTCGATCTCGCTGGCGCAAGACGGTCCTACAACAAGATGTTTGTCAGCTACCTGCGCACGTTCGAGCGTCTGGGGCTCAAGGCGATCCCAATGCGCGCCGAGAGCGGCCCGATCGGCGGCGACATGAGCCACGAGTTCGTCATTCTCGCCGACACCGGCGAGAGCGAGATCGCCTATCATCGAGACTTTCTCGATCTTACCCTCGCCGGGCGGAGCATCGACTTCGAAGCCGATCTGCAGCCGCTGGTCGACTGCTACGTCGCCCAGTACGCCGCCACCGACGAAGAGCGAGACCGGGCGCTGGAAGCCTCGCTTGGCGACAACCTGATCACCGGCCGCGGCATCGAGGTCGGGCACATCTTCTATTTCGGCACCAAGTACGCGCGACCGATGAACGCACGGGTCGCCGGCCCGGACGGCGAGCCCGGCCGAGATCCAGATGGGATCCTACGGCATCGGCGTGTCGCGGCTCGTCGGCGCCATCATCGAGGCCTCCCACGACGACGCCGGCATTGTCTGGCCGCGGAGCGTCGCCCCCTTTGCCGTCGCTGCTGATCAACCTGAAGGCGACCGATCCGGGCTGCGCTGCGGCGTGCGAGAGCATCTACCGAAGTTTGTGCGACAACGGCATCGACGTGCTTTACGACGACCGCGACGAGCGGCCCGGCGTCAAGTTCGCCGAGATGGATCTGATCGGCATCCCCTGGCAGGTGATCGTCGGGCCGAAGGGCGTTCGTGCCGGCGTTGTCGAACTGAAAGATCGCGCCACCGGCGAGCGCTGGGAACTGTCCGCCGAGGCCGCCCTGTCCTTCCTGCTGCAGTAGGCGCATCCCAGCCATGTTCAGCCGCTTCGAATGGATGATGGCTTCGCGTTATCTTCGCCCGCGCCGGCGGGAAGGTTTCGTCTCCGTCATCGCGCGCGTTCTCGCTTCTCGGCATCGCTCTCGGCGTGGCGACGCTGATTATCGTCATGTCGGTGATGAACGGGTTCCGCGACGAGCTGATGACGCGCATTCTCGGGCTGAACGGCCACCTCAGCCTGTACGGCTCGGGCGTCAGCCTGACCGACTACGACGCCGTCGGCGCGCGGGTGGCGCAGGTTCCGGGAGTCGTCAACGTCGCCCCGATCGTCGAGGGGCAGGTCATGGTCACCGCCAACGGCGTCGCCCGCGGCGCCATCGTGCGCGGCGTGCGCCCGGACGACCTGCGCGCGCGCCGGATTATCGCCGACAACATCGTCGCCGGCAGCCTCGACGCCTTTGCCGGCGACGACGCTATCGTTGTCGGCAACCGCCTGGCCGAGCGGCTCGGCGTAACCGTTGGTGACAATCTGACCCTGATCTCGCCTCAGGGCAACGTCACCGTCTTCGGCACGGTGCCGACGGTGCGCAGCTACAAGATCGTGGCAACCTTCAACATCGGCATGTTCGAGTACGACTCGGGCTTCGTCTTCATGCCGCTCGACGCCGCCCAGACCTACTTCCGGATGCCCGCGGCGGTGACGAACCTCGAGATCACGCTGGATGATCCCGAACGTGCCGTCGCGCTGGCGCGCGAGGTCAGCACGGCCGCGGGCGGTTTCAACCGCGTCCAGGATTGGCAGCGGTCCAACGCCAGCTTCTTCAATGCGGTTCAGGTCGAGCGGAACGTCATGTTCCTGATCCTGACCCTGATCATCGTCGTCGCCGCCTTCAACATCATCTCCAGCCTGATCATGCTGGTGAAGGACAAGGGCAGGGCGATCGCGATCCTGCGAACGATGGGGGCAACGCGCGGGTCGATCATGCGCATCTTCTTCCTCTCCGGCGCCAGCATCGGCGTTGTCGGCACCATCGCCGGCTTCGCCCTGGGTCTCACCTTCTCGCTCAACATCGAGGCGATCCGTCAGGTTCTGCAGCGGCTGACCGGTACCGATCTGTTCTCCGCGGAGATCTACTTCCTCGCCCACCTGCCGGCGAAGGTGGACGTGCTCGAGGTCGTGCTGGTGACGGGCATGGCGCTGGCGCTGTCGTTTCTGGCAACGATCTACCCGTCCTGGCGCGCCGCCCGGATCGAGCCGGCCGAGGCGCTGCGTTATGAGTGAGCCGGTCCTCAGGCTTGATTCCATCCGCAGGAGCTACATCCAGGGCCGCGGCAGGCTCGAAGTGCTGCGCGGCGCCAATCTCGATCTCGCAGCGGGCGACATCGTCGCCCTGGTCGGGCCATCCGGGGCGGGCAAATCGACGTTGCTGCACATCGCCGGCCTGCTCGAACGGCCCGACGGCGGCGAGGTCTCCATCGAGGGCCAGCCCTGCGGACCGCTGGGCGACGACCGCCGGACCGCATTGCGGCGCGAGAAGATCGGCTTCGTCTACCAGTACCATCACCTCCTGCCGGAGTTTTCGGCCCTGGAGAACGTCGCCATTCCCCAGCTCATCGCCGGGCGGGCCAAACGCGACGCGCGGGCGCGGGCGGGCGCCCTGCTCGAGACGCTGGGTCTGGCGCCGCGCCTGGATCATCGGCCGGGCCAGCTCTCCGGCGGCGAGCAGCAGCGGGTCGCGATCGCCCGGGCGCTGGCCAACGATCCGGCGATCCTGCTTGCCGACGAGCCGACCGGCAATCTCGACCCGCACACCGCCGGCGAGGTTTTCGCGATGCTGCTCGCGCTGGCGCGCGAGGTTGGCCTCGCCGCCATCGTCGCGACCCACAACCCCGGCCTCGCGGCGCAGATGGACCGGAGAGTCCGGCTGGACGAGGGCATCCTTGTCGACGGCCTGCCGGCGCTCGCCGCGGCATCCTCGTGAGCGGCAATGACCTGCGCTGACTTCGTTCATCTCCGCGTCCACTCCGCTTACTCGCTTTCGGAGGGCGCGATCCGGATCAAGCAGCTGGCCCAGCTTTGCCGGCAGCTGCGGATGCCCGCCGTTGCCCTGACCGACACGAACAATCTCTTCGGCGGCATGGAATTTTCGGTCACGCTGGCGCAGGCCGGCGTGCAGCCGATCATCGGCTGCCAGTTCCAGCCCACCGCGCCGGTCGCCGCCGACGCGGGCTTCGCGCCCCGGGCGCGGCGAGAGCAGGCGTCCGGCGGCTTCGTCGTGCTGGCGCAGAGCGCAGCGGGCTACAGCAACATCCTCCGGCTCCTCGCCTGCGCCCACGGCCTGAGCGCAGTCGTTGATGAAGGGGTCTGCGGCGGCCAGGCGTCGGGACTCTCGATCGCGACACTGTGTGCCCACGCGGAGGGCCTGATCCTGCTCACGGGTGGCGCGGCCGGGCCGCTCGGGCGCATGATCCAGGCCGGTCAGGAGGGCGAAGCGGAACGCGTTCTGGCGGCTCTCAAAGCCGCGTTCGCGGATCGACTTTATGTCGAAATCCAGCGCCACGGCCTTGAGGCGGAGGCGCTGACCGAGCCGCACTTCCTGGCGCTCGCGGCGCGCCATGATCTCCCCATCGTCGCCAGCAACGAGGCCTGCTTTGCGACGCCCGACATGTTCGAGGCTCACGACGCCCTGCTCTGCATTGCCGACAGCGCCCGCATCGGCGATGGCGAACGCCGGCGGCTGACCCCGGAGCACTACTTCAAGAGCGCCGACGAGATGAAGGCGACGTTCGCCGATCTTCCCGACGCCATCGCCAACACCCTGCTCATCGCGCGGCGCTGCGCCTTCATGATCGAGCCGCGCAAGCCGATCCTGCCGCCCTTCGTCAGCGCCGGCGGCCGGAGCGAGGAAGACGCCCTGCGCGCCGAGGCGACCGCCGGGCTGGATCTGCGCCTGTGGCGCGCGCAGCGGGCAAGGGCTGGGCGGCGAGCACCGCAACCAGCCCGGCTGGCGGCGCGACGAGGAATACCGGGAGCGGCTCGACTACGAGCTTGGCGTCATCTGCGCGATGGGCTTCGCCGGCTACTTCCTTATCGTCTCCGAATTCATCCGTTGGGCCAAGGCCCACGGTATTCCGGTCGGTCCGGGGCGCGGATCGGGCGCCGGCTCGGTGGTTGCCTGGGCGCTGACCATCACCGACCTCGATCCGCTCCGCTTCGGCCTGCTGTTCGAACGCTTCCTCAATCCCGAGCGCGTCTCGATGCCGGACTTCGACATCGATTTCTGCCAGGACCGCCGCGACGAGGTCATTGCCCACGTCCAGGAAAGCTACGGCCGCGACCGGGTCGCCCAGATCATCACCTTCGGCAAGCTGCAGGCCCGCGCCGTGCTCCGCGACACCGGCCGGGTTCTTGGCATGCCCTACGGCTACGTCGACAAGATCTGCAAGCTGGTGCCGAACAACCCGGCAAACCCGGTCACCCTTGCCCAGGCTCTCGACGCCGAACCGCAGCTTCGCGAGCTGATCGCCAGCGACGAGGCCGTCGCCAAGCTGGTCGACATCGCGACCCGGCTGGAGGGGCTCTATCGCCACGCCTCGACCCACGCCGCCGGCGTTGTCATCGCCGATCGGCCGCTCCAGGATCTGATCCCGCTTTATGCCGATCCGCGCTCGGACATCCCGGTGACTGGCTTCAATATGAAGTGGGTGGAGGCGGCGGGCCTGGTGAAGTTCGACTTCCTCGGGCTGAAGACCCTGACCGTGCTGGCGCGCGCCGTCGAGCTGATCGCGGAGAGCCACGGTCGCACGATCGATCTCGCCGATCTTCCCCTGGATGACGCCGGAACCTTCGCCATGCTCAGCGCCGGCGACACCGTCGGCGTGTTTCAGCTTGAAAGCGCCGGCATGCGCGACGCCCTGCGCCAACTCAAGCCCGATACGTTCGAGGACATTATCGCCGTTGTCGCGCTCTACCGGCCGGGACCGATGGACAACATCCCGAGCTACATCCGCCGCAAGCACGACGAGGAGGCGCCTGACTACCTCTACCCGACGCTGGAAGGCATTCTCGCCGAGACCCACGGCATCATGATCTACCAGGAACAGGTCATGCAGATCGCCCAGGAGCTCTCGGGCTACTCGCTGGGCAGGGCCGACCTGCTCCGGCGAGCCATGGGCAAGAAGATCAAGGCGGAGATGGATGAGCAGCGCAGCGCCTTCATCGACGGTGCGAAGGCGCGCGGCGTTCCCGAGCGCAAGGCGGTGCAGATCTTCGATCTGGTCAACAAGTTCGCCGGCTACGGCTTCAACAAGTCGCACGCGGCCGCCTACGCGCTGGTTGCCTACCAGACGGCCTACCTCAAGGCCAAATACCCGGTCGAATTCCTTGCCGCGTCGATGACGCTGGACATCCACAGCACCGACAAGCTGAACACCTTCTGTCAGGAGTTGAACCGGCTTGGCATTCCGCTCCTGCCACCCGACATCAACCGCTCCGGCGTCGGCTTCGGCGTCGAGCGGAACGGACGCCGGCGAGCCACGCGAGGCGAGGGCGGGCAGGGCGATTCGCTTCGCCCTGGCCGCGATCCGCAATGTCGGCGAGGGGGCGATGGCGACGCTGGTCGAGGAGCGCCAGCGCGGCGGGCCCTTCGCCAGCCTCGACGACCTCGCGGCGCGGGTCGACAGCCGCGCCCTTAACCGCCGGCAGCTCGAAAATCTGGCCCGCGCCGGCGCTTTCGATGCGCTCAACCGCAACCGGCGGCAGGTGTTTGCCGCGGTCGAGGCCATCCTGAGGACCGCCGCGGCGGCGGCCCAGGATCGGCTCAGCGGCCAGATGGGGCTGTTCCAAGCGGGACCGGCGGCAACGCCGGGTTTGGCCGCGCCGAGGATCGGTGCGGGCGGCGGCGAAGACTGGTCGCCCATGGAGCGGCTGAAGGAGGAGCTTGACGCCATCGGCTTTTATCTCTCCGCCCATCCGCTCGATGCCTACGCGAACACGCTGCGCCGGTTGAAGGTTACGGCCAGCGCGGACCTGCCGGCGGTAACGCTTGCTGGGGCGGTCAGCCTCGCTGGCGCCGTCGTCGGCAAGCGGGAGCGAACTTCGGGCAAAGGCAACCGCTACGCCTTCGTCCAGTTGTCCGACAGCTCCGGCCTGTTCGAGGTGACGGTCTTTTCCGAGGTGCTCAACACCTGCCGGGAGATCATCGAGGTCGGCCAGCCGTTGCTCATCCGCGCCAATGTCCAGATCGACGGCGAGCAACTGCGCTGCATCGCCCAGTCGGTGGAGCGGCTGGAGGACGTCGCCGCGCGCGTCCCGGCGGAGCTGGCGGTGGTCATCGACACGCCGGAACCCCTCGATCGCATCCGCGCAATCCTCGCCGACAACGCAGGCGGCGAGGGCGAAGTTAAGATCATCTGTGGCCTCGCCGGCGAATTTCAGGCCGAGGTTCTGCTGCCCCGGCGCTACCGCGTTAATCCGACGATCGCGATGCGGCTTCAGGCCGTCGCCGGGGTCCGCGACGTCCGGGAGGTTTAGCGAGCCTCCTGGGAGCCCAGCAGCCGTGCCGTTGTCCTGGCTGCGACACTCGCACACGGCGGTGATTTCGACGATCATATCGCTTATCATTGGCAATGGCGCTGCGCTATGATCGGCGTTACCAAGAAGAGCAAGATCTGCCGGGAGGACCGTGCGTGAACAAGACCTTCGAATATGTCGCCTGCGCGATCATTGCGGTGCTCGGGGCGTTTGCCATCGGCGTCATCGCCTTAAACCGCGGCGAAACGATCAACGCCGTCTGGATCCTCACCGCCGCGTTGTGCGTCTTCTTCATTTCCTATCAATTCTACAGCCTGTTCATCGCGACGAAGGTTCTCGGGCTGGATCCGCAGCGGCGGACGCCGGCGGTCGAGCGCAACGACGGTCTCGATTTCGTCCCGACCAACAAGTACATCCTCTACGGCCACCACTTTGCCGCCATCGCCGGCGCGGGACCGCTGGTGGGGCCGGTTCTGGCCGCGCAGATGGGCTATCTGCCCGGGACGCTCTGGATTCTCGCGGGCGTCGTGTTCGCCGGGGCGGTGCAGGACTTTATCATCCTGTTCATTTCGGTCCGCCGCGACGGCCGTTCGCTGGGCGACATGGTCAAGTCGGAGCTCGGCCCTATTCCCGGCATAATCGCCTCGATCGGCATTCTGCTGATCATGATCATCATCCTCGCGGTCCTGGCGCTGGTCGTGGTCAAGGCACTGGCGGCGAGCCCGTGGGGCACGTTTACGTTGATGGCGACCATTCCCATCGCCATCCTGATGGGCATCTACCTGCGTTTCCTGCGCCCCGGCCGGGTCGCCGAAATGTCGGTGATCGGCTTCGTCCTGCTGATGCTGGCGATCATCTACGGCGGCGACGTCGCAGCGGATCCGGTGTGGGGTCCGGCCCTGACCTTTCCCGGCACGACGCTGGCGCTGATGCTGATTGGCTACGGCTTTGTCGCGTCGGTCCTGCCGGTCTGGCTGCTGCTGGCGCCCCGCGACTACCTCTCCACCTTCCTCAAGGTCGGGTTCGTCGCGGTCCTGGCAGTGGGCATCGTCGTCGTCCGCCCGGACCTGCAGATGCCGTCGGTGACGAAGTTCATCGACGGGACCGGACCGGTTTTCGCCGGCGCCCTGTTCCCGTTCCTGTTCATCACCATCGCCTGCGGCGCGGTCTCGGGGTTCCACTCGCTCATTTCCTCGGGCACGACGCCGAAGATGCTGGAGAACGAATCGCACGCCCGCTTCATCGGCTATGGCGGGATGCTGACGGAGTCGTTCGTCGCAATCATGGCGCTGATCAGTGCCACCATCCTTCACCCCGGCGAATTCTTCGCCATGAACGTTCCCAGCGGCGTGATCGGCACGACGGTGGAGAACGCGGCTCAGGTGATCTCGGGCTGGGGCTTCAGCATCACGCCGGACGTCCTCGCCGAGACCGCGCGGAATGTCGGCGAGGCCTCGATCCTGTCGCGCGCCGGCGGCGCGCCGACGCTGGCCGTCGGCATGGCCCAGATTATGGCCGAAATGCTCGGGTCGCGGGCGACGATGGGCTTCTGGTACCACTTCGCGATCCTGTTCGAGGCGCTTTTCATCCTGACCGCCATCGACGCCGGTACCCGGGTCGGCCGCTTCATGATCCAGGATATGCTGGGCAGCCTTTACGCGCCGCTGGGTCAGACCCGCTCGTTGTCGGCCAATCTCGTGGCGACGACGATCTGCGTCGGGATGTGGGGCTACATCCTTTACGTGGGCGTCATCGACCCGTTCGGCGGCATCAACACCCTCTGGCCGCTGTTCGGCATCTCGAACCAGATGCTCGCCGCCATCGCGCTGACCCTGGCGAGCGTCGTGCTGTTCAAGATGAAGCGCCAGCGCTACGCTTGGGTGACCATCGCCCCGACCGCATGGCTCCTGATCTGCACGTTAACCGCCGGTTTGGAGAAGCTCTTCCACTCCGATCCGCGGATCGGTTTCCTCGCCCACGCGCAGAAATTTTCCGACGCGATTGCGCAGAACCAGGTTCTCGCCCCGGCCAAGGACATGGCGACCATGCATCGGGTGGTTTTCAGCGACTATCTGAATTCCACGCTGTGCGCCGTGTTCGTGTTCGTCGTGCTCAGCATGGTCGCGTTCGGCGTGGTCTCGGCATGGCGCGCCTGGGTCTCGCCGCGGATTACGACAAGGGAGGTCGTCTATGCGTAACTGGACAGAACGCTGGCACCGGATGTGCCGGGCGGCGCGGCAGGTCTTCGCCATCCCGGACTATGACGGTTATCTTGAGCACTGCCGCACGCACCATCCCGATGCGCCGGTCCTGTCCCGGGCCGACTTTTTCCGTCACAGGATCGACCACCGCTACGGCGGCGGCGGCGGCATGCGCTGCTGCTGAAGAACCCGGTTGGTGCTGCTGCGGGTTCATGCGACTGACAGCGGCTACGCGCCGAGCGGTTGGGACTGAGGCGGATGAGACACCTGGGGCCACGCCGTCGCTGTCATAGTGGATAGAATCAGACAGATAGCACCCTTTTTTCTGCGTTCCGCGAGGGGAATGCCGGTATTTAAGTCAGATTCCGGCCGGACTCTTCCGTCTCGGCTTAACCACTAGCTGCCGGCAGCGTGCACCTTCGCCGTCGCCGGTGATCGCGCCATGCGCAGCGGGCCAACATTGTTCTTCTGTCGGCGGAGAGTCTCCTGGTGGCCCGAACAGGAGTGTCAGGAATCGAGGCCATAACTGAGAGTTGGAGGAGAGATCGTATGGCACGACGCAAACAGCCGGTTATTCCCGATGCCCTGGTCGACCAGCTTCTGGGTGGAGCCGATGCGAAGACCGCCTTTGACAAGGACGGCTTGCTGGATGAGCTGAAGAAGGCACTGGCCGAGCGGGCATTGAACGCGGAGATGGATCATCATCTCGACGCCGGCGAGGGTGACGGCAACCGCCGCAACGGTTATGGCAGGAAGACGGTTCTGACCGGGACGGGCAAGATCGCGCTCGATATTCCGCGCGATCGGCTGTCGAGCTTCGATCCGCAGCTGATCGCCAAGTATCAGCGGCGGTTTCCCGGCTTCGACGAGAAGATCATCTCGATGTACGCCCGCGGCATGAACACCCGCGAGATCCAGGGGCACCTGCGCGAGCTCTACGGGATCGACGTCTCGCCCGACCTGGTCAGCGCCGTCACCGACGCGGTGCTCGAAGAGGTGGCGGAGTGGCAGAACCGGCCCCTGGAAGCACTCTATGCTCTGATCTTCTTCGATGCGATCCGGATCAAGGTGCGCGACGAAGGGACGGTCAGGAACAAGGCCGTTTACGTCGCCCTCGGTGTCCGGCCGGACGGAACCAAGGAAATCCTCGGCCTTTGGATCGAGCAGAGCGAGGGCGCCAAATTCTGGCTGCGGGTCATGAACGAGCTCAAGGGTCGCGGCATCGAGGACGTGCTGATCGCCGTCGTTGACGGCCTGAAGGGCTTTCCGGAAGCGATTACGGCAGTCTTTCCGCAGGCCCAGGTCCAGACCTGCGTCGTCCATCTGATCCGCCATTCGCTGGCCTTCGTCTCGTACAAGGACCGCCGGGCGGTGGCGGCAACGCTGAAGCAGATCTACAGGGCCAAGGACGCCGATGCCGGAAAGACTGCCCTTGAAGACTTCTCCGACGGCCATTGGGGGAAGAAATACCCGGCGATCGCCCAGTCCTGGCGGCGGAACTGGTCGGAAGTCATTCCGTTCTTCGCGTTCCCTGATGAGGTGCGCCGGATCATCTACACCACAAACGCCATAGAAAGTCTGAATGCCAAACTGCGCCGGGCGGTGAGAACCAGGGGACACTTTCCCACCGACGACAGCGCCTTGAAGCTCCTGTACCTGGTGTTGAACCTGGCGGCAAAGGAGTGGAAAATGCCACCTCGCGAATGGTGCATGGCCAAGGCCCAGTTCGCCATCCTGTTCGAAGACCGCTTTACTTTGGCGTGATAAAGCGGGCCCCGCACGGAATTGCTGACAGTCTCCGCCGAACCGATGCCAGCCGCCCGGCGGTATGGCGCTGGCAGCAGCGCTTTGCCGAGGAGGGGGTGGACGGGCTGCTGCGCGACAAGACGCGCAAGCCCGGCAAAGCGCCTCTCCCGGCGGCAACGGTAGCCAGGGTTCTGGCCCTGCCCTGCGGCGAACCACCCGGCGAAGCCACCCACTGGACGGGGCGCATGGTCGCCAAGGCGGTCGGCATCAGCCTGAGTGCCGTGCAACGCATCTGGGAAGCCCATCGTCTCCAACCCCATCGCATCCGCACCTTCAAGAAATCCAACGATCCGGCCTTCGCCGCCAAAGTCGAGGACATCGTCGGCCTCTACATGAACCCGCCCGCCCACGCGGTGGTCGTGTCCATCGACGAGAAAAGCCAGATCCAGGCCCTCGACCGCACCCAGCCGGGCCTGCCCCTCAAACCCGGCAAGTGCGGCACCATGACCCACGACTACAAGCGCAACGGCACCACAACGCTGTTTGCCGCCCTCAATATCCTCGAGGGCACCGTGGTCGGCCGCTGCATGCCGAAGCACACCCACGCGGAGTTCATCAAGTTCCTCAACGCCGTGGAACGCACCGTCCCGGCCGGCAAAATCATCCACGCCATCGCCGACAACTACGCCACCCACAAACACCCCAAGGTCAGGCAATGGCTGGTCGACCATCCGTGCTGGATCTTCCATTTCACCCCCACCTCCGCCTCTTGGATCAACGCCGTCGAAGGCTTCTTCTCCATCATCTCCCGAAGGCGCATCCGGCGCGGCGTCTTCAAATCCGTCGCCGATCTCCAGGAAGCCATCCGCAGATACATTCGGGAGCACAACCGCACCCCAAACCCCTTCGTCTGGACCAAACCCGCCCAATCCATCCTCGCCAAGCTCAACCGCCTGCCTGTACCATCCGAATAAATCAGTGCACTAGAGACCGATCTGGGTTTGACGCAAGGCCTTGTGGGCTTTTTGTATTCAGACGGTCCCACCTCCAACACGACTTCTGAGTGTATTCAGCGTCGCGTCGGCAGGATTCGCAGCAAGGTATTGTCGTGGATCACATAGTGATGGACTAGGGCTGCTGCGGCATGCAGACCGATCAGGTAGTAGCCGATGGTGCCGATCGTCTCGTGTACCTCCTTAAGCAAATTGTAGAGTTCCTTGTCCTGACTGATAAGCGCCGGCAGTTGCAGGCCGAAGAAAAGGACCGGTGCGCCTTTCGCACTTACGGCGAGCCACCCGAGCATCGGCATGCTGAGCATGAAGATATACAGTGCGAGATGCATGGCCTCAGCCAGATGCTTCTGCCAACGAGGTATTGGCGGCGTGATGCTTGGAGTGGGTCCGGTAAACAGGCGCGTCACAAGGCGTGCAAAAACCAGGGCTAGAACGCAGAGGCCGAGTGTGAAGTGCCAGACCTTGAGCTCTGCTCGCAGGTCACTTCCTTTGGGCGCAAAGTCATGCAGGTTGATCGCCACGTAAACTGCAATCAGCAGCAGCAGCATCAGCCAGTGCATGCCGATCGACAGCGATCCGTAGCGGTCAGTGGAATTTCTCCAGTCCACGATATTAAATCCTTCATCGGTGTTGACTTTGAGATGACAACAACATCATACATTGTGCTTCACTCGGCTGAGTTAACTCCGATTAAAGCCACAAACTGCGGGATATTTGGTGCCGGGAGTAGAATCACCGCACGCATGTCCAGAACGCAATTCATTACTCGACCACGGGCTTGCTGTCCGGCGTGGAAAGACCATTGGCGGGCGGCTGGGCCGTCCCGGCTGGGGCCGGGGCTATCCCGCGCCCGCGGTCGTCGTCATCCTCATATTCCATCTCGACAATGGCCAGCGTGCCGGGATCGACCTTGACCTCGATCTTGCGACCCCGCGCATCGCGTCCTTTGATCTCGTAGCAGCCGTCATCGGTCTTGATCCGGCGCACGGTCCAGCCCTGCGCCTCGGCCATCTGCTGAACCGTCTCGCGCGGCTGCCAGTTGGTCATGGGAACGGTGCAATCGTCATCGTCGGCGTGGGCGACACCGGCCGCCGTCGTGACAAGGCCTGCGATCAGGATCGTCATCATCAGGTATTTCTTCATCAATTCATCTCCTGCACAAGGTGATCATGGGTCTTGTAGCCCCGTATCCTGACGCGCACCTGAAGCGGACGGCGCCATGCGCTTCAGGCGCGCGTCAGCTTCGCAAGTGATAAGAGACCGACCGGCAGAACGGAGTGAATGCGGCATGCGCGTGCTGCTGATCGAGGACGATACGGTGCTGGGTGCGGCGGTGCGCGACCAGATTGTCGCCGACGGCCATGCCGTGGACTGGGCATCCCGGCTCGATGGCGCCGCCGAATATCTGGCCGTCGCTGTCTACGATCTGATCCTGCTAGACCTGATGCTACCCGACGGGCGCGGTCAGGCCTTGCTGCGTGCGCGGCGGCGGCGGGGCGACGTGACGCCGGTCATCATCCTGACCGCGCTGGACCAGATCAGCGACCGGATCGAAGGGCTGAATGCGGGCGCCGACGATTACATGGTTAAACCCTTCGATCTGTCCGAACTCTCGGCGAGGCTGAACGCGGTCGCGCGGCGCTATTCGGGCAATCCCAATCCGCTGATCGCGCTGGGTGATCTGGAGGTCGACCTGGCGGCGCGGTCGGTCCGCCGCAAGGGCAGGCCAGTGCCGTTAACCGCGCGCGAATGGGTGCTGCTTGAGGCTTTTTTTCAGCGGCCCGGACAACTGCTGTCCAAAACTCAGCTCGAAGAGCGGCTCTATTCTCTCGATATCGAAATCGAGAGCAACACCATCGAAGTGCATGTCAGCCGATTGCGTAAGAAGCTCGGGCGCACCACGATCGAGACCGTGCGCGGCCTGGGCTACCGGCTGGGCGCACCATGAGGGCGCCCGGCTCGCTTCAGGGACGGCTGGCGCTGGCGATTGGACTTGGCATTTCAGCGTTGTGGATCGCGACCGCGCTGGTCACGGCGGCCATTCTACGCGACGAGATGAACCAAGTTTTCGATTCGACGCTTGAAGAAACCGCACAGCGCATCCTGCCGCTGGCGGCGCTCGACATCATCAGCCGCGAAGATCGTGGCATCAGCCAGCGCGTCGCCACGCTGCGCCCGCACGAAGAATTCTTCACCTATCTGGTGCGCGATGATCAGGGCCGCGTGTTGTTGCGCTCGCATAGAGCCGAGGATGCAGACTTTCCACCGTTCGACGGCATGGGCTTCCGCCAAACTGCGACCCATAGGCTTTACTATGACGCGGCATTACAAGGCACGATCACCATCGCCGTGGCCGAGCCGCAAAGCCATCGTGCGGAGGTGGCGCGTAAGGTGCTCATGACGCTTGCGCTTCCGCTGGCGCTCGTCGTTCCTCTCGCCTTACTGGGAATCTTCGTTGTCCTTCACTCAGGCCTGCGGCCCATCCGCCGCTACAGCACCGCGCTCTCGACCCGCGGTTCTGCCGATCTGACGCCGGTCGCAGACGACAAACTGCCCAGCGAGATCACACCAATCGCGCAGGCCGTCAACCAACTGCTGGAGCAACTCCGTCGCGCACTCGACGCCGAACGCAGCTTTGCCACAAATGCCGCACACGAGTTGCGCACACCGGTGGCAGCGGCGCTGGCCCAGGCACAGAGGCTGATCGCGGAAACCGACGATCCGGCCGCAGGCCAGCGCGTAACGAACATCGAGGCGGCGCTAAAGCGTCTGAAACGGCTTGCCGAAAAGCTCATGCAACTAGCGCGCGCTGAAGGCGGTCGTCTGAGAACCGGGACCGCTGGGGATATGCGACCGGTCCTGCGGATGATAATCGCAGAGCTAGACGCGGGATGCGGGAGAGTCGTGTTTGAAACTCCGGCGGACCCGGTGCTGTCCGATATCGACCCAGATGCTTTCGCCATCCTGAGCCGTAACCTGATGGAGAATGCCCTCAAGTATGGCGCGGACGGGGCGCCCGTACGCGTGAGTCTGAGCAGTGACGGCCTGCTTCGCGTGGTCAATGAGGGTCCGCCTGTTCCGGTCGAGACGTTGGAACGGCTCACCGCACGCTTCGAACGCGGCCAAGCCATTTCGGGCGGTAGTGGGCTTGGCCTTTCCATCGCCAAGGCGATCGCCGACGGCGCACAGGGAACCCTAAGCATGCATTCACCGGCAACCGGTCACACGGACGGTTTCGAAGCCGCGTTCCAGTTACCGGCATTTCGCCAAGCTTGAGGCGCGTTCCGCCGCTTAGCGGCGGCGTGAGCGCTCAGGTCAGGCGCGCCGAGAGGGTGATCTCGGGGCCGGCGAGGGCCTTGGAAACCGGGCAGCCGACCTTGGTTTTTGCGGCGTGGTCCTGGAACGTCGCCTCGTCGATGCCGGGAACCTTGGCCTCGACCTCAAGCTCGATACGGGGGATCTCAAAGCCGTCGCCGGCCTTGGTCAGATGGACCGCGACCTTGGTCGTGACCGACTCCGGCTTGAACCCGGCGCTGGCAAGACTGTGGGCGAGCGCCATCGAAAAGCAGCCGGCTTCGGCGGCGGCGATGAGCTCTTCCGGGTTGGTGCCGCTGCCCTCCTCGAAGCGGGACTTGAACGAGTAGCTGTCCTTGTAGGCGCCGCTGCCCAGGGCGACTTCGCCGCTGCCGCCCGCAAGATCGCCGTTCCAGGTTGCGTGCGCTGTCCGAGCCTTCATCACGTCCTCCTGCCATCCAATGTCTGTGTCATAACGGGAACCTTATCGTACCGGCTCGCGGAGCGGGTTGCTTGAAGCTAATGCCGCGAACGCCGCCGCCGAAAAAATCCGCCCGAGGCGCCGCCAGGCCGCACGTCCATCGCGGCTATGAGACCGCGATATACATTCTCGCGGGGCGGGTCGAGACCCGCTACGGCCACCCGCTGCGGCACACCGTTGTCAACGAGTTCGGCGACTTCGTCTACTTCCCGGCCGATGTCCCGTATCAGCCGGTCAATCTCAGCCCCGACGAACGGGCCTCGCCATCGTCGCGCGAACCAATGCAAACGAGCAGGAAAGCGTCGCCCTTTACGATCCTGTCGCCGACGCCCTCATTTTCTTCCGCAGCCGCCAG
The DNA here is from genome assembly GCA_963789785.1 of uncultured Alphaproteobacteria bacterium. Taxonomy (GTDB): domain Bacteria; phylum Pseudomonadota; class Alphaproteobacteria; order Rhodospirillales; family Defluviicoccaceae; genus JAEULH01. Next base: position 132,694 of record CAWBNC010000024.1, on the reverse strand, counting down.
CGATTCACAGAGGCGCCCTCGCGCTCGAAATGAGACGGCTCGTGCTGCGGTAAGGAACCGCGAACGCGTCCCGTGCTCTTAAGCTAAGCCCTAAAAGGCTGCTGAAATGGCGCCTGGTTGCCCGGATCTTCGCGGTTGGTGTGGGGTCATTTGCTTGCGCTGATGCTGGCTACCGTCGTTGCTACCGTCGTTTGGCCGGGAGTTTTCGGGCGCTGAGGACACTCCGGACGGAGTCCGGCCGTCAAGCCGGGGCTTTGAGCAGCTTTGGCAGCCGGACGAGATTGTAGGCGGCCATGGCGAAGGTGAACTGCCAGTCGATCTTCGCCAGCCCGCGGTGGCGGGCCTTGCTGAGCCCGGCGATGGTCTTGGCCCAGCCGAAGGCCTCCTCGATGCGCTTGCGGATGCGCAGGCTGACCGTGTAGCCGGGATCGCGCGCCGTCTCGTCGTCGATCGCCGAGCGCCGGCCGCTGAGGTTCTGCGCCACGTGCGCGGTGACGTCGATCTCGCCCAGCTCGGCTATGAAGTCCTGGGCGTCGTACCCCTTGTCGGCGCCCAGCGTGATCGGCTCCGGCCGCCCCGGCGCCTCCGCGTGCGGCGTGATCAGCTCCACGGCGGCCAGCCGCTCGGCGTGGCCCGAGGCGCGGGTGGCGACGGCGCCGACGATCAGCCCGTTGCGGTTCTCCATCAGCGCATGCCCCATGAAGCAGAGCTTCGCCTCCTTGCCGCGGCCCTTGCGGTAGAGCCTGGCATCCGGATCGGTGGCAGACGCATGCGTCTCGTTGCCGCGCTTCTGCCCGCGGAAGTCCTGCTCGCCATTGCGTCCCGCATCCGGCGGCGCTCCGGAGCCGTCCTTGGGGCGGAAGCTCTTGGTGCTGGCCCAGGCCTCCAGCAGCGTGCCGTCCACCGAAAAGTGCTCGCCGGACAAGAGCGTCTTCACCTGCGGCTGCGCCAGCACCCCGGCCAGAAACTTCACCGCCACATCGCCTTCCAGCAGCCGGTCGCGGTTCTTGGTAAAGGTCGTCGCATCCCACACCGGATCGTCGACGCCCAGGCCGACGAACCAGCGGAACAGAAGGTCGAACTCGATCCGCTCCACCAGTTGCCGCTCCGAGCGGATCGAATAGAACGCCTGCAACAAGAGCGCCCGCAGCAGCCGCTCCGGCGGGATCGACTCGCGGCCATGGGGCGAATACAGCCCGTCGAACTCACCCGAGAGCCCGGCCAGCGTCGCGTTGACAATGCCGCGGATCAACCGCAGCGGATGATCCGCACGGACCCGCTTCTCCAGGTCCACATAGCTGAACAGCCTCCCACGAACCGTGTCGCTCCCGCGCATCCCGACCTCCAATCACCACCAACCCGAGATCAGGAATCACGAACGCGCAAAAACCGCCACCCTTTTCAGCAGCCTGCTAATGGATGAGCCGGACCTCGTCCCTCGTGGCGCTGATGCCACACTTGGCAGTGGAGCGATGATTACGCTTGGCCTACTGAACAATATCAGATGCCACAGAACGAAAAATATGTCAAAAAGAAGCCGGTGAAGAAGCGCGTAGGTAATAACCGTCAGGATGGCAACTGAATAAGAGCCGTGCTTGATGCTAGGTCGTCGGACCAACTGGAGTCGCGGCTTAGCGGGCATGGAGGGGGCGTCATGTCCGCGCGGGCACGGGGGTTTTCGTACCTCATAATCGCCATGATTCTTCTCGGCAGTTCTCTCAATGCCGGCGCGACGGTGGCGCAAGTGATGCCAACGTCCGTTGCACTTGCCGGCCGCCTGCTTCTGGCATCGGCAATCATGGTTCCTTTGCTGATGCGTCGTGGTCAGGCGTTGCCCCTGTTGAGCGGTCCTTGCTACGGCCTGCTGTGTGCGCAGGCGTTGATCGGGGTCATCGCCTTCAACCTTATGATATTCCAAGCTTATCGTTCGACGAGCACGGCTTCCGTCGGCATCGTATTTGGTTTGCTCCCCGTCGTTATTGCCATCATGTCCGTATTATTTCTGCGCGAGCGGCCCAAATGGACCCTCGCCGTTGCGGTGGTACTGGCCGTTTTCGGGACCGTTCAGCTCGGTCAGACAGGGATCCAGCAGGGTCTTGGCGCTGCATCCGGCGCCGGTCTGCTACTGAGCATCGGCGCCCTGCTTTGCTCAGGCTTTTTCTCCACAGCCGGCAAAGCGTTGACGAGCCTTCTATCGCCGCTCGCTGTTGCGGCGTTGGTAAGCGTCGCCGGCCTCTTGATGATTACACCGCTCGCAATCAGCGAGGTGCACAACATTGAGTTTACCAGCATTGGCACCGGGCGCTGGCTGGCTCTGGCTTGGTGGGCGGGCGCGAGCGGAATCGGCTTCTTCTGGTTGTGGTTCGCGGGCCTGGCTCGGGTCGAGGCTCATGCTGCGGGCCTTGCCACCGTGGCTCTGCCAATTACAACGGTGACTTTGTCCTGCCTGCTGCAGCATGAGGTCGTTACCATTCAGCACCTCCTGGGCGCTACATGCACGATCGCTGCGGTCATGGCTGTCTCGCTGCCGCCGTTGCATCTCGGCCATGCCGTGCTTCTCGCTACTCGCCGCGTCCGCACTCTGCTGTAGGACGGGTTGGCCTTGGGCGGAGGGCGAAAGCGCACCTTCCGAGCGATAAACCCGCCGGCTGACCCTGCCCCTGATCCCGGCCGTCAATGATCTGTTAGCGGGGCTCTCCTGCCGGACGGGCTTTGCCGGCGCCCCGGTCGGTGTCAGTGTCGGCGCCGGTGCCGGCACCCGCCGTGCCGGTGCGTCTGCGCCGACCGAGCCGTTCGCTCAGGCCCTGGAAGACGGCATAGAACACCGGCGTGAAGGTGCCGTTGAATACGGTCGCGGCAATCATGCCACCGAAAACCGCGGTGCCCAGAGCTTGGCGGCTGGCCGCGCCGGCCCCGGACGCGATGACCAGCGGAACGACGCCAAGGATGAAGGCGAACGACGTCATCAGGATCGGCCGGAAGCGGACGCGGGACGCCTCGATGGCGGCCTCGCCGATGGCCGTTCCCTTGGTTCTCATCTCGCGCGCCACTTCGATAATTAGAATGGCGTTCTTGCTCGCCAGCGCGATCAGCAGGACGATACCGATCTGGGTGTAGACGTTATTATCGAACGATCGCGCCGCCACGGCGATCACAACCCCGAGCAGGGCGAGGGGCACGATCAGGATGACCGCCAGGGGATTGGTCCAGCTCTCGTATTGCGCCGCCAGTAGAAGGAAGACGATCAGCAACGAAAGGCCGAAGATCACGGTCGACTGGCCGCCGACCTGCTTTTCCTGAAACGACATGCCGGCCCAGGCGAAGCCCATGTCGGGCGGCAAAGTACGCTGGGCCATCTGCTCCATGATGCGTCAGCGCCTGGCCGGAACTGTAACCGGGAGCCGCCTGTCCGTTGATCGTCGCCGTGGGGTAGAGATTGAAGAGGCTGAGCAGGGCCGGACCGGTGGTGTAGTCGATGTCGGTCAGGGTGCCCAACGGCACCATCTGGCCCGTGCGGTTGCGCACATACAGGTCGCTCAGGTCGCTCGGGCTCCAGGCGGAACTCGCTATCGGCCTGAACGTAAACCTGAAAAGTCCGGCCGAACTTGTTGAACTGGTTGACGAAGGTTGAGCCCAGGAAGGACTGGATCGTCTGGAAAACATCGCCGACGGGCACGTCGAGAGTTCTCCGCCTTGACCCGGTTCACGTCGGCGAAGAGCTGCGGGACGGTAGCGCGAAAGGAGGTGCTGAGCCCGGTCAAGCCGGACTGGGAGCCGCCGTTGCCGATCAGCTCCTGCGCCACCTCCTGCATCTTGGCGTAATCGCCGCTTCCCCCCTTGAGCAGAAGCTGCATCTGGAAGCCGCCCGAGACGCCGAGCCCCTGGATGGCCGGGGGCACGACCGCGAACACCATCGCGTCCTGGATCCCGGCAAAACTCTTTCGCAGTTTGCCAAGAATGACGTCCTGCGTCAGCCCCGCTGCTTTGCGCTCCTCGAAGCTCGAAAAAATGACGTAGAAGACCGCCGCATTGGGCAAGGTCGCGCTGTTGTCGAGCAGGGAGATGCCGCCGATCGTTACGCGATGGGCGACGCCGGGGGTGTCGGCGAGAACGCGGTCAACATGGGTCACGACCTGCTCGGTGCGCTGGAGCGACTGGCCGTCCGGGAGCTGGACGCCGACCACGGCGTAACCCTGATCCTCCTCCGGCAGAAAGCCGCCCGGCAGCGCCTGGAAGCCCCATACCGCGACCGCGGAGATTGCGGCGAACAGCACCATCACCAGCGCCTTGCGGCCGATCATCCGGCGTCACCAGGCTGTGCTGGGCATGCGCGAGCTTGCCGAACGCCGCGTTGAACCAGCGAAAGATGAAGAACCGCCGTTCCTGCGGCGGCTTGAGCAACAGTGCGCAGAGCGCCGGGCTGAGCGTCAGAGCATTGACCGCACTGAAGAACGTCGACGCCGCGATGGTAATGGCGAACTGCCGGTAGAGCTGGCCGGTGATGCCCGGCATCAGCGCCGCGGGAATGAACACCGCCATCAGCACGAGCGTGATTGCGATAATCGGCCCCGAAATTTCATCCATCGCCTTGATCGAGGCGTCGTGAGCGCCCAGCCCGTGCGTCTCCATGTTGTGCCAGACGTTTTCGACAACCACGATGGCGTCGTCGACGACGATGCCGATGGCGAGGACCAGGCCGAAAAGGGAGATGGTGTTGATGGAAATACCAAACAGCGCCATCAGGGCGAAGGTGCCGATCAGAGAAACCGGAATGGTGATCGCGGGGATCAGGGTCGCGCGCCACTCCTGGAGAAAAAGGAAAATGACCAGGAAGACGAGAATCGCCGCCTCGAACAGCGTTTTGTAGACCTCGTGGATCGAATCGGTCGTGAAGACGGTCGTGTCAAAGGCGATGCTGTAGGTCAGATCCTCGGGAAAGCTCTGGCTCAGGTCGGCCACAGCGCCGCGCACCGCTGCCGCCACGTCGAGGGCGTTGGCGCCCGGTAACTGGTACACCGCGATGCCGGCGGAGGGTTGCCCGTCAAGACGCGAGAACTGGCTATAGGTCTGAGCGCCGAGCTCGACCCGGGCGACATCCTTGACGCGGGTGATCCGCCCGCCCTCGCCGGGCTCGATCTTGACGATAATGTTTTCGAAGTCTTTGGCCTCGTCGAGGCGGCCCTGGACGTTGAGGGTAAGCTGAAAGTCCTGATCGTTGGGCGCGGGCGGCGCACCAAGCTGGCCGGAAGCAACCTGGTTGTTCTGCCCCTGGACGGCATTGACGACGTCGGTGGTCGTAATGTTGCGTGTCTTGAGCTGATCCGGATTGAGCCAGATGCGCATGCTGTACTGGCCGGCGCCGAAAACATTGACGTCGCCGACCCCTTCAAGCCGCTTCAGCACGTCGACCAGGTTGATGGTCGCGTAGTTGCTCAGGTAAAGGCTGTCGAAAGCCCCGTCCGGCGATGTCAGGCTGACCACTTGGAGAATGGCGGTCGAGACCTTCTTGGTGACGACGCCTTGTTGAGCGACCTGTGGCGGCAATTGCGCCATCGCCGAGGCGACCCGGTTCTGCACCAGCACCTGGGCGAAATCCAGATCGGTGCCGACCGCGAAGGTGACCAGGAGCTTGTAGGTGCCGTCGCTGGCGCTGGTCGACTGCATGTACAGCATGTTCTCGACGCCGTTGACCTGCTGTTCGACCGGCAGGGCGACCGTGTCCACGACGGTCCGGGCGCTGGCGCCGGGGTAGCTCGTCGTAACCTGGACGACCGGCGGCGTGATGTCGGGATACTGTGAGATCGGCAGGGAGATCGCTGTCACCAGCCCCGCCAGAACCGTGAGAACGGCGATGACGGTGGCAAAAATCGGCCGGTTGATAAAGAACTTTGAGAACATCTTCGAGCGACCGCCTAGGGTTTCTTCGCCGCGGCGGTGTCCGCCCCAGCATCTTGCTCCCGTATCGCTTGCTCCCGTATCGCCTGCTGCCCGGCCGCCCGCTCCCGCATCAGCCTTTTTGCCCTCCGCCGCGGCCTGCTGCTGGCGCACCGGAGTGACCTTGGCGCCCGGCCGGGCGCGCTGGATGCCGTTGACCACGACCATGTCGTCCGGCTTCAGGCCCTCGGTGACCACCTGCATCTGGCCCTGGCGGCTGCCGAGCTTGACCGGGCGCTGTTCGACGGTTCCCTCATCGCTTGACGACGAGAACATATCGGCCGGCCTGACTGGTGCCTAACGCGAGCTGGGGCACCAGCAGCGCGCTATCGTTGGTCCCGATCGGAACGCTCAGGCGGACGAACACGCCGGGCAGAAGCACGTCGTCGGGGTTGGGGAACATGGCCCGGACCTGCAAGGTGCCGGTATTCGGATCGATGCCGCTGGCGACGAAATCGACCTTGCCCTCGTGCGGATAGCCTTCCTCGTCCTGCAGTCCCAGGTGCACCGGCACCGGGCTTTCACGGTAGTCCGGCGCGCCTTTCTTGCGCTGCATGTCCTTGACGCGCAGAACGCTGCGCTTCGTCGACATTGAAGTAGGCGTAGATCGGCTTGAGTTGCTCGATGCTTGGCGAGCTTCGTCGGCGTGCCGCCGGCGCCGACGTAGTTTCCCGGATCGACCAGCCTGCGGCCGATCTGGCCGGCGAATGGCGCACGCACCTCGGTGTAGCTCAGGTTGATCGAGGCTTCCTCGAGTTGCGCTTGCATCGCGCGAACCTGACCTTGCGCGACCTCCTCCTTGGCGGCCGCCTCGTCAAACTGCTGCTTGCTGACCGCGCCGGTTTTGACGGCCCGCTGAAGGCGGTCGGTGGTCACCTTGGCTTGCGACAGCTCCGCTTCCGCCTTCATCAGGCCGGCTTCCGCCTGATCCACCGCCGCCACGTAGGGCGCCTGCTCGATCACGAAGAGAAGCTGGTTCTCCTCGACCGCCTGGCCGTCCTCGAACAGCACCTTCTCGAGAAAGCCGGGAACCCGCGCGACCAGTTCGGCCGAGCGGAATGCGGAGGTATTGCCGGTGAAATCGAGAGTCTGGGTGACATCGCGCTTTTCGGGAGGGGCGACCGTAACCTCCGGCGGCGGCGGGGCGACGTAGGCGTTCTTTTGCTCGTCGCAGGCGGCCAGCAGACCGGCCGCGACCATCGCCGACGCGAGCAGGCCGAAAGATCGGCCCGCTTGCCTGCCGTGCCCGCGTCCTCATCATGAGTGGGTCAACCCTATGTCCCCGCGCGTCTTCGGAAATCGCCTCTTCGTGTCCGTTGGCACCGTTCATTGTGCCGACCGCCGGGCGACAGCGGTTTTATCCCGCAGCCACGGACGAGACGCCAGTACATTCTCCCGCGGCCGCCGCCGCGTGGCGGGCGACATCATTTGTTCGCTCCTGCGAAGTTGCGATACCACAACCGCTGTGGCACAAAGAGCGGCCTTCCATGAGCGCCCTCAGCAAGCCCTTCAACGCAACACGAGGCCCCAACAAATGCCTAAACCCCTGCGCAAGGCGGTCTTTCCGGTCGCCGGACTGGGTACGCGTTTTCTTCCGGCGACGAAGGCGATGCCAAAGGAAATGCTCCCGGTTGTCGACAAGCCGCTGATCCAGTATGCGGTCGAAGAGGCGCAGGACGCCGGCATCGAGGAGTTCATCTTCGTCACCGGCCGGGCGAAGAGCGCGATAGAGGATCATTTCGATCACAGCGTCGAGCTCGAGCAGACGCTGCGCGAGCGTCAGGCGACGAAGCGCTTAGCTCGGTGTTGGACTGGATGCCGCAACCCGGCCACATCTCGTACACCCGTCAGCAGAAGCCCCTCGGCCTGGGCCACGCCGTATGGTGCGCGCGCAATTTCATCGGCGACGAGCCGTTCGCCGTGCTCCTTGCCGACGACCTGATTCATGGCCGAAGCCCGGTTGCCTGCGGCAAATGGTGGAGCACCATCGGAAGGTCGGCGGCAACCTGGTCGCGGTCGACGAGATCCCGCAGGAGCAGACGAGCTCCTACGGCATCCTCGATGTCGAGCGCGACGACGGCCACCTGATCCGCGCCCGCGGACTGGTCGAGAAGCCGGCGCCGGAAAACAGCCCGTCGACGCTCGGTATCATCGGCCGCTACATCCTCGAGCCCATCGTGCTCACCGTGCTCGAGCATCAGGAGCGCGGCGCCGGCAACGAGATCCAGCTGACCGACGCGATGGCCAAGACCATCGGGCTGATCCCTTTCCACGGCATCCGCTTCGAGGGCCGCCGCTTCGACTGCGGCAGCAAGATCGGCTATCTCGAAGCCAACCTGTGTTACGCCCTGAACCGGGAGGATCTTCGCGACCGGGTCGTCAGACATGCTCGAGACGATGCCTTGAGGCGCGCCGGCGCGAACGGAACGCGTATAGGGAACATGGAATGAAGATCGTTCTGGTTGGTGCCGGTTACGTCGGCCTCGTCAGCGCCGCCTGCTTCGCCGAATTCGGCCTTGCCGTCGTCTGTGTCGACAGCGACGAGGGCAAGATCGCAAGGCTGCGCCGCGGCGAAATCCCGATCTACGAGCCGGGCCTCGATGCGCTGGTCGCCAGCAACGCGGAGAGCGAACGGCTGACCTTTACCACCGACCTCAAGAGCGCGATGAAGAACGCGTCCGCCGTCTTCATCGCGGTCGGAACGCCGAGCCGCCGCGGCGACGGCCACGCCGATCTCACCCATGTCTACGCCGCCGCCGAGGCGATCGCCGCCAGCCTCAACGGCTATACCGTCATCGTCACCAAGTCGACGGTGCCGGTCGGCACCGGCGACGAGGTCGAGCGGATCATCCGCGCGGCGCGGCCCGACGCTCAATTCGACGTCGTCTCGAACCCCGAGTTCCTGCGCGAGGGTTCGGCGATCAATGATTTCATGCGCCCGGACCGCATTGTCATCGGCACCGACAGCGAACGCGCGCGGACGGTCATGCGCAAGCTCTACCGGGTCCTGTACCTCATCGAGACGCCATTTCATCTTCGCCTCGCGCACGACCGCCGAACTGATCAAGTACGCCTCCAACGCCTTCCTGGCGATGAAGATCACCTACATCAACGAGCTTGCCGATCTTTCCGAAGTGGTCGGCGCCGACGTACACGATGTTGCCCGAGGCATTGGCCTGGACGGTCGCATCGGCCGCAAATTTCTCCACGCCGGGCCGGGCTACGGCGGGTCGTGCTTTCCCAAGGACACCCTGGCGCTGGTCCGCACCGGCCAGATCGTCGGCAGCCCCATGCGGATCATCGAAACCGTCATCGACATCAACGAGACCCGCAAGAAGCGGATGGCCGAGAAGATCGTGGCCGCCTGCGGCGGCGACGTCAGCGGCAAGACGATCGCGGTCCTTGGCCTTACGTTCAAGCCCAACACCGACGACATGCGCGACGCGCCGAGCCTCGTCATCGTTCCCGCCCTCCAGGCGCAGGGCGCAACGGTCCGCGCTTTCGACCCGGAAGGCATGGAAGAAGCGAAGAAGGTGCTGGAGGGCGTCACGTGGTGTTCTTCGGCCTACGAGGCGGCCGAGGGCGCCGACGCGTTGACCATCCTCACCGAGTGGAACGAGTTTCGCGGCCTCGACATCAGCCAGCTGAAGACGGTGATGAACCGGCCGCTGATCGTCGATCTGCGCAACATCTACAATCCGATGGAGATGGCGACGCAGGGTATCGACTACGTCTCGGTCGGTCGGCCGCTTGCCAACAACCGGCCGTGCGGCTGCGTGGAAGGGGCGAAGCAATGACCGCTGCCGTGCACCTCGATCCATCGGTGCTGCGCGAGTACGACATTCGCGGCATCATCGGCGAGACTTTGACGTCCGATCATTACGAGGCCATCGGCCGGGCCTTCGGCAGCGGCATGGTCCGCGAAGGGGGAGGGGCGGTCGCCGTCGGCTATGACGGCCGGCTGACCTCGCCGGAGCTGGAAGAGGCGCTGGTCGCGGGGCTCGCGTCGACCGGGCTGCTCGTCCATCGGATCGGCCTCGGCCCGTCGCCGATGCTGTATTTCGCCGTGCATCATCTGGGCGCGGACGGCGGCATGATGATCACCGGCTCGCACAACCCTCCGGAGTACAACGGCATCAAGATGTCGCGCCGCGGCCGGCCGTTCTTCGGCGACGATATCCGCGGCCTCGGGAGCGATCATCGAGAACGCCGATTACGCCGGCGGCCAGGGCCAGGTCAAGGACAGCCCGGTCGCCGAGGCTTATGTCGCGCGGCTCTGCGCCGACCTCTCGCCGGGGCGGTCGCTGAAGGTGGCCTGGGATCCCGGCAACGGCGCCGCCGGCGAGGTTCTCCAGGCGCTCTGCGCCCGCCTGCCGGGCGAGCACATTCTCATCAACGAGGCGATCGACGGCACCTTCCCGGCGCATCATCCGGATCCGACCGTCGAGGAGAACCTCGAGCAGCTCCAGGCGGAGGTCGCCCGCCACGGCTGCGACCTCGGTATCGCCTTCGACGGCGACGGCGATCGGATCGGGGTCATCGACAACCAGGGCCGCGTTGTCTGGGGCGACCAGCTTCTGGTTCTGCTTGCCGGTCCGGTCCTCAAGGAGCTCCCCGGCGCCACCATCATTGCCGACGTCAAATCGAGCCAGGTCTTCTTCGACGAGATCCGGCGCATGGGCGGCAAGCCGCTGATGAGCCGAACCGGGCATTCGCCGATCAAGAAGCTGATGGCCGAGACCGGCGCGCCGCTGGCCGGCGAAATGAGCGGTCACGTATTCTTCGCCCACCGCTACTACGGCTATGACGACGCGCTCTATGCCGCCGTCCGCCTGCTGGCGCTTGTCGCCGAGGGCGATCGCAGTCTCGCGGCGCTGCGCGACGATCTGCCTGCCAAGATCAACACTCCCGAGCTTCGCATCGACTGCCCGGAGGAGCGGAAGTTCAAGGTGATCGAGGAGGTTCGCGCCCGGCTGGCGGGGGTGGCGGGGATCGCTGTCAATGACGTCGATGGCGTGCGCGTGACCGGCGCCGATGGCTGGTGGCTGTTGCGGGCATCGAACACGCAGCCGGCGCTGGTCGGCCGCTGCGAGGCCGCCGACGCCGGCGGGATGAAGCGGCTCCAGAAAGCCCTCGACCGGCAACTGCACCTGAGCGGCCTGGAGCCCCCGCGTTACGCCGGCGGCCACTGAGTGCCGGCGCAGCGGCGTGACCTCCTCGCCGACCGCATCGTCGTCCGCTCGGCCCACGAGGAGGAGAAAACAATGGCAGCGGGCGAGTTGCCGCTTCCGCCGCATTTCGAGCCTTCCGATGTCGGCTCCGTGCGCCGTGTCCCCTATCAGCAGCTCGCCGACGCAGCGACGGACTGGGCTCGCCGCCACGCCATTCCGCTGGCCTGCGAGGATACCCGCCAGATCTGCCTGATCGCCGTCGACGTGCAGAACACCTTCTGCATCCCGGATTTCGAACTCTACGTCGGCGGCCGATCGGGCACGGGCGCGATGGACGACAATCGCCGCCTGTGCGCCTTCATCTACCGAAACATGGCGCGATTGACCCGCATTGTCCCGACGCTGGACACGCACAGGGCGATGCAGATTTTCCACCCGATCTTTCTCATCGATACGCATGGCCGCCATCCGCCGCCGTTCACGACGATCACGGCCGAGGATGTCGCCGCCGGTCGCTGGCGGGTCAATCCGGCCGCGGCCGCTGAAGTCGCCCGTACGCTCGCCGCCGATCGCGCAGCGGATGGCGCGCCGGCGACTGTCGAGGCCGATCCGGCTTACCTGCAGCGCCACCTGGAGCACTACACCCGCTCTTTGGCCGAGAGCGGCAAGTTCGCGCTGACCGTCTGGCCCTACCATTCGATGCTGGGCGGCATCGGCCACGCGCTGGTGGCAGCGGTGGAGGAGGCGATTTTCTTTCACAGCATCGCGCGCGCCAGCCAGCCCGACTTCCACATCAAGGGCAGCCATCCCCTGACCGAGCACTATTCGGTGCTGGGACCGGAAGTCGCGCGCGGCCCGGATGGTCGGGTCTTGAGCGGGCGAAGCGGGATGTTCCTCGAAGTCGCAAAGACCTTTGACGCCGTGATCATCGCCGGGCAGGCCAAGAGTCACTGCGTCGCCTGGACGATCGCCGATCTGCTTGCGGAGCTACAAGCGCACGAGGAAAGCCTGGTCAGGCGTGTCTACCTGCTCGAGGACTGCACCTCGCCGGTCGTCATTCCCGGGGTCGTCGACTACAGCGACGAGGCCGACGCGGCATTCCGCCGCTTCGCCGAAGCCGGCATGCACGTGGTCCGCTCGACCGAGCCGATGGACCGTTGGCCGGGGCTGAACCTCGCATAGGCGGATGGCGAAGCTGGGTCGGCCGGTGCGTCGATGATCGCATGCGCTACTTCTTTTACGGCACGCTGATGGACCCGGCGGTGCTGGCGGCCGTCATCGGCTGGCGGCCGCCGCCGGCGCTAGTGGCGCGAAAGCGACGATCGACGGCTACCGGCGGGTGTCCGGGCCGGCACCGCGATCTTCGCGCGTCGGTGAGCGGGTCATTGTGCTTGCGCTGAGGCTGGGTGCGTCGTCGCTACCGTCGTTCGGCTCGACATTTTCGGGCGCCGGGACACTCGCAGGACGGGCGTTCGGCCGTCAAGCCGGCCGCTTCTGAGCGGCTTTGGCATGCCGGAGCCAGGCGTACCGGCGGCCATGGCGAAGGTGGACTGCCAGTCGATCTTGCGCCAGCCCGCGGCTGGCGGGCCTTGCTGAGCCCGGTCGATGGTCTTGGCCGCAGCCGAAGGCCTCACTCGATGCGCTTGCGGATGCGCAGGCTGACCGTCTAGCCGGGATCGCGCGCCGTCTCAGTCGTCGATCGCCGAGCGCCGGCCGCTGAGGTTCTGCGCCACGTGCGCGGTGACGTCGATCTCGCCCAGCTCGGCTATGAAGTCCTGGGCGTCGTACCCCTTGTCGGCGCCCAGCGTGATCGGCTCCGGCCGCCCCGGCGCCTCCGCGTGCGGCGTGATCAGCTCCACGGCGGCCAGCCGCTCGGCGTGGCCCGAGGCGCGGGTGGCGACGGCGCCGACGATCGAGCCCGTTGCGGTTCTCCATCAGCGCATGCCCCATGAAGCAGAGCTTCGCCTCCTTGCCGCGGCCCTTGCGGTAGAGCCTGTCATCCGGATCGGTGGCAGACGCATGCGTCTCGTTGCCGCGCTTCTGCCCGCGGAAGTCCTGCTCGCCATTGCGTCCCGCATCCGGCAGCGCTCCGGAGCCGTCCTTGGGGCGGAAGCTCTTGGTCGCTGGCCCAGGCCTCCAGCAGCCTGCCGTCCACCGAAAAGTGCTCGCTACGGACATGAGCGTCTTCGCGCTGCCAGCTCGAGCACCCCGGCCAGAAACTTCACCGCCACATCGCCTTCCAGCAGCCAGGTCGCGGTTCTTGGTAAAGGTCGTCGCATCCCACACCGGATCGTCGACGCCCAGGCCGACGAACCAGCCGAACAGAAGTCGAACTCGATCCGCTCCACCAGTGCCGCTCGAGCGATCGAATAGAACGCTGCCAGCGCCCGCAGCGCCGCTCCGGCGCGGATCGACTCGCGGCCATGGGGCGAATCAGCCCGTCGAACTCACCCGAGAGCCCGGCCAGCGTCGCGTTGACAATGCCGCGGATCACCCGCGAGCGGTGATCCGACACGGACCCGCTTCTCCAGGTCCACGTAGCCGAACAGTCCCACGAACCGTGCGCTCCCGCGCATCCGCCGGCAATCGACCACCAACGCGGATCCGATACGAACGCGCAAAACCGCCACCCTTTTCAGCAGCCTGCTAGCAGCCGCGGCCTGCTGCTCGCGATCGGCGTCGGTCATACGCAGGACCATGCAGGGGGTCTTCTCCGCCTTGAGCGCGCGGCAGGCGGAATAGGCGCGCTCCTTGTCGAGGCCGAGGATGCGCGCGCGATACAACGGGCCGCGTCGCCCCTTCAGGGGAACGACCTTGATCGTGCCTTGGGCAAGCGGCGCCGGCGCCTTGGCGAAGGCGTCCTTCGCCGTCACCAGCGCCGCGGCGCGGCGCGGGTAGACTCCGACCTGGACGCCCCAGCCTCCGTCCGCGCTCGCGCTGTCATGGCCGCCGGACGTCGCGTTCGCTGCCATCGGTTGCCGGCCCACCGGAGCCGACAGCGGGGACAGGGTCATCGAGGGCCACCACGAAGCAGCCCATCCTGCGCGCCTGCAGCCGGACGCAGGCGCCATCGGCGTCGCTTCGGGTGAGGCCGTGGATGCGTGAAAGGTAGTGAATGTCGCCGTCGTCATTCTGCTGGGCGAGAACCTCGGCGGTCGCGCCGGCGAGGTTGCTTGCCGCCAGCGTCGCCGCGCTGCGGGTCCGGGCAAGGGCGCTGTCGGGGGCGCTGAACGCGCCGACCTGGATGCCCCAGGACCGATCGGCCACAGCTTCCAGCGCTGCGCTGATGTCGTTGCTGGCGATCATGACACCCGGCAGATCGCCCGCAGCCGCCTGCACCGTCGGCGCCTCGGATGTCCCCGCCGATTCCCGCGCCGGCGCGGGAGTCATGCTGGGAGTGCTCGCTGCCGGTCGCCGCGGGTTCATCTGCAGGGCGATCGCGAACCGGCGGCAGCGTATCGAAGCCCTTGTCGAGCAGGCCGGCCATCTTGTAGCTGCGCTCGGCAGGGGAGCGCGCACCGAAGACAACGCCGATCAGGCGGCGACCGTCCCGCTTCGCCGAGGCGACCAGGTTGAAGCCGGACGCATGGATATAACCGGTCTTGATGCCGTCGACGCCGTCGTAATTGCCGAGCAGGTGATTGTGGTTGGCGTAGCGCTGACCGTCGTAATCGAAGGCCGGCTCCGAAAAGTAGGCGTAGTAGTGGGGGAAGCGGCGCAGCAGGGCGCGACCGAGCACCGCCATATCGCGGGCCGTGGTGAGCTGACTCCGGTGCGGCAGACCCGAGGCATTACGGAAAGTCGTCCGCTTCATGCCGAGCCTGCGGGCCTTGGCGGTCATCCTCTGGGCGAACCTCGTTTCGCTACCGCCGAGCTTCTCGGCAACGACCGTCGCAACATCGTTCGCCGACTTCGTCACCAGCGCCAGGATCGCTTCGCGCACCGTGATGGTATCACCGATATGCAGGCCGAGCCTCGACGGCGGCCGGGATGCCGCCAGCGCCGAAACCTTCATCGGGCTGCTCAGCTTGAGCGTCTTGCTGTCGAGAGCCTCGAACAGCATGTACAGCGTCATCATCTTGGTCAGCGAGGCCGGGTAGCGCGGCGCGTCGGCATCCACCTGGCTGAGTATTTGGCCCGTCGCCGCGTCCATGACCAGCGCCGCGTACGCGGCCGCCTCGGCCCGGTCGCCCGCGTTCAGGATCGCGGCGACGAGGAGGGCTCCACCCCACAAAAGCTTCGCCGCAAACCGAGCGCAATTTCTCATCGAGTTCCCCTCATGTCGCCCCTGCCATCACGTCCCGCACATCCGCCGTGGCCGAACGCACGGGTTTGCTGACGTCATTCAACCGGTAAAAACACGCCTCCCGCGACACGGGTATGAACCCGCCTCTTTCCCGCCGCATTGTTATGGCCGATACTATAACAAAGCGTTACGTTTCGCAGCATCGCTTTTTACGCGTATCGGCTGCGTAGGCCTCCCGCGTTTCGATTACCGTCCGACAGGGCGTCGGTTCACGCGTCCATCCGCCGCAGCACTTCCGGGCCGACGCTTGGCCGGCTTCGCGCGACCTGTTAACGTGCCGCGAAAGTCGTTTCAACCGCTTCGGGATCGGAGGAGAGAAAAAAGATGAGCAGCCGTCGTGTCGAGACGACCCCGTTCGCGGGGCAGAAGCCCGGGACGTCGGGCCTCCGCAAGAAGGTCTCCGTTTTTAAACAGCCCCATTACGTTGAGAACTTCGTTCAATCTATTTTCAACTCGCTGGAAGGTTATCGCGGGCAGACGCTGGTCGTCGGCGGCGACGGGCGATACTTCAACCGCGATGTCATCCAGATCATTCTCAAGATGGCCGCGGCCAACGACTTCGGCCGGGTTCTGGTCGGGCAGGGGGGCATCCTGTCGACGCCGGCGGCGTCCTGCGTCATTCGCAAGCACAAGGCCTTCGGCGGCATCGTTCTTTCGGCGAGTCACAATCCCGGCGGGCCGAGCGAGGACTTCGGGCTGAAGTACAACATCACCAACGGCGGCCCGGCGCCGGAGAAAGTGACCGAGGCGATCTTCGCCCACACGCAGAAGATCAGCTCGTACGACATTGTTGATGCAGCGGATATCGATCTTGACGTTGTTCACACAACGAGACTGGGAGACATGGCCGTCGAGGTGATCGACCCGATCGCCGATTATGCCGCGCTGATGCAGGAGCTGTTCGATTTCGACGCGATCCGCGCGCTGCTGACATCGGGCTCGTTCGCCCTGTGCTTTGATGCGATGCATGCGGTAACGGGCCCTTACGCACGAAAAATCCTCGAAGATATGCTCGGCGCGCCGTCCGGCTCGGTGATCCACGGCGAGCCGCTCGAGGACTTCGGCGGCGGTCATCCCGATCCCAATCTGGTTCATGCCCACGAGCTGGTCGAGCGGATCGCCATGCCGGACGGCCCGCAGTTCGGCGCCGCCTCTGATGGTGACGGCGATCGCAACATGATCATCGGCCGTGGCCGATTTGTCACACCCAGCGACAGCCTTGCGATCATCGCCGCCAACGCGACCTCTGCGCCCGGATACGCCGGCGGGCTGACCGGAATCGCCCGGTCGATGCCGACCAGCCTTGCCGCCGACCGGGTCGCCGAGGCGTTGAACATTCCCTGCTTCGAGACGCCGACGGGGTGGAAGTTTTTCGGCAACCTGCTCGACGCCGGAATGGCGACCGTCTGCGGCGAGGAGAGCTTCGGCACCGGATCCAATCACGTCCGCGAGAAGGACGGGTTGTGGGCGGTGCTGATGTGGCTCAACATCCTGGCGGCGAAGAAGATGACGGTTGACGAGATCGTCCGGGGCCACTGGCAGACCTACGGACGCAATTACTACTCGCGCCACGATTACGAAGGCGTCGACAGCGCCGCCGCCGAGGGACTGATGGATCACCTCCGCGCAATGACCGAAACGCTGAAGGGAAAGACCCTTGGCGGCTACGCGGTGGCCTTCGCCGACGACTTTGCCTACACCGATCCAGTCGACGGCAGCGTCTCGACGAAGCAGGGGATCCGCATCGGCTTTGACGACGGCTCCAGGATCGTTTTCCGCCTTTCGGGTACGGGAACCGAAGGCGCGACCCTGCGGCTCTACGTCGAGCGCTACGAACCGGACCCGGCCCGCCACGATCTGGAGACCCAGGGCGCGCTGGCCGACCTGATCAAAATCGCCGGCGAAATCGCCGAGATCGAGCAGCGAACCGGCCGCAAGGAGCCGACCGTTATTACTTAGATCAAGCGGCTTTCGGTTGGCCTCGTCCGAAAGCCGAAAGTCGGGGACTTTACTCTGCGGCCTTGACCTCGAGCCAGAGCCGTTCGAGCGCGTCCAAGCCGACGGCGTCCGCGCTAAGGCCGTCGGCGGCGAGCCGCGCTTCGATACATGCAAAGCGGCGCTCGAACTTGCCGCTGGACCGGCGCAGCGCGGCTTCAGGATCAATCTTCAGCTTGCGGGCGACGTTGACGCAGGCAAACAGGAGGTCGCCCAGTTCATCCTCCAGCCGGTCACGATTCGTTCCGCCGGGGAGGCCAGTCGCCGTGGAGTTATAATTGCTCCCGACGCCCATCTCTGTTCCATCTCGGCGGTCAGCTCGGCAAGCTCCTCGCTGATCTTCGGCAGGGCGGACGCTGCGTCGGGCCAGTCGAAGCCGACCCGCGCGGCGCGGGCCTGCAGCTTCGCCGCCCTGATCAGGGCCGGCAGGGCGCTGGCGACGCCGTGCAGAACGCTGCTGCCAATCATTGAATCGTGACCGCCGGTCGCCGCGGCCTTGGCGGCGCGCTCGGCTTCCTTGTATCGCTCCCAGTCCAGGGTCTGCGCCTCGGCGCTTTCGACGACGGCATCGGCGAACACATGCGGGTGACGGCGAACGAGTTTGTCGCTGATCGCGGCCGTCACGGCGGCGAAATCGAACGCGCCTTGCTCTTCGGCCATGCGCGCGTGGAAGACGACCTGAAGGAGCAGATCGCCGAGTTCTTCCTTGAGCCCGGCGAGGTCGTCGCGGCCGATGGCGTCGACGACCTCATAGGCTTCCTCGATCGTGTGCGGGGCGATCGTGGCGAAGGTCTGCAGGACGTCCCACGGGCAGCCGGCCTTCGGGTCGCGCAGGCGGGCCATGATCGCGAGCAGGCGGTCGATCGCCGCGGAAGGTTCGTCGACCCCGGCCTCATCGGTCATGACGGTCTCCGTCCATTGACTATCGTTACGGCCGACTCTCCGGCCGCGGCGAAAGGGCGTTCGGAGCGTAGGGCCTTCCCGCACCGACGCGATTGCCGCATAACGGATATTATGGAAAATTTCTGTACCTTCCCGGTGCCTCGCGATCGCACCGTCAGCATGGCTCGCTATCGGACAGCAGGAGCGAGATCGTGCAGACAACGCCGTCGGCAGCGTACTGATGGCGGACGTCCGCTCCGGGAATTCCGCCTTGAATCAGGCGCGAGCCGAAACCCGCGTGGTCCGGTTCATGAACCGGCGGGCCGTTCCGCTCCCGCCACACGACCGAGAGCCGGCAACCATTGCCACCGTCGCTGTCCTGCCGCCAGCTCAGATGGACCGTGCCGCCGGCGACGCTCCAGGCGCCGTGCCTCGCTGCATTGGTCGCCAACTCATGCAGCACCAGACCAAGCGGCGTCGCAATGTGCGCCGGTAGCACAAGCGGTTCGCCATCGACGGACAGTCGATCCGGCAGATCCATGATGTACGGCCGAAGCTGATGGTCGGCGAGCGCGGTCAACTCGGTGCCTCTCCATTCCGAATCGACAAGCAGCTTGTGCGCGTTTGCCAAAGCATCGAGACGCCCGTCAAACCGGCCGATGAATTCCTCGAGGGACCGACTGTTCCGCATCGTCTGATGGGCCATCGACTGGACCACACTCAGGATGTTCTTGACCCGGTGGGTCAGTTCGCTGAGTAGCAGTTGCTGACGTTGTTCCCAGGTCTTCCGCTCGGTGACGTCGCGATCGGTTTCCAGAACCAGCCGGCGGCCGTCGAGGGGAAACAACTCGATGCGCGTCTCGACCGTAATGCAGCCGGCCGTCCTTGGTCGTGTGACGGGCCTCTCCATTCCAGCTTCCGCCATGGCCGACCTGCCGTTTGACCTCCGAAAATGATGAGCCGATGAACCTGGTACCAAGAAGCGCCTGCTTTTCCCGACCGAGCGCCTCCTCCCGGCCGTAGCCGAAGAGCAACTCGCTCCCGCGATTCCACTCGACGACCCCGTCATTGTAGTCCCACACGCAGATCGGCTCTCCGGACATCTCGACCAACTGGGTCATCTGGCGCAAACGATCCTCGCTCTTGCGCAGGGCATCCTCTGTCGCGCGCCGCTCGGTGATGTCGATAAACGTCACGACCACGCCGTCGATCCGGTCGTCGACCGTCCGGTACGGCCGGAGCCGCATCAGGTACCAGCGCAGCGCGTGGCTCGCGACTTCCCGCTCACGGAAGCGCAGATCCTTGATCACGTTCGCCGCATCCTCGGCAATACCGTCATAGGCGAGCTGGTGCGTGAAATCGGTGATCGGCCGGCCTTCGTCGGCCGCCGTGATGTTGAAGAGGTTTGTGACGCCCGGCGTAAACCTCTTTATGCACAGAGCCTGATCCAGGAACAGAACCCCGACGTCGGTCGCCGCCATCAGGTTCTGCAGGTCGCTGTGAGCGACGGTCACGCTCTCGAGCTTCGCCTTGAGCTCCGCGTTGACGGTCTGAAGTTCTTCGTTAATGGACTGCAACTCTTCCTTACTCGTCTCCAGTTCCTCGGACGTGGAGCGGAACTCCTCGTTGATCGACTGCAGTTCTTCATTGGCGGCACGGAGATCCTCGGTCGCGCTTTCGGACTGCTCGCGCATCGACTTCAGCCGGTTCTGCGTCAGCGCCAGTTCTTCGCGCAGCCTGCGGATTGTGTCCCCGGCAGCGCGGTTCTCTTCTCCGGTACCCGGCGCGACATCCGTCGCCAGGTCATCGGTGTGTTCGCCTTCGATGAAGAAAACGATGGCATGACGCACCGACGAATCACCGTCCCGTTCGAGAGGGCGAACCTGGAGGTAGACCAGATGCGCCTGGCCGTTGAACTGAACGGAGACCGGCAAACTCAGACTGGTCTGACCCGCATCGAAGGCGCGATCGAGCGCGGCGCGCAGGTCGAAGCGCAGCTCACGGCGGACGAGCTCGCTGATGTCGCTACTCAACGGCCCCGCCGACGGTTGCAGGAAGCGGCCGGCCGATTCCGAAAGATGAAGAACCCGATGTTTCTCGTCGACGACGACGCTGGGGGGAGCGTTCTTTTCCAATGCGGAGCGATGCAGACTGGCTTCGTTGATCCCGTTGCTCGTGACCGCCGGGCGAGCGGTCTGTAGCGACTGGCCGCCATACCGGTCGTAGCTCAACAGCTTCGGCAGCTCGAACGACCGCTCGACCTGCTGGCCCGCCGACTGGTAAATGCGCGCCTCCCGGTGGAGCATGTTGAACAATTGCGGCGGGTTGTCCGCGTTCTCGGCAGTGCCCAGAAAAAGGAAGCCGCCGTTCTTCAGGGCGTAGTGGAATATGCTGCAGGCCTGCTGCTGCAGCTCGCGACCAAGGTAGATGAGGAGGTTCCGGCACGAAATCAGGTCGAGCCGGCCGAACGGAGGATCGCGGAGCAGGCTGTGGCTGGCGAAAAGAACCGTCTCGCGCAGCTCTCTCTTGACGCGGTAGTGGTCGCTTTCCCGCGTAAAGAACCGGCGCAGCCGGACCGAACTGACATCGGCCTCGATGGCCAGCGGGTAGCATCCGTCACGCGCGATGGCAAGGCCGGCGGCATCCAGATCGGACGCGAACACCTGCAACTCCGGTCGATCGCTCCGACGCGCGGCTTCCTCAAGCAGCAGCATGGCGATCGAATAAGCTTCCTCGCCGGTCGCGCAGCCGGGAATCCAGACCCGAATGTTGTCGCCGGCCGATCGGTCGTCGAATAGCAGCGGAATCACCTCTGCCGCCAGTACCTTGAAAGCGCCGGGATCCCGGAAGAAGGTCGTCACCGAGATAAGGAGATCCGCGAAAAGGGCCTGAACCTCTCCCGCATCCTGCTCGAGGTATTCTAAGTACTCCGAGAAATTTTCTTTCTTGTTGACCTGCGTTCGCCGGACAATGCGCCGCTGGATCGTCGATTTCTTGTACCTGGAGAAATCGTGGCCGGTTTTTGCTCTGACGTGCGCAAGTATCCGTTGAACGAGAACCCGATCGTCGGGCGGCATGAACCTGTGGGCGAAGTTCGCCCCGTTCTGAACGAGTTGAACGAGTTGCCTGCCGATCGCGGCCAGCGGCAGAACAAAATCCGCCAGGCCGGTGGAAATGGCGCTCTGCGGCATCGACGCGTATTCAGCCTCGTTCGGATCCTGCACCAGGATGATGCCGCTCGCCTCCTTCACCGCCTTGAGGCCGACCACTCCGTCGGATCCCGCGCCGGTCAGAATGATCGCAAAGGCGTCGCCACGGTGCTCGGCGAGGGAACGGAAGAAGAGGTCGATGGGCGCGCGCCTCCCGCGCGGATGGTCGAACGGACGGGCCGCGATCTCGTTATCGACGATCTCAAGCCGGCGGTCGGGCGGCGTTACGTACACGTGATCGGCTTCAAGCCGGACCGGATCGCCGACCTGCACCACCGGCATCGCCGTGCGCGCCGCGAGGATGTTCGGCAGCTCGCTGCGATGCTCGGGCGCCAGATGGACGATGACGACGAAGGCGAGTCCCGGTCTTGTCCGGCAGCGTTTCGAAAAACGTCTGCAGCGCCTTGATACCGCCGGCCGATGCGCCAATGCCGACAACCGGAGGGCCCGCGAGGGCGTTGTCCGGCTGCTCTTCGCCGGCGCTTTCCCCGTCTCCGGCGCCTCCTCGGTTCATGGACGTCGGTCCCATCAAAGTCCCCCGCCGCCTAGTCCTGTCGCCTGGCGACCTTGCCAGGCGGGCTTGCGTTTTAAGCTAACGCAAGCGTGTCGCTCGTTCCATCGTCAGTCCCCCTGCGCACCCTCCCGGCACGACGTTTCCTCGCCGGGCCTCCGTGCTGCCCGCCGGCGTCCGACGTCCGCCGCAGACCCCGCAGCCATCAGATCGGCGGCGCAGCGATGGCAGAACCGGGTTACCAGCCTGCCGGTCTCGGCATGAAAGACATCGACCGGGTACGGCAACAACCCGGCGCCGCAGC
This sequence comes from uncultured Alphaproteobacteria bacterium, assembly GCA_963789785.1. Lineage (GTDB taxonomy): Bacteria > Pseudomonadota > Alphaproteobacteria > Rhodospirillales > Defluviicoccaceae > JAEULH01. The sequence goes on along the minus strand of CAWBNC010000024.1, from coordinate 110,382 downwards.
CGCAGCGGCTGATTTCGTTGAGAATGTTAGCGTTGTCATAGGCATTGGACATGAACCCCCCTCGTCGCAGTTGCGCATGATTGGCCGAGTGACGTCTAGTCCGCGCCTCCCTGTTCCGCTGTTGAGCTTTCGTTGACCCCGATTCGTTCTTTCGTGCGAACCGCGAGCACCATGTTGTCGTAGGCCGGCTCGACCCCCGCCGGCAGGGCCGCCGCCAGAGCCGCGTAGTCGAGGTCGTTGCCGAGGTGGCTCAGCACCGCCTGCCGTGGCCGGATCCGCGCAATCCACTCGATCGCCCGGTCGACATCGCAGTGGGTCGGATGGGCGTAGGCGATCGGCGTGCCGATGATCCACGTGTCGATCCCCTGCAGGATCGCGAACGCGGCCTCCGACATTTCGACCAGGTCCGTTGTGTAGGCGGCCGCGCCGAAGCGAAAACCGACCGTCGTGCTGAAGCCGTGGTTCTGCGTGAACGCGGTGACCGCGATCGAGCCGAACATGCGCCGCTCGCCATCCTCGATCGGCTGCAACGCCAGCGTCGGCTTGTAGTAGCTGCGGGCGCGCTCGGGTAGCGGCTCGACGGCATAGGCGAAGCGTTGGCGCAGAGCCTCCAGCGTGACCGCATCGCCGAATGTCGGCAGAGGCGCTGCGATGTTGCGGTTGATCGCGCGCAGATCGTCGATGCCATGGAGATGATCGGCGTGGGCGTGGGTGTAGAGCACGGCCGAAAGGGTCCGGACATCGGCCGCCAGCAGCTGCTCGCGCAGATCCGGCGGCGTGTCGACGAGGATCCGCGTCTCGCCTTCCTCGACCAGGATCGCCGGCCGGGTTCTGCGGTTCTTCGGATTGGCCGGATCGCACCGGCCCCAGCCGACGTCGAGCGCCGGTGTGCCGCTTGAACCGCCGGAACCGAGGATGACGATCCTCATCGGCGCTCTGTGGCGGCGGCGTCGGCCTTGGCGAACAGGCGGTAGAAATTGCGGCTCGTTGCCCCTGCAAGAATGCTGGCGTCCACGCCCCTCACCCGGGCGACTTCCGCCGCGGTATGGACGACGAACGCCGGCTCGTTACGCTTGCCCCGCTTCGGCCCCGGCGCGAGGTACGGCGCGTCCGTCTCCACCAGCAGCCGTTCCAGCGGAACCGTCTTGGCCACGGCGCGCAAGGCGTCGGCTTTCTTGAAGGTTACGATGCCGGAGAACGAGATGTAGAGCCCGAGCGCCAGTGCCTGTTCGGCCAGTGCCGGCGTCGCGCTGAAGCAGTGAATGACGCCGCTGAACGGCCCCGCGGCCTGCTCCTCGGCGAGCAGGCGTGCGGTATCGTCATCGGCGTCGCGGGTATGGACGATCACCGGCAGGCCGGCGGTGCGGGCTGCGGTGATGTGCGCCCTAAAGCTCCGCGTCTGGGCCTCGCGCGGGCTGTGCTCATAGTAGTAGTCGAGACCGGTCTCGCCGAAGCCGACGACCTTCGGATGCCGCGCCAGTTCCACCAGCGCCTCGCTGGTCATGTCGCCTTCGCTGGCGGCCTCGTGGGGATGTACGCCGACGGTGCACCAGACGTTGTCGAACCGCTCGGCAACGGCGCGCACCCGCTCGAAGCGGCTGAGGTGTGTCGAGATCGTCAGCATCGCGCCGACGCCGGCCGCGCCGGCGCGGGCGACCACGGCGTCGAGCTCGTGCTCGAAATCGGGGAAGTCCAGGTGGCAGTGGCTGTCGACCAGCATCCGCTAAAGCGCCTTCCCGCTGCGCGACCCAGCCCCCGCCCCCGCTCCTGCTTCCGCGTCTGTGGGCTCAACATAGCGCGGAAAGATTCCGACCGGGCGCGGCAGCGCTGTGCCGGGCGCCAGCGCCGCCTCCGGTCCCGCCGCCGAGAAGCTGCGCCGATCGGCATCGACAGCGAGCTGATCGAGCAGTCGCGCGGCGGCGTCCGGGGTGAACGGCTGCATGACCAGGCCGAGGTGACGGATCGCCTCGGCAAGGACGTAGAGAACCGTCTTCATCCGCGCCGGATCGGTCTTGCGCAACGCCCAGGGCGCCTGTCGGTCGACGTAGCCGTTGGCCTCGGCGACGACGCTCCAGATCTGGGTGAGCGCGCCGTGAAAGGCCTGGCTGCCGACGCTTGCCCGGACCTGCGCGATCAGGCCGTAGGCGCGCGCCAGCAGCGCGTCGTCTTCGCTGCTGAAAGGACCCGGCTGCGGCAGCCGGCCTTCGCAGTTGCGGGCGATCATCGACAGCACCCGCTGAGCCAGGTTGCCGAAGTCATTGGCGAGATCGCCGTTAATGCGCCCGACGATGGCGCGGTGGGAGAAGTCACCGTCGGCGCCGAACGGTACCTCGCGCAGCATGAAGTAGCGGACCGGGTCCAGCCCGTAGGTCTCGACCAGCGTCAGCGGATCGATGACATTGCCGAGCGACTTCGAGATCTTCTGGCCTTCGTTGGTCCACCAGCCGTGAGCGAATACCCGGCGCGGCGGCTCCAGCCCAGCGGCCATCAGGAACGCCGGCCAGTAGACGGCGTGAAAACGGAGGATGTCCTTGCCGACCATGTGCAGGTCGGCGGGCCAGAACGCCCGGTAGTCTTCGCCGTCGATATCGGGGAAGCCTATGGCCGTGATGTAGTTCGTCAGCGCGTCGAGCCAGACGTACATGATGTGCGCGTCGTCGTTCGGAACCGGAATGCCCCAGCGGAACGTGGTCCGCGACACCGACAGATCCTGCAGCCCGCCGCGGACGAAGCTGACGACCTCGTTGCGCCGCGTCTCCGGCGCGATGAAGTCCGGGCGGTCCTCGTAGAACGCCAGCAGCCGGTCCTGCCAGGCCGAAAGGCGGAAAAAGTAGCTCGGCTCCTCGACCCACTCGACCGACGCGCCGGAGGGCGCAAACCGGCCGCCGTCGGCGGTCCGGGTAAGCTCGCTCTCGGCATAGAAGGCCTCGTCGCGCACGGCATACCAGCCGGCGTAGCTGCCGAGATAGATTTCGCCGCGCTCGATCAGACGCAGCCACAGCGCCTGACAGGCGGCCAAATGGCGCGGCTCGGTGGTGCGGATGAAGTCATCGTTCGAGAAGTTCATTCGTGCGGCAAGGTCGCGGAAGTTGCCCGAAACCCGATCGGTGAACGCCTTCGGCGCTAGGCCGGCCGCGGCGGCCGCCTTCTCCACCTTCTGGCCGTGCTCGTCGGTGCCGGTGAGGAACTTGACGCGGTCGCCGTCGAGACGCTTGAATCGGGCGAGCACGTCGCAGGCAAGGGTGGTGTACATGTGGCCGATGTGCGGCACGTCGTTGACGTAATAAATGGGCGTCGTGACGTAGAAGGCGGCGCCGTCGGCCATGCCTTTTAATTCCCTCGTTGTCGTGTATCGCGGGGGCCGCACGGGGATCCGGCGGATTCAGCGGCGCATCGCCGCCGCGATATCGAGAAAGATGCTGAGCAGCACCTGCTTGCGGTCCAGATTGGCGCTGTCGACGACAGCAAGAAGGCGCTCGGTTTTTTCCCATACCTCGAGCCAGCAATCAAGCGATGCCGCCCCGGCGACCGCGTCGAAGCGGGCCTGCGCCCCTGCTCCTTCGGCCTCTGCGCTCGCGGCCGAGGCGCCGGCGGCGCGGCGGGTAAGGCCGGCCAGCCACCAGCGGATGAGGTCGGCAAGCACCGCGAAGCCGTCCTCCTTCTGCTTCAGGACGTCGTCACAGAGGCGGTGAAGCGCGCTCACGTCGAGCGACGGGAGGGACAAGAAGAGCCGCCGGATATCGCGGTGGATCTGCGTCGACCCCGGCTTCGGCCAGAGCCAGCGCCCGACCGATGCTGCCTTCGGCGAGGTCGACCAGGACGGCGCGCTCGGCGTCATCCAGTTGCGGCTGGTAGCGGCCGAGAAGCGCGTTGACGATGTCCGTCGGCAACGGCTGCAGCGCCAGCCGCCGGCAGCGCGAGCGGATCGTGGGCAGCAGGCCGCCGGGGGCGTCGCTGACCAGCAGCAGGAGCGCCCTGTCGGGAGGTTCCTCCAGACCCTTGAGCAGCGCGTTGGCGGCGTTGCGGTTGAGCGCGTCGGCGCTGTCGACGACGACGATGCGCCAGCCGCCCTCCGCCGGCGTCTGGGCGAGGAAGGCACCGATGGCGCGAACATCGTCGACCACGATCTCCCGGCGGAGCCGGTCCCGCCGGTCGTCGAAGCTTCGTTCGATCGTCAGCAGATCGGCGTGGCCGCCGCCGGCAACCCGCCGGAAGGCAGGGTGATCGGGCGCGACGAACAGGCCCGTTCCCTCGTCCGCCTCGTTGCCCGCGGCCGACAGTAGCGAGCCCTGCCCGGGATGCCGGCCGCCGGCGAGAAGGTAGCGCGCGAAGCGAAAGGCGAGTGTCGCCTTGCCAATTCCGGCCGGGCCGGTGATCAGCCAAGCATGGGCGAGACGGCCGCCCTGCGCCGCGGCGAGAAGCGTCCGCTCACCCGCCTCATGGCCGAGAAGATCGGGATTGGCCCGCGGCGATAGCGCCGGCGGCGGTGAGGCCGCGACTGCGGCCCGCGCGCTCACGCGCCGCTCCGCATGAACCGGGCGAACACGCATCGCTGGAGGTCGGCGGCGACCCGATCCGGCGATCGGCTGGCGTCGACGACGACGCAGCGATCCGGCTCGGTCTCGGCGATGGCGAGAAAGCCGCGACGAACGCGCTCGTGGAAGGCGCGGTCCATCCGCTCGTAGCGGTCCTCGCCGCCGGCGCAGCCGCCAGCACGGTCTCGGGCGCGCGCCAGCCCCTGCTCCACCGGAATGTCGAGAATCAGGGTCAGATCGGGTCGTATCGCATCGACGACCAGCTCATGGAGAGCGTTGACGACGTCGCCGCCAGGCCGTGGCCGTAACCCTGGTAGGCCATGGTCGAGTTCGGCGAAACGATCGCAGACGACCCAGGCGCCGGCGGCCAGCGCCGGCAGGATGGTCGCATCCAGGTGTTCGCGTCGCGCCGCGTAATGCAGCAACGTCTCCGTCATCGTCGACCAGCGATGGATCGCGCCGCTGACCAGTAGCGCGCGAATCTCCTCTGCCGCCGGCGCGCCGCCCGGTTCGCGCGTCGTCACGACCGACAGCCCGCGCGAGCGCAGGGCTTCGGCAAGAAGCCGTACCTGGGACGACTTGCCGGCCCCCTCGCCGCCTTCAATGGTGACGAACCGTCCTCTGCTGGCGACGTCGCCCGGCGCGTCCACCCCGGAATGTGGGCGAGGCGTCAGTGGGTCGAGACGCCGGCGAGATGCGCCAGCGCGACACCCAGACGGCCGAACATGCCGAGTCGATCGACCGAGGCGCCGGCGACGAGCGGCACCTGAATCGTCTCGACCTCCGGGGCGGAGATGCTGAGCATCGCAAGGCGGTCGCCCTTGTGGATCGGCGCCGGAATCGGCCCGTCATAATCGGCCGTGACCTTCATCTCCTGGCGGACGTTGCGCGGGAGGGTCACGGTTACGCCATCGGCGCTCACCAGCGGCACCGTCTCCTGCTGGCCCAGCCAGACGTCGGCCGCGGTCACCTCGTCACCTGGCTTGAACAGGGCGTAGTTGTCGAACTGGCGGAAGCCCCAGGAGAGAATGCGGTCGCTCTCGTCGCTCCGCTCCTGCATCGATGACAGGCCGCCGACGACGAGGATCAGCCGCCGCTCGCCCTGCTTCGCCGACGCCGCGAGGCAGAAGCCGGCGTTTTCGGTGTGCCCCGTCTTCAACCCGTCGACGCCGATAGTCTTGTACAACAGCGGGTTGCGGTTGCCCTGGCGGATGCCGTTATGCTCGAACTCTTTCTCCGAATAGAAGTGGTAGAAGTCCGGAAAGTCGTTGATCGTGTGGTAGGCCAGGGTCGCCAGATCCCGCGCCGTCATGCGGTGCTCGGGATCGGGCAGGCCCGTGGCATTCCTGAACGTCGAGTTGCGCAGGCCGATCTTCTTCGCCGTCTTCGTCAACTCCTGGGCAAACGCCTCTTCCGTGCCGCTGATGCCTTCCGCCACGACAATCGATGCGTCGTTGCCCGACTGGATGATGATGCCGCGAATCAGATCCTCGACCCGCACCTGCTCGTTCGGATTGAGAAACATGGTCGAGCCGCCGCTGGCTGCTCCGCCCTTCTTCCAGGCGTTCTGGCTGACGGTCATGGTGTCATTGAGCGACAGGCGGCCTGACTTGATCCGGTCGAAGAGGACATAGAGCGTCATCATCTTGCTCATCGACGCCGGCGGCATCGGTGCATCGGCGTTCTTCTCGAAGAGGATCGCGCCGGTGTCGGCGTCGAGGAGGATGGCCTCGCGCGCCGGCGTTTCGAAAGCAGCCGCCGGTAGCGCTGCAAAAACCAGAAGAAATGCTGCCGCGAAGAATGGATAGAAGATTATCTTAAAGCTTGATGTCATTGTTCCTCGACGGTTCGGTCGATGTTGATGTCAGCGCGAAAGAAACCGGCGGTGCCGGCGCCGGCCTATTCCATAACCACCCGAGAGCCGGGGTAACCGGCGCGAATCACCTCGGCGAGCACCCTGTTGGCCTCGTCCGCCGAAGCCAGGGGGCCCAGCCGGACGCGGTAGAAGTTCGGCCCCTCCGGCGCCCCGTAAGTAATGACGACCGGAGCGAGATGAGCGAGCTGCATGCCGGCGCGCGAAGCATTACCGCCGTCGGCGAAGGCGCCCGCCTGAACGAAGGACCGGGCCGAATAGATACGGTAGGCCCCGCCGTCGGTGCTGGCGTCGGCGACGACCTGGCGCCCGACCACGGGAGCTGCCACGGGAGCGGCGGGAGGCGCGGCGGCTTGCGTCACAACGGCTGCGACGACAGGCGCGGCGGCGAGCCGTTCGGCGGGCGCGGTAACGGGCATCGTCCTTGCGGGCGGGCTGAGCCCTGCAAGGCGCATGCTCTCGTCGGTCACCAGCCGAACGCGAACCCGGGCCGTGCCCTTGTCGTAGAATCCGAGGGCCTTGGCCGCGCTCTTCGACACGTCGATAATGCGGCTGCGCGCGAACGGTCCGCGATCGTTGACGCGAAGCCTGAGGCTGCGCCCGTTTTCCAGATTGGTGACCTCGACGATGCTCGGCAGCGGCAGCGTCCGGTGCGCCGCCGACAGGTCATGCATGTCGAAGCGTTCGCCGTTAGCGGTCGTGCGGCCGTGGAACTCGGTACCGTACCACGAGGCGACACCTTCCTCCACGTAGCTCCAGTCGACCGCCGGCCGGTACCAGACGCCGTTGATGGCATACGGCCGGCCGATTTTGAAGCCGGGATCGGCGCCGACGCCGGGCTCGAACGTGTCCGCCGCGCCGACGGATGGAGGCGGCTCGCCGGGATCGGCCCCGCCGCAGCCCGCGAGCGCGGCGGTGGCGACGAGCGCGACCGCAGTCAGGCAATGTCGGAATGCTTGGCGTCCGACCCCGGGCTGGACCTGCGGCTGACGCATCCTCGCCTCCCTACTCGGCCGAGACCCGGCGGATCGTATCCAGCAGGGTACTGCCGGGATAGCCGTCCGCCGGCAGTCGCGCTTCCTGCTGGAAACTCATGATCGCGCGGCGGGTTTGCGGCCCGACGATGCCGTCGGCTGTACCGATATCGAAACCGAGGCGGCCGAGAAGGCTCTGAATCTCGATCAGATCCGAGCGCGACAACGCCACCTCGTTCGCCGGCGGCAGGGTCCGGAAGGCGTCGCCGCCGGCCAGACGATCGGAAAGATGACCGACGGCCACGGCATAGAGGATCGAGCGGTTCCAGGCCATTATGGTCCGGAAGTTGGGATAGACCAGCAGCGCCGGGCCGCCGGAAATACCGCCGGGCAGGATGAGCGAGGCGGTCAGGTCGACAACCGGCAGATTTTCGCCGTCGATGTCGCGCACGCCGAGACGCTGCCACTCCGTGAGCGGTTTTTCCGTCTCAAGGCCCGACAGGGTCAGATTGAAGTTCGCCGGCAGGCGAACCTCGCGGCCCCAGGTGCGACGGTCATCCCAGCCGGCGGCGGCGAGATAATTCGCCGTCGAGCCGAAGACATCGGCGAGGCTGGTCCACAGATCCCTGCGGCCGTCGCCGTCGAAGTCGACGGCGTAGCGCCGGTAGGTGGTCGGGATAAATTGCGGCTGGCCGAGCGCGCCGGCCCACGAGCCGGTTGCATTGGCCGGAATGTCGCCGTCATTCATTTCCTCAAGCAGGGCCAGAAGCTGCTCGCGAAAGAACGCGCTGCGGCGTTTGTCGTAGGCGAGGGTTGCAATCGCCGCGGCCGCCGGGTCGCTGCCCGTATAGTCGCCGAAGTTGCTCTCCAGCGCCCAGAACGCGACGATGAAGCGAGGCTGGACGCCAAAGCGACGGGAGGCCGCTTCAAGCAGGTCGGCGTGCTCCGCCAGCATCTGCCGACCGCGCTCGACGCGTTGCGCCGTCACCCGCTTGTCGAGGTACTGCCAGAATGTCTGACTGAACTCCGGTTGCCGGCGGTCGAGCTCAAGCACCCGGTCGAGAGGCTCGAACTCCCGACAGGGCCGCATCGAGCGTCGCCGCCGAAACCCCGCGGCGCATTGCCTCGACCCGGACCCCGGCAAGCCAGGTCGAGAAGCTTTCATCGCTTGCCGTTGCGTCGCCGAAGGGCCGATCGGGCGCAGCCGCTTCCGGCGCGGCGATGTCCGCGGCCGCCCCTTGGCGTGGAGGCAGTGCCGCAACCCCGACCACGAGCGCGATCCAGGCGAGCGCCCGAGCGACGACGGCGGCTGTCTGCATTCGCACCTAACCCTGAGTTGCCCCGATGTGGTCCGCTACATCCTGTTTTGCCATAGCGCAACCACGCCAGCAACCGGCAAAGCCATTGTGCTTCGATCTTTGCCCCGCTGCGCGCTTCAGTTGCGGCTCCAGGCTCCGAGATCCGGCTCGATCAACCTGCTTTCGAATGGAATCGTCCGAAAACAGGAAGTTGATCGGTTGCAAGAGGATCGAGCATCCTGCGTCCATCCGGGCGCCAGTTGCGCTAATGCGCGCTTTCAAGCAGGGCGAATCGCACCGGCAGGACATCGCGGGTGCGGACCTTCCCCGCCTCGTTTTTCTCGACGTACATCAGATTCTGCGAATCGGGCATGCCGGTCGGCACCACCATCTTGCCGCCCGGAGCGAGCTGCTTAAGCAGCATGGCCGGAATAAGCTCGGACGCGGCGCAGACCAGGATCCGATCGAACGGCGCATGCTCGGGCCAGCCGTTCTCGCCGTTGCCGATCCGCGCCTCGACATTGCCGAGCCCAAGGCTGTCGAAGCGCTTGCGCGCCTTCTCGCCGAGCTCCTCGACAATCTCGACGGTGAAAACCTCGTCCGCCAGCTCGGCGAGGATGGCGGTGTGATAGCCGAGCCCGGTGCCGACCTCAAGAACGCGGTGATCGGCTTTGACGTCGAGGAGATCGGTCATCAGTGCGACGATGAACGGCTGCGAGATGGTCTTGTCGAACCCGATCGGCAGCGGCTGGTCGGCATAGGCATAGGGCGCCAGCTCCACCGGGACGAAGCCGTGACGGGGTATGCGGCGCATGATCGCCAGAACCCGCTCGTCGAGATTCTCCTTGCCAATCTGCGCGCTGACGAGCTGAGCGTGCGCGGCGATGACATCCACCATTTGCTGCTGGAGTAACGACAGCAGATCGTCGCTCATCCCATCGGTCTCCCCTTCGGGCGCAACGTGCCCATTCTAGCCCATACGCCCGTAAGAATCACATCGCCCGTAGCGTCCGCGACCAACCTCATCCGCGTGGTCGTCCGTTAGTTGTCCGTGTCCGGCGTTGACTTCGGCCGGGTTACAGCCCACCCTACATACAGATCCGCGGTGTCTCGTGACTCGCGAGCGCGTGCCGGCTGATCCGGGCTCGTGCGTGGTTACCGGAATAACAATAACCTCGCCCCATATGCGGGGCCCTTCACAACAGCGCCTGCGAGCGTCGCGTTTCCGGCCAATGGCTGGCGCGCTTCAGTGTGGCGCGAACAGAAAGAGCTGCAATTGTCTTCCTTTATCGATCTCGGCGTTGCCGAACCCATTCGGCGCGTCATCTCCGCTTCGGGCTACAATGAGCCCACGCCAATCCAGAGCCGCGCCATCCCGCTGCTGCTCGGCGGCCGCGACCTGCTCGGCATCGCCCAGACGGGAACCGGCAAGACCGCCGCGTTTGCATTGCCGATCCTCCAGCGGCTCGCGGAGCCGTCGTCACGCCGCGGTCGCGGCCCCTCCGCTCTCGTTCTGGTGCCGACCCGCGAGCTTGCCGTTCAGGTGGCAGCCGCGTTCAAGACTTACGGGCGGTTCCTCAGCCCGCGTGGCACAGTCGTATATGGTGGCGTCGGCCAGGCGCCCCAGGTCAAGGCGTTGCGGAGCGGCGTCGATTACCTGGTGGCGACGCCCGGTCGCCTTCTCGACCTGATGGAGCAGGGCCACGCCAAACTGGACGGGGTCTCGCTGCTGGTGCTCGACGAGGCCGACCGCATGCTCGACATGGGCTTCATTCGTGACATTCGGCGAATCCTCGCCACGCTGCCGAAGAAGCGGCAGTCCATGCTGTTCTCGGCGACGATGCCGGCCGAGATTGCCCACCTCGCCAACAGCATGCTGAACGATCCCGCCCGCGTCGAGGTCGCTCCGACGGGCACCGCCGTCGAGTGCGTCGACCAGCGCGTCTTCCACGTCGCAACGGCGCACAAGCGGGCGCTGCTGTGCAATCTTCTTCAGGATCCGGAGATGCGCCGGGTGATCGTCTTCACTCGCACCAAGCACGGCGCAAATCGGGTTGTCGGCCAGCTTGCCGAGAGCGGCGTTTCGGCCGCGGCCATTCACGGCAACAAGACCCAGGCGGCGCGGCAGACGGCCCTCGACAACTTTCGCAGCGGCCGCTCCCGGGTGCTTGTGGCAACTGACATCGCCGCCCGCGGAATCGATGTCCAGGCGGTCACGCACATCGTCAACTACGAGCTGCCGAATGTGCCCGAGACCTACGTCCATCGGATCGGCAGGACAGGCCGCGCCGGCGCTACCGGGTCGGCGCTGTCCTTCTGCGATGCGGCGGAACGGCCCTATCTTCGCGACATCGAGAAGCTCGTTCGCCGCTCGATCGAGGTCGTCGACACGCCGCGCCCCTCGAACGGCGGGGCAAAAACTCCGGTGATTGCGATGAAGGCGGCCGCGAGCGTGCCCAATCGGCCATCGCAGCCGGCACGGCGCCGACGGTCGAAGTCCCGCGATCGTCTCGCTCCGCAGGTAGCGGCGTAAGGAGTTCAGATGGCGAGAAAACCCAACTACCGCTTCGATCGGTTGCAGAAGGACAGGGCCAAGGCCGCCAAGAAGGCCGAGCGCCTCGAGGCCAAGCGCAACAAGACCGCGAAAGAGGGCCAGCCCGCCGAGGAAGAGGGCCAGCCCGCCGAAGGAGGCGAAGGTGAGCCCGGCGAAGCAGGCGAGGACCAACAACAGGAAGACAAAAGTTAGGCTCGCCGCCGGCCAGCGCTGCGGCAGGCGAGCCCCGCCGCAAGCCATTGACCAGCCCGCTCAAACGTAGAGGCGCGACACGGCATCCAGAGTGTTGCGGCGCGCCCGGTACGGCGGGACACCGGCGCGGAGGAGACCGGAGCCGGACCGGGCCATTGTCGGCCGCCCCATTTTCATCGACAATCCGGCGAACCGCCAGCCTCCGAACGGCCGGCAGCGCTTCGCTCGAATGGGGGCAGCAGCGATGAGCAACACTCAGATCGACGCCTTCCTCCGCACCTTCCCGAGGGAATTGGAGGAAGGCAACGCCGCCATCTTTGTCGGCGCCGGCTTGTCCCGGCCCGCCGGGTTTGTCGACTGGCGGATGCTGCTGAAATCGGTGGCCGAAGAACTCGGGCTGGATATCGACAAGGAGAGTAACCTCGTCGCGCTCGCCCAGTACTACTGCAACGAGCGCTTCGGCAACCGGTCCGACATCAGTCGCCTCCTGCTCGAGGAATTCACTCGTGACGCGGACGTGACGCCGAACCACCGGATCCTCGCGCGGCTGCCGATCTTCACCTACTGGACAACGAACTACGACCAGCTCATCGAACGCGCGCTCGAGGAAGCGGGCAAGAAACCCGACGTCAAGTACACCATCGGGCACCTGTCCCTGACGGTGCCGCGGCGCGACGCCATCGTCTACAAGATGCACGGCGACATCTCGGATCCCGGCAAGACGGTTCTGATCAAGGACGACTACGAGAAATACCACCTTAGCGGCCAGGCCTTCATTACCGCGCTGACCGGCGACCTGATCTCGAAGACGTTTCTTTTCCTCGGCTTCAGCTTTTCCGACCCGAACATCGATTACGTGCTGAGCCGCATCCGCGCCAGCTACGCCGAAAATATGCGCACGCACTACTGCTTCATGAAGCGCCTCGACGACAAGGACTTCCCCGACCCGGCCACGCTCGCCTACAAGAGCAGACAGCAGGCCCTGTTCATCGACGATCTCAGGCGTTTCAATATCCAGACCCTGCTGCTGGACGGCTACGATCAGATTACCGAGGTTCTCGGTCGGGTCGAGCGGGTCTATAAGTCGAGGTCGGTGCTCATCTCCGGGGCGGCGCACGAGTGGGGAGACTGGACCAGCGAGCGGGCGCGGAGGTTCATTCGCGGGCTCGGCAAGACGCTCGTCGGCAAGGGCTATCGGATCGTTTCCGGTTTCGGTTACGGCGTCGGCAGCTCGGTCATCAGCGGGGCGCTGGAACGCATCTACGCGACCAGAAGCTCGAAAACCGACGATCAGCTTATCCTGCGCCCGTTCCCTCAGGACGCGGTCGGCGAGCTGTCATGGCCGGAACTCCTGAAACGCTACCGCGACGACCTGACCGACTATGCCGGAGCCGCCGTCTTTCTGTTCGGAAATAAGCTCGATCGCGACCAGGTCGTGCTCTCCGACGGCGTTGCCCAGGAGTTCGAGATTGCCAGGGAAAAGGGACTGGCGCTGATTCCCGTCGGCGCGACCGGGTTCATGGCGAAGCAGCTCTGGGACAAGGTGATGGCGGATCCCGCCGCCTTTTATCCGAAGGATACCGATAACTTCAAGCAGCTGCTCGACATTCTCGGCGATCCGGCGTCAGAGCCGAAGGCGCTGGTCGACGCGATCGTCGCCATGCTCGAACTCTGGGCAAAAAGCTGATCGCCTGCCTGAAGATCTCGTTCGGATGGCGAAGGTTCGCCTGCGGGCGCCTCGGCGGGCGCTCTGGCACCGCCGCGCCCTGTCGTGGCAGACGCTCAGGATGTGCCTGGATCGTGTCTAGCCGCCCTTATTCATGAGGGTTTGGATTTCGGTAGCGGCTTGGTGGTGGCGTGAAGGCGGTCGCGGTTCTGCTCGGCGTATTTTTCACCGCGTCGTGGGCTGGGACATGGGGAGTGCGTTGGAGAGGCGGAGCGGATTGGCAGGGGGCCTGACGCCCCGCTGCTCAGGGCGCGCCGGGCCTGATCGAACCTGCCAGGTGGCGGAAGAGGACGGCGTCCGGGCAGGCGCTGGCGAAGGCGATGCGGACCCGGCCGCGCTCGTGACACGCGCACCTTCAAACGAGCGGATCGTCTCGACCACATCAAACATCGACATCGATGGCGTCGCGCACGGCAAGCACACCATAGGCGGCGGTTGCAGGACAGCCGCATCTGGTCGGCCGCGCAGCTGGTGCGGTCGGAGGCGAGCTGGGCCTTGTGCAGCTTGATCAGGTTCTCGGCCTGGCCGCGGGCGCAATAGAGGTCGGCATAGAGCCATTCGGCCGTGCCGGTCGCGATGTTGGTGACGACGTAGCGGATGTCGAGACCGAGCCGCGTCGCTTCGATGCGGGCGGCGACGCGGCGCTCCTGCTTCCAGGACTTGGCGGCGTGGGTGGTCTCGGCGAAGCCGCGCACGGCGTCGCTGTCATCGATCGCGCGCTCGACGCGGATATCGTCGGCGAGGGCCTTCGTGCCGGTGAGGCCGAAGATGTAATCGACGTCGTTCGCCTCGCACCAGTCCATGACCTCGGGCCGGCAGTAGTGGCCGTCGCCGCGGATGGTGATGCGGGTTGTCGGCCAATGGCGGCGGATCGCCCGGACGAGACGGCGGATGTGACCGCGCACCTCGGCGCCGGAGGGCGTCTTGCCCGGCCGCAGGATCATCGCCACCGGACGACCGGTGGCGGTATCGTAGACATGGATCGGCAGGAAACAGCGTTCGTCGTAGTGGGCATTGAACAGCGACAGCTGCTGGTGGCCGTGAACCACTTCGAGCGTATCGTCGATGTCGAGCACGACCGCCTCGGGCGGCGCGGCGTAACTGGCGCAGTAGAGGTCGACCATCACCAGGCCGAGCCTGACGAGGTCGCGCACAGTCGGCGTGTTCTCCCAACGCGACACGGTCGGCTGGCTCATCAGGTCCACCCCGCTCTCCGGCAACCGCCCGCAGGCGAGCTTGAAGGCGGGGCCGGTGCGCAGCGTGTCGAGATCGTCGGCGTCCTCGTAGCCGCAGGCGATGGCGAGGATGCGCGCCAGCAAAATCTCGGCGAGCGGATGAACCACCTGCGCCCGCTCGCGCCGATCGGGGATCACGGCCGCCAGCTTCTCGGCGATCCCCATCCGTCGCGCCGCTTCGGCGAGAAGCATCACCCCGCCGTCCGAGGACAGGCGTCCGCCGTCAACGCGGCGGTGAGCTTCTTGCCCCGAACAGCTGGAAACCGGAACGGCAGAGTCGTATCGTCGGTCATGGCGGGTGTGGCCGGCTCGATGCGGTGGACAGGGTTGGCTTCAACAACCGAATCCTACGCCACTTCAATCGCTTGGGCTACATCCGCCAGCCCGCCAGACAGCCCGTCATGAATAAGACGGGCTAACGCGCTCGTTCGGTGCGAAACGGTTAAGCTTGCCTCCTTCGGGAGAAAACGGCAAAGTCTACCGGTGTGGCTACCCGGTGCAGACGCGCGACTGCGTGACTTCGTCGTGGCTCGACACGTACATGGAGGGGCCGATGGCCGATTGCCCAGTCTGTCATGAGGTCGCCGACGAGGTCGTCTTCCGCGTCACGCCGGAGGAAGCGGCCCAGCAGTTCGTGGTCGCCGAAAGCGACCCGCACCGATACGCGAAGCTCGTGGACTGCATCCGTCGGCTGTGGAAGCAGGACGATTGTGTCATCCGCCACTGCCGGCACTGCAGCTTCAGCTTCGCGGACCCGTTCATCGCAGGTGACAAGGACTTTTACAATCTCGCTTACCCCCGGCCGGCGCATGCGATCGACAAGTGGAGCTTCAAGAGAACGCTGTCGGAGCTGTCCTCGCAGGACCGAAAGATCGAGCGTGTTCTCGAGGTGGGTGCCGGCTATGGATACTTTCTCGACAAAATCGCCGGAACATTCGTTCCGGTATCCGGCATCCACGCGATCGAGTATCACGACGAAAAGATCAACAAGCTTCGAGAGCAGAGATACACGGTCCTGGACGGGGGTCTGCGCGCCCTATCCGACGACGACGCGTTCGACGCGATCTTCATGTTCGCCGTGGTTGAACACATGGACGACCTCGACGGCCTGTTCGGCAAGCTCGCCCGGCTGCTGCGGCCGAACGGACTCTTGTTCATCACTGTGCCAAACGCGGCGAGGACCGATTTTCAGGAGTGCCATGGGAGCTTGCGCGACATGCCGCCCAACCACATCGGCAGGTGGTCGCCCGAAGCCTTCCGGACAGTCGGCGCGCGCCATGGGCTCCGGCTGGACAAGGACGAGATCGAACCGTTCTCCCTGGTCGCGTTCGCCAAGAAGGACACCCACTACTTTTATCTGAGGCGCAGCCAGGACCATGGCACGATCGAGAACTGGTCGCGGAGCCGGCGCGCGAAGGCGTTCGGCAAGCTGCTGGGCAACGCGGTGGCCTGCCTGAACGCGCCTCAGCGGCTTCCCGTGTGGTACGAGGCGCTGCGCACGCGGGGGATCGGCCCGACGCTGTGGGTGACGTTCCACCGTGATGCCTCCGGCGTCGCAGCGCCTGTGCGAACGGAGCATCCGGCAACGGAACTGCGCGTCTAGCCGTTGCCAGTAAATGCGCGGATCCGGGTGCATGACCTTCAGCCGAAACATCTACATCGCGGCCGGCACAGCCCTGATCGTGACGGCGGTGCTCGCCGCAATCATTCTGTCGCGTCCGGTCCACAATCACCTTGCGTTGTTCTTTCTGCTCGCGAGCGTGCTCGTCTGCACGACGATGCTGATGCAAAGCGTGCTCAGCCGCTACGCCTGCGTCCCGACGATGCTGGTGTTGATCTACTTCCTGTTGTTCAACGTCATCCCCGCCCTGTTCCAGGCCGGCTTCGACACCTACTTCTGGCGGCTGTTGACCTACGACAGCGCGACAACGGCGGCCACGGCCTTCCTTACGCTCCTTTTTCTTGTCTTTTTCGGCGTCGGCCAAGCCCTGGCGCCTGAGCGGAATTACGACTCCGCGCTGACCACCATCGCCGCCAGTGAGCGACTCGGCCGAACGATATACCTGGTCGTCTTCGCGCTGATCGCCGTCTTCGTCGGGCTGATCCCCATCCGGATGTTCGGCATCGACCCTTTGCTGCAGTCGCGCGGCACCGTCAGCGACGCGAGCTTCGCCAACCTCGACCAGACGAGCATGGGCCTCGTTGTCTACCTGCCGCGCGCGATCGTCTTCACCGGTTTCACCCTGATCTTGTACGCCCTGGCCCGGCCACGGGCGGGCGGCGGGAGCCTGCGCTACGGCATCTTCGGCCCGCTCCTGCTGCTCCTTCTGCCGCTGCAGCTGATCGTGAACTTTCCGGGCGCGCAATCGCGCTTCTGGCTGTTCGGCATGCTGATTACGCTCGGCCTGATGTACATCAGCTTCCGCGGCGTCGGCCGCCGCGCTCTTCTTCTCGCCGTGTTCGTGATCGGCACCTTCACGATCTTTCCGATGTCACAGCAGATCAATCGCCAGGAAGGCTTCAATTTCGATGTCCAGGTTCCTCCCATCGAGGAATACCTGACCAACGGGGATCTGGACGGTTTCCAGACGACCATGAACACGATCGTCTACGCCGAGCGCTTCGGCTACACCTATGGCCGGCAGATCCTGTCAGCCGCGCTTTACTTTGTCCCGCGCAGCATCTGGTCGGGAAAGTCGATGGCGACGGGTGTCATGACCAGCTCCGCGCTCGGCTTCAGGTTCAACAACCTGTCGTCGCCGATCATCGCCGAGCTGTACATCGACGGATCGTTTTTTGGCGTCATCCTGGGCGCCCTCGCCCTCGGCTACGGCTATCGCCGTCTCGATTACATTTTCACCGCGGCGAACGATTTCGGCGGCGTGACCCTCTATCGGGTGCTGCTGGCGCTGATCTGCGGCTTTACCATCATCATCATGCGCGGCTCCCTGCTCGGGGTCATGGCGCCCGTCGCAACCTCCATCGGCGCCGTCTTTCTGATCATCAAGGCGCCTCGCCTGGTCGCGACGATCCTGCGCAACCCGCTCGGCGCCACCGCCGAAAGCCGGTCCTGATCAGGACCGCCGCGGTGGGAGATAGGCCAGCGGATCGACCGGAGTCAGACCCTTGCGCAGCTCGAAATGCAGCTGCGGCGCATCGGCCCGGCCGGTACTGCCGGCCTTGGCGATCGTCTGGCCCCGGCTCACCCGGTCGCCGCGCGACGACGAGAATCCGGTCGTTGTGGGCGTACGTGCTGATCCAGCCGCCGGCGTGTTTGATCAGGACCATGTTGCCGAAGCCGCGCAGCTCGTTGCCGGCATAGGCGACGACGCCATTGTCGATGGCGCGCACCGGGGCGCCCCGGCGGATCGCGATGTTGATGCCGTCGTTGCGCAGGCCGCGGGCCTTGGGGCCGAAGGTCGACAGGAGCTTGCCCTCGACCGGCCAGATGAAGCCGCTGCCGCTGCGTCCTGGCGCCGTCGGGAGCGGCTCGGCCACCGCCGGGAGGCTCGCGACCAGGGGCGCCTCGTCGATGTCCGCGGGATATGGGGACTGCCTCGGCCCCGTGTCCGGCGCCATGGCCGTTTCCGAGCCCGATGGCGGGACCGACAGCCGCTGGCCCTCGTAGATCGCATACGGCGCGGCAAGGTCGTTGTACTGCGCGAAAGCAAAGACATCGACCCCGTAGCTGCGCGAGATCCCGTAGAGGGTCTCGCCGCCGCGCACGGTGTGGGTCAGGGGCGCCGGCGCTTCCTTCTCCGCTGGGCGCCGCGGATCGGCCCAGAGATCGTCAAGCGGCGCCTCGGCAATGCCGGCGTCCGCTTGCGGCGCGGCCCGGTAAGGGCGTGGCGGATTCGGCGTCACGACGGCTTGCGCCAGCCTCTTCCGGCTCGGCGGCGGCTTCGGCGAGAACTCCATGTAGGCACACGCGGTCGAGAAAAGCATGGCCAGCGTCACGCCGACCGAGAGGAGGCGGCGCACGGCAAGAGTGCGGGATGTCATGGCGGGAGTATGCGTGAGCGGCCCCCGGGCTTCAACGCCCAGCCTGGGCCCAGGACCGTCTAACCAGGACCTTCTACCCGCCTCCGCGCCTGGCGATCAGCGGGACGAAGCGGATTTCGCCGAGATCCTCCGTCTCCAGTCCCTCGGCGCTGCGTCGAACCCGGAGCAGCCGAGATTCGCCCCGACCGTGATCCACCGGAACGACCATAACGCCACCTTCGGAAAGTTGCGCGGCGAGGATGGGCGGAACGTCGGCGGCGGCGGCAGTAACGATGATCCGCTCGAACGGCGCCTGTTCGGGCCATCCCAAAGTGCCGTCCCCGCTCCTGGTCGTGACGTTGCTGATGTGCAGCGCCTTAAGCGCCGCTTCGGCGTCGGCGAGCAGGTCGCGGTGCCGCTCGATGGTGTAGACCCGTCGGCACAACTGCGCGAGCACCGCCGCCTGGTAGCCCGAGCCGGTGCCGACTTCCAGCACCTTCATCCGCTCTTCCAGCTCCAGGGCCTGGGTCATACGACCGACGACGATCGGCGCGCTCATCGTTTGCTCGCAGCCGATGGCGAGCGGGATGTTCTCGTAGGCCTGATGGCGCAGGGCTTGGGGGACAAACCGCTCGCGCGGGATCCGCTCGATCGCGGCGCAGACCCGGGTGTCGCTGATGCCGCTGCGGCGCAGCTCCATGATCAGGCGGATCTTGCGCGAATCGGGGCTCACGAGAAGGCCGCCCTGAGTGAAGCCACCGTCGGCTCGTGAGTGAGCTCAAGGGCCAGCGGCGATACCGAGACGGCGCCGCGATGCACCGCCTCCAGGTCCGAGCCCTCGCGGCCGCGGTCCTCGCGGCGGCCGCCGCCGATCCAGAAATACCGCTCACCACGCGGATCGACGCCCTCGACCATGGAGCCGCCGATCTTGCGCCGGCCGTGGCGGGTCACCTCGATGCCGCTGACGGCGACCGCGCCGATTGCTGGGAAGTTGACGTTGATCAGCACCGCCGGCGGCCAGCTGGCGCTCGCCAGCCTGCGCAGGACCTCCGGCGTCCACCGCTCGGCGGTCTCCCACGGTACGCCTCCGCCGTTATCGTAGACCTGGCTGAGGGCGACGGAGGGAATGCCGAGCATGGTGCCCTCGCGCGCGGCCGCGACCGTGCCCGAGTACGTCGCGTCCTCGCCAAGGTTGCCGCCGCGATTGATCCCGGACACGATCAGGTCGGGCGGGTGGTGCTGCATCACCTGGTGGACTGCGAGCAGAATGCAGTCGGTCGGCGTGCCGTCGACCGCATAGCGGCGCCGGCCGACCTTGCGAACGTAGAGGGGCCTGCGCATGGTCAGCGAGTGGCTGGCCGCGCTCTGCTCGCTCTCCGGCGCCACCACCCAGACCTCGCGGGCAAGACGGCGGACGATCCGCTCCAGCAACCTCAGTCCCGGCGCCTGAATCCCGTCGTCGTTGGCGAGCAGAACCCGCGCCGAGGCGAGGTCAAGCGCTGGGCGGGACATCGGCGCGGATCGCCTCAAGACCATTCATGTAGGGCCGGAGGGCGTCGGGAATGGTGATCGAGCCGTCCGCCTCCTGGTAGGTCTCCATGACCGCGATCAGCGTCCGGCCGACGGCCAGCCCCGAGCCGTTGAGGGTGTGGACGAAGCGGGTCGCCTTGTCGCCGCGGCGGCGGCAGCGGGCCATCATCCGCCGCGCCTGGAAATCTCCGCAAATCGAACAGCTCGAAATCTCACGGTAGCGCCCCTGCCCCGGCAGCCAGACCTCGATATCGTAGGTCTTGCGCGCGGAAAAGCCCATGTCGCCGGCAGACAATACGACCACCCGGTAGGGCAAATCCAACCGCTGCAGGACGGCCTCAGCGCAGCCGGTCATCCGATCGTGCTCGGCGCCTGAGTCTTCCGGCGCGGTGACGCTGACCATCTCGACCTTGGTGAACTGATGCTGGCGGATCATCCCGCGGGTGTCCCGGCCGGCGGCGCCGGCCTCGGCGCGAAAGCACCAGGTCATCGCGGCGTAGCGAAGCGGCAGGCGCTCTTCGTCGAGGATTTCGCCCGAGACGAGGTTGGTCAGCGGCACTTCCGCCGTGGGGATCAGCCAGCGGCCGTCCGTCGTCCGGAACAGGTCCTCGCCGAACTTGGGCAACTGGCCAGTGCCGAAGACCGCCTCGTCGCGGACCAGCGCCGGCGGGCTGATCTCGGTGTAGCCGAACTCTTCCGTGTGCAGGTCGAGCATGAACGCCGCAAGCGCCCTCTCCAGCCGCGCCAGAGGGCCGGACAGAACGACAAAACGGGCGCCGGCGATCTTTGCCGCCCGGTCGAAATCCATCAGCCCCAGGGCGGAGCCGAGATCGAAGTGCTCCTTCGCCGGAAAATCACGCCGTCGCGGCTCGCCCCAGCGGCGGATCTCGACGTTGGCGCTCTCGTCGGCGCCGTCGGGAACATCGTCGGCGGGAAGGTTGGGCAGCGCCGCCAGCGCCGAATCGAGTTCAGCCTCGGCGGCGCGCGCCTCGGCCTCGGCATCGCCCTGCTCCTCTTTGCTGAGCGTGACCCGATCGAGCAGCGCGGTCGCGTCCTCGCCGCGGGCCTTCTGCTGACCGATCTCGCGCGAGAGCGTCTTGCGTTCGGTCTGGATCGCCTGCGTCGCCGCCAGCGCCTCGCGCCGCCGCGCATCGAGCGCGAACAGCGCCGGCGTTACCGGCGCCAAGCCGCGCCGCGCCAGCCCGCGGTCGAAGGCGTCGGCGTTATCGCGAATCCACTTGATGTCATGCATACGGCCGCCGAGGGCGAATGAGCACGGATTGTCGGGGGTTAGCCGAAGCCGCCGGCCCGGTCAAGGATACCGCCGCGCCGGCGTCGACGGTCGTCGTTTCGGCGCTGCGGGCCATGGGCTCAGCCGGGGGCGTCCCTCTCCGCCTGGCGCTCGGCCTGCCGCTCGACCAGGCGAACGGCGAGAATCGAAATCTCGTAGAGCAGGATCGCGGGCAAAGCGAGTGCGATCTGGCTGATGACGTCCGGCGGAGTCAGGACCGCCGCGGCGACGAAGGCGAGCACGATGGCGTACTTCCGCTTCGCCCG
Source organism: uncultured Alphaproteobacteria bacterium (assembly GCA_963789785.1). Lineage (GTDB taxonomy): Bacteria > Pseudomonadota > Alphaproteobacteria > Rhodospirillales > Defluviicoccaceae > JAEULH01. The sequence continues at coordinate 88,927 of CAWBNC010000024.1, read as the reverse complement.
CATCCCCGCGGCCGTGATGATGTTGGCCCGGGCAAGCAGGGTCATCACCACCGGCATCTCGAAGATCAGGCCGAAGGCGAAGATGAGCTGCATAACGAGCGAGAGGTACTCCTCGACCTTGGCTTCGAGTTCGGATCGGAAGACCGCCGTTTGCCCCACTCATCTCAAATCCGAGAAAAAAACGCCATGCCAATGGGAAAACGACATAATACGCCATTGCCCCGCCGAGGAAGAACAGCACCGGGGTGGCAACCAGGAACGGGACGAAGGCGCGTCGCTCGTGGCGGTAGAGGCCGGGCGCGACGAACCGGTAGAGCTGCACGGCGATCAGCGGGAAGCCGAGGAACAGCGCGGCGAAGAAGGCGACCTTGACGTAGGTGAAAAAGGCCTCCTGCAAGGCCGTGTAGATCATCCGCCGCTCGCCGCCGCCCTTCTCGGCGAGGATGTCGGCCAACGGCTGGACAAGAAAGCCGTAGATCTGCGGGGCGAAGGCGTAGCAGAGAAAGAACAGCGCGATCAGCCCAAGGAGGCAGTAGATCAGCCGCCGGCGAAGCTCGATCAGGTGATCGAGCAGCGGCATGCTGGCGTTCTCGACCTCGTTGTCGCTGCTCACGGTCCCTGCCCTATTCTCGGCCCCGTTCTTGCGAAGCTCCCGGCTTTGCCTCGGTCGGCCCTGGCCTGGGCCGTCTCAGCCGCCCCGGTCGGCGTCGTGCGGCTTCCCGGCGCTATCGGCCGGCGTAGCCGGATCGGGCGCCGCTTCGCCGGCGGTGGACGCCGCTCCGGACGCGGCAGGGAAAGTGGGCGGAGACAGCTCAGTAGGCACGGGCGGAACGGAAGCGGTCCGCGGTCGGTGAATCGCCGGTTCCTCGACGCTCTGCTTGAGGTCGCGGGCAAACTCCGCCGGATCGAAATCGGCGCTCAGCGATCCTGTCGGATCGACCGCGTCCTTCACCGCCCGGCCGACATCGACACGCCCCGCCTCCTCCAGTTTGCGTTTGAGGTCGTCAAGCTCCGCTTCGCGCATCATCTGAGCGACCCCGCTCTGGAACTCTTGGCTGAGGGACCGCGCCTTGCGCACGAAAAGGGCGACGCTGCGCATCACCTGGGGAAGATCTTTGGGCCCGATGACGATGAGCGCGACAACCCCGATCAAAAACAGCTCCGGCCAGCCGATATCGAACATTCTGCTTTGTTCGCGCCGTTCTACCTTCGCCGCATCAGCGCGGCGGCTGCCGATCGCGGTCCGGCTTCAGCGCGGGCTCCTGGTCCTTGAGCGGGTCGCCGATTCCGTCTCCGACCTGACCGGTGAGGTGGTCGCTGGGCAACGCCGTCATCGGGCGGCGCGGTTCCTCGACCGGCTCGGGGTCGGCGGACGGCTCTTCATCCTCGCGCATGCTCTTCTTGAATGCCTTCAGGCCCTTGCCGAAGTCGCCCATGATCTGCGACACCCGGCCCTTGCCGCCGAACAGAACGAGGACGACCACGAGGACGATCAGCCAATGCCAGATGCTGAAGCTGCCCATGAACCTGCTCTCGCTTTTATCAGATGCGCGGTGGTTCGCGCCGATGCTCCGACGCCGTCGCGGCTGTCATTCGCCCGCGGCCGACACCCCGTCGGCCACGTCGTCCGGCGCCGCCGGATCGCCTTCGCTATAGGTCTGCACCCAGACGCCGTTGTCAAGAAGACCCGCCGCCTTCAGCTCTTCGAGCTGCGGCAGGTCGTCCAGTGACCTCAGCGCGAAATGACGGAGAAAGCCGTCCGTGGTCGCCCACAGGACCGGCCGACCCGGCGTCTGCCGGCGTCCCCTGGGCCGAACCCAACCCTGCTCGAAAAGCACGTCGAGGGTGCCGCGGCTGAGCTGAACGCCCCGGATATCCTCGATCTCGGCGCGGGTGACGGGCTGGTGATAGGCGATGATGGCCAGCGTTTCGACCCCCGCGCGCGACAGTTTTTTCTCGATCCGGACCTCGCGGCGCAGCCACGGCCCCAGATCCGGCGCAGTCGCAAACGCCCAGCCCGCCCCGGCGCAGGTGAGGTTGACGCCGCGCGTCGAATAGGCCTGCTGCAGCGTTGTCAGAAGTGCGGCGACATCGGCGCCGTCGGGCAGGCGCCCGGCAATGGCCTCCGCTGTCATCGGCTCGGCCGAGGCGAACAGGATGGCCTCGACGAGGCGAAGGTGGTGCGGGTCGATGTCGCTCATGGGCGCTGTCCCGGCTCCTGCGCACGGAGGTAGATGGGCCCGAAGGGCTTTGTCTGGCGGACGGCCAGCGCGCCTTCGCGAACCAGCTCGAGCGCGGCGGCGAACGTCGAGGCCATTGCGGAACGCGCGGTGAGGCCGCCGAGGTGCAGCCCGGCAAGGGTGCCCGGAGGAAGATAACGGCTGAGGCTTTCCCAACCCGGCGTCTGGCCCAGGCCGCGCCGCAACCGGGCAAGCGCCTCGTCGACGCTGTCGAGTTGTGAGGGTTCGACATGGAGGACCGGCGGCGGCTGGCGGCGGCGATGCCAGCCGCCATAGGCCTGAAGGAGATCGTAAAGCGACGCCTCGAAAACCGTCTCGGTGTCGACCTCGATCGCCTCCGGTCTGCCGCGGGCGAAGACGTCGTGGCCCAGGCGCGGCCGGCGCATCAGCGCCGCGCCGACCTCGCGAATGGCCTCCAGCCGGCGGAGCTGGAGGGCCAGCGCGGACGCCAGTTCCTCCGGCGACGGTTCGTCCGCGGGTATGGCCGCTGGCAGCAACAGCCGGGACTTGAGGTAGGCGAGCCACGCGGCCATGACAAGATACTCGGCGGCGCGTTCGAGATCGACGCGGCGCAACGCGGCTACGAAACTGAGATACTGCTCCGCAAGACGCATGATCGAAATCTGTGTCAGGTCGACCTTCTGTTCGCGCGCAAGAGACAGGAGCAGGTCGAGAGGCCCCTCGAACCCGTCGAGATCGACAAGAAAATCGCGGGCGGCCTCTCCGGACCGTCCGCCTTGCGGCTCCCCCTCCCACGCATCGTCGCAGGCCTTGGCCTCGTCGCCACGCGCATCCGTGTTCGACCGGTCGTTCATTGCACCCCGGCGAGACGGAGGAAGGCGTCCGCGACCGCCATCGACGGCGCGACGACGATCCAGCCGAAGACGTTAAGGTCGAGGCCGAGCTTGGCGCCGATCCAGGGGACGACGAAGACCAGAGCAAGGACGATGAAGATGCCGAAGCGCTCCAGGCGCTGAAGCGGCAGTGCGAGCGCGTTGGGCAGGACTCCGACGGCGATGCGGCCGCCGTCGAGCGGCGGCAGGGGCAGCAGGTTGAAGATCGCCAGCAGGATGTTGATCCAGACCATGTTCAGGAGATTTTCGCCAAGCCAGATGCCGAAGGTGCCGGGCACCGAGGCCAGCGGCACGATCAGGAACGCGGCGGCAAAGGCCATGGTGAAGTTGATGCCGGGACCGGCGGCGGCGACGAGGACCATGTCGCGGCGGGGACGGTTGAGGCGGTTGAAGTTCACCGGCACCGGCTTGGCGAAACCGAACATGAACCGGCCCCCCGACAGAAGCAGTAGCATCGCCGGCAGCACCACCGTGCCGAAGGGGTCGATGTGGCGCAGCGGGTTGAAGCTAACCCGGCCAAGGCTGTAGGCGGTGTTGTCGCCGAGCCGCCACGCGACCCAACCGTGGGCGGCTTCGTGGAAGGTGACGGCGAACAGAACGGGCAGCACCCAGACCGAAAGCTGCGACATGATCTCCGACGCGTTCATGTCGCCTGTCTTCCGAGGAGCGTTTCCAGACGCAGAGCCGCGGTCTGAAGATCTACGGTCCACAAGCCCGGCCGTGCGCATCGCCTCACCGTGGCGCAGGCGATCGCGCGCTTGCGGGACGAGGGGCGGGCTGACGGCGGCCACGGCCTCCATCTCGGCGGAATTGCCGTTGCAATGCAGAACGATGTCGACGCCGGCGGATAAAGTCGCTTCCGCCCGCTCCGCCATCGATCCCGACAACGCGTTCATGCACAGATCGTCGGAGATCAGTAGCCCGCTGAAGCCGATCCAGCCGCGAACCACCTCGCCGATGACCTGGGCGGACGTTGTTGCCGGTCGGTCCGGGTCGAGCGCGGTGTAGACGACGTGCGCAGTCATCGCCCACGGCATCGTGCTGAGCGCGCAGAACGGCGCGAAATCGGTGCGCTTAAGGGTCACGCGATCGGCATCGACAACTGGCAGGGCGGCGTGGCTGTCGACGCCGGCGCGACCGTGCCCTGGAATGTGCTTGATCACCGGCAGAACGCCGCCGGCGAGCAGGCCGGCACAGACCGCGCGACCGAGCAGGGCGACACGCTCGGGCGTTGCGCCGTGGGCGCGATCGCCGATGACCGCATGGGCGCCGGGCGAAGGAACATCGAGGACCGGCGCGCAGTTGACGGTAATGCCGAGCGCGGTCAGTTCGTCGGCCAGCATCCGGGCATTCAGCCAGGCCGCCTCGACGGCGTCGTCTTCGTGGTGATCGGCGAGCGCGGCGAAGCAGGCGCCGGCCGGCGCGGCGCGCCATTGGCGGCGGCTTCAGCCGCTGCACCCGCCCGCCCTCCTGGTCGATGAGGATCGGCGCATCGTCGCGGCCGACGCACTCCTTCAGGTCGCGGATCAGATCGCGGACCTGGTCGGGCTCGATGCAGTTGCGCTGAAACAGGATGAAGCCGAGCGGATCGGCGGAGCGGAAAAAGTCGCGCTCGCGGCCGCTCAGCCGGGGGCCGGACAGGCCGAAAATGGCCGCGCGCGGCGCGGCCGGCGAACCGTCAGCCACTCGGCCTCACGATCATGCAGTCGACGTTGCGTCCCGCAAGCTGGGCGCAAAGCGCCCGGGCGCTGGTCTCGCCGCCGACGGGTCCCGCGCGCAGCCGGTAGACGACGCCACGAGCGCCCAGGTCGGCGCGCACGTAGGATGGGCTGAGGCCGGCCAGAATGTCGGCGTTGCGGCCACTGAGCCGGGTCCATGCCGCCTGCGCCTGATCGACGCTGCCGACGGCGAGCAGCTGAACCATGTAGCCGCCGCGGGCCGACGCCGGCTGCGCTGTCGATTGCGACTGCGGCAACGGCGGCCGGGAGCCTGCCATGGCCGTGCCTGTTCCGCCGGGTGCCGCGCTTTCGCCGCGCGATCCCGTCCGCGGCGGCGGCGACGGCGAGCCTGTTGCCAGCGACGGGACGCTCGTGCCGGGCGGAAGCAGCGGTCGCGGCGCACCGGCGCCTGCCCCGGGGACGGCATGGGACTGGGCCGACGCCACGGCCTGCTCATCCCTGCCCGGTCGCGGTGGCGGAGCGGCAGCGGAACGCGATACCGGTCCGCCCTCGGGCGGAGGGAACAGCCCGGCGGGCGCGCCACGGCCATCGGCGCCCGATTGTGAGACGGCCGCTTCATCTGCGTCCTCATCCGCCATCTCGCGCGAGGTCGGCGGCGCCGGTTCGGCTTCCACGCCCGATTGCGAGGTGGCCGGTTCGGATGCCGGCAGCGGCAGCGGCTCTTCCGGCGGCGGCAGCAGCCGCTCCATCTTCGGATTCTCCCCTTCGCCCGGCAGTCGCTGGTAGACCAGCTTGTCGCGGTGGGGGATGTCCATCCCGCCCGGGTTCTCCGGCGGCACCCGGATCGGCGTCTCGTCGGCGCGGATCAGCGGCGGCGCGCCCGCCGTCTCCGGCCCAGCATGCTCCCGCCCCGACCAGATGAAGGCGCCGACGATAGCCAGCGAAACCAGTCCCGTTATCAGGGCCAGGCGTCGGCGGCCGCCGAACCAGTCGAACAGGCGCCGCGTCGGCCGGTCCTCGCACTCGTCATGCGGCCGATCGCGAAAGCCGCTGGTGTCCCAATCCGCCGTCATCAGCGCAACTCCTCGACCGGTTCGACGCCAATCACCATGAGCCCCGAGGCCAGCACCATCTGGATGGCGCGGACCAGCGCCAGGCGAGCCAGGCTCAGCGGTCGATCGGCGACCGTGACGAAACGAAGCTGCGCGTCGTCCTTGCCCTTGGTCCACAGCAGGTGAAACAGACCGGCGAGTTCCTGCAGATAGTATGCGATGCGATGGGGCTCATGAGCTTCCGCCGCGCCCTCCACTAGCCGCGGCCACGTCGCCATGGCCTTGATCAGATCAAGCTCGGCCGGATCGGTCAAGCGCGTCAGATCGGCGGCGGCCAGCGCGGCGTCGGCGACCGCCTCGGCCCCGAATTCGCCGGCGGCATGGCGAATCACCGAGTGGCAACGGGCGTGCGCGTACTGGACGTAGAAGACCGGGTTGTCACGGGACTGCTCGGTGACCGTCTCGAAATCGAAGTCCAGCGGCGCGTCGTTGCGTCGGGTCAGCATGATGAAGCGGAAGACGTCGCGCCCGACCCGGTCGAGAACCTCGCGCAGGGTGACGAACGTCCCCGCCCGCTTCGACATCTTTACCGGCTGGCCGGCGTCGAGCAGGTTGACCATCTGGCAAAGCTTGACGTCGAGCGCGGCCTGGCCTTCGCTGATCGCCTTGACCGCCGACTGCATCCGCTTGACGTAGCCGCCGTGGTCGGCGCCCCAGACATCGATGAGCGAGCGGAAGCCGCGGCGGTGCTTGTCGAAATGATTGGCGATGTCGCTGGCGAAGTAGGTCCACGAGCCGTCGGATTTCCGCAGCGGTCGGTCGACGTCGTCCCCGAACGCGGTCGAGCGGAACAGCGTCTGCGGGCGCGGCTCCCAGTCATCGGGAAGCTTGCCCTTCGGCGGATCGAGAACGCCGGTATAAACCAGATCCCGCTCTTGCAGACGCTCGATCGTCATCTCGACGACGCCGGCTTCGACCAGCGCCCGCTCCGAGGAGATAACGTCGAAGACGACGCCGAGCGCCTTCAGATCGTCGGCGATCAGCGCCATCATCGCGGTTACGGCAGCGTCCCTCACCGTCGCCAGCCAGTCCTCTTCGGCAAGCCCGACCAGGCCGTCGCCGTGGCCGGCGGCCAAGCTCTCGCCGACGTCGATCAGGTAGTCGCCGCGGTATTCCGGAGGCGTTTCCGCCGCGTATCGCTCGGCTACGCCGGGCGCGATGCGCTCGCCAAGGGCGCAGAGATAGCGCCAGTAGACCGCGCGCGCGAGCTTGTCGACCTGGGCCCCGGCGTCGTTGACATAATACTCGCGGGTGACGGCGAAGCCGGCCTTTTCGAGCAGCGCGCCCAGCGCGTCGCCGACGACGGCGCCGCGGCCGTGGCCGACATGGAGCGGACCGGTGGGGTTGGCGGAAACGTACTCGATGTTGACCGGCTCGCCGCCGCCGAGGGCCGAGTCGCCGTAGGCGACGCCCGTTCGCAAGATCTCGGCAAGGCGGGCGTACCAGAAGGCCGCGCTCAGACGCAGGTTGATAAAGCCCGGGCCGGCGACTTCGACCGATTCGAAGCCGTCGGTTGCGAGCAGCCGTTCGGCCAGCATGGTCGCCAGCATCCTCGGCTTGCGCCCCGCCGGTCCGGCGAGCACCAGGGCGGCGTTCGTCGCGACATCGCCATGCGAGGCGTCGCGCGGCGGCTCGACCGCGATGCGGTCGAGGTCGACGTCGGCCGGTAGTACGCCGTCGGCGGCCAACCCGGCGCAGATCTCGCAGATCGTCGCGTGCACGGAGCGGTAGAGGTTCAAGATGCCCTCGATTGTACATCAAACAGCCGACGATGTTCATCGGCGGCGAAGCGATCGGTCATGCCGGCAATGTAGTCGGCAACAACCCGGGCGGTCTCGACACCGCCGGGCGCGCCGGCGCGCTGGCGCCATTCCGTCGGCAGACAGCCCGGCTCGTCGACGAACAGGCGAAACAGATCCCGGACCAGTCGCCGGGCCTTGCTGGTCATGCGGTTCAGGCGGTAATGCCGGTACATGTTCTCGAACAGGAAGTCCTTGAGCGCGCGATCATGGCGCTGCATCTCCGGGGTGAAAGCGGCGACCGGCTGATGGTGGCGGCGGATGTCGTCTGCCGATTCCGGCGCCAGGGCGGCGATGCGCCGGCGGGTCTCGCTGGCGAGGTCGTCGACCATCAGCCCGATCAGGCGGCGGACGGCTTCGTGGATCAGCCGGGAGGGGGTGATGGCGGGATAGCGTTCGGCGACCTCGCCGAACCTTGCCGCGACGAAGGGAACGGCGTCAAGATCGGCAATGTTGAATAGCCCCGCGCGCAGCCCGTCATCGATGTCATGGTTGTTGTAGGCAATATCGTCGGCGAGCGCCGTGACCTGGGCCTCGGCCGAGGCATAGGTGTGCAGTTCGAGATCGTGGACGGCGACGTAATCGGCGATGGCTTCGGGTAACGGCGCGCAGGCACCCTCCCCTGGTCCTTTCCCGGGCCCACCGCTTCGGGCGATGAGCGGGCCGTTATGCTTGACCACGCCTTCAAGCGTCTCCCAGGTCAGGTTGAGCCCGTCGAACTCGGCGTAACGGTGCTCCAGGCGGGTAACCACCCGCAGGCTCTGCGCGTTGTGGTCGAAGCCGCCGTAGGGCGCCATCATTTCTTTCAGCGCGTCCTCGCCGGCATGCCCGAACGGCGAATGGCCGAGGTCGTGGGCGAGCGCCAGCGCCTCGGCGAGATCCTCGTTGAGCGCGAGGGTGCGACAGATCGAGCGCGCAATCTGCGAGACTTCGAGGCTATGGGTGAGGCGGGTGCGAAAAAAATCGCCCTCGTGGTTGACGAAGACCTGGGTCTTGTACTCCAGGCGGCGAAAGGCCGCAGAGTGGATGATTCGATCGCGATCGCGCTGAAAACAGCTCCGGCTCGCGCTTTCGGCCTCCGCGAAGAGCCGACCCCGGCTCTCGGCGCTGCGGCACGCCCACGGCGCCAGGATCTCGCTTCCGCTCATGACAAAGACACTACCGAACGTGGCATACCGCATGCAAGCCGGCGTTCGCGTGAGGCTCGGGGCTGTTCCGGAGCGCGGGCTTTGACAACATCGCCAGCCGGGCCACATTACGGATGCCCGCGCGGGCAGCATTGACGCCAGTGAGGAAAGAATGGCCGACCATTCCATCGAACCCGTGGAAGACATCCGGGACGACATCCGCATTTCCGCTTCCGCCAGCCGCCGGATCGCCGCCTTGATGGCACAGGACGGCGGTCAGGGACTGTTGTTCCGCGTATCCGTCGCGGGCGGCGGCTGTTCCGGCTTTCAGTATGGCTTCACCCTGGACGACCAGCGCAACGAGGACGACCGCGTCTTCAGCAGGGACGGGGTCCGCGTCGTCATCGACGACGTATCGCTGGATCTGCTACGGGGCTCCGAGGTCGATTTCGTCGAAGATCTCATCGGCTCGTATTTCGCCATCCGCAACCCCAACGCATCCTCGACCTGCGGCTGCGGATCGTCGTTCTCGCTGTGAGCGTGGGCCACCAGATTTCGGTTTCGACCGGGCCGGCCGGCGTGCGATGAAGGTCGCGACCTGGAACGTCAATTCGATCAAGGCGCGTCTGCCGCTCGTCCTGGCGTGGCTGCGCCGGTTCGAGCCGGACATCGTCCTGTTTCAGGAGACCAAGGTGGTCGACGGCGCATTCCCTGCCGGCGACATTGGCGATCTCGGCTACAACATCGCCGCCGCCGGACAGAAGACCTACAACGGCGTCGCCGTGATCTCCAGATACCCGATCGATCTGATCGCCGCCCGGCTGCCCGGCGATCCGGATGATCACGAGGCGCGCTACATCGAGGCGTTCACCGGCGGCTTCCGCGTCGCATCGATCTACGCGCCGAACGGGAACCCGGTTGGCGGCGACCGCTTTCCCTACAAGCTCGCCTGGCTGGGGCGCCTGTACCGGCACATGGCCGCGGCGCTGGAAGACGAAGAGGCATGCGTGTTCGCCGGCGATTACAACGTCGTTCCGACGGACGGCGATGTCTACGATCCCAAGGCCTGGCGAGACGACGCCCTTTGCCAACCGGCCTCACGGGCGGGTTACCGCCGTCTCCTCCATCTTGGCTACGTCGATGCAATAAGGGCCCTGCATGACCATGACCACCAGTACACCTGGTGGGACTACCGCAAGCGCAGTTGGCCCGGCGACAAGGGCCTGCGCATCGACCACCTGCTGCTCTCGCCGCAGGCCGCGGACACATCTGACCGCGGTCGGCATTGACCGCGAGCCGCGCGGTTGGGAGCGCGCCTCAGACCATACGCCGGTATGGTGCGAACTGGCAATTCGGGCATTGAGTACGACCGCGACGGGCACCGGCGGCGGGCCTATGTTGTCGCCAGAACCTCTAAAATATAAGACCTATGGGAGCCTTGTTTCCGCGTCGGTGACGGCGGCTTCGATCTGCGCGAAGGTCAGCCCGCGCGCCCGCCGCAGGTCGGCGCCACGCAGATCGGCGCCGCAGAGGTCGGTGCCGCTGAGATCGGCGCCATGACAGTCGGCGCCGCGCAGATCCGCATCGCGCAGGCTGCCACCGCTCAAATCGGCGCCATGGAGATCGGCGCCATGAAGATCGGCCCAGTCCAGTTCGGCGTTGCGCAGATCGGCGCGATGGAGATCGGCATGATGCAGGTCCGCTCCCTCCAGATCGGCCTGTCCGAGGGCGGCGCGGTGAAGATCCGCCCGGTGCAGATCCGCGTTTTCGAGAACCGCGCCGCTCAGGCCGGCTCCATGGAGGTCTATTCCGTGCAGGTCCGCCCGCGCTCCCAGCTCCCAGCCGGAGCAGAGCCACGTCTCGTGTCGTTTCAGAGCACTTGCGAGCATCTCGATGGAGAAGCCCGCAGCGGCGGCGGATAGTTCACCCACCGCACGAGCTGTCTCACCTAAACCGTTGGCGGTGTCCGCAATCACTTTCATCGTCTGCTCCTCCGCTGGCGCGTTTCGGGCCGCTTCAACTCGATTCTGCCATCATAAAGGAGAAACATGCTCGATGAAAAGCAGGGATCTTGCCGCAAAGTCAACATCACTGCAGCCGATTGAGAATGATACTTGCTCTTGATTACGCGTCACATGGTCTCTGCAAGACGCGTCGCCCGAATTGCGCGGAGCGACAGTATTCGCGAACGTCCGCGCCAGTACAGCGATCGATGCGCAAACGATGTGGCCAAGGCGCGGCCGCGCCAACTCCGCCCGCAAACGCAGGGCGATCATTTTATCTCCAGATTAACGCTTATACATTTTGCCCATTATCACCTTCATGCTATGCACGAATGCCGAACACGGTGTACCTGCAACGCTCGTGCAGATTTAACGGGATTGCAAAGATGCGCGGTTGCGTCGGAGCTCAGTTGTCCGGCGACTGGATCTCGTCGCGCGCCGGCCGTGTGCCGAAAAAATTAAGCGACAGAGGCAACACAAGGAGAAGATGGAGAGATGAGCATGAAGAAGCTTGCTGCAGGGTTACCGTTGCTCGCTGCGGGTTTCGTGGTCGCTGCCGCTCTGGCGGCTTGCGACGAAGCACCGAAGTCAGGGTCTTCGACGACGACGGGAACGGCGGGAACCGCCGCCGGCGCCGCCCAGACTTCCGGCAACAACGCCGTCGATGAGAGCAGGAAGGCGGCTGATACGGCGGCCGAGAACGCCGGGCAGGCCGGGGATAAGGCTGCCGAAGCGGCCGATGACGCAGCCGACAACACCGCGGACGCCGTCGACGACGCCGCGGACGATACCGGCGATGCCATCGACGATGCCACCGACAGTACCGACGATGTGGGCGACGAGGCTGGCGATGCCGCCGACGAAGCGGGCGATGCCGCGAAGGACGCGGGCGATGCCGTCATGGATGCCGGCAAGGATGCCTATGACGCGGTGAAGGATGCCGGGCGCGCGGCCGGCGACAAAGCGAAAGAGATGACCAAGTAGTCACCTCCGAGCGGCGTCTTGCGCTTCCGGCGGAAGGCGCCGCTTCGGCGCTCGCCTGTTGTCTTGATAATTGACGACAGCGCGCGTGTCGCCTGGCAGCGCGCTGACCGGGATTGCACGTTCATCGCGTGAGGGATCCTAACGAAATCCATTCATAAGAGAAAATCCCGAGCCCGTGCGTTCGGGAACTGGCCAAGGTTGGCCGATCCGGTCAAGATGCGCAGATTGATGCCGCAGCGGCCGAGCCTGTGGACGCCGCGCGGGATGCCGCGGGACAACGAGACCGCCGGCCGGATGATCTGAGGAGGTTGCAATGGGTCGCGTTATGAAGATGGCCGTCATCGGCCTTTCGTTGATCGTGCTCGCGGGATGCGCGGGCACGCGGCTCGCTGATGCCCGGAAGATGACCCCGAGCGGCGATCCTTTCGATACGGCGCTGGCCAAGGCTTACCTGGAGCGCTCGAAAGCGGCGTATTCGGGCGGCGACTACACCTCGTCGGATCGGTGGGCTGAAAAGTCGATGGCAGCCGCGCAGGGGCAACCGCCGGCGCCCGATTCCATCGTCGACTACGATCTGCCGGGCGATACGGTGGCCGAAATTACGGCCGCGCGGGCGCGTCTGGTCGAGGCCCTGAATGCGGGTGCGCGCACGAAAACGCCTGTCGCCGCTGCAAACGCCCAGGTCATGCTCGATTGCTGGATGCAGAAGCAGGCGGCCAACACGATCCCCGCGGACATCACCACGTGTCGCAGCGGCTTTCTCAACTCGATGGATGAAATCGACGCCGCTCTGGCGCCAGTCGTTGCCGGGCCGAGCAGCTATCTCCTCTTCTTCGACTGGAATCGGTCGGACATCCCGCCGGAGGCGCACGACATCATCGTCGATGCCGCGGCGAACATCCGCTCCGGCGGAGTCCAGTCGGTCGTCGTGACCGGCTTTGCCGACACCTCCGGAAGCGCGAAGGTCAACCAGCGTCTTTCCGAGCGCCGTGCCGAGGCGGTCCGCAATGAGCTGATCGCTCAGGGTGTTCCGGCGGCAATCATCAGCGCGACAGGCCGCGGCGAGGAGGAGTTGATCGTCCCGACCGGCAGCAATCAGCGCGAGCCGCAAAACCGCAGGGTCCGTATAAGCCTGAATCGGCCGGCGGCCTGAGGCGGATTGATGGCGGGTGACCCTGCGCGCGCGGGCGATCGAAAGCTTGTCCCACTGGCGGAGATTGACTGATGGGGGAAAGCCTGTTGCATCTCGTCTTCGGCGGCGAGGTCCGCGACCCGCGCGGCGTCGACTTCAAGGACGAGAGCCGGCTCGATGTCGTCGGCATCTACCCGAGCTACGCCGAGGCGCTGAAAGCGTGGCGTGCGGTCAGCATGAAGCATGTCGACGAGGCCAAGATCAAGTACGTGGTCGTACATCTTCACCGATTGCTTGAACCTCCGGACGAGGCGTGACGGTCAGCTCGCCAGGGCACCTGAACCCGGATCGGCGCGGATAAGATGCTCGGTCTTTCTGTAACCGATCAACTTTCTGCTTACGGACGATGCCGTCCAAAGCAGGTCAATCTATGGGATGAAGCTCTGAACGACGGCCTGTCGCGGCATCTGGGCAGCCGCGCCTCCCGCGGCCGCGGTCGGTCGCGCCGCCACCCCGGAGCCAAGCGTAACTCCTGAAGCGGCCTTGGCCACGGGGGCGGCGGTCGGAACGAGCATTTGGCGGAGCACGTGCGCCCGTCGGGTGAGGTCGGTTGAAGCGACGAAGCTGCCGGGCAGCCGATCGGGCAATTCGCGCTCTGCGCCCATGCCGGCGAACAGCCCATTCAGTCCGGAGACCACGACCGCCCGCTTTGTCGCCACCAGAACCCGCGCCGTTCGGTCGAGCCAAAGCTGCCGTTCCACGAGGATGCGTTCGCCGAAGAGCCGGCAATAAAGGCCGCACGCCGGTCGGGACAGCGACAGCGAGAAGCGCGCGGATTCATGGATCAGGGTGAAGGGAACCAGCCCGCTGCTCTCTTCGAGCCGGGCGACGATATCGTCGCGAATCCCGCTCAGGGCGTCGCCGGCGATGAACACATGGGCCAGTCCCTCGGTCGTGAACAGCAGGCAGACGGCGCGCTGGCCGTCGGCGGCGTCGAGGCGATAGAGCCCGGCGCTGCGCTCAGCATCGAGAACGGTGCGCGTCCGGGTGGAAGCCGAATTTGTCGTCGCTTCGGCGCGTGCGACCAGAACATCGGCGAAGTCCTTCCCCTCGCCCGCGCTCAGGTTGGCCGCACGCCACGCCAGCCACTCCGGCGCCGCCGCGCCGAGATCAGACGTCCGGTCGAAGGCCGTCTCACAGGCGTCGATGTAACCGCGGGACCAGTCGGCCAATTTCCCGGTCGACGTCGTCGATGCCGTCTTCGATGCTGGCGCGGCCAATCCCGAAGCGCTTGCCGAGCCGGCCATCGTGCCGCTGCCCTCGATCGCCGGCGGAAAGGGCCTTGCGCGCACCGCGGCCGGAGGCTGGCCCGAAGCGAACAAATTGACCGGTTCGCTCGACGCTCGCGGCGCGGTGCCGCGCGCCCGTGCCGGGGTCGACCGGGCGGAGGATAAAGACGGCGCCGGCGCCGTTGCGGTCGGCTGCGGCGCGGCCGCATCCAGCGCATCCGGCGCAACGATGACGGGGAATGGCACTTCGCCGGGCTTCATTCCGAAGCGGAGACCGAGCGGCGCCGGCGATTGGGTTGCGGCCTCGACCGTAGACCGAGCCACGGGCTGTGAGGCGGAAGGGTCGGCCGTCGCAACGGCGCCCCTGTCGCTGCAGGCCGATTCGCCCGCCATGGCCAGGGCTGTGACGGCGATCGTGAGCAGCCTTTGCCGCGACGGCCGCATCCGGCTGTGGCAACGCGTCGGTCGGGCAAACACCTTCATGATCGGTCCCTCCGTGCCTGTCCCCTTTGTAGCCGATTTTCCCCCGCGCCGCCGCTCTTGACGGGGCCGCGGCAAGCGTCTGTCCGATCCCTGCGCAGGATGCTCTAGACGTGAAGCAGATCGTGCTGAGCCTCGATGTCTGCGGAAAACGCCGCCATCGTTCCGAGCCAGCGCACCTGCCCGGTTTCCAGCACCGTCGCGCGGTCGGCGAGCCGTTCGGCGAAGCGCACATTTTGCTCACAGAGCAACATCGTCAGGCCCTGTCGCCTGAGCGCGACCAGAGCATCGGCCAAAGCACCGACAACGCGCGGCGCCAGGCCCTGCGACGGCTCGTCGAGGAGAATCATCCGCGGGTTGCCCATCAGCGTCCGCGCGATCGCCAGCATCTGCTGCTCGCCGCCGCTCATCTCCCCGCCGCGGCGCCGGCGCATCTCGGCCAAGGCGGGAAAAAGGGCGTAGATCCGGTCCGGGGTCCAGGCCGCGAGCCCGCCGCGGAGCGGACGGCTGGCGACAGCAAGGTTTTCGGCGACGCTGAGGCCGGTAAAGATCCGCCGCTCCTCGGGAACATAGCCAAGGCCGCGGCGGCTGATCCGGTGCGGCGGTTCGCCTGCGATTTCTTCTCCGGCGAAAACGATGGAACCCGCCGCAGGACGGACCAGGCCGATGATGCTTTTTAGCAGCGTCGACTTGCCGGCCCCATTCCGGCCCAGGAGCGCCATGACCTCACCGTCGACAACCTCAAGATCGATGCCGAACAGCGCCTGCGCGGAGCCGTAGCGGATCTCCAGCCGACGAACGCTCAGCATGGCGGCCCTCCGCCGGTGGCCCCCGGTTGCGCCCCGGTATCGCCCGCCGCGTCGGCGCCGAGATAGATCTCGCGCACCGTCGGGTTGGCGCGGATCGCCTCGGGCGGGCCCTCCGCGACCAGCCGTCCCTCGTGGAGGACGATGACCCGCTCGCCATGGCCGAAGACCACGTCCATGTCGTGCTCGGTGAAAAGAACGCCGATATCGCGGGTGCGGACGAGACCGGAGATCAGGTCCATCAGGGCCCTGCGCTCGCCGGCGGCGATGCCCGCAGTAGGCTCGTCAAGAAGCAGCAGCCGCGGCGCATTGGCAAGCGCCATCGCCAGCTCCAGACGCTTGCGATCGGCGTAGGGCAGCTGGGCGACCGGCTGTCCCGCCCGCACCGCCAGCCCGACCTGCGCAAGCAGCGCATCCGCCTCGTCCGCAAGCAGGCGGGCGGCCGGCCGCCACAGCCCGAGGGTCCGGCGCCGGTGCGACAGCAGCGCCACCTGGACATTCTCGCGCACCGTCATCGAGCGGAAGGTGGCGGCGACCTGGAAGGTGCGGGCCAGGCCGAGTCGCCAGATGCGATGCGGCGGAAGTCCGGCGATGTTGCGGCCAGCGAGCATGATCCGGCCCGCATCGGGCCTGAGCTGGCCGCCCAGCATGTTGAAGCAGGTCGTCTTGCCGGCGCCGTTCGGGCCGATAATCGCGACCGATTCGCCGACCTCCACCCGAAAGCCGAGCGCCGTCGACGGCGCGCAAGCCTCCGAACGCCTTGCGCAGGTTGTCGACGACGAGGAGGCTCACGCGGCCCTATCCCCGCCGCCGGCCGCCGATGGCGCCCAGGATGCCACGGGGAAAGATCACGACGACGGCGATGATGATGCCGCCGAGGAGCGACCGCCAGAGATCGGTGGCGCTGGCAATCGTGATCTTCAGTCCGGTGAAGGTAGCGGCCCCGACCAGCGGGCCGAGCGCGGCGTCGACTCCCCCGAGGAGGACCATGACCAGCCCGTCAACCGACATCGGGATTGCCAGCACGTCGGGAAAGACGCTGCCCTTGAGGAAGGCATAGAGACCGCCGCCCGTTGCCGCCGCGGCGCCGGCGAGCGCGAAGGCGAACCAGCGCTGCCGGCGAACGTCAATGCCGAGCGCCTCGGCGCGAGCGGCGGCGTCGCGTCCGGCGCGAAGCGCGTAGCCGAACGGCGCCGCGCTGACCCGGAGCAACAGCCAGATACCGGCGGCTGCGACCGATAGCGAGAGGTAGTAGAAGGCGGCCGGCGATGACGCCCAGGGCGCCGGCCGAACGCCGAGAATGCCGTTGTCGCCGCCGGTGACGTCATACCATTGGAACGCCACCGACCAGGTAATCTGGGCGAAGGCCAGCGTCAGCATCGCCATGTAGACGCCGGAGAGCCGAACACAGAACCAGCCGTAGACGAGCGCGCCGAGCCCGCCGGCGAGAGGTGCGGCGAGCAGCGCCACAGCCATCGGCGTTTCCAGATAATGCACGGCAAGCGCCGCGCCATAGGCGCCGAGCCCGAGGTAGGCAGCGTGACCGAACGAGATCATCCCGCCGATCCCAAGAATGAACTGCAGGCTGGCGGCAAAGAGCGCGAAGATGAGGATCTCGCTCATGACTTGCAGCGCGAAGCCGTCGGCGAAGAGCGGCAGCACGACGAGGCCGGCAAGTCCCGCTGCTATGATCAGCCGCGGGCCCGACCCAGCGACCCGCCGTGCGCTCGGCGCCGGACCAGAGCTCGGATGCAGCGGCGCAGCGATATCGGGACGGCCGAGGAGTCCCCACGGGCGAACGATGAGGATGACTGCCATCACCGCGAACAGCAGCACCAGCGTGATCTCGGGAAACAGGACGATGCCGAAGGCGCGGAGCTCGGCGATCAGCGCAGCGGCAAGATAGGCGCCGGTCATGCTGCCCATGCCGCCGACGACGACGACGACGAAGGCTTCGGCGATGATGCCCAGATCCATCATCAGGTTGGCGGGGTCGCGCGGCAGGTGGATGGCGCCGCCGAGGCCGGCAAGCGCCGCGCCGAGGCAGAACACGGACGTGAACAGCCAGCGCTGGTCGACGCCGAGCGCGCCGACCATTTCCCGGTCCTCGGTGGCGGCGCGTACTCAAATACCCCACCGCGTTCGGCTCAGCAGCAGCCAGAGCCCGCCAAGAACCAGCGGGCCGAGCGCGATCAGGACGAAGTCGTAAAGCGGCAGCCGGTGGCCGAGCACGATGATCGGCTCGGACAGTGCCGGCACGCGCGGCAGAAGCAGGTCTTCCGGTCCCCAAACCGCGAGAGTCAGATCCTGAACGAGGAGAACCACGGCGAACGTTGCGACCAGCTGCAGCAGTTCGGGCGCGGCATAGAGTCGGCGCAGCAGGCCCACCTCGACGATCAGCCCGAGCGCGGCGAGCACGACCGCGGCAGATGCCGCCCCGGCGATGAAGCCGACAAGGCCGCCGCCAATGGCTGCCGACGCGCTGAAGGCAACGTAGGCGCCGAGCATGTAGAAGGATCCGTGGGCGAAGTTGACGATCCGGGTGACGCCGAAGACCAGCGACAGGCCAACGGCAACCAGGAACAGCGAGGCCGCGTTGGCAAGACCGGTCAAGGCCTGGACGACGACGAAGCTCATCGGCGGTGTCCCGCGCTGTCGCGATTGGTCCGGCGAAGGGCGAAGCCTTCTGATCGCCGGTCCCTCTCCGGCGTCAATCCGCCGCCCGCAGCCTGGCCGTCTCGGCAGCGTCCGGCAGGTAGTCGGCGCCGTCGCCGAAGCGCCAGTCGACCATCCGCGGTTTCTGCTCCTGCACGCTCAGCGTCCCGACGAAGGTGCCCATGGTGCTCTGCTGGTCGACGCCTGCGGAACTCGATCCGCCCCAGCGGGCTCATCATCGACATCCCGCGCAGCGCATCGACGATGGCCTCGGCGTTGGTCGATCCGGCCTTCTCGATGGCCTGCGCGGCGGCTTTCATGGTGGTGTAGCCGACCACCGAGCCGAGCCGCGGGTAATCGCCGAACCGGTTCATGTAGGCCTCACGAAAGGCCGACTGTTCAGGCGTCTCGATCGCGTACCAGGGATAGCCGGTGACGATCCAGCCTTCCGGCGCTTCTCCGCCCAGGGGGTCGATCCAATCCGGCTCACCCGACAGCATGCTGGCGACGACGCGGTTTTCGAACAGGCCCCGGTTGTCGCCTTCGCGCACAAATTTGGCCAGATCGGTGCCGAAGGTGACGTTGAAGATGGCGTCGGGCTCAAGCGCCGCAAGCGCCTGCGCCGTCGCGCCGGCGTCGATTTTGTTCAGCGCCGGCCATTGCTCGCCGACCCACTCGACATCGGGGCGCGCACGCGACAGCAGCATCCTGAACGCCGCGACCGCCGCTTTGCCGTATTCGTAGTTCGGGGCGACGGTGGCCCATCGTCTCGCCGGCAGCTTGGCGGCTTCCTCGGCCAGCATGGCCGCCTGGACGTAGGTGCCGGGACGCAGTCGGAAGGTGTAGTGGTTGCCCTTCTCCCAGACGATGGCGTCGGTCAGCGGTTCGGCGGCAATGAACGGGACTTTCCGCTGAGCGGAGAAATCGGCCACGGCGAGACCGACATTGGACAGGAGCGTGCCGAACAGGAGCACGACGCCGTCACGCGAGACAAGCTCGTTGCCGACGGTAACGGCGTCGCCCGGCTTGCCGCCGTCATCCTTGGAGATGACTTCGAGCGGCCGGCCGAGAACCCCGCCGCCGGCGTTGATCTCGTCAAGCGCCATCTGCCAGCCATTGCGATAGGGAACGGTGAAGGCCGGGAAGGTCGTATAGCTGTTCAGCTCGCCGATCCGAATGGGCTCGGCAGCCTGCCCGCGCGGGACAAAGGTATGCCAGCCGAAGGCCGCTACACCCAGCGCCAGCACAAGCACAACCCTGCGGGAAGCCATCGCGTCGTTCCTTCCTTACATCCCGGTCCCGGCCCACTGGAGTCCGGTGGTGAGGAAACGCTGCCGGCGTCCTGACGACCGGCCATCGGCCGCACCGCTCGCCGGTCGCGTAAGCGCGACGGATACACGGGTGCCGGAGCCGTGACAAAGCTTTTTGGCGCCCGCGCCGCGGATCCGCAGATCCCCTCCGCGCCTCGACGGCGGCCGCAAGCATATTTGATTACGGCAGCGAAGTGGGTCATAAACGAAACGAATAAGCGGGCGTCGGGACGGCATCGCCGGAGCAGAAGCGACAGGCGCAGCGGATCCTTCTCTAGGATCCAGCGAATGTCGATTTGCACGACGGCGCGCCGGACGAAACAAAAAGGGTGCGTGGCCAATGGATCTAGATGCGATGGCCGTCGCTGAACACGTGATCGATATTCACGGAATCCGGCGCATGATTCCTCATCGCTACCCGTTCCTGATGATCGACCGGGTTACCAACCTGGTCTTGAACGATCGGGCTACGGGGATCAAGAACGTCACCATCAACGAGCCCTACTTTGTCGGCCACTTTCCGAGTGAACCGATCATGCCGGGGGTTCTGATCATCGAGGCCATGGCGCAAACGGCGGCTGTCCTCGTTGTCGCCAGCCTCGGTCCCGGATCGCGAGGGCAGTCTCGTCTACTTCATGTCCGTCGATTCGGCGCGGTTTCGTCAAGCCGGTCGTGCCCGGCGATACGTTGCTCGTTCATGTGGCAAAGGAGCGCAAGAGAGGCAACGTCTGGAAATTCTCCGGCCGAGCCGAGGTCGATGGCGTTCTTGTCGCCGACGCGACCTACGCGGCGATGATCCGCGATAACGCATGAACCAGCTTTGTCATGGCGAGCCCCATTGGGCTCATGGCGATCCAGAGAATGCAGCAGGTGCAGCGGGTCGATTGCCGCATCAGCGCCTGAAGGAGAGGTCTTCGCACCTCTCTCGGAGACAGTGAGACTTCGTGCTGGCCGACAAACTCAGCCCTTCTTGTTGGGATTGCCGATCTTGACCGACGGCAGCTGCTTGTCGAGGCGCTTCAGCACCTCGTCGGTAATCTCGTAGGGCGACGCGGAGAAGACGGTCTGGTCCTTGCGCAGGATCAGCGTCAGTCCTCGCTCGCTAGCGAGCGCGGTGACGATATTGGCGACAACGTCCTGGACTTTCTGCATCGCCTCGGCGTGGACCCGCTCCAGCGACTGGCGCCGGTCCTGAACCTTGGACTGCGCCGCGGCAAGGCGCTGCTCGAGCTTCTGCCGTTCCGCGGCGAAGGCGTCCGCCGAGAGCACCGCTCGCTTGCGGGCAAGCTCTTCCTGACCGCTGCGCAGGGATTGCTCCTCCTTCTGGGTGTCGGCGCGGTAGGAGTCCATGTAGGTGCTGAGCTGCGACCGGATTCCCTTGACCGCCGAGGCGTTCTGCAAGGCGCGGCCGACATCGAGGATTCCGAGCCGGACCGTCGGCATCTCCTGGGCCTGAACCGGGGGTACAGGCGCGACGAATGTCACCAGCGCCAGGGCGATGACGAAAAGGATGCGTGATCCCATGGCTTAGAACCTCGTGCCGAAGTTGACGCGGAACAGCTCGGTCTTGTCGAAACTCTGCTTGATGAGCGCATACCCGAGATCGACGCCGAGCGGTCCGAAAGGCGACAGCCATGTGATGCCCGTACCGATCGACACCCGCGGATCTGGGCTGTCCTGCACCAGATCACTTCCTGATCAGGCTTGGTCGATAGCTCCCACGAGGCTCCGACGTCGGTGAAGACGCGGCCGCGAATGGAGTATTCCTCAGGCAGACCTAGGGGAAACGAGACCTGCGCCGATGTCGCATAGAACCACTGACCGCCGAGCGCGTCGTCGGTGTCGCGGTCGCGGGGCCCGATGCCGTCGTTGGCGAAGCCGCGTACCTCCTCGCCGCCGATGAAGAAGCGATCCAGCAGACGCTCGTCCTCGCCGAGGCCGAAGATGTAGCCGACCCCGCCGCTCAGCGAGGCAATCCAGTCCTTGGACAGCGGATAGTAGTAGCCGGCATCGAGGCGGTTGCGCAGGTAGCGGACATCGCCGCCGAGCCCGGCGACATCGGTGGTGAACTTGCCGTAATAGCCGTTCGTCGGATTGATCCGGCTGTCGCGGCGGTCGTACGTCAGCGAGTGGGAAATCTCCGAGATGACATCGGTGCCCTCGGCCTCCTGGACGAAGATCGACGCGTCGTCGGGGACGTTGCGGATCGTCTGGCGCTTCAGGGTGTACCGCCAATTCTGGTTGAGCCGCTCCGTGATCGGATAGCCGGCGCGCAGGGCCGCGCCGATGGTCCGGGTATCGAAGGAGCTTTCGCTCCGCCGATCCGTCTGGACGTAGTAGACGTCGACGCCGGCGACGATGTTGCGGTCGAGGAAGTAGGGCTCGGTGAAGCTGAGATCGACCTGCTGCTGCTTCTGGCCAAGCAGCAGGGTCGCCCGCAGATCCTGACCGCGGCCGAGCAGATTGCGCTCGCGCACGCTCAGGTCGCCGAGGATCCCGCTCGACGTCGAGAACCCGGCGCCGACGGACAGCGATCCGGTCGACTTCTCTTCGACGTTGACCTTGACGACGGCCCGATCCGGAGCGCTGCCCTGGACCTGATCGACTTCGACCTTCTCGAAGAAGTCGAGATCCTGAATGCGCTGGCGTGAGCGACGCAGCTTGGCGGCGTTGAAGGCGTCGCCCTCGGCAAACCGGAACTCGCGGCGAATCACCTCGTCGACGGTACGGACATTGCCGGAGATTTCGATCCGCTCGACGAAGACGCGCGGGCCTTCGTTGACAAGAAAGTTGACGTCGATGGTCTTGGCATCGCGATTACGCTGGACCTGCGGCCTGACGTCGACGAACGCGTAGCCCAGATTCCCGGCGGCCTCGTTGATCGCGTCAATGGACTGCTCGACGGCATTGGCGTCATACCAGTTTCCCGACCGTGCCTTGACCACCTTATCCAGCTTTTCCGCGCTCAGTCCGGCAATTTTGCTTTCGATGTTGACGGTGCCGAAGCGATAGCGCTCGCCTTCGCTGACCGTGATCGTCAGAAGGAAGTTGCTGCGGTCGGGAGTCAAGCTCGGCCACCGCCGATCGCACCTCGAAGTCCGCGTATCCCTCCGACAGGTAAAACCGTCGCAGAAGCTCGCGGTCGAGCGACAGGCGATCGGGATCGTAAGTATCTTCCGTGCTGAAAAAGCGCCACCAGCGCGACTGCTTGGTGCGGATGACCTGCCGCAGTTCCCCCTCGTCGAACGCCCGGTTGCCGATGAACCGGATCGATTCGACGGTTGTCACCGCGCCTTCGTTGATCTCGAAGACGACGTCGACCCTGTTCTGCTCGAGGCGAATGATCTTCGGATCTACCGTCGCCGCAAAGCGACCGCTGCGCCGGTAGAGGTTCAGGATGCGGTCGACATCGCTTTGCACCTTCGGCCGGGTGTAGATCACCCGCGGGCGCAGGGTCGTCTCGGCTTCCAGGGTCTTGTCGTCGAGCTTGTCGTTCCCCTCGAACGCGACCCGGTTGATGATCGGGTTCTCGACCACATCGACGATGAGGCGATCGCCGTCGCGACGAATGCTCACGTCGGCGAACAATCCGGTGGCATATAGGCTCTTCAGCGAGCGGTCGATGCGACCGGCGTCGAACGAATCGCCCTCCTGTACGAGCAGGTAGGACCGCACCGTGCTCGGCTCCACTCGCTGCGTGCCTTCTACCACGATCTGGCGAACGGCGTCGCCGGTCTGGGCAAAGGCGGGAGCAAGGGCAAGAACCAGAAAAAGAAGGCTGAGGCAGAGCCGGCGGCCCGCCGTTCGTCCCATCCCCAAAGCTCTAGCTGATGAGCTCGCGAAGGAACTCGAATACCTTAAGGTTCATCAGGTCATTCCACGTTGCGAAAATCATGAGGAATAAAACGAACGCCAAGCCGATGCGGAACCCGTACTCCTGAATGGTCTTGTTCAACGGGCGGCCGCGAACCGCCTCAACCGCATAGAACGCGAGGTGGCCACCGTCAAGCATCGGTATCGGCAGCAGGTTTATCAACCCCAGGTTGACGGATAGCGCCGCCATGAACAGAACGAAGTTAATCGCGCCATCACTCGCCATCTGCCCCGACAGCTGGGCGATGCGGATCGGGCCGCCGAGCTCCCCGGCGGTCCGCGTGCCGGTGATGATCTGCCAGAGAGCGCCGAGGATCTGGGCGGTCAGCTGGTAGGTGCGCTGGACCGCAATGCCGACGGCCTGCAACGGGCCAATTCGCTCGTAGCCGACCTGAGCGGGGTCGGGGGTGATGCCGAGAAGCCCGACCTCGCCGCGTTCTCCATCCCCCGGCGCCGCCAGCACCGCCGCCGGCACCGCCGTGAGGGTCAAGGGCTGGCCGTCGCGGACAATGTCGAAGCGCAAGGACTGGCCGGGTCGGTCGCGCACGAGGGTCCGCACCTCCTCGAACCACCGGACCGGCTGGCCGTCGATGCCGACGATCCGGTCGCCGGGCCTAAACCCGCCCTGCGCCGCGGCGCTGTCTGTCTGGACCGTGCCGACGCCAGCTATGGGCGTCGGCAAGCCAGCGAAGGCGAACAGAACGGCAAGCGCGAGGATGGCGAAAATGAAGTTCGCGGCCGGACCGCCGACGACAACCGCGCTGCGCTGGCCGACGGTCTTGCCCTGGAAGGATACGGCCTCCTCCTCGGGCGTCAGCGTGCGCTTTTCGTCCTCGTTCTCGTCCTCGAAGTCGTGTTCGCCGAACATCTTGACGTAGCCGCCGAGGGGCACGGCGCTGACCTTCCAGCGCGTGCCGTGCCGGTCGGTGCGTCCGAAGACCTCGGGGCCGAAGCCGATCGAGAACGTCTCGACCCGGATGCCGACCCGACGCGCGATGAGATAGTGACCGAGCTCATGAACGAACACGAGGACGGTGAGGACGATCAGGAACGGAATGATCCAGTCCCAGAGGTATTCGATTATGGCCATGGTGCTCTTGTGAACCTGCGCTCACACCGAACAGGCGATGCGTTGCGCCAGATTTGCGATGATATCCTCTGCCTTGGCCCGGGCCTCCCCATCAACGTCGGTGACGTCGTCGATGCTGCCGACCGGGCGGCAGTCTAGTCGCATACATGGTCTCTTCGACGACCCGTGCGATGGTGAGAAAGCCTATTTCGCCGGCAAGGAAGCTGGCAACGGCAACCTCATTGGCGGCATTGAGCACGGCCGCGGCCCCGCCGCCCAGGCGCAGGGCTGCCCGCGCGATGCGCAGCGCCGGGAATCGGTCGGGGTCCGGCGGATAGAAGGTCAGCTCGCCGATCTCACCCAGGCTCAGTTTTGCCGCAGGCGCCGGAATACGCTTGGGCCAGCCGAGGGCGTATGCGATCGGCGTGCGCATGTCGGGCAGCCCGAGCTGGGCAAGCACGGAGCCGTCGACGTAGGAGACCAGGCTGTGAACGATCGACTGCGGATGGACGACGACGTCGAGCTGCTCGGCTGTTACCGGAAACAGATGAAAGGCCTCGATCAGTTCGAGGCCCTTGTTCATCATGGTCGCCGAATCGACGGAAATTTTCGCGCCCATGTCCCAGTTCGGGTGCGCCACCGCCTGGGCCGGGGTGACGGAACTCATCTGCACCGGATCCAGCGTCCGGAACGGTCCGCCCGACGCTGTCAGGATAAGGCTTTCCACCTTGTCGGCGTTGGCGAAGTCGAAAACCTGGTAGATGGCGCTGTGCTCTGAGTCGACCGGCACGACCGTCGCGCCGCACCGGCGGATCTCGGCCATCATCAACTCGCCGGCACAGACCAGGCATTCCTTGTTGGCGAGACCGATGATCGCGCCGCGGCGCACCGCCGCAAGCGTCGGCAGAAGCCCGGCCGCCCCGACGATCGAGGCCATCACCCACTCCGCCGGCCGCTCGGCCGCTTCGATCAGCGCGCCTTTCCCCGCGGCCGCCTCGATGCCGCTGCCGGCGAGGGCCGCCTTGAGATCCCCATAGCGGCTCTGGTCGGCGACAACGGCCAGGCGAGCGCCGAGAAGGCGTGCCTGCCGGGCAAGCAGATCGACGTTGCGATTGGCGGTCAGCGCCTCGACCCTGAACGCATCGACGTTGCGGCGAAGGAGATCGACGGTGTTGCAGCCGACCGATCCGGTCGAGCCCAGGATCGTGACGCTGCGAGCGGATGTCGCCGGTTGGGCCTGAGTTGCGGTCACAGCCATCGGACCATACTGCCTTCGCTCGCGACGTCGATCAATGCCAACAGCAGCGCCGCCGCCATCAGGCCGTCGACCCGATCAAGAACGCCGCCGTGGCCCGGGATCAGAGCGCTCGTGTCCTTCGCCCCGAACCGGCGCTTCAGCCAGGACTCGACGAGATCGCCGCCTTGGGCGAAGACGCCGAGAAGAACGCTGACCGACGCCAGCAATACCACGCGTGTCCGCGCCCCTCAGGATCGTCGCCATGGCGCCCACGACCAGTGCGGCAGCCGCGCCGCCGAAAAAGCCTGCCCAGGTCTTATTCGGGCTGATTGCCGGCGCCAGTTTCGGCCCGCCGATGAGCCGGCCGGCGAAGTAGGCGCCGATGTCGGACGCCCAGACGACGGCGATCAGCCAGAACACCATCGCCCGGCCGTCGGGCACGTCATAGCGCAGCCACAGCAGGGCAACGCACGGCAGGGCCAGGTAGGCGATCCCACCGGCGAGCCAGGCGGTTGGCCTGCGCCGACACCAGCATCCCGAGGCCGGCGGCGGCAACGACAACCAGCGCCAGCGCGGGCGTAAGAAGCGAGGCGGCGAGAACAGGAATGAGGGCGCAGACCACGAAGGCGACGCCCCGCACCCCGAAGGCGCCGTCGTTTCCGGCCATCAGGCGGTACCACTCCCAGGCGAGGAGGACGACGGCGACGATGATCCACAGATCGAAATACGGCGCTCCGGCGTGGACGGAGAGGACGAAAGGCACGCCGAGAGCGACCGCGGAGGCGACCCTGACGGTGAGGTCGTTAAGCATCCGGCGCGACCGGCCTCAGACCTGCATAATCTCCGCTTCCTTCTTGGCGAGCAGGTCGTCGATCTTTTTGACGAACGAATCGGTGATGTCCTGGATCCGCTTGCCCAGATCGCGGTGCTCGTCCTGCGACAGGGCGCTATCCTTCTCCGCTCGCTTCAGCTCGTCGAGTCCGTGCCGACGGACGTTGCGCACGGCGACCTTCGCCTCTTCCGTGTAGCGTCCGGCCACCTTGCCCAGCTCTAGCCGCCGCTCTTCGGTCAGCATCGGGATGGGAATGCGCAGCAGCTGGCCGTCAACGGCCGGGTTGAGGCCGAGGCCGGATTCGCGAACGGCTTTCTCGACCGCCCTGACCAGGCTCTTGTCCCAGACCTGAACGCTCAGGGTCCGCGGATCGGGCGCGCTCAGCGTGCTCACTTGGGTAATCGGCATACTGCTGCCATAGGCGTCGACGATGATCGGCTCGAGCAGGCTGGTCGCCGCCCGTCCGGTCCGGAGCCCGCCAAATTCCTTCTGCAGCACGTCGACGGCGACCTGCATCCGTCTTGAGCTTTCCTGGATCAGGGCTTCGAAATCCGGCGGCATCACGTTGCGGCTCCCTTATGAATTCGTGTGAACGTCCCCCTGTTGGCGACGATATCGGCGAACGACCCGGGATGTTGGATCGAAAACACCAGAATGGGAAGTGCGTTATCGCGCGCGAGTGCAACCGCGGAGCCGTCCATGACCTTCAGGTCGAGAGACAGGACATCGTGGTAGGACAGCTCGTCGTGACGCTTCGCCATCGGATCCTTGCGCGGATCGGCGCTGTAGACGCCGTCGACCTGTGTCCCCTTGAGCAGGGCGTCGCAGCCCATCTCCACCGCCCGCAACGCCGCCGCCGTGTCGGTGCTGAAGAAGGGATTGCCGGTGCCGGCGGCGAAAATCACGATGCGCCCCTTCTCCATGTGCCGCATGGCCCGGCGACGGATGTACGGTTCGCACACCGTCGCCATGGGGATGGCCGACTGCACGCGGGTGTCGAGCCCCTGGCGCTCGAGGATGCTTTGCACGGCGATGGCGTTCATGACCGTCGCCAGCATGCCGATGTAGTCGGCGCTGGTCCGCTCGATGCCGGCGGCGGCCGACGAAACGCCGCGAAAGATGTTGCCGCCGCCGATCACCAGGCACAGCTCGACGCCCATGGCGTGGACGGCCCTGATCTCCTCGCCGATGCGTTCGACGGTAGCGAGATCGAGACCGTAGCCCTTCGCCGCCCATCAGCGCCTCGCCTGAAAGCTTGAGCAGAACGCGCCTGTACGCAACGTCCGCGGCCATCGCTGCGTCCCCCGGTATTTCGTGTTTCGAAAGCCCGTGTGCGGACCTTGCCGTGCGCTCGCCCCTGCAGCGGCAGGCGCGGGATACGCCCCGCCGCTGCCTACTCAGCCCGCCGCCCTGGCGACCTCGCTGGCGAAGTCGTCGCTCTTCTTCTCGATCCCCTCGCCGAGCGCGAAGCGGACGAACCCCGCGACCGTGACCGCACCGCCGACCTCCTTGCCGGCCGCCTCAAGGACGGCGCCGACCTTGTGCTCGGTGATCGATGACAAAGGCCTGCTCGAGCAGGCAGACGTCCTCGTAGAACTTGCCGAGCCGGCCCTCGACCATCTTCTCGACGATCTGGGGCGGCTTGCCGCTGGCCAGGGCCTGTTCGGACAGGATCCGCCGCTCGCGCTCAAGCGCCTGCGGATCGACATCGGCGCGCGAAACCGCCTGCGGATTGGCGGCGGCGACATGCATGGCAAGCTGCCTGCCCAGCGTCTCCAGCGCCGGCGACGGGTCGACCCCGTCGAGGCCGACAAGCACGCCGATGCGGCCCAGCCCCGGAGCCTGGGCGGCATGCATGTAGCTGGCGACGCAGCCGCGTTCGACGACGACACAGCGGCCCGGCGCAGGCTCATGTTTTCGCCGATGGTCGCGATCAGATGGGTCAACTCATCTTCGACCGAACGCCCCGACCTCGCCGTGCTCGGCTCTTGATCGCGTCGAGCTTACCGTCGGCGGCAAGCGCCAGATCGGCGACTTCCCGAACGAAGGCCTGGAAATGCTCGTTGCGCGAGACGAAATCGGTCTCGGCGTTGACTTCGACCACCGCCGCACTTCGTTCGCCGACGCTGATGCCGATCAGGCCCTTCGGCGGCGATCCGGCCCGCTTTGTTCGCCGCCGCCGCCAGACCCTTCTTGCGCAGCCAGTCGACGGCGTCCTCGATCGCGCCCTCGGTTTCGATCAGCGCCTTCTTGCAGTCCATCATGCCGGCACCGGTCTTATCCCGCAGCTCCTTCACCAGGGAAGCGGTGATTTCCGTCATCTCTGCGCCTCTTCGTTCACATCTGACATAAAATGCGGGCCTCAATCCATTGAGGCCCAATGATCTGTGCAACCAGCCACAGTTGTATCGGTTGGGCCACCGCAGGCTCGCCGGAGGCCTCGCCGGCGGCGGGTTCGATGCCGGCCGCCACCTCCGTGCCAGATCTTCGGGCTCCGCCGGCCTCTCGCCGTCGCCAGCCGCTTCTGCGTCCGGCACGGCCTCCGTCGGCTCCTCAAGCCCGCCCAGGTCGACCCCGGCCGCGGACATCTCCGCCTGGATGCCATCGAGAACCGCGTCGACGGCCAGATCGCAGTAGAGGCCGATCGCCCGCAGCGCGTCGTCGTTGCCGGGGATCGGGAAGTTGATGTTGCGCGGGTCGCTGTTGGAGTCGATCACCGCGACGACCGGAATGTTCAACTTCTTCGCCTCGGCGACGGCGATCGATTCCCGGTTGGTGTCGATGACAAAGAGCACATCCGGCAGCCCGCCCATGTCCTTGATCCCGCCCAGCGCGCGTTCGAGCTTGTCGCGCTCGCGGGTCAGGCGGAGGAGCTCCTTCTTGGTCAGGCCGAGGTTCTCCTCGCCGAGACGCGTCTCAAGCTCGCGCAGCCGCTTGATCGACAGCGAGATCGTCCGCCAGTTGGTCATCATCCCGCCCAGCCAGCGGTGGTTGACGAAGTACTGGCCGCAGCGGCGCGCCGAGTCGGCGACCTTCTCGCTGGCCTGGCGCTTGGTTCCGACGAACAGCACCCGGCCGCCGTTGGCGACCACGTCGCGCACGGCATTCAGCGCCTGGTAGAGCATCGGCGAGGTCTGCTCCAGGTCGATGATATGAATTCCGTTACGAACGCCGAAGAGATAGGGCTCCATCCGCGGGTTCCACCGCCGCGTGCTGTGCCCGAAGTGGACGCCGGCTTCGAGGAGCTGGCGCATGGTAAAAGTTGGCAAAGCCATGGGATCGTCCTTTCCGGTTGTCCGCCGCGAGCTGTTGGACCGACATCGGCCACCGGAGGGCGCTTGCTGGCAGGCATGCCAGAACACCACACGCTCGCGTGTGAGATACCGCTTACTTAACCGCCGGAGCGAGGGTTGACAAGACCTTGCACCGGGCGGACCGGAGCCGCAGCGTCCGGGCTCGCCTTGCCCGGCCCGACGCTCAGTCGGCCGACGATCTCAACTGTGGCGACGGCAGCGTCGCGTCCGGAACCAGCCTGGTGAAATGGTCATGCAGCGCGGCGGCGATGCGCGCCTGCGGCGTCTCGCCGCTCCCCCTCGTCGCGGTACGCGGCCGGGTCCACCGGCGGGTGGAACGTCACCCGGATCGGCCGCAGCCGCGGGAATGTCCTTTGCCGCGGCCAGGCGTCGTAGGCGCCCTCGATCACGACCGGGACCACCGGCGCCGGAATATGGCTGAGCAGCAGGCCGACGCCGGCGCGGAAGTCCTGAAGCTTTCCGTCCGACGAGCGTTCGCCCTCGGGGAACCAGATCAGGTTGTCGCCGCGCTTCAGCACAGCGCCGCCCAGAGCCAGGCTGGAAACGACGGCGCGGTCGGGGTCGATTGGCACCACCTGACAGGTCCGGCTGAACCAGCGTCTGAGCGGCGTGTTGAAGACGATGCCGGTCCAGCCGGCCCAGTACGTCTTCCGCAACCGCTCGTACTCCAGCGCCGCGCCGATGGCGAAGGGATCGAGCAGGCTGGCGTGAGTCGGGGCGATGAGGTACGGCCCCTCCTGCGGCAGGTGCTCGTGGCCGCGGGCCTCCAGGCGAAACAGCCGGGTGAGGACAAAGCGGTTCACTACGAACAGCGCCCGAGCCATCCGAGCCTGCCCCGGCGACAGCGGCGCGATCCACTTCCGGTCGGCCTCATTGAGCGCGGCCTCCGGATCGTCCAGCAGCGCCGCGGCGCCGCCGGGCGCCGCCTCGCCGGCCTGGCCCACCTCGATGAGCAGGTCACGGACCGACTCGATGCGACCGATGGCGCCTTCGTCCAGTTCAACCCCGGTGCGCTGGGCGATCTCCAGGGTCAGGTTCAGCCACTCCATCGAATCGACGCCGAGATCGAGCTGAAGGTTGCTGTCCGGCGTGAGCGGCTCCTCGGCGTACTTCTCGGCAAGGTAGTCCCAGGCGCCGCGGGCGGCCTCGTCTTCGAGAAGCGTGCGGTCCTCGGCCGCCATGTCATCGACGCGGACCGGACCCTTCTGCCCTACCGCCTGTGTTTCGCCCCGCTGCGCCCTGTCGAAGCGTTCGGGAAGAAGGTGCCGGCGCGGCTTGCCGAGGCGGGTCCGGGGCAGCGCCTCGCCGGTGAGAACGAAATCGCCGACGCGCTGGTAGGTGGGCAGCTTACGCGAAATCTCGCGCAGCGCATTGGCGACGGCCTCGCGCTGAGCCCCCTGATCGCCTCTCGCGTCGCCTGCGCCGTCGCCTGCCGGCAGCGCTTTCGTTTCCGGGACGATCAGGGCCACGAGCTTGCCGTTCCGCTCCAGGATAGCGATTTCGCGGATGAGCGGGCTCGCCTGGTAGGCGTCCTCCAAGTCCTCGGGATGAACGTTCTTGCCCCCCTCGGTGACGATCATGGTCGACAGCCGGCCGCTGAGGGACAGAAAGCCGCCGTCGTCGAGCGCGCCGAGGTCGCCGGTGCGGAACCAGCCGTCGCCGGTGAAGGATTCTTGCGTTTCCTCCGGCATGTTGAGGTAGCCGGCAAAGACGTTGGGCCCGCGAACGACGACCTCACCGAAGCGTCCGTCGCCACCGCCTTTGTTCAACCGGCGTCCGATCCGCATCGGCGTCCGTTTCGCCGCCGCGCTCGGCGACGGCTTCCCGGTCGATGCGGATCTCGACGCCGTCGATGACCCGCCCGGCGCTCTCCAGCCGCCCGGTTTCCGGCATATTGATGGTCAGCATCGGCGCCGTCTCGGTCAGGCCATAGCCGGTGGCGACGCTCCAGCCCAGCCCCTGGAGCCGCCAGGCCAGCTCGGTCTTCAGCGCCGCGCCGCCGGAGACGAGCAGGCGCAGCTCCGGCCCCACCGTCTCGTGCAATTTGGCGAACAGCCTGCGGCCGATGTTGATCCCGAACGCGCGGCGCAGGGTCAGCGACAGCCACAGCAGCGAGCGGAACAGGGTCGCCGGCCAATGTCCCGCGGGCGCTCACCCGGCCGGCGATGCCGGTGAACATGGCGGTATACAGCCTGGGCACGCCGATGATCAGACTGGTCCGCCCGTCGCGGATCGCCTCGACGATCTGCGGCCCGGTGAGCGCCCGGGGCAGGATCAGCGGCAGGCCGGCGGCGAGCCCGGTCAGCATGCCGACGACGAAGGGGTAGACGTGGTGAAAGGGCAGCGGCAGCAGCACCCGGTCGCCGGCGTGGACGATGCCGGAGCGCACGAGGGTGTCGATCTCGAAGCGGATGTTGCGGTGGGTGAGCGGGACGCCCTTGGGCGTGCCCGTGGTGCCCGAGGTGTAGAACAGCGCGGCGATGTCGTCTTCGCGTCACGTCCGCCAGCGGTTGCGGATCGTCGCTCAGCAGCGACGTCCAGACCGCCCGGCCCTCGGCCCGATCGGCGAGCAGCACGATCTCGACGCCATCGGGCGGCGGGATCGCGGTCGATCCGCTCCGCTTCGCCCGCGGTGGCGAAGATCAGCCGCGCTTCGCTGTCGGCGAAGATATGGCGAAGGGCGCCCTCGCCCATCTGTGCATCCACCGGCACCACCGTCGCGCCGGCGCGGACCACGGCCAGGGCCGCGAAGATCCACTCCGGCCGGTTGGTGGCGCAGATCAGGATCCGGTCGCCCCGGCCGAGCCCTCGCGCGGCCAGGCCCCGGGCGAGCCTGTCGACGGTATGCGCAAGCTCGGCGAAGCTCAGCCGCTGCTCGCCGCCGCGGCGGAAGGCGACGATGGCTTCACTGTCTCCGTTGCCGGCGAGCCCGGAGACGAGATCCTGAAGCGTCCGGCCATCGCTCGCCTCGATCGCGTCCGCCATCGATCCCCGCTCCCGCAGCGCTGTCCCGACGTGCCTCGCCGCCGTCGCTGCCGAACCCCTCAGCCTGGCTTCGGCTGCGCCCCGTCGCTCCGCGCTTCCGCCGCCGCAAGGCTCCTCCACCGCCTCGACATAGCGGCCGATATCGAACTTCCGCTCCAGCCCGGCCGCGTTCATGTAGCGGATCTTGCCGAAAATCGGCCGTTCGGTCCAAGCCCGGTCATGCATGCCGAAGCACCACGACACGTTGGTGTAGGAGTTGGCGTCGCGCCCGTCGATGAAATAACGGTTGTTGAGTGTCAGCGTGGTCCGGAACGCCGTCTCCGGATCCGGCGACCATTCGAGAATCTTCTTGCCCCAGTACATCCGCATGTAGTTGTGCATGAACCCCGTCGCGGTCATCTCGCGCATCGCCGCGTTCCAGTAGCGGTCGTGGGTTTCGCCTCGGGCCAGGGCGTCGATGTCGTAGAGATGGGCGCGGGCATCGCCGGCATGCTCGCCCAGCGTACGCCGCGCCCACTCCGGCAGGCCGTCGTACCGATCGTAGGCGGGGTTGTAGGCGACGTTGTTCATCGACAGCTCGCGCCGCACGATCAGCTCCTCCAGGTAGGCCGCCCGATCCCCGTCGCCGCCGGTCTCGCTGCACCGCACCGCGAGCGCCAGTTCGACCGGCGAGATCTGGCCGAAATGCAGGTAAGGACTCATGAACGAACAGCGCCAGTCGGCCGGCTGGTTGCGCCCGTCGGCGTAGCCGGCGAAGTCGTCGTCGAGGAAGGCCGCGAGCCGCCGACGCGCTTCGCTTGTGCCGCCGGTCAGGCGCTCGACCGGTGCGACCGCATGATCGAGCTTCAGAGCGGCGACCGCCGCGGCGACGTCGGAGAGATCGATGTCGCTCTCCAGCCCGAGGCCGGCGGCGTCGCGGACAACTTCGCACGCCTCGATAGGGTTCAGGAAGTGGTCGCGGTGCCTCAGGATCCTCGGGCGGATGGTTCGGGCGGCGTGCTCGTGTTTGGCCGAGACCAGGCCGACCGGCACGACCACGTCGGCCTCGACCCGGATGACGGGGCATCCCGCGCCCTCGCCGACGCGCTTGCGCCAGGCCCGCTGATGGCGGAGATAGCCGGCATCGCAGACGACGACGGCGGCTTCGGCAGCAAGGTCCAGGGCGACCGCGTCGGGCGCGCCGCGGCGGATGACGAAGGCGATGCCGCGCTCGGCCAGGGCGGACGCAACCTCGCGCAGGCCCTGGAGCATGAAGGTGTAGTGGCGGGCGTTGGCTTCTGGGTAATCGTCCATCAGGCCGAAGCCGACGAGGAGCGGCAACTTGCGGTCGTTGGCGATACTCCACCGCCAGCTCCAGCGCGTGGTTGAAGCCGGCCCGCTGGGACTGCTGCATCCAGTAGAGGACGTAGGCGCCGTCGCGGTCGGGCCGGTCGTTCAGCCTGCGGATGCGTTCCGCCTCGATCATCGATCAGCTCCGTTCATCTCCAAATCAGCTCCCAGTCAGCTCCACGTCTCCGCGGTCATCGTCGGCCTTCAACCGGTCGGCGCGGCGGCGGATCTCCCGAACCTCGCCATCCGGTTTGCGCTCCAGATTGCGGAGCTGCATCCCCATCCGCCGGTTGTCGGCGAAACGCTGCCTGTGCCGGGCGAGAAAATCCCAGTAGAGCGAGGTGAAGGGACAGGCGTTCTCGCCGGTGGCGCGCTTCGGATCGTATCGGCAGGACCGGCAGTAGTCGCTCATCCGGTCGATGTAGTTGCCGGATGCGCAGTATGGCTTGGTCCCGACCAGGCCGCCGTCGCCATACTGGCTCATCCCGAGGACGTTGGGCAACGAGACCCAGTCGATGGCGTCGGCGTACATCGACATGTGCCAGCGATGCACGGCGTACGGGGTTGACCCCGAGCAGCAGGTTGAGCAGGCCGAGGACCATCAGCCGCTGGATGTGGTGGGCGTAGGCGTGCTCGATGAGTTGGCCGACGGCGGCGCGGACGCAGGCCATCTCGGTCTCGCCGGTCCACAGGAACTTCGGGACCGGCAGATCGGCGTCGAGCGCGTTGCGG
The DNA here is from genome assembly GCA_963789785.1 of uncultured Alphaproteobacteria bacterium. Taxonomy (GTDB): domain Bacteria; phylum Pseudomonadota; class Alphaproteobacteria; order Rhodospirillales; family Defluviicoccaceae; genus JAEULH01. The sequence continues at coordinate 54,086 of CAWBNC010000024.1, read as the reverse complement.
TCGGCATAGCCCGGCATCTCCCGCCAGTAGACGCCGCGGATGTATTCGCGCCAGCCGATGATCTGGCGGATGAAACCTTCGGTCGAGTTCAGCGGCGAGGCGCCCGCGACGTAGGCCTCTTCGGCCGCGGCGACCGCTTCGCGCGGATCGAGCAGGTGCAGGTTGAGCACGCACGACAGCCGCCCGTGGTAGAGGAACGGTCGGCCGAGCGCCATCGCGTCCTGGTAGCGGCCGAAGTGGGCCAGGCGGTTGGTCGACGAAATCGGCCAGCGCCGCGCGCGCCTGGTCGCGGTTGACGGGATAGTCGAACCGGTCGAGGGAACCGGGACCGTTCGCGAACCGCTCTGCGCGACCAGATCGACCGCGCCCTGCGTGGTTGCGTCGGGCGCGAACGAGAGCGGCGGCGCGATCTCCGGCGGGCCGCCCTTGCCGAACGACGCCCTATTCTCGCGGTCCAGATTCCAGGCGCCGCCGACCGGCTCGTCGCCGTCCATCAGCGCGCCGATGCGGGTGCGCACCCGGCGGTAGAACGTCTCCATCAACAAGGATCTGCGCCCGGCGGCGAAGGCTTCGAACTCCTTGGGTGCGACGATGAAGTGGTGATCGTCGCGGATCTCCAGCGGCTTGCCAAGGCCGGCGGCGGTCTCGCGCAGCGCCGCCTCGACCCGGTGGTCACCGGGCTTGACCACGACCAGCCGCTCGCAGCCGACCTCCGCCACCCGCCTCGCCAGTTCGCCGGCGAACGAGCCGCGGTTGGCCGGATCGTCCATCTCCGAGTACAGCACCGTCAGGCCGCGGCCGCGCAGGGCGTCGCGGTGGTGGCGCATCGCGGCGAGGAAGAAGGCGATCCTGAGCCGGTGCTGCGGGATGTAGGAGGCCTCTTCGTCGACCTCCATCATCACCACGATGTCCGCTGACGGGGTCGATTCCGGCCAGCGCGGCAGACCGTTCGTCGAGTTGGTCGCCCAGAACGATGACCAGGTTGCGCATCGGCTGCGCCGGCATGGTGCGACCCCGCTGCCCCGTAATTTGACTCGCCCTGTGCTCAAACTGGGAGAAAAACCGCTGACGGCCAAACCTATTTCCGCGAAGGCGCGGGCGGCCGCCGGCGGCCGACTTCTTGACCCCAGGGGTACGCCTGACGGTACGCCTCGGTTGACTCGCTCTCCCGGCCGGTTCATGCAACGTGGCATGCGGCTGCGATTTCGTCCGGAACGATGACACGAAGAACTCTCCCGCTCGCCGATAGCGGCGATCGTCGCCCTGACGATGGTCCTGGCCGCCTGCGCGACCCCGGGGCGCATGCCCGACGGCGGCAACGACTTCATCTGGCCGGTGGACGGCGCCGTTGTCTCCGCCTATGGGCTGAAGCCCGGCAATCGCTACAACGACGGCATCAACATCGCCGCCCCCGCCGGCACGGCGGTCCATGCGGCCGCCGACGGCGTCGTCATCTACACCGGCAACGAACTGCGCAGCTTCGGCAACCTGATCCTGATCCGCCACGCCGCTGGCTGGTCCTCGACCTATGCCCACACCCAGACGGTGAGGGTCAAGCGCAACCAGCGTGTCGCGAAGGGCGCGGTCATCGCCGCCGTCGGCCAGAGCGGCAGCGTTCTCTGCCCGCAGCTTCACTTCGAACTGCGCCGCGAGACCAAGGCGGTCGATCCCCAGACCGTGCTGCCGAGCCGGCCGCGAACGATGACGGCGAGCACGGGCGCGCCCGGCGAGGCCGGCTGCCCCGCCGACGAGGCCCGCCGGCCGGGAAGCTGAGAGCGGTGCGCGAGGGCAGGCTCAGCTGGCGGCAACCAATCGGTAGAAAAAAATGACGCTCATCGTCACGCCGACGCCGATGACGATGCCGCGCACCACGCGCTCGGGCAAGGCGCGGGCCAATGGCGCGCCCAGGTAGCCGCCGGAGACCGCCGCGGCCATCATGATCAGCGCCTGCGGCCAGGCGACAACGCCGGCAGAAGCGAACGTCATGACCGAAATGGCGGAAAGCACGAACGACAGGGCGTTCTTCAGGCCGTTCATGGCGTGGATGTCGCGCAGGCCCCAGAGGGCGAAAAGCGCCAGCAGGACGATCCCGAGCCCGCCGTTGAAATAGCCGCCGTAGACCGCGACCGCGAGCGTTGCGAACGCGCCGCCGGGGGCCACGGCGCGGGATCGCCGTCGCGCCCAGCGCTGAATCTGGCCGGAGAAGGCGAAGATCGCCGTGGCCGATGCGAGAAGAAACGGAATGATCGCCGAGAATGCCGCGTCCGACGAGATCAGGAGCAGCAGCGAGCCGGCCAGCCCGCCGAGTGCGGTCAGCGCCGTGGCGCGGAGCAGCAGGCGGCGATCGAAGCCTGCGAGCTCGCGACGGAAGCCGAACGCGCCGCCGAGGTAGCCCGGGAAGACGGCGACAGCGCTGGTGGCGTTGGCCGCGACCGGCGGGATTCCGACCGAGACCAGCGCCGGAAAGGTGAGAAACGTGCCACCGCCGGCAACGGTGTTTAGTGCGCCGGCGAGAAAGGCGGCTCCGGCCAGCAGCAGGGCGTCATCCATCACCCTCGCCCGCCGCCGATCGCAACGAAGGCCCCGCTCAGGCCGCCGAAGCCTGCGTCTCCTGATGGACCGAGAGAATGGTCAGCTGATGCCGGCGTCCGTCGCGGGCGGTCCAACCGATGGACTGACCCGGCGACAGGCCAAGAAGCGCGGTCCCGATGGGCGTGAGGATCGAGACCCGGCTCAGCGCGATGTCGGCCTCTCCGGGGAAAACCAGCGTGACCGTTCGCGCGCCCTCGATGTCGGACTCGTACTCCACCGTCGAGCCCATGCGCACGATAACCGCGCCGATCCGGTCGTCGTCGACGATTCCGGCACGATCGAGCTCGCCGGCAAGCTCTTCGGCGACCTCGGGGATTCGCGCCTTCCGCCGCGCTGACCAGTCCCTGCAGCCTGTCGTAGTCGCTCTGCCGCACGACGATCTTCGGTTTACCGGTGGTCTTGTTGTTGCGTTTCATGTCCCTGCCTGACCCTGCGTACCGCCCCGCTCATTTGCGAGTGAACAGCCGTTGTTCCGCCGCGTTCATCTGAGCTAAGCCTGCCGCGTCCGCCAAATCTCACGGGTATCCCTCGAGTTGACGCACGGCTACTCTATGGATTTTGTAAGGAACACCCCTCGACCCGAAGCGTAACGACACCGGGCCGGGGGTTACGATCCCGCGATGGGGCAGACCCGGAACAGGAACTTCACATGCGGCCCGCGGCAAATGATCATAGGCTCAATCGTGGGGCGGGCTCATGGGGAAGTCAAGCACGGGACCGAGCCCCGCACGGGTGCGGCACGGGGGCCAACACGCGCGCAAAAAGGAACAGCGGGCAGCCGAGGCGGAAAAGAAAGGGCCGGCGATTTGCCGGCCCGAGGTGTGCTCTTGAGGGAAGGGAGAACTCCGGATGAAAAGCCATCCGTTGAGCAGTATGCGGCCGGCGGCGACTGAACAATGTGATGCGGATCACATTGGGCGAATATTCTTCTCGAAGTGGAAAAAAAACGGCAAAAAACGGTCATGAACGGGACGGGTCCGGTCGGACGCCGCGAGACGGGCAAGATCGACGCGCTCATCGACGCCGCGGGGGCCGTTCATCGGCCCGTCGGTGCGGACGCACGGATCGTCTCCCTGGTGCCGAGCATCACCGAGACCCTGTTCGCGCTCGACCTCGGTCCGGCGATTGTCGGCCGCACCGCCTTCTGCATTCATCCGCGAGCGCGAGGTCAGGCAGGTGCGCAGCGTCGGCGGGACCAAGCGGATCAACGCCGGAAAGCTCCACGCCCTGGCGCCGACCCACGTCATCGTCAACATCGACGAAACGCCGCGGGCGCTGGCCGAAAGTCTGGCCGAGGCGGGCTACACGGTCGTCGTCACCCATCCGGTCGAGGTCGACGACAACCGTGCGCTCTTCCGTCTCCTCGGCGGTCTGTTCGGCCGAACGGAACAGGCCGAGGCCCTGTGCCGGGACTTCGACACTGCGGCGGCAACGCTGGCCGCCTCCGCTTCGGCCCTGCCGGAGCGCCGTGTTGTCTACCTGATCTGGAAGGATCCGTGGATGACCGTCTCGCCCGAGACCTACATCGCGCGAATGCTCGCCCGCGTGCATTGGCAGGCCACCGGCGGCGACGGGTCTGCCCGCTACCCGGAGGTCGGCCTCGACGACCGCCTGCTCGCCGCGACCGACCTGGTACTGTTCAGCTCCGAGCCTTTTCCCTTCGCCGAGCGCCACCTGGACGCCTTTCGCGTCGCGCATCCGGCGCACGCTCACAAGGCCGTTCTCATAAACGGCGAGATGACCTCGTGGTACGGCAGCCGCGCCATCGCCGGTCTGCGCTACCTCGCCGCTTTCGCCGGTGGATGTGCGGCGTAACAGACCGGTTCGCGATACCGTTGCGTAAACTACCTCAATAGAGGTATTTATGCATGCCACCGGCATGTACCGCCGAACGCGGCCTGCTCTCTGCCAAGGCATACCCAGCAAGGCTTGTCCGCAGGAGACCAGGAAAGCAGGAACCTGTGGCATGGGTGAAGTAAGAACGTGCTTCAAGCGCGTCGACTACGATCTGGCGGGTCTTCTGCATTACGTCGACATCGGCGATATCGGACTGCCCGACATCCAGCGACCCTTCGTCTGGTCCAATGCCAAGGTCCGGGATCTGTTCGATTCCATGTATCGCGGGTTCCCGGTCGGCTATGTGCTTTTCTGGGAGAACGGCAATGCCGACGGGGTTCGGCAGATCGGGATCGACGCCAAACAGCACACGATACCGTCGCGGCTGATCGTCGATGGTCAGCAGCGGCTGACCTCGCTGTACGCCGTTTTTCGCGGCAGAACCGTGATCGATTCCGACTATCGCGAGCGGCGCATCGAGATCGCGTTCCGGCCCCGCGATGGCCGCTTCGACGTTGCCGATGCGCCGATCCGGCGGGATCCGGAGTGGATCGCCAACATCTCCGACCTCTGGGCCTCGGGCAAGTCCAGCCGAAAGCTGGTCAACGACTTCATCGACCACCTCTCGGCGAAGACAGACCTTTCGGACGACGAAGAAGAAATCATTGCCCACAATCTTGACCGCCTCTTCGATCTGCAGAAGTACCCCTTTACCGCGCTGGAAATCGCGCCGACCGTCGACGAGGAGCAGGTTGCCGACATTTTCGTGCGCATCAACAGCGAGGGCGTGAAGCTTAACCAGGCCGATTTCATCCTGACGCTCCTGTCGGTGTTCTGGGACGAGGGCAGGGCCGAACTGGAGCGGTTCTGCCGCATGTCGCGCCAGCCGCCGGCGGCGGGAACCGGGGCCTCCCCGTTCAATCACTTCATCCAGCCGGACCCGGACCAGCTCCTGCGCGTCGCCATCGCGCTGGGCTTCGGCCGCGGCCGTCTGAAAAGCGTCTATCAGATCCTGCGCGGCAAGGACGCGGACACGGGCGACTTCCTTACCGAACGCCGCGACGCGCAGTTCGCGGTTCTCAAGGACGCGCATGCGCACGTTCTGAACCTGACCAACTGGCACCAGTTCCTGAGCGCGCTCATCGGGGCCGGATTTCGCAGCGCCGAGATGATCTCGTCTCAGAACGCGCTTCTCTACGCCTACGCCTTCTACCTGATTGGCAGGGTGCGGTTCGGGGTCATCGAGCATCGGCTCCAGAAAGCTATTGGCCGCTGGTTTTTCGCAACAAGCCTGACGGGCCGCTACACGAACTCGCCCGAGAGCGTGATGGATGGCGATCTCGCGCGGATCAGGAGCGTCAAGGACGGCGACGACTTTATCGGCATTCTTGATGAGGTAATGGCCAGCGAGCTTACCAACGATTTCTGGATGATCACGCTGCCGGCGAACCTCGACAGCTCGTCCGCGCGCAACCCCGCATTGTTTGCTTATGTCGCCGCGCAAAACAGGCTCGGCGCACCCGTTCTGTTCTCGCACAAGTCAATCGGCGATCTGATCGATCCGGCCCTGCAAACCAGGAAGAAGGCGCTTGAACGCCATCACCTGTTCCCCCGCGCATGGCTTGAGCGGCAAGGCACGGACGACCAACGGACCATCAACCAGATGGCCAACTATGCCCTGCTTGAATGGCCCGATAATCTCGGCATCGGCGACGATCCTCCCGCCGCCTATGTACCCGCGATCCGCGGGCGCTTCTCCAACGGAGACTGGGAGGCGATGCGCGAACTCCATGGCCTGCCCGAAGGCTGGGATCGGATGGCGTATGAGGACTTTCTGCCGAAGCGACGACAGCTCATGGCCGGCATCATCCGCCGCGGCTTCGAAAAGCTGAGATGAGATCATTAGCCGGCGGCTCCGGTCTTCAGCCCGCTCTGGGCGTTTAGCGCCATCGCCAAGCGTCTTCGATCGGGCTAAACTCCGCCTGCCAGCTCGATATTGTGGACGGGGGACGGGTCCATGAAGGTTTCCAAGCTCTTGAAATTGCACGGGATGCTCGTTCTGACACTGCATCCGGACATGACCCTGGCCCAGGCGGCACGGCGCTTCGCGCAAACCGTTGGCGGCCGCAAGTTCTCGATGGCGGTGGTCTGCGACGGCGAGGAGCACGTTCTGGGGGTGATCTCGCTCGGCGATCTGAGCTACGCGCTGGGTCAGCACGAGGACAAGGCGGCGGGCATGCTCGTGCGCGATGTGATGAGTAGCGACGTCATCAGCTGCAGCCCCGACGATGACGTGGAAGGCGTCCTGCAGACGATGGCCGATCGCGGCATCCGGCACACGCCGGTGGTCGAGGGCGGCAAGCTCTCCGGCCTGATCGCCCGGCGCGACGCCCTCGAGTTCCTCTACAGCCAGACGGCGCTTGATGCGGAAAACCTGACGGAGTGGCTGTTCCGCTCCGACGCGCGCTACTGACCGGGCGAACCGTGCGCCTCGGGCGGCCCCGCGGCGGCGCGGCCGGGAGGGATGAGCACAGCGGTGAGCGCAGTGTGAGTATCGGCGCCCGCCTCGCCGCGTTCTACGCCGCCTTTCTCGCCGTCTACGGGGTCCAGATCCCGTTCTGGCCGGTCTGGCTCGCGGCCAAGGGCCTGAGCGCGACCGACATCGGCCTCATCGTCGCCGTCACCGTCGGCGCCCGGATGATCGGCAACCCGCTCGCCGCCCACATCGCCGATCGCAGCGGCGAGCGGCGCCGGCCGATGCTGGCCCTGGCGGCGATCTCCCTCGCCGCCTACGGCCTGTTTGCTTTCACCAACGGCTTCTGGGCGATCCTGGCGGTCAGCGTCCTCTCGTCGATGCTGTTCCCACCGATGATGGCTCTTGGCGAAAGCCTGACGATGAGCGGCGTCGCCCGGGCAGGCCTGGATTACGGCCGGGTGCGGCTGTGGGGTTCGCTCAGCTTCATCGTCACCGCCACCCTGTCCGGTCACGTCCTCATGGAAGCGCCGGCCCAGACGATTTTGTGGCTTGTGCTGGCCACCGTCGCTCTGACCGGCGCCGCCTGCCTAGTCCTTCCCGACCTCCGCAGCGACATCGCACCCGTCGCCGCCGGCCTGCCGCTCGCCCTGGTTCTCGCCGATCGAAGGTTGCTCTTGATGCTGCTTGCCGCCGGGCTGATCCAGGGCAGCCACGCGGTCTACTACGCCTTCGGCACGCTGCACTGGCAGGCGGCGGGCTACCCCGACGACGTCATCGGCCTGCTCTGGGCGCTGGGGGTGATCTGCGAGATCGTGCTGTTCGCCTTCGGTCGCGCACTGTTGCGCCGGATCAGCGCCCCGCGCTTGCTGGCCCTGGCGGGAGCATTGGCGGCGGCGCGCTGGCTGGTGCTCGGCGCGACCACGACATTACCGGCGGTCATAGCCGTCCAGACCCTGCACGCCTTCTCCTACGCGGCCGCGCACCTCGCGGCGATTCACATCATCGCCGCGACGGTCGCGCCAGGGCTGTCGGCGACGGCGCAGAGTCTTTACGCAGCGCTGGTCATGGGCTTCGCCCTGGGAGTCATGCTGCTGGTCTCCGGCCCGCTATACGAAGCCTTCGCCGGCGGCGCCTACTTCGCCATGGCCGCCAGCGCGGCGGTCGGCGCCATGGTGGCGATGGTGCTGGCGGGGCGAAGATGAAGGATCAGCCGAGGTCGGCCTGTCTGGCCCGACCGCCGCGCCACTCGGGCGTGTCGTCGTCGAGGCCGATGTCTTCGAACAGCATGCGCAGACGCTGCCCAAGCGGCTCTGCCGCCTGTTGTTAACGTCTAGATCGGCTTGCTCCCGCGCGTTAAATCATCAACACCGGGCTTCATAGAAAAAACAAAAGCCTCTTCTATGCCCGCTATGGCCCGCACCTTCTCCTTTGACCAGGATTTTACAGCTCGGGGTGACAGGAAGAAATTTTCCACCCTCTCTAATAAAAAAATCGAGAGCTGATATAGTTGATCCTCACCCTTTGACATCATTATGTCGCGTATGTACTCTCTGGCTTTACTCGAATGTTCTTTTGCATAACTAAATACCACCATCGAGCGATGTTCGTCACTGGAACAACGTTGGTGAGACCCCAGAAATAAGGTGTCCATGTCGCTTCTGATCGACGAAAAAGAAAGATGAAGCCGCAATAACTGGTTCTTTGTTACTGAATTCAAAACAAGAATGTAACAATACAGGCTGCTTTCCTCTTATAATGTGTTGATCGTAATGTGCCTTATCCCGTTGCTTCCGGTACGATCAACATGACGTATAGTAGCCAGTTGCTTGATCCCTGTGGTTCCGCGGCCAACGATACGCTGTCACGTGGGCGAAGGACGCTGTAGAACATTGAGCGAACATGCATATGCCGGAGGTGTTCGCCATGCCCGACTTTCCTCGCTCCATCTTGGCCTTTCAGCGTCAGTTTTCGGATGAGGCTGCATGCGCGTCGTGGCTTTCAGCGGCTCGCTGGCCGGAGGCTTTCGCTGCCCGGCCTGCGGACATGACCGTGCCTGGGAACTCGCCGCAAAGGCGTGGACCTATGAATGCGCCCAGTGTCGCCGGCAGACGTCGGTTACGGCGGGGACGGTGATGCACGGCTCGAAGCTGCCGCTCACCGTATGGTTTTGGGCGGCCTATCTGATGGCCACCCACTCGAACGGCCTCTCCGCGCGGCAGATGTGGCGGCAGCTGGGCCTGTGCTCCTACAATAGTGCCTGGCTTTTCTGCGCCAAGCTGCGCCGGGCCATGGTCAATCCCGCCCGCGCTTTGCTGTCCTGCGTGGTCGAGATCGACGAAACACAAGCGTCCTACCGCACCAAGGACGACCCAGCGAGGGCAACCTGTCGAAGCCCGGACGGCAAGATACAGGTCGCCGTCGCCGTCGAAATCATCGAGGAAGTTCCCGGGCCCTTGCTCCTCGAGAAGATCGAGGACGCCTCGTCGGCCAGCCTTCACCCGTTCATCAAGGCCAATGTCGCCGCCCGTTCCACCCTCAAGACCGACTGCTAAAGCGCCCTTCCTGGCGTTGCCGGGTTCAAGCCGAGTCCCACGTCGTTGGCGCCATGGCAGCGCATGTCGTCCTGCCCTGGGTCTCGCGTATCTCGGACCTCAAGACGTGGGCTCTGGGCGTCTACCACGGCCTCCGCCGCCCGCATCTCCAGTCCTACCTCGATGAATTCGTTTTCCGCTTCAATCGGCGTCGCACGCCGCACGCCGCCTTCCGAACCCTGCTGGGCATCGCTGTCGCCATCGAACCGGCGACCAACAACATGCTGATCGCGCCGGAAGCACAGGGATAAGCCACTGCTCTGGATCGCCAGCTGATAGCGGCTTCGTGTCAATGGGCCGAAAGATGCTTGTATCATGGGCGTTACAGAATCCAGAGAAAGTCGACGCACGATTGAGGCCCACCTTCTTTAGTCTGAAAACAGGACCATCATCAGCTCTTTCGCCTTTTACTTGATAAACATGACCATCGACCGCTATCAGCGATAGCGCACCGTTCCGTTGGACGGAATGAGCCTGAATTGCGTCTTGAACGCAGTTGAAATTCGGCTCCAGGCACTTGTTGAAGCGCGTTTTCTGAAAATCGAACAGATCTTTCAGTTGCTCTGAAGACATACGGTTCATCGAACTAACCCTCGCCGCGCGCCTCCCCTGCTCGTCCTGCTGCCGGAAGGTGAGCGTGTGGCCATTTATGCTTGCGCGGGCGACGCATCGAGCGCCGAGAAAACCTCCCTGGCTGCGAACAGCCCGTTCAGAGCGGCGGGGAAGCCGGCGTAGACGGCCATCTGCATGATGATTTCGACAATCTCGGTGCGCGAGAGGCCGACGTTCAGCCCCGCTGTCAGGTGGACCTTCAGTTGCGGCGTCGCGGTGCCAAGCGCGGTCAGCGCAGCGATGGTCGCGATTTCGCGCGCGCGCAGATCGAGGCCTGGACGGCAGTAGATATCGCCGAAGGGAAACTCGATGAGATAGGTCGCGAAATCGGGCGCGATGTCGGCGAGCGCGGCGACGACATTCTCGCCGGCTTTACCATCGATCGCCGATAGAGCACGTTTTCCGCGCTCCAGGCGGCTTTCACCGGCCTGCTGGTTCTGCGTCATGATTTTTCCATTTCTCTCGCGAGCCGGCATAGCCGGCGATCTGGCGTCGAGGACGAGCAGGCAGGCTCGTCCCGTCTGATGTGCACAAGGCTACGTGTTGGAGCGCGCTCCAGGTCAAGGAACGAATTGCTCTACCCCCTCTTCTCCCAGCGTCCCTCTTCCGTCTGCTGCCAGTAGGTTAGCGTGTGGCCTTGCGCCTTCAGCGCCGTCCAGCGCGCGCGGGCGGCGGCGACGGCCACCTCGTCGTTGCCGTCGAACAGGTCGAAGCAGCGCTCGTAGTCGGCCATTCGCTCGGTGCCGGCGCCGTCGGTGAGGAACAGGTAGGTCGCGCCGTTGGGGTTCTCGTCCGTCTCGCTCAGCCACACCGGCTGGTCGGAGGCGGCCCCGTCCTTCGCCGTGCCGTGCGGCAGCCAGGAGTTGGGTCGGTAGGTCCACAACAGCCCGGCCAGGGCCTCGACCCGCTCGGCCGAGCCGGCGAGGACGACGGCGCGCTTGTCCGCCGCCAGGGTGCGTTCGAGCAGCCGCGGCAGGACCGCGTCGAGCGGCGAGCGCTGGAGGTGGTAGAAGGCGACTTCGGTCATTGCCGCCCAGGCCGCTCGTCTCTGTTTCACGCCCCTTCGTAGTTGTCGGCGACGAAGCGATCGAGCAGGCGCACGCCGTACCCGGTGCCGCCCTTCGGCACCGTCGCGGTGTCCTTCTTCGACCAGGCGACACCGGCGATGTCGAGATGGGCCCATGGGGTGCCGTCGACGAAGCGCTGGAGGAACTGCGCCGCGGTGATGCTGCCGGCGCCGCGATTGCCGATGTTCTTCATGTCGGCGGCGTCGGACTTGATGATCTTGTCGTACTCCTCGCCAAGCGGCATCCGCCATAGCGGCTCGCCCACCGCTTTGCCGGCGGCACTGAGCTTGGTCGCCAGCGCGTCATCGTTGGCGAAAAGCCCGGCCATCTCGTTGCCGAGCGCGATGATGATCGCCCCGGTCAGGGTCGCCAGATCGACCATCAGCCGCGGCCGGAACCGGTCCTTGGCGTACCACAGGGCGTCGGCGAGGACGAGCCGGCCCTCGGCGTCGGTGTTCAGGACCTCGATCGTCTGGCCGGACATCGAGGTGACGATGTCGCCCGGCCGCTGGGCCGTGCCCGACGGCATGTTCTCGACCAGGCCGACGACGCCGACGACGTTGGCGGCCGCCTTGCGTCCGGCAAGCGCCTTCATCAGCCCGATGACCGCCGCCGAGCCGGCCATGTCCCACTTCATGTCCTCCATGCCGGCGGACGGCTTGATCGAGATCCCGCCGGTATCGAAGGTGACGCCCTTGCCGATGAAGGCGAGCGGCCGTTTCGCCTCGTCGACCGCCTCGCTCTTCGCGTCGCTTTTTGCCGACTTCTTGCCCTTCTTGCCCTTGTCCTCGGCCTCGGGCTTGCCCGCGCCCCACCACTGCATGACGACGAGTTGGGACTCGCGCCCGGAGCCCTGTCCGACCCCGAGCAGCGCGCCCATCCCAAGCTTTTTCATCTCCTTCACGCCCAGCACCTCGACTACGACGCCGAGGTTGTCGAGCGCCTTCGCCTCCGCCGCCAGCGACTCCGGGTAGATGACGTTCGCCGGCTCGGAGACCAGGTCGCGGGTGAACGTCACCCCGGCCGCGACCGCATCCAGCGGCGCGAACAGCTTTTTCGCTCGGGTATGGTTGTCGCAGTGGAAGATGAGCGCCTCGAGGGTCGGCTTGTCCTCGTCCTTCTGCTTGGTCAGGTACTTGTCGAAGCGGTAGGACCGAAGCCGCGCGCCATAGGCCATCTCGGCCGCCAATTCGGCGGCGCCAAGCTCCGCGCCCTCCAGGACATCGACTGCGACCGCGGCCGACTTTATCCCCTCCCCGGCCAGAGCCGCGCAGATCCGCCCGCCCGCCGCCTGCGCGCGCAGGGTGTCGATCTCGCCGGCCTTGCCGAGTCCGATGAGAACGACCCGGTCGTAGCTGCCCTCGCCCGGCGCCGGGACCGCCAGCACCTGGTCCTTCTTGCCCTTGAACCGCCCCGCTTCGATGGCCCGGACCAGCGCCCCGCGCAGCCGGTCGTTGAGCGCGCGGGCGCTGGCGCTGAGTTCGCGGTCCTCAAGCACGAAGGCGACGACGACGCCCGTCTCCGGAAGACCCGGCGCGGCAAAGGCAAGCTTCATGAAACGTCCTCTCTCGACTGGTAAAATCGGCAGCCTCCGCCGCCCCCGTTCCTATTTAAGGCAAGGCGTGACTAAAGACAGTACGCATTCGCCATCACTCAGGCCGGGTGCGGCAGCGCCAGTCGCACGGGACGCCGGCGACGGCCCCAGGTGCCCGGCGGCCCGGCGAAGACGCCGGCGCAGGGAGTTCCGCAGCTCCGGCAGCGGCCGTCGTCGGTGAGCGCGTAGCCGGTGAGCTCATACCAGTCCCGCTCGATCACCGCCGCGCCGCAGCCGTGACAGTGGGTGGTATCGCCGGCGCTGTCGTGGACGTTGCCGGTGTAGGCGTAGCGAAGGCCATTCCTGAGCGCGATCCGGCGCGCCCGTGTCAGGGTCGCCGGCAGCGTCGGCGGCAGGTCGGTCATCTTCCAGTCGGGGTGGAACGCGGAGAAGTGGATGGGCACCTCGGGCCCGAGCGCGGTCGCGATCCACCGGGTCATCGCGTCCAGCTCCTCATCGGAGTCGTTTTCTCCCGGGATCAGAAGGGTCGTGATCTCCACCCAGACGTCGGTCTCGTGCTTGAGGTAGACCAGGGTATCGAGGACTGGCTGCAGATGGCCGCTGCACAGCCGCTGGTAGAAGGCGTCGGTGAAGCCCTTCAGATCGACATTGGCCGCGTCCATGTGGCGGAAGAACTCCGCCCGCGGTTCGGCGCAGATGTAGCCGGCGGTCACCGCCACGGTCTTCAGACCGCGGGCGTGGCAGGCCCGGGCGACATCGACGGCGTATTCGAGAAAGATCACCGGGTCGTTGTAGGTGAAGGCGACGGAGCGGCAGCCGGTCGCCGCCGCCGTCGCGGCGATCGCGTCTGGGCTCGCCTCGTCGCACAGGGTGTCGGTCTCGCGCGACTTCGAGATGTCCCAGTTCTGACAGAACTTGCAGGTCAGATTGCAACCCGCTGTCCCGAATGAGAGAACCGGCGTGCCGGGCAGGAACTGGGCAAGCGGCTTCTTCTCGATCGGGTCGATGCAGAAACCGCTCGACCGGCCGTAGGTGGTCAGCACGACTCCGTCGCCCTGCCGGCCCCGAACAAAGCACAGGCCGCGCTGGCCTTCGTTCAGTCGGCACAGGCGCGGGCAGATGTCGCACTGAATCCGGCCGTCGTCGAGTCGGTGCCAGTAGCGACCGGCGACCGCGCCGTCGAAATCCGCCGTGTTTGTCTCTCGGCTCATGGCCGGTCCTCCCGCGGGCCTGTTCGCACTCCGTCGCGTGCCCCGCGCCGCGTCGCGCCTATTGCGGCCTGCAAGCCGGCAGAGGCCGTTGAGCCGACCGCGCCGCATTGCTAGAATCATAGCATAGGACAGCGGAGTTCATGTGATGAGTCACGTCCGTCCTGCCGCCGTCGCCGGTATGTTCTATCCCGGTGACGCGAGGGATCTCGAGGCCAGCGTCCGCTCGCTGCTGCGGAAGGCCGATGCCGAACCGCACCCAGGCGGGCGAGCCAAGGCGATCATCGCGCCGCACGCCGGCTACATCTATTCCGGCCCCGTCGCCGCATCCGCCTATGCTTGCCTGCGACCCTATGCCGACGAGATCCACCGCGTCGTGCTCATCGGACCGTGCCATCGCGTACCCTTGCGCGGTATCGGCGCGACCGCAGCCTCCGCCTTCGCGACACCGCTGGGGCTGGTCCCGGTGGACACCGCCGCCGTCGCCCAAATCCTGTCGTTGCCGCAGGTTTCCGTATTCGAAGCCACGCACGCCGAAGAGCACAGCCTCGAAGTCCACCTGCCCTTCCTGCAGGAGATCCTCGGGCACTTCACAATCGTTCCCCTCGTCGCCGGTCAGGCGAGCGCGACCGAGGTTGCGGAGATCCTGGAACGACTGTGGGGCGGCCCGGAGACGCTGATCGTCGTCAGCTCCGACCTCAGCCATTACCTGGACTACGCCAGCGCGCGGGCTGTCGATGCCGCCACTGCGCGGGCCATCGAGACGCTGGCGCCGGATGACATCGGCTTCGACCAGGCCTGCGGCCGGATCCCGGTGGGAGGGCTGCTGGCGGTCGCGCGCCGACGCAAGCTGACGGCGACGACGCTCGACGTTCGCAATTCCGGCGATACGGCCGGAGACCGGCGGCGGGTGGTCGGCTACGGCGCCTGGCTGTTCGTTGAGCCTGTGACCGCCGAATCCGCGACCGATGACAACGAACAGGCTCTGCAGGCGATCGTCGCCCGCCACGGCGAAACGATGCGCGCTTTGGCCAAAGCGTCGATCGCCCACGGCCTCGACCATGGCCGGCCGCTTCGGGTGGACGTTGCCGAGTTCACGGGCGCGCTTGCCGGCGCCGGCGCCTCGTTCGTCACCCTGCGCCGCGAGGGCCGGCTGCGCGGCTGCATCGGCACTGCGCAGGCATTCCGGCCGCTGGCCGAGGATATCGCGGAGAACGCATACGCCGCGGGATTCGACGACCACCGTTTCCCGCCGCTCGATCGCGGCGAATGTGACGATCTTGCCGTGACGTCTCGATCCTGAGCCATCCCGCGGCTTTGGTCTTCGCCGATGAGTGCGATCTGCTGTCCCGGCTGCGTCCCGGCAGGGACGGCCTGATCATCGAAGCCGATGGCCGACGTGCGCTGTTCCTGCCCCAGGTTTGGGAGACGCTCCGCGAGCCTCGGGAGTTCCTCACCCAGCTCAAGCGCAAGGCCGGGCTTGCCGACGAAGCATGGCCCGACGACATCCGCGCTTGGCGCTTTCTCGCCGCGTCGGTCCCGGCGGACGATGCGCCCTGCCGGGGCTGAGGCGCGCCCCGCTACAGCCCGCGCAGCGACTGCTTGACCGGCGGCTGGTAGGAGGCGAGGTAGGTCGGAACGATGGCTTCGACGGCGGTCGGAGCGATGTTCAGGTCCTTCAGGCCGAGCGCGTTCGCGGCGACGACGTTGTCGATGCCGAGCAACTTGACCTGGTCGCGGGTGAGCATCGGCGACGGCAGCTTTTCCAGAAACCAGCCCTGGATCGCGGCGATCGACAGCGGCAAAGGCACCAACCAGCGCCGGCGCCCCGTCTCCCTCAGCACGATCTCCATAATTTCGCGGTAGGTCATGACCCGCGGCCCGCCGAGTTCGAAAATCTTGCCGCGGGTCGAAGGATCGGCCAGCACTCGCATCACCGCGTCGGCAACGTCGCCGACGTAGACCGGCTGTACCCTGCTCTCGAACGCCGGCAGCACCGGCAGCATCCGCGCCATCGAGGCAAAGCGGTTGAAGAAGCGATCCTCGGGTCCGAAGACCACGCTCGGCCTGAGGATGGTGGCGTCGGGAAACGCCGATATCGCCGCCTGCTCGCCGGCCGCCTTGGTCCGGGCGTAGACGGAAGGGGACGATGGGTCGGCGCCGATAGCCGAGAACTGGATCAGGCGGGCGGCGCCGGCATCGCGCGCCGCGGCGGCGACATTGGCGGCGCCCTGGGCGTGGACGGCGTCGAAGCTGTTGCGGCCGCCGGGCGAGAGGATGCCGACAAGATTGACGACGGCGTCGGCATCGACGACCGCCGCCTGGACGCTTGCCGCGCGCGTGACATCCGCCGCGACCGGCACGATCTGGCCGGGGTCGCCGTAGGTCTTTAGAAACATGGCGCGTTCGGGATCGCGGCCGGCCACGCGGATGATCCAGCCGTCGTGGGCAAGCCGCCAGACGATATGGCGGCCGATGAAACCCGCGCCGCCGAACACGGTGATCAGGCGCCGATCCAACACTTTCCGGCCCTCCGCTGCGCCCGAGCCGGCCACCATCGACGGCTCTTTTTCCACTCGCCACTGCCGCTTATCTTAGTTGCCCGGCGCCGTCAACCTCGCCAACCGCCATATGCGCCGCAGTCCGGAGATACGTCCAGCGAAGCCGCCATTGCCGCACGCGGCGCGCAACGCTGTTGACAGCAGACGGCCCGAGTCGTAGCAACATCTTCGGGTGCGCGTGCGTCGGCATCGCCCTCCCCTCCGGTTGCCCAGGTGGCGGAATTGGTAGACGCGCAGGTTTCAGGTACCTGTGGCCGAAAGGTCGTGGAAGTTCGAGTCTTCTCCTGGGCACCAGACGCAGCGTTGTGATGAAGGAGCAAATCCGGCGGAGCCAAGTTGGACAGCGGCCCGATAGAGCTCCACCGCGGCGACCTGCCCGATGGCCTCGATCTTGGCGATGTGGTCGCCATTGACACCGAGGCGATGGGCCTGCGCGCCCACCGGGACCGGCTCTGTCTCGTCCAGCTTTCGGCAGGCGACGGCGCTTGCCATCTCGTCCAGTTTCCCCGGAGCAAGGGCGCCGAAGATGATTATGCCGCGCCTAATCTGAAGGCGCTGCTCGCCGACGGGCGGGTGACCAAGCTGTTTCACTTTGCCCGCTTCGACGTCGGGCTCATGTACCGCTATCTCGGCGTCGTCTGCGCACCGGTCTATTGCACCAAGATCGCGTCGAAACTCGCCCGGACCTACACCGATCGGCATAGCCTGAAGGAGCTGTGTCGCGAGCTGATAGGCGTCGAGATGTCCAAGGAGCAGCAGAGTTCCGACTGGGGTCGCGCCCAGCTGACGCCCGAGCAGCTCATGTATGCCGCCAGCGACGTGCTCTACCTGCATCGACTGCGCCAGCGTCTCGACGAAATGCTTGCTCGGGAAAATCGTCAAGAACTGGCTGAAGCCTGCTTCCGCTTCGTTCCGGCGCGCGCCCGGCTGGACGTGGAAGGCTGGCCCGACGAGGACATTTTCGCCCACTGAGCCGGATCGTGCCGACCTTCGGGCCGTCACCGCATCGGCCGCATCGGCTTCCTGGCCACCGGCCCGGTCAGGCGGCGATCATGCGTTGATCCGCGCCCGCCGGCTTACCATACTGGCCATGAATCGGCACGGCACGCGCATCGCGCGCGCCGGAGCGGCGCGCAGCGGCGGTCGGCGATCGGGGCAGTGTCGGAGCCGATGAGGATGGAAGTCTTGAACGACGCAGCGGTTGGTTTGCTCATCAACGACACCCACGGCGGACTCGACTCGGCGACGGCGGGTTCTCCGGCTCGAAGCGGCCGGCATCGAGGCGCTCAGCCGCAGCCTCGGCGACGAATTCGCCGGCGCGGTCGACCTTCTCGGCCGGGTCACCGGCCGGGTGATCGTCACCGGCATGGGCAAGAGCGGCCACATCGCCACCAAGATCGCAGCGACGCTGGCCTCGACCGGAACGCCGGCCTCGTTCGTTCATCCGGCCGAAGCGAGCCACGGCGACCTTGGCATGATCACCGAGAACGACGCGGTCATCGCTTTATCCAACTCGGGCGAGACGACCGAGCTCGCCGATCTCGTGACCTACGCCAAGCGCTTCACCATCGGCCTGATCGCCATCACCGGCCGGCGCAACAGCACGCTGGCCGAGGCCGCCGACGTTGTTCTGGTCCTGCCCGACACCCCGGAAGCCTGTCCGATGGGCCTTGCGCCGACGACCTCGACCACGGTCATGCTGGCGCTCGGCGACGCGCTCGCGGTCGCCATGCTGGAACGCAAGGGCTTCTCCGGCGACGACTTTCACATCCTTCATCCCGGCGGCAAGCTCGGCCGCAGGCTGCTCAAGGTCTCGGCGGTCATGCACGCCGGCGCGGCCGTGCCGCTGCTCGGCGAAGACGAGCCGATGTCGGAGGCGCTGATCGTCATGAGCGTCAAGAGCTTCGGCTGTGCCGGCATCGTCGACGCCGAGGGCGCGCTGTGCGGTCTCATCACCGACGGCGACCTGCGCCGGCACATGGCACCCAATCTGCTGTCGCAGACGGACGGCGGATGTCATGACCCCGCACCCGAAGACGATTCGCCCCGACGCTCTCGCCAGCGAGGCGCTGGGCTTCATGAACGGCCGCAACATCACCAGCCTGTTCGTGGTCGCGGACAAACGCCCCGTCGGGATCATCCACATTCACGACTGCCTGCGAGCCGGCATCGCCTGAAGGGGAGGACGTTGGAGGAGATCCGGCGATCTCGTCCGCCCGCTGCACCGGGGTCGATGTTGCCGCAGGACTCGACGGGCGAGACCCGCAATGGCGATGGCGACGATGGGGGTCTGGGGCCGCGCGCGCGCGGAGGCGGCGCGGCGGACCCGGCGCCATGTCGCGATCGCCCGGACGGTGCGGATCGTCCTCGTCGTCGTCGCCGCGATAACCGTGGCGTACGTCGTAATCTGGCCGCAGATACAGCCGCGTATGGACCGGCTGCGCATCGGCATGGCGGCCCTGGACAAACTCGACGCCGATGGCGAGGGGCTCGTGAAAGCCCGGCTTACCGGCAGCGACGACAAGGGACAGCCTTACATCATCACCGCCGATTTCGTCCGGCAGATCGAGGGCGAGCCCGGCATCCTCGGCCTGACGCGGCCGCGCGGCGAAATCGAGATGGAGGACGGCACGAAGACGGTCATCACCGCGGCCGACGGCCGGTTTCATCAGGACGCCCGCCTGCTGAACCTCGACGGCGGTGTCGTCCTGTTGACGGGGGACGGGTCGCGCTATGAAACGGCGGCCGCCGATTTCGATCTGGCTGCCGGAACGGCCTCCGGGACAGATCCGGTGCAGGGCCAGGGGCCGTTCGGGTCGGTCTCGGGCGAAGGCTTCCACGCGACCGGCTTCGGCCAGACCATCTTCGTCGACGGTCGTTCGACCCTTACGGTTGCCGGGACCGCACAGGAGAAACCGTCATGAGCCGACGCCGCCCCTCGTTGCGCCGCCTCCGGCGCCGCTTTCGCCTGGGCGGCATGCTGGCCCTGCTGTCGGCCCTTGCGTTCGCCGCCGGGACGGCGCCAGGGGTCGGCGCCCAGGCGACGACCGGGCAGCCCGGCACGGAGTTGCGCATTGACGCCGACGAAGGCCTGGAGTGGCAGCGCGGAGAGCAGGTCGTCATCGCTCGGGGCAACGCCCGCGCGGTCCGTGGCGATCTTCAGGTTCAGGCGCGGGAGCTTCGCGCGCTCTATCGCGACGGTCCCGCCGGCAAAAGTGAAATCTTCCGTGTCATCGCCGATGGGTCGGTCCGTCTGGCGACGGCGAATCAGACGGCCTTTGGCGCGCATGCCGTCTATGAGGTAGCCGAAGACCGCCTGCTTCTCACCGGCGGCGACCGGGTCCGACTGATCAGCGACCGCAACGAGATCACCGCCGATCGCAGCCTTGAGTACTGGCCCAAGGCCAACCGGCTGGTCGCCACCGGTAATGCCGTTGCCGTGCAGCCGGACCGGCAGATATACGGCGATACGATTACCGCTTATTTCGCCAAGGACGCGAACGGGAAGTCCGACCTTTCGACCGTGGATGCGGTCGGGAACGTCAAGGTCGTGACCGCCAAAGGAGACGATCTTCAGCGACCGAGGCAATTACGATGCCAAAAGCGGTATCGCGACCGTCGAAGGATCCGTTAAGATCTTTCGCGGTAGCGATCGGCTCGATGGATGCCGGGGCCAAATGGATTTCAATTCCGGCGTGAGCAGGCTCTTTGCCTGTGAGCGGCCCGAGCCCAGCGCAGGGCGAGTCCGCGGGCGGATTCAGTTGAATAGCGGCAGCGGCGGCTGACCTTTACCGAGCGGATCTCGGCATTCGTGAAGATGGACCTTAGAAGCACCGTTTCCCCCCGTACCCCCGATCAGCCGACGCAGTCCTCGCGGCGGCCGCGGCTGGTCAGCGGCGACCGGGGCCTTTTCGCGGCAAACATCAGCAAGCGCTACGGCCAGCGGACGGTGTTGCGCAGTGTCAGCCTGTCGCTGCAGCGCGGCGAGATCGTCGGGCTGCTTGGGCCGAACGGAGCCGGCAAGACGACCTGCTTTTACATCATAACCGGCTTGCTGGCGCCGGATGAGGGCACTGTCACCATCGATGGCGAGGACGTGACCAGCTTTCCGATGCACCACCGCGCGCGGCTGGGCGTCGGTTATCTGCCGCAGGAAGCCTCGATCTTTCGCGGGCTCAACGTCGAGGACAACATCCGCTGCATCCTTGAGGTGGTCGAGCGCAAGCGGAAGCGGCGCGAGGCGATTCTCGAAGGCCTGCTCGCCGAGTTCTCCATCGGTCATGTCCGCCGGTCGCCGGCGCTGGCGTTGTCCGGCGGCGAGCGGCGCCGGGTCGAGATCGCGCGCGCCCTCGCTTCGGGGCCGCACTTCATCTTCCTCGACGAGCCGTTTGCCGGTATCGACCCGATCGCGCTCAACGACATCCGCGATCTTGTCGTTCACCTGAAGGACCGCGGCATCGGGGTGCTGATCACTGACCACAACGTCCGCGAGACCCTGGATGTCATCGACCGGGCCTACATCATCCACGACGGCTTCGTGCTGACAGAGGGAACGGCCGCCGACATTGTCGGCAACGAAGACGTCCGCCGCGTCTATCTCGGCGACCGGTTCAGTCTTTGAGCGGATCCGGGATGGCGCTCGGCCCTCGTCTCGACCTGAGGCAAACTCAGGCGCTGGTCATGACGCCGCAACTGCAGCAGGCCATCAAGCTGCTGCAGTTTTCAAGCCTCGAACTTTCGGCATATGTCGACCAGCAGTTGGAGCAGAACCCGCTTCTCGAGGCCGGCGACGCCGCGCCTGCGGGCGATGGCGCCGAAGCCGGTGAAGCGCGGGCGGCGGATCCGGTCGAGACGGCCGGGGAAGCCAGTGATGGGAGCGACGGCGGCGACCCGCGCTCGCTCGATCGGGCGCTGGCCGACGATTCGCCCGACTACGCGCGAGCCGGCATCGACAGCGACTTCTACGACAACGTCTTCGATGGCGGCGGCGGGCATCGGCGGCGATGCCGGGAGCGGCGCGGCGTTGCGCGGTCGCAACGGCAACTTCGACGACCACGACGACCAACTTCGAGGATCTGCTGGCAGGCGGAACGTCGCTGCGCGAGGTGCTGAGCGGCCAGCTCGCCGTCGATATCGACGATCCCGCGGAGCGTCTGATCGGGCACTACCTCATCGATCTTCTGGACGACACGGGCTACCTCAGTGCCGACCTCGCCGGCGCTGCCGAGGCGCTCGGCTGTTCGCTGGCTCAGGTCGAGGCAACGCTGGCCAAGCTGCAGACGTTCGAGCCCGCGGGAATCTTCGCTCGGAGCCTTGCCGAGTGTCTCGGCCTCCAGCTCGAAGATCGCGGCCGGCTGGACGAACCGATGCAGGCCCTGCTCGATCATCTCGATCTCCTCGCCAGGCGCGACTGGGCCGGTCTGGCCAGGGTCTGCGGGGTGGGACACGATCAGATCCTGAAGATGGCCGCCGAGATCCGCACGCTGAGCCCGAAGCCGGCACTGGCCTTCGATCACGTCGTCAGTCAGCCGGTCGTTCCCGACGTCATGATGCGGCCGCAGCCAAACGGCGGCTGGGTCGTTGAGCTGAACAGCGAGACCTTGCCGCGGGTGCTGGTCAACAACCAGTACTACGTCAGGCTGAACAAAAGCGCGCGTTCGCGCGAAGACAAACAGTACATCGCCGAATGCATGCAGACCGCCAACTGGCTGGTCAAGTCCCTGCACCAGCGGGCGACGACCATTCTCAAGGTTTCAGCGGAGATCATCCGCCAGCAGGAAGGCTTCTTCATCAACGGCGTCCATGGCCTCCGGCCGCTGATCCTGCGCGATATCGCCGAGGCCATCAGCATGCACGAGAGCACCGTCAGCCGCGTCACCTCGAACAAGTTCATGGCGACGCCGCGCGGTATCTTCGAGCTGAAGTACTTCTTCACCCACGCGGTCGGCGGATCGCGCGGCGGCGATATCCATTCCGCCGAGTCCGTGCGTCACCACATCAAGGCGTCTGATCGAGGCCGAAAGCGCCGGCGATGTTCTCTCCGACGACGGGCTTGCCGAGCTCCTTCAAAAGGAAGGTATCGACATCGCGCGGCGAACTGTGGCCAAGTATCGCGAAGCGATGGGCATCCCATCCTCGGTGCAGCGTCGGCGCGAAAAGTACGCGCTGCGCCGCTACGACGGAAAGGGCATGGCTTGACACCATTTGTCGCGACATCTATCGTCCCGGCCTTCTCGGACCCTAGCATCGACGCAAACATGCGCGTTTTCTACGGTCTCTGCCTGAAAGTCTGGGACGCTTTCGGCACCAGAACGGTGACGGTGCGCCTATCACCCGGCCTCAGGATCCCATAACCATGGACATCTCGATTACCGGCAAAGGTTTGGATATCGGCGAGGCGCTGCGCAGCCATATCGGCGACGCCCTGGCCGCCGTTGTCGGCAAGTATTTTCCAAAAGCGCACGACGCGGTGGTTACGGTCTCGCGCGAGGCCCATCTCTTTCGTGCCGACGTCACGGTGCACCCGACCCGAGGATTCATGGTCCAGGGCCGCGCCGCGACGGACGATGCCTACGCCGCGGTCGATGCCGCCGTCGAGCGCATCGCCAAGCAGCTACGGCGCTACAAGAGGCGGCTTACCGACCATCATCACAGCCGCCGGGCGGAAGAGGACAGCACCCCGGCGCAGCAATACGTCATCGCCGCGGAAAACGACGAAGAGGAATTATCGGCCGATGGTCAACCTGCAATCATCGCAGAAATTGCGACGGAGATAGCTACCATGAGCGTCGGCGAAGCAGTCATGCGCATGGATCTGGCCGACAGCCCGGCGATGATCTTCCACAACCGCTCGACCGGCGGCCTTAACGTCATCTACCGCCGCGCCGACGGCAATATCGGCTGGATTGACCCCGCGAATACGCGCAAGGCGTGAGGGGTACCAACGCCATGGACATCTCCGACCTGATCAAACCCGAGAACGTGATCGCGCGGCTACGCGCCACCAGCAAGAAGCAGGCGTTGCAGGATCTCGCCAAGCGCGCCTCCGAGATTACCGGTCAGCCCGAGCGGGCGCTATTCTCGACGCTGATGAAGCGCGAGCGGCTGGGAACCACAGGCGTCGGCAACGGGATCGCTATCCCCCATGGCAAGCTGTCGACGCTGGATCAAGCTCTACGGGCTTTTTGCCCGGCTCGACCAGCCGATCGATTTCGATGCCATCGATGACCGTCCGGTCGATCTTATCTTTCTTCTGCTCGCGCCGGAGGCCTCGGGTGCCGATCACCTCAAGGCCCTCGCCAGGGTTTCGCGTCTGCTGCGCGACAAACCGACGTGCGAGAAACTCAGGGGCACCGACGACGCCGAAGCGCTCTACGCGCTGCTCGTCGATACGGCGGCGAGTTGGGCCGCCTGAACCACGTCAGGTCAGCCGCCATGCAGGGTTTTTCCAAGATCGTAATATCAGAGCATCCTGCGCCCGGCTGGACGCAGATGAGATACAGCTACTCGAACACTTTTCCGCGCTCGGACGAGTCCATCCCCAACAGGGCTGATCTAGCCGGCGCAGGGCGCAGGCACCGCCGGCATCAGCTGATCAGCCCGTAGATCATCCTGAGCGCGGTCAGGCAAAGGAACGCGGCGAAGGCGCGGCGCAGGAGCTGCGGCCGGACCGCGTGGGCGAGCCGTGCGCCCCATGGCGCCGCCAGCATGGTCGTCGGCACGACCAGCGCGAAGCCGATCAGGTTGACGTAGCCGAGGGAGCCGGGCGGAAGACCGTCCACGCCCCAGCCGGTGGCGATGAAACCGAGCGCTCCCGGCACGGCGATAATCAGCCCGACGGCCGCGGCCGTGCCCACGGCTTTGCGGATCGGGTACTGGCAGGCGCTGAGCACCGGTACCGTCAGGGAGCCGCCGCCGATCCCCATCATCGCTGAAATGCCGCCGATCAGCCCGCCGATGGTGAGCTTGCGCCAGCCTTGGGGGAGGCCATCGCGGAGCGCGACCCCTTCCATCCCGAAGGCCATGTTCGCCGCCACCGCCAGCGCGACCACCGCGAAAACCGCGCTGAGAACATCGCCGCGAAGCAGCCCGGCGAGCCCGGCGCCCATGAGCGTGCCGAAGAAGACGGCAGGGCCGAGGGCGCGGAGCAGATCCATATCCACTGCGCCGCGTGAGGCATGCGCCCGCGCCGAAGAGATGGAGGTCGGGATGATGGTCGCAAGCGAGGTTCCGACGGCAACGTGCATCCGCACGTCTTCGGGAATGCCGAGCAGACTGAACAGATGGTACAGGACCGGGACGATGACGATGCCGCCGCCGACCCCTAGCATCCCGGCAAGCAGGCCGGCGCCGATTCCGGCGGCCAGAAGCGCCGCGGCCATGGTGGCAAGCTCGGCGGTGTCGTATGCCATACACAATCCTCTGCCCGATCGTCTGCCGGAATCCCTGCCGCGTTTGGTTCGCCATTAACAATCTCGGCCTTTTGCGGCATAACCTCTCGCCGGACAAGCACGGAGACCGAAATGGCCGGAACAACCGTTGTTATCGCCGGCACCGCGCGGTGGATCTGCAGCAGGATTGTCGTGACCGTGATGGTCGGCCTCGCAGCTGCAAGCGCGGCGGCGGCCGCGGATGTCGAGTGGCCGAACCTGACGCCCGGCCTGTGGCAGTTCACCCGGACGCTGCACGCGGCCAGCAAGCCTGCGACCATCGAGCGGCAGGTGTGCGTCGATCCGGTAAGCGAATGGAAGAAGCAGCACGAAGCGTCGAAGCGCGCCGGCTGCAAGATGACGACGCGGAAGGTCTCAGCCGACCGCTTCGAAACGGTCGCGCAGTGTGACCTGCCGAACGTCGGCAAGGGAACGTCGCGCAGCGTGGCTGTGATCAAGAGCGCCACGGCGTACGAAGTTTCGGTCGAAAACGAAGGCGTCCTCGCCAAAACCGGGGACCGGGAGTTCCTGAGCGCAAGGCGGCTGGGCGACTGTCCGAAACAGGGGTCGCGGCGCGAATAGGCTGCGCTTAGCGGGGACAATGACGCACGAAGTGGAGCTGCCAACATGATGAAACAAGACATGAAGCAGGCCGCCGTGGGGGTTCAGGTGCCCATGCTGCTGGCGAAGATCCATCGGGCGACGGTGACCGACGCCAACCTCCACTACGAGGGCAGCATCACCATCGACCGCCGGCTCATGGATCTGGCGGGGCTCGTCGCCTTCCAGCAGGTGCAGATCTACAACGTCAGCAGCGGCGCCCGCTTCGAGACCTATGTCATCGAAGGCGAGGCATACAGTGGCTGCATCTGCATCAATGGTGCGGCCGCGCATCTCGCCAGCACCGGCGACATCATCATCATCGCCGCCTACGTCACCATCCCGGCGGAGGCGGCGCGGTCGTGGCGGCCGCGCAACGTCTACGTCGACGCCGGCAACAGGCCCCTGCCCGCCCGCAGCGCCGCCGCGGAATAGCCACCGCTAGGATCCCGCGGCACGGCGTTGCCGTGACCTTATCCGCCAGTTGGGTCCGCGGCGGCAGGGATGATCAGGTCCGCTCGCAGCGGCCGGTGATCGGAGCCGAACGCGTCCAGCGCCTCGATCTCGGCGATCCGTGCGTCTCGCACCAGCACATGGTCGATCGGCAGGCCGAAGGCGCCGGCGAACTGCGGGTAGGTGCCGGGATAGCCCCGGTTCGTGGTCAGATTGGCGGCTTTCAGGAATTGGGCGAAGGCTGGTGTGTACGGCGTCGCGTTGAAGTCGCCGGCGACGACGAGCGGTCCGGCGTAAGCCTTCAGTTCCTCTGCGAGCGCCGTCATCAGCGCGTTGCGGGCGCGCAGGCCGGAGCGGCGGATCGGGTTCATCGTGTGGACCACGACCAGTCGCACCTGCGCGCCCCCCGGCAGCATCAGCCGCGCGGTCGCGGCCGGTGCGTTCCAGCGCGTCTGGCGGAACACCGACCCGTCCTCCAACGGAAAGCGCGACAGGATCGCCAGGCCGCTAAGCAGGCGGCGCAGCTCCGGGCGCTCAACCCAGTTTTTCGGCCAGCCGAAGAACTGGTGAGGGTAACGATCGACGGCGGCCTGCATCACCGCCGCCATGTCCATGTCGACCTCCTGCATGACGATGACGTCGGCGTCCTGCCGACGCAGCCACGCCGCCAGATCGTCGCGGCGGTTGTTGCGGACATAGAGATTGTGCGTCACTAGGCGGAACCCGGCCTCGGCGGGCTCCCTCGCCTCGCCGGCATAGGCCTGCGCCGCCGGCAGTATCGACTGGGAGTGCGGCGCGGCCCCGCCCGGCACGTTGCCGGCCGCAAAGCCGAAGAAGACCGCCAGCACCGCCGCCGCCGCGGCCGGGATGTAGAAGCTGAGCGCGAGCAGGACCAGGCTCAGGGCGACGCTAAGGAAAAAGAATGTCTCGGTGAAATGCCAGAGGAGCTCGACCGGCCAGAACTGCAGACTGAACAGCCGTGCGCCCGCGGCTCCCGCCAGGGCCAGAACAGGCATCCATGCAGCGGCGCGCAGGAACCGCCGAGGCCGCCCCAGAGGCCACCGCCGCGACATTCTGCGCGTGATGTTCGGCTGGCGCGGTTGCGAGGTCGCTGCCTGAGACGGATCGGCGCTGTCCATGGACGGGTCGACTACGACTTTCTACCAAGCGTGCACTGATGATGCGCGGCGACCGCTTAACGAGCGGTTAGAGATGACGAGTCGGGACTGTTCCCTCTTCACGGCGAGATGTCGGTAGCGCACGTCGCTCAACCCGTGAGCTATCAAAGCCCAATTCGACTATACCCGAAAAACGGGCCGCTTCGGAATCCATCGCATGCGGTATCGGTGCGCGCAAATTACGGTTTGGTAAGGCCCCTGGTTTGCCAAGGCCCTTGCGACGAGCCATCCGCTTCTGCCGCCTCGCCCCCGTCGCCTCGCAGGACCCAGCGGATCGATGCCTGTTTTTTTTCCAGCTGTCGGACAGACGCATCGGTCCGCCCTAACCACCCGCCCTTACCACCCGTTGAACCACTCGTCGGCTATTGCTCGCGCGCGCTCCGCCTGGGAACGCTGGCGGTGCGCACATCGGCCCAGCCGTATGCGGTCTGCGGCAGGTCGCAGCCCCACAGGCGCTCCTTGCGTTCGGCGACCTGCCGACCGCCCATTGCCTCGTAGAAGTACCGGGCGGGATTGGCGCTCAGAACCCAGACGAGGGCAGACGGCAGCTCATTCTCGGTCAACCGCTCGAACAGCCGGTTCAGGAGCTGGCGGCCGAGCCCTCGGTCCTGGTAGCCGGGACGGACATAGAGCGTATAGATCTCCGCCGCCTGAGGCAGAATTGTCCGCCGCGCCGGCCCGCAGCTCCCGAAGCCAATGATCCCGTGACGCCGCAGTTCGGCGACGATGATCGCATCCGTTTGCGGGCGTGCGGAAATGGCGTGGGCCCACTGCATCGCCTGATCGCGTTTCGACATCCGGACCAGAACCTTGTCGGGGACCATCCCCGGATAGGTCGTCCGCCACGCATCAACGTATACCGCGGCCATGCCGTCGGCATCGCCGATCCTCGCGTCTCTGATCATCACAATGCCGGGCACGGTTGCGCCTCCTCCGTCTGCGCCGTCCTTCCCCCCTTGTCTTCGCTCACCCAGTCGTCGATCAGCCGTCGCGCGATGGAATCCCGCCCTGGAAGAATGAGCCCGGTCGAGCGGCGAGCGCGGATGTCGTCACGGCTGAACCAGCGGGCATCCTCCAGCTCCGCAGCATTCACCCGAGGCTCGACGCCGCCGACCGCTTCGGCACGGAAGCCCAGCATCAGTGACGACGGAAACGGCCACGGCTGCGAACCTCTATAGAGGGCGTTAGCAATCCGAATGCCAGTTTCTTCCTCGACCTCGCGCAGAACCGCTTCCTCCAGGCTTTCGCCCGGCTCGACGAAGCCCGCCAGGGTCGACATCATACCCGTCGGCCAGCGGGCCTGGCGGCCCAGCAGGCACCGCTCGCCATCGCCTTCCCGGCGCGTGACCAGCATGATGACCGCCGGATCCGTCCTTGGAAAATGCAGGCTGCCGCACCCGGTCCCGATACAGGCGCGGACGTGGCCGCCCTCCCGGCTCTCGGTCGGCGCGCCACAGACGCTGCAGAAGCGGTGCCGGCCGTGCCAGAGGATCAGGGCGCGGGCCATGGCCAGAATGGCGCCGTCGCCGCGATCCATCACCGCGCCCACCCGGCGCAGGGTGATGAACCGGGCCCCCTCGCCGATCAGGGCGTCGAGCGCCGGCTTGTCGACGCTCGAGAGATCTGCGGTGAAACAGGCGCGCCCGGCTTCATCGAGGCCGAGAAATACAACGACATCGGCGCGGGTGAGCAGGTTCTCCTCGGACCCTAAGGCCACCGCCCTGGGGATCCCGCCGGCGGCGATGAGGTTGTGTTCGCGCCAGAACGGAAAGATGCGGCTGCGCGCATCGGCCAGCTGGTCACGCAGCCAGTCCCCATCGCGGCGGAAGGCTTCGCCGCGGTCGAGCGGCACTCCGGTGTAGTGCAGGAGCTTCATCGCCTGAGAGGCTGACATAGCGCCAGCTTAACGGCAATGCTCGAGCCGGTCATAACATTGGGCATGATCTCTCGCGTCCTGGCTGCTCGCCCGTCCCACACCGGCCATGCGGCAAAGACCTTGCCTCTCGCCGGTCCGCGGCTGATATAGTGGTGCTGGGAGGCTGGCGGCGGACGGGCCCCTCGCCAATCCGGTCAGATCCGGAAGGAAGCAGCCGTAACGAGTTTCGGCCCGGGTCGTTCGTCCAGTCTCCCAGTACGTTTTTTGCGACCCACTCGAAACGGCGCCAGGCCAGCCGGCGGGCGCTTGGGATTCGACTTGCCGCCGAGCGATGCGCTGAACGACAGCCCGAGAGGGACCGAGCCGGCCGCCGCCGATCCTATCGTAGCGGGCGCGGCGGCCGGGCTTCCGGCTGGCGGGGTGGCGGACGGTTACAGGGTCCTCGCCCGGAAGTACCGCCCCGCCACCTTCGCCGACCTCATCGGCCAGGAGGCGATGGTCCGGACGCTGACCAACGCGCTGGCCTCCGGCAGGCTGGCCCATGCCTTCATGCTGTCCGGGGTGCGCGGGATCGGCAAGACGACGACCGCCCGCATCATCGCCCGCGCACTCAACTGCGTCGGTATCGACGGCTCGGGCGGGCCCACCGTGGCGCCGTGCGGCGTCTGCTCTCACTGCGTCGCGATCACCGCCGACCGACACATGGACGTGATCGAGATGGACGCGGCCAGTCGGACCGGCGTCGACGAAATCCGCGAGCTCCTCGACGGGACCCGCTACCGCCCGACCTCGGCGCGCTACAAGATCTACATCATCGACGAAGTCCATATGCTCTCGCGCAACGCCTTCAACGCGCTGCTGAAGACCCTGGAGGAACCTCCCGAGCATGTCCGCTTCGTCTTCGCTACCACCGAAATCCGCAAGGTTCCGGTCACAGTGCTGTCGCGCTGTCAGCGCTTCGACCTGCGCCGGATCGACGCGGACGTGCTCGTTGCGCACCTCGGCGACATCGCCCGGCGCGAGGGCGTCGAGGCGTCGGCGCCGGCGCTGCATCTGATCGCCCGGGCCGCCGACGGCAGCGTCCGCGACGGCCTGTCGCTGCTCGATCAGGCGATTGCCCACGGCGAAGGCACCGTCGAAGGTGACGACGTCCGCCGCATGCTCGGCCTTGCCGATCGCTCGGTCACGTTCGACCTACTCGACGCGGCTGTTCGTGGCGACACGGCCGCCGCACTCGATCTTCTCGCCGCCCAGTATCGCGCCGGCGCCGATCCCATCGAGATCCTGACGGACCTGCTCGAGCTCACCCACTGGCTGACGCGGATCAAGGTCGTGCCGCACTGCGCCGAGGCGGCCGGCGTGCCCGAAGCCGAGCGAGTCCGCGGCCGGGAGATGGCCGAGCGGCTGGCCATGGGCGAGGCGACGCGGCTGTGGCAGATGCTGCTGAAGGGGCTGGGCGAAGTGCGTACCGCGCCGGCGCCGGTGCAGGCCGTGGAGATGGTCCTGATCCGGATCGCCTATGCCGCCCGTCTGCCGACACCGGCCGAGGTGCTCCGCCGGACGCAGGACGGGCGTGGCGGCGCAGGCGGTTCCGAGACGGGCGGCGGCAAGACAATACCGGCCACGCCGGGCGCCCGGGCCCGCGTTGCTCCGCCGTCCGTCGCTCCGGATCGCGGCGGGAGGAGCGCGCGAGAGGACGGATCATCCATCATCCAGGCGCCGTCGTCGCGGTTGGCATCCCCGGCGACGGCGGTCGCGCCGGTCGTCGCTGTGGCGAAGGCGACGCGGCCGGTCGACGCCGACCCGGGCGACGAAGAGACGACCGCCGCACCCGCCGGCACTGCCCTTGTGAACTTCGCCGCGGTCGTCGCGCTGGCGCGCGAGGAACGAGAAGCCATTCTCTACGGGCAACTCATCGCCGAGGTTCACCTCGTCCGCTTCGAGCCGGGGCGAATCGAAATCCGCCCCACCGGCGCCGCAGCGGGCGATCTCGTCCGCCGCCTGCGTGAATTCCTTACCCGCCAGACCGCTCAGCCGTGGCTCGTCGCCGTCTCTCGCGAGGAGGGCGAGCCGACCATTCTCGAACAGCGCCGCAAGCAGGACGCCGATCGCCGCCGACTCGTCGAGGCCGAGCCGCTGGTCCGGGCCGTTCTCGCCGCCTTTCCGGGAGCCCGCCTCGGTGAGGTCAGAGCGGTGCAGGCAGCGGAAGCGATCGCCGATCCCGACGCTGCCCTCGAGGATAATCCGGCCGAAGACGACGCCGACGATGGCGGCGGCGTTCGCGATGATGACGCCGACGCCTTCAACTGAGGGGAAGCTGGTTGGGTACCGAGATCGAGCGGAAATTTCTTGTCAGCGGCGACGGCTGGCGGACCGGCGCCAAGCCGATCGCCATCCGCCAGGGCTACCTGTGCCGCGATGGCGGCCACATCGTCCGGGTCCGGACCTACGGCGAGGGCGCCTATCTGACGATCAAGGGCGCCGGCGCCGGCATCTCGCGCCTCGAGTTCGAGTACGCGGTGCCGCCGGACGACGCCAGGGTTCTGCTCGACACCTGCTGCCGCCGGCCGCTGATCGAGAAGACGCGCTACGAGGTGGACGTGGGCGGGCTGCTGTGGATCATCGATGTTTTCGCCGGCGAGAACGCCGGCCTGGTTGTCGCCGAGCTGGAACTGTCGAGCGAGGACCAGGCGTTCGACCTCCCCCCTTGGATCGGAGCGGAGGTTTCGGCGCAGCCCCGGTACTTCAACGCGGCCCTGAGCGAACGGCCGTTCTCGGCCTGGACGGCGGAGGAGCGTCGCGCCAACACTCGCAGAACCCTCCCCCACCAGCGGTAGAGGGCTTTTCGCGCATCAGCCACCGGTCTCGAAGCCGGGATACAGGGTCATGCCGCCGTCGACATACAGGCTGAGCCCGGTGATGTAATCGGCATCGTCCGAAGCCAGCCAGACGGCGGCGCGGGCGATGTCCCCGGCCTCGCCGATACGCTTGTACGGGACGAGCTTCATCAGCTCGCCATAGGCTTCGGGCGTCTTCCAGGCGTCTTCGTTGATCGGCGTGCGGATCGCGCCCGGACAGATCGCGTTGACCCGGATGCGGAAGGGCGCAACCTCCTGAGCGATGCTCTTCATCATCAGCGAGATGCCGCCCTTGCTCGCCGCGTAGTTGACATGGCCGGCCCACGGAATGACGTCGTGGACGGAGCTCATGCAGATGATCTTGCCCGCGGAGCAGGAGACGCCTGGGACGACGCCGCGCTTCTTGAAGGCGCGCACCGCGGCGCGCGCGCACAGGAACTGCCCGGTCAGGTTGACCCCGATGACGGCGTTCCACTGCGCCAGCGTCATCGCGTCGAACGGTGCATCCTTCTGCATGCCGGCGTTGGCGACGAGAATGTCGATATCGCCGAACTCCTCCTGCATCCGGGCGAACATCGCCTCGACCTCCGCTTCGTCGGAAACGTTGCAGCCGTGGGCGTAGGCCCGCGCGCCGCTGCGACGGATCGCCTCGGCCACCGCCTCGCCTTCCTCGGCGCCGGAGTGGTAGTTGACGACGACGTCGGCTCCGGCCTCGGCGAGGCCTAGCGCGATGCCCTTGCCGATACCCGAACTGCCGCCGGTGACCAGGGCCTTCTGACCTTTCAGCTTTTGCGCGGCCGGACATTCCGGCATGACGACCTGCGGCAAGGCCGGATCGTGCAGCGTCGAGAAATCGAAACCCATGCCACCCTCTCCTTTCGCGTGTGCATCCATTTGAGGCCGAGGCTGCGCGCGAAGCGGGATGCCCGGCGGAACCGCCTTCCTTGACACTTAGGAAAGAGCGCGCACCTCTCATTTCAACAACGCAATTCGGATGTGCTCTTTCAGCGGCGACGACGAGGCAGGAGACAGATGGCGGAAAAGGTGACGAAGACCGAAGAGGAGTGGCGTCGGGAGCTGACGCCCGAACAGTATGCGGTCTGCCGGCAGAAGGGGACCGAGCGGGCCTTCACCGGCGCCTATTGGAACACGAAGACGAAGGAGCCGGGGGCCTACCTCTGCGCCTGCTGCGGCGAGGAGCTGTTCGCGGCGGATACCAAGTTCGACTCGGCCAGCGGCTGGCCCAGTTTCTACCAGCCGGTCGATGCGGAAAAGATCGCAGCCGAGTCGGACCGGTCGCATGGCATGGTCCGCACCGAGGTGATGTGCAGCCGCTGCGGCGCGCACCTCGGCCATGTCTTTCCGGACGGCCCGCAACCGACCGGCCAACGCTACTGCATCAACTCCGCCTCACTGAAGCTTCGACCGGATAACAAGGACGACTGAGCGACCTGCCGCTTAGCGGGGCTGGGCCAGGGCGAGCTCACGTGGGCCGAGCCGGCCCATGGCGGCGATCAGGCGATAGACCGAAATCTGCGCCTCGGCCTGCGCGGCCGTCAGAGCAATCTTCGCCCGGGTCAGCTCGTCCTCAGCGTCGAGCACGTTGATGGCGGTTTCGCGTCCGGCGTCGCGCAGCTTCCGGCGCATCGCAAACACCTGCTCGGCAATAGCGACGCCGTTTTCGAGCAGGTCTTCGCGTTCTCTGGCCGTGGCGCGGGTGTGCCAGGCAGCCGCGCACCGCATCGCCCACCCGGCGCTCAAGCGCCTCATGGTCGTTGCGCCGGCCGCGGTAGATCGCCGCGGCTTCGGCGGCCGATGCGTCGGTGGCGAAGCCGTCGAAAAGGTTCCAGGTCGCGCGAAGGAGAAGCGACAGGTCGGTG
This sequence comes from uncultured Alphaproteobacteria bacterium, assembly GCA_963789785.1. Taxonomy (GTDB): domain Bacteria; phylum Pseudomonadota; class Alphaproteobacteria; order Rhodospirillales; family Defluviicoccaceae; genus JAEULH01. The sequence goes on along the minus strand of CAWBNC010000024.1, from coordinate 20,314 downwards.
CGGACACCCTCGACGAGATCGGTGTCCTTCTCGTAGTTGGCGCCGGCGACAAGATCGAAGGTGGGGTAGTAGCCAGCCCGGGCGATCCGCTGGCCTTCCGCCGCCTCCGCGATTTTCGCCAGGCTCGCGTTGAGCGCCGGGTTCTCGGCCTGCGCGAGAACGATGGCGCCATTCAGATCATCGGGAACAAGATGCACCGGCGGCGGCGGCATGATCATGGCGTCGATTTCCGGCGGCTGGTCGAATGTCTGGAGATAGTGGCTGATGGCCAGGCGAAGCGCACCCTCGAAGCCGATCCGCTGCTCCTTCGCCACCTGCAGCCGGGACTTGGCCTGCAACACATCGACGGCGATGCCGGCGCCGCGACGGACGCGCTCGTCCTCCAGACGGAGCTGACTCTTGATCGTGCGCTCGCTGGCGCGTGCCAGTTCGACCAGCCGACGATGACGAACCACGTCAAGGTAGGCGCCGACCCCTTCGAGCAGCACCTGCTGGCGGGTTGCCGCAAGCGCGAATTGCGCCGCTTCGGTCTGCAGGTCCGCCGCCTCCGCCTGCGCCGGCGTGGCGAAGCCGTCGAACAGGAGCTGCGACACCTGGACACCGGCGATCTGGGCGGCCGAGACCCATGTGCCGCCCCCGGCCTGGCTCGTCACCGGGCTGTCAATGTATTGCGGACCGAAGGCGGTCGTGACGTCGAGCTTGGGCAGATAGTTCGCGTGTGCCCGGTCACGCCCACTTTCCGCTGCATCGACCGCGTCGCGGCCGCTGGCGATCGCCGGGTGGGTGTCGACCAGTCCCTGCAGGGCTTCGCGAAGCGACTGCGCCGACGCCGTGCCGGTCAGGGCGCAGAGAACAGCGACGACGCAAACACAAGATGCAGTGCTGAGTTGGGCAAGGCTGAGTTGGGCGAGCCCGAAACGGCCGGCCAAGGTTCCCCCGATACCCGATGGGCATTGACGCCGGGCGACACATTAGCACAGCCGATCCGCAATATTAACCCATAAGGGTATTTTTCGCCCGAACGTGCTAAAGCATGAGGTCCAAACGGGAGACGATGTAATCGTGCTTGTCGGCGTCTATCCCGATCAAGACGAGCATGAGCTTATCCAAGATAACTTGGCACCGCGCGGCTTGCTCGGAGAGGTTCGATCGCGACGAGCGGGCGATCTGGCCACGCCGCCCCTCTTCGGCCTCGATGAAGCGAACCAGCCTGACGATGACCTGCTCCAGCGTCGATGTGCAGCCATGCTGCCCAGCCAACGCCAAAATCGGAGCCTCGATCGCCGCAAGATCATATGCCTGCAGCCTGCAGCCGTTCCTCAAGCTTAATGATCACGGACTGATCTATGGGCTCATCCTTTGCGCCGAACAGCGGACACGGCAAGTTTGAAAGTTGATAGTGGCTGACAGCGGCATTCGTGCTGCCCAGCCTGAAGTACCAGTCAGCTACAGCGCTGTTTAAAACAAACAGGACAAGCTCAAGCGGAATGCGGGCGTGCATGTTCGTCGTGTAGTTGATCTTATGATTACAAAAAGATCCCTTAGGGATGCGGCAAGCTATGATCCTCCTGAAGTTATTTTGCGGGCTGCTCTCCTGGAGGCCGATGCGCTCGAACCGGTGATGAAAAGCCTTCGTATCCTCATCGCGGCCATCTAGGAAGGCGTCAACATTAAGATAGATGTCTTCACCCTGCGAGGCTTCGCGCAACTGGTAGAGGGAAATATTGGCGCCGCGTGTTACCAAGTGGCCCCGTTCCGGCTCTGTAAGCCAGCCTTTCTCCGTCGCTATTGTCTGATTCACCTCCCCCTGGAAGAACGCCGCGTAATCCCCGAGGCGCGCGATGCGGCCGCCGGGGAGCGACGCCATGAGGTCCCAATCCGCCTGGGTGCAGCTAACAATCGTGAGATTCTCGGGATCGTAGACCCCAATACTGTTGCTGTCCGTCCAGAGGGTCGAGGCGTTCTCCTCAATGAACCGCCCGGAATGTACCTGCGAGGCGAAGCGGCCGCCTGTGCGCCGCGCCTGAGAGAGCTTCCGGTAGACGAACAGGGCGGTTGCCAGCTTGGCAGCCGGGAAAACGCGTCGGGCGACGTTGTCCTTCTGCGGAAACGCGTGGATTTCGGAGAACTCGCCACTAGCAAGAAGCATACGTCGAATTCCGCGCGCCTGCTTGTCGCCAAGAAGCGGCATCGGCACGATAAAACTCAAATAGCCGCCGTCGGCCAGGAGGTTTGCGGTTCGGGCAATAAACAGCTTGTACAGATTATTCTTTTCGCCCCGCGTGGAAGCCAATTTTGGATCGACCTCAATGAAGCGCTTGAGGTGATCGATGTTCTGACCTGAACTCTTTCTCCGACAGAACGTCGTAGGGCGGATTGCCCAATATGACGTCGAAGCCGCTACCGGCCCCGCCTCTGTCTGCAAGAAATACGTGGGGGTACGCAAGTTCCCAGTGGAACGGCTTCACGGCCTTCTCGACGAGCGGGACGCGGGCCGCCTGCGACCAGTCCGAAGTCCATCATGTTTTCGAAGCGCCGGGGACTATCCAGGGCCGCCAGCGCTCGGCATATTGATCCGGCCGGACCGTGCCTGTCTGCATCGCCTCGGCGGTCCATAGATCGGCCACGGTCGAAAACCGCTCAAGCACCGGCAGAAAGCGGCGCTTGTAGATGCGCTCCTTGTCCTTGACGTGTTCGGCCGTATCAGAGGGTATGGCGCCGATTGAAGCCAGCGGCTCCAGCAGCGCTGGAAGAGCCACCTCGACCTCCCGGCTGAACTGGCCTTCCAGCAGACATTCATCACCGGGCAAGCTGTTCAGGGCGCTGATCGTCGCGCCAATGATGCTGTCGCCACATTGAAGGTGATGGTCAAGAAAGGTCAGCGGCGCGTCCGCTGCGACCGTCTCCAGCCACAGGGCGAGCTTGGCGAGCTCAACCGCCATGGGATTAATGTCGGCGCCGTGCAGGCAGGTTTCGGCGACGCGGCGCTTCCAGTAGGTGATCGTGGATTCGTCGCCATCGAGATCGTTCGCATCCCGGTCGCTTGTGTAGGGGTTTGTAGCGATCTCCTCCGCGAGGTACTGGCAGGCGCGGATCAGAAAGTGCCCGGAGCCCATCGCCGGGTCGAGTATCTTAAGTTCAAGAACCTGGTCGTCAAATGCACCGCACAGATCTTCCAGCTCTTGTACAAGGCGCGTGCGTTCTTTGGCAGGCGCTGCCTGCAACTCCCGCTTCTTGTCGGCAATCTGTCCCTTCAACCGGTCGAAGATGGCAGCGCACTGCGGGCCGAGCGTTTTCTGGACGATGTGATCGACGATGTGGTCGGGGGTGTAATAGCTGCCCGTGCGCCGCCGCTCTCCTTTGTCAGTGGCCAGGTAAATGCTACCGGATGGATAGATGATCGATGTTCCCTTATAGCCCTTGGGAACAGGGTTGGCCGCCGGCTGTATAAGCTCTTGTTTCGAGACGGCGCGGCGTCTCCTGATGACCCGCATGTCGCACGACGCGTATCGCGGATGAAGTTCCAGCAGGCCTTCATACACGCTGCCGAGCTGCTGAATTGCGAGGTCGCGATAATCGACGCGGCAGAGGCCGAGGCCCGGCCGGTCACGCTGTGGTGCGCGGCCGAGTTGATCGAGCACGCGCGCTAGTGGATTGACCGGAACAAAAGAGTCCGATTTGGGATTCCCTTTGGCAGGCGTCCGTGCGAGTCTGGCGCATGCGCACAGGCATCTCCATCACCACCTCTTCTTGCGACCGTGAGCGGCTGCAAGCGATCGTCGCGAACCCCAAGAGCCCGCAGAAGCACGTCTGGCGGGCCCATGTCGTGCTTCTGAGCGGCGCCGGTTTGGGCACCTCGGCGATCATGGCCGAGACCGGTAAGTCCAAGACCTGCGTGTGGCGCTGGCAGGAGCGCTTCATGTACGAGGGCGTCGACGGCCTGCTTCGCGACCGGTCGCGCCCGCCCGGCAAGCCGCCGATCGCACCGGAGCGCGTCGCCGAGATCGTCCGCCTGACGCAGAGGCCGCCGCCGGCTGAGGCGACCCACTGGACGCTGCGGGCGATGGCGAAGGCCGCCGGCGTCGCGGCGTCGACGGTGCAAGCGATCTGGAAAGCGCACGGCCTCAGCCCGCACCGCTGGCGGCACTTCAAGCTTTCCAACGACCCGGCCTTCGCCGAGAAGCTCACGGACATCGTCGGCCTCTACGTCGATCCGCCGGCCCATGCGGTGGTGCTGTCGATCGACGAGAAGTCGCAAATCCAGGCTCTCGACCGCACCCAGCCCGGCCTGCCGATGAAGAAGGGCCGCGCCGGCACAATGACCCACGACTACAAGCGGCACGGCACAACGACGCTGTTCGCCGCGCTCAACGTGCTGGACGGCACGATCATCGGCCAGAACATGCAGCGCCACCGCCATCAGGAGTTCATCCGCTTCCTCAACCGCATCGAGCGCGAGGTGCCGGGCGACAAGGCCATCCACGTGATCCTCGACAACTACGCGGCCCACAAGAAGGACAAGGTCCGCGCCTGGCTCGGCCGCCATCCGCGCTGGACCTTCCACTTCACGCCAACCTCGTGCTCGTGGCTCAATGCCGTCGAGGGCTTCTTCGCCAAACTCACCCGCCGCCGGCTCAAGCACGGCGTCTTCCATTCCGCTCGTCGATCTTCAGGCCGCCATCAACCGCTTCGTCCGCGAATACAATGCCGCAGACCCAAAACCATTCGTCTGGAAAGCCGATCCCGATGACATCATCGCCGCCCGAAACCGAGGGTTCCAAACGTTGGAATCAATCCACTAGATAGAAGTCCGGGAGCTTGTTTTTGACGAGAAAAGAATCAGCTTCAAGATCAAACAGTCCCCCATTGTAGGCGTGCACGCCATATGTCTTATGACCGCGATCGATGAGGTCGAACAAGTCCTTGAGATCGCCCCAAAGGTCGGTCTCATCGTGCGGGTAATCGGGAATACGGAGGCCGCAGCTAATCTGATCGAGCCGAGCGGCGATTTCATCGCGGTGCCGAGCAAGCGAACGGTTGTTGGTGTAGGTCCGGTTGATTCTGTAGGGCAGTAAGCCGCGATCTTCGGCGTACATGATGAATAGAAGCCTGTAGAGAAATACCAGGCTGTGCTCCTGGCAGCCGCGCAGATCCTCTTCAGGATTTAGCTCGTTGCCGGAATGGCTAAGAAAGCCCTCGACACAGAGCCGCAGCGCTTCGAAAACACGATCTTTAAGCTCCTCTCCAACGCCAAGGGAGTACTCGGAACTGCCGTCTACGGCTCTCTGGATCAGCGGTTTGCGTTCAGCCGTCGATGCAAAGCCAGCCGGGCTGAACAACAAATAGAAGCGCAGGAAGTCGTCCCGTTCGGCGCCTGTAAGATTGAGATTGAGCTGCTCTCCCGCCGGAGTCAGGCTTTCAAGCAGCGCGGGCAGATCGACCTCCAAAAAGGTCTGAAAGCGCGGCTTGGTGGGCCCGAGAACGCGCGGCACAAGGCGCCAGAGGCGGCCGTTGGTCAAAATACCGAAGTCGCGCAAGCTGTGGTTGAGGTACCACTCGATTTGCTCGGGAGGATACTCGCGAGTACCGCCAATTCGCGTGGGCCGGTCAAGACCGATATGCCAAGCCTTGGCGTCGGCGACGGCGGCGGCGTGCTCCCAAAAACGCGGATTGGTCCGTCCAGCGCTGATAGCCGTTGTAAGGTCTTGATCACTCAGGAACAAGGCATAGTCGGGTGAGCGGCGGTCCAGATAGGTCTGGTACTTTATGTGCCAGCCGAGATGCTCGAAGACAGGTTGAATGAATTTTTCTTCAAGGCCGGCTTCATCGCCGTATAGTTCTATACGGTTCTTCTCGGTGTGCCAAAGTGACAGTAGCTGCTCTAGCAGGCTGCTGAAATGGCGCCTGGTTGCCCGGATCTTCGCGGTTGGTGTGGGGTCATTTGCTTGCGCTGATGCTGGCTACCGTCGTTGCTACCGTCGTTTGGCCGGGAGTTTTCGGGCGCTGAGGACACTCCGGACGGAGTTCGGCCGTCAAGCCGGGGCTTTGAGCAGCTTTGGCAGCCGGACGAGATTGTAGGCGGCCATGGCGAAGGTGAACTGCCAGTCGATCTTCGCCAGCCCGCGGTGGCGGGCCTTGCTGAGCCCGGCGATGGTCTTGGCCCAGCCGAAGGCCTCCTCGATGCGCTTGCGGATGCGCAGGCTGACCGTGTAGCCGGGATCGCGCGCCGTCTCGTCGTCGATCGCCGAGCGCCGGCCGCTGAGGTTCTGCGCCACGTGCGCGGTGACGTCGATCTCGCCCAGCTCGGCTATGAAGTCCTGGGCGTCGTACCCCTTGTCGGCGCCCAGCGTGATCGGCTCCGGCCGCCCCGGCGCCTCCGCGTGCGGCGTGATCAGCTCCACGGCGGCCAGCCGCTCGGCGTGGCCCGAGGCGCGGGTGGCGACGGCGCCGACGATCAGCCCGTTGCGGTTCTCCATCAGCGCATGCCCCATGAAGCAGAGCTTCGCCTCCTTGCCGCGGCCCTTGCGGTAGAGCCTGGCATCCGGATCGGTGGCAGACGCATGCGTCTCGTTGCCGCGCTTCTGCCCGCGGAAGTCCTGCTCGCCATTGCGTCCCGCATCCGGCGGCGCTCCGGAGCCGTCCTTGGGGCGGAAGCTCTTGGTGCTGGCCCAGGCCTCCAGCAGCGTGCCGTCCACCGAAAAGTGCTCGCCGGACAAGAGCGTCTTCACCTGCGGCTGCGCCAGCACCCCGGCCAGAAACTTCACCGCCACATCGCCTTCCAGCAGCCGGTCGCGGTTCTTGGTAAAGGTCGTCGCATCCCACACCGGATCGTCGACGCCCAGGCCGACGAACCAGCGGAACAGAAGGTCGAACTCGATCCGCTCCACCAGTTGCCGCTCCGAGCGGATCGAATAGAACGCCTGCAACAAGAGCGCCCGCAGCAGCCGCTCCGGCGGGATCGACTCGCGGCCATGGGGCGAATACAGCCCGTCGAACTCACCCGAGAGCCCGGCCAGCGTCGCGTTGACAATGCCGCGGATCACCCGCAGCGGATGATCCGCACGGACCCGCTTCTCCAGGTCCACATAGCTGAACAGCCTCCCACGAACCGTGTCGCTCCCGCGCATCCCGACCTCCAATCACCACCAACCCGAGATCAGGAATCACGAACGCGCAAAAACCGCCACCCTTTTCAGCAGCCTGCTAGCACATTGTGGGCAGCAACAGCGTGTTCGAGCCATTCAGGCTCAAGCGGCAGGCGATTTCCGAGCCAGTGGTTTGAGAGAAAGTCCCGATTTCGCACAGGAGAGAACTGCAGAGCCAGCTGACGTGCGTCAGGCTCTATCGATTGCTTGCCCGGCGGCTTTTTACTTTGCGTTCGCGGATTCACCTGAATTATATACCCAATTGGGAGGCCACCAGCAAGCTATCTGTTAGGCGCGCCGTAGCCGCCGCCGCCCGGCGTCTCGATGACGAACACGTCGCCCGGCGCCATCGCAGTCGCGTCGGTCGCGGCGAGCTGCTCTGCGCTGCCGTCGGCGCGGACGACCGTGTTGCGCCCGCAGGCGCCGGGCTCGCCTCCCGCCATTCCGAACGGCGCGACCCGGCGGTGGCCGGAGAGGATCGCCGCGGTCATCGCCTCGCGAAAGGCGATCTTGCGAACGACCCCGTCGCCGCCGCGCCAGCGCCCGGCGCCGCCCGAGCCGCGGCGGATGGCAAAGTCGGCGACCCGCACCGGAAACCGCCATTCGAGAACCTCCGGATCGGTCAGCCGCGAGTTGGTCATGTGGGTGTGGACGGCGTCGGTGCCGGCGAACCCGGGGCCGGCGCCGGAGCCGCCGCAGATCGTCTCGTAGTACTGGTAGCGGTCGTTGCCGAAGGTGAAATTGTTCATCGTCCCCTGCGACGCGGCCATGGTTCCGAGCGCGCCGTAGAGCGCGTCGGTGACGCACTGGGAGGTCTCGACGTTGCCGGCGACGACCGCCGCCGGATACAGGGGATTCAGCATCGAGCCTTCCGGCAGGACGATGTCGAGCGGCTTGAGGCAGCCGGCGTTCAGCGGAATGTCGTCGTCGACCAGCGTGCGGAAGACATAGAGGACCGCGGCCTTGGTCAACCGCCGCCGGGGCGTTGAAGTTGTTCGCCCGCTGCGCCGAGGTGCCGGTGAAGTCGATGCAGGCGCCGCCGGCCCGGCCGGTCGATGCGGATCGAGACGCGGATCTCGGCGCCGTCGTCCATGGCGTAGGCGAAGGCGCCGTCGCCGAGCACGTCGATGACCCGGCGGACCTGCTCCTCGGCGTTGTCCTGGACATGGCCCATGTAGGCCTGAACCACGTCGAGGCCAAAGTGGTCGACCATCTTGCGCAGCTCGCGCACGCCGGTTTCGTTGGCGGCGATCTGGGCGCGCAGATCGGCGATGTTCTGCTCGGGGTTGCGCGCCGGCCAGCGGCCGCCGCCCAGCAGCGCGCGCATCTCCGCCTCGCGAGAAGCGGCCGCGATCGACCAGGACGACGTTGTCGATGAGGATCCCCTCCTCCTCGACCGTGACGCTGTCCGGCGGCATCGAGCCCGGGGTCTTGCCGCCGATGTCGGCGTGGTGGCCGCGCGAGCCGACGAAGAACATGATCGTATCGGTCTCGGGCGCGAACACCGGGGTGATCACGGTGATATCGGGCAGATGGGTGCCGCCGTTGTAGGGCGCGTTCAGGGCGTAAACGTCGCCGGCGCGCATGGTCCCGGCGCGCTCGGCGATGACCGTGCGCATGCTTTCGCCCATCGAGCCCAGGTGGACCGGCATGTGCGGGGCATTGGCGACCAGCGCGCCGTCGCGGATCGAAGACCGCGCAGGAGAAGTCGAGCCGCTCCTTGATGTTGACCGACTGGGCGGTGTTGGCGAGGGTCGCGCCCATCTGCTCGGCGATCGACATGAACAGGTTGTTGAAGATCTCCAGCATCACCGGGTCGGCGTGGGTGCCGACCGCCTGGCGCTCCGGCCGCGGCCACGACGCGGGTCAGCACGAGATCGTCGCGGGCGGTGATCTCGCCCTGCCAGCCCGCTCTCGATGACCGTGGTCGCGTTGGCCTCGGCGATGATCGCCGGTCCGGCGACGACATCGCCCGGACCGAGATCGGCGCGGCGGTGGACCGGCGTCGGCCGCAGGCCGCCGTCGAACCAGGCCTCGACCGTGGCGACGGCTGGCGCGGTTCGAGGCGACCGCGTCTTGCCGGCGGGCGACGACGGCGGCTCGCCTCGCCGTCCATCGCCTCCGCGCCTTCAGCCGGCGCCGCCGACCGCCTCGACCGAGACCGCCTCGACGATCAGCCCGCGGCCCTCCATGACGAAGCCGAAGCGCTGGCGATGCATGTCGGCGAAGGCCGGCGCCATCTCGTCCGCAGCTGGCGAACGGCACGACCAGCGCGGTGTCGGTACCCTGGTAGCGCAGGTGCACCCGCCGCAGGACGACGACATCGGCGGCGGCGACCCCCTGGCCGTTCGACCTCGGCGCGGGCGGCCTGGGCCAGATCGTCGAGCCGCGACTTCGAAGATCTGCGAGCGCCGGCTCCTCCAGCGCTGCCTCCGACGGTCTGCTCGCGCAACGAACGGATGTCGGCGAGGCCCATGCCGTAGGCCGACAGCACGCCGGCCAGCGGATGGACCAGCACCCGGGTCATCCCCAGCGCATCGGCGACGAGGCAGGCATGCTGGCCGCCGGCGCCGCCGAAGCAGTTGAGCACGTACTCGGTGACGTCGTAGCCGCGCTGGACCGAGATCTGCTTGATGGCGTTGGCCATGTTCTCGACGGCGATGCGGAGGAAGCCTTCGGCGACCTCTTCCGGCTTGCGCTGCTCGCCGGTCGCGGCCTCGATCTCCGCGGCCAGGGCGGCGAAGCCGGCGGCGACGGCCTCGGCATCGAGCGGGCTGTCGCCGTCGGGGCCGAACACTTCGGGAAAGAACCGCGGGCCGGATCCGCCCCAGCGCGACGTTGCAGTCGGTCACCGTCAGCGGCCCGCCGCGACGATAGCAGGCCGGCCCCGGAACAGCGCCGGCGGAGTGCGGACCGACGCGAAAGCGGGCGCCGTCGAAGTTGAGGATCGAGCCGCCGCCGGCGGCGACCGTGTGGATCCGCATGATCGGCGCGCGCATCCGCACCCCGGCGACCTGCGTGTCGAAGGCCCGTTCGTACTCGCCGTCGTAGTGGGAGACGTCGGTGGAGGTGCCGCCCATGTCGAAGCCGATCACCCGGTCGAAGCCGGCGCGCTCGGCGGTGCGGACCATGCCGACGACGCCGCCGGCCGGGCCCGACAGGATCGAGTCCTTGCCCTGGAACAGCCGGGCGTCGGTGAGCCCGCCGTTCGACTGCATGAACATCAGCCGGACATCGCCCAAAGCGCCGGCGACGGCGTCGACGTAGCGGCGCAGGATCGGCGAGAGGTAGGCGTCGACCACGGTGGTGTCGCCGCGCGAGACCAGCTTCATCAGCGGGCTGACCCGGTGGGAGACCGAGATCTGCGTAAAGCCGATCTCGGCCGCGATCGCCGCCAGCCGCGCCTCGTGGGCGGGATAGCGGTAGCCGTGCATCAGCACGATGGCGATGGCGCGGATCCCGGCGGCGTACGCGTCGGCCAAGGCGGCGCGGGCGGCGGCCTCGTCGAGCGGGACCAGCGTCTCGCCCGGCGGCGTCGATCCGCTCGTCGATCTCGCAGACCCGCTCGTAGAGCAGCTCGGGCAGGACGATGTGGCGGGCGAACAGCTTCGGGCGGTTCTGGTAGCCGATGCGCAGCGCGTCGGCGAAGCCCCGGGTGATGGCCAGCAGCACCCGGTCGCCCTTGCGTTCGAGCAGCGCGTTGGTCGCGACCGTGGTGCCCATCTTGACCGCCTCGATCGCGGCCGCGGGCACCGGCTCGTCGCGGTTCGAGCGCGAGGACATCGCGGATGCCCTGGATGGCGGCATCCGCGTAGCGCTCGGGGTTTTCCGAGAGCAGCTTGGCGGTGACGATCGCGCCGTCCGGCCGCCGCGCGACCACGTCGGTGAACGTCCCGCCCCGATCGATCCAGAATTGCCAGCCGGCTCATCGTGCGCTCGCTCATTCGTGGTGTCGCACAGCGCAATTCTCCAACCGGACGTACGGCACGCGCCCGGCAGCCTAGCCGGTTTCCAGCCGAAGGGGGAGTGCGAGAGTAGGCCGGCTTCATGCAGTCACGCGCGCTGCACCGTCAGGAAGTGCTCGCTCCCTGACTTTGCTGCAGGCATCCGCTACTGTCTTGCCAGCGACGAACGACCGTTGGAGCCGACAATGAAACTCACGGCGATCATCGAGCGCGAGGGCTCAGGGTATGTCTCGCTTTGCCCGAACTCGACATCGGCAGTCAGGGAGACGACCGTCGAGCAGGCCCGGGAAAATCTGCGCGAGGCGCTTGGCTTGTTCTTCGAATGCGCACCACCCGAGGAGATCAAGGCGCGCCTCAAGAGCGAGCTCTACGTCACGCAGGTCGATATTGCCGTTGAGGTGTTCCGGGCTATCAAGATGCGACTTCTGCGGCAGTCCGAGGAGACGAGAAGCCATGTCGCTTGAATGCCTTTGAGGGCGCGACCGGCTCTGCCTGACCGCAGTTGTTCTCGCCGATCGCTGCTGACGAACGGCATGCCTGAGGGCGAGCGAGTCGCCCGCCGGCATGCGGCTTCGGCTCATCCGCAGCTTGCACCCACCTTTCCAGACGCCGCCGCCGCCGCCTGCAGCATCCGCATCGGGCCGAGTCGCGTCACCGTCGCCATCTGCGTCTCGTCGCGGACGACGAGCGACCCGGCGAAGCCGAGCGCGTTGATGGAGATGCCCTCGACCCTCTCGCGGGCGCGCGGGATCAGCAGCATCCACGTCCGGGTGACGAGAAGATTGTAGGGCGGCAACGGCTTGTCGCCGGCCGCTGCGTCGCACCTCGCCCGCAACGAGCCCGGCGGCGGCGAGCAGCCCGCGGTAGGCCTCGCTCGAGCGCGCCCGCCGTGGCGTCCGGCAGCCGGCAGGCCGCATGCCGGAACGGCAACGCCGCCGCGCGCAGCGGCTCTCCCGGCGCCGCCGCCAGCACGTCCGCGAGCGCCGCCTCGACCGGAAGGCGCGGCCCCTCCGCCGCCAGCGGCAGCGGCACGAGCTGCAGATGCTTGTGCGGCTGGCTGGCGCCGGCGAGCGTCCCGCCGTTGAAGAAGCCGAGTCCGTCGATCTCGCTCAGGCAAAGCGCCAGCGCCGACAGGTCCGCGGCTGTCAGCGCCGCTTCCTGATCCTCGTAGGCGCGGGTCACGATCAGGATGTGCCGATCGACAACATTGAACTTGTTCAGCAGGCACAGGTGGGTCGGCGAAAGATCGGCGACGAACAGGCGTTCGTCGTACGGCAGGAACGGATTGGCCGGCGGCGTTCCCGCCGACGCAGCAAGGCGCAGTCGGGCCTGCTCGTTCTCCTTCGTCTCCAGGCTGGCCAGTTCCCGGACAATAAAACGGATCCCGCCGTCGGCGACGAAGCGAAGCCGGCTGGCAAACGGCTGCAGGGCTCCGGTTTCACGCGCCGCGCGCGCCGTTGCATCGACGACTCTCGGCAGCGTTCCCGGCTCGAACGACGGCGCAGGGATCAAGAATTGGGCCGATCGGCGACGGCGAGGCGGATCCGGGCCAGCGCCAGCCGGATGCGCGATTTCACGGTGCCGATCGGCAGATCAAGGTCCTTGGCAACCTCGCTGTGGGATTTGCTGGCGAAATAGACGGCGCGCAGAACCTGCGCCTGTTCCGCCGGAAGCGCCTCAATGGCATCGTGCAGCATGCGCCCCGCGCCCCGCAGCGCCGCCGCCGTCTCTGGATCGGCGCCATGATCGCGGACGTGGATGGCCTTGTCGAGGTCGGTCTCGCGCAGCGGATGGCGGCGGAGAAAATCGATCCTCTTGTTGCGGAAGATGGCATACACCCAGCTCGATGCGCCGGCCCGGGATCGCTCGAACGTCCCCGCCTTCCGCCACAGGCTGATCATCGTTTCCTGCGCCAGCTCCTCGGCGATCGCGGCGGACATGCCGCTGCGCACGCCCCACGCCTTGAGCCTGGGCATGTAATGAGAAAAAATGGTCTCGAACGATTTCCGATCGCCATCGGCGGCCACGTGCTCGATGAGAGAGGCGAACGCGTCCGGGATGGCAGGCGCCCCGCCAGCCGCCGGGCCGGATGCGCCGGTTGCATCGGAACTGCTCATCTCCCCGCGCCCCATGTTCTATTTCTTAATTACTTTTATATCAGGAAGAATAACGCGTTTACCGGATAATAACCAGCAAGAAGGCCAACTTGTGTATTCGCCCTGCTAAATATCCGCGCACAGCACCCGAATCGGGCTTGGGGCCGGCTCACGGTATCTGTCCGGCCACTGATATGCGAATTCTTCAGTCGCGTGCGCGGTAGTTCGGCGCTTCGCGGGTGATCGTCACGTCGTGCACGTGGCTTTCGCCGACCCCGGCGAACGTCGTGCGCCGGAACGTGCAGTTGCGTTGCATCTCGTCGATGGTCCGGTTGCCGGTATAGCCCATGGCCGCCTTCAGTCCGCCGACAAGCTGGTGGACGATCGTCGCCAGCGGACCCTTGTAGGGGACGCGGCCCTCGATCCCCTCCGGCACCATTTTCAGGGCGTCGTTCACCTCTTCCTGGAAATACCGGTCGGCGGAGCCCCGCGCCATCGCCGCCACCGAGCCCATCCCGCGGTAGGCCTTGTACGAGCGCCCCTGGAACAGGAAGACCTCGCCCGGGCTTTCGTCGGTGCCGGCGAAGAGCGAGCCGATCATGGCGACATCCGCGCCGGCCGCCACGGCCTTGGCCAGATCGCCCGAGTAGCGGATCCCGCCGTCGGCGATGAGCGGCACGTCCTGGGCCCGGCAGACCTCGGCGACATCGACGATTGCGCTGAACTGCGGGACGCCGACGCCGGCGATGACCCGCGTCGTGCAGATCGACCCCGGTCCGATCCCGACCTTGACCGCATCGGCGCCCGCGTCGATGAGCGCCCTGGCCGCATCCGGCGTAGCGATATTGCCGGCGATGACCTGCGCGTAGTTGCTCATTTTCTTGATACGTTGGACGGCTTCGACAACGCCGCTGGAGTGCCCGTGGGCGGTGTCGACGACGATGACGTCGACCTCGGCGGCGAGAAGAAGCTCGGCGCGGGCAAGGCCGGCATCGCCGACGCCGGTCGCGGCCGCGACCCGCAGGCGGCCGCGTTCGTCCTTGCACGCGTGGGGGAACCGCTCGGCCTTGTCGATATCCTTGACCGTGATCAGCCCGATGCAGCGGTGGTCATCGTCAATGACGAGGAGTTTTTCGATCCGGTGCTTGTGGAGCAGGCGCTTGGCCTCGTCGCGGCCGACCGTCTCGCGCACCGTGATCAGGGGCTTCTCGGGCAGGTCGCGGGTCATCAGCGCGCTGACCGGCTCGCGCATGTCGGTGGCGAAGCGCACGTCGCGGTGGGTCAAGATGCCGAGCAGCCGGCCGCTGCCGCTCTCGACCACGGGGAGGCCGGAGAAATGATGATCGCGCATCAGCGCCAGCGCGTCGGCGAGGGTCGCGTCCGGCGCAATCGTCATCGGGTTGACGACCATGCCGGACTCGAACTTCTTCACCCGGCGCACCTCGGCGGCCTGCGCCACCGGATCCATGTTCTTGTGAATGACGCCGATGCCGCCCGCCTCGGCCATGGCGATGGCGAGCGCACTCTCGGTGACCGTGTCCATGGCCGCCGACATCAGCGGGATGCGCAGGTCGACCGCTCGCGTCAGCCGCGTTCGCGTGTCCGCGTCGGAAGGCACGATGCTGGAGCGCGCCGGCACCAGCAGGATGTCATCGAATGCCAGCGCCTCAACGATATCCATGCCGCCCCGCAAGCCACGAATGGCCGGTCATCATACACGGCCGTCGAGCGAAGCCAAGTCCGGCGGCGCGCTCGGTGCGGACGCGGGGTGCGCTGGGGCATGGGGAAGGTCGGCCTTCCTGTCAATTCGGGGCATTCGCCTCGAGCTCAGGCCCATCGTCCCTGTCCATCGCGCGCATGAACTCGCCGGCGCCGGTCCCCCACTTCGAGAACACGCCGATCGCCCTGGTGAACGGAATGTCGACCGGATGGACCCGCTCGCGCGGCAGAATGTAGATGTTGCCGGCCATAGGCGTTGGCGCCGAAGGGACCAAAACGGTCATGTAGCCGTTCTCCAGCTCCTCGACGATCAGCGCCGGAACCAGTCCGTCATCCATCTCGACGAGCGCCGGCGCCAGCGTCTGCTCTTCGCTGCTGCCGGTGATCCGCTTGGCCAGCCCGCGCAGGAAGCTGTACGCGGGCAGTCTTTCTAGAACAGCTCGCTCGAAGGCGTTCTTGGCGCGCAGCCCCGGCCCGGTGCGCACGATCATGCCGACGACGAAGCAGGCCGCGACAAGCACGACGATGGCCAGGACCTGTCGGAACTGGACGCTCGCGGGGATCTGCGCCGTCACCGGAGTCAGCAGCGCCAGCAACCCCTGCACCGTCTTCGCCAGCAACAGAATGGCGACGTAGATCGGCAGGATGACGAGAAGGCCGCCGATCAGCGTGGTCTTGGTAAACTCCGCGAACGGTTTCATGCCCGGCTCCTTGCCATGTTGCGCGATGCCGGCCGGAACTCCGCGGGCTTCAAGCCGCGTGCGGGCGCAGGGCGGCGATGGTCGCTCGGTAGTCGGTGCCGGAGAAGACGGCGCTGCCGGCGACAAGCACGGTGGCGCCTGCAGCGATGACCGACGGCGCGGTCTCCGCGTTGACCCCGCCATCGACCTCAAGCTCGATCGGCCGGTCGCCGATCATCCGGCGAAGGCGGCGGATCTTTTCGAGTTGGGCGGGAATGAAAGACTGGCCGCCGAAGCCGGGATTGACCGACATGACCAGGATCAGGTCGAGGCGGTCGAGGACGTGCTCGATCACCCCTTCCGGTGTGCCGGGATTGAGCGACACCCCGGCCCTGCGGCCGAGGCCGCGGATGACCTGGAGGCTGCGGTCGAGGTGGCGGTCGGCCTCGGCGTGTACGGTGATGATATCCGCCCCGGCGTCGGCGTAATCGGCAAGGTAGGGCTGCGCCGGGTCGATCATCAGGTGAACGTCGAACGGCTTGGCGGTGTGCCGGCGGATGGCGCGGATGACCGGCGGCCCGAACGTCAGGTTGGGGACGAAGTGTCCGTCCATCACGTCGATGTGGACGTAGTCGCAGCCGGCGGCGTCGATGGCCGCAACCTCCTCGCCGAGGCGGGCGAAATCCGCCGACAGGATCGAGGGTGCGATCTTGATCATCGGGAGCGGACCTGCGCCGCCGGCCCCAACCCCGGCCTCAGCCCAGCCTCAACCGACGACATCGATGCTGAAGCGCGCGTCGCGGCGCCGCGCGGCACCGGGCAATCGGGCCAGCGCTGCCTTGGTCTGGGCGACGACATTGTCGGCGACGATGCCGAAGTGCTTGAACAGGACCTCGGCGGGAGCCGACAGGCCGAAGCCCTTGAGCCCTACGAAGACGCCATTTTCGCCGATGTAACGATCCCAGCCGGGGGAGATGGCTGCTTCGACCGCGACCCGGACGCAGTGCGGCCACGCCGGTCCGAGCACTTCCTTGCGGTAGCGCTCGGGCTGGTTCTCGAACAGCTCCCAGCAGGGCATGGAGATGACCGCCGTCGGGATCCCGTGGCTTTGAAGGATGTTCCGCGCTTCCACCGCGACGTGCACTTCCGAGCCGGTGGCGAACAGACTGACCTGCCGCTCCCCGCCATCGGCCTCGTGCAGGACGTAGGCGCCGCGGGCGCTCAGGTTCACACTCTCGTGCTCCATCCGGACCGCCGGCACCGCCTGACGGCTCAGCACCAGGCACGACGGCATGTCGCACTCGGTGATCGCGATCACCCAGCACTCGAAGGTCTCGACCGCGTCGGCCGGACGGAAGACGAGCATATTCGGCATCACCCGCAGGCTCGCCAGAGTCTCCGATGGATGATGGGTCGGTCCATCCTCGCCGACGCCGATGGAGTCGTGGGTCAGGACATAGATCACCCGCTGCTTCATCAGCGCCGACATCCGCATGCCGCCGCGCATGTAGTCGGCGAAGACGAGGAAGGTTCCGCCATAGGGAATGAAGCCGCCGTGCAGGGCGACGCCGTTCATCACCGACGCCATGACGTGCTCGCGCACGCCATAATGAACGTAGCGGCCGGAGAAGTCGCCGGGGCGCACGTCCTCGGTCAGGCGCGTCTTGGTGAAGACCGACTCGGTCAGGTCGGCCGAGCCGCCGATCATCTCCGGGAAGTTGGCCGTAAGGATCTCAAGCGCCTCGCCAGACGCCTTGCGCGTCGCCCAGGTCGGCTGCTCCGTCGCCAGCCGGCGCTTGAACTCGTTCAGCGGCGCCTGCCAGTTCGTGGCGAGCCCGCCGGTGCTGGTCCGTCGGTACTCCGCCTTCCGGTCGGCCGGCAGCGCCCCGAACCGCGCCTCCCAGGCCTGGCGCGCGGCAACTGAGCGGGTCCCGGCCTCGCGCCAGGCGGCGACGATGTGGGGCGGGACGACGAACGGCGGATAGGGCCATCCCAGCGACCTGCGGGTACCGGCGACCTCGTCCTCGCCGAGCGGCGCACCGTGGGTCGCCGAGGTGCCGGCCTTGGTCGGCGCGCCCTTGCCAATGATCGTCCGGCAGTCGATCAGCGACGGCTTGTCCGACAGGCGGGCGCGGGAAATGGCCGCTGCGACCGCTTCCGCGTCGTCGCCATCGACAACCTGCGCGTCCCATCCGCAGGCTTCGAAGCGGGCGAGCTGGTTGTCCTTGGTCGAAAGCGACGTGGCGCCGTCGATGGAAATGCGGTTGTCGTCCCACAGCACGATGAGCTTGGACAGCCTGAGAAAACCGGCGAACGAAATGGCCTCGTGGCTCAGCCCCTCCATCAGGCAGCCATCGCCGACGATGCAGTAGGTGTAGTGATCGACGATCTCGTCGCCCCAGCGGGCGTTGCGCAGCCGCTCCGCCAGAGCCATGCCAACGGCGTTGCCGAGCCCCTGGGCCAGTGGACCGGTCGTCGTCTCGATGCCGTGGGAGACGTCGTACTCGGGATGACCCGGCGTATTCGAGCCGAGCTGGCGAAACCGCTTGATCTCCTCGATCGTGATCGCCTCGTAGCCGCTTAGAAACAGCAGTGAATACAGCAACATCGAGCCGTGCCCGGCCGAGAGGATGAACCGGTCGCGATCCTCCCAGTCGGGCTTGCTCGGATCGAACTTGAGAAAGCGGGTCCACAGCACGGTCGCCGCATTGGCCATGCCCATCGGCATGCCCGGATGTCCCGATTTCGCCTTCTGCACCGCGTCCGCGGCGAGCATGCGGATGGCGTTGACCATCTCTTCGTGGGTCGCCAGCGCCATCGCATCGGGCTCCTTCACCGGTTGCACCCGCGTCGGGACGGGCGCTCGCACGTGTGCAACGCTCATGGATGGACTCTCCTCACTCGGCATGCTGATCCTGCGCCGCATTCAACAAATAGTGAGCGATCAGAAGCTGCGACAGCGCCAGAGGCCGGCTGAACGCTTCGGCATGCGTATGATCGCGGTAGCGACCGATCCGGGGCATGGGCCGGCCGCCCGTTGGCAGTCGGCGCCACAGCAGATGCTCCAGCGCCTCGGCATCGGCGTCGGCCTCGCCGTCGATATCGAGCGCATCGACCGGCATTCCCTCGATGTCGCGGGTGAGCTCCATCGCCAGCGCCCGTCCCCCGCCGGCCTCCAGCGCGTCGGCAAGATCGAGCGACGGCAACGTCGGCCTAAGGATGTGGCGGACGTTGAGACGCGAACCGCTCTCCTCGGGATCGTCGTCGGGAGGGCAGAAGCAGACGACCATGTCCGCGTAGGCCCGTTGCGGCACGATAAACTTTTCGCTGTCGCGCTTGAGGGTTTCGATGGCGGTCATGACGTCCTCGACCGCGTAGCCGCCGAAGCCGGTGTCGCGCTGAAACTTCCAGCGCAGCCGCAGCGGCGTCTGCGGGTCGAGGTAGACCTTGATGTCGTAAGCGTCGCGCAGCCTCTGCGTCGACAGGCCCAGCAACCCCTCGACGATGATGAAGGGCGCCGGCTCGACATACTGCGGCGCCTTAAGCACCCCGCCGTCGTGATCATAGACCGGCTTGAGAACGGGCTGAGCGTCGCGCAGCAGATAAACGTGCTGTTCAAGAATATCGAGATAGTTGCAGTCGGGATGATGCGGCGTTACCCCGCGCCGGGCGCGTTCGCGGCGGGCATAGCGGTGATAATCGTCGGTGCAGATGCGACAAGGTCCGCTCGGGTCCGAGGATCTGCACCAGGCCGGCGGCAAGGGTCGTCTTGCCCGCTGCCGAGTTACCGACGATACCGATGATCACGGGGCGGTCGCGTGTCGTCGTCATCGGCTTCTGGTTGTCTCCGTAGCCGCCTCGAGGGCGGCCGCTCCGTGCACCCGGCTGCTGCCCGAGATGTAACCCAGCTTTCGCGAAAACAAAACCCTGCGCCGGACGTACTCGCTTTCCGCCCGGAACTCGGCAGGAAATCCGCCGTCAAACCGGCTTTCCTGGGTGCGATCCGGCTCGCCTATGGCCAAACCAGATCGGCGAATGTTCGACTTGAGACATAGGTGACGATTCGTACCGGAGACATGGGTGACATTTTCCGCGGTTTGAAGGACGCGGGAGGTGTCGATGCCGTGGAAAGAGAGCTCCGTTATGGAGTGAGGCGGGCAGGAAAATGGGGTTGGGGCCCCATTTTCCCGTCGAACCGCCTTCGTTTCGTCGCCCGGCTTCTCGAAGGGGAAGCGATGAGCGATGTCTGCCGGGAGTTCGGCGTCTCCCGCAAGACCGGCTACAAGCTGTTCAATCGCTATCGTGAAGACGGACCGGTGGCGCTGTGCGACCGCTCGCGCCGACCGGTGCGTTACGCCAACCAGCTGCCCGACCAGGTGGAAAGCCTCATTGTTTCGCTCAAGCGCGACAAGCCGCACTGGGGCGCGCGCAAGATCCGCGAACTGCTGGTCCGGCGGCTCGCCGGCGATGTGCGCGTGCCCGCGATCAGCACCATCCACGCCGTGCTCGATCGTCATGGCCTGGTCAAACGCATGGGCAGAAAGCGGCGCAAGGCTGAAGGCACCCCGCTGTCCTCAGGCGCCGCGCCCAACGATCTGTGGTGCACCGACTTCAAGGGTGAGTTCCGCCTCGGCAACCGGCAGTACTGTTACCCGCTGACCGTCACCGATCATGCCTCGCGCTACCTGCTTGTGTGCGAAGCCCTGGAG
>CAWBNC010000023.1:0-23130 GCA_963789785.1 uncultured Alphaproteobacteria bacterium | reverse complement strand
TGGCGAAGGTCTTGTCGATCTGGTCGAGGTATTGGGACTGCTGCTCACGACGTTTCGCGAGAAAGCTTCCTGCGACCGTCTGCGGGAGGATCCGGTTGACCAGCATCGCCGCGACCGGAACCCTGAAGCGGCGCAGGGTCGCGAGCGCCCTGCCCGTTTCAAGGATGGGCAGGCGCTCGGGCATCAGGACCAGGACGAACGCCGTCGTGCTCGCGTCGAGAAGCATCCGGCGGGCGCGAAGGAACCGGGTGCGTCGCGCCTGCAGGACGGCGCGGATCCGCGTGGCGGGATCGCGGGCGGACCGATCGCTCTCAGAACCGCGTTCCGCCTCGCCTTCAGCCGCGTCGATGTAGGACAGCTCGTCGCCCTTGCGGCCGCGCCCACCGCCCATGCGCTCCAGGACCTTGCCCAGGTGGCGTGAACGATCCTCGTGACGGAGCAGGCCCTCGGTCCAGGCTGCCATGACTTCGGGGAGAGAGAGCAGCCGGATCGTATGCCCCGTGGGCGCGGTGTCAAAGACGACGAGGTCGTAGCGCTCGAGACCCCGCGCCATGAGGTCGGCGACCCGCTCAAGCATCGCCGCTTCGGCCGCGCCCGGGGCAAAGCGGGCCAGGTCGAGTTGCCGATCGACCTCCGCGTAGAGCTGCGGCCGGACCAGGCTCCGCATGGTCTGCTTGACCCCTTCGATGTAGCGGTCGGCCTCCTCTTCGGCGTCGATTTCGAGACCGAACAGCCCGGCCTCCAGGCAGGTTTCAGTCGCGCCGATGGCCCGCGCGAAAACATCGCCCAAGGAATGGGCCGGATCGGTGGAAACGACCAGACACGACTTGCCCTGCGCCGCGGCCACAACAGAAAACGCCGCCGCCATCGTGGTCTTGCCGACCCCGCCCTTGCCACCGAAGAAAACCACGCGGCGGTCGAGCAGGCTTAGCATTGTCGGTGGATCCCGAACGCCGCCGTCATATCCCACGCTCACCGGTCCGGCGGCCTCAACAGCACCTGAAGTGGTCGAGAGGCGAGTGCTCCATGCCCATCCGCCGATGCCAGTCATGGAAGCGCTCCATCAGGATCGGCTGCAGCTCCAGCGTGTAGTAGGTCGCGGGATTGGGAACGCCCATCATCTCGCAGTAGACGAACAGCATGAACAGATCGTCTTCGTCCCGCTTGGCCCGGGCGATGGCGCCGCGGTAGGGCGCGGTGTAGAACTCCCTTAAAAGGTCGGCGGCCCGGTGAAGGCCGGCAAGGCGCTCACGCCACCGCACCGCCAGCCCTCCCCTCCGTATCCAGATCCCGCAGATAGCCGATGGTCGCGGCGGTATCCGGCCAGACGCCGCGCGAGAAGATCCGGCCATTGACGATCACGGTCGGGATCGCGATGCCGGAAAGCGTTCGCAGGGCCGCGCGGATGCCCGACCCGGTAGCGCCATAGATCGCGCACGAGCCTTGGCAGGAGCGAGATCTGATTGCGCGGATCGACGACGAGGACATCCAGACGCGTCGCCGAATTCGCGCCTGATGGCGCGATAGAGCGGCCCCCATCCCCTCCATCACCGCGCGCCGCTCGGCGAAAATGTGCTCGCCGTTCGCCACCAGCACGTCTCCCGCCAGCCGCCCGCAGCAGCCGCTGCCCGACATCTGCTGCTCCCACTCGCGCACGAAGATCACGCTCGGCCTTCGATCGTCCATGTCACCAGCGGACGCAGCACCCACCGCCTCCGCGGCAGAAAGCGCATTCATTCCGCCGGCCTCGGTGCGTGCGCCGCCTTTGTGCGCTCCCGCATGAACGCCGAGACGGCTTCCAGCGCGACGAAGACCGCAGCCACGAGGATGACCGCGTCGAGCACAAGCAGCAGCCATTTCGCCTGGGCGTAGAAGTCCCAGAGCTGGAACAGCAGGGCAAGGATCGTCATTACTAGCAGGAACGTCAGCGGGATGAGGGTGTACCATACCGGCCGCGCGAGCTTGACCAGCATGACACTGACCACCAGCAGGGTCAGGCCGGCGAGCAACTGGTTGGTCGTGCCGAACAGCGGCCAGATGACGAGGCCGCCGGCGCCGGACGGACCGCCGGCGCCGAACGCGAGCGCCAGGCAGCACGCGACGGCAAGCAGGGTCGCAACGTAGTTGTTGGTCAGGAAGCGCAGGTTATAGATGTTGCCCCACTCCTGAATGATGTAGCGCTGGAGACGGACGCCGGTGTCCATGGTCGTGCCCGCGAACAGGATCGCCATGACGGTGAGCAGCGTGGTGGCGAACTCGAGGGGCAGGCCGAGGCCGCCGGAGACGATGGTGGCGCCGCCATTAACGAAGGCGCTCAGGCTGCCTCCGCCGAACTTGGTGTAGACGCCTTCCCAGTCGGCAAGCGTGGCGAACCCGGCCGTCGTCGCCAGGATCGCGACCAGGGCAAGCGCTCCTTCGCCCACCGCGCCGAAGTAGCCGACGAAGCGAACGTCCGGTTCCTTGTTAAGCTGCTTCGAGGTCGTTCCCGACGCGACCAGGCCGTGGAACCCCGAGACCGCGCCGCACGCGATGGTGACGAACAGCAGCGGAACCATGGACGGCGTTCCCTCCGGCACGTTGCTGTTGATCGCCGGGGCGACGACCTCGGGGTTGAGGATCAGGACCGCGAGGTAAAAAATGCCGAGACCGACGAACAATTGCAGACCGTTGATGTAGTCGCGCGGCTGCAACAGCATCCACACCGGCAGCAGCGACGCGATTGCCGCGTAGATGAACAGGATAACGATCCACTGCGCGTTGGCGGCGAGACCGAACATCCCGTCTGGGAGGGTCATCGGAACGAAGTCGCCGAGATAAATGGTCAGGTACAGAACGATGACGCCGATGACCGACGGCCACAGCAAGCCAACGCCGCGGCGGTAGATCAGATAGCCGATCACCAGCGCAACAGCGATGGCGCTCCAGGTCGGCAATACGCTCGCCGGGAAAGCTGACGAGCAGCTTGGCGATAGCGACGCCGAAGACCGCGTTGACCATGAGCAGCAGCAGGAAGATCACGACCATGAACAGGCTGCGCGCCCGATGACCGACAACGTCCTCGGTCAGCGCGCCCACCGATCGCGCCTTGTTGCGAATGCTGGCCCAGATCGCGCCGGAGTTGTGGATGCCGGCAAAGAAAATGGTGCCGAATACGACCCAGAGGAACGCCGGAAGCCAGCCCCAGATGACCGCGATCGCCGGCCCGATGATCGGCGCCGCGCCGGCCACCGAGGTGAAGTGATGGCCCCAGAGAACGAACTTGTTCGTGGGCACGAAGTCGACGCCGTCCTCCATCGCGTGCGCCGGCGTCTCGAAGTCCGGATCGAGGCGGAAGATTCGCTCGGCGATGAACTTCGAATAGAAAATATAGCCCAAAGCGAAGGCAGCCAGACCGATGACTGCCAGAACGATAGCGCTCATGGTATTCACCTCCCGGTCGCGCTGCTTTGTTTCCTACTGGATGCGATGCGCAGCGCTTTGAATTATATGCGCCCAGTTCCCGCAAGAGCGCCACACGGCACGGATGCGAGACGCTTTATAGACCAAAACGAGCGTATGGCCTTCGCCCTGTCCTGTAAAGGCCCTTCACGAGCGTACTCGCTCCCTGGTGAACCGCCGAGACATACGAAACCTGCCCATCCGTCCCACGCAGGCGGATCATCCATGTCTTCTCTCATAGCGTTACTTGCCTTCCTTTTGGACAGGCCAGCCAATGAGCCGAACTAACGCGTGTCGAGCGATTTGAGCAGTCGATCTTCATCCGCGTAAACCCGCTACAGGAAACGCTCGATGTTGATCGTCAGGGTCTTGCGCAAAGCTGTCGAGCCATGCCCCCTGATCGGCGGGACCGAATGCCACGAATTGAAGGTCTTGACGAAGACGACGGCCTGGTTGGGCGCGTAGTCGTAGGTGGCGACAACATCCATGTCCTCGAAGCGGGCCGGCTCGTTCATCTGATTGAACGCCAGCCGATCGTCCTTCGGGACGTTTACATCCGTCCCACCGCCGAAGGCCGGATCCCACTCGCCCGGACGCATCATCGACACGATGAGCGTGACGATCTTGGTCGGCGCGTCGGTATGCGGCGTAAGATGGCCGCCGTCCGCCGTCATTGCCGAGAATTCGAAACGCGCTCTTAATCGCGCCGCGTCCGGGGACAGGCGGGCGCGGGACAGGTCCCTGCATCGTTTTGCAAAGCGGCGCCCCGGCGGCAGGTAGTGGGGGCCCAGGTCAATATTCTTGGCACGAAGAACATCGAGAATGGTATAACAGAAACGGTCGCTCTTGATCTCGTTATAGATCCGCCGCCAGACGTTGTTTCCCAGAACGAACTCTTTGTATGCCTTCGGGTTTTATTTTTCAGAAAGCGTGAATTTCTTGCTAGTATTTCGCAGTTTTTCATAGTCGTCAAAGAGTTCGAGCGGCGGAAAATTGTCGACACATAGAAAATTGTCGACACATAGACGAATAAGCGTCCTCCGCCATTGCCGGCTGGGCGATGCCAATCGGATACGGGCGGTAACGAACCTGCAGGCTATCCAGTGAAAGGAACATGTCGCAACTGCTCGTCGGCTCAAATTGGAGAAACCGGTAACGGCTGCCTTTTATCAAGTCCCAGGCTCCTCGGCGGACGAAGGTATTCGGCCCATGTCTGGTTGCCCAAGCCGGATCGCTGTCCATGACTCCCGCGGCTGGAGTTGCTATATCCGGGGCCACGGGCGCAGCCCGATCAACCCTCCCGCGGAGATGCGACGGCACATGAAGAACATCGGCCAGATGATGAAGCAGGCCCAGAAGCTCCAGGCCAAGATGGCCGAGATGCAGGAGCAGCTCGGCAACACCGAAATCGACGGCGCGGCCGGCGGCGGCATGGTCCAGGTTACCGTGACCGGAAAAGGCGAGGTGCGGAAGATCCGGATCGATCCGTCGCTGGTCGATCCGAACGAGGTCGAGGTGCTCGAGGATCTTCTCGTCGCCGCCTTCAATGACGCCAAGGCCAAGGTCGAGGCGCATATTTCCGAGCACATGTCGGAGATGACCGGCGGGATGAAGCTGCCGCCCGGCCTTCAGTTCCCGATGTAGCCGGCCGGCAGGGCCTTGGCCTGACGCTGCGACGCCCGGCGCGCGCGGACTGGCCGCCTTTCGACCATTGTGCAACGGCGCCTTGGCGCTGACATTTCCGTCATGTCCGATATCGACCGGCTCATCCAGTCTTTGGCGAAGCTGCCCGGACTTGGCCCCCGCTCCGCTCGCCGCGCGGCGCTGTACATGCTCGAACGGCGCGATGCGGTGCTGGCGCCGTTGATCCAGGCGCTGAACGCGGCGGCCGAGGGCGTGCGGACGTGCTCGATATGCGGCAACCTCGACAGCACCGATCCCTGCACCATATGCGCCGACACGCGTCGCGATCCGACGATCCTCTGCGTCGTCGAAGACGTGGCCGACGTCTGGGCGCTCGAGCGGGCGAATGCTTTCCGTGGCCGCTACCACGTGCTCGGCGGCACGCTTTCGGCACTCGATGGCGTCGGTCCGGAGGATCTGAACATCGCCGGCCTCGTCGGCAGGGCGCGAGCTCCGGCGGTTGCGGAAATTGTCCTGGCCACAAGCCTGACCGTCGATGGTCAGACGACGGCGCATTACATCATCGACCGGCTCGAAGGCTGTGAGGTCACCGTTTCCGCCCTCGCCCATGGAATCCCGATGGGCGGGGAGCTCGACTACATGGACGACGGAACCCTGAATGCCGCTCTCAGGTCGCGTCGGCCGCTGCCCCGGGGGCCGTGACCGGGGCCGAGCGTCAGGCGGTTCAGCGCGCGTCGTGGAAGATGACGCCGAGGGTGAAGCGCCGGCCGGAGCGGATTTCGCAGACCCCGTGGCGCAGGTTGAGCCGGTGGACGCCGCGCTCACCGACGCCGGGGCGCTGCTGCCCGGCAAAGATCACGGCATCGCCCCAGGCCAGCGGAACGGTGTGAACCCGCGCCTGCTTGCGCGGCCGCTGCTCTGTCATGACGAACTCGCCGCCGGTGAAGTCGCGCGTCGGGTCCGACAGCAGGACGGCGATCTGCAGCGGGAAGGCCAGTTCGCCGCAGAGATCCTGGTGCAGGCTGTTGAAGCCGCCCTCTTCATAGGCCAGCAAGAGCGGCGTCGGCCGGGCCTGGCCGGCGTCGCGGCAACGAGCGAGAAAGCCTGCGAGGTCGGCCGGGTAGCGGACGTCGCTGCCAAGCGCGGCGCTCCAGCGGTTGGCGATCTTGGCCAGCGGCGGGTAAAGCCGGACGCGCAGATCCTCGACGACCTGAGGCAGCGGATAGCTGAAGTAGGCGTAGGCGCCGCGACCGAAGCCGTATCGCTCCATCACCAGCCTTTTGCGGAATGGTTCGGGCCGGGGAAAGAGCGCCACAAGCGCGGCGCAGGCCGGCGGGTCGAGCAGTGCGTCGACGACCGCCCAGCCGCGCTCATCGAGTGCGGCCTCGATCGCGCGCCAGTCGATGCGACTCAGGCGATCGCCGGTCGCGTCGCGGCGATAGGCATGTCCTGCGACAACGGCTTCGGTGGCCTGCCCTCCCGTCGTCACGACCCCGCCTCTCGGGCAAGCAATGCCCGTTTGCGCTCGACACCCCAGCGGTAGCCGGAAATGTCGCCGTCGCGCCGCACCACCCGGTGGCAGGGAATGGCGAGCGCGAGCGGGTTCGCGGCGCAGGCGCGAGCCACCGCGCGCGCCGCCCGAGGCGCACCAAGCGCGGTCGCGACCTCGCCATAGGTCCGGGTCTCGCCGGCCGGTATGGCGCAAAGCGCCTGCCAGACCCGCTGCTGGAAGGCCGTGCCGCTGATATCCAGCGGCAGGTCAAGAGGAGCGCCGGATGTCTCGACCAGGCCCACGATCTGTGCGACCGTCGCCTCGAACGCAGGATCATCGCCAATCAGCCGCGCCGCGGGAAAGCGGTCCTGCAGGTCGCGCAAAAGCGTTTCGGGATCGTCGCCGAGCGAGATGGCGCACATCCCCTTGCCTGTCGCCGCGACCAGAACGGAGCCGAGCGTGCACTGGCCGACGGCGAAGCGGATTTCGGCGTGGATGCCGCCGGCCCGGTAGGCGCTGGGCGTCATGCCGAGAATGGCGTTGGATACGGCATAAAACTGGCCGCTGGAGTTGAAACCGGCATCGTAGACGGCGGTCGTGACGGACGACGCTTCGCCAAGGCCCTCGCGCAGCCGCCGCGCCCGACAGGCGGCGGCGTAGGCGCGCGGGGTCAGGCCGAGAGCGGCGGTGAATGTCCGGTGGAAATGAGAAGCGCTGAAGCCGACGGCTGTGGCCAAGGTATCCAGCGCAGGCGGCTCCTCGGCCATCTCGATCAGCCGACAGGCCTCGGCAACGCGAGCGGCAGTGTCGTCGGCCGGTCCAAACGCGTCGGGTCGGCAGCGCCGGCACGGCCGAAACCCCGCCGCCCGCGCCTCGGCGGCGGTCGCGTAGAAAACGACGTTCTCGCGTTGTGGCCGACGGGCGGCGCAACCCGGCCGGCAGTAGACACCGGTCGAGCGCACGGCGTAGCGGAAATCGCCGGCGGCGGCGGCGGCATCGCGGGCCAGCACCGCGGCCCAGCGGGCGTCGTCGCCGGCCGAACGAGATCGCGCCGGCTCGGCGGATAAGCCTGTCTCGGTGATGGTGGACATGATTGCCTCCGGTCAAAACTGAGATAGGGAACGCACGCACCAACGTCACCCAATCTGCCTGTGCGCGTGCGGACAAACACTCCGCCGCTTGCGGTCGAACTCGCTGACTGCACGCTGTCCGCTTTCGAGTGTCAATCGGCACCGAAACGGGACCCCCGATCGGCGTGCAAAGGGGACCCCCCTGAGCATGTTTTTGGCTTGTCCCGGTAGCGAACAGGAGGGCCCGCGCGTGACGCGGAGCGCTTTTAGGGACGACGGAGCGGCGCGCGCGGGAGGTGGCCTGTTTGCCCACCGGGGCAAGTGTGGGGACGATCAGCCGCGGTTTTTGAACCGCCAGGACTCGTTGCCGGTCTCGATGATCTCGCAGTGATGGGTGAGGCGATCGAGGAGCGCCGTGGTCATCTTTGCGTCGCCGAACACGCTTGGCCATTCGCCGAAGGCAAGGTTGGTGGTGACGATGATCGAGGTCCGCTCATAGAGCCGGCTGATCAGATGGAACAGCAGCTGCCCGCCGGCCTGGGCGAAGGGTAGATAGCCCAACTCGTCGAGGACGACGAGGTCGAGGCGGAGGAGATGGTCGGCCAGTCGTCCCTGGCGCCCGGCGCGGGCCTCGCTGTCGAGCCGGTTGACCAGATCGACGACGGTGTAGAACCGGCCCCGGGCGCCACCGCGGATGCAGGCCCGGGCGATGGCGATGGCGAGATGGCTTTTGCCGGTGCCGGTGCCGCCGATGAGAACGGCGTTGCGCTGCTCGGCCAGGAAGGCGCCGGTCGCCAGCTCGCGCACCAGGGCCTCGTTGATTGGCGTGCCGGCAAACTGAAAGTCGTCGATATCCTTGGCCAGCGGCAGCTTGGCGATGGCCAGCTGGTATTTGATCGACCGCGCCTGCTTCTCGGCGATCTCGGCTTTGAGCAGATCCCCGACGATCCGCGGCGGCTCGTGCTGGCGCTTGATGCCGGCCGCCATCACCTCGTCGTAGGCGGCCCGCATGCCGTACAGCTTGAGCGTGCCCATCAGGTCGAAGACTTCGGTCCGTTCCATCAGCCAGCCCTCCGCAAGCGGTCGTATCGGGCGCAATCGGCGACCGGCGCATGACGCAGCCTGAGCGCCTCCGGGGTCAGAATGGTCACCGCCGGATGAGGATCACGCCGGCGCGCCAGGATGTTGAGGATGACGGCGGCCGAGTGAACGCCCTGATCAAGCGCCTCGGCGCAGGCGGCTTCGACGCTCCCCAGGCCGTCGGTAAGAACGGCCGAGAGAATGGCCACCATCTGCCGGTCGCCGTCGTCCCGGCCCTTCAGCTTGCGCCGCACGCGCTCGATGTTTGCCGGCAGAACCCAGTTCTTGAACGGCGCACCGTTCCTCAGGGCTCCCGGCTTACGCGCCAGAACCGGGACGTAGTGCCAAGGATCGTAGAGGCATCGGCCGCGGCCAAAGCAGCGGGCATGCTCACCGACGATCACCCCGTCCTGACGAAGAACGATCCGATCGGCATAGGCCTGGACCTCGACCGGCCGGCCGACCGCACGCGAGGAGACCGAGTACTTGTTGTTGTCGAACCGAACCAGGCAGGTCTTGGAAACCGCGGCGGTGACGGCGTGGAAGCCATCAAACCGCCCGGCGATCGGCACCAGGTGCGTCCGCTCCGCCTCGAACGCCTGCCAGATCGTCTGGTCGGCCCTCTCGGGGTGCTTGTGCGCCTTGGCGTAGGCAACGCAGCGGTCGAGCAGCAGACCATTCAGCTCCTCATAGCTTGACACCCGAAGCCGCGGCGTGAAGAACCGTTCGCGCACCAGCCCAACCTGGTTCTCGACCTGCCCCTTCTCCCAACCCGACGCCGGCGTGCACGCCACCGGCTCGATGAGGTAGTGGCTGCACATCTGCAGGAAGCGACGGTTGAACTGCCGGTCCTTGCCGACGAGCACCGTCTCCACCGCCGTCTTCATGTTGTCGTAGATACCGCGGGTGCAGGTTCCTTTGAAAAAGGCAAACGCCCGATCGTGGGCGTCGAACACCATCTCCTGCGTCTCCCGCGGATAGGCACGCACGAACAGCATCCGGCTGTGGCAGAGCCGGACATGGGCCACCTTCATGGTCACCGTCACGCCGTTCATAACCACGACCTCGTGGCTCCAGTCGAACTGGTAGGCTTCACCCGCCGCAAAGCTCAGCGGCACATAGGCTTCCGCCAGCACCGCGCCGCGCTCCCGCCGCCAGACCTTGGCGTAGCGGCTGTACTGCGCCACGGTTATGAGACAAGCGGCTGCGGCAGTCATGCGGCCCTACCGTTGAGATGCTGCGTGAGCAGTGCCTGACGCCGTGATCCTGGCATGCCAGGATCACGGCGCGGCGGCGGTGTCGGGATGGTTTTCATGCTGGCTGCCCGCGATGGCTCAGGAGGCAGATCCCCCGACACCGCCACACCGCCTCGACCGCTGATTAGGCTCTGCGATCCATCGCTATGTAGGGCGACGACGGCGCGGGCGGGATGCCGGAACTTCAACCGCCGGGAGGCACCATGCGGATCAGCGTCGGGATTGACATTGCGAAGGAGATACATTGGGTCACCGCCATCGATGCCGACGGTGTCGTGCGGATCGACCGTAAGCTGCTGAACACGCCGACCGACATCGCAAGCCTCGCCGAGCAGCTTGCCGACCTTGGCGGTAGCGTCCGCATCGGCCTGGATGTCGTCGGCGGCATCGCCGGCTTGGCCGGAGCCATCCTGGCCGAAGCCGGCTTCACGCTCGTGCACGTGCCGGGCTTGGCGGTCAATCGGGCCCGCCAGGGCACCGTCGGCGGCGAGAACAAGTCCGACCCGCGTGATGCCCGCACCATCGCCGACCAAGTCCGCATCCGGTCCGATCTGCGCACCCTCGAGCCGGCGACCGAACTCGATCTGGAGATCCGACTGTTGGTGGGCCGCCGACGCGACCTGGTCGATGCACAGACACAGCGGCTGTCGCGCATGCACGACCTCCTCACCGGTATCTTCCCAAGTCTGGAAGCCTGCCTCGATCTCAGGACCAAGGGACCGCTGCATCTGCTGACACGTTATGTCACACCGGCCGAGTTGCGTGCCGCGGGCCAGAAACGTCTGGTGCGCCACCTGCGGGCAGCGGGCGGGGTACCCAATGTCGAGGCCCTGGTCGATCGCGCGCTCGCCGCCGCCGCCGAGCAGACCATCGCCGTCCCGGCCGAGCACATGACCGCGCGCCTGATCCGCGAGCTCGCCACCGAAGCCCTCGCCAATCGTGCCCGCCTCATCGAACTCGACCGCGAGCTGGAGGCGCTGCTCAAACGCCACCCTGACGCGGCTCTCATCCGCAGCCTGCCCGGCATGGGGGTCGTGCTCACCGCGGAACTCATCGCCGAGGCAGGCAATCTCTCCCGCTTCCGCTCCGCCGATGCGCTCGCCTCGGCCGCGGGCATGGCGCCAGTCCTCCGCCAATCCGGCAAAACCCGCTTCTTGCGCAGGCCCGCCGGCGGCAACAAGTGCCTCAAGCGGATCTTCTACCAATCCGCCTTCTGCTCGCTCAGCCACGACGACAGCCGTATCTTCTACGACCGCAAGCGACGCGAGGGAAAACGACATCATCAGGCCGTCATCGCCCTCGCACGACGCCGCGTGAACGTCCTCTGGGCCGTCGTCCAATCCCGAACGCCCTTCCAAACCGGATTCAAAACAGCCGCTTGACTGAGCCATTAGGCTGCCTGATCCATGGCCGGTTGCTGGTCGGCCCTGACCTGAACGGGCGTCCGGTGGCCATGGCGGGCGACCAGCCAGTTGGTGTTGTACCAGGCGGCGAAGTCGAGCAGTGCCAGGCGCAGCTCCTCGATGGTCTCGAAGTGGCGGACCCAGAGCAGGTTTTCCTTCAGCGTCCGGATGAAGCGCTCGGCGACGCCGTTGCCCTCCGGCTCGCGGACGAAGGACGGTGAGGCCTCGATGCCGAGGAAGGCGATCTCGGTCTGGAAGTCCTCGGACATGTAGTTCGAGCCATGGTCGTGACGGAGCTTGAGGCCGGCGGCCACGTCCTTGCCGATGATGCCGAAGTGCTGTCGCACGCCCTGGCGCACCGGCTCCAAGGCCTGGAAGCGGTTGGCGCTCTTGTCGGCATGAATGCCGACGCACTCGCTGTTGCAGTGATCGACGGCGACGAAGACATGGGCCACGCCCTGCGCCACGGTGATGGTCTGGGTCATGTCGGTCCCCCACAGGACGTCCACGGCGTCGGTGGTGATGGTGCCGTCGTGCGCCTTGTCCGGCCGCTTGCGGACCCGGTGTGGCGCCAACAACCCATTCTCCCGCATCAGCCGGCGGATGCGTCCGGGCGAGCTGCGGATCCCGGAGAAACGCAGCCGCGCCCAGATCTTGCGGTAGCCCTCGCCGGTGAACCGGCTCTCGGCGATCACCTGCTTGATGTGCTCCACCAGCGTCGCGTCGTCGCAGGGGCCAACAGGGCCGGGGCGGCATCTGGAGACCGAGGCTGCTTGGCGATGACGATAGAGGCTCGCCCGCGAGACCTTCCACCAGCGGGTGACCCGCGCCAGGCCATAAACCCGAGCAGCGGAGGGCGAAACCGCCCGACTCATCGCCTCGACCTCCGCCGTGCCAAAGGGGCGCCGCCCTCCAGGCGCGCGATCTTGTCGTACAGAAGCTCGATCTCCATCGTCATCGCTCCGACCTTGCCCTTCAGCCGGACGATCTCGTCGTCGCGGGCGTCGCGCTCGCGTTCCTTCAGCGCCGTCTCCGCCGCCAGCAGCGCCTGGTCGCGCCAGGACGACAGCCGCGCCGACGTGACGTTGAGCTCGCGAGCCACCAGCTCCAAAGGCTCGCCCCGCATCAGCCGGTTCACCGCCTGCAGCTTCCGCTTCGCCGAGAAGCGTCGTGGCGGCGGCCCGCCGGCGGACTTGTCTCCGCCAGCTGTTCGGGAGCGCTCCGCCAAATCCGCCGGCTGCGTCTTTACGGTCTCAACCATTTCGTCCATTCGGCTCTTCCTTCCTTTTGAGGGTCGTTTAGCCGCAGCCGAATGTCTCAACAAACCCTGACGCACCCCACCTTGGCGTAGCGGCGAACCGCGTCGTAGCTTCCCCGATAACCAAGCCGGCGCAGCTCTTCGAAGATCCGGATCAGCGTCAGCCGTTCCCGCCGCCCCTTCTCCTCATTCGCCCCCAAGTACGCCTCAAGCTGCTCACGCCACGGCCCGAGCTTCGGCAACGGCTGCGTGCCGCGCTCATAGCGAAACTCCGTCGCCTCCGACCGGATCACCTTGCGGACAACCTTCCGCGACACCCGGAGTTCGCGGCAAATCACCTTGATCGGCCTCTCCTGGACGAAAAAGGCACGGCGGATCTTCGCGATCGTCTCCACAACCAGCATCCCAACCCCGGCTCCCATGTCTCCTATGGGAGCCAATCTGAACCCTCCGTCCCGGGGGTCCCGATTGAATGCCGATCACCCCGAAAACGGGGTCCTTATTCCACGCCGAATTTCACAACCTCCTCCTTCAGACGTTTGTTGTCCTGGCGCAGCCGCGCCAGTTCGCCCGCCTCGGCCTGCTGCCGTTCGATCGCCAAGGCCGAGCCCGCGGCCTCCAGCTCGAGACGCCACGTCTTCAGCTGCGCCGGCGTCACCCCAAGCTCAGCCGCGACACTCGCCTGCGTCGCCCCCGGCGCCAAAAGGCGCGCAACCGACTGCTCCTTGTACTCCGGCGAAAACCGCCGCCTCGTCTGCCTCGTCATCACATCCCTCCAGATCGGTCAGTACTTTACCGACCGGTCCGGAAGCCGGGAGCAAGGTCAGCGTCTCCGACACCGCGCCGACGGCGGCGTCCGGGACCGGACGCAACGACGGCTGGTGCCGGCCGCGTTGCATCGCCGGATCGGTCGCCTGTGCCCGGCGTGCGTCGCTGGCGGCGGCATCGATCGAGCCATCGGCGTGCAGCACCAGCCGGCCCGAGGCCCGCGCCTTCTGTACCGCACCGCGGGAGACGCCGGCATGCGCGGCGTACGCGCGCTCGCTCATTCCGGCGCGCGTGTAGCTCATCCGATTTTATCCAAATGCCGTTATCGGCCACAACCTGGTTCGCGACTATTAGATGCGATCAACGTGCGGTGCTGGCGCTCAGCCTCGGATGAGGTCTGCCAGCCACCACGAGACGGCGCCAGCGGCTAAGAGCCAGATCGACACCGTCACCACAGCCCCGACACGGCTCACCGGAAGCTCATCGAGCCGCCTTTCGGCCTCGGCCCGCAGCTCTGCCATCAGATCGGCCGGCACCAGCTTCCGGGCGAGCAGAATGCCGAGCGGCACGATCACCGCGTCGTCGAGGTAGCCCAGCACCGGCACAAAGTCTGGGATCAGGTCAATGGGACTGAAAGCGTAGGCAGCCACGCATGCCGCTACGGCCTTGGCGCACCAGGGCACGCGCGGGTCGCGCGCCGCCAGATAAAGCGCAACCAAGTCCCGCTTCGTCGCCCGCGCCCACTGGCGCAGCCGTCCGGAAATGCTTGAGCTGTCCACGGCGTCCCATCATACGCCCGAAGAAAGCAGTCATATAACAGTCGATTAGAGTTGATGTAACGGTCCACTTACGCCCTCATGTGCTCGTTGCGACGGCAGCGCGACACACCGCCCCGACCGCCGCCGCGCGTCGGGGCTCGGGGGCGTAGAAGGCGCCGCATCCCGTGGCGCCGATGACAGGACGCCACCGATGACCACGGATTATTCCTACGGCCTCTCCAGCCTGGCACAGATCCTGAGCGCACTGGAAGGCGAGCGCCGCAACCCCAACACCAAGCGCAATGCGATCAAGGCGATCGAACGCGCCGCCAGCGGGCTCGGCCTCGACAGCGACGAGGTCTTCGACGCCGCCGACGGACTTCTGAGCGGCCGGCTGGACGCCGCCGCGTGGCTGGCGCAGCTGCGCGACGGGTCCACCAGCTTCGTCGCCGCCGAGCCGCCGGCCGAACAGGCCGCCGGGGACGAGCCGTCCGAAGCCTCCGTCATGCCCAACGCCGGGCCGCTCGCGGTCACGCCGCGGCGCCGTAGCGGCGCTCAGCAAGACAGCAAGCAGGCACGGATGATCGCGATGCTGAAGCGTCCCGAGGGCGCCACCATCGAGCAGATCGCCGAGGCGATGGACTGGCAGCGTCACACCTGCCGCGGCGCCATCAGCGGTGCGCTCAAGAAGAAGCTCGGGCTGACCATCACCGGCGCCGTCCAGCCGTACTCGATCAGCGAGGCGGCGATCCTGGCGATCTGATCATCGGAGTGCGTGCGGGCGTTCTTCGCATACGGCTTCAGCCGCGCGAGCGGCCATTGCTCGATGTGCTCGGGCCGAAAGGGGAGCGAGGTCATGGAGGCGTCTCAAGTCGAAGATGCGAAGGACGCGGGCGGCGTTGCCGCTACGGCCGGAGTTCGCGGACGAGCTGCAAGGCCACCGGTTCTGGATCCTGGCTTCTGGATTCCGAACTGGACTCCGGGATCCACCTGGGATCCACCCCGGAGTCCAGCCTAAGGCGCTGATCTGGAGACTAAAAAAGCCACCGGACGGGTGGCTTCTGGATCGGGTGGCTTCCCAAAAAACAACGCTGTCGCTAGCGTTCTTTCGGGCGACGCCCACCAGCATAGGTTGCGTACCCGGAAGGAACCAACGATATCAATGGGTTGCAGGCTTCAGAAAAAAGTTTGCGTTCCCTCCGCCTGCCGTTTCGAAGCCCTAAACCAGCTCGATCTGCACCCTCCGGTTGTGTCGCCCGCTGGCGGGTCCGTGTGCCGAATCAATCCAGAACACTACATGTTGTCCGCAATCGCGTCAAGAGCACAAAATGTTGGCCGGTGGAAAATCGGTGCGGGCGCCGCTGTTCCCCTGCGGCAGGTGCGTCCGTCACCGCCGGTGCGCTCGTCTTTACCGGGCGCAGAAAGTAAAGCGCCCGCCGTCCCTCTCGGGAGGCGGGCTGCGCGCAATCCGAACCGTGCAAATCTTCTACATGTTGTGATGGATGCGTGTCAAGAGGCAAAATGTGGTGAACTTAGCAAACGATCTCGTGCGTGACGCGATCGCGGCGGCCCAGAACGGACGGTGCGAGCACGTCGGCCATTCGTAATCGATCCCTTCCTCATGCGGACATCGATGATGCCGCCGGTCATCGCCGCAGATCTTCCTTTACAACCTAAACTCAAAGAGCGACACAGCAATAACTTGAACGCGTTGACAGGCACCCTCACATAAAATGGTACTCAAGTTGCCGCCTCACCCTAGAATCCTGACGAAGTCACTTGTGGCCAGCTATTCGAGTGGTCACCGCTTCGAATGAATTCTGGCTCGCGCAGCGCTTAATTTCGTTGAATCGATGCACTAAGGGTCGCGCCACTCCTGATGGGTTGGGCGCATGGGATCATCCTCGCGATGTAGCAGGTGCGCAGCGCATCAACAAAAACGAGCCCGTGAGCTCGAAGGCAAACGATGCAGGTTGAAGACACGGCGCCGGAAACCGAGTTGGACTTAGACCTCAAGACGAGACGATGTCTGATGTGCGGACGATCGTTTCCAAGCGCTTGGGCAGGCGAACGTATTTGTCTCACGTGCAAGTCAATGGCAGCGTGGAGAAGCAGCTAGAGGGCTAGTGGAGCCAACCTAACGATCAGTCAGCCTCACGCTGGCATCACGCGGAGCTCCAAGGGCTTGCGGCCCTTGGAGACGGATCCAACTGCCAGATTCGATCCACTAGCGCCGTCGATGACCGCGTTGTCGACGCGATGGCGCGAGAGGCCAGTCTCCGCGCCTATGCGCTTGGGGAGTGGCGACTGTGGTTTGAACGAATTATCAACTACGAGATAAAAGGGAGGGTGCCACCGAAAGTGGCATTAACAACTATGAATATAAGGCAAACGAGAAACAAGCAAAGCGGCCGAAGCGAAGCCGCGTCGGCGAGCAACCGATCGCCGTTTCCGAGACCAGATTTGGCGCGGCATCGCTCCACGGCCTCCGCCAATCCGCAAGCTCGCGTGGAGGGATACCTATCGCTCGCGCGGGCCGCGGCCGCATCGGGTGATACGATCGAAACCGAACGGAACCTCCAGCATGCGGAGCACTACTTCAGGCTGATGAACAACGGCACGCCTTGAAAGGTAGCATGGAGGGCGGGATGCCCGCTCGTTGCTCTCTCCGCTCTACATGCTCGCCGGCACCTCCGAGCTGACCTTCCATTTCCCGATGGCGTCGAGTGCCGGCTCGAGTTCCCTCTCTCGCCACGCGAGCGCTCGTAGATCGAGGACCGCCGGGCAGCCCTCAAGCGGAACCGGAGCCGGTTCCGCTTATCGGCTGGATCGGGCGTTATCGTTTGCGCACTCGGAGTAGCTGCGCGCTCGGGCGCCTGGCCAACCGCCTGGCCCCGGACGGCATCACCGAGCGAGCGGATCAGGAGGCGGAAATGTACGTGCGCATCAATGGTTGCCGGCTCTTCTTCGATGTGGAGGGAGCCAAGCTCGTCATCGATGGTCCGCGGATGCGAGAAAAGCCGACCGTTGTCCTTGTCCACGGCGGCCCGGGGCACGACCACACCTTGTACAAACCGGACTTCGGCGCGTTGGCCGACGTGGCGCAGTTGATTTATTACGACCAGCGCGCGGCGACCGCGGCGAAGCTCTCCGCCGCCGGCCCGTAGATCCGCTCGCGGTGTTCGATCACCCCGGCGGCGTGCTGCAGCAGCATGGCGGCGTTCATCGGACGGCCTCCTTGCCTACGTCAGCCTGAAAATCCTGCTCATGCAGCTGCTTTTTCGGCGCCGGCGGTTCGGCAGGGTGGTTGGCAGCGGGAAGCCCTGCTCCGCGCCCGAGCCACCTCCCTGAGCTGATTTTCTGAACTGCCTCGCGGCCCTTCTGCGGCCGCCCCTACGGCGCGCCTCCAGCACCTCGCGCGCTGAGCGGTGCCTGCCACGGGTTCGTTCCCATCCGGTACGGCCACGACGGACAACACAGGCTGGGCGCATCTGCGAACCCGTTCGGCTCGCCGGCGCAGCAGTCGACGCATCGCGCCCGCATCGCGTTCAGCGGGCTCATCGGCTTGTGCCCGGCGGCCACCAGCTCGTCGCGGCTCACCCGCCGCGGATCGCGGCCGACATCCCACCCCTGGCGCTTTTCCAGAAGCGCCTTCTGCGCCGGGCTCATCGCGCACCTCCGATCCCCTGCGCGATCGCCCAGTCGAGCAGCGCCAGCGCGTCGGCCTCGTTGTCGTCGGCCGGTGCGAAGCCGAGCTTGCGGACGGCGGCGATCACCGCCGCCTTGTCGGCGTTGCCCTTGCCGGCGATGTGCCGCTTGATCGTGCCCACCGGCACGCCCTGGTACGGGATCTTGTTCGCCTCGGCCCAGGCGGTGAGGTGCGCGAGGTAGCCGCCGTAGGCGTGCGCCGCGCCGGTGCCGAGATGCCGCCTGACCTCCTCGAACACCACCACGCCGACGCCGCCCGACGTCTCGTCGATCTCCTGCAGCCAGGCGCGGAACCGCAGCCAGATCATCCCGCCGCCCTCGAACCGGCCGGGGCGGAACTCGTGGACGCCGCTGGCAATCGCGCCGTCGCGGTTGCGCACGGCCCAGCCGGTGCGCTGGCCGAGATCGAGGGCGAGGATCACCGGCGCGGTGGGCGTGCCGCCGGCGAGTGCTTCATCAGGAACGGCGCGAAGACATGCAGTGGATATCGTCATGGATACCTCCTCGAGGTTCGAGCGGTCGGGGCGAAGGCCACAGCGGGTTGGCGCCGGGACGTCCGCCCGAACCTGAGGGGTTCGGTTCGATACGGTTCTGCGGCGCCACTGCGGCGCCGGGGGAAAGGCGTAAAGCGGAAGAAAGGCGGAAGGGCAAATACGCCTTCAAGCCATTGATTTCACGTATGAAATTGACTAAAGCGTAAAGCGTAGCGCATCCAGGGACATACACACACCACCACGCCAGCAAGCAGCCGCCGCCGTTCCGTGCCTGGAAACTGTTACGCTTTACGCTTTTCTTCTTTGTATATATATATTCTATATATATATCAATAAGATAACCCCCCGGAGAAAGGCGTAAGAAAGGCGTAACGGGCATACGCCTTTCTACGCTTTTCCCAACCGCTGCGTTTATGCTTGCCATGCAGTTCGCCTTTCAGGATCTTGCCCGGTAGGTCGTCCTGGGCTTGCCGCCGGTCTCGTGTACCGTGACGCCGATGTCCTCGCTCTCGGCCAAGGCGATCAGAATGTCCTGGCGATCCCGTGCCGTCAGAAACCGCGTCTTCTCGTAGAGGTCCTTCTTGCTGATGCCCCGCGGCCCGGCGGCGCGGATGATCTCGTGAACCCGCTTGTTGTTGCGCTCGGTCTCGTTCTCGGCGATGTGCCGCTTGGCCTGGGTCAGCAGCGTTTCGACGCAGCAGCCGACGACGTCGCGTGCCCAGGTGGCATCCTCGAGGCGGATGATGGGCTGCGCCGGATCGGCGCTGACCGCCCTGATCAGCGCCACCTTGGCAGTGTTCTCCCAGATGCGGGCGAGCACGGCGCCGTGACCGCATTGGCTGTCTCGGCGCTGACGGTTCGTGATCTCCGTGTCCAGGTCGTCGAACAGCTGCTCGGCGTCGGGCGTCATCGGCACCGGATAGGGCTCCGGCCGGACGGTGGGCGCTCCGGTGCCGGCGAGGTTGCCGGAGGCGAAGCCGGGAACGCCGGCGGCGATGGCTTGGAGCGCGTCGATGAGCGACGCCGGCACGTCCGCCAGCGACTCCGGCGATCGGTTGCGGTCGGGAATGTCCTCGGTCGAGCGAAAGATCAGGAAGCGGGCGAGGCTGCCGTCCTGCAGCGAGCCGCTGCGCAGCGCCGGCCAGAAAGTCTCCGGCACCGTCGTCGCGTGGATGGCGCAGCACGGCTGGATGATGTCCTCGCGCGGCTTCAGCTTCTGGTCGGCGTACTCGGCGCCGAAGAAGGTGCTGCCGGCGCTGGTCGAGAGCTCGGTGAGCAGATCCCAGATCTCGGCCAGGTGCTTGGGCGAGCGCCTCTTGTCGATGATGCTGGCGAGGAACTGGCCGAACTCGTCGATCTGGAACAGCGACGCCGGCTCACGGCGGAGCGCGGTGAGCAGGCCGGCGCCCGACGCAAGGCGGTTGCCGCCGAGATGCTCGGCCAGGCCGGCGGCGAGGAACGCCTCCTTGATGGCGTTGCGCGCGTGATCCTTGCCGCCGCCGCTGGCCGCCATGCCGATGACGTAGAGGTTGCTTCGCAGGTTGCTGGTGGTGCGGTACCGGCGGCCCATGAGCGTGCCGATCGCGGCGAGCGCGGCGCCGACGGCGAGCCACGGCTGCGGCCGGATGGCTGTGTCGAGCATGTAGTTGACCAAGAGTTTCAGCGTCCCATCGAGGGAAGCGACATCCACGGGATAGCTTGCCCGCTCGACGGAAGGAGCTTCCGGAATTGTTTCCGGAAGCTCCGGCTTGGCCGGGACAGCTTCTCCAGCAGCGCCTTCGCCGGATGGCGGCCGTTCATCTGGATGCTGCCGTTCAGCACGAGCGCGGGATCCGGCGACCAGCCGTTGGCGATCGCGTGGTGGTAGATCGTGCCGGCGCCGATGAACGTCGGGTGGAAGCCGTCCCAGGTCTTCGCCGTGAACTCGGGCACGTTCTTGGCCGACTGCGCCGACCAGTCGGCGAACAGCGCTTCACCGTCATCTCCGAGCGCGCCCTTCAGCGCCATGCCGATGCGCATCCATGAGTCGTAATCGAGATCGGCGTTGGGGATGAAGGCGAGCGCCGCCTCGACGGCCTGCGGCGTTGCCTGCGAGCGTCGCCGGGCGGTGGTGCTCGATGTCCGCCCGTCGCCGCCGGCGAGCCGGGCCGGCCGCAGGGGCTCCGGAACGAGCGGTACGCCGCCTCGGCGAAGGCGCGCGCGGCCTGCCTCGCCGATCGCCGGCAGGCCGGAGATGTCGATGTCGGCCAGCGACTCCTCCGGCCATTCGTAGGGCCGGCCGGTGTCGGGATGCACGGCGAAGGCGACGAACTGCTGGCCCTCGCAGAGGATTTCGATCGGCGGCCGCTTGAAGCCCTTGAACGGCGCCTCGGTGCGGTAGACGAGCAGCCGCTTCGGCGCCCGGCCGATGCGCACGGCGGCCGTCTCCCCGAGCCGCTCGCCGGCGAGGCGCTGGATGGCGAGGGCGACGTCGGGATCGGCAACGTCGATGTCGATGGCGGCCACGGCGCCGCCGGCGATGCCGATGCCGGCGTCCGGCCACTGGCTCCACACCGCGATCTCGTTCTCGGTGGTGGGCCTTACGCAGTGCCTGGTCCAGCCGGGATAGTCGCACCAGGCGCCGCGGTGATACCGCCCCGGCTTCTTGGTCCCCGGCATGATCGGGATCACCGCGTAGCCGTTGTCCACGAGCCGGGCGCCGAGGCGCGTCATGAAGGAGGCGGCGCCGGTCATGCAGCCCTGCCCGTCGCCCGTTCCAGCGCCACCGACACCGGCAGATCATCATCGGCACCGACACTGGTGAGAAGGTCGAGCACCCGCGTCAGCGCCTTGGCCTTGCGCTGGTCGTCGGCGATGCTCTTCCACAGCGCGGCGACGGCGGCGCGCAGCTCGCAGACGGTCGCGCAACGGGCGCCGAACAGCGGCCGGTAGATCGGATCGTCGTCGTCCTCGGAGGGCACGGAGATCGCGGCCGGGAGATCGGTGATCAGGTGCATCAGCATGCCGGGCAGCACCAGCTGTTCACGGGCCGCTTCGCCGACGGCGCTCCAGCGCTTGATCTCGCCGTTGACAAGGCGCGTCACCGCGTCTTCGGCAAGGCGGTCGCCGAGGGCGACGATCAGCGGGCGGTGTTGCGCGCAGACCCGGCGGGCGATGCCGCGGGCGTTGTCGCCGCCGGCGCGCAGGGTGATGGCGATCTCGTCGCGAACGGCCTCGCGCAGGCGGGAAAGCTCGGTCCTAGCCGTCATGGCGTTGTCTCCACAAGGCGTTGAAGCGCTCGAACCAGGCGAGCCGTTCGGCGGCACGCGCGCCCACCCAATCCCGCATGTGCTCGGGCACGCAGGCGACGGCGTCGGCCGGATCGAGCGGCCGGACGTCCTGCAACAGGTGGAACCTGAGGATTTCATAGGCGTCCGCGGCCCTGTCCTGCTCGGGCGTCGTGAAGGCGTGGTACTTGCCGTCCGAGGCGAGCACCAAGGCGCCGGTCTCGCGCGAACGTCTGCGGGCCTGCCTGGGCGTCGGCAGGGGATCCGGGCCGAGGGCGGCCTGTTTCGCGGCACGCTTGATGTCGGCGACCGTCCACGCCGACTGTTGCTCTTTCGGCGCGGCCTCCGACGGCGCCGGCGGCGGCACTGATGGACACCTCGCCTGCGTCCATGGCATCGACGACGTTCGGGGCACCGCACTCGACGACGGTCCTGGCCTGACGGCAGGTCATCTCGCTGCCGAACCCGGCCTTGCGCGCGGCGATGTCGCGGGTCTTGCCGCCGCTTCGAGCATCGTGGAACATCGTCCACATGTTCTTCTTGTCGCGTGCGTTGGTCCCCGGCGATCGCCCGACGCGGCCCGGATCGCCTCGGCGATCGCCACCCGTTCGCTCGGCGTGAAGTCCTTGCGCACCTCGTTCTCGGCGTACTCGCCGGCGACGATGCTCGGCACGTCGACGACCCGCGCCGCGATGGTGGCCCAGCCCAGCATCCGGGCGGCGCGGAGACGCCGTTCGCCGAACACCAGCCGATGATCGGCGGTCACGCCGATCGGCTGCAGCAGGCCGATCGATGCCATGCTGTCGGCGAGGACCTGGAGATCGCCCATGTCTCGGCGATGGCGGTCGCCGACATCGATGGCGTCCAAGGGGACGTCGATCGTGACCGCGGACGGCATGGCGCCGGGTCCGTCTGTTGTCGATGTCATGGGCGGACCTCCGAGGATGGCCAGCGCCGCACCGGCGACGTGGTTGTCGTCCTGCCGTCGCGGCCGACGGTCGTTGTCAACTGCGGAGCTTCCGCAGTTGGCATCAGCTGCACGCCGGGCAGTCCGGCGGGCAACGAAGGCGGATCATCGGAGCGCCCGGACACGGGCGCGGTCGGTGCACACATCGCAATGCCTCATCGGCTTGTCCTCCGCCCGTTGCCTGTCCGATGCGGTGCGATGTGTGTGCCGGGGGGCGGGAAAGCGGGCCGGCCGTCCGGCCCCCGGGTGTGGCGGAGGAGGGTGAACTCAGTGGCTGTCGGGAACTCGGTCAGATGGGCACCTCCGGATCGAGCTTGCGCAGGTGCTCGGCGTCGCGGGCGGCCAGCGCGCGCAGGTGGTCGCAATAGCCGGTGACGACGGCCTCGACGAAGGTCAGCCACTCGTCGGGACTGAGCGTCGCCAGATCGGTCCTGGCGATGCTGTCGAGATACTCGCCGCCCATCGCGCCGCCGTGGACGAACGCGGCCTTCTCGTTCGGTGTCGGGATCGA
This sequence comes from uncultured Alphaproteobacteria bacterium, assembly GCA_963789785.1. Taxonomy (GTDB): domain Bacteria; phylum Pseudomonadota; class Alphaproteobacteria; order Rhodospirillales; family Defluviicoccaceae; genus JAEULH01. The sequence continues at coordinate 17 of CAWBNC010000023.1, read as the reverse complement.
TCATGCCGCGCCTCCGA
>CAWBNC010000022.1:0-17373 GCA_963789785.1 uncultured Alphaproteobacteria bacterium | reverse complement strand
GTTAGAACCAGCCGACTTCGTCAACGGGCTGTCAAGCGTCAGGATCAGACCACCAGCCCTCCCATCCACCTGGAACAAGTCACATGCGCCGGTCATTCTGCCCTTTGATGAAGCGCTGGCAAGAATGGATCCGCACGATCGTCGCCGGCCATACCGGGGTGCGGCCCGGCGGGGGCGGACGCCCGGGCGGCGCCCTGCAGGCTTCGCCTCCCTCTGCCACACTTTTCATGCGGCGTCGTTGCCGCTAAAGTCCCCTTCGCAATGTGACCATCATCGGGAGGGCCGGCGTGAGCGTCGTCCGCATTTTCAAGCCAAGCAAGACGGCGATGCAATCGGGTCGGTGCAAGACCCATAAGTGGGTACTGGAATTCGAGCCGGATTTGCCGGAAATTCCGGATCCGCTGATGGGCTGGATGGGGTCGTCCGACACCCGCCGCCAGCTCCGGCTGCAGTTCGATACCCTCGAAGAGGTGGTCGCGTACGCCGATGGGAACGGCCTGCGGTACCGGCTCCGCTCGCCGCACCAGCCGGTCATTCGACCCAAGAGTTATGCGGAGAACTTCAGCGCCAACAAGGTCGTCTGAAAGCTTCTTCTTTACCGCCATGCGCCCGTAGCTCAGCCGGACAGAGCAACTGCCTTCTAAGCAGTAGGTCGCAGGTTCGAATCCTGCCGGGCGCGCCAACTTTTTTAAGGGATTACCGGTCCGCACGTTATGGCCGGATCCGCCGGAGCGCCGCGGCTTTTGGCGCCGCCACCCGCTGGTTTTCCGCAGTAGGCAAGCGGCCGCGAGCTGGCGAGGAATGCGCGGCGGGCATGGCTTCGGGGCGGGCAGCGTCGGAGCAACGGAAGTGGCCAAGCCTGAGCTGATGAGCTAATCTGGCGAGACGAGAAAAGCGCTGCTGTCGCCGCGGGGGGAGACGGGTGGCCGAGCCCTTTCAAGTCTTTCTCAGCTATAGCCACAATGACGAGCAGGCGGCTACCTTGCTGCGCGCGGAATTAGAGCGCGCAGGGCTTTCGGTTTTTAAGGACGACGTCGGCGTCCGCGAGGGCGAGTTGTGGCTTGAGCGCCTGCAGCAAGCGGTGGACGCGTGCGGCGCGTTTGTCGTGCTGGTTGGCCGGGACGGCGTGCGCCGCTGGATCGGGGCCGAGACGCAGGTCGCCCTGAGCCGCTATTTCGCTCCGCACGACGAGACCCTGCGCCTGCCGATCTTTCCCATCCTGCTCGGCGAGACGAGCGCTAACACGCTGCCGGCGTTCCTGCGCCTGTTCCAGACCACGAGCTGGGATGGTACCGCGTCGTTGCCCGACCGGTTGTTTGCACAGATCCGCCAGCGAAAGAGCGAAACCGACCATCGCGCCGCCTTCGATGGCTGCCCATTCGTCGGCCTCGCCGCCTACCGCGCCGACCAGGCGCACCTGTTCTTCGGCCGGCAGAAGGAAACGCTGGACGCCCTCGCCTGCTTCTTCGACATCCGCCCTGCCAGCCCTGCCGTGCGCTGGCTGGAGATCAACGGTAATTCCGGCTCGGGCAAGTCTTCGTTGATGCAGGCCGGCCTGCTACCGCTGATCGACAAGGGCTGGCTATGGCGGCCTCGCTCCGATTACGAGCATTGGACGCTCATCGGCCCGATGATGCCGGGCGAACACCCGGTCGAGATGCTGGCGGAGCGCTTGGCGCAAGCGTCCGGCACCGGCATGGGCAGCATCGTCAAGCAGCTTGAGGACGGCAACGATGGCCTGCGCTACTGGCTGCGCGAGCGTAAGGCCGCTTGCACCGCCTTCCTCCTCGCCATCGATCAGTTCGAGGAGCTGTTTACCTTTGCCGATGCCGACCAGCGCCTGCGGTTCGATGGCCTGCTCGCGGCCGCGCTTGAGGACTCGGAGTGTCCGCTGTTCGTCATCTCCACGGTGCGTTCCGACTTTCTCGACCGCTTCGCCGAGGGCCTGCCTCGTCTGGTCGCGGTGCGCAACCGCATGGGGCGGCCATGGACGCTGGCGCCCATCGTAGAAAACGGTCTGCGCGAGGTCATCGACGGCCCGGCCCGGTTGGCCGAACTCGATGTCAGCGAGATCAGGGAGACGATGGTTGCCGGGACGCGGGACGAGCCGGGGGCGCTGCCGCTGGTCGAGAACGCCCTCCAATATTTGTGGGAACAACGAAACGGTGACCGGCTTGACGGCCGGTTGCTCACCGAGCAGGGCGGTGTCGCCGGCATCCTGAGCAGTCGCGCCGACGATCTGATTGCTGGCCTGGACGAGCGCGAGCAGCCGCGCGCACTCGAGCTCCTGTTCCAGCTCGTTCGCGTCGATACGGAAGGTCGAAGCCATACCCGTCGGCGCATCCCGCTCGCCGAGGCGGTGAATTATGCCGGCGGTGGTGAGCACGGGCGTGCATTGATCAGTAAACTCGCGGGCCGGCGCTTTCTTGGTGGCGCGGCCGGATACCCGCTTCGCCTCATCACGGTTACAGAAGAAGCGAACGATGGCGCCTCGTTTCGGGAGGTCCGATGGGTCAACCTGATCCACGAGACGCTGATCCGCAGCAGGGGCCTGGACGCCACCGGAAACCCCCAACCCTACTGGCCGAACCTGTGGACCTATATTGAGCAGAACAAGCATCGCTCGCCCGAGGAAGTCGAGGCCGAGCGCCGGCGTCAGCAGGCCGAGATCGAAGAGCAAAAGCGACAAGCCGCGAAAGAGAGGCGAAGCGCAAAACGCTTCCGCGCGGTAGCGATCATTGCCTTGGCGTTGTTCCTAGTCGCTCTGGCCGCGGCGGTTTCCGTAGCACGCTTATCGCTTGAAATTGCGTTGCAGCGATCGCGGGTCCTTGCCCAGCGCGCGGACTACGCGATGAATCTTGGCGATCATCGTGTCGCTCTCCTCCTGGCGCTGGAAGCGCTGCCCGCGGAGAAGAATTGGTCCAACCGGCTCTTCAAGCCGGTGACCGAAGAGGCGAAGACCGTGCTCGCGAGCGCTGTTCTGCGGCCGCTCGGCTCCACCCTTTCTGGCCACGATGATCCGATCAGAGGCGTCGCTTTCATCCCAAAAGAGGATGTCATCCTGACCGCGTCCGAAGACAAAACCGCCAAATTGTGGATGTGGAAGGACAAGGACGGCGACTGGAAGCCGAGCCACACACTGGAGCACGACGCAGCGGTCAACTCGGCCAGGTTCAGTCCCGATGGCACGCTCGTCGTTACGGGGGCGGACAACGGTTGGGCCTACATCTGGGACGCGCGCAACGGCGAAAAGCTGGCAGAGTGGCCCGTTGAAAAGGGGGGCGGTCGAACCATCGTTGACATAAGCCCCGACAATAAGCGTATCGCCACCGTCGTCATGGGCGGCAACGCAAGCATCTGGGATTGGGACAGGAGAGAAGGACCTGACCAGGAGGGCCTCTATCGCCCGCCCAAACTGCTCAGGCCGCTGATAGGCGAACAGAACAGGACACACGCCGCGGGAACCAACTTTATCGCATTCGATCGCACCGGCGGGCGGGTCGTGACGGCCTCCTGGCGAGGTCAAGCACGCGTGTGGGATGTTGAAACGGGAAAGCTCCTCCAGGAGCTATCGGCGGCCGAGCGTGACGATCGCGGGGTTTGCACGAAGGAGAGCGTCGGACACTGTGATGCGGTGTTCTCTGCCGAATTTGACCCGGCAAACCCGGATCGACTTGTTACGGCGTCCCTCGACAAGACGGCGCTCATCTGGGACCTGCGAACCAGGGACCCGCAAACAGGGAAGCCAAAGCCCACGGTGCTGCGCAAGCTCGTCGGCCATTACAGAGCGGTGACTTACGCCGCGTTCACCAAGGATGGCGGCCGGGTCATCACGGCGGCCCTCGACGGGGCGGTGCGTCTGTGGGACGCCGAAACCGGCGAGACACTTCAGGTTCTGCAAGGCCCGGCGATCGTCGCTGGCTTCCCCGCATCGGCGGCGCTGAGCTGGAACGAAGATTACGTGGTCGCGAGCTTTTCGAACAAGTGGGCATTTGTCTGGAAATTCCCGCCGCTAACACCTGCATTGTTGTACAGGCTACAGTTACCGGTCGGCCAGCCCGGTTACTCAACCGCCGATCGCGGTAGCAGACTGATCTCGGTAGCCGGTTTGGCGGTCGACGTTTACGACCCCGCGACATCGAAACACGTAGAAGCGACGCGGTCCTTCGCAAGAGGCCCGGTGACGGCGTCGATCGCTCCAGTAGGGCAAATTGCGGTTGCCTCCGGCCCGTGCGCTAAGATCTACGAGATCGACGGCAAGAGCGATAACAAGGTGCTCGGTCACGTTCTTTCTCTGCGCCACCGAGATGGGCGGGTTTTTCAATACGAAGGCGGCCACGCTCCGGACGGCAAAGTCGGAAAAATTCCCTGCGACGCCAGGGGCCAATCCCCGATCTTGTCCATTGCTTACGACCCCTCCGGCCAGCGCATCGTGACCACCTCGCAAGACGGCACGGCCAAGGTTTGGGACGCCGCAACCGGCAAGCTCTTGGCCGGTCCGCTTCGCCACGACGGGGCTAAGCAGAACGCAGTTTTTTCCGGCGTCTTCAGTCGCGACGGCAGGCACGTGCTGACGGGATCGTTCGACGGCACCGTTCGCGTCTGGAATGCCGAAGATGGATCGGAACTCCACAAGATCGAGGTTGGAGAGCCGGTTCTTGACGCCGCGTACAGCGACGACGGCCAAGATGTCGTGGTTGAGGCGCTCCATGTGCCGGACAAACCTGTCGCCGAGTTACTTTCTTCAAGAGGCCAGAGGACAACCACTTCAAGACAACGACGGCCGTTTGGGATATCGAGGCGGCGGAGCTAATTAAGATGCTGGAAAAGACGAACCTGAAGGGCGTTCGACCTTCAGGCACAACCTCATCGTTCCGTCCGGCGAGGATCCAGACCATCTATCCCCAGCGGTGAAGATGGACCTGATGAAGGTTCTTCCGATCGATTTCCACAACATCAAGAAGTAGGCAATAGCCCGGGAGGCAGAAGGCTTATCACGTTGTCCAAGGATGATTCCCTTCGCGTGTGGACTTGGCCACCAGGCGATGTTTATGAACTCGTTGCCTACGCAAGAGAAACGAAGAGTCGGGAACTAAGGGGCGCGGCAAGGGAACTTAGCGAGGAAGAGCGCCACTCCATGGGTTTGAGCGGGCGCGTACTGCCTCTCTGACAAGTAGCTTGACGTCACCGCGCGGCGATGGCTCAAGACGACGTGACAAGGCGGCCGATGAACGCGGGTTGAACTGGGGCCCTTTCACTGACTGCGCCACCTTCCCTAAAACGCTGCGCGTCAGGAGCGCTGGGTGCCTGGCTCCTCCTCCCCGCATTGATCGTCGATCCATGCAAAAACGCCGGATTGCCTCCAGAAATCGGCAGCGCGACGACACAGGGACAGGCGTACTCGTGTAGCGCCTTGATCCTATCGCTGAGCGCATCCACCAGATCGTCCCGGGTCTTGATGAGGAAGGCCACCTCGGTATCCTCGCAGACCTCTTCCTGCCAGCGGTAGACGGACGTGATCGGGCCGAGGATATTGACGCACGCGGCAAGTCGCTCGTTGACGACGGCCCGCCCGATGGTCAGGGCCTGATCATGCGACGCGGCAGTGGCGTAGATGAGCATCTCGGCCATGGCTGGTTTCCTGGAACGTTTGACCGACCGCGAACAGCGGCGGAAGCCTCGTGGTGCCGGCAGCGGAAGACGCGATCGAGGCGGCAACGCGCGGAGCCACCTGATCACGCCAAAAAAATGGGGCCCGCTGTTCGCAGCGGACCCCGTATAAGTTGTTCCGGGTCTCTGAGGGGGCAACACGTCGGCCCGTCGACGATCGACGGCGGGCCAAGGGCGGGGAAAACCCTGGTTGCCGTAACAACCGATGCAAGACGGGTGCCAAGCCGGCGACGACGTTGGATCGCGCGCCTGAAGCGGAATGGCCCGAGACATCCTCGTCCTTTTCGCGATGACATCCACCTGTCTCACGCCCACGTGGGTACGTTCTGCCTCCGCGCTCTCTCTTTGCGATCTATGCGGAGTGCTACCGTCTCGCTGCCGCGCGACGCGTGCATACTCTTTAGGCAAATGGGAGCCTGCCGCCCGACAGAACTGCACGAATGATGAGCCGATCCGTTTACCGCTCATTCTGGAATACGCGCCAAGTGCGCTCTGATATCCGCCACCTGCTCGCGGTCGATCCAGCGCGAGAAGACGAGATCGAGCCCGTTTTCGCCAAGAGTGCGGTCATAGGTCTGAAGATCGTAGCCGCCATCGTCGAGGATGATCAGCGCGAAGACCGAGAGCGTCCGCCCCGACAACCGGGCCCAGAACAAAGGCTCGCCGGCGAAGGGATCGAGCGGCACCCGCTCGCCGAAGACGTTGGCGCGCATCGCCGAGCGATAGACTCCCGGCCGTTGCGTCGGCCGAAAGGCGATCGCGTAGGTCTTGCTGGTATCCCCGCCCTCGGAGGCGCGCACGGTCGTTGTCCAGGCGACGGAAAAACCATTGTCGGGCGCCGGCGCAATGGTCACGCTAAGGTCGCGAGGCGCTGTCAGGCTACCGACGTCAGCCGATGCGTGACCCTGAAAGGTGCCGTAAAATGCGTCGATGCCCACCTCGGGCGTCGGCGCGTCATCCGCCCGCGCCGGTGGGCAGGCGATAAAAGCGGCGACGACAGCGAGCACCAGAACCTGTGAAAGCACGCGCAGGACCGCCGCTGCATTATCCGCCGCTAGGCCGGGATCTGAGCGGCGACGCTCAAGATGCCCGCTTTGCCGATCATGCCGGGCCATGCCTCGGGGTCGGTTACCGGCAGCTCGATTCCGCGTCTCTGCACTGCAAGGTTTCGGCTGCATTCCTGGCCCGGCCATTCGTCCTGACCGCCATCTTGCGCGGCCGCGCGAGCATGGGGCAATGGCTGATTGCGCGCGGCCCCGCTCCGCAGCCGGAGCTCGCCCGCCATGGCAGGTTGATCTAGGCGGGGGCCGCGACCCGCAGCCGGTCCTGCCGCCACAGCCAGAAAACGCAGGCCCAGTTCGTTGCAGCGTAGCACGCTTGGGAGATGACCATGCCAATTGCAGCCCCGGTCAATCCGCCGAAGTAAATCAGTGGAGCGCAGACGATCAGCGCCAACGCCGTTGAAGTGAACTGACTGAAGAAACGCAGATTGGCTTGCTTGCGCGACGTGAGGATGACACTCGCCGCCATGGGCAAGCCCCTGAAGAGCGGGATGAACGCTAGAATTTCAAGCAGCGGAACCGCCTCTCTCGCCTTCTCGCCAAATAGCATTATAAGGGCGTACTCTCCGGCAAAATAAACAAGTGCCGAATAGATGCCAGAGATCGCAAGGAAAATCGCCCCGGTGCGGAACGCGAGTTTTTTTTGCTGGGATACAGACATGTTGTCTGCATTACGCGATGCCATGGGCACCAGCATCAGCTGCATACCGATGACAATCTGCGCGAACGGTGCAATAAAAATTTCGGCCGCCTTCAGCAGACCGGCCGCCTCGTGAGAGATTAATAAGCCGACAATGGTGAAAAATCCCTGGTAGGTTAAAATAGCGAAAGGCACCGCAAGCAGGATCCACTTCCCGAAGGACCAGTGGTCCCGCCAGTAGCTCCGCATCTCGGTGGGCGTCGTCTTCGCCATCGTGCTCCAGAAGCGCCCGCCCTGAACGACGCACACAAGCAGGCTGCAGACCGAGAGCAATGTGTAGATGTCAACGACACTCACGCCCTCGACCCGCCACAGCGCGGCCAGCCCTGCCATGACCAGCAGCAGGTAGGACATCGACTGAATGCTGGCGAAATACTGTCTATGGTCGACGTAAAATTGCCGACGTACAAAAAACTGGAAGCACAGAAAATTGACGTAGACGCAGCTCGCGAGCATGACGTGAAAAAGATCGCGCGCAATCAGATCCAGGGCGTAGGCTGCGGCCGAGCCGGCGGCAAAAAGGATGCTGAATATAACGACGGACACGCCTTCGAGACCGACAAGAAAGCCGAAGTACCGCGGATATTCCTCCGCTGAGCGCCGTGGTCCGAAGACGGCCATCGGTTCCAGGACGATGCTGTTCTGCAAGGCCCTGACGAGCAACACGAAGACATTAGTAATCGCAAAAAGGCCAAGCGCATCGACGCCGAGGTGCCGGCCTATGAAGATGCTCACGGCGAAATTTATGGCCGCCGCCGCAGCCTGGTCGGCAATGCTCGCCATTCCGCGGGAGCTCATCGACACGACCTTCCTGACTGAAGGATTTTTCACCGTTGGATCCTCGATGTCTGCTGAGACCATGCCGGAGTGAGCAGTGCGTTCGGGTATACCGGGCTCGCGGCCCCCAACGCGGACGCCTCGCCCCAAGATTGCGGATGCGGACGGGAACCGTCAGGAGCCTGCCGTTGCAGCGACGATCTAATGGCGCTAAAAGCCTTTGTCGACTTCATTCGCTGTCGGCAAAACATCCCCGGTGCCACATGGACATGGATATCAGCCCCGTCCAGCTTATCATCGAGCGGGACAGTCGTAGCGAAACGCCGGTCCGATACGACCTGTTGGATCGCGCGCTGCCATTTCGCAACTATCACGAGTCCTTGCTGGATCTGATTGCGCGATCGGGCGCCAAGGATATCTGCGACGTCGGTGGCGGAGCGAATCCCGAACTGTCACCGGCGGAAGTTGCCGAGAAGGATCTGCGGTATACCGTTCTGGATATTTCGGCGACGGAACTCGCGAAGGCCGACCCGACCTATACGACCGTGGTTGCGGACATCGCTGGCAAAGAGGTTCCGCGCAGCGAGGCATTCGACCTGGTGTTCAGCCGGATGCTCGCGGAGCATGTCACGGACGGCGAGGCCTTTCACCGCAATGTCTTCAGGATGCTACGACCGAACGGTATCGCCTTTCACTTCTTCCCGACCCTCTATGCGCTTCCGTTTGTCATCAACAAGCTCGTGCCCGAGGATCTTGGCATGCGGCTGCTGAGCGTTTTCGACCGCAAGCGCGATCTGGAGGGACACCAGGTCAAGTTCCCGGCCCACTACAGCTGGTGCAAGGGACCGACATCGCAGCAGATCCATCGCCTGGAATTGCTTGGCTTCGAGGTCCTGGACTATGTCGGCTTCTTCGGACACAACGGATACTACCGTCGGGTTCCTCCCTTGCTGTACACGCACCAGAGGATCAGTGCTTTCCTCCTGAACCGAGGGGTTTCCTCGCAGACGAGCTACGCCTACCTCGTCCTTCGCAAACCTGCCACCGCATCCTCGGGTAGTCATGGCGCCGGCCTCGCTACGGCCTGATCTGGCCGGGCCATCGAGGGGCCGCGCCTCCGGCTGCGCCCGGATCCGGACAGAGCGTCAATCGGCTCGAAGCCCTTAACAGCCTGTTGACGAAGTCGGCTGGTTCTGACTCCCTGCATCCATAGCGGTTCGAGGGGTTGATCGACATGGCGCTGGGGCGGCAAGGGGACCGACAGGATGATCTGGTGGTGACGTGGCGGGAGATGCCGCGCTCGCCGGGGCATGTTTTTTACGATCGGCTGCAGGCGGTTTTGATCGATGCCGGCTTCGACACCTTCGCCGAGACGGCGTGCAAGCCGCACTACGCGGCGAAGATGGGGGCGCCGTCGATCCCGCCGGGGCGGTACTTCCGGATGCACATGGTCGGCTACTTCGAGGGCATCGACTCCGAGCGCGGGATCGAGTGGCGCTGCGCGGACTCGCTTTCGCTGAGGGACTTCCTGCGCCTTGAGACGACCGCCCGGGTGCCGGATCATTCGTGGCTGTCGAAGACGCGGAGCCGCCTGCCGCATGAGGTCCATGAAGAGGTCTTCGGCTGGGTGCTATCGCTGATCGCGGAGCACGGTCTGGTGAAGGGCGATCGGATCGGGGTGGACGCCTCGACCATGGAGGCCAACGCCGCGCTGCGCGCGATCGTGCGCCGGGAGACGGGCGAAACGTATCGGGACATGCTGAAGCGCATGGCCGCCGAAAGCGGCATCGAGACGCCCTCGGCCGAGGACCTTGTTCGCCTGGACCGGAACCGGAAGGGCAAGACGCTGTCCAATGCGGACTGGGTGAGCGCGACCGATCCCGAAGCGAAGATCGCCAGGATGAAGGATGGCACCACCCATCTCGGCTACAAGCCGGAACACGCCGTCGATCTGGACACCGGCGTCGTCGTGGCGGCGGAGGTCCATCCGGCCGACGAGGGTGACACGACGACGCTGCCGGGCACGCTGAAGGCAGCGGCGGCGAACCTGGCGAACGTCGGCCAGGCGCCGACGGCGGCCAAAGCCGCCGAGCTCATCGCCGACAAAGGCTATCACGCCCGCGCGGTGCTGAAGGATCTCGACGGCGGCGTCTGGAAGACACGGATCGCAGAGCCTCAGCGCAAGAGTTTCTCCCGCTGGCACGGCGATACCGAGGCCCGGGACGCCGTCTACGCCAACCGCAACCGGCTGCGCTCCGAGGTCGGCAAGACGGGAATGCGAAAACGGGCCGAAATCGTCGAGCGCTCGTTCGCCCACAATCTGGAGCGTGGCGGCATGCGCCGAACGTGGCTCCGCGGACGTGAGACCGTCCACAAGCGCTACCTGATCCACGTCGCCGGCCACAACCTCGGGATCCTGATGCGCCTGCTGATCGGCGCCGGAACGCCCAAGGAAGCCGCCGCCCGAGGGAAACTGTTGCTGCTCGTCGTTCAAACGGCGGAAACGGCGGTGTTCGTCATTCTCGCCATCGACGAAGCCGGCTTCGACGGCCTCGTCGTCATCACCACCGATCCGGCATGATCACGAACGGCACATCATCAACGGGCTGTTAACCCCTCCACTTTCGGTGGGTTTTGAGTTCTAGAGCGGTTTGAGCGGCTTGTGAATCGGTGGATTGAACGAACCCGCTGGCGCGGGAGTGGGGTGAGCGGATAGAGGGACGGGCTCCTGTCTGAGAGGAATGTGGTGATCGAAGCCCAATCCGAGACAGGAGCACCGTGATGGCCGAGATAAGCCCTCTGCGCCGCCGTATGATCGAGGACATGAGCATCCGCAATCTGTCGCCGGCGACGCAACGATCCTATCTGCACGCGGTGACGAAGTTCAGCCGGTATTTTGGCCGCCCGCCGGACCGGCTGGGCCTCGAGGACGTGCGTTCCTTCCAGGTCCATTTGGTCTCTACGGGGATTTCCTGGCCGGCGCTGAACCAGACGGTCTGTTCTCTGCGGTTCTTTTACGGTGTGACGCTTGGGCACGGCGAGATGCCGGAGCGCATTGCCTACGCGCGAGAGCCGCAGAAGCTGCCTGTGGTGCTGAACGCCGACGAGGTGGTGCGCTTTCTCGAGGCGGTGCCGAGCCTGAAGACCCGGGCCGTGCTGACGACGGTGTCAGTACCGGATGAATTCTCCCTGATTGTGCCGATTGAAAATTCCCTGATTGGCGTTTGATGACCCGCTCTGCCGGGACGCATCCCGGCAGAGCGGATGGCCGATCGATCGCCGATGATGGTTCCCGCCAGAACGACGGGAGCGAGGCGGTGGTCAAAATTGGGGAGCTCATGATGATACTCGACCTTCATCGACAGGGATTGTCCGTCGCCACGATCGCGCGGGAGACGGGCAAGGACGTGAAGACCATCCGCCGGCACATCGCCCGCGGCCTGGAGCCGCCGGTCTACGGGCCGAGACCGCCGCAGGCGTGCCGCCTCGATCCGTACAAGTCGTATCTGCAAGAGCGGATCGCAGCCTATCCGCAGCTGAGCGGCCGGCGCCTGCTGCGCGAGGTTCGCGCTCTTGGCTACGACGGCGGCTATACCGCGATCACCGACTTCCTGCGCACCGCCCGTCCACCGGCGACGCCGCCGTTCGAGGTCCGCTTCGAGACGCCGCCGGGCCGCCAGGCGCAGGTCGATTTCGCCCAGTTCCAGGTGGTCTTCACCGACGAGCCGGATGTGACGCGGATCGTCTGGCTGTTCTCGCTGGTGCTCGGCTCCAGCCGCTGGCTGTGGGCGCGCTTCGTCCTGCATCAGGATCTACAGACAGTCCTGCGCTGCCACATCGCGGCGTTCGCCGACCTCGGTGGCGTGCCGGAGCAGATCCTCTATGACCGGATGAAGACCGCCGTCATCGGCGAGGCGGCGGAAGGTGGCATCGTCTACAATCGCACGCTGCTCGATTTCGCCGGCCATTACCACTTTCACCCGAAAGCCTGCCGGCCCTATCGGGCAAAAACCAAGGGCAAGGTGGAGCGGCCGTTCCGCTACATCCGCCAGGACTTCTTCCTCGGTCGGACGTTCCGCAATCTCGACGACCTGAACGCCCAGCTCGCCGACTGGCTCGCAACCGTGGCCAACGTGCGTGTCCACGCGACGACCTGTACTGCGCCACGGTTATGAGACAAGCGGCTGCGGCAGTCATGCGGCCCTACCGTTGAGATGCTGCGTGAGCAGTGCCTGACGCCGTGATCCTGGCATGCCAGGATCACGGCGCGGCGGCGGTGTCGGGATGGTTTTCATGCTGGCTGCCCGCGATGGCTCAGGAGGCAGATCCCCCGACACCGCCACACCGCCTCGACCGCTGATTAGGCTCTGCGATCCATCGCTATGTAGGGCGACGACGGCGCGGGCGGGATGCCGGAACTTCAACCGCCGGGAGGCACCATGCGGATCAGCGTCGGGATTGACATTGCGAAGGAGATACATTGGGTCACCGCCATCGATGCCGACGGTGTCGTGCGGATCGACCGTAAGCTGCTGAACACGCCGACCGACATCGCAAGCCTCGCCGAGCAGCTTGCCGACCTTGGCGGTAGCGTCCGCATCGGCCTGGATGTCGTCGGCGGCATCGCCGGCTTGGCCGGAGCCATCCTGGCCGAAGCCGGCTTCACGCTCGTGCACGTGCCGGGCTTGGCGGTCAATCGGGCCCGCCAGGGCACCGTCGGCGGCGAGAACAAGTCCGACCCGCGTGATGCCCGCACCATCGCCGACCAAGTCCGCATCCGGTCCGATCTGCGCACCCTCGAGCCGGCGACCGAACTCGATCTGGAGATCCGACTGTTGGTGGGCCGCCGACGCGACCTGGTCGATGCACAGACACAGCGGCTGTCGCGCATGCACGACCTCCTCACCGGTATCTTCCCAAGTCTGGAAGCCTGCCTCGATCTCAGGACCAAGGGACCGCTGCATCTGCTGACACGTTATGTCACACCGGCCGAGTTGCGTGCCGCGGGCCAGAAACGTCTGGTGCGCCACCTGCGGGCAGCGGGCGGGGTACCCAATGTCGAGGCCCTGGTCGATCGCGCGCTCGCCGCCGCCGCCGAGCAGACCATCGCCGTCCCGGCCGAGCACATGACCGCGCGCCTGATCCGCGAGCTCGCCACCGAAGCCCTCGCCAATCGTGCCCGCCTCATCGAACTCGACCGCGAGCTGGAGGCGCTGCTCAAACGCCACCCTGACGCGGCTCTCATCCGCAGCCTGCCCGGCATGGGGGTCGTGCTCACCGCGGAACTCATCGCCGAGGCAGGCAATCTCTCCCGCTTCCGCTCCGCCGATGCGCTCGCCTCGGCCGCGGGCATGGCGCCAGTCCTCCGCCAATCCGGCAAAACCCGCTTCTTGCGCAGGCCCGCCGGCGGCAACAAGTGCCTCAAGCGGATCTTCTACCAATCCGCCTTCTGCTCGCTCAGCCACGACGACAGCCGTATCTTCTACGACCGCAAGCGACGCGAGGGAAAACGACATCATCAGGCCGTCATCGCCCTCGCACGACGCCGCGTGAACGTCCTCTGGGCCGTCGTCCAATCCCGAACGCCCTTCCAAACCGGATTCAAAACAGCCGCTTGACTGAGCCATTAGGCTGCCTGATCCATGGCCGGTTGCTGGTCGGCCCTGACCTGAACGGGCGTCCGGTGGCCATGGCGGGCGACCAGCCAGTTGGTGTTGTACCAGGCGGCGAAGTCGAGCAGTGCCAGGCGCAGCTCCTCGATGGTCTCGAAGTGGCGGACCCAGAGCAGGTTTTCCTTCAGCGTCCGGATGAAGCGCTCGGCGACGCCGTTGCCCTCCGGCTCGCGGACGAAGGACGGTGAGGCCTCGATGCCGAGGAAGGCGATCTCGGTCTGGAAGTCCTCGGACATGTAGTTCGAGCCATGGTCGTGACGGAGCTTGAGGCCGGCGGCCACGTCCTTGCCGATGATGCCGAAGTGCTGTCGCACGCCCTGGCGCACCGGCTCCAAGGCCTGGAAGCGGTTGGCGCTCTTGTCGGCATGAATGCCGACGCACTCGCTGTTGCAGTGATCGACGGCGACGAAGACATGGGCCACGCCCTGCGCCACGGTGATGGTCTGGGTCATGTCGGTCCCCCACAGGACGTCCACGGCGTCGGTGGTGATGGTGCCGTCGTGCGCCTTGTCCGGCCGCTTGCGGACCCGGTGTGGCGCCAACAACCCATTCTCCCGCATCAGCCGGCGGATGCGTCCGGGCGAGCTGCGGATCCCGGAGAAACGCAGCCGCGCCCAGATCTTGCGGTAGCCCTCGCCGGTGAACCGGCTCTCGGCGATCACCTGCTTGATGTGCTCCACCAGCGTCGCGTCGTCGCAGGGGCCAACAGGGCCGGGGCGGCATCTGGAGACCGAGGCTGCTTGGCGATGACGATAGAGGCTCGCCCGCGAGACCTTCCACCAGCGGGTGACCCGCGCCAGGCCATAAACCCGAGCAGCGGAGGGCGAAACCGCCCGACTCATCGCCTCGACCTCCGCCGTGCCAAAGGGGCGCCGCCCTCCAGGCGCGCGATCTTGTCGTACAGAAGCTCGATCTCCATCGTCATCGCTCCGACCTTGCCCTTCAGCCGGACGATCTCGTCGTCGCGGGCGTCGCGCTCGCGTTCCTTCAGCGCCGTCTCCGCCGCCAGCAGCGCCTGGTCGCGCCAGGACGACAGCCGCGCCGACGTGACGTTGAGCTCGCGAGCCACCAGCTCCAAAGGCTCGCCCCGCATCAGCCGGTTCACCGCCTGCAGCTTCCGCTTCGCCGAGAAGCGTCGTGGCGGCGGCCCGCCGGCGGACTTGTCTCCGCCAGCTGTTCGGGAGCGCTCCGCCAAGTCCGCCGGCTGCGTCTTTACGGTCTCAACCATTTCGTCCATTCGGCTCTTCCTTCCTTTTGAGGGTCGTTTAGCCGCAGCCGAATGTCTCAACAAACCCTGACGCACCCCAGTCCACGCGACGACCCGCCGGGTGGTGGCCGAAGCCTTCGCCGAAGAGAAGCCGAAGCTGCAGGAGCTGCCGCCCGTGCCGTTCGGATCGGTGCTCAAACTGGAGCGTCGCGTCTCGCACGAGGGTATGGTCTCGGTCGGCGGCAATCTTTACAGCGTTCCTGACACCACCCGAAAGCGCCTCGTCGAGGTGCACACGCTGGCCGACGAGATCCGCATCTTCGAGGATGGGACGCCGATCGCCACCCATCCCGTGCTCGAAGGACGCGGCCAGCGACGGGTCGCCCCCGGTCACCGGAAACTGCGCGTCGTCGCCGAACATGCAGAAACCACCGCCGATACCACGCTGATCGCCGCCCGCCCCGGCGAGCGCGTCGCCCGCCACTCGCTCGCCGTTTACGCGGCCGTCGGCCGCCGTCTCGCCGGCCGGGGAGAGCGGGCATGACCGCCGCACCCGAATTCGTCCCGGCCATCCTGGATCGGATCCGCCGCACCCTGGTCGGCCTGAGGATGCCCCGTGCGCTGGAAGTCCTCGATCGGACGGTCCGCCAGCTCGAACGCGGCGAGGTGTCGGCACTGGACGCCATCGATACCCTGCTCGCCGAGGAACTGACCGTGCGCGAGAGCCGGCGCATCAAGACGGCGCTGGTGATGGCCCGGCTCACCGCCGTCAAGACGCTCGCTGGCTTCGACTTCTCCTTCCAACCCTCGCTCGATCGCGACCGTATCCTCGCCTTGGCCCAGCTCGAGTTCATTAACCGCAACGAGGTGCTTCATGTTCTCGGCCCTCCCGGCACCGGCAAATCGCACCTGGCGGTGGCGCTCGGCGTCGAGGCGGTGAAGGCCGGCCGCAGCGTCTATTTCTCGACGCTTGCCGACATCATCGCCTCGCTGGCCAAGGCTGAACGAGAGGGATGCCTGCGCGAACGCATCCGCTGGCTTGCCCGCGCTGCGCTGCTCATCGTCGATGAGATCGGCTACCTGCCGGTCATCCCCGGCGGTGGCAACCTGTTCTTCCAACTGGTCAACGCCCGATACGAGAAGGGGGCGATGATCCTCACTTCCAACCGCGGTTTCGCCGAATGGGGCGACGTCTTCGGCGATCCGGTCGTCGCCACGGCACTGCTCGATCGGCTTCTCCATCACGCCGTCGTCATCCAGATCGAGGGATCGAGCTATCAACTCCGCCAGCACGCAGACCTCGTCCCAGAGCACCTCCGCTGCAGAGTGTCGATCACCCCACCAGCAGCGCAGTCGCCACGACGCCGCGGCCGGCCGCCGAAAAACAGGAGCCTCGATCAACACCCCGGCTGATCACCGACACCCTGCCAACCAGGGATTTTTCGTCCGGCACTTCCAGGGAAAATTCAATCGGCGTTGACACGACGGCCTACGCGGCAGGCCTGCGGGCGTCCGAAGCGGTTGGCCTGAAGATCGCCGATATCGACAGCGTCCGGATGGTGATCCGGGTCGATCACGGCAAGGGCGGCAAGGACCGCACCGTCATGCTGTCGGCCCAGCTGCTCCGTATTCTGCGCACCTACTGGCGTCTGGCCCGGCCGCGGCATTGGCTGTTTCCCGGCCGCGACGAGACGAAGCCGATCGACGTCCAAGTGCTGCATTCGGCCTGCCGTTCGGCCCGCACCGCCGCCGGGATCGACAAGCGGGTGACGGTCCATACGCTCAGGCACAGCTTCGCCACCCACCTGCTGGAGAACGGGACCGACATCCGCATCATCCAGGTGCTGCTCGGCCACGCCAACCTGTCGAGCACGGCGCGCTACACGCGGGTCTCGAATGGGCTGATCGGGAAAACGCAAAGCCCGCTCGACCGACTGACGCTGGAGGTGGTGCCACCCGCCTGATTGGCCAGCCGATGACGGCTGGATGGGACGTGGCGGACGTCTTCCGCCGCCACGGCGAGGCCTATCGGCAGGCTCAGGCCGGCCATCTCGGCCGTGTCGAGCGGCGAGTGATGAGTGCCATCGAACTGTGCCGGACGGCAGCGCTCGGCGGCCACACCGAGCAGTGTGCGGATTGCGGCCTGGTCCGGATCGCCTACAACTCCTGCCGCAACCGGCACTGCCCGAAGTGCCAGAGCCACGCCCGCGACGCGTGGCTGGCGGCCCGACAGGCCGAATTGCTGGCGGTACCATACTTCCATGTCGTCTTTACCCTGCCGGCGTC
>CAWBNC010000021.1:0-34022 GCA_963789785.1 uncultured Alphaproteobacteria bacterium | reverse complement strand
ACAACACCACTTCACCTCGGCAACGATGTGCTGCGCGAATTCGAGCGTATCTCGAAAGAGTTCGTCTCGCGCCGGGAAGAACGGTTGAAGGAGTTTTTCCCGGCCGAGCCCGACGCGAGTGCGATCCCGACCAACTTTATTTTGGGCGCGGACGGTGCGGTGTCCTTACTGCGAGGGGTTGGTGCCGCTGTCGCCGAACTGGCGGCTGGCGCCGGACGGGACCGGGGTGCGGCTTTCTCCCAATGTGGCGAAGGGGCCGGGCAGCGAGGGCCGGATCTGCCGGTTCGAAATCGTCGGCGCGGTGAAGGAGCAGTCAGGGGGCACGGTCTCCGGCGGCGACGGGCAGTGCCCGTATTCCGATTGCGGCCGGGTGATCGACGGCGACGAGATCAAGCGCCAGGCGCAGGCCGGCGGCATGGGCGAGCAGCTCTACGCCGTCGTCTTCAAGCGCCGGGTATTGAGCAAGACCAAGACCGGGCGAACCCGCGAGAAGTGGCAGCGCGGTTACCGCGCCCCGCGCCCCGAGGACGATGTCTCCGAACTCGTCGCCGCCCGCCTCGCCGAAAAGCTCCCCGAGTGGGAAGCCCTCGACATGGTGCCGAATGAACGCTTTCCGGACAACACCAACGATGATCGTCCGTTGCAATATGGCATGCCGTTGTGGCGCGATCTTTTCTCGGCGCGCCAACTTCTCGGCCATGGCACCGGCGTCGAGGTGTTCCGGGGCCTGCTTGAGGAAGAGCAAGCCGACGGAGCGTTGAGCGAGTTGTCCAAGGCGGCCTTCGTGTATCTGTCGTTCAGTCTCGATAAGCTCCGTGACCACAATTCACGCATGACCCGTTGGCACGTGAACCGCGAGGTCATGGTAAACACATTCGATCGTCATGATTTTTCATTCAAGTGGTCCTACGCCGAGATGGCGCCGCTCATCGTTGGGCTCGGCTACGACTGGGCGATCGAGCAGACGGCTAAGTGCATCCAAGAACTGATCCAGCTTACTCGGCCGGATCTGGCGAAGGGCGACGCCAAGAGTACGCGGCAGTCCAGCTTGTCGCTGACCAACTTCCCGCCGCCGAAGGTGGAGATCACCTGCAAGTCGGGCGACGCCCTCGATCAACTCGCCGACAACAGCGTCGACGCGGTGGTCATGGATCCGCCCTATTACGCCAATGTGATGTACGCCGAGCTGTCGGACTTCTTCTACGTCTGGCTGAAGCGGACCGCCGGTTATGTCTATCCCGAGTGGTTTCGCCGACCGCTCACCGACAAGGACAACGAGGCAGTCGCCAACGTCGCCAGGTTCAAGGAGCACAAGGGAGACCGCAAGCTCGCCGAGCGGGATTATCAGAGCCGGATGGCCGCGATCTTCGCCGAATGCCTGTGAATCGGCGTGGAATAAGGACCCCGTTTTCGGGGTGATCGGCATTCAATCGGGACCCCCGGGACGGAGGGTTCAGATTGGCTCCCATAGGGGACATGGGAGCCGGGGTTGGGATGCTGGTTGTGGAGACGATCGCGAAGATCCGCCGTGCCTTTTTCGTCCAGGAGAGGCCGATCAAGGTGATTTGCCGCGAACTCCGGGTGTCGCGGAAGGTTGTCCGCAAGGTGATCCGGTCGGAGGCGACGGAGTTTCGCTATGAGCGCGGCACGCAGCCGTTGCCGAAGCTCGGGCCGTGGCGTGAGCAGCTTGAGGCGTACTTGGGGGCGAATGAGGAGAAGGGGCGGCGGGAACGGCTGACGCTGATCCGGATCTTCGAAGAGCTGCGCCGGCTTGGTTATCGGGGAAGCTACGACGCGGTTCGCCGCTACGCCAAGGTCTGGCGGCGGGAGCGCGGCGCGGTGCTGGCGGAAGCCTATGTGCCGCTGAGCTTTGCGGCGGGTGAAGCCTACCAGTTCGACTGGAGCCACGAGGTCGTGGTTATGAACGGCGTGACGGTGACCATGAAGGTGGCCCATGTCCGGCTCTGCCACAGCCGGATGCTGTTCGTGCGTGCCTATCCGCGGGAGACGCAGGAGATGGTGTTCGACGCCCACGATCGGGCGTTTGCCTTTTTCAAAGGAACCTGCACCCGCGGTATCTACGACAACATGAAGACGGCGGTGGAGACGGTGCTCGTCGGCAAGGACCGGCAGTTCAACCGTCGCTTCCTGCAGATGTGCAGCCACTACCTCATCGAGCCGGTGGCGTGCACGCCGGCGTCGGGTTGGGAGAAGGGGCAGGTCGAGAACCAGGTTGGGCTGGTGCGCGAACGGTTCTTCACGCCGCGGCTTCGGGTGTCAAGCTATGAGGAGCTGAATGGTCTGCTGCTCGACCGCTGCGTTGCCTACGCCAAGGCGCACAAGCACCCCGAGAGGGCCGACCAGACGATCTGGCAGGCGTTCGAGGCGGAGCGGACGCACCTGGTGCCGATCGCCGGGCGGTTTGATGGCTTCCACGCCGTCACCGCCGCGGTTTCCAAGACCTGCCTGGTTCGGTTCGACAACAACAAGTACTCGGTCTCCTCGCGTGCGGTCGGCCGGCCGGTCGAGGTCCAGGCCTATGCCGATCGGATCGTTCTTCGTCAGGACGGGGTGATCGTCGGTGAGCATGCCCGCTGCTTTGGCCGCGGCCGATGCCTCTACGATCCTTGGCACTACGTCCCGGTTCTGGCGCGTAAGCCGGGAGCCCTGAGGAACGGTGCGCCGTTCAAGAACTGGGTTCTGCCGGCAAACATCGAGCGCGTGCGGCGCAAGCTGAAGGGCCGGGACGACGGCGACCGGCAGATGGTGGCCATTCTCTCGGCCGTTCTTACCGACGGCCTGGGGAGCGTCGAAGCCGCCTGCGCCGAGGCGCTTGATCAGGGCGTTCACTCGGCCGCCGTCATCCTCAACATCCTGGCGCGCCGGCGTGATCCTCATCCGGCGGTGACCATTCTGACCCCGGAGGCGCTCAGGCTGCGTCATGCGCCGGTCGCCGATTGCGCCCGATACGACCGCTTGCGGAGGGCTGGCTGATGGAACGGACCGAAGTCTTCGACCTGATGGGCACGCTCAAGCTGTACGGCATGCGGGCCGCCTACGACGAGGTGATGGCGGCCGGCATCAAGCGCCAGCACGAGCCGCCGCGGATCGTCGGGGATCTGCTCAAAGCCGAGATCGCCGAGAAGCAGGCGCGGTCGATCAAATACCAGCTGGCCATCGCCAAGCTGCCGCTGGCCAAGGATATCGACGACTTTCAGTTTGCCGGCACGCCAATCAACGAGGCCCTGGTGCGCGAGCTGGCGACCGGCGCCTTCCTGGCCGAGCAGCGCAACGCCGTTCTCATCGGCGGCACCGGCACCGGCAAAAGCCATCTCGCCATCGCCATCGCCCGGGCCTGCATCCGCGGTGGCGCCCGGGGCCGGTTCTACACCGTCGTCGATCTGGTCAACCGGCTCGACAGCGAGGCCCGCGCCGGGCGCCAGGGACGACTGGCCGACCATCTCCTCCGCCTCGACCTCGTCGTCCTCGACGAGTTGGGCTATCTACCCTTCGCCCAGGCCGGCGGGCAGCTGCTGTTCCATCTGATCAGCCGGCTCTATGAGCGGACCTCGATCATCGTCACCACCAACCTTGCCTTCGGCGAATGGCCAAGCGTGTTCGGCGACGCAAAGATGACCACGGCGCTCCTCGATCGCCTCACCCATCACTGCGAGATCATCGAGACCGGCAACGAGTCCTGGCGGTTCAAAAACCGCGGCTGATCGTCCCCACACTTGCCCCGGTGGGCAAACAGGCCACCTCCCGCGCGCGCCGCTCCGTCGTCCCTAAAAGCGCTCCGCGTCACGCGCGGGCCCTCCTGTTCGCTACCGGGACAAGCCAAAAACATGCTCAGGGGGGTCCCCTTTGCACGCCGATCGGGGGTCCCGTTTCGGTGCCGATTGACAGGCTCGCCCCGCATCAGCCGGTTCACCGCCTGCAGCTTCCGCTTCGCCGAGAAGCGTCGTGGCGGCGGCCCGCCGGCGGACTTGTCTCCGCCAGCTGTTCGGGAGCGCTCCGCCAAGTCCGCCGGCTGCGTCTTTACGGTCTCAACCATTTCGTCCATTCGGCTCTTCCTTCCTTTTGAGGGTCGTTTAGCCGCAGCCGAATGTCTCAACAAACCCTGACGCACCCCAGCAGGATGATGTGTTTCTCCGGCCGTGGCGGCGAAATTCTGGCTGCCGACGGCACGTGGTCGACCGTCTCGCGAGAGACAATCAAGCAGCGCTTCCGCGATGGCGCCGCCGAATGTCTGATCTGCACCGACGCGGCCGCGGAAGGTCTCAATTTCCAGTTCTGCGGGGCGCTGGTGAACTACGACATGCCGTGGAACCCGATGAAGGTCGAGCAACGGATTGGCCGGATCGACCGCCTCGGTCAGCGCCACAAGATCATCAGGATCGTCAATCTGCACTACAGCAATACCGTCGAGGCCGATGTCTACACCGCGCTCGGCAAGCGCATTAATCTGTTCCGCACCTTTGTCGGCAAGCTTCAGCCGATTTTGTCGAAGCTGCCCGCGATGATTGCCGAAGCGACGCTTCGGGCGGGCGATCGCGAACTCGGGCGCAGTAGCATGGTCTCGGAGATCGAGGTCGCGGCGACGGCCGCCGAAGCCGATAGCTTCGATCTGGACGCGATCGTGCCTGCCGATCTGGAACAGCCGGTTCGTCCGTCCGCGCTGTACGATCTGGCTGATCTAGAAAAATTACTCGCGAGCACGGACCTCTTGCCGCCCGGTCTCGACGCCAGTCCGCTCGAAGGCAGCAATCACCAATTCAAGTATGCGGCGCCGGGTGTGCCCAAGCCGATCAGGGTGACTATCGATCCGGCGTTCTTCGACGAACATCCGGAGAGCGTCGAACTATGGTCGCCGGGCAGCCCCGTCTTCCCCGACCCCGAGGAGGTGGCTTCGGTCGAAGACTTGGCAGCGAACCGAGGTGCGCTTGCTCGCATCTTCCGGCATCTGCGACCGTGAACCTTTTCCAAATCCGGCCGCTTGCGCCCCATTCGCAGACTCAAAACCGTCACCGCGTCCGTCGTCGCCAGGGCATTGATCTGAAACAAAACTCAAGCCGGTGACTTTTCAGGAGCGGTCACCAGCTTTCAGAGAAGCAGCCCAAAGAGAGAACCCCCGGCCGCTTCAGCGGGGCTTCGCGGTTCCCAGCCACGCCGGCAAACCCTTTTGAAACAACGCGTTTTTCTGGCTGCCGAGTGGGCGGAGAGAAGTTTTGTCGCGGTAGTACTGGCGGACCGGACGGACCTGGGCTCGAACGTTCTCTGCCCCGGGGCGTTCCAGAAACCGCTCGGCGCGTCGCGCCCGCCCGCGTGCCGTCGCTCGCTTGCCACGTGTCGCCGCGGAGCGCCATACTTGACTGCGCCAGCCGAGTATCAGGTACTCGAGGTCGTAGGAAGCTTTGGGACGTCGAGCTGAAGCAAGAAGGCGGTTCGCGGTGCTTCCGGGCAAAGGCATTGCCAGTCCCGCCATGGAGGCGTCGGTCTTCAAGGACAAGGCCGGCATCGCGCTCGCGCGAGAGATGGAGGAACTGCTCGGCCGCTTCAGCACGCCCGAGTCCTTCGCCGTTTCCGGGTGGCTTCAAGCGACCGGACCGGTCGCTGCGCCGCCGCCGCGCAGGATCACCCGCCTGATCGGCGACGACGACTTCAAGGTCCTCTCGCAGCGGTTCTCGGACGGTCCAGCCGTCGTCTCGATGACGCCGGAGGCGCGACTTGCCCTCGAAGCAAGCAACCCGGAGATCCGGGTGGTGCCGATTACGCAGTACTACGTCCCCGGCTACGGTCGCCGCCGCGGGAACACGGCGACGGACCCCGCGAGCAGGCCCGCAGCGGAGAACGCCGCGAACACAGACGGCACGGTGTTCGACGACGACGCCAAGCAGCGCATCGTCGCCACCATGAACAGCGTCGCCGAGGGCGAGGGCGTGCGGATCGGCGTCCTCGACACGGGTGTCGACAACGCCCACCCCGCACTCCGGGACTCCGTCGCGCTCTTGCGCTGCCTTGTTCCCGATGCCGATCCCTCGGCGGGTCGGCCGGTGGGCTGGGGCGCGGAGGAGCGCGAAGCGGCCGCCCACGGAACTCACGTCGCCGGGATCATTGCGGCCCGTCCCGGCTTCGGCGGCCCCCCGGGCGTGGCGCCGCGCGCGAAGCTGTTCTGCTACAGGGTCTTCCCGGACAATGCGACCGGCCGGAGGGGAGCCGAAAACGTGGTTATCATCGACTCGATCCGGGCGGCGATCGACGATGGCTGCCACATCATTAACCGCAGCCTGGAAGGACCCAGGCTGCGCGAGGACGGCGTGCGCGACGTGATCGTCGACGCCTGGGAACAGGGGGTGGTCTGCATCGCGGCGGCAGGTAATGGATTTGGAAACCCGGTCAACTTTCCCGCCGCGCTGCCGCGCTGCATCGCGGTCACCGCGACCGGCCAGGAAGGCGCGTTTCCCGAAACCGCCAACCTGATGCGTTTTGTCTCGGAGGATCGGGCCTCGTCGGACCCGTCGATATTTCTGGCCAGGTTCTCGAATTTCGGTCCGCAGGTTCAGTTCACCGCCCCGGGGCACGCGATCGTGTCGACCTTTCCGAACAACGAGTGGTGGTTCAGTTCGGGCACCTCGATGGCGGCACCGTTCGTCAGCGGCGTTCTGGCGCGGCTGCTGGCCGACAATACGAACATTCTCAACATGATCGGCGACGCCGAACGCAGCGCCGCTATGCTGCAGATGTTGGTTGGTCGGGCACGGCTCCTCGGATTACCGCAACCGGCCCAGGAAGGGTATGGATTGCCGGCCTGACGGCGCCGGCCCTTGTCTTCTGGCAATATGAAGGGTTCGACATGGGAGACGCAGGCGGTGTGGCAAGCTTTCGGTTATTGCGGGACTACAAGGCGCGCGCCGATCGCCGGCCTGTCGATTTGGATGATCTCCAGCGTCGGTTGAGTTCCTTGCCCGGCTTCGATCAGGTCGAACTCCAGGCGCACACGCCCTCCACCGTGGTCGCCAAGGTGCCTGCGAGGAACAAGCGCGAGAGCGACCGGTTGAAGGCGCTTGTCAACGAGAGGCTGGAGGGGTGGCGGGTCATCGAGGAGCAAAGCTACTCGCTGCCGAAGACGTTCTAGGGTCTGTTGACATACAGATGCTCAAGGGGGATTCCCAAGAGCGGTGAAATTTGATTCAAGGCTGAAAAATGGAGATCAGCCTTGGACCGAAGTGTATTGAGCGATGCGCAGTGGGAGCGGATAGCACCTCTGCTGCCTGGCAAGAAGGGCGACCCTGGTCGCACGGCTGCGGACAACCGCCTGTTTCTCGAAGCGGTCTTTTGGATCGCGCGGACCGGTGCGCCCTGGCGCGACCTCCACAAGGAGTTCGGGTGCTGGAACTCGGTGTTCCAGCGCTTTCGCCGATGGGCGCAAAAGGGCGTTTTCGAGAGGCTTTTCGAGAGCTTGTCGGATGAACCGGACTTCGAGTACGCGATCGTCGATGGCACCATCGTCCGGGTCCACCAGAAGGGTACCGGCGCAAGGGGGGACTCAAAATCAGGCCATCGGCCGATCGCGCGGTGGACTGACGACAAAGATCGTGGCGCTGGTCGATGCGCTGGGCAACTTGGTGCGCTTCGTCCTGCTGCCGGGCCAGCGGCACGACAGCAAGGGCGTTGCGCCGCTGATCGCCGACATCGACTTCGCCACCCTGCTTGGCGACAAGGCCTTCGACATCGACTGGATCCGCGCCGCGCTGAATGAAAGGCGCGCGACCGCCGTCATCCCGCCCAAGGTCGGCCGCAAAGGACCGATCCCTTGCGACTTCGCGATGTACAAATGGCGCCATCTGGTCGAGAACTTCTTCTGCGATCTCAAAGAGTTCCGCCGCATCGCCACACGCTACGACAAGACCGATACCAGCTTCAGCGCCATGATCCATCTCACCGGCTCCTACTTGGCGCTCAAATGAATGTCAACAGACCCTAGTACGCGTTCTTGCTGGTCCAGCCGATGAAGGCCGTCATCACCAGGATCTTGACGTCAAACCACAGCGACCAGTTCTCGATGTAGTAGACATCGTGCTCGAAGCGCAGGCGCATCTTGTCCAGGGTGTCGGTCTCACCGCGGAAGCCGCTGACCTGAGCCCAGCCGGTGATGCCGGGCTTCACCTTGTGCCGCCAGTGGTAGTCGCCAATCAGGACCGCGTACTTCTTGTTGTGCTCGACCGCATGCGGCCGTGGCCCGATCAGCGACATCTCACCGCGAATGACGTTGAACAGCTGCGGCAGTTCATCAAGGCTCGTGCGCCTCAGGATGCGCCCGACCCGCGTCACTCGCGGATCATCGCGCGTCGCCTGCGGGACATCCGCTTCCGCCGGACGGTTGTGATACATCGAACGGAACTTGTAGACGACGATGACCTCGTTGTTGAAGCCGTAGCGCTTCTGCCGGAACAGCACGGGTCCGGCGCTGTCGATGCGGATGGCGATGGTGATCAGCAGCATCAGCGGCGAGAGCATCAGCAGAGCAACGGTGCTGATGATCCGGTCCTCGACTCGCTTCAGAATTCCGTTCCAGCCGGTCAACGGCGCCGACGCAATCTCGAGGACCGACATGCCGGCCAGTTGCTGTTCGCGGTGCTGCTGGAAGTGATAGCCGATCAGGTCGGAGCCGAGGTAGATGTGGACCGGAAGCGCCCGCAACTTGCTGATGATATCGATCAGTCGGCCATCCGCGCTCCATGGCAGGGTGATCACCACATCCTGGACATGCCCCTGACGCACGTAGGTGACCAGATCGTCAAGATTGCCCAGCACGGCGAAGCCGTCGATCTCGTCGGTGATGCGGGTCCGCCGGTCATCGAAAATGCCGATAATGCGCTTCCAAGGTGCGTCCTCCCGGCGGAGCCGCTCGACCAGATGCTTGGCCTGGCCGCTCGCCCCGACAATGGCGATGTTACGCACGAGCGTCCCTGTTCGCGCCAGCCGCCCGATCAGAGTCGCGCCAGTCCGCGCAGCCCGAAAATCAGTACCGTCGAGCCGACGAAGGTGGCCACGAACCACGCGCTGCGATACTGGCTGGAAATCTTCAGGACGACCGCGAGCACCAGAATGACCAGGGCGCTCAGCAGCACCATCTGACGCATGCGCGAGGGCCAAGCGACCAGCGTGTTGAAATCGTACAACCCGGCGTAGTGGAAGAAGCTGACGGTCAGAACGATGCTTACCGCAGTCGCGTTCAAATAGACCTGAAACGAGATTGAACCCCAGCCGATGAGAAAATGGTAGGCGATGATGCCAGCGGCGGCAATCGCCAGAGTATCGACGAGACGGAGCAGGCCGGAAACAACACTTTCCGAAACGGCGAACCGACGCCTTACCGCCGGCGTTACACCGTCTTCATCGGCCTCGGTCGTCGCTTGAACGAACGTTTCTATTGGACTGACTCGCACTTCGGAGGTTTCAGAGCGCTCGGTTAATGCGGTACCCGCATTCGGCATGGCGGTGGTCCCGGATGTGCGGTAGAATTTCCCGTAGAACGCGCAACTCTCTCTAGCACAACCGCGCAAGCTGTGCCAGCAGCGTGTTTGGAAAAAAGACGCCCGCCAAGCTACGTAAAACCAAAATCATCATCGAGGCGTCACCACGATCCGCGCGAACCATGCGTGCCACCTCGGGAAGAGCCGCAAATTCACTGCAGCCAGTCGGTATCCACCCCAGCGTCCCATGCGTACCGACATCCCAGTCGCGTTTCAATTGGGAACAGCGCCTTCACCTGGGGACGGCCAGGTGTGCGGACAGGCGTGCCTGTTTAGCAACACCATGACCCATCGAGCCGGTGATCCGCGCGTGGATGCACCTGCCTCGGGGTGAGGATTGTAACAGCCGCGCTGCGCGTCAGCTCATGGTCTGGCGAGTGTGTTCCACACGCGGCGCACGGTGCGCCCGCCCCGAGAGGCCGTCGCCGGCGCCTCAGCGTGCGAGAGAAGCCCGAGGGTGCCGACTAAGCGGAAGCTACCGCTTGACGAACTTGAAAAAACGGCTGGTTTCGTCGTCCTTGGTCTCGTCCTGGTAGAGGAAAGCGAGTTTGTTTTCCTCGAACTTGGAAAACAGCTCGTCCCAGGAGATGTCATCCAGGCCGTCCGTCTCGCCCTGGAAGGCGATGCGGATGATGCCGGGATCGTCGCCATCGTGGGTGCTGGCGACGGCGGCCGGGCGGCCGCCGCGGCTTTCCGCCCAGCTCTTGATCGTCTCGTGATCGGTGGTCGTCTTCGCCTGATTGCTCATGCTCGCCGCTCCTTGCCTGCGCCTGCGTTGAAGCCGCCAGGCTGTGCAACGGGGCGCGGGGCCCAATGGTTCCCGTTCGCTCTCCGCCCGAGAATCTTTTGTCGGAACCATCGTCTTCGAAGGGCTGTTAGTCGCTCGGAACAAGAAGAGGGCTGCGATGTGCGCGTCTTGATTACCGGCGGGGCCGGCTTCATCGGATCCCACGTCTGCGACGAGCTCCTGCGCTGCGGTCATGGTGTCCGCGTGATCGATAATCTCGATGCGCAGGTTCATGAGCGCGGCGAACGTCCGGCTTACCTCGCCGGCGATGTCGAGCTGTCGTCGGCGACGTGCGCGATCGCGCGCTCATCGACAGCGCGCTGCGCGGGATGGACGCCGTCATCCATCTCGCCGCCTGCGTCGGCGTTGGCCAGAGCATGTATGAGATCGGCCGATATACCGAGGTCAACGACTACGGCACGGCGGTCCTGCTCCAGGCCCTGAGCGAGCGCCCGCCTTGCCCGCCTCGTCGTCGCTTCGTCGATGAGCGTCTACGGCGAAGGGCTCATGGTCGATGACGAGGGACAAGTCCACGAGCAGGCTGAACGCACCGCCGAGCAACTCCGCCTCGGCCGTTGGGAGCTTGAGGGGCCGACCGGCGCGCCGCTGGCGCCGCTGCCGACGCCGGAGAGCAAGCGGCCGACGCTGAATTCGGTCTATGCGCTCGGCAAGTACGCCCAGGAGCGGATGTGCCTGGTGGTCGGGCGGGCCTACGGCATCGAGACGGTGGCGCTGCGCCTGTTCAACGTCTATGGCACCCGCCAGGCACTATCGAACCCCTATACCGGGGTGCTTGCCATCTTCGCGTCCCGCCTTCTCAACGGCAAGCCGCCGCTGATCTTCGAGGACGGTGGACAGCGGCGCGACTTTGTCCACGTCCGCGACGTCGCCCGCGCTTTTCGCCTTGCGCTCGAGGCCCGGGACGCCGTCGGCCACGCGCTCAACATCGCCAGCGGCGACAGCGTGACCATCCGCGCGGTGGGCGAACGCCTGGCTGCGGCTCTGGGCGTCGCGATCGCGCCGGTGACGACGGGCCGCTACCGGGTTGGCGATATCCGCCATTGCTTTGCCGATCCATCGCTGGCCGTGCGGTTGCTCGGGTTCGAGGCGGAGGTTGCTGCCAAGGACGGTTTTGTCGAGCTTGTCGACTGGCTCGCCAGCGAGGCCGCCGTGGACCGGGTTGAGGCGGCCCAGGCCGAGCTTGCCCGTCGGGGGCTGGTCGCATGAGGTCGACGGCGAGGCCGAGCGGCAACGAGGGCGCGGACCTCGCCAGGGCGTACCGCCGCGCCGGCATTGTCGAGTGGTTCAGGCCCGGCGAGCACGAGCGTGTCGAGGCGGTTCTGGACGGGCTTGCCGGGATCGGAATCCAGCGACTCCGGACCGGCGTATCATGGGCCGATTATCATCGCGCCGAAGGCGCTTCATGGTACGACTGGCTGCTGCCGCGCCTCGCCCGCGATATCGAGGTGCTGCCCTGTTTCACCTATACGCCCCCGTCGCTCGGGATCGAAGCCAAGCCGTCATCGCCACCCCGGGATCCAAAGGCCTACGCGGACTTCCTCGACATCGTCGTCGCCCGGCACGGACGCGGCTTCGAATGGGTCGAGCTGTGGAACGAGCCCAACAATCTGAACAACTGGGACTGGCAGCTCGATTACGAGTGGCAGGCCTTCTCCACCATGATTGGCGGCGCCGCCTACTGGATGCGCACGCTGGGCAAGAAGACGGTGCTCGGCGGCACCTGCCCGACCGATCCGAACTGGCTTCACCTGATGTGCCGTCGCGGGGTGATGGCCTACATCGACGCTGTCGG
Source organism: uncultured Alphaproteobacteria bacterium (assembly GCA_963789785.1). Lineage (GTDB taxonomy): Bacteria > Pseudomonadota > Alphaproteobacteria > Rhodospirillales > Defluviicoccaceae > JAEULH01. The sequence goes on along the minus strand of CAWBNC010000021.1, from coordinate 21,886 downwards.
CGTCCACGGCTTTCCCGGAACCTGGGACGCGTCCTGGCCTGGGTGGAATGCCGGGATGACCGTGGTCCGCGAGGTCGTCGCCGCGGAAGGACACCACCCGCAAATTTGGATCACGGAAGCCGGTTTTTCGACCTGGCGTCACGACGAGGGCGCGCAACTACGCCAGTTTCTCGCGGCCCTGCGCTCCGACGCGGAGCGCGTCTATTGGTACGCCTACCAGGACCTGGACCCTGCGCTCGCCAGCGAAGAGGGCTTTCACTTCGACGAGCGTCATTATCACGTCGGACTGGTCCGCGCTGATGGGACCGAGAAGCTCCTTCACCGCGCTCTTCTGCGCGGCGGCGTCGAGGCGGCGGCTGACGTTGCCGGCATCATTGCGGCGCCGCACGTGCGGCGGGAACGGCCGGCTGTTCTGATCACCGGCGGCGCGGGCTTTATCGGCGCCAACATCGCCGATCGCCTTGCCGGTGGCGGCGAAAACGTCATTATCTTTGATGCGCTCGCCCGCGATCACGTCGAGGAGAATGTCGCCTGGCTCATCGATCACCATGGCTCGCGGGTCAACTTCGTCTACGGCGACGTGCGCGACCCCTACGCCGTCCGTGACGTCGTTTGCCGGGCAAAGCAGGTCTTCCACCTGGCCGCCCAGGTCGCCGTCACAACCAGCCTCTTCGATCCGCGGACGGATTTCGAGGTCAATGCGGGTGGAACGCTGAACGTCCTGGAGGCGATCCGTCGCCGCCCCGCGCCGCCGCCTCTGGTCTTCGCCTCGACCAACAAGGTCTATGGCCACCTCGGTACGATCGCCGAACTGAGGCGTGAGGCGCTCCGCATGACGGTCGGCGGCCGCTTCGCCGACGGCTTCGATGAAACGCTGCCGCTGGATTTCTACAGCCCCTACGGCTGTTCGAAAGGCGCCGCCGACCAGTACGTCCTCGACTACGCCCGCATCTACGCTCTGCCAACGGCGGTCTTGCGGATGAGTTGCATTTACGGGCCGCGCCAATTCGGTACCGAGGATCAGGGATGGGTCGCGCACTTCCTGATCTCCGCGCTCGCCGACCGGGTGATCACCATCTACGGAGACGGCCGTCAGGTTCGCGACATCCTCTATGTCGACGACGTTGTCGACGCCTTCTTGCTTGCGCAAAAACAGATGCACGCCGTCCGTGGCAGGGCGTTCAACATCGGCGGCGGCGCGGCGAAGACCATCAGCCTCCAGGAGCTGGTCCGATTGATCGAGCGCCTCACCGGCGCGTCCCCGGAGATCGTCCACGCCGCGCCACGGCCGGGGGATCAGTGCTTCTATGTCTCCGATTTCGGCAGGTTCGCCGAGTTGACCGGCTGGTCGCCGCGTGTCGACGTCGAAATGGGTGTGCGTCGCTTGCTCGGCTGGCTGAAAACCCGCTTCGGCGAGACGCACAGAATCGAGGCCAACGTCGTGGCTGGCGCGTCAGCCGGCGTGCCGGCATGCGGAGGCCGGACGTGAGGGTCGCTCTGGTCAATCCGCGCTGGAGCTTCGACGGGAGCATATATTTCGGCTGCCCCGAGCCGCACCTCCCCCTCGAATTCGGCTACGCCCGGGCCCTGCTCCACCGGGACGGCCACGAGACCCTTCTCATCGACGCCCATCTGTTCGATCTCGCGACCGACGATCTGCGCCGTCAGGTCGCAGATTTCGCTGCGGAGATGACGGTGGTGGCGACGGCACCGAGCTATCTGTTCTGGCGTTGCGCGCCCCCGGAGCTGCGGGTTCCGGGGGAGACGCTGCGGGCCCTGGCCGGCGTCGGCGGTTTGCAGGTCGCCGTCGGACCGCATCCCTCGACCACGCCGCGGACGACGTTGCGCAAGCTCCGTTGCGACGTGGCGGTCATGGGCGAATGCGAGGAGACGCTGGTCGGGCTGGCGAATGGAGAGCGTCAGGAGCTTCCCGGCATCGCCTATGCCGATGGCGACGGCGCGCGGATCAACGGCGGCCCGCGCGCCGCCGGCTTTGTCGACGCCCCGCCTCTGGTCTGGGCAGATGAGTGGGTCGCCCGCCATCGCCACCACCACCATCGCTTTGACGGCGCGCCTTCTGGGCCCGGCGCCGAGGTTGAGGCCTCGCGCGGCTGCCCCTACCGCTGCACCTTCTGCGCCAAGGAAAACTTCCGTGACGGCTACCGCCGCCGCGACCTGCCGCTGCTGCTGGCCGAAATCGACCGCCTGCGGGCGCGGGGCGTCGAATACTTTTACTTCATCGACGAGATCTTCCTGCCCAACAGGGAACTGCTCGAAGCGCTCGCGGCGCGAGACTTGCGCTTCGGCGTGCAGACCCGCATCGACCTGTGGAAGCCCGAAATGCTGGCGTTGCTCGGCCGCGCCGGCTGCGTCTCGATCGAGGCGGGGGTAGAGAGCCTAACCGCCGCCGGGCGCGATCGGCTGGCGAAGAACTGCCGGGTTGAGACGGAGGAGCTGACCGGGCGCCTGATCCTGGCCAAGCAGCACGTGTCCTTCGTCCAGGGCAACCTGATCGCGACGGCCGACGACGATCCGGAGATGATCGCCGCTTGGCGCGCCAGGCTGCGCGAGCACGGCGTGTGGGCCAACGATCCGGTCCCGATGTACCCGTACCCCGGATCGCCGGACTACCGGCTGCGCTGGGGTCTGCCGGATGACGACGCCTGGGAACGGGCGCATGCGGCTTACCTTGAGACGTTCGACCGGTTCTCGAACCTGCAATCCGCGCGCCCGGCGCCCTTGGCGGAGCTCGAAAGGTGCTGCGGATCATGACCCGGCCGGTGGCACCCGCGTCTTCCGGCAGGCGGGTCTGGCCACGGCGTGTGCTGATGACAGGCGATGCGGTGGGCGGCGTCTGGCCCTACGCACTAGGGCTCGCCCAAGGCTTTGCCCGGCGCGGGGTCGAGACCCTACTCGCGGTCATGGGCGGCGCGCCGAGCGCGGGGCAGGCCGGCACAGCCGCGGCCATTCCCGGCCTGCGCCTGGAGACGAGCGGTTTCCGGCTGGAGTGGATGGCGGGCGCCGCCGCCGACATCGATGGCGCCGGTCGCTGGCTGAAGGGCCTCGAAGAGGACTTCGCCCCGGACGTCATTCACCTCAACGGCTATGCCCACGCCGATCTCGATTGGCGAGCGCCGGTCGTGACCGTCGCTCATTCGTGCGTGCGCACCTGGTGGCGCGCGGTTCATGGCGAGGATCCGCCGCCGGAGTGGGACGAATACGGGAAGCGGGTCCGGCGCGGGCTCGATGCGGCCGATCTGATCGTTGCTCCGACGGCGGCGTTGCTCGCCGCGATGACCGAGTCGTATGGCGAGCTTGCGCGCACCCGGGTCGTGGCCAATGGCCGAACGCGGCCGCCTCCCGGAATGCGCCGGCCGAAGGAACCGATGATCCTCTGCGCGGCGCGACTGTGGGACGAGGCGAAGAACGTCCGCGCCCTTGATGCCGCCGCCCGGGTCCTTCCGTGGCCAGTCTGCGTCGCCGGAGCGACCGACCGGCCCGATGGCGGGCCTGACGGCGATTTCGCGAACATCCGCCCGCTCGGTCCGCTCCCCGAGGCCGAGCTTCGCCGCTGGCTCGACCGCGCCGCGATCTTCGTCTCGCCGGCGCTGTACGAGCCCTTCGGTCTGGCGGTTTTAGAGGCCGCGCAGAGCGGGTGCGCGCTCGTCCTCAGCGACATTCCGTCCTTCCGCGAGGTGTGGTCCGATGCGGCTATCTTCGTTCCGCCGCGCGATAGCAGGGCGCTGGCGCAGACGTTGGCCCGCCTTGCCGCAGACCCGGACGCGCTCCGTTTGCTCGGCCTTCGGGCGGCGCAAAGGGCGCACAAATACGGCGTCGAACCGATGATCCGCGGAACGCTCGATGCCTACCGCGCGGCGGCCGCACGGCACGGCCGGTCGTTCGGCGGGATTCCGTTCCCAGCCGGTCAGCAGGCCGCGCCGGCGGTTGGAACCGTGCCGTGAAGATCGCCTTTTTCGGATCGAGCCTCGTTTCCGCCTATTGGAACGGCGCCGCCACCTACTATCGCGGGCTGCTCCGAGCCATGGCCGACAGGGGGCACGAAATCACCTTCTACGAGCCTGACGTATTGGATCGCCAGCAGCACAGGGACATGGACGATCCGCCGTGGGCCCGCGTCGTCGTCTACCCGGCGACCGAGGCCGCACTCGACCGCTGCCTGCGGCACGCGGCGCGCGCGGACGTGATCGTCAAGGCGAGCGGCGTCGGCGTGTTCGATGCTCGCCTGGAAGAAGCCGTGATTGCCCTGCGCCGACCGGGCGCGCTCGTCGTGTTCTGGGATGTCGACGCGCCGTCAACTCTGGAGCGCATTGAGGCCGATGCGTCCGATCCGTTCATTCGGCTGATCCCCGCCTACGACGCCATCTTCACCTACGGCGGCGGGCCGCCGGTGATCGCCGCCTACGGCAGGCATGGCGCCAAATCGTGCATCCCGATCTACAACGCGCTCGACCCCGCGACCCACTTCCCCGTCCCGGCGGAAGCGAGATTTCGCAGCGACCTGACCTTCATCGGCAATCGGTTGCCCGATCGGGAGGTTCGCGTCGCGGACTATTTCCTCGGGGCGGCTGCGCGCCTACCGCGGCAGCGCTTTCTGATCGGCGGCAGCGGCTGGGACAACGGCGAGATGCCAGCCAATGTCACAGCGCTTGGACACGTCTATACCCGCGACCACAACGCCATCAACAGTTCCGCCCGAGCTGTTCTCAACATCAATCGCGACAGCATGGCGCGGTTCGGTTTCTCCCCGCCGACAAGGGTCTTCGAGGCGGTCGGCGCCGGCGCCTGCCTGATCACCGACGCATGGGAGGGAATCGAGGCCTTCCTCAATCCCGGAGAGGAGGTGCTGACCGCGACGGGCGGCGGCGCGGTCGCGCAGATCCTCGCCAGCCTGTCCGGCGATGCGGCACGCCGTATCGGCGAGAAGGCCCGTGCCCGGATCCTTGCCTACCACACCTACGCGCGCCGCGCCGCTCTGGTGGACGGAGTCCTGGCCGGGGCCATACCCGGTTCGACAGCGGCCTCGGGGGTCGCGCCGTGATCGCCCCTCTGCGCATCGTCATTCTCGGGCTGTCGCTCACCTCGTCATGGGGCAACGGTCATGCGACGACCTACCGCGGTCTGATCAAGGAGCTCTGCCGGCGCGGCCATTCGGTGACCTTCCTTGAGCGGGATGTGCCCTGGTACGCCGGCGCCCATCGCGACATGCCGCACCCGCCGTTCGGCAGCGTTCACCTCTATCGCGATCTCGACGAGCTGCGCGCCCGCTACGCGCAGACGGTCGCAAGCGCCGACCTGGTGATTGTCGGCTCCTACGTGCCCGAAGGCATTTTGGTCTGCCGCTGGGCGCTATCGCTCGCGCGGGCGCTGACAGCCTTCTACGACATTGACACGCCGGTGACGGTCGCCAGCCTCGCGCGCAGCGACTGCGCGTATCTGTCCACCGATCTCGTCCCCGCATTCGATCTCTACCTTTCATTCTCGGGCGGGCCCCTGCTCGAGCGGATGCGCACGGACTACGGCGCCCGACGGACCGGTGTTCTCTACTGCTCGTTCGATCCCGAGATCTACTTCCCGGAATCGACCGAGCGGCGCTGGCGTCTCGGCTACCTCGGCACCTACAGCGACGATCGCCAGCCGGGCTTGAACGCGCTGCTCATCGACCCCGCCCGCGCCCTCTGCAACCACCGCTTCGTCGTTGCCGGGCCCCAGTATCCAGCCGACATTTCGTGGCCAGCCAACGTCGAGCGCATCGAGCACATCCCGCCGGACGCGCATCGCGCCTTCTACTCAGCCCAGGCCTTCACCCTTAACGTCACCCGCGTTGACATGGTCGCCGCCGGCTGGTCGCCCAGCGTACGACTGTTCGAAGCTGCCGGTTGCGGCGTCCCGGCCATTTCCGACGACTGGGAAGGCCTCGGTAGCCTCCTCACCCCGGGCGAAGAAATCCTCATCGCCCGTACACGGGACGACGTCGTCGGCTACCTGCAAACGATTGGCGACGACCGCCGCCGCGCCATCGGCGCCGCCGCGCGCCGCAGGGTTCTTGCCGAGCACAGCGCCGCTGCGCGCGCGCGGCAACTCGAAGGATATGTCGCGCATCTACGAAAAGAAGCCGGGTCGGAGGGAACGTCGGGAAAACGGCCGGTGGCCGGCGCGGCCTGAGAAGAGGCAACCACGCGAGACGACAGGGACATCATGAGCGTGCAGCGTAGCAAGGCAACAGGTTCGCGCAGAACCATCCTGGTCACCGGCGGCACCGGCTTTCTCGGCTCGCACCTGTGCGAGCGTCTGCTCGAGCGCGGCGACGTCGTCTGGTGCCTCGACAACAATTCCACCGGATCGCTGGACAACATCGGCACCATCATGGCCAACAAGCGGTTCCGCTTCATCGACCGCGATATCGTTCAGCCGCTGCCGCTGGACGTCGACGAGATCTACAATCTCGCCTGCCCGGCGTCGCCGGCGCATTACCAGGCCGACCCGATCCACACCACCCGGACATGCGTTCTGGGCGCGTTGAACGTGCTCGACCTGGCCCGCCGCTGCGGCGCCAAGGTTTTGCAGGCGTCGACCAGCGAGGTCTACGGCGAGCCGGAAGTGCACCCGCAACGGGAAGACTACTGGGGGCATGTCAACCCGATCGGGGCGCGCGCCTGCTACGACGAGGGCAAGCGCTGCGCCGAGTCGCTGTTCTTCGACTACCACCGCACCCACGGCGTCGCCATCCGGGTCGCCCGCATCTTCAACACCTACGGGCCGCGCATGCAGGCCGACGACGGTCGCATCGTCTCCAACCTCGTCGTTCAGGCGCTGCGCGACCGGCCGCTTACCGTTTACGGCGACGGCCGCCAGACGCGATCGTTCTGCTACGTCAGCGACATGGTCGAGGCGCTGATCCGACTGATGGACGCGCCAGAGGGGTTTACTGGCCCGGTCAACCTGGGCAACCCCCACGAGGTGCCCGTCATCGAGCTGGCCAGACCGGGTCATTGCGATGACCGGCACGTCGGCGGCGATCGTGTTCAGGCCTCTGCCGCCGGATGACCCGAGCCGCCGCCGGCCGGACATCGAGTTCGCGCGCCGGGCACTGCACTGGGAGCCAAGGTTCCCTTGGCCGAGGGACTGGCCGCGACCGTCGCGTTACTTCAGCGCGATTCTGGATGGCGAGGAGCGTGTCGCGGCAAAACACAGCGGCGGTCGCGGCGACGGCATCCGCAGCGGGATCGGCCAGGGAGGCGCGCCTTCGGAGCGGCCTGCCGCCGTGCATCAGATCGAACCCCGCGCCGTTGGTAGCGCAGGGGCGGCGATGAGCCGACGCCGCTGATGCGCTTTGTCTACTTCACCCATTCGCTTGTCTCCGACTGGAACCACGGCAACGCCCACTTCCTCCGAGGCATCGTTCGCGAACTGCAGGCGCGCGGTCATGAGACGCGGCTGTTCGAGCCGGAGAACGGCTGGAGCCGGGCAAACCTTGTCGCCGCCCATGGCCAGGCGGCTGTCGACGCGTTTCGCCCGCCGCTTCCCGAGATGTCGTCAACGACATATGGCCGCGACGACGCTCGACCTCGACGCGATGCTCGATGGCGCCGACGTCGTCATCGTTCACGAATGGAACGAGCCATGGCTGGTGGCGGCCATTGGCCGTCACCGGCGTCGCGGAGGGCGGTTCCTGCTTCTGTTCCACGACACCCACCACCGCGCCGCGACCGCGCCGGACGAGCTCGATCCCTTCGATCTCGACGGCTACGACGGCGTCCTCTCCTTCGGCGAGGCCATTAGCGAGATCTACCGCAAGCGCGGCTGGGCGCGGCAGGTCTGGACCTGGCATGAAGCGGCGGACACGGCGCTGTTCCGCCCGCACCCGGAGATCCAGCCGGGCGCCGATCTGGTCTGGATCGGCAACTGGGGCGACGGCGAGCGCACGGCTGAACTCGACGCGTTTCTGCTCGAACCCGTCCGCCGGCTCGGCTTAACGCCACGGTCCATGGCGTACGCTACCCGACCGGAAGCTCTGGCGGCGCTGAGCCGGGCCGGGATCACCTACGGCGACTGGCTCGCCAACGACCGGGTGCCGGAGGTCTTTGCCGCCCATCGCCTGACGGTGCACGTACCGCGCGAGCCCCTATGTCCGCGCGTTACCGGGCATCCCGACGATCCGCGTGTTTGAGGCGCTTGCCTGCGGCATTCCGCTGGTTTCGGCGCCCTGGGACGACTGCGAGGGCATGTTTCGCACGGGACGTGATTTCCTCTTCGCCGCCGACGGCGATGCGATGACCCGGACCCTGCGCGACCTGCTCGCCGATCCGGCGGCGGCCGCGGAGCTCGCCGCAAACGGCCTGGAGACGATCCGCAGCCGCCATACCTGCGCCCACCGGGTCGATGAGTTGCTCGCCATTTGCGCCGATCGCGGGAAGAGGATCGCGCAGAGCGTACCGCTCCGCCAAGGGGCTGGGCCGCGGGTGCTGGCGCTAGACGTAGAGCCTGCCCTCGGCGACGACGACGGCAGCGCCGCCGAGCGTGGCGCGGCGTAACGATCCCGCCTCCACCGCCAGCTCCAAGCGGATCAGCGACGGACGGCCCATCTCGAAACCCTGCTCCACCACATGCAGATGGAGCCCGTCGCTAGGCCTCTCCGCCGCCATGATCTGCCCCGCGAGCGCCGCCACGGCCGCCCCCGTCGCAGGATCTTCCGTGATGCCCATGCCCGGCGCGAACATGCGGGCATGATAGTGATGGGCGGGAACTTCACAATCGTGAGAGTAGACGAAGAGCCCCGGCGCTTGTGTCCGTTCGTAGACAAGAGGCCAGCGCTCAGGCGCGACGCGAGCGCGGCCCACGGCTTCACGTCCGGCGACCGGGACCAGAAGAAACGGAACGCCCGCCGACCAGACCGCGGGCTGATGATCGCCAAACCCGATATCGGCGGGCTTAACAGCCCGTTGACGAAGTCGGCTGGTTCTGACTCCCTGCACCCATGGCGGTTCGAGGGATTGATCGACATGGCGCTGGGACGGCAAGGGGACCGACAGGGTGATCTGGTGGTGACGTGGCGGGAGATGCCGCGCTCGCCCGGGCATGTGTTTTACGATCGGCTGCAGGCGGTTTTGATCGATGCCGGCTTCGACACCTTCGCCGAGACGGCGTGCAAGCCGCACTACGCGGCGAAGATGGGGGCGCCGTCGATCCCGCCGGGGCGGTACTTCCGGATGCACATGGTCGGCTACTTCGAGGGCATCGACTCCGAACGCGGGATCGAGTGGCGCTGCGCGGACTCGTTTTCGCTGAGGGACTTCCTGCGTCTTGAGACGACCGCCCGGGTGCCGGATCATTCGTGGCTGTCGAAGACGCGAAGCCGCCTGCCGCATGAGGTCCATGAGGAGGTCTTCGGCTGGGTGCTATCGCTGATCGCGGCGCACGGTCTGGTGAAAGGCGATCGGATCGGGGTGGACGCCTCGACCATGGAGGCCAACGCGGCGCTGCGCGCGATCGTCCGCCGGGAGACGGGCGAGACCTATCGGGAAATGCTGAACCGCATGGCCAAGGAGAGCGGCATCGAGACGCCCTCGGCCGAGGACCTTGTTCGCCTGGACCGGAAACGGAAGGGCAAGACGCTGTCCAATGCGGACTGGGTGAGCACGACCGATCCCGAGGCGAAGATCGCCAGGATGAAGGATGGCACCACCCATCTCGGCTACAAGCCGGAACACGCCGTTGATCTGGACACCGGCGTCGTCGTGGCGGCGGAGGTCCATCCGGCCGACGAGGGTGATACGACGACGCTGCCGGGGACGCTGAAGGCCGCGGCGGCGAACCTGGCGAATGTCGATCAGGCGCCGACGGCGGCCAACGTCGCCGAACTCATCGCCGACAAAGGTTACCACTCCCGCGCGATCATCAAGGACTCTCGATGGCGGCGTCTGGAAGACGCGGATCGCCGAGCCGCAGCGCAAGGGCTTCTCCCGCTGGCACGGTGACGAAGACGCACGCGCCGCGGTCTATGCCAACCGCAACCGGCTGCGCTCCGAGGTCGGCAAGGCGGGAATGCGAAAACGGGCCGAAATCGTCGAGCGCTCGTTCGCCCACAATCTGGAGCGCGGCGGCATGCGCCGAACGTGGCTCCGCGGGCGGGAGAACGTCCACAAGCGCTACCTGATCCACGTCGCCGGCCACAACCTCGGGATCCTGATGCGCCTGCTGATTGGCGCCGGAACGCCGAAGGAAGCCGCCGCCCGCGGGAAACTGTTGCTGCTCGTCGTTCAAACGGCGGAAACGGCGGTGTTCGTTATTCTCGCCATCGACGAAGCCGGCCTCGGCATCCTCGTCGCGACCGTCAGTACCGATCCAGCATGATCACGAACGGCACATCATCAACGGGCTGGTACCCATCGCCAGCCCGCTGACCGAACTAAGTCACCGGATGGCCCGTTCAAACTGTTCCGTCTTCAGGTTGGAAACCTCGGGGATGTTCCCTCCAAGGTGCGGCCTTGAAGACGACGAGCGTCCATTAGGTGTGGGGCCAGTTCACGGGCCAAGTCGACAGTCAGAGAAGCTGTTGATAGCCGATGAAGGGCCTGGAGCTCGCTATCCGGCTAGCGCCATTGTCCTCCGGCGCTGCCGTCGGCGTCTCCAGCTGCAGCACGGCAATGGCGAGGTGCCGACGGTGAAACCGAGGATTGGCCGCGCACCCGTCGCACGAAGACATCATCCGAAGCGGTACAGCCCCGCCTCCGCCTCCCGTCGCCGCACCAGCCCCTTCAGCTTTCGGCCTGCCGGCCCACACCCATCTTCATGAATTCCGCCGGCACGAGGGCATGCTCCTCGCGGTTGACCTTGCGGCGCAACGTCGAACGCTGCAGACCGCCCGCACCGACGTTGAACGCGAACGACGTCAACGCGTCGAACTGGCCGTCGTTGAGCGGCACAGTGATCAGCCGCAGCACCGCCAGCTCGGCGATGCCGACGTCCGCGACGAAGCAGGTCCTCGGCCTCGTTCTCATCGATGCCGCCCACGAACCGCTCGCGTTCACCGTCCAGGACAACGTGGCCGTAGCCAATGGTTTCGCCATCCGCCAGGGCAGACGTAGACGTCGGGCTGAAGCTCTTCAAAGCGCTTGATTAGGGCAAGGCCGGCATCGGTGACATGACGCATCGGCTTAGCGTCCCTCTCTCGCCTTCGCCAGCGACCGGGCGCCGAACCAGAAGCTGACGACGGCGGCGAACAGCGCGGCGGTCTCGCCGTCCCAGATCCGCGGCAGAGCATCGGCGAGTGCGAGCCCTTCGACGGCAATCAGCAGGTACAACCCCGAGCCCTTGACCGCGGCGAACAGCAGGAAGAACGCGTAGGTGATCGTCGGCCGCACCGACGAGCGCAGCCCGTCGACCCACTTGACGCCGGAAGGCTGCGCGTCATGGCGGTAGAGCGCCTGGCTCTCTGCGATATCGGCGGAGACGTTGATCTCTTCGAGGCGTTGGGTGTGCCCGAGCGTCTGCATCTGCATCTGCCGATCGAGGATGGCGAGCTCGTGTTTGCGGTCCTGCGAGTCCTGGATCAGGCCGAACAGCTGCGGGACGGCGGAGGTCAGGAAGCCCAGCAGCGAGCCGAGCAGGGTCAGCATCGCGGTCATCTCCTCATCGGAATGAACGAAGGCGGAAAGCGGGATTGGGTGAGGCCACGGCGTGCCTGGACATGTGCGGCAGGCCTGGCATCGGCCCGGCGCCGCCGGGCCCAAGGCGGATCTGCTATCAGGAGAAGCAGGCCGGCGCGGCAGGATGATCCGGGCCGTGGGCGCGCAGCCGAGGTCGGGGGTCAGCGCCGGCGGTTCGGTTCGCCGCGGCGTTCATGGTCCGGACGGTTGCTCTCGACGACCAATCGGGCAAGCCCCTCGAGCCGGCGCTCGAGGCGGTCGGTCGCACGTTCGAGGTCGGTCCTGGTGACCACCTCCTGGACGATTTCGAACTGTCGATCGTCGAGCTTGCGCACCCAGTAGGTGAGACCCCCGAGACACAGGGTCAGCAACGGGACGACGATCACAGCGAGCCATGTCCAGGCGCTGGTACTACTGTGGTTCTCGCTCATGGCGCTCTCCCTGTCCGGCCCGACGCTGCACGAGGCCGCATGGTTCGCTTACCCCTGGTCGATCTCGCGCAGGGCGACGATGGCGTTGTCGTCCAGCGCAAGACGCGCGCCCTGGATAAGGTCGAATGCCTGCTGCCCTTGGCCGGCGTCGATCCCAAGCTCGGCCTCGACGGCGGCGAGGTCGTTGGTCACCCCGTCGATGTAGATCGCGGCGTAGAGGATCTCGGCGAGGCGGGCGAACTTGGCCTTGCCGTCGAGGATCTGACCGACCGCCTCGGCGCAGAGCTGGCCGGCGGCGGTCTGCCGGTCCTGCTCGCTCGTGAGCCGCTGCAGGGCTTCGAGCTCGTCTTCGAGCAGGCGAACCCGCTCCTGCTGCTCTTCGAGGGCGAAGCGCTGGCCCAGCATCGGTGTTCCCGGGCCGCCGGCCTGCAGCCGGGCCAGATCCTCGCGCGCCCGGGTCAGACGATCGGCGGCGCGGGCGATGCGCTCCGCGATCGGGTCGTCTTCGAGTGCGCCGGCTCAAGCCTTCGAGCAGCTGCGAGACGTCGGCCAGCGTGCCCTCGACCACGCGGGTGAACGCCGGGGTCCGGCCGATGGCCTCGAGCAGGTTGCCCCAGGCGTCGGCGAGGCGATTGGTCGCGCCGGTCAGTCCGGTCGCTTCCGCGCTGCCGGCGCCGCCGACCTGGCGCTCCAGGGCGTCGAGGATCAGCCGCTGCGCCTCGGCGACCTGCCCGGTCTCGACCAGCGTGCCGATCAGCTCGCGCTGCGAGGCCGAGAACGAGACCCCGACCCGCCGGAGCGCGGTGATCCCCTGCACCGGGTCTTCGAGCGCCTTGCCCAGCTGGACCGCCGACGAGCGCAGATCCTGGCCGAACACCGCCGCCAGATCCTGCGCCAGGCCGAGCGTGCGGGTGAAGGTCTCGCCGGCGATCGAGCGGAAGGTGGCGAGGATCGCAGCGGCATCCTGCACGCCCTCGGCGGTCGCCAGCGTCGAGGCTTCGATCCCTTCGGCAAAAGCGGCGATCTGCTTTGCCGTCAGCCCCGAGGCGTCACCCGTTGCCTTGAGCACCGCCTCGAGCCGGCGATAGGACTGCTCGGCCAGCGCCGCCTCGCCGATGCCCTTGACGACGACGGTGCCCATCGCCGCCAGCGCCGCGGCGACGCCGAGACCGACCGGGCCGAGGCGGGCGAGCCCGGAGCCCAGCGGACCGAGCCGAGCGGCCATCGCGTCCATGCTGCCGCGCAGCTCTCCGGTGACGCCGTCGAGGGCCAGGAGCGCGCGCGAGGCCGGGCGCGACGCATCCTCGATGCGCTTGAGCGACCGGCTGCCGGTCTCGCCGACATCGCGCAGCTCGGCCTTGACCTTGCCGCCGTCGATGACGGCCAGGCGAATGGCAAGCGAGCGATCAGTCATGGTGCGGATCCGCGAAGGTGGTGATTGGCAGACGCTCAATTTCCGGAAAATCTTCCGGAAGTCTCAGGCGTCGGAGGTCAGCTGCCGGTTGAGGGCAGCGACGAGGCCTGCTTCAGCCGACGGCAACAGTTCGGCAAGTGCCTGAACGTCGTAACCAAGCGCTACGGCGAGCGAGAGCGCGGAGTTCAGCTCGATGCCGATGACGATCGCGGCGTTCGGCGCCAGCCTCAGCTGGCCCGAGCAGCGGGTGACGACATCCCACGCCTGCCAGCCGGCGTCCGTTCGCGGCTCATGCTCGAGGTAGGGACAGCGATGGCCCACCGGTCAAGCCCGGTGGCAGGCTCGTACCGCTCACCTCTGGCGCACGGACGGTCCAGGGCTACGCAGCTGGCGCAATATCCTGGGCCCGCCGCCGAAGTGCCATTCGGCGCGGGCGCGAATGCGTTTTTTTCCTCGTCCAGCAGCAGCGCGGGCCCGAGGTAGAGCCGCTCGAACGCTTCGGCCATCGGCCACAGATCGAGCAGCGCATCGACGTTGTCGGCAGCGACCGGTGCCGGTTCACCGTCCTCGCCGGCGACGCCCTCCCACGCCTCGATGGCGAGCCGTCCAAGCGCTTTCACCAGCGCCGCGGTCCGCTCGCCGGCGCCGGCCTGCGCTTCATTGGCCGAGAGAGGGACGCTCCTCTGCGCCTCGGCGCGGGCCGCCATCATCAGAGCGGTGGTGCACGGCCGGACGTGAACGCGCACGCCGTGGCCGAGGTCGAGCCAGTGCGGCTCCCTCTTCAGATCGAGACGGATCATGGAAAGTCCTCAAGAAAGTCGGAAGGCTTGTCGCCGGGGTCTCAGGCCGAGCCCCCGGCGATCGTCAGCGAAGCCCTATGAGAGCGTTTCCTGGCGCACGGATGGTTTCCGCTGTACCTGTCGCCGACGGCTTGTCAGACGCGATATCCCGTGTGCAAACTAACGTCGGCACGGTGGCTTGGTCGGCTTTCGGAGGTGGACCGTCCGTTGACAGTCGCCCGCGAAACGACGCGAATGACCCGATTCGGAAGTCGGCTTGCCGTGGCTTTATCTTAGGAGGAGACATGACGCGTTGATTGTGCGGGCATGCGCTATGGCTGCGGAAGCGGGCTCGCGCTGCCTTCGTCGAGGCCTCCCCGACTTAAAGCTACAAACGACTCCGGGCTGGTTTGAGGCCACCCCCACGACGACGACAATGCCTTCGAAAGGCACAGGAGCAGCGAACGCATAGCCCTGCGCGTAATCAACACCGAGGTACCGCAGACGATTGACGACGGCGTCAGAGTGCGCATGCTCTGCGATCGTGGTGATACCGAGAACGTGTCCGACCTCATTGATCGCCGTCACCACGGCTTCGTCATGGGGACTATCGACCACGTGTGTCACGAAAGTTCCATCGATCTTCAGATAGTCGGCGGGCAAGTTTCGAAGATACCGGAAGGACGATAGGCCGCTGCCGAAATCGTCCAGGGCGAAGCGGCTGCCGCGCGCCTTCATTTCGCCGATAAACTGTATCGTGCGATCGAGGTTGTGAATGGCGGCGGTCTCGGTGATTTCAAAGCAGATTCGGTCCGCCGATACGCCGCTCGCCGTCAACTGGTCGCCCACAAATTTCGCAAAGCCGTCGGTGTTCAACGAGCCGCCCGAGAGATTGACCCCGATCTGCGGCCCGGCCGATGCGCAGCCGCCGTCGGCGTACATTCGGAACGCAGTCGTGATCACCCAGCGATCAATGGCAGCCATCAAATCGAAGCGCTCCGCCGCCGGAATGAACGTATCCGGGAGCATCACGACACCGTCTTCGCCCAGCAGCCGGATCAAGATCTCGTAATAGAGCGGTGCTGCGCTCCCGTCCCCCGCCAGCGACACGACCGGCTGGCAGAACAGGCGGAAGCGGTTCTGCTCTACCGCCTGTTTCAACGTCGCAGCGACCACGATTTGCGCATGATCGCGCGAGGGTTCGACGCCGTACACAGCGATACGGTTTCGCCCATTCTTTTTCGCCGTGTAGCACGCCACGTCGGCCTGGCTCAGGATTTGCCTTTCACTCTCCGATTGGGCGGTAATGGCGACGACGCCGGCGCTCGCGCCGACCTGAAGCGAGCGATCCTCCCAAACGAAGCGCCACTCCCCGAGAGTGGCAACGATGATCTCGGCGATGCGGCTCGCTTCGGATAACGTGCATTCCTCCAGCAGAAGTCCAAACTCGTCCCCGCCCAGTCTGGCAAACGTATCTCGATCCCTAAACGCGTTGGTCAAGCGTCCTTTTACCTGCTGGAGCAACGCGTCGCCGGCGGCGTGACCGGCGGTGTCATTGATCAGCTTGAATTGGTCCAGATCGATGTAGCAGAGCATGTGGTGCCGACCGTGTTGTTTGGCGCTCAGCACGGCACGCCGCAAGCGCTCTTCGAACTCGCGGCGGTTCGGCAGGCCGGTCAGCCAATCGTGAGAAGCGTCGTGCTTCAGCCGCGCCTCGGCGTGGATTTGCGACGTGATGTCATCGATGGCGAGGAGGATCAGGTCCCCAGTATCGGCGTTGCTCGAAAGCTTGCGCACGGTGAGAAGCAGGTTCCGCCGGCCGAGGCGCGAGAAGTCCATTTGGAAGGAAACATCCTCGATCGCTTCACCTGTTCGCAACACGTCGGCCAGCAATGACCGCAGCGGTTGGATGTCCTGTTGCGCATTGCCGAGGTCGCAAAAGAGTTCTATTTTCGATCTTGTTTGCGGACAGACCGAACAGCGCATTGAAGGCCCGGTTGGCCGATCGGATCCGTAGATCGTGATCGAGGACCCCCAGAGGCTGCCGGGTGGTCTCGACGATGGTTTCGGCATAGATCCGCGCGTCGTTGATTGCGTCCGCCGCCTGCTTGCGTTCGGTGATGTCCACGAACGTAATGACGACACCGGCGACGCGATTGTCATGCGTGGAGTATGGGAGCATGCGTCTCAAGTACCACTGGCCGGTTTCACTGCGCACTTCGGCCTCAATGCCGGTCAATTTGTCGAGAACTTTAGCGGTGTCGCCCAGCAGGTCGGAATCGAGGAATTTCAAGGCGAAGTTCCCGATCGGCCGACCGATATCGGAGGGCATGAGATCGAGGAGATCCCTGCTGCCCGGCGAGAACCAGCTGATGCGCAGGTCCATATCCAGAAAGACGGTGGCGATGTCGGTGCTGTTCAGCAGATTGCTCAGGTTGTCAGAGAGCGCCTTCGATTCCGCGATCTTGTTCCGAAGCTCGCTGTTGGTCGTATTCAGCTCCTCGTTGTAGGAGTGCAGCTCCTCCTTGGAGGTCTCCAGTTCTTCGTTGGTCGACCGCAGCTCCTCGTTCATCGAGGTCATTTCCTCATTCGCGGCTTTCATCTCCTCGTTGGCGAGCTCCAACTCCCCGATGGTGCTCTGAAGCTCGTCTCGGGTCGATCTCAGCACCTCTTCCAGGGCCTGCGTGCCGAGCGCGACATCCGCAGCCTCGCAGCCTCTGCCGGAAGGGCAGAGGCTGTCGACCGCACGGCCGGTGTCGGCTCGAAGGTCACCAGTAGTAAGTCGGCTGTCGTCCCCGACGCAGCCAATGGCGCGACCGTCACTGATGTTGGGCCATTGGCTGCGTCGGGGCTGGTGTCGTGCTGATAGACTCGCGCCTTGAAGGTTACGCTTTCGGCTGTATCAATCACCTTTCGCACCGAGGAGCAGAGTCGCGCCTGCAGCCCCTTGCGGGCCATCCCGACCAAATCGGTGGACGGCTCCCCCGTCGGCTGCTGCAGATAGCCCCCCGTCGCGCCGTGGAAGTACAGAATGTGACCCTTTCGGTCGATCAGCACCGCAGCCGGGGCAAACCGCTCCAGCAGCGCGCGCTGCGCCAAGTCGGCAGGCCGAGTAAACAGTCCCCGATTCGACCGTGCGAGCACGTTCCCGCCTTGCCTTGCCTCTGGGTCAAGCCCTGGGAAGTTCAAGATGTCATACCGGGTCGGGCCGAGCCGGCGGTATATCCGCCATTTCTTCGAGACTTGTTCGAACAGCCCGTCGCCGTTGTCGATCGTCTCAGCGTTGCCGAGAAACAGAGCGCCGCCTTCCCGTAGGGCGAAATGGAATCGCGCGATAATCTTCCGCTGGGCCTGCTTGTCAAGATATATCAATATGTTGCGGCAAGAGATCAAATCAAGGTGCGAAAACGGCGGATCCCGAAGCAGGTCATGCGGGGCGAACACGATCCGTTCGCGCA
Source organism: uncultured Alphaproteobacteria bacterium (assembly GCA_963789785.1). GTDB lineage: Bacteria > Pseudomonadota > Alphaproteobacteria > Rhodospirillales > Defluviicoccaceae > JAEULH01. Next base: position 4,138 of record CAWBNC010000021.1, on the reverse strand, counting down.
GGTCCTTTTTGACTTGGTAGGCGTCGCCAATCGGGTCGAAGAACCGGTTAAGGCGCTCCGGTGAAATCGCTTCCACGGCGGCAGCGTGATATATGCCTTCGCGGGCCGCCGCCAGATTGCCTTTCTGGGGGTCCGTGGCGAAGATCTTCACGTCGAATTGCTTGCCTGTCGCCTCGGCCCGTTCGAATGCCAGCATCGCTAGCGAATAGGCTTCCTCGCCCGAGGCACAAGCCGGCACCCAGAAGCGCACCGGCGCACCTGTCTGCCGCTCGGTGACTAGCGGCGCCAGCACTGCCGTATCCAACGCCTGCCACGCTTCGGGGTCGCGAAAATAGCCGGTGACGCTGATCATCAGGTCCGTGGAAAGGGCCTTGATTTCGCCCGGGTTCGCGCTCAGCACATCCGCATAGTTGGCGAGCGTTTGCACATCGTTGAGGCCCATGCGTCGATGAATGCGGCGCAGCAGCGTATTCTTCTTGTAACCGCCGAACGCGTGACCGGACCAATCCCGCACGATCGTCAAAATCGTATCCAGCACGGAAGATTCATCAGCCATCGTGGTCTGGATACCATCCCGAGTTGAGACGTAGCTGTGTCGGACGTAATGCAGAAGCACCTCCGGCATTTTCTCGGGCGCGAGAACTTGATCGGCGACCCCCGCCGAGATCGCGCTGCGCGGCATGCCGTCGAATTGTGCACTTTCCGGATCCTGGACAAGCGTCATGCCGCCTCGCGCCCTGATCTCCCTGAGGCCGTGGCTTCCGTTGCTCCCGGTGCCCGAGAGGACGATGCCGATCGCCCGTTCCTGACAGTCCTCCGCCAGGGATTCGAAGAAGGCATCGATCGGGTGGCGCTGACCACGCGGCACGGCGGGATCGGAAAGACGCAGCGCGCCGTCGAGGATCGTCAACGTCCGGTCGGGCACGATCACATGAACGCGGTTGGGCTCGGCAGCCATCTGGTCGCGGATATCCGCCACTGGCATCGTGGTGTGATTTGCGAGCAAAGACGCGAACGCGCTCTCGTGGGTCGGATCCAGGTGGACAACGACGACGAAAGCGCACCCGCTATCGCCCGGCATTGCATCAAGGAAATGACTGATCGCCCTTAATCCACCCGCCGACGCGCCGATGCCGACTATCGGAAACATGGCTTCGCCCCCCTCGCGGAAATATTTAACTCGCGCCCTGCGCATCCCTCATTCGACGCACTCGCCGGTGCGGAGGTGTTCGAAAATCACGCAGTTTCTATCCTACTCCACAAGACCTACACCCAATACGATATAATCCCAATAGGAGTACGCTGTTAACTCAATCATAGTATTATACCGCGTTACGAGGTAATCGCTCCCGTGCCCCCGCCGATTGCCAACTCCTTATGCCAACCGTCCTTGATAATGTCTTCTTCTGGCGATCCGCGTTAGACGTCAGATGCCGGCTTATGGCTATTCGCATCGATCCGGAGGTTTCGTCACGAGTGGGGCTCTTGGAGCTAAAGCGGCCTCAACCCGGATGGGCGGCTGAGTCGGGCATAGGCAAGTTTCACCGGCTTCAGGCGTGGCACAATCCCGCGTGCTGATCACACGTAGCTGGCGACGTCGTTGAGCAGCCTCGCGCGCAGCAAGGTGGCGGCGGTCTCATCGTAGGCGGCGCGCCAGTCGAAGCTGGCCTCGACGCCGCCGGGCCCGCCGATGGCGTACTTGGGCTTCGGCAGGAACACCCGGAACAGCTCGAAGGAGAGCTGCCAGCCGTCGGTCGTCGTGAAGCCATACTCCAGCGCCACCGGCTCGCCATTGGCCGCCTCGGCCACGAGGCTCGAGCCGTCGAAGCGCATGGTCATGGCGCCGGTGCACGTCGCGATGGTCGGGATCGGCGCCGGCGATCTTGCCGTCGTCGCGGATCACCCGCACCCGTTCCAGGTTGTTGGAGAAGGTGAGATTGCCGCCGGTGACCTGGGCCAGGGCAACGCCATCGCGGCGGATGAAGCCGCGGCCCTGGCTGAAGCGCTTGAGCGCGAAAGCCACCGGCGCCGCATCGACGGTGGCGGCGGTCTTCTCCTCGCCTTGCGCCACCAGCTGCACGGTGCCATTGGCCGGGCCCTCCTGGCCCATCTCGAAGGCGAGGCTCTCCATCACCGTGCCGAGGTGGCGGAAGAACACCGGCGTCACGAGCTTGGGGTGGCCGACCTCGAAGGTGAAGCTCGGGATCTCGTCACTGCCGGAGAGCCATTCGTGCCGGTAGCCGCCGCCGACCAGCGTCGGCGACGACGGCGTGCCGTTCGCGCTGGCCGAGGCCGCGACGGTGAAGCTGTTGCCTACGGTCCCGGCGGTATCGTGGGTGATGGTCAGGGCAGCGGCGTCGGTGTCGGCGGCGTAGGTGCACCTGGCAATCTCGGCGTCGGCCGAGCCGTTGAGGTCGCTGGCCAGCGCCGTCAGGGTCGCATCGAGGTCGCCGCCGATCTGGGTCTCGTTGGCGCCCGGCGTCCCCGAGACCAAGGTCCAGGTCACACCGTTCAGCGTGATCGTCGCCCCGTCGGCCGGCTGGGCGGAGAAGACGATCGACGCCGCGGCATTCGTCTCGCTCACCGTCGGATCGCCGAACAGGCCGGTGAGCCAGAAGCCGGTGCCGCGGAGATCGAGCGGGATCACCGCCGCACCCTCATCGGTGATCAGCCCGCGGTAGGGATCCTGGGCGTTGCGGCCGAAGCCCAGCAGCGGATCGTCGCCCAGCGGCTGTTCCGCCGACAGATCGGTCGACTTGAACGCCAAGCGCGCGGTAGCCGCTCGAGGGCGCGACGCCGTACGCCGTCTCGCGGCAGGCGAGCAGGGTCGCGTCGGCGCCGTAGGCGCGGACTTTCGCCATCGTCAGGTCTCCTGTGGTGGGGGCTTCAGCCGGTCAGCGGATCGCTGACCAGGTATTCGACGGTGACCATGATGCGCGCGGTCAGGATCGGTGCGGCGCCTTCGATCGCCAGCACCGACGTCTCCGGCGCGCTCCAGACCAGGGTCTCGGCGAGGCCGCCGAGGCTGCGATCGGCTGCCAGCGCTGCACCGATCTCGCTGAGCAAGGCGTCCAGCGCCGCCTCCCCGCCTCCACCGCTCGGCTGCGTGACGAAAGCTTCGACCTCGGCGCGATGGCTGTAGAACTCGGTGCGCGGGTTCAGCGTCACGTCCGGCTCGCCCGGATCGCCGTCGCGAAGAATGACCAGGCCACCCGCCGGCACCGCCTGCGGCAGCGCCTCGTTGCGCTTGACGGTGGCCAGCCGGGAGGGTTTGCAAGCGACCGAACAATGCCGAGAGAACCTGCTCACGCTTTGAGGGCATGGTTTCCGCATTCACCGCTCGTTGCCGACCGATCCAGGACATGCCTGGGCGGTGATATCAGCATGACGGCGCTCAGAGAGAATGTGCTCGATGGCGAACCATCAGGTCGGTACACAATGTCGCATCTTTCGAAGCTCGGTCTTTTGCTGCACGAAGAACACTTTCGCATTCTTGTGCTGATTAGCGGTATCGAGCACCGCGTCAGCGGCGACCAGGCGCGAACGCCACTCGATCCCGATAGGCCGGAAGACCGTTTGCAGCTTAAAGAGCTATCTAACTCCCTGGGCGAACTGGTCCGGCACAACGCCTTCGAGGAGGAGGTGCTGTTTCCGCTCGCCTGCGATGGTGGTGAGAGCGATCTTGCCGCTCTCCTCAGCGAGGAACACGGCACCATCGGCCCGCTGACCAAGCGCCTGCGCCAGCTCGTTGGTGAGATCATTCATAGGGGCGCCGGAGCCGGCCGCTGGGGCAGGTTTTGTCGCACGGCCCGCGACTTCGTCGCCTGCATGATGGACCACCTGCACAACGAGGAGCTATCGCTCGTCCAGCGTTTGCCGATATTCATCGATGCGGATACCGATCGAGGCTTGGCCCGTCGCTTCGGTGCCGAACGGGGCCGCCACCGCTTCGGACCGGCGTTCCAGGCGACCACTTAGGCTCAGAAGACCGAATAGCCACCAACGGTCGCCTGCATATTCCTGCAGCCCTTTCTCCCGATCCTGGTGACCGAGGTCCGCTGACCCACCGGCTGACACCGAAAGGTCGCAGCTCACCGTGACCGACGCGTTCCAGACCTGGACGCCCCTCGCGGCATTC
>CAWBNC010000020.1:0-11822 GCA_963789785.1 uncultured Alphaproteobacteria bacterium | reverse complement strand
CAACGGCGACGGCCGGTCGTTCGCCGAGGTCGTCGATGAGCGGACGGCAAAGGCGTGGTGATGGAGGCCAGCCGGATCTCACCGGCCGGTGCAGCCACCGACGTCGCCATCACCTGCGGACTGCTGCTCGGTGTTCGGATCGCGCTGTTCCCGCTCGTCGGGCTCAACGCCGCACTGGCCCATGGGCTGGCCACGGCGTGGTGCGGTTGGGAGTGGGCCGACCGTTCCCGGTGTGCGACCCGGAGCCGATCCATGACGTGACCCGCGCGGGGCGCTCATACGCGCGGATTGCAGCGAGCAGAAGATCGGATCAGACTCTTCCGTCCGGGCCGGCTCCAGTCGGACCACCGAAGCCGCGAGAAGCGGACGGACCCGGACCGGGAGGAGGTTGATCATGGCGTACTATCTTTACCGGTGGACCTACAAGGACCCCGCCATTCAGGCGATGCGCGAGACCCCGCAGGACCGGCCGGCGCAACTGGGCAAGGCGGTCGAGGCGTTTGACGGCAAGCTGCACCAGTTCTTCTACGCGCTGGGCGATATCGACGGCGTTGCCATCGTCGAGTTTCCTGACAACGAGAGCTGTGTCGCCTGCAGCTTGACCTTGACGGGCGCTGGCGGAACGACAACGCTCGCGACCACCGTCCTTCTTTCGCCGGAAGAAGGGTATCGAGCGATGCAAAAGGCGAAGGCGACGACCACCGGCTACAGGGCGCCCGTCGGCTACTCGAGCCACGGCTAACGGGCAAGCTAGCGGGACTGCTTGCCTGTGGCCCGCAGGCCGCTGCGCCGATTTGGCGGTCAGTTTGGATTCGTCGTCTTTCGTCTGGTCGATGCGGCGGCCGCCGATCTTGAGAGCGAGGCAGAGTTTCTGCAACTGGCATGCATCCGATGCAAGAAAAGTCGGCTAGTAGAAATCCGGGTGCTGGTCACCGCGGCGGACACGAGCCCGGCGGACATGAGATCGACGTTCGACCGATCGATGCCCTCGCGGACGAGGCGGCCGAGTGGGTTAACGACCAGATTTTGGCTCGGTATTCTGACCCCCGGGCGACCTTTGGAACCTGGGAGCGCCATCACTCACCACAGGACGTGCGCTATCATGTTGAGTTTCTGGTCGCCGCTCTCGAAACTTCCGCACCGGAGTGCTTCGTAGATTACGTGCGCTGGCTGTCGACAGTTCTGAGGTCCCGAGGGGTTCCGGTCGAGATGCTGAGCGAGTCTCTCAGCCTTATCCTCAAGTTTTGGGAAAGCCGCTTGGATGTCGCTCTCGCGTCGCGCACCAAAGCCATCATCGATGCCGGAATGAGGGCCGTGTCAGGCGAGACCGGAGCTTCTAGAACAGCTCTATCAATATCGAATGCCCGAACCAATGCCGCAGGTTGAGGCGCTGACGCAATGCATGCTGCGCGGCGATGCACGCGCCGCCCGATCCCTCATGCTCCAGAGGGTCCATAAAAATGTGGATTATCTCCGCATTGCCACGCACCTGTTTCAACCGGCGCTATACCGGATCGGCGAACTGTGGGAGCGGAACGAGATTACGGTTGCGGGAGAACACTTGGCCACCGCGATCATTCGGACTCTGATGGTCGAGTGTTATATGTCGGCTAAATTGAAAAAGCCGGTCCGGCGTAAAGCGTTGCTTGCAGGTGTGGAACAGAACCGGCACGTGCTTGGTTTGCGAATGGTCGCCGATGCCTATTGTCTGGCCGGCTGGTCCGTTCAATACCTGGGCGCGGATACGCCGACACAGGCGCTGATCGCGCAGACAGACGTTTTCCGACCGGACGTTGTCGGTCTGTCTGCGTCTTTGGTCCAACAACTTCGTACCATGAAACGGGCAATAGAGGGATTGCGGTCCGAGCTGGGTTCCCAGTGTCCGGCCATTATCGTCGGCGGCATTCCGACCAACCAGATTGATCAGGTTTGGCGCTGGGTTGGCGCGGATGAATGGAATTCGGATGCGGAAAAAGTCTTCGCGGAAGCCGCATGAACAAGGTGACGAGGAAGACGTACGTGGGGGAGAGAAAGCCGTATCCGCTCCTCATTCTCGGGCTGGGCTCGCGGATCACCGGCGGCTAGACCACAGGCCCGTTGCGCCTTTGATCAACCCGCAAGCTATTGAGTGCACCACCGCCGGGCTTGTGGCCCGGCGGCGCCGAGCACCTCTCTCACTCGCCGATCCTGTAGACGCGGGCCGCGCCCTCGGTCTTCTCGGAGATGATGGTCAGCCCGAGCTTCTTCTTCAGCGCGCCGGTGATCGCGCCGCGGCAGGTGTGGCGAGGCCATTCCATCGCTTCGGCGATCTGCTCGATGGTGGCGCCCTCGGGACGCTTGAGCATCGCGATCATCCGCGCCTGCTTGCTGTCCGGCCGGCTGCCGCTGCGGCGCCGCGGCGTGACCGCGAGCGGCTCGGCGTTGGGCATGATGTGAGGCTTCGGCCGGCTCGTCCCTCGGCGGCCGGCTCGGCCGGCGGCTCGGCGACGACGCTGGTGGGCCCGCATCCCTCGTCGCGCAGCTGCGCCAGCCACGCGGCGGCGCTCAGCCGGCCGCTCAGAAGCCCGTCGGCGGCGTCGAAGACGTCGTCGCTGTCGAGCCCGAGCCGGCTGGCGGCGCGCTCGATCGCCTTGATCGCGTTGCGCTTGGTGTTGGGGTTGCGGCGCTCGCCTTCGAGTGCGCTCAGGATCTGCGCCAGGCTGGAGAGGCTGTAGGAATAATCCGTGGTCATCGGTGGCGTCCTGTCATCGGCGCCACGGGATGCGGCGCCTTCTACGCCCCCGAGCCCCGACGCGCGGCGGCGGTCGGGGCGATGCGGAACGCGGGCCGGTTATTCGGCGTGCTCACCTTCGTGGAAGGCGGCATCGGTGATGCGCTTCAAGAGGCGGCGTACTGGGCGAGCGTCCCGACGTGGCTCCAGTCGATCTCGTCTGGCGCGCAGTCGAAGTGGTCGTCGCTGAAGTCTTGAGCCGATCGAGCATCGCGTCGATCTCGACCTTCCTGGCGATGAAGGCGTCGATCGCGGCGTCGTTGGTGGAAGAGCTGGTCATGGCGTCCTCTGCTGGCTTGCCTTGCGGATAGCAGTAACGCTCTGTGTTCGAAGACGAGCAACTCGATAAGCCCAAGCAAACATTGCTTTTTTCACCGCGATCCGAGCTTTTCATGATCGTCTTCATCATCGGTTGGTAAGTCGTGTCCGAGAGCCGTGGCAATGCCCGCGCCGGCATGAGCGAGCGCGCGTACGCGGCGCATGCCGGCATCTCGCGCGGCGCGGTGCAGAAGGCGCGCGCGTCGGGCCGGCTGGTGCTGCACGCCGACGGCTCGATCGATGCCGCCGCCAGCGACGCGCGCCGGGCGCAGGCGACCGATCCGGCGATGCAGCGCAGTCGGCGTGATCCGTGATGCGGCCGGTGCCGGACGCCGCCGTCGGCGCGGTGTCGGAGACGCTGCGCGAGCAGGGACTGCCGGCGCCAGTCGCCTCCGGCGGCGATGACCTACCTGCAGGCGCGCACCGCCAACGAGGTGCTGAAGGCGCAGGAGCGCAAGATGCGGCTGCAGAAGCTGAAGGGCGAGCTGGTCGACCGGGCGAGCGCCACGGCGCTGGTGTTCCGCCTGGCCCGGCAGGAGCGGGACGCCTGGACCGGCTGGCCGGCGCGGGTGGCGGCGATGATGGCGGCCGATCTCGGCATTGGCGCGCACGCCCTGCAGACCGTTCTGGAGGCGCATGTCCGGCAGCACCTGGGAGAGCTGGCGGATCTCCGCGCCGAGTTCCGGTGAGAACGTCGAGCTCGCCTTCGATGGTGCTTCGGATCTGCTGCGCGCCTGGACCAACGGGCTCACCCCGGATCCGGCGCTCACCGTCTCGGCCTGGGCCGACCAGCACCGGATCCTGAGCCCGCGCGGCGCCTCCGAGGCCGGACCGTGGCGGACCGTCGCGCACGCCCTACCTGCAAGACCTGATGGACGCGCTCAGTCCTCGCCATCCGGCGCAGCGGGTCGTGTTCATGAAGGGCAGCCAGCTGGGGGCGAGCGAGAGCGGCTGCAACTGGATCGGCTACGTGATCCACCATGCGCCGGGGCCGATGCTGGCGGTGCAGCCGTCGGTGGAGCTGGCCAAGCGCTTCTCGCAGCAGCGGATCGACCCGCTGATCGAGGAGAGCCCGAGCTCTGCGCGAGAAGGTGGCGCCGGCGCGCTCGCGGGACTAGCGGCAACACGGTGCTGTCGAAGGAGTTCCCCGGCGGCATCCTGGTGATGACCGGCGCCAACTCGGCCGTCGGCCTGCGCTCGATGCCGGTGCGCTATCTGTTCCTCGACGAGGTCGACGCCTATCCGCCGTCGGCCGACGACGAGGGCGATCCGGTGACGCTGGCCGAGGCGCGGACGCGGACGTTCTCCTGGCGGCGCAAGGTGTTCCTCGCCTCGACGCCGACGATCAGGGGCTTATCAAGGATCGAGCGGGAGTACGAGGCCTCCGACCAGAGGCGCTTCTTCGTGCCCTGTCCGCACTGCGGACACCCCCAACACCTGATGTTCGAACGGCTGCGCTGGGACAAGGGCCAGCCGGAGACCGCGGCCTACGTCTGCGAGCACTGCGAGCAGCCGATCGCCGAGCACCACAAGACGAGGATGCTCAGCATGGGGCGAGTGGCGGCCGACGGCCGTTCCCGTCGATCCGCTGCGCATCGGCTTTCATCTGTCCAGCCTGTACTCGCCGGTCGGCTGGCTGTCGTGGGAGCGGATCGCCCGCGAGTGGGAGGCCTGCCAGTCGTCGGACGAGGCCAAGCGGAGCTTCGTCAACACCGTGCTGGGCGAGACCTGGGCCGAGACCGGCGAGGCGCCCGACTGGCAGCGGCTCTACGAGCGCCGCGAGGACGTGGCCGGCCGGCACGGTGCCGCATAGGCGGGCTGTTTCTCACCGCCGGCGCCGACGTGCAGAAGGACCGGATCGAGGTCTCGATTCTGGGCCTGGGGGCGGGGGCTGGAGAGCTGGCTGGTCGATCACATTGTCATCGACGGCGGTCCCGGCGACGCGGCGACGTGGGCGCAGCTGTCGGCCCTGCTCGGCGAGACCTGGCCGCACGCCTCGGGTGGCGGCTTGGGCCTTGCCCGGCTCGCCATCGACACCGGCTACGAGGCGCCGGCGGTCTATGCCTGGGCGCGGGCGCGGGCGCCGCGCAGGTCATCGCGGTCAAGGGCGTCGACGGCTTCAATCGCTCGCGCACCCGTGAGCGGGCCGACCTATGTCGATGCCACCGAGGCGGGGCGCAAGATCCGGCGCGGCGCGCGGCTGTGGACGGTGGCGGTCGCCACCTTCAAGAGCGAGACCTACCGGTTCCTGCGCCACGATCGGCCGACGGACGAGGAGATCGAAGCCGGCGCGGCCTTTCCCGCCGGCTACCGTCCATCTGCCGCGCGGGTCGACGCCGAGTGGGTCAAGCAGTTGGTCGCCGAGCAGCTGGTGACGGTGAAGACCAAGCGCGGGTTCACCCGGCTCGAATGGCAGAAGCTGCGCGAGCGCAACGAGGCGCTCGACTGCCGGGTCTATGCCCGGGCCGCCGCCTGGATCGCCGGCGCCGACCGCTGGCATGAGCGCAAGTGGCGCGAGCTGGAGGCGCAGGTGAAGACCGAGGCTCGCCACGACGAAACGACCGCAGCGGCACCTGAGGCCGACGAGACACCGCCGACGGCGGGACGGCTGACAGCCGTCGCCGCGCCGCGGCCGGCGCGTGTTCCGGTCGAGCTACGTGAGCTGATCCATGACCCCGGAAGAGATGATCGTCCAGCGTGACGCGCTGCTGGCGGCCCGCTATCGCGGCGTGCGCACCGTCGAGGTCGAGGGCCGGCGCATCACCTATGCCACCGACGCCGAGATGGCGGCGGCGCTCGCCGATCTGGAAAAGCGCATCGCCCTGGCCGAGGCCGGCGCGCCGCGGCGGCGGATCCTCACCTCGGCGACGAAAGGTCTGTGATGCCGGCGATGCTGACGCACTGGCGGCGGCGGGTCGGCGCCTTCATCGGCGGCTTCGAGGCCGGGCTCGCCAACCGCCGGCTGAAGGGCTTCCAGCCCAGCCGGGCGCACCTGAACACGCTGATCGCTTCGGCCGGCGCCGACATCACCGCGCGCGCCCGCTGGCTGGTCCGCAACAACGGCTATGCCGCCAACGCCATCGAGAGCTGGGCCGGCAACGTCGTCGGCGCCGGCATCAAGCCGTCGTCGCTGATCGGCGATGCGGCGCTGAAGGCTTTGGTGCAGACGCTGTGGCTGGAGTGGACCGACGAGGCCGACGCCGACGGCTTCACCGACTTCTACGGCCTGCAGCGGCGCGCCGCCCGCGAGGTGTTCATCGCCGGCGAGGTCTTCTTCCGCTTCCGGCCGCGCCGGCCGGAGGACGGCCTGGTGGTCCCGCTGCAGCTGCAGATGCTTCCCTGCGGAGATGCTGCCGCTGAGCCGCAACGAGGTGCTGGCCGGCGGCACCGTCATCCGCCAGGGGATCGAGTTTGACCGCATCGGCCGCAGGATCGCCTACCACTTTCTCCGCCGGCATCCGGGTGACGTGACCGATCCCGGCCTCGCCGGCGAGACGGTGCGCATTCCGGCGTCCGAGATCATCCACGTCATCGATCCGGTCGATGCCGGCCAGCTGCGTGGTGTGTCGAAGTTCGCACCGGCGATCGTCAAGCTGTTCCTCCTCGACCAGTACGACGATGCCGAGCTCGACCGGAAGAAGGTGGCGGCGATGCATGCGCTGTTCATCACCACCCCGGCGCCGGCCGAGCCGTTCGACCTCGCCGAGGGCTCAGGCGAGGACGGCGAGCGGACGATGGACCTGCAGCCGGGGCAGATCGTCATGCTGGAGCCGGGCGAGCAGGTGCAGACCTCCGATCCGGCCGACTCGGGTGCGACCTACGAGCCGTTCCAGTACCGCACGCTGCTGCAGGTCTCGGCGGCGTTGGGGATCCCGTACGCGTACCTGTCGAACGACATGATCAAGGCCAACTACTCCAACGCCCGGCTGGCGCTGCTGGAGTTCCGCCGGCGGATCGAGGCCTACCAGCACGCGGTGATGGTCTGGCAGCTGTGCCGGCGGGTGTGGGCACGGTGGATGGACACCGCGGTGCTCGCCGGTGCGATCTCCATCCCCGGCTACGAGGCGAACCGGCGGGTCTATCAGGCCTGCGCCTGGCTGCCGCCGAAGTGGGACTGGGTCGATCCGCTGAAGGACGCCAAGGCCGAGATCGAGCAGATCGCGGCGGGCCTGAAGAGCCGCACCCAGGCTCTGGCGGAGCGCGGCTACGACGCCGAGCAGGTCGACGCCGAGATCGCCGCCGACCAGGCGCGCGAGCGGACGCTGGGCCTGAGCTTTGGCGCGCAAGCGTCCGCGCCCGTCATGCCGGACGCAGGCGAGGACACCGCGCCGGAAACCCCCGAAACAGCAGCCGCCTGACACGCCGATGAACCTCAAGTCTCTCGCCGCCAGCCGGCTTGCCGGCCGGCCCTGGGCGATCGCGCCCGCGCGCCTGGACGCGCTGCTGGCCGGCGCCACCGCGCTCTCGGCCGAGGCCGGAACTGCCGCCCTGGCTGCAGGATGCGGGCGGCTCCCCAGGCTATGCTGTCACCGAGAGCGGCATTGCCGTCGTCCCGGTGCTGGGGCCGCTGGTCGCCCGCGGCGACTGGCTGACGGCGTGCTCGGCGCCAGCGAATACGGCGGCGTTGCCGACGCCATCGGCGCGGCCGCCGACGATCCGGCGGTGCGCGGCATCGTCCTCGAGGTCGACTCGCCCGGCGGCGAGATCGGTGGTTTGTTCGATACGGTGGATGCGATCGGCGCCATCAGGCGGCGCTCCGCCAAGCCGATGGTTGCGGTCGCCTCCGAGGCGGCGCTGTCGGCCGCCTATGCGATCGCGTCTGTCGCCGAGCGCATCTACGTCAGCCGCACCGGCGAGGTGGGCTCGGTCGGCGTCGTCGCCGCGCACCTCGACGAGAGCGGTGCCGATGCGATGGCCGGCCTGAAGTGGACGCTGATCCACGCCGGTGCCCGCAAGACCGACGGCAATCCGCACGAGCCGCTGTCGCCCCGGGCCACGGCCGACATCCAGGCCGACGTCGATCACCTCTACGACGAACTGGTCGCGCTCGTCGCCGCCAACCGCGGGCTCAATCCCGATGCCGTCCGCGCCACGGACGCGGCCATCTACCGCGGCGAGAAGGCGGTCGCGGCCGGTCTCGCCGATGGGATCGGGAGCGTCAGCCCAGGCCATCGCCGATCTGCAGGCGGCGCTGGAGGCGAAGCGCATCCGCGCCGGCCCGCCCGCGAGCCGCTCTGCCGTCTCGCCTATCCCAACGACAGCCAAGGACCCACGCCATGAACACCGATGATCCCGTGATCGATGAGGCCGGCGCCGAACCGCCGATCGAGACAGACGATCTCGCCAGCGAGACGCAAGTCACCTCGACAAGCCGGCGGATCAACCGGACCGCGGCCGCGATTGCGGATCCGGTCACCACCGCCCGGCCGGACGACGCAGGCGCGATCGCCGACGAAGCTGCGCGCCGAGTTCTCCGAGATCGCCACCGTCGCCGCCCAGGCGGCCCGGCTCGGCATCGCGATCGACGCCGCCGACGCCATGCGCCGGGGGCTGACGCCCGACGCCCTGCGCCGGACGATCCTCGAGACGCTGGCGGCGCGCTCGGAGGCGGCCGACGTCGTCGCCATCGCACCGGCGCCCGCCGCATCCGGCGACAGTCCCATCGTCAAACGCGCCCGCGAGCGGGCCGCCGCAGGTTCCCGGACGTGATCCGGGGATAAGGGAGATCTGATCCATGCCCGTTCTCACCATGAACCCGACCCTCGGCGATCTCTTGAAGTTCGAGCTCAACGCCAGCTACTGCCGCGAGACGGTGACGCTGAAGGCCGGCACCAGCTATCCGCTGGGCGCGGTGCTCGGGGCGATCACCGCGAGCGGCAAGTATCGCCTGTCGCCCGCGGCCGAGGTGGTCGGCGACGAGGGCGCCGAGACCGCCTCGGCCGTCCTGCTGGAGGCGGTCGATGCGACGGCCGCCGATCAGACCGGCGTGATCGCCGCCCGCGGTCCGGTGATCGTCTCCAAGGCCGCGCTCGTCTTCGATGACAGCGTCGACGACGCAGCGAAGACGGCGGCCAAGCACGCCCAGCTCGCCGCGGTGGGCCTCGTCGCCCGCGACACCGCCTGATCCCCGCTCCCCGTCAAGGACTCCCCGCACCATGGTTACGATGATCAACCCGTTCGACGCGGGCGGCTATACGCTCGCCGAGATGACGGAAGCCCTCAACATCCTGCCCAACGTCTACAGCCGGCTGGGGCAGATGGGCCTGTTCCGCTTCGAGGGCGTCACCCAGAGGAGCGTCGTCATCGAGCAGGCCGAAGGCGTGCTCAACCTCCTGCCGACCGTGCCGCTCGGCGGCCCGGCCACCGTCGCCAACCGCGACCTGCGCGTCGATGCGCTCGTTCACCATCCCCTGGATCCCGCACGACGACGCGATCACGCCCCAGGACATCCAGGGCGTGCGCGGCTTCGGGCTGAGCGATGCCGCCGATCCGCTGGCGACCGTGATGGAGCGCAAGCTCACCCGGATGCGCGTCAAGCACGCGCAGACCCGCGAGTACATGGAGGTCAACGCGCTCAGGGGCATCGTCAAGGACGGCGCCGGGGTGACCCTCTACGACTACTTCAGCGAGTTCGGCCTCGCCCAGCAGTCGGTCGACTTCGTGCTCGGCACCGCCACCACCAACGTCCAGGCGAAGGTGCGCGAGGTGCTGCGCAAGATCGAGACCGAGCTCAAGGGCGAGACGATGTCCGGCGTGCTCGCGCTGGTCAGCCCGGAGTTCTTCGACAAGCTGATCGGCCATGCCAAGGTCGAGGATGCCTACAAGTACTTCTCCTCGACCGGCGCCCAGCCGCTGCGCGAGGACACCCGGCGGCGCTTCCCCTTCGCCGGCATCGTCTTCGAGGAGTACAACGCCACGGTGACGCTCTCGACCGGCGCGACCGAGACGCTGGTGCCGGCCGGCGAGGGCGTCGCCTTGCCGATGGGCACGCTCGATACCTTCGTCACCTACGGCGCGCCGGCCAACCTGATCGAGACGGTCAACACCATCGGCCTTGCGATGTACGCCCGCCAGCTGGCCCGGCCCGACGGCAGCGCCATCGAGGTCAAGACCGAGGCCTCGGTCCTGCCCGTCAACAAGCGCCCGCGCCTGGCGGTGAAGATCACCTCCAGCAACTGATGGTCGTCAGAGAAGCCGTGGTGCGGCTCGGTCGGGTAGTGGATGGAGCCGTCCGCCTGCGGCACCGGCGCCCGGCGTCAGTTCGGCCGGCTTCGTCTCACGGGCCCCGAGGATGTGGACGACGTCGATGCCGGCAACCAGCAGGTAATCGCTGATGATGCGACGGTGGCACTGCCACCACAGCGCTCCGCGCACATGATCGCCAGGCACCGGGTTTGCGCCAGCTTCGATGAGGTGTTGCGAGAGCGATCGCGAAACGGTGCCGTCATCGCGTAGTCGGCGTAGCTGCGAAAGCCCGCCGCCTCCCATCCGGCTAGTTCGGCGAGGCGTCGTCCGTGAGGCTGCTCTTGCGCCGCTCCGCCGAGGGCTTCGAAGTGGCGATATGCTGATCCCGGCGCTGCCCCAGAGTCCGCGGCGCAGAAGTCTCGATGTTGAAGTGCGGATGGCGGCGCGAACGCGGAAACCGCCGAATCGTGCGGCCAGCAGATCCACTCGTCTTCCGCGCGCAGCAGGTCGAACGAAACGCGCCGATCGGGCGGGTCGAATGACCGATGGTGTAGACGCGCACGCTCACGGCAGGGGTGTCCGTCCGTCGGCGGAAAAAGCTTCGCAGCTTCAAGAGGACACACGCCGCGGATGGTCGCATGACCGCCTTCGCCACCGCGATCGACGCGCTGTTCGCCGATCCGAACCTTGGCCTCGATGCCGTCTACCGCGCCGGCGGCACCGATCCCGGTGTCCCGGTGCGGGTGATCCTCCGCCGGCCCGATCGGATCGGCACGTTCGGAGAGACCCGCCTCGCCACCGAGACGCTCGTGATCGACGTTCGCGTCAGCGACATCGCAGCACCGGCGGACGGCGACACGATCGAGCTGGACGGCGCGGTCTACGTCATCCAGGGCGAGCCGATCCGCGATGCCGAGCGGCTTGTCTGGACGATCGAGGCGCGGCCGCAGTGAGGCTGCAGGCCGCCATCGTCGGCGAGTTGCGCGAGGTGATGGCCGATGAGCTGCGCGCGGCCGAGCGGGCGGTGACGTCGGGCGTGCGTGCTGCCAGCGACGGGCTCAAGACCGAGCTGCGCGGCCAGATCAAAGGCGCCGGGCTCGGAACCGCGGCTCGCCAACACGTGGCGTGGCGAAGTTTATCCCGAAGGGCCAGCCCAGCATCGGCGCCGCCGGCTATGTCTGGTCGAAGGCGCCCGGCATCGTCCGGCTCTATGCCGAAGGCGGCGTCATCCGCTCGCGGCACGGCCTCTACCTCGCGATCCCGCTGCCGGCGGCGGGTCGCTTCGGCGACAATCGCCGGAAGATCACGCCCGGCGCCTGGGAGCGGATCCACGGCCTGCGGCTCAGGTTCGTCTACCGCCGAGGCCGGCCGAGCCTGCTCGTCGCCGACAACGCGAGACTGACGAAGCGCGGCCGCGCGACGGCGAACATCGGTCGCCGCAAGGGCAGTGCGTTCACCCGGCTCTCCGGCCGCACCACCGTGCCGGTGTTCATCCTCGTGCCGCAGGTGACGGTGCGAAAGCGCCTCGATGTCGACGGCGCGGCGCGGA
>CAWBNC010000019.1:0-180087 GCA_963789785.1 uncultured Alphaproteobacteria bacterium | reverse complement strand
ACATCCTGCCGCTTTTCGCCGACGGGGCGCAAGTCCGTACGCCGTTTCAGCCGTCGTCGCGGCGGATCCAGCCGCCGCCGAGCACGCGGTCGCCGTCATAGACGATGCACGCCTGGCCGGGGGCGACGCCCGCCTGCGCCGCCTCAAGCTCGACAGTGGCGGCGCCGGCATTGCCGGGGGCGCCCCGCACCGTGGCTGCGACCGGCGGTTGCGAAGAACGCAGCTTTACCTCGATGCGCATCCCTTCGGCCGGCATATTGCCGTCACCGAGCCAGTTCACCTCGCCCACGCGGAGCTCGCGGCGAAGCAGAGCGTCATGCCGGCCCACAACGACCCGCGCCATTTCCGGCTCCAGCCGGACAACGAAAAGCGGCTCACCGGTCGAAAGGCCAAGGCCGCGGCGCTGGCCGACGGTGAATTGGGCGATGCCGTTGTGGCGGCCGAGGACCGCGCCGTCGAGCCCGACGATATCACCCGGTCGATCGGCCCCGGGGCGCAGGGTTCGAGAACGCGGGCATAGCCGCCGGTGGGGAGGAAGCAGATGTCCTGGCTATCGGCCTTCTCCGCGACCGGCAGTGCGAAGCGGCGGGCGAGCGCGCGCGTCTCGGCCTTCGGCAGAGCACCCAGGGGAAGCGCAGGAGGAAAGTTGCGCGCGGGTGGTGGCGAAGAGAAAATAGCTTTCATCGCGCTGGCAACTGACGGCGCGGTGAAGTTCGGCACCGTGGACGCCGGCGGTGCGGCGGACGTAGTGACCGGTGGCCAGAGCATGCGCGCCCAGTGCGCGGGCCGGCGAGCAGGTCGGTGAACTTGACCCGCTGGTTGCAGCGAAGCAGGGCATCGGCGGCTCGCCGCCGAGGTAGGCGTCGGCGAAGTCGTCGATGACCTGGGCACGGAAGCGCTGCTCGTAATCGAGGACGTAGTGGGGGATGCCGAGCCGGTCGGCGACCCGGCGGGCGTCGTGGATGTCCTGGCCGGCGCAGAAGCTACTGCCCGGCCAACGGCCTTGCCGTGGTCGTAGAGCTGCAGGGTAACCCCGACGACGTCGAAACCCGGTCGGCGAGCAGCCCGGCCGTTACCGAACTGTCGACGCCGCCGGACATAGCGACCACCACCCGGGTGTCGGCCGGGTTCCTGTCGATTCCAAGCGCGTTCATGTCGGCGGATATGGGTCCGGATCGGGCAGGGGCAAAGCCTCCTTGTGCGGCATGTTTGTTGCTACGTCTTTTCCAGGGTTCCCATTCAGGCTCCGGAGGCCCCAGTGGGACTCAGCGCGCGCAACGTCATCAATGGTAAGGTCATTGCAATCAAGACGGGTCCGGTCAACGCCCGGATCCTTGTCGACATCGGCGGCGGTAACGTTATCAGTTCGGTTGTGACGGCCGAAGCCGCCGGTGATCTGGAGCTGGCCAATGGCGTTGAGCTCTCGGTCATCATCAAGTCGTCGTCGTCGGTCATGCTCGCGCGCTAGATCCGAAAGCTCGCGACCGATCGGCTTCACCAGTGGTCGGTGTACTTGTGGCCGCAGTTGTTGCACAGCTGTGATCCGTAGGTGTCCTTGTATGCTGAACACGGGCATCCCGAGACCGAGCAGGAGCCATAACCCATTCGTGTCTCGTCGAAGGTCTCGTTCATGTCCACCAAGTTCTAGCAAAGCACCTCATCGCCGTCTCGCATGACCACCCTCCTTTTGTAGTTCTAGCAGGCTGCTGAAATGGCGCCTGGTTGCCCGGATCTTCGCGGTTGGTGTGGGGTCATTTGCTTGCGCTGATGCTGGCTACCGTCGTTGCTACCGTCGTTTGGCCGGGAGTTTTCGGGCGCTGAGGACACTCCGGACGGAGTCCGGCCGTCAAGCCGGGGCTTTGAGCAGCTTTGGCAGCCGGACGAGATTGTAGGCGGCCATGGCGAAGGTGAACTGCCAGTCGATCTTCGCCAGCCCGCGGTGGCGGGCCTTGCTGAGCCCGGCGATGGTCTTGGCCCAGCCGAAGGCCTCCTCGATGCGCTTGCGGATGCGCAGGCTGACCGTGTAGCCGGGATCGCGCGCCGTCTCGTCGTCGATCGCCGAGCGCCGGCCGCTGAGGTTCTGCGCCACGTGCGCGGTGACGTCGATCTCGCCCAGCTCGGCTATGAAGTCCTGGGCGTCGTACCCCTTGTCGGCGCCCAGCGTGATCGGCTCCGGCCGCCCCGGCGCCTCCGCGTGCGGCGTGATCAGCTCCACGGCGGCCAGCCGCTCGGCGTGGCCCGAGGCGCGGGTGGCGACGGCGCCGACGATCAGCCCGTTGCGGTTCTCCATCAGCGCATGCCCCATGAAGCAGAGCTTCGCCTCCTTGCCGCGGCCCTTGCGGTAGAGCCTGGCATCCGGATCGGTGGCAGACGCATGCGTCTCGTTGCCGCGCTTCTGCCCGCGGAAGTCCTGCTCGCCATTGCGTCCCGCATCCGGCGGCGCTCCGGAGCCGTCCTTGGGGCGGAAGCTCTTGGTGCTGGCCCAGGCCTCCAGCAGCGTGCCGTCCACCGAAAAGTGCTCGCCGGACAAGAGCGTCTTCACCTGCGGCTGCGCCAGCACCCCGGCCAGAAACTTCACCGCCACATCGCCTTCCAGCAGCCGGTCGCGGTTCTTGGTAAAGGTCGTCGCATCCCACACCGGATCGTCGACGCCCAGGCCGACGAACCAGCGGAACAGAAGGTCGAACTCGATCCGCTCCACCAGTTGCCGCTCCGAGCGGATCGAATAGAACGCCTGCAACAAGAGCGCCCGCAGCAGCCGCTCCGGCGGGATCGACTCGCGGCCATGGGGCGAATACAGCCCGTCGAACTCACCCGAGAGCCCGGCCAGCGTCGCGTTGACAATGCCGCGGATCACCCGCAGCGGATGATCCGCACGGACCCGCTTCTCCAGGTCCACATAGCTGAACAGCCTCCCACGAACCGTGTCGCTCCCGCGCATCCCGACCTCCAATCACCACCAACCCGAGATCAGGAATCACGAACGCGCAAAAACCGCCACCCTTTTCAGCAGCCTGTTAGCGCCCGCAATGAGACTTCAACATGCAGCCGAAGTCAATCTGACAATCAATGCTTCAACACCGGCGATGAAGCTATGACGCCAGCGCCCGCCAGCCTCTGCCGACATCGCCATCCGCCGGCGTCGCCGCGAGCGCGTCGAGGGCGGCCGCGATCCGCCCGCGCATGCCCGCCGCCTCGTCCGGCGCATACGGACGCGGCAGGGCGTGCCCCCATATCGGCGCCGGCCAGGCCGGATCCTTCGCAAAGCGGGCGATGACGTGAATATGAAGCTGGGCGACGACATTGCCCAGGGCCGCGACATTGATCTTGTCGGCGGCGCACAGCGTCTTCAGCATGCGCGCGACCAGCGCCGTCTCCGCGGCCAGCGCGGACTGGTCCGCCGCGTCCAGATCGAATAGCTCGCGCATGTCCGGGCGTTCCGGCACGAGAATGAGCCACGGGTAGGTGGCGTCGTTCATCAACAGCAGTCGGCTCAGGGCGAACCGCCCCAGCGGTATGCAATCCTCGGTCAGCCGGGCATCGAGGGTGAACGGCGTCATTGGATAGGACCCGGTGATTGGGTTCCGCCAAGCAGTGCTTGCGGTTTGTCGGAGCTCTTGTATCCGTCGACGCTGTGGATCGCAACGCGTTGGCGCTTACCGCGCAACGATACCGTCCCCATGGACCGGATGCGATAGTTGTCCGAGATTTTGTCCAACGTGGTTTGCGAGATCAGGACGCGGGTCGGGCAGCCAGTACCGCGTGGTCGGCGTGGAATGGATCGACGACCGGCACATTGAAGGTCACGAGCATGGCGTCCCCCTGAAATTGGTTGATGACCCCGCCGTAGCGGGCGATCGGCTCGGTGACCGCGGCGAACGCGCCTTTGCGCTCGGACACGGCGACAAAGATGCCGGTGATCGCGAGGTCGACCGGCGACAGGCTGACCATGAGAAGCAGAAAGCGGCCGGTGGCCTGGTTCTTGTCGGTTACCGCATGTTGCGGATCGGCCTGGATCAGGTTTGGAGCGGCGGCGCCGACCAAATCGCTGCATTCGGATGAGCCCGTCCCAAGCAGGGCGATCTGGTCCCGTCGAGGGTGAATGGCGTCACTGGCGCGGCTGATCCCCGCGTGGGCTCTGCTCGGCGAGCGCATCCGGCGATGTGCGGCCCTCGACCACCGATTGCGGCTCGTCGGCGTCCTTGTATCCATCGACGCAGTATATCGCGACGCGCCGGCTCTTGCCGCGCAACGCCACCGTCCCCATGGGCCTGATGCGATAGTGGCCCGAGATCCTGTCCATCGTGGTCTGCGAGATCAGGATGCGGGTCGCGAGCTTCTTGTTCAACTGCTCGAGACGGGCCCCTAGTGCACTGAACCAAACTAACGATTCACCGTAGGTCTGATCCATGCGATTTTGTGGGCATGGGACAGACCGTTTGTATCCTTCTTGGAGCCGAAGACCGCGCCCGTCTGGTCGCCGTCGCCGGTGATCGCAACCGTTCGCAGAAGCATGCGCAGCGGGCCAACATTGTTCTTCTGTCGGCGGAGAGGCTGCTCGTCCTGGAGGTGGCTCGCCGAACCGATGCCAGCCGCCCGGCGGTATGGCGCTGGCAGCAGCGCTTTGCCGAGGAGGGGGTGGACGGGCTGCTGCGCGACAAGACGCGCAAGCCCGGCAAAGCGCCTCTCCCGGCGGCGACGGTAGCCAGGGTTCTGGCCCTGCCCTGCGGCGAACCACCCGGCGAAGCCACCCACTGGACGGGGCGCATGGTCGCCAAGGCGGTCGGCATCAGCCTGAGTGCCGTGCAACGCATCTGGGAAGCCCATCGTCTCCAACCCCATCGCATCCGCACCTTCAAGAAATCCAACGATCCGGCCTTCGCCGCCAAAGTCGAGGACATCGTCGGCCTCTACATGAACCCGCCCGCCCACGCGGTGGTCGTGTCCATCGACGAGAAAAGCCAGATCCAGGCCCTCGACCGCACCCAGCCGGGCCTGCCCCTCAAACCCGGCAAGTGCGGCACCATGACCCACGACTACAAGCGCAACGGCACCACAACGCTGTTTGCCGCCCTCAATATCCTCGAGGGCACCGTGGTCGGCCGCTGCATGCCGAAGCACACCCACGCGGAGTTCATCAAGTTCCTCAACGCCGTGGAACGCACCGTCCCGGCCGGCAAAATCATCCACGCCATCGCCGACAACTACGCCACCCACAAACACCCCAAGGTCAGGCAATGGCTGGTCGACCATCCGCGCTGGATCTTCCATTTCACCCCCACCTCCGCCTCTTGGATCAACGCCGTCGAAGGCTTCTTCTCCATCATCTCCCGAAGGCGCATCCGGCGCGGCGTCTTCAAATCCGTCGCCGATCTCCAGGAAGCCATCCGCAGATACATTCGGGAGCACAACCGCACCCCAAACCCCTTCGTCTGGACCAAACCCGCCCAATCCATCCTCGCCAAGCTCAACCGCCTGCCTGTACCATCCGAATGAATCAGTGCACTAGTGCACTGAACCAAACTAACAATTCACCGTAGGTCTGATCCATGCAATTCTGTGGGCATGGGACAGACCGTTTGTATCCTTCTTGGAGCCGAAGACCGCGCCCGTCTGGTCGCCGTCGCCGGTGATCGCAACCGTTCGCAGAAGCATGCGCAGCGGGCCAACATTGTTCTTCTGTCGGCGGAGAGGCTGCTCGTCCTGGAGGTGGCTCGCCGAACCGATGCCAGCCGCCCGGCGGTATGGCGCTGGCAGCAGCGCTTTGCCGAGGAGGGGGTGGACGGGCTGCTGCGCGACAAGACGCGCAAGCCCGGCAAAGCGCCTCTCCCGGCGGCGACGGTAGCCAGGGTTCTGGCCCTGCCCTGCGGCGAACCACCCGGCGAAGCCACCCACTGGACGGGGCGCATGGTCGCCAAGGCGGTCGGCATCAGCCTGAGTGCCGTGCAACGCATCTGGGAAGCCCATCGTCTCCAACCCCATCGCATCCGCACCTTCAAGAAATCCAACGATCCGGCCTTCGCCGCCAAAGTCGAGGACATCGTCGGCCTCTACATGAACCCGCCCGCCCACGCGGTGGTCGTGTCCATCGACGAGAAAAGCCAGATCCAGGCCCTCGACCGCACCCAGCCGGGCCTGCCCCTCAAACCCGGCAAGTGCGGCACCATGACCCACGACTACAAGCGCAACGGCACCACAACGCTGTTTGCCGCCCTCAATATCCTCGAGGGCACCGTGGTCGGCCGCTGCATGCCGAAGCACACCCACGCGGAGTTCATCAAGTTCCTCAACGCCGTGGAACGCACCGTCCCGGCCGGCAAAATCATCCACGCCATCGCCGACAACTACGCCACCCACAAACACCCCAAGGTCAGGCAATGGCTGGTCGACCATCCGCGCTGGATCTTCCATTTCACCCCCACCTCCGCCTCTTGGATCAACGCCGTCGAAGGCTTCTTCTCCATCATCTCCCGAAGGCGCATCCGGCGCGGCGTCTTCAAATCCGTCGCCGATCTCCAGGAAGCCATCCGCAGATACATTCGGGAGCACAACCGCACCCCAAACCCCTTCGTCTGGACCAAACCCGCCCAATCCATCCTCGCCAAGCTCAACCGCCTGCCTGTACCATCCGAATAAATCAGTGCACTAGCTGCCTGTGCCATCGCAAACCAGATCATAGTGGCGCTTCGTGATGATCGATTGGACCGAATTCCGGACGGCGATACGTGGGAGATGTTTGCGCGCGACTTTCTCGCGGAGTTGGGGTTGGTGAGAAATGTTTGTTATCACGCCGCCGGAGTGGTGACGCCCCAACTTTCCGGAATCCGGCTAGTCCCGGCCTTGTTCGACTGTCCAACTCGCGCGCCAAAAGCTGTGTTGGACGGTTTGGACAGTGCTTGTTCCGTTCTACCCTAAGTCCTTGATTTTTGGCGCGCCCGAGAGGACTCGAACCCCTAACCTCCTGATCCGTAGTCAGGTGCTCTATCCATTGAGCTACGGGCGCGCAAACCGGCAAAAGCCGGCGACGAAGCGCGGAGCCTACCGCATCACCGCGTTGTCGCCGCAAGCGATTGCCGAACGGAAGAACTTCAGGGAAGAGCTTCGAAACCGCGCCATCACCTATGTCCGCGCCCGAGCGGGCGTTGCGCGGTGTTTGGGAGACAGGTCAACATGCAATGTGGCGGAAAACTGGAAACATTGACGCCGGCGCCGTTCATGCTAACGTCTATATAATCGGGTAGACAACGACGAGTGAGTTGCAGGTGGAGAACGGTCGGCTCCTCAGGCATTTCGGGCTTTTGAGCGAGCCCTTCAGGGTCGCGCCGCGGCGTCGCGACTTTTTCCCTCCCGGCGTTACGCCGCAGGGGGCCGATGCGCTGACCGGCAAAACCGGCGGCGAACCCGTGCGCCTGCTGCTTGTCTCGGGCGAGGCGGGTACCGGACGCACGAGCACCCTGAGGCAGATCTTCGACGCGCTTAAGCCGGCCGGATGGCGGGTTTTTACCGTCGAGACCGAAGTCGCTGCCACACCCGGAACACCTGTCCGACGACGACATCCTCCTCGCCGCATGCCGGAACTTCGGGCTGTTCCGGGCCATGACCGAGCGAAAGCCGGATGCCGCCGCCGAAAGCTTGCGGGCGCATGCCGCACAGCGCGCGCAGGTACCGATTGCCATTGCGGTCGACGATGCCGACCGTCTCGCCGACGCCGCTCTCGCCGGGCTGCTGCGTCTGGCGGTTCTCGTGCCGGCGGACGCACGGAGCGATGCCGGCATGGCCATGACCGGTCCGCCCGCGCCGGATCTGGCCGTGCTGCTCAGCGGGCCGGCCGATCTCCGCGAACGGCTTGATCGTGTCGCCAAGGGCGCCGGCCTGCCGGCGCTGTGGAACGGCGCCGCGGCCGACTTCCCGTTGCGGCCGCTGAGCGGCGAGGAGGTCAGGGCCTATGTCGAATACTGCCTTGACGCCGCCGGCTGCCCGGACACCGGTCTGTTCGAGGAGGACGCGATCAACCGGCTCGCCGAGGTTTCGCACGGTGTGCTGGGCGAGTTGAACGCCAGCGCCGCGCAGGCGATGATTTTCGCCTGGCAGGCGTCCCGGCGGACGATCACTGCCGACCTCATCGAACCGCCGGGCGCCTGCCTTCCGCTAACGACGCCGTCGCCGGCGGTGAATGCACGGGCGCTGGTTCTGGTGGACGCGAAAGCGCCTGCCAGGAAACGCAGGCGCCGTCTCGTCTGGGCCGGATCCTCGGCGGGACTTCTTGCGGCGGCGGTTGTCGCGGCGGCCGTGGCCCTGCCGGACGGTCGCGCGCTTGTCCGGGACGGAAGCGCCTACCTCCAAGCGGCGTTCTCAGCGCCGGCCGCGCCTGGCGTGCCGGCCAATGGGCTAGAGAATGTGGCTCAGGGACCCGCGGACGTGGTCGCCCGCGGCCAGAGCGGGCCGAACCCGGCGTATATGGAGCGCACGGGAACGGAGACGCTTACGGACCTCGGAGCACCGGCCGGACCCAGTGGCGAGGCCACCGCGGAATTTCTCGTCGCCCGCGGCGACGTGCTGCTTCGAGGCTCCGATGCCGTCTCCGCCCGGCGGTTCTTCAGCCGCGCCGCGGAAACCGGAAGCGCCACCGCGGCAACGGCGATGGCGGCGAGTTACGATCCGGTCTACCTGGAGCGCAGCGCGATCCGGGGCGTAGACGCCGATCCGGAACAGGCGGCAGCCTGGTATCGCATTGCCATCGCGCGCGGCGATACGACGGCGCACGAGCGTCTCGACGCGCTGGTTGCGGCCATGGCGGTCCAGCCGACACAGCCGTCACCGCAGGCGCAGCCGACACAGCAGTAGCCGACGGCCGCGCGGCAGGGCCGGGCCCGGCAGTCAGGGCCGCGTCTGTGCGGCGCGCCAGTCGACGAAGCGCCAGAACAACGCCTTCAGATCCTGGTCGCTCGGCTTTGCTTCCGGCTTGATGTTCTGTTCCTTGATGAAGCGCAGAATGTCGGCGAAAGCCTCCTGAAGCTTGCGTTCCTCCGGCGTGGCCATGTTGGTGCGGACCCAATCGACGGAAGCGGGCAGCCTGCGCAAGCCGGGGACCGTTGCCGCGAGGTTGACCTCGCGCCATTTGGGATTGCGCTGCGGATCCTGAAGCTGCGCAAAGTTGCCGAAGAAGGCTTCGATGAAGGCGTCAAGGTAGCCGCTCTGCGCCGCGCGGCCTGCCGAGGCAACCATGACCATGGGCACCGAAATCGTCTCGACGGTCTCCCCCGACGCGATCAGGTCGGGATAGTCACCGTGGCCAAGCGCCGAGGGGACGTAGGCGGCAAGCAGATGCTCATTGACCGGTATGCTCAGGAAGTGCAAGCCCTGCGGGCTCGCCGCCGCGTTACCGGGTTCGGTCATGAGCGGCGCCGGTTTTCCGGCGACGTAGACGATCGCGTCGATCTCGCCGGCCCTCAGTTTCGTCATCGCTGCGGACGGGGCCTCGAACAGCGGCTGGATCGGGATGGACAGAGCGGCGAATAGCGCTCCGGCGGTCACGCTCGATCCCCCATCGGCGGGGCCGACGGCGACGGTGCGGTTGGCCAGATCGGCAAGGCTGCCGATCTCCTTTCGGGCGAGGACGTGCACCTCCTCATTGAACAGCTTGGCGATGTAGACAAGCTTGTCGGTGACACCCTTGCGGCTCTGGTCCGCGCCGAGTGCGGTCAGGACGTCGCTCTGTACGATGGCAACGTCGGCGACCGGAAGGGTCAGAAGATCGTCGACGTTGCGGATCCCGCCATGGCCGATGATGGGGACGATGCGAAGCCGGGGATTGTCGAGAACCTCGGCCATATCGGCAACGATGCGGACATCGGTGCTGCTCGCGCCAGCCGAGAGAATGCCGACCGAGGCCAGCGCGTCGCCATTGGCCCGACCGTCGCCGGCGGCGGCGCCCGCTTCGCAGGCAAGCGCCAAGCCGAATAAGGTCGCGATCAGCAAAACGAGGGCCCTGCCCGCGCGACATCGACTTGCTGCCATCCCCTGCTCCGTCCTGTTCACCGAACCGACCTTAGCCGCCAGGGCGGAAGGCGTCGCGGCTTCGTGTAGGCACGGCATGCGCCCCTCACCATCCGGATCCCTCCTCAAAGAATTCCCGCCGCGGCATGTTCGGCCATACTTCGTTCGCATTATCCGCGGGCGGGGTCAAGGCGTCGGCCGGCGACGTCGCCCCCGTCCCGTCTCCTTCCGGCACCTCGGCGCCGGTCGATTGAGGGACGCAGGTCACGACCTCGTCGGTCCGATGACACGCGCGTGGCCGAAGAATGGCCGCACGCAGGTCGGCCGAGTCCAGAAGCCGGTCGACCTCGCCGATCAGATCCCGTCGCGCGCCGATGCCGCCGGTGGCGGCGGTCTCGTCCCCACCGTCCCTCAACCCTGCACCGTCAGGCCCGGCATCGCCGGGAAGCACCACCTGATCGTCCCTCGCGCGGAAATAGAGGCCGGCCGTACGCCGCAGGTTGGCATGCTGCAGCGCCCGCCCACGGACCACACCCTCCGCCGCCGCTGACGACGCGATGCGCTGGAAAAGATCCTCCGTCAATTGAGCGGGGCCGGCAAGCCGGCCGAGAAGCTCCTTCGTGCGCTCGACGCTGTCGTTCGCTGCGTTCCTGATATCGGCTGCATCGCCGGCGAACCAGTCGACCGTCGCTTGCGCCGTCGGAGTCGAGCGCATGTGCGCAAGAAAGCGTTCCAGATCCAGGGCCCGTCCCCGGTCTTCGGAAAGGGCCCGGGCGCGCGTGGCCGCGGCCAGAAGGGGCCGGGCGTAATCCGGCCAATCGACCGACTCCGACTTCTCCAGCTTTTCACTCTGGACGGCCCAGGCCCGCTCCCTCGCGAAGTTCGCGTGGACGAACTGGTGGATGTACACGTCCCGCTGGCTCTGCCAGCCGGCCACGTAGGCATCGCGGATGTTGCCGCTCGCGCAACCGGCACATGCTGCGAGGAGAAACGCGCCGACGGCCCTCGTCCGCAGTTTCATTGCTTGCCCTGCGATCGGCTGAAACGATGAGAACGGTTCCAGCCGACCGACTGGTCGGCGCCGATGGAGTTCGACCTTTCGAGCGCGTATAGTGCGGCGAGCGAAAGAGGTAATCGTTCGTGCCCGTGGCCAGGCAAGAGTCGCCAATCGATATCCGACTTCTGTTGCGTGCGCATGCGGAATGGATCGTCCATCTTCGCGAATATGTCTATGGCTCAGGATCCCTCGACGTTCGTGTCACCATGCGGGACGATCAATGCGATCTCGGCCGCTGGATATACGGCCAAGCCGCGCACTACCGGCATCTTCCCGAGTATGAGGCGGCGAGACAAGCCCATGCGTTGTTTCACGCGGAAGCGGCGCAGGTCGTCCTGCTAATGAAGGCCGGTCGTCGCCACGAAGCGGCGTTGGCGACGGGACATGGAGGCCGGCTGCGGAACCAATCCGCGACGATGGTCCGATCGTTCATTCGGCTCAGTCAGCGGCTGACATCCAGAAGCAGGGCGGAGATGGCGAAGTCGCCCAACGACGCCGATCGCGATTCGGCGCGACGCATTTCAACGCTAGCCTGCCCGCCGCCGCGCGGATAGGAACGCAGCCGCCAGCCGGCTCAACATGCGAACCGACGTCGCCGGATTGCGCAGGTTAAGGCGAGCGGGCGATCATGGATTTAGCTTCGGCAAGAGAACGCGCAGGATGGGAGGACGCGATGAAAATCTCACCATGGCTCGTGGCCGGATTGCTCGGCGCGGGCGTTGCCGCCGGATGCGGCAGCAGCACGACGGATCGCGGGCTGAGCGGGGCGGGAATTGGCGCCGCTGCCGGCGCCGCGGGAGCGGCCGTAACCGGCGGCAGCACCGCCGGCGGCGCCGCCCTTGGCGGCGCGGCCGGCGCTGCCGCTGGTGCCGCGACAGATGAAAACGACGTGGATCTGGGCGAGCCGCTATGGGAATAGCCTGCTCTGCCCGGCGCGTTTAAGGAAGTCGTTTATCTACAACGGTCTCTCCGTCAACGTCGGCTATGTCTCGTTCCAGGACGAAGGCATCGGCAGCAATGCCATCGGCTTGTTGTTGGCCTACGATTTCGACCTCCGGATACACTGAGAAGACCGCGGATGCAGAAGCGGCGCGCAACACGGGAAAATTGCGCGCCGACTTCCCAGGAACTACTTGTACCTGGAGCACGTACCCGGCCGCCGCCCAAGATGCAGCGTTACTCTGCTTTCATGCCGGCTCCGGCCAGCCCGGCGTTGTTACCGAAGACCAAGGAAAGAGAGTATTGCGAGGATGACGACGATGACGCCGATGATCCAAAAGATGTTGTACATTTAAACGTCCTCCTCCTGCAGGTTATTTACTTTCGCCGCCGACGGCGTGATCGGCGACGTAGGCGCCGCGGTCGCCGAGCGGACGCTCGCGGCCGGTTGTGGAATCGCGGGCGGTCTGATGTTCAAGTTCGGCGTTCAGCTCCGCGCCGATACAGACGATGAAAGCGCTCAGGTAGAACCACATCAGCAGCACGACGACCGCGCCGAGGGACCCGAACGTCTTGTTGTAGCTGGCGAAGTTCTGGACGTAGAACGAGAAGGCGACGGATCCCGCGATCCACAGAACGGTCGCGACAATGGCTCCCGGCGTGACCCAACGAAATTGCGCAGGCGCGCGGCTGGGGCCGTAGCGAAACAGGATCGCCAGGGCCATCAGAATGAACAGCGCGAGAAGAACCCACCGCGACAGCAGCAGCCCCGCTCGCATCCAGCCTTCGAACGCCGAGAAAGTCGACCGCCGCCGGCACTGCAGCGATGATGGCCAGGGCCACGATTACAAACACGATGGCGAAGTACGGTTACCACCATGCGCAATCGCATTCAGCTTGAAGAAGTTGCGCGATTCCTTTTCCTCGTAGGCAATGTTCATGGCCGTGAATAGCGCCTTGATCCCGGCCGTCGCGCTCCACAGCGACAGGCCCAAGGTCAGCAGCAGGCCAAAACCGAGCGGCTGAGCGCCTTTGCCCGCAACTGCGGACAGCTGGCCGCTGAGGATCTGAAAGGCGTCCGGCGGCATGACGTCCTGGAGGGGCGCCAGTTGCCGCTGCACGTCCGCCGGATCGGCGAACAGGCCGTAGATCAGAACGGTCGCCGCGATCGCCGGGAAGACCGCCAGCAGACGCGTAGAAGGCGACTCCGGCGGCGACGATCGACAGGTTGTCGCCGCTGATCTCGTCCTATGACCCGGAGAAGCACCTGCCGCCAGCCCGGGCGGGGAATAGCCGACGGTCGATCGGCATATTCCCCGTGGGTGCCGGAACGATAGTCAGGCACGTTGGGGTCCATCCTCGGCTCTCGAAGCGCGCCGTCAGGTCCGATCGCTGACCGGGCTGACCGGTCTCCACGTCGGCCGCTTGGTCGGGTCAGCCGGATGGCTGTCCGTGTTCGAGCCAAATGAGCCGCCCGCCACCGGCGGCGTCGCGATCCCGCTCACCCCGCCGACGCTCGGCCGGCTTGGACTCGCTCTCCGCCTTGTCAGCGGACGGCTCCGGCCTGGATCTTGTCGGCCTGTTCGGCACCGACCGCATCTTCGGCCGGCCGCGCGGCATTGCCATCCGTTCGGGCCTCGACCTTCGTGTCGCTCTCTCCATTCTTGTCCGATCCCGGCCTGTGCCGCCGAACTTGGCGGCGCCGATGCCGGCGGCAACCTTTTCGTCGGCCGCAGCGCTTGGCATCGTCGACCGTCAGCCCGGCGCGGCGGGCTTCCTCGCAGCCGGTACGCATCGCTGCAGACGCGGCGTCGCGAACACGATCAACTTCGGCGTTAGCGGCGTCGCGCGCGGCGATCCTTCAACTCGTCGCTGCGCTCGCCCATGCAGCTCGTCCTCGCGCCGCGAACGCGGCGTGAGCCCGGCAATGACCGCGCCGGCCGCGGCAACGACCAGACCGACGGCGAGCGGATGCTCGCGGGCGAAGTCGCCAGCCGAGCCCGCCGCATCGCGCGCCCGCCAGCCGGCCGACCGGACCGCGTCGCCGGAGCGGTGGTAAACCTCCGAGGCCCGTTCGCTCGCCGCGGCCCCGTAATCGCGTGCCTGCGCCATCGCATCGTCGGCCGTTTCCGCCAGGCCGCGTCCGCCCTCGCGCACCTTTTCCGACACACGACGACCCGTGTCGCGCATCCGGTCGGCCGCATCCCTGCCACGGGCGCGCGAACGCGCTCCTGGCGCGTCGCCGCGGTCCGCTCTCGCGATGCGCGCGGACAGTCGCCGTCGCCCTGCGACGCGGGCACGATCTGCAGCTCACGGCTGCTGTCGCGTAAATGCTCGGCCGTCTCGCTGGCGGAGGTGCGAGCGCGGTAGGCTGCGTCGCGGGCCGTCTCGGACCCGCGCCGGCTCCACTCGGCCAACGACGACCGAACCGCGTCCGCCTCGGCCCGGCCTTTATCGTACGCGTGCCGCACCGAACCCGAAGTCGTCCGCTGGCCGCCGCCGGTTTCCGGCTCACCACGTTCGTCCGCCCACTCGCGCGGTTGCGCTTCGTAAGCTGCGCTCCAGTCGTCCGGGACGTCAATACCGCAGGCGCCTCGACCGATGAGGAGGACGGCGGTGCGTCGACGCGGCGTCGATAGCTTTCATCGCCGCCATCGCTGCCGGCATAAGTCGCCCGCGCCGCCCGCGTAACCGTAGCCCCCGTAGCCGCTCTTCCGCTGCCGGTCGGCCACCATCAGCCAGCCGAGGCCGATCCCAAGGAGCGCGACCGGAAGCGGATTAGCGCGGACCGTGCGGCCGAGGTTCAGGGTGAATTCGCCGCCGGTCTCGCGGGCGGTGTGCACGGCCTGATCGAGCAGGCCGCTGGGCGACAGCCGCTCTGTCAGAATATCCAGCGTCCGGTCGATATGATCGCGCGTCGCGATGATGTCGCTGTTCGATTTCGTCGGGTGACTTGTCTCTGCTGGTATTCATCGCACCTTCTCCATCGCCAGATCCGCATCCGCACGCATCGACTTTATCGTCCGTTCCGGGACGAGATTTGCGCCCTTAAGGCTCGACTGGCCGTACTTCATCAAAGCGAAACCGATGATGGCGACGGCGACGCCGACGATCAGCGAGGCCCACCCCGCGTCCATGTAATGACTGAGAGCGACAACGAGCGCCTGAAGCAGGACCAGCAGCGCGGCGAATGCGATCAGCATGCCGGCGACGATACCGATCGCCCCCACCATCACCTGGTTCGCCTTCTCGGAACCCTCGGCCTGCGCCAGTCGCAGCTCCTGTCGGATCAGCGTCTGGATACTGCGGATCAGCTCGGCGAGCAGAGATCCTACCTTATCATCCCGTTCAGCCATGACTGCTTCACTCCTCTGAATATGTCGGCTGCGGCGCCGCCGCGCCGGTGGTCAGTGGATGCGGACGCGCAACGCTCTCATGAGCGCCCGTGCGTGAACTGGCCAGGAACCGCGCGATCCCGAAGCCGATCACGAAGGCGCCGCCGAAGAAGACTGCCGGGTTGCGCTGAGCGAACGCGCCCACGTCGCGTGCCAAATCGGAATAGTCGCGCGCCTCGATGGAGCCGCCCATCCGCCGCAGCTCTTCCGCCGCCGACCGGGTGTAATTGGCAATGGCGCCATGGCCCCGCTCATCCAGGGTCGAGGTCAGGCTGTTCACCGCTTCGGAAAAATCGTTCAGATAGCTCGAGGCCGTCTGCTTCTGTTCGTTGGCGAGATTGTCGGCCTTCGCCTTGAGTCCCGTTGCGCAGACGTCGGCCCTCATCCTTCAGCGTCTGCGCTGCATCGTCCGCAGCCTGCTTTGTCTCGTGTCCCGCGTCGGAGCGGCTCTCGTGTTCGTTCGCCATTGCGCGCCTCACTTCAAATATGCAACTTGCAATCAACAACACTGAGCGGGCGAAGTTCCGTCGTCATGTGTTCGCCCATCATTCAATGCCCTGCGCCCGGACTAGCGCTTGGCGATGATCCAAACGGCGTGGACGATGCCGGGGATATAGCCAAGGAGCGTGAGCAGGATATTGAGCCAGAACTGCCCGCCGAACCCGACCTGCAGAAACACGCCGAGCGGCGGCAGCAGGATGGCTATAATTATTCTCACTATATCCATTGCGCGTCTTCCTTTGTGTGCGATCTCTAGAGGCCTCGCGGCCCACCGGCTGGCCCGCCTCACGCTTGATGAACGGTTTGACCCCGCTCCGGTTCCGCGCGCTCGCGATCGGTCCCGCAAGTTGTCGCGCTTGCCGCCCTCCTTGCGATCCCGCTGGCGCTGCTGGCCGGCATCCGGCGTCGCCGAGGCGCCAAGCCTGGTGCTGGAGGTGCCCGTGGCCTGCGACATGGACCGCGTCTGCTCGATCCAGAAGTATGTCGATCATGACCCCGGCCCGGAGCGGATGGATTACGCCTGCGGCCGGCTCAGCATGGACGGCGATACCGGAACCGACTTCCGGGTGCCCGATTACCCGACGATGGAGCGCGGCGTCGCCGCCGTTGCCGCGGCGCCGGGCGTCGTCCGCGCCGTGCGCGACGGAATGGCGGACGTGAGCGTCGCCGATATCGGGCATGACGCAATTCGCGGCCGCTGGGCGGGCAACGGCGTCGTCCTCGATCACGGCAACGGCTTCGAGACCCAGTACAGCCACCTCCGCCGCGGCAGCGTTGCCGTCGCGGTCGGGCAACATGTCGAAACCGGCCAGACCCTCGGCCTCATCGGCCTGTCCGGCAACACCGAGTTTCCGCACTTGAACTTCTCGGTGCGCTACGAGGGCCAGCCGGTCGATCCGTTCGTCGGCCTCGGCGCGTTTACGGCCTGCGGCGATCCGCTCGCGCCGCTGTGGTCACCAGCCGCCGCGGCACGTCTGCCCTACCGCGCGACCGTGCTGCTGAAAGCGGGATTTGCCGGGGCGAGACCCGATCCGCGGGCGGCCCGTCACGGCGTTTACGACAAGCCGCTATCCGCGGGCGCCGAGGCGCTGGTCTTCTGGGTCGATGTTTCGGGGGTCCTGGCCGGCGATGTTGAACGTTTTCGCATCGAAGGGCCAAAGGGGAAAACGCTGGTGGAACGGGAGGACCGGCTTGCGGCCAACAACATCAGTTGGTTCAGCTTCGCCGGCGTCCGCCGTCCGCCCGGCGGCTGGCCCGCCGGCGCCGCCGCCGCCAGCTACGAACTGATCCGCGACGGCGCGCCGGTGGTGAGCGTCAAGCGGTCGATAGCGTTCGAGTAGCCGACGACAGGAATACTGACCGTCCGGCGCGCGCACTTCATATCAGTGTTCGCGGATGGTGTGCTCCATGGCGAGCATGACCGGCTGCATCAGGTAGCCGAGGAAGGTCCGCTCCACCGTCTGGACGAAGACCTCGGCCGGCATGCCGGGGACCAGCTCGATATTGGGCGCAAGCTCATGCACGTGCTGGCGGTCGATCCTGACCTTGGCCACGAAGTACCGCTCGCCGCTCCGTTCGTCCGCCATCGCGTCCGCCGAGACACTGAATCCACCTTTGCGTCGATGCGCATGAGGTTGCGCTGGGGGTAGGACGGGAACATGACGTAGGCCGGCAGGCCGGCGTGAACCTCGTCGATATCGCGGGTCGAGATGCGGGCGTCGACGATCAGATCCTCGCTGGTCGGGACGAGGTCGAGGATGGGCTCGCCCGGCCTGATCACGCCGCCGACGGTCTTGTAGCGGAGTTGCATGACGATGCCGTCGATGGGCGCCGTGACCTTGGTGCGCGCCAGCTTGTCCAGGCTCTCCTTGATCTGCTGCTCGACCTGGAAGCGATCCGACTGGACCTGGGCAAGGTCGCGGTCGACGTCTTCCCGACGGCGGATCTTCGTGTTGATGATCTCGAGCTTCGCCTCGCCGATCGCCTCCTCGTTGCGGGCGACTTGCGCGAACCAGCTCGCCCTCGCTGCCGAGAAGACCGGCCTCGGTGCGCTGCAATTCCAGCATCCGCGGCTTGCGCTCGTAGCCCTTCTCGTAGAGCTCGCGGACGGACCTGAGCTCCTCGGCGATCAGCGCCCGCTGCCGGCGGACGCCAGTGAGCTGCCGCTCGCCCCCCGCTATCTGCTGGCCAAGCTGCGCGATCTGCTGATTGAGCACCTCGACCCGGGTCTCGTCGTTGGCGCGACGGGTTTCGAACTGGTGGACCTGCTGGCCGATGATCGCCGCAATCTCCGGATCATCGACATCCGCGAGCGCCGGGTGATCGAAGACGACGGCTTCGGCGCCGACGCGCTCGGCCTGCAGTCGCGCCTCCGTCGCTGCCAGCGTCCGCAGACGGTTGGTCAGCGTTCCGACTTCGGCCCTGGCGCCGATGTCCTCCAGGACCAGAAGCGTCTGGCCGGCGCTGACCGTATCGCCGTCCTTGACCAGGATGTCGCGGATGATCCCGCCTTCGAGGTGCTGGACGATCCGATGGCTGCCTTCCGGCGCCACCGATCCATTGGCGATAACGGCGCCTGAAAGCGGCGCGGTCGCCGCCCAGCCGCCGCCAAGGACGAAGAACACGAAGATGATGGCGAGCCCCAGCCGCTTCGTCGCCCTGATTTCCTGGCGCAGGGGCGCGATCGGCGGCAGCAGCCGCGCTCCCGGCGCGGTAACGGTGGCAGTCCTGTCAGCGTTCCCGCCGACGGCAACGGCCCCGCTTGTCGTCATTGTCCCGCTCCCGGTTCCGCCAGCGCCCGCGGCTGCGCTTCGGCGTCGGTGAGACGCGTCGCTTCCGGCGGAGCTTTTTGCGTCGGCTGTGCTCTCAAGCGGGACAGAACCACATCGCGATCGCCGAACATTTCGACCCGGCCGTCACGCATGAACAGCAACTTCGTCGCCGGCTGGAGAACCCGCGGCTGATGCGAGACGAGGACCACTGTGGCGCCCCAGCTCTTCGCGTGTTCGATGGCGGCGACCAGCGCTTCCTCGCCTTCCACGTCGAGACTGGCGTTGGGCTCGTCGAGGACGATGAGCTTCGGCCGGCCGAACAGCGCCCGCGCCAGACCGACCCTCTGTCGCTGACCGCCGGAGAGGAAGGAGCCGCCCTCGCCGATCTCGGTCTCGTAGCCCTTCGGCAGGCGCAGGATCATCTCGTGAACGCCGGCGATCCGCGCCGCCTCGACCACCGCGGCCGCCTCCGGTTTGGGGAGCAGGCGGGCGATGTTTTCTTTGATCGTGCCCCGGAAAAGTTCGACGTCCTGCGGCAGATAACCGACGAATTGGCCCAGCTGCTCCGCCGGCCAAGCCGACAGATCGGCGCCGTCGAGCCTGGCGCTGCCGCGAGCCGGGGCCCAGATGCCGACCAGGATCTTGCACAGTGTCGACTTGCCGGCGGCCGAGGGGCCGATGATCCCGAGGACATCCCTCGGCTGCAGCGCGAAGCTGATCTGGTTCAAGAGCGGCTTCTCGCGACCGCGGACAGCATAGACAACGCCCTCGCAGCTCAGTTGCCCATCGGGCGCCGGGAGCGGCATCAATCCGTGCGGGGCCGGGAAACGCTCGAGCAGCCGCTTGATCCGGGCGAAGGACTCGCGCGCCGAGACCATGCTCTTCCACGCTCCGATCGCCTGATCGACCGGCGAGAGCGCCCGTCCGAGCAAGATCGACGCAGCGATCATGCCGCCGGACGTGAGCTGGTGCTGCAGGACCAGGTACGCGCCCGTGCCCAGGATCAGAACCTGGACGAACACGCGGAAGAATTTGGAAAAGCCGATGATCGTGGCGCTGCGATCGCTGGCCTGAAGCTGGCTGCTCATCGCGGTCTCGTTCCGCCTGGTCCAGCCGAACAGGAAACCCTCGAGCATGCCCATGGCGTGGAACACGCCGGCGTTGCGGATCGCCGAATCCGCCATCTGCGTGTTCGAGAGGCTGATCTGCCCCGCCTCCTTGAGCGGGTGGCGAGACCATAACTCGTTGATGACGGCGATCGACAGCAACAGCAGCGCGGAGACGATGCCGACCCAGCCGAGCAGCGGATGCAGCCAGTAAATGATCGCAAGAAAGATCGGCGCCCATGGCGCGTCGAACAGGGCATTGATGCCGGTGCCGCTCAGGAACGCGCGCAAACCGCCGAGATCACGCAGCGGCTGGGCGGTCGCGGCGGCGCCGAACAGGGCGCTGCGGACGCTGCTGGCAATGACTTCCGGCGCCAGACTCTTTTCCAGCCAGCCGCTGATCCGCGCCAGCAGGCGGCCGCGAACACTCTCCAGCGCGCCCATCACCAGGATTGCGAGCCCCGCGATCAGGGTCAGGAAATACAATGTCTCTACCCGACCGCTGGAAAGAACGCGGTCGTACATCTGCATCATGTAAATCGGCGAAGTCAGGACGAGAATATTGATAAAAAGGCTGAACGCGCCCACGATCAGGAGCGCCGACCGACACTGCTTCACCACGTCCTTGAGCGGATCGGGAGCCATTGTTCTGCTGCTTTGTCGTCCTCGATGGATGCGTCGGAAAGCCGTCACATCCATCATCCCCCACAAGCACGCCCGCGCCAGACCTACCTGCGCCGCGCGCTTGTCCCGACTTGGCGAAAATGCGCGCGCGGTTTCGTTTCGTACCTCAGCGAGCCGCCCTCCGCAAGGGCAGAGCGATGATGGTCGACTTGAAGTCGGCGGCAGTTGCGCACGGTCATCAGTAGCTCGTGACGACGCAGGCTTACCTGCGTTAAGGCCCCGCCGCCCCAGTGCCACGATACTGACCCTCTTCAGACGGAAGCACTTGCCAACGGGCACGGCCGCATTGTTAGCGCGGCCCGAGCCCGTCGGAATTTCAAGGAAAGAGCCTATGAGTATGAACCTGGCGGGAAAGACTTTTGCCATACTGGCAACCGACGGCTTCGAGCAGTCCGAGCTGCAGAAGCCCAGGGTCGCCCTCGAGCAGGCCGAAGCCACTGTCGAGGTCGTTTCGCCCAAGTCGGGCCGTATTCGCGGCTGGATGGTCCAGGATTGGGGCGACGCTGTCGATGTCGACGTCACACTCGACGTGGCCGATGCGGAACGCTACGACGGGCTCGTCCTTCCGGGCGGCGTCATCAACGCCGATCGCCTTCGCGTCAACGCGAAGGCGGTCGATTTCGTGCGACACTTCGTCGAGACCGGAAAGCCGATGGCCGTAATCTGTCACGCTCCATGGCTGCTGATCGAAACCGGCGCGGCCAAGGGCCGGGCGCTGACGTCATACCCCACGCTCAGGACCGATCTGGAGAACGCCGGAGCGACCTGGCAGGACGCGGACGTCGTGGTCGACGGCCGGCTGGTCACGAGCCGCAAGCCGGACGACCTCGAAGCTTTCACCCGCGAGATGATCAAGGCGTTCGCCGACGGGCGGCGAAGCCAGGCGGCGGCGTAAGGGCGATGGAAAACAACAATCCGCATGTCCGTGAAACCGATGCCGCCCGGCAGGGCGAAGTCGTTTTCGCCAAGCCTTGGAAGCGCACGGTCTTCATCGTCGCCGTTGTCGCGGCGGCGCTGGTCGGCGCCATCCTGATCATCGCCTTCACCTGACAGGGGATCTTCCAGGGATGCTACCGGTGTCAAGCGCGCGTTGAATGGCCGCTGGACGAAGGAACCGTCAGCGGCCGCCGCGCAGCAGTCGGCCGAACCAACCCGTCAGTCTTGCCCAGGGCGTCTGGGGGTAGACCGTTGCACCGCAGTTGCTGCAGATCAGCGGCTCCGTCGGACGCCGTTCGGCCGGGACGACCCCGATGACATAGTCGCATTTTGGGCAGACCAGACGAAGTCGCTCCTCGGACATGCTCTCGCGCCTCTTTTCCTCTTGTCACCACCACTGCAGGTGATGGCACACCCGACAGCGCCGCGCCAGTCCATGCCGATTTTGTTCGTCTCGATCGGCAAGCGGCCTGCGAAGGCGCTCGGCGTCGGAAGATGCCGCCGCGGGCGTGACGCTGCTCTAAAGCAAAGACAACGCCGTACTCATATACGCAACATACTCAATTACGCTGCGCCGCCGGGGCGCGGCCTGGAGGATCCGCGATGCCGCTGTGGGAGATCGAACCGGTTGCCGACTGGGACGACCCGACCTGGCAGTCCCGTCCGCAATGGCAGCGCGTGATCGTCCGCGCCGACACGCCGGCTTTCGCCCGGGCCGTCGCGCGCATCCTCGACACGCCGCAGTTCAGCCCCGAACATGGCGATGAGCACCCGCAGCTCGGCAGCGGCTTCGCCAACGAGAAGCTCTACCGGGTGAAGCCGCTGGCCGACGCGGGCGCGTCTGCCGAGGCCGGCCCGGACGAAATCCTCAGCCAGACCCGCCGGCTCGCCCCGCCCGCCGGCTGACCCGCTTCAACCCGGGATCGGACTCCCGCTTGCGCGGCCCGAAGCGCGCAGCTAGGGTACCGCCGACTTTTCCCGCTTCAGCTGCGTACAGGGCATGGACGTCATCATCGGTCCCCTCTTCTGGCTCATCTCGACCGTCATTGAGTTGCTCATCTGGGCGCTGATCATCAGCGCCGTGCTGAGCTGGCTGGTCGCCTTCCAGGTCGTCAACACCGGCAATCGCTTCGTCTATATGGTCGGCGACTTCCTCCATCGGATCACCGAGCCCCTGTTGCGGCCGATCCGCAGCGTCGTTCCGAACCTCGGCGGAATCGACATTTCGCCACTCATCCTCATCCTGCTGCTCATATTCCTGCAGCAGGTTCTCGCCCAGACTCGCCGTATCGATTGCCTACTGATCCGCCGCACCCGGCATGACAACCAACTCCGCGACCCTGCCGCTCTCACGCGCCACCGACGGACTGCGCCTGAGCGTTCACGTGATCCCGCGCGCCGCGGCGGAGCGCATCGGCGAGGTCGTCGATGACGGCCGCGGCCCTCGTCTGCGAGTGCATGTCACCGCAGCGCCCCATGACGGCAAGGCCAACGCCGCGATGATCAGGCTTCTCGCCCGGACCTGGCGCCTGCCGAAATCGGCCCTTGCCGTCGTCGCCGGCGCGGGCGGTCGCGACAAGGTGGTCTCCATCCTCGGCGATGCGGAAGCCCTGGCGGCGAAGCTCGGCGTTGCCGGTGGCGCCCCCGCGGTGCCATCGGCGATCCGATCGAGGAGCCGGCGATGAATTGGGCTGAAATCATCGACGGGCGGGCCGTTGCCCAGAAGCTCAATCGCGCGATCCGCGACGAGGTCACCCACCTCCGCAAGTCCTATCGGCTGGTGCCCGGTCTCGCGGTCGTCCTCGTCGGCTCGAACGACGCCAGCTCCGTCTACGTCCGCAGTAAGACCCGCCAGTGCGAGGAGAACGGCATAAAGTCGTTCTCGCATCATCTTCCCGCCGAGGTCCGCGAGGAAGACCTGCTGACCCTCATCCACGGCCTGAACATCGACGTCAATGTCCACGGCATTCTCGTCCAGCTGCCGCTGCCGGCGCAGATCCGCACCGACGCGGTAATCACCGCGATCGATCCGGACAAGGACGTCGACGGGTTCAATGTCATCAACGCCGGACGGCTGGTGACCGGCGACAGCCAGGCGATCGTGCCGTGCACTCCGTCCGGCTGCATGAAGCTGATCCGCAGCCAGCGGCCCGATCTGGCCGGGCTGAAGGCGGTCGTTCTCGGCCGCTCCAACATCGTCGGCAAGCCCATGGCGCAGCTGCTGCTCGCCGCCGACTGCACCGTCACCATGGTGCATTCGCGCACCCGCGAGCTGCCGGCGGAGTGCCGGCAGGCCGACATTCTCATCGCCGCGGCGGGACGCCCGGAGATGGTCAAGGGCGACTGGATCAAGCCGGGCGCCGTGGTCATCGACGTCGGCATCACCCGGATGCCGCTGGCGGACAACAAGACCCGTCTCGTCGGCGACGTCGATTACGAAGAGGCGCGCAAGGTTGCCGGCGCAATCACGCCGGTTCCGGGCGGGGTCGGGCCGATGACGGTGGCGTCGCTGATGCGCAACACCGTTCTCGCCGCCTGCCGCCAGCGCAAGCTGGAGCCGCCCGATCTCTAGGCGCGGCAGCCATGGGGCTCTGGCGCCGCCCCTCCGGCGATGGTAGAAGCCGGGCCATGACCGAGCTTTCGCTCATCCGCAACTTCGCCATCATCGCCCACATCGATCATGGCAAGTCGACCCTGGCCGACCGCCTGATCCAGCATTGCGGCGGGCTCAGCGAGCGCGAGATGCGCGAACAGGTTCTCGACTCGATGGAGATCGAGCGCGAACGCGGCATCACCATCAAGGCGCAGACAGTGCGCCTGCTCTACGCCGCCGGCGACGGCCGGACCTACACGCTCAATCTGATGGACACGCCGGGCCACGTCGACTTCGCCTACGAGGTCAGCCGCAGCCTGGCCGCCTGCGAGGGCTCGCTTCTGGTGGTCGATGCGTCCCAGGGCGTCGAGGCGCAGACGCTGGCCAATGCCTATCTGGCGATCGAGAGCGG
Source organism: uncultured Alphaproteobacteria bacterium (assembly GCA_963789785.1). Lineage (GTDB taxonomy): Bacteria > Pseudomonadota > Alphaproteobacteria > Rhodospirillales > Defluviicoccaceae > JAEULH01. The sequence goes on along the minus strand of CAWBNC010000019.1, from coordinate 155,697 downwards.
TCACGAGATCATCCCGGTCCTCAACAAGGTCGACCTCCCGGCCGCCGAGCCGGAGCGGATCTGTCGCCAGATCGAGGAGGTGATCGGCCTTGACGCCGGCGGCGCGATTCACGTTTCGGCGAAGACCGGCGTCGGCGTCCCGGCCCTCCTCGAAGCTCTGATCGCCCGTCTGCCGCCGCCGCAGGGCGATGCCGGAGCGCCGCTGAAGGCGTTGCTGGTCGACAGCTGGTACGACCCCTACCTCGGCGTCATCATTCTCGTCCGGATCAAGGACGGGTGCGTGCGCAAGGGATGCGGATCCGGATGATGGCGGCCGGTACGACCCATCAGGTCGAGCAGGTCGGCATCTTCACGCCGAAGACCGAGCAGGTCGACAGCCTCGGGCCCGGCGAAATGGGCTTCATTACCGCCGGCATCAAGGCGGTCGCCGACACCGATGTCGGCGACACCATCACCGAGGATCGGCGGCCCGCGGCGGCGGCGCTCCCTGGCTTCAAGCCGTCGGTGCCGGTCGTCTTCTGCGGTCTGTTCCCGACCGACGCCGCAGATTTCGAGGATCTGCGCGAGTCGCTCGGGCGGCTGCGGCTAAACGATTCCAGCTTCCACTTCGAACCGGAGATGTCGGCGGCGCTGGGTTCCGGTTTCCGCTGCGGCTTCCTCGGCCTGCTCCATCTCGAAATCGTCCAGGAGCGGCTCTACCGCGAGTTCAACCTCGATCTCATCGCGACCGCGCCCAGCGTCGTTTACCGGGTCTATCTGACCGACGGAACCATGCGGGAGATCCACAACCCGGCCGATATGCCGGACCCGGTACGCATCGCCCGGCTCGATGAGCCCTGGATCCGGGCTACCATTCTGGTTCCCGACACCTATCTCGGCGCCATCCTCCAGCTCTGCACCGAACGCCGCGGCGAGCAGAAGGAGCTGACCTACAGCGGGACCATGGCGATGGCGATCTACCGGCTACCGCTGAACGAGGTCGTGTTCGACTTCTACGACCGGCTCAAGTCGGTCTCGCGCGGCTACGCCAGCTTCGACTACGAGATGGACGGGTTCAGCACCGGCGACCTGGTCCGGATCAGCATTCTCATCAATGCCGAGCCGGTCGATGCGCTGTCGTTCATCTGCGATCGCAGCCACGCCGAGGCCCGCGGGCGGGCGATCTGCCAGCGGCTGAAGGACCTGATACCCCGGCAGATGTTCAAGATCCCGATCCAGGCGGCGATCGGCGGCAATGTCGTCGCCCGCGAGACCATCAGCGCCATGCGCAAGGACGTCACCGCCAAGTGCTACGGCGGCGACATCACCCGCAAACGCAAGCTTCTCGAAAAGCAGAAGGCCGGCAAGAAGCGGATGCGCCAGTTCGGCAAGGTCGAGATCCCGCAATCGGCGTTCATCGCCGCGCTGAAGATGGACGGCGGCTGAGCATCATGCGACACCCCTCACCCCGGCCCTCTCCCGCGCGGGGCCCGAAGGGAGAGGAAGAAGCAGCGGACGGCGTCACTCGCCGGCCGCGCCGGCCTCTTCCGGATGCGGACGACGGTCCAGCCCGCGGGCCTTGACCGCCAGCATGATGATGTCGACGACCTCGTCCAGCTTGCGGAAGTAATCGGTGTTGACGATCAGATCGAAGTTGGTCGGATCGTTATAGCGGCTGTGGAACAGATCCCAGATGAACTTGCCGCGGCGCTTGTTGCTGTCCTGGACCTTGCGTTTGGCCTCGGCGTAGCTCATCGCCTCATCCTCGGACAGCCGGGTCGCGCAAGCCTCGACCGAGCCGACGATGCGCACCCTGAGCACGTCGCGACCGGCAAGGATCACATGGCTGCCGCGGCCGACGATGACGCCGCCGGTGTGATAGAGGCCGCGGATGACGGTCGAGAGGAAATGCACGTATTCGTCGCGCGATACGTGCTTGCCGAACACGGCGGAGTAGATCCAGGCGTCGACCGCGTCGAGCTTCTCCTCCAACTGGGCAATGAGCGCGGGGCTCACGTTGGCTTCGGCGGCGATCCCGGTAATGACTTCCGAGCCGTACAGGTCGACGCCGAGACCGGCGGCGACGCGCTCGGCGATATGGTTGCCGCCGCTGCCGATGGTCCGCGAGATGGTGACGGTCGGTTTGCGCAAGCGGCGCTCGCGCGCCGGCGGTTCTTCAAGGGCGCGAACAATAGCCTGGATGACGCCATGGGCGTTGGCTGCCATTTCTTGTCCCCTTTCTTGGCAGAACGTCTTGATATCATTCCTGAAGCCAATGTGAAAGCCTCGCTTTCAACCGCGGCGTCGGCTGCCGCGCGCACGAGTGCGTCGGCGCCAACGCGTTTGGGGGCGGGCGGAGGCGGCATCGGGCGGCGCCAAGTCCGTTGCGGGGCGAACGCCGCTCGGCTAGGCTTCGGGCGCGAAGGGCGGCGGCCGGAAACCGCCTACGGACGCAATGGAGGGATGGCCGAGCGGTTTAAGGCGCACGCCTGGAGAGCGTGTTCACCAATAGGTGTCGTGGGTTCGAATCCCACTCCCTCCGCCAGCGCCACCGAGCCCGAGCCGAGGCGAAGGTCTGCCCACAGACGAATTTGACGTGCCGCCTTCACGCGGCTGGACAGAAGAGCCGCCGTTCATCTGGTCCACCATCCTTGTACGTGATCCCGCACTTGCAGGAAGGTTGTTGGGACTGAGCGCGCAGCCATGCCCTCAATAGACATCGCGTTCTGGCTCTGGTAAACGTTGTCATGATGGAGGCCTGATTTGCCGATCCTTTGAGGAGCATGGCGCCATGGCACCTCCCAATCGTCTCTTGTCGATCGCCCTGATCGTCTTCGGCGTAACTTTTTGCCTGATATATCCACTTGCGATGTTCTGGCCGTCGGGCTGGGCATGGCATGAGGGCATGCCTGTCGCGAACAACTATTTTATGATGATCGTCGGCGTGTATGCGACGCTCGGCATTTTCCTGATCCGCGCGGCGAAAAATCCCGCGAAGAACGCGTCGCTGATCTGGTTCGCGGTTTGGTCGAGCGTAGTGCACGCGGTGGTAATGGGGGTCGAAGCGCTCGCTCAGCCGATGCAGCGTGGCCACCTTGTCGGTGACGTTCCGGCATTGCTGCTGGCGGCGTTGGTGTTAGGCGTGCTGATGAGGCGGAGAGCCGATCTGGCACGGACTGCCGCTTGATCGCCTGCCCACGCAGCCGCTCGCGGTGTGCACGCACCTTTTCGCGCGTCGGCCTGGAGCCTGATGCCGCTCCCATAGCGAACCCTCAACCTGGTTACATGTAACGTAGCATCGCCGAAGGATGTTGGCGAGCAGATCATCGATCCAGGCCTACGCCCCCTCCCGGCCGCGGCGGTTTTCGTAAGCCTTGAGGTGGCAGTAGGCGGTGCGCAGGCGCGGGGTGAAAACCCCGCCGGCGTCGGCGCGGGCGATCAGGTCGCCCAGGATGTGGTCCGCCTCGACCCGGTTGCCGGCCTCGACATCGCGCAGCATCGAGGCTGCGAAAGTCGATCCCAGCTCGGTGAGCAGGCCGCGGATCCGGGTCAACGTGTCTTCGCGCGGCGCGAACCCGGCGGCGGTGGCGATCTCGGCGCACTCGGCAAGAGTCTCGGTGACGATCGCCTGACCATGGGGAGCGGCGACGATATCGCCGATGGTCGCGCGCATCAGGCAGGTCACCGCCGCCAGCGAGGCGAGCATGACCCACTTCTCCCACATCTCGAGGACGATGTCGTCGCTGTGGCGCATCTCGAAGGCGGCGCGGCCGACTTCGCGCGCCAGCTCGGCGCACAACGGCTCCTGGTCGGGCCGGCGCGCGCCGAACACCAGCAGATGCGTCTGGTTGAGGTGGCGGATCGTCCCGTCCGCCGCCAGCGTCGCGACGATCTGGCACAGGCCGCCGAGCACCCGGTCCGCACCGAAAGCGGCGTCGAGCCGGTCTAGGTGAGCCATGCCGTGCCCGGATTAACCTCAGTCGGTACGCGTTTCATCTTTTCCTGCCCCTTCTCGGTGACACGGCCAAGCCGAGGAACATCAAGATCGCCTGATTGAGCCGCACGATATCTTCGTCATCCAGCCTGCCGACATGAATGCCGACCTTGGACTTCGGGATGGCAGTGATTTTGTCGACCATCATCCGGCATGGCGCACGCAGGCCGTTGCGCTCATTCGGCTGCACGAAAAGCCGGAACAGCGGCGCCTCCGTCTCATCCGTGGTGAAAGCACAAACGGTGATCGAGTTGGTCGCATCGAATCGGTCATCCTGCACGATGACGACGGGTCGCGGCTTACCTGCGTAGTTGTTGCCGCCGGCTACGGTCCAGATGCCGCCTCGCCTCATTCATCACCATGGTCTTCGAAGTCCATGGCGGACACCGCGTTGATGAATGCCTGATCCTCGAACGCGTGGGCACTGCCGGCAACCGCCGCCGACTGGCGGTGCGCTTCGGAACGAAAGTCAGGGGAGCGCACGTCGGGCACCCAGATCTGGATGGGGCGCAAGCCCTGCCCACGCAGCCGCTCGCGGTGTGCACGCACCTTTTCGCGCGTCGGCCTGGAGCCTGATGCCGCTCCCATAGCGAACCCTCAACCTGATTACATGTAACGTAGCATCGCCGAAGGATGTTGGCGAGCAGATCATCGATCCAGGCCTACGCCCCCTCCCGGCCGCGGCGGTTTTCGTAAGCCTTGAGGTGGCAGTAGGCGGTGCGCAGGCGCGGGGTGAAAACCCCGCCGGCGTCGGCGCGGGCGATCAGGTCGCCCAGGATGTGGTCCGCCTCGACCCGGTTGCCGGCCTCGACATCGCGCAGCATCGAGGCTGCGAAAGTCGATCCCAGCTCGGTGAGCAGGCCGCGGATCCGGGTCAACGTGTCTTCGCGCGGCGCGAACCCGGCGGCGGCGGCGATCTCGGCGCACTCGGCAAGAGTCTCGGTGACGATCGCCTGACCATGGGGAGCGGCGACGATATCGCCGATGGTCGCGCGCATCAGGCAGGTCACCGCCGCCAGCGAGGCGAGCATGACCCACTTCTCCCACATCTCGAGGACGATGTCGTCGCTGTGGCGCATCTCGAAGGCGGCGCGGCCGACTTCGCGCGCCAGCTCGGCGCACAACGGCTCCTGGTCGGGCCGGCGCGCGCCGAACACCAGCAGATGCGTCTGGTTGAGGTGGCGGATCGTCCCGTCCGCCGCCAGCGTCGCGGCGATCTGGCACAGGCCGCCGAGCACCCGGTCCGCACCGAAAGCGGCGTCGAGCCGGTCCAGGTGAGCCATGCCGTTGAGCAGCGGCAGGATCTGCGTCTGCGCGCCCACGGCCGGTTTGATGGATGCAATAGCGTCGTCGAGGTCGAAGGCCTTGCAGCTCAGGACGACGAGATCGTAGGCGCCGGCGCCGTGAGCCTCGATGGCGTCGGCGGTGACGGCTGCGACCGGCACGGCCAGGTCGCCCATCGGGCTCTCGATCCGTAACAGGCCCTCGCGCAGGCGGGCGGCACGCTTCGGTCGGACGAGAAAGGCCGCGTCAACGCCGGCCGCCGCCATCCTGCCGCCGAAGTAACCGCCGGTGGCGCCGGCGCCGAGGAACAGGATCTTCATCGCGCGCTCCTTCCGGTTCCCTTGCCCGCTTTCCAGGCCGAGAGGAAACCTACAGAAAATCGCGCAGCATGGCGACCAGCGGCGCATCCGCCGGCGGCATTGCCAGCGCGGTCATCGCCCGCGGCCGCAGCCACTTCAGCACCTGGCCCTCGCGCGGGTACGGCGTGCCCTTCCACACCCGGCAGAGGTAGAGCGGCATGAGCAGATGCGCCTCGTCGTAGCGATGCGGGGCGAAGGTGAACGGCGCCAGGCAGCTCTGCGTGATATCGACCCCGAGTTCCCCGCGAAGCTCGCGGACGACGCAGGCCTCCGGCGTCTCGCCCGCATCCACTTTGCCGCCGGGGAATTCCCACAGCCCGGCCATCGCCTTGCCGGGAGGCCGCTGCGCCAGAAGCACCCGGCCGTCGACATCGACCATGGCGACGGCGGCAACGAGCAGGAGCGGCAGGAGTGGGAGCGGATCGCCGGCGGCCGCGACCTTGTAGTGCCCATCGAGAGCATGAGAACGGAAAGCGAAATTACTCCCAGGCCCCCCTCGCCGCTGAGTCGAAGTGAGCGCACTCGCAGGAAGAGCCGGCGGGCACGATCGACTGCTTTACGGATCAACCCGTTCGAGGTACGCTAATAGATTCTATAGTAGGCTCACCCGAAAACAATGGGGTGTCGCGACCAGGTAGCGCTGCGCAGCTGAGCTTGAGACCGGCGGGTGCGGGTCATGTATCTAGAGCCAATTCCGTTCGAATGCGGGGCGGTTGACGATCTTGTGGGCCTCGAAGAGGCCCACAGCGAACTCTTCGATCTGTACAATCGCATCGTTTGGGCTTGTCAAACTGAAGCGGCCGTCTTGCCGATCCGGGAGCGGATTCGGAGTTTCCTGATGTACGCGATCTGGCACTTTGCTCTTGAGGAGGAGTGCATGCGCGAGATGCACTATCCCGACCGCGTCACTCACAAGGCCGATCATGCGCGCCTGCAGCAAGATGCCGAGGATTTCGTCTCAAGTCTCGGCTGCGCTCTGGTGCGCTCGGACATGCCGGCGGTCGCTCGCTACTTCAATCATTGGCTGGCCCGGCATACACTAAGTCATGATGCCCCATTGCGGGAGTTTATAAGGAAGGCCCGGCTCAATGAGGCTGGCTCGACTTAGGCGCCCTCCGGCGGCTGCGGTTCTCGTCGGCCTTCAGGTGAAAGTAGGCGGTGGGCAGCCGGGCGGCGCGCTTCGGTCGGACGAGAAAGGCCGCGTCAACGCCGGCCGCGGCCATCCTGCCGCCGAAGTAACCGCCGGTGGCGCCGGCGCCGAGAAACAGGATCTTCATCGCGCGCTCCTTCCGCGCTCTCGCCTTGCCCGCTTTCCAGGCCGAGAGCGAACCTACAGAAAATCGCGCAGCATGGCGACCAGCGGCGCATCCGCCGGCGGCATCGCCAGCGCGGTCATCGCCCGCGGCCGCAGCCATTTCAGCGCCTGGCCCTCGCGCGGGTGCGGCGTGCCCTTCCACACCCGGCAGAGGTAGAGCGGCATGAGCAGATGCGCCTCGTCGTAGCGATGCGAGGCGAAGGTGAACGGCGCCAGGCAGCTCTGCGTGATATCGACGCCGAGCTCCTCGCGAAGCTCGCGGACGACGCAGGCTTCCGGCGTCTCGCCCGCATCCACTTTGCCGCCGGGGAATTCCCACAGCCCGGCCATCGCCTTGCCCACCGGCCGCTGCGCCAGCAGCACCCGGCCGTCGACATCGACCATGGCGACGGCGGCGACGAGCAGGATCGGCAGGGGCGGGAGCGGATCGCCGGCCGCGGCGTGCAGGCAGCCGCGGATCCGGCCCGCGTCACGGCCCCCTCACGAACGGTACGAGGCGTTGATGTCGATGTAGTCGTGGGTCAGATCGCAGGTCCACACCGTCGCTGCGCCGCCGCCGACGCCGACATCGACGCCGATCGTGACGTCTGCGCCTTTCATGTGCACCGCCACCGGCGCCTCGTCGTAGCCCGGCACCGGCCCGCCATCGGCAGCGACGGCAAAGCCGCCGATGGTGATCGCCAGCCGGTCGCGATCGATCCGCTCGCCGGCCTTGCCGACGGCCATGACGATGCGCCCCCAGTTGGCGTCCTCGCCGGCGATGGCGGTCTTCACCAGCGGCGAATTGGCGATGGAGAGCGCGATGGTTCGCGCCGCGGCGTCGGTTTCGGCGCCGCTGACGGTGACGGTGACGAACTTGGTCGCGCCTTCGCCGTCGCGCACCACCTGCGTCGCCAGGTCGACCAGGACCTCTTCGAAGCGCGACGCGGAACGCATCGAGGCGGGGGTCGGCCGCGTCGCTCACCGGCGCATGCCCGGCGGCGCCGGTGGCGAACGGCGAGGAGGGTGTCGTTGGTCGAGGTATCGCCGTCGACGGTGATGCAGTTGAACGAGCGTGCGACCGCGTCCCGGGCGAGGCGCTGCAGGGCCGCCGGCGCGATCGCGGCGTCGGTGAAGACGAAGGCCAGCATCGTCGCCATGTCAGGGGCGATCATCCCGGAGCCCTTGGCGATGCCGTTGATGCGTCACTGGCCGGCCTTCGATCTGGGTCGTCCGCGCGGCAGCCCTTGGCGAAGGTGTCGGTCGTGGCGATGGCCCGCGCCGCGGCCTCCCAAGTCGCCTTCGCCGAGGTCGTTGTGCAGGCCCGGCAGAGCGCGAACGAGGCGATCAACTGCGGGAACCTCGCCGATGACGCCGGTCGACGCCACGAACACCTGATCGGCGGGACAGCCGAGAATGCCCGCCGCGGCGATAGCGGCCTGCTGCACCGCCCGGTCGCCAGCCGCGCCGGTGAAGGCGTTGGCGTTGCCGGCGTTGACGACGAGGCCGCGGGCACGACCATTGCCCAGAATCTGCCGGCACCACAGAACCGGCGCGGCGGCCGTCCGCGAGCGGGTGAAAACGCCGGCGACGGCGGTATCGGGATCGAGCGCCACGAGCAGCACGTCATCGCGGTCGCGGTAGCGCAGCGCGGCGGCGGCGGTAGCGAGACGAAGGCCGCGCACCGGCGGCATCTCGGGGAAGCGCGCGGGTGCCAGAGGGGAGATGCCGGTCATGGGTGCAAAATCCCGAGGTTGGGAAAAGCCTTCGACTGTTCGGCGCACGCTTTCAGTTCGGCGGCGTTGCGGATGACGATCGCGGCGATAATGCACAACGCCTGCTTCGGCACAAGATGGCACCGGACGCCGGGGAAACGCCGGGGGAAGCCGGGGAAGCCGGGCGTAAATGCTGGCGGTTGCCGGGGAATTGCCTTGGGCGGTTCGATTGACAGGGGCCGACGCCACGTCTATCTCTTGGCCGTGGCAGCGATCGGCTCGCTGGCGCCGGCCGCGCTGATTTTTGCGTCATTCTCGGGGAAATGGATGTTCGGCGCACTTGCCAGGCGGGTGTTCGGCACCGCCAACGAACGATTCCTTAAAGGTCTGCGGAAAAATGTGGAATTCGTCAACGCCCTTGAGCCGGAGCTCGAGGGGCTGAGTGACGATGAGCTGCGGGCGCGATCGTCTTTGCTGCGCGAGCGGCTGGAGGCGGGCGAAGACCTCGACGACCTCCTGCCCGACGCCTTCGCGACGGTCCGCGAGGCGGCGAAACGCACCCTCGGGCAGCGCCATTTCGACGTGCAGATCCTGGGCGGCGTGGTGCTGCACCGGGGCATGATCGCCGAGATGAAGACCGGCGAGGGCAAGACGCTGGTTGCGACCCTGGCCGTCTATCTCAACGCGCTGTCGGGCAAGGGGGTGCATGTCGTCACCGTCAATGACTACCTCGCCCAGCGTGACGCCGAGTGGATGGGCTCGATCTACCGCTTTCTCGGCCTGAGCGTCGGCTGCATCGTCCACGGCCTGACCGACGCGGAACGGCGACAGGCGTATGCCTGCGATGTCACCTATGGCACCAACAACGAATTCGGCTTCGACTATCTCCGCGATAACATGAAGTTCCGCCTGGAGGAAATGGTCCAGCGGCCATTCAACTTCGCCATCGTCGACGAGGTCGACTCGATCCTGATCGACGAGGCGCGCACGCCGCTGATCATCTCAGGGCCGGCGGAAGACTCCTCCGAGCTGTATACGCGGATGAACCAGCTCATGCCGCAGCTCGACGGCGAGGACTTCGAGAAGGACGAGAAGGCGCGTTCGGTCTCGTTCACCGAGCCCGGCGTCGAAAAGCTTGAGGGCCTGCTGCGGCAGTGCGGCCTGTTGCAGGAGGGCGAACTCTACGACATCGGCAACATCTCGCTGGTTCACCACGCCAATCAGGCGCTGCGGGCGCACAAGTTGTTCAGCCGCGACACCGACTACGTCGTCAAGGACGGCCGGGTGGTCATCATCGACGAGTTCACCGGGCGGATGATGGAGGGGCGGCGGTATTCCGAAGGCCTGCACCAGGCGCTCGAGGCCAAGGAAGCCGTGCCGATCCAGCAGGAGAACCAGACGCTCGCGTCGATCACCTTCCAGAACTATTTCCGCCTGTACCCGAAGCTCGCCGGGATGACCGGCACGGCGATGACCGAGGCCGGCGAGTTCTCCGAGATCTACAGCCTCGAGGTGGTCGACATCCCGACCAACGTGCCGTGCATCCGCGCCGACGACGACGACGAGGTCTATCGCACGGTCGCCGAGAAGTACGACGCGATCGTCGAGCTGATCCGCGACTGCCGCGAGCGCGGCCAGCCGATCCTGGTCGGAACGGTCAGCATCGAGAAGTCCGAGCAACTCGCCAGCATGCTGAAGAAGAAGCGCATTCCTCACCACGTGCTCAACGCCCGCTACCATGAGCAGGAGGCGGCGATCATCTCCCAGGCCGGCGCCAGCGGCGCGGTGACGATCGCCACCAACATGGCCGGCCGCGGCACCGACATCCAGCTCGGCGGCAACCCCGACATGCGCATCCGCCAGGAGCTCAAGGATCCGGACGACGAGGCCGGCAAGGCGCGGATCCGCGCCGAGACCGCCGCCGATCGCGAGACGGTGCTCGCCGCCGGCGGCCTGTTCATTCTCGGCACCGAGCGCCACGAAAGCCGCCGCATCGATAACCAGCTCCGCGGCCGCTCCGGCCGGCAGGGCGATCCCGGCGGTTCGCGGTTCTATCTCTCGCTCGAAGACGACCTGATGCGCATCTTCGGCTCCGAGCGCATCGACGGCATGCTGCAGAAGCTCGGCCTGCAGGAAGGCGAGGCGATCATCCACCCCTGGGTCAACAAGGCGCTGGAGAAGGCGCAGCAGAAGGTCGAGGCGCGCAACTTCGAGATCCGCAAGAACCTGCTCAAGTTCGACGACGTGATGAACGACCAGCGCAAGGTCGTCTACGAGCAGCGCAAGGAGCTGATGAGCGCCGAGGACGTCTCGCATACCGTCACGGACATGCGTCATCAGGTGGTCGAGGATCTGGTCGCGCGCCGACATCCCGGAGAACGCCTACCCCGAGCAGTGGAACACGCACAGCCTGCACGGCGAGGTTTTCCGCATCTTCAATCTCAATCTGCCGCTGGCCGATTGGGCGAAGGAAGAAGGCATCGCCAATCGCGGAGATGCGCGAGCGCCTGCTCGAGGCGACGGACCGGCGGATGGCCGAGAAGGCGGCGAACTTCGGCCCCGACACGATGCGGATGATCGAAAAGAGCCTGCTTTTGCAGATCCTCGATCAGGTCTGGAAAGAACACCTCCTGTCGCTTGACCACCTGCGCCAGGGCATCGGCCTGCGCGCCTATGCCCAGCGCGATCCGCTGAACGAATACAAGCGCGAGGCGTTCAACCTGTTCCAGGCGATGCTCGAGCGGCTGCGCGAGCGCGTCACGCTGGTCCTCGCCCACGTCGAGCTGCGCATGGATCCGGCGGTCGAACCGGCGCTGCGTCCGCCGCCGCCGCCGGAAATGCACGAAAGCCGCGCCGATCCGGCGCTTCGTCGGGGCCGGCGGGGAGGATGATCCGGGAACCCGTGGCCGCGGCAGCGGTCGCCAGCGCGCCGGTGCGCTCACGGCAGGCGGACGGCGCCGCCGATCCGCGCGACCCGGCGACGTGGGGCCGTGTGTCCCGCAATGCGCTGTGCCCCTGCGGCTCGGGCAAGAAGTACAAGCACTGTCACGGTCAGCTCGGCTGATCAGAGGCATCCGGCAGCGCCCGCTTCCCGCGCCCGTCACCGTCGTTTGATTCGGCCGCGTCCGCCGCGAACAGCTCTTCAAGCTCCTTGGTCGCGGCCTTGGCGAGATCCTGCATGCGCTGTCTGTCGTTGTGCAGGCCGTGGTGGGCGTAGAGCCGCCGTTCGTCATGGCGGCGGAAGGTTTCGGTCGCTGTCCTGGCCTCGCTCTCGGGAACCCCTAGGCCCTGCAGAACCGCCCGGGCCATGTCGATGCTCGACAGGAAGGTCTCCCGCCAGACGACAGTGACGCCCGCGTCCATCAGCCTGTAGGCGTGATTGCGATTGCGCGCCCGGGCGTAGACGGGCAGGTCGGGGAAATTCTCCCGCACCGTCTGGGCCGTCCGGACCGAGGCGTCGGGCTCGTCGATGGCGATAACCAGAGCCGCCGCCTGATCGGCCTTGGCCGCGCGCAGCAGGTCGATCCGCGACGCATCGCCGTAGAACACCTCGTTGCCGAACGTCCGAACGAAATCGACCTGATCGGGGCTGATCTCGAGCGCGATAAAAGGGATCTTTTTGGCGCGGAGGATCCGCGCGACGATCTGGCCAAAGCGGCCGAAGCCGGCGATGATCACCTGGCGCTGCTCTTCGGGCGGCTCATCGTACTCCGGCGACGAGGCGAGCCGGGCAAGGCGGCGCTTCATGACATACTCTTCGCAGGCGGCAAGAATCGGCGTCGTCGCCATGGACAGCGTGACGACCGCCTTAAGCAGATCGGCATCGGCGGTATCGAGTGTGGCGGTGCCGGTGGCGACAGCGAAGATCACGAAGGCGAACTCGCCGCCCTGGGAGATGGAGATGGCGAGGGCGCGCGCCGAGGACGGGCCCAGCCCGTTGGTCCGGCCGATGACGTAGAGCACTGCAAGCTTGATCGCGACCAGACCGGCGACCAGTGCCGCGACGGTGCCGGGACGGCCGACGATCATCCCGAGGTTGAGCGACATTCCGACGGAGATGAAGAATAGGCCGAGGAGAAGCCCCTTGAAGGGCTCGATATCGGCTTCCAGGGCGTGGCGGTATTCCGAGTTGGCGAGCAACAGGCCGGCGAGAAAGGCGCCCAGCGCCATCGACAGGCCGAGCGACTGCATCAGCAGGGCGATGGCGACGACGACAAGCAGCGCCATCGCCGTGAACAGCTCGCGAATGGCGGCCAAAGCGACGATGCGCAGGGCGTAGCGCAGCAGGTAGCGGCCGCCGACACAGACCGCGATGAGCACGCCGATGGTCAGGCCGGCCTTGAGCAGGTCGGCTTCGCCCATCGGGCCGGGGCCGTGCGGACCGAGCAGCGGAACGAACGCGATCAGCGGTATGGCGGCGAGGTCCTGGAACAGCAGGATGGAAAACGCGGCGCGACCATGGCGCGTGGTTAGCTGGTTCTTCTCGGCGAGATTTTGCAGGGCGAAGGCGGTCGAGGACAGCGCCAGCGTCAGCCCGATGACGACACGCGGCGAGCAGGCGCGACGCCCATGGCGACCGCGGTGCCGGTCAGGGCCGCGCCAGTGACCAGGACCTGCGCCGCGCCCATGCCAAAAATTGCCTTGCGCAAGGTCCACAGTCGGCTCGGCTGCAGTTCAAGACCGATGATGAACAGCAGTAGGACGACGCCGAACTCGGCGAAGTGCAGGATGTCGTTGACGTTGAAGACGATGCCGAGCCCGGCGGGGCCGATGACGGTGCCGGCGACGAGATAGCCGAGAACGGAGCCGAGACCCAGGCGCCGCGATAGCGGTACCGCGAGCACCGCCGCTGTGAGAAATATTGCCGCTTCAGCCAACATCCGTGAACTCCGCACCGAGCCTGCGTGGTAACCTTGGCCAGCATCCTATCGCATGATCGCGAAGCGTCGCGGGCTTGCGACCTGTGACATCCGCGCGATCTTGGCATCCGGCCGGCGCGGGGAGTAGAACCGGGACGGTGGGCCTGACAGGCGGGACGAAGTGCATTTTCCGGCCGTGTCCGCGGCGCATCGTGCCGCCAGGAAACCAGTCGCGTGAAAGCAGCACGTTCGGGAGCAAGAGAGATGTTCGATCAAAACGACGGAGCCGTATCCGGAAGCGACAACCAGCAGATTTGGCGGTTCCTGGAGTTTCGCCCAGTTCGTCGATCTGCTGGATCGCAAGGCGTTGTTCTTCGCCCGTCTCGATACGCTGGAAGATCCGTTCGCCGGGCGCGCCGACGATGGCGGAATCGGCCTGCGGACGCTGCCCGAGGAGGTGATGCGCCTGGCCGAGCAGGCCGTTGCGCCGCAGCCGAAGATGGGGCGTCTCGAACGCTGGTGGTCGCGCAAGACCCAGGAAGGCGAGCAGGACAGCCTCGTCAACACCATTCGCAGCTACCAGCCGCCGGCGCTGGTCTGGGCGAACTGCTGGCATGCCGCCGGTCCCGACCAGATGGCACTCTGGAAGGGCTACCGCGCGCCGGGCAAGGTGGTCGCGATCCGCAGCACCATCGGCAAGCTGCGCGCTGCGCTTGCCGCCGCGCCGGAGATGTCGATTTCGGTCGACTTTGTGCGCTACGTCGATGCGGCGGCGCTGAATTGCACCGGGCGATCCGGCGGAGAAGGCCCTGACCAAGAGTAACGCCCTTGCCCATGAGCGCGAAGTGCGGGCGATCCTGACGCGCGCGGGAAAGCAGCGGCGACGACCTGCCTCGGACGTGGCTGCGGCGTCGCGGTCCACGTCGGCGGCCATGATCGAGGAAGTCGCGGTTTCGCCCGCGGCCGAAGACTGGCTTCGCGATCTGACCCCACGGGTGATGCGGACCTACGCGCTCGACGTTTCCGCCGCGGTGGGCGCCGAAGACCGGCTGGCGCTTCCCGATTACACGCCCGAACGGGCGCTGCCGTCGGCGTGAGGCGCTTTCGCTCGGCGCAGTCGGGCGGCCCCGGTAGCACTACGCTGTCGCCGGGCGGCGCCTCGAAGGCGCTCCATTCGCGCACCAAAGTATAGCCGACGGCAATGAAAATAGGCCCGAGAAAGACGCCAAGGAAGCCGAAGGCGAGCGCGCCGCCGAAGACACCGAGAAGAACCAGAAGCAGCGGCATGGCGCTGCCGCGGCTGATGAAATAGGGCTTGAGGAAGTTGTCGATCCCGCTGACGACGAAGAATCCCCAGACGCCCATGAAGATCGCCCAGCCGATCTGGTCGTTGTAGACCAGCCAGGCCGTCGCCGGCAGCCAGATCAGCGGCGCGCCCGGCGGCACGATCGAGACAAAGAAAGTGATGAACCCCAGGAACAGCCATGCTGGAATGCCCGCGATCCACAGGCCGATCGCAGCCAGCGTCGCCTGAGCCAGCGCCGTACCGATAACGCCATAGACGACGCCTTTCGTCGTGCCCTCGGCCACGCGCATCAGCCGATGCGCGCGCTCGCCGCCGAGTCGCTGGGCAAGCGCTGTGAGCCGTATGGAAGCGGCGGCGCCGTCGCGGTAAAAGAAGAACGCCGCAACGACGCTCAGGGTCAGATTCGATCAGGCCGCTGCCGATCCGGCGCGCCGATCTTCAGCACCCACTGGCTTGCCGGGCCGATGAGGCTGCGCACCGTTTCGGCAATGCGTGCATCATCGACAGCGTTCCATTGCTTCGCCAGGTCGGGGCCGATGAGCGGGATGTCGGCGAGCCACGCGGGCGGCTCCGGAAGCCCAGCGGCGAGCACACCTTGGATCTGATTGACGCTGCGAATGGCGCTTTCGGTGACGCCGCTACCAACGGCGAACATCGGGACCAGCAAGGCCACGGCGAGAACAACCGTCATCAATCGCCGCGGCGAGCGTCGGCCGTCCGCCGACCAGCCTCTGGACCCGCAGGTAGAGCGGCCAGGTGACGAAAACGAGGATCAGCGCCCACGCCAGCGCCGTCAGGAACGGCCCAAGGACGATGATGCAGCCGACCGCTATGAACGCCAGGGCCGCAAGGCCGGCTAACGCCTCGACCCTGCGTCCCTGTTCGGTCGATGCCACGGTCGACGGCCGCTTTCGGCCACCGACCGTTTCGGCTTATTTCGCCTCAGGTTCCATCCGGAGGTACTGATCGGCGGAAAAAGCAACGCTGCCCATCAGCCCGCGCGCGTCGTTGATGAAGACCACTACTGGAACATTCAGTCGGCGCCGGAAATCGTTCCGCCCAGTCCCGTGTCGATTACCGCGAACGAGGCATCGACGCCGAACTCCCAGTCCTTCCCCTCCGTGAAGCTCTGGAGCGCCGCCGGTGTCATGAACATGATAATCTGGTCACGCTCCATGTAGCCGGCCTGAAGGCCGATCGATCCCGATCTGACCTCGTAGTGGTCGACAATCCGCCCGCCCCGCATCAGCGCGCCCGCGCCATAGCCACCGCCAATGATAAATCCGCCGCGGGAGTAGTGGGGAATCACCAGGATCGCGTCGGCCCTATTGGCGAAGTCCCTGGACTTCGGCTGAGCCTTGAACAGCTCCTGCAAAGCTGCCTTTGAGCGGGTATCAATCTTGGCGAACGTATCGGACGACGCCGCCGACGCTGGCGCCGCGTGTGCGAGCCCGATGGCGAGAACGGCGATGAAGAGCCAAGCCAGCTTGGCGTGTAACGCGATGCGCATGTCATTCCTCCCTTATGAGCAAAAAGATTATCTTGATCTCATTTGGCCCAACCGATTGCCGTCAGGCTCTGTTGCCGACAGCGGTCGATAGTTTCCTCAAGCCCGCTCCAGATCTGCCCGCTCAGGATAAGCATAGGCTTCCGCCGCAAGGTATAGGTAATCTGTTCAGCATCCGCATCGAGGTCATAATCGATAATAACCTCTCCAATCGGAGTAGCTGTCGTCGCTGTACCCGCCGGGCTCGTCTCTGGGTCGAAGGTTGTTCCGAAGCGAGTACGAGCAATCGTCTTGACCTGTTCCCAAACATCGGTGGATACGTCATCGAAGGTTCGGCTATCCTGCATTCCGTCGCGGCCACTTTCACTCTCTGATGCGGTCGCGCCTCCCTGATGTGATGCAGAAGAGGCGCCGACCGCCGTTTCGGGCGCCTAGCGCTTGATCTTGGAAATCTTCTGCCCCTCGAAAGAGAGATCGGCCATCAGGCCTTTCGCGCTGAAGATGTAACCGACGACAGGATCCATCATCGTTTTTGCGTCGATCGACCCGGCCTTGGAGGTGTCGATGACCGTGATTCCGGCATTGCCTCCGACTTCCCAGCCGTCGCTGTTCTGGAACTTGTTCAGTGCCTCGTCGGTGAGGAACATGATCACCTGCGAGCGCTGCTCGGCGCCGATCTGCAGCCCAATCGAGGCTGCCGTGGTGCTGTAGAAGGCCACTGGCTTGCCGTGGATGACGAGCGCACCCTCGCCGTATTCACCGCCGACGCCGATAGCTGCCTTCGTTACCTCGGGAAAGACGAGAATGCCGCTGGCCTTGTTGCCGAATTCCTTGCAGGTCTTGACGGTCTCATAGCATGTCGCGAGCGTCTTCTGCACCGCGGCAGTCAGCTCGGCGCCGGTCTGCGCGGCCATGGTGCCGGAGGTCGAGATCGCGAGCGCCACGGCGGCGCCTGCGATCGCCGTCAGTTTCTTCCAAGCCATTTGTTCCTTCCCCTATCCTTTATCGTCCGCAGCGGGATCGTCCCCTCTGGCGACCGCCGCGGGTACGAGCCATCGAGCGCTTTCGGATCAACCAGCGGGCGCCGGCCGATCGCTATGTCCACGCGAAGCTAGCACAGCGAGCTTCCGCATTAGGTGAGAATTCGTCCTTAACCTTTGATGTACGCCAATTTGCCAAGCCATTCCACCAGCAGCTGCCAAAGTATCAGTAGATGCCGGTCAGGTAGTAGAAGCTGATTATCACCGCGACCGCCAGTGTCTTGATGACCGTAATGGCGAAAATGTCCTTGTAGGACTGACGGTGAGTTAATCCGGTCACAGCGAGCAGGGTGATGACCGCGCCATTATGTGGAAGTGTGTCCATCCCGCCACTGGCCATCGACGCGACCCGATGCAGAACCTCGAGCGGAATCCCGGCAGCGTTTGCGTTGGCTATGAACTGCTCGGCCATCGCCGCCAGGGCGATGCTCATGCCGCCCGAGGCCGAGCCGGTGATGCCAGCGAGCACGGTCACCGTAACCGCCTCGTTGACAAGCGGGTTTGGAATCGCTTCCAGCGCCACTCTGACCGTGTCGAATCCGGGCAGCGCCGCGACGACTCCGCCGAAGCCGTATTCGGAAGCGGTGTTCAGGGTGGCCAGCAGCGCGCCTGCGATCGCCAGTTTGGTGCCATCGCCGAAGCGCATCCGAACCGCGCCGAAGGCGGAAACGACGACAAAGAGAACGCCGACGATCAGCGCGCCGACGACCGCCCAGATGGCAGCGATCTTAGCGATCGCGATGGTGGTCGGCGCCGCGCTGCCGAGCGAGAACTGAAAGCTTTCGCCGTAGAGCCCGGGGATGAGGTCAGTGAACACCCTATTGAGGACGAAGACGAGAACGAGCGGCAGGATCGCCAGAAATGCGTTCGGCAGGATTTCGTCCTCGAACGGCTCCGGTTCGTTCTCCAGAGGGTATTTCCCGCTGACGTAACCTTCTCCGGCCGCAGCGGCGCGGCGGCGGTTGAATTCCAGATAACCCATGCCGACGATAAAGATGAAGATCGCGCCGACGACGCCCAGCCACGGCGCGGCCCACGTCGTCGTCTGGAAGAACGTCGTCGGAATTATGTTCTGGATCTGCGGCGTTCCCGGCAGTGCATCCATGGTGAAGGTGAAGGCGCCAAGCGCGATCGTTCCCGGGATCAGCCGCTTGGGGATGTCAACCTGACGGAAGAGCTCGGCGGCGAACGGATAGACGGCGAAGACCACCACGAACAGGGACACTCCGCCATAGGTCATGATCGCGCAGACGAGAACGATCGAGAGCATTGCCCGGCTCGGGCCGACCAGACGCACGACCGAAGAGACGATCGCCTTTGAGAAGCCGGAAATCTCGATGACC
The DNA here is from genome assembly GCA_963789785.1 of uncultured Alphaproteobacteria bacterium. GTDB lineage: Bacteria > Pseudomonadota > Alphaproteobacteria > Rhodospirillales > Defluviicoccaceae > JAEULH01. The sequence continues at coordinate 137,017 of CAWBNC010000019.1, read as the reverse complement.
TTGCCAAAGACGGCGCCAAGCATGAAGACCGGGAAGTACAGCTTCACGAAGTTCGCCAGCCGGTCCATAAACACGCTGGTGTAGGCGGGAGCGACCAGCGCCGGGTCGGTCGCGAGCACGGCGAGCAGCGCGCAGATCGGCGCAAACAGGATGACGCTGTAGCCGCGATAGGCAACGAACATCAGCAGGCCCAGCGCGAGCAGGAGAACGACGACGTTCATGTGGAGATTCCTAGCTGAAGCTTGGACGTGGCGTGGCGTGGCGGCGGCGCGAGCGGCACGGGCATGCCGCGTCGGTCTGGCCGAAGTGAAGGGTCAATAGCTGCTGGGATCCGGGGTCAGGACAGTGATCATATCCCGCCTGAGTTCGGCGATGACGTGACGCTGGTGCGAAATGATCTCGCGGACCAGGTCGCGCATGGAGAGGATGCCGATGAGTTTGCCCTCCTCCATCACCGGCAGGTGACGGAAGTCGCCGTCGCTCATCAGCGCCATGCACTGCTCGACGGTCTGCTCCGGCGTCGCGAAAACGACCTTGCGCGTCATCAGCTCGCCCGCCGGCGTGTCCTTCGAGCTTCGCCCGGTAATGATGCCTTTGCGCGCATAATCCCGTTCGGTCAGGATGCCGGCCACCTTGCCGCCATCGAAGACCAGCACCGCGCCGATGTCCTGTTCGGCCATCATCGACAGCGCCTTGAACACGGACGTGTCCGGGCTCACCGCGTGGATCTCGCCGCTCTTTCCGGCTAGGAGTTGCTTCACCGATCGCATCGTTTTGGCCACGGTTGTCCTCCCGGTCGGCATCCCGCTCCAGGGCATCGCGTTGTACGCCTTCGCGTTTGTACTTCGGACGTACCGCTTGTGAAAGCGATTGTCATTAGCAATGTGCAGGATCTTCGCACGGAACCGGCAAAAATGCGCATTCCGCGGCTTTCGGCGCATCGGTCCGCGCAGCTGATCTTCAAGCTGGCCTCCATCGGCTGACGAACTTCTCGCCGGCCGTTTGAAGAGCATTTCTCGCGCCATCGAAAACTTCTAGTGGTCTCGATCTGACGCTTGAGTCCTCAAGCGTCAGGTGAATCAGCCCGCTGTATCAATGATCTGGTGGTTCGATTCAGCTGACGAATGGGTATCATCCGTCAGCATCGAACCACTAGGTTGGCGGCTCCAGCAGCGATCGGCGGATATGAGCGCATTCGAAGGTGTAGGTCTGAGCTGCGTGCGCGGCGGCCGTATCGTCTTTTCCCGGCTCGACTTCGGCCTTAGCGCCGGCGAGGCGCTGGTTCTCGTCGGCCCCAACGGCAGCGGCAAGTCCAGCCTGCTGCGGCTGATGGCCGGCCTGTCTCCGGCGGCAGCCGGGCGATTGCTGTGGAACGATGACGCGGTTGTCGCGGATCCCGCCGCCCATCGCCGTCGGCTGCATTACGTCGGCCATCTCGATGCGATCAAGCCCGCGCTCGACGCCCGCGAGACGCTGCTGTTCGCCGTGGGGCTCCGGGCAGCCGGTGGAGATGTACAGACAGCAGTCTCGGCCGCGCTGGCGACCATGGGGATCGCGCGCCTGGGCGATGTGCCGACGCGCTATTTCTCCGCCGGTCAGCGCCGCCGCCTGGCACTGGCCCGGCTGTTCGCCGCGCCGGCGCCGCTGTGGCTGCTGGACGAGCCGAGGACGGCGCTCGATGCCGACGCCGTCGCCCGCCTCGATGCCGCCATCGCCGCGCACCGCCGCGGCGGCGGCCTCGTCGTCGCTGCGATGCACGGCGGCCCCTATCCGCCGGGAGCGGCAGTCCTCGACGTCGCCGCGTTCGCGGGCCGGCGACGATGAGCGCGTTCTGGCGTCTCATCGGCCGCGACCTGCGGCTGGCTTTGCGCCATGGCATGGACAGCTTCACGGCCGTGGTCTTTTTCATCCTCGCCGTCGTGCTCTTCCCCTTCGGCGTCGGTCCGGAACCGGCGGTGCTTGCCCGGATCGCGCCGGGCGTGATCTGGGTCGCGGCCCTGCTCGCATCGATGCTGTCGCTCGAGCGGCTGTTCCAACTCGACTACGAGGACGGCAACCTCGAGTTGCTCGCCCTGGCGCCGCTGCCGCTGGAAGCCGCGGTCTTGGCCAAGATCGTCGCCCACTGGCTCACCACCGGCCTGCCGCTGATCGTCGCCGCGCCCCTGCTCGCCGTTCTGTTGCAGATGGACGGTGGCGGATTCTTGGCGCTCATCGCGGCGCTGGCGACCGGCACGCCGTTGCTCAGCCTCATCGGCGCGGTCGGCGCGGCGCTGGTGCTGGGCGCGCGGCGGGGCGGCGTGCTCTTGAGTCTGCTCATTCTCCCGCTTTACGTTCCGGTCCTGATCTTCGGCGTTGCCGCGGTCGATGCGGCGGTGTTCGGGTTCGCCGTCGGGCCGCACCTCATGGTCCTCGCCGGTCTGCTGCTCGCCGCCCTGGTTCTGGTTCCGTGGGTGACGGCGGCGGCCCTGCGCCAGGCGCTGGAGTAGAATAGCGCTCACTTTTTTTGAATGCCGCGTCTTCATCTCTCGCGTTATACCCGTTAAATCAGGTATCGGAAGGACGCGCGCGGCCCATGCGCCGGCGCGATCGGTTACATGCATCGATACGCCAATCCCAGCCGGGTCATGCGGCTGAGCCGGACGCTGGTTCCCTGGCTCGGCGCTGCGACGGCCGTTCTCATTGCCGCCGGCGTTTATCTGGCGCTTGTCGCCTCACCGGCCGACTACCAGCAGGGCGAGAGCGTGCGGATCATGTACGTGCACGTCCCGGCCGCCTGGATGGCGATGTTCTGCTATGCGGTCCTTGCCGGCGCGTCGGCGGTCGGGCTGATCTGGAAACATCCGGTGGCCGAACTCGCGGCCAAGGCGACGGCGCCGATCGGCGCCAGCTTCACTTTCCTTGCACTTCTCACCGGCTCGCTGTGGGGCAAGCCGATGTGGGGGACGTGGTGGGTCTGGGACGCGCGGCTGACCTCGGTGCTGATCCTGTTCTTCCTCTACCTCGGCTACATGGCGCTGCATTCCGCCTTCGACGATCCTGCCCGCGGCGCCAAGGCGGCGGCGATCATGGCCCTGGTCGGCTTCGTCAACGTGCCGATCATCAAGTTCTCGGTCGACTGGTGGTACACGCTGCACCAGCCGGCGAGCGTCTTTCGGCTCGGCGGGCCGACCATCGACGCAAGCATGCTGTGGCCGCTGGGGCTAATGGCTGCCGGCTTCACAACATATTTCTTATATGTTGTATTGCTGCGCCTGCGCGCCGAAATCGTCGCTGGCAAGATCCGCGCGCTGCGCCTGCGCCAGGTGCACGGCTAGATCCGCAATGGAGACCGGTTCGCTGTCAGTATTTCTGGCCATGGGCGGATACGCGGCCTACGTCTGGCCGGCGTTCGCCGCCACCGCCGTCGTCCTGATCGGCCTGCTGGTGATCAGCGTCCGAGACGTGCGCTGCCGCGAGGCGGACCTTCTGCGCCTGCGCGCCGAAATGAGAGAAGACCGCAGGGAACCGACCGGTGAAGCCTAAGCATCGGCGTCTGACCTTCGTCGTGATCGGCCTCGGCCTGCTTGGCGTCGCCGCGGCGCTGATCCTGTCGGCGTTCCAGGAGTTGATCGTCTTCTTCCACAGCCCGACCGAACTCACCGAGCACGCCAATCTGGCCGATCGGCGGCTGCGTATCGGCGGTCTGGTCGAGGAAGGGAGCGTCGACAAGAATGGGGCAACGGTGACCTTCCGCATCACCGATCTGGCGAACACGGTCTCGGTCGCCTATACCGGGATCCTCCCCGACCTCTTTCGCGAAGGTCAGGGCGTGGTTGCCGAGGGCCACATGAAGAGCGGCGTTTTCGTCGCCGATCAGGTGCTCGCCAAGCACGACGAGACCTACATGCCGCCCGAGGTCGCCGACGCGCTAAAGAAATCAGGTCGGTGGCAGCACATGCGCGAGTTGATGGAACAGGCCGGGCAGATCCCGCAAGGAGCGGCGCGATGATCGTCGAGTTGGGCCACTTTGCACTGATCCTCGCCCTTGCCGTCGCGCTGGTGCAGGGGATCGTGCCGATGGTCGGCGCGCAGCGGCGCGATCCGGCGCTGATGGAGGTCGCCCGCACCGCAGCGCTGGCGCAGTTCATGCTGGTGGCGCTGTCGTTCGGGAGCCTGATGTACGCGCACGCGACGTCCGACTTCTCCGTCGCCAATGTCGTCGCCAATTCGCACTCGTCCAAGCCGATGCTGTACAAGCTCGCCGGCACCTGGGGCAACCACGAGGGCTCCATGCTGCTGTGGGTGCTGATCCTGACGATCTTCGGCGCCGCGGTCGCTGCCTTCGGTGTCAACCTGCCGCAGGCGCTGCGCGCGCGGGTGCTCGCGGTCCAGTCGTGGATCGCCATCGCCTTCTATCTGTTCATTATCCTGACCTCGAACCCGTTCGCGCGGATGATCCCGGCGCCCCTCGACGGCGCCGGGCTGAACCCGCTGCTCCAGGATCCCGGGCCTGGCCTTCCATCCGCCGTTCCTCTACCTCGGTTACGTCGGCTTCTCGATGGCCTTCTCGTTCGCCATCGCCGCTCTGATCGAGGGCCGGGTCGACGCCGCCTGGGCCCGGTGGGTGCGGCCGTGGACGCTGGCGGCGTGGATGTTTCTGACCGTCGGCATCACGCTGGGCTCGTGGTGGGCCTACTACGAACTCGGCTGGGGCGGCTGGTGGTTCTGGGATCCGGTCGAGAACGCCTCGCTGATGCCGTGGCTGGCCGGCACGGCGCTGCTGCACTCAGCCAGCGTGGTCGAGAAGCGGGATGCGCTGAAGGGCTGGACCATCTTCCTCGCCATCGTCACCTTCGGCCTCAGCCTGCTCGGCACCTTCCTCGTCCGCTCGGGCGTGCTCACCTCGGTCCATGCATTTGCCGTCGATCCGGCCCGCGGAGTTTTCATCCTCGGCCTGCTCGTCGTCATCATCGGCGGCTCGCTGGCGCTGTTCGCCTGGCGCGGACCGTCGTTGCGCGGTGGCGGCCTATTCCAGCCGGTCTCGCGCGAGGGCGCACTGTTGCTCAACAACCTGCTGCTAGCCACCGCCGCGGCGAGCGTGCTGCTCGGCACCCTCTACCCGCTGATGCTCGAAGCGGTCGGTGGCGACAAGGTCTCGGTCGGCCCGCCCTTCTTCAATTCCGTCTTCATCCCGCTGATGGCGCCGCTGGTCGCGGCCATGGCGGTCGGACCGCTGCTGGCCTGGAAGCGCGCCGACCTTGCCGCCGCGTTGAGCCGGCTGTGGCTGGCGGCGCTGTGCACGCTCGCCGCCATCGCTCATCGTGTGGCTGGTCCATGGTCTGCGCGACCTCGTCGGCATCGTCGGCATGGCCATGGCGGCGTGGCTGTTCGTCAGGCACCCTGAGCGAGCTTGCCGCCCGGGCGCAGACTGTTCACGGTTCCGCTGGGCGAGAGCGCGCGGCGGCTGGCGAACCTGCCGCGGGCGACCTGGGGCATGAGCCTCGCCCACGCCGGTCTCGCCGTCGCCATCGCCGGGATGACCGGCGCCGGCGTCTGGAAGCAGGAGTCGGTCCAGCTCATGTCGCCGGGGCAGACGCTCAGCTTCGCCGGCTACGAGATCACGCTCGACGCCGTGCGACCCGTCGCCGGGCCGAACTACGAGGCGACGCGGGCGGCCTTCGCCCTCGGTAGCGGTGGCCGAAAGCTCGCGACGATGACGCCGGAAAAGCGCTTCTATCCCGTCGAGGGCCGGCGAGACGACCGAGGCCGCGATCCGCACGACCGTCTCCGGCGACATCTACCTCGTCATCGGCGAGCAGACAGGGCGACGGCGGTTATGTCACCCGCTTCTACTTCAACCCGCTGGTCGCCTGGATCTGGGCCGGCGCCGCGATCATGGTCGCGGGCGGTCTGCTCAGCCTGTCGGACCGTCGCCACCGGGTCGGCGCTCCATCCCGGAAAGCGGCCCGGAAAGCGGCGCGCGGGGCGGCAGGCGTGCCGCCGGTCGGAACGGCGGGAGCCGGCACCTGAGGCCCGCCCGCGCATGAGCCGGCTGCTCTTCTTCATCCCGCTGGCGATCTTTCTCGTCCTCGCCGGCTACTTCTGGATCGGCCTCGGCAAGGATCCGCACGAGATCCCGTCGGTCCTGATCGACCAGCCGGTGCCCGAGTTCGACCTGCCGCCGATCGAGGGGCGCGAGCGGGGCCTGACCAGCGCCGACCTGCGCGGCGAGGTCTCCCTGCTCAACGTCTTCGGCTCGTGGTGCGTCGCCTGTCTTGTCGAGCATCCGTTCCTGATGGAGATCAAGGCGGACGGCCTGGTCCCGATCCATGGCATCGACTGGCGCGAGAAGAACCGGACGGCCGGTCCTGCGTGGCTGGCCAGGCGCGGCAATCCGTATACGCTGATCGGCGATGATCCGGACAGCAGGGCGGCCATCGCTTTGGGAGTCACCGGCGCGCCCGAGACCTTCATCATCGATCGCAACGGCGTCATCCGCTACAAGCACGTCGGCCCGATCACGCCCGAAAACTGGGAGACGCAGCTATGGCCGATCGTCCGCGCGCTGCAGCGCGGCTGAGCGCGCGGCGCCTGCCCGCTGGCAGTGGCGATGCTGGCGATCATGATCCTGATCGCGTTGGCCGTCGCGCTAGCGGTTCCTGCGGGCGCGGTACAACCGGGCGAAATGCTGGCCGACCCGGCGCTCGAAGGCCGTGCGCGCGAGATCAGCAAGGAACTCCGCTGCCTCGTCTGCCAGAACCAGTCGATCGACGACTCCGACGCCGAACTCGCCCACGACCTTCGCATCCTCGTGCGCGAGCGCGTCGCGGCCGGCGACAGCGACGGCGAGGTCGTCGACTACGTCGTCTCCCGCTACGGCGACTTCGTCCTGCTCAGGCCACCGTTCAAGGTAGCCACCTACGCCCTGTGGCTGGGCCCGGCGGTGATCCTCGTGATCGGGCTCGTGGCCGTGGCCGTCTATTACCGGCGGCGCGGCGCCGGAAGAAGCGGTCCGCGAGACGCTCACCGAGAGTGAGCGCCGGCGACTCGCCGGGCTGATGGAGGACGAGGCCTCGTGATCCTGCTCTGGCTCGCCGTCGCCGCGCTGAGCGTCCTCGCGGTGCTGTTTGTCGCAGCACCGCTGCTGTCGCGCCGTCACCGCGCCGCGCCGTCGCGCCGGCAGCTCGACCTGCGCATCTACCGCGAGCAGCTTGCCGAAGTCGACCGCGATGTCGAGCGTGGCCTGCTGCGCGACAGCGAAGCCGAAGCGGCGCGCACCGAGGTCAAGCGACGGATCCTTGCCGTCGGCGACAGTACGGAAGATCCAAGGCGGAAGCGACAACGAGGCCAAGGCACCGGCCGGCGCGCCGGCGTCTGGCTGTCGGGCTCCTCGGGCTGGCCGCGCCCATTGCCGCGGTCGGGCTGTACCTGATCGTCGGCGCACCGGGCGAGGTCGATCGTCCGCTGGCCGAGCGGTCGGCGGCGGCGGGCAGCGGCAACGCGCTCGATACCATGTCCGCCGAGGATGCGGTTCGCGCCCTGGCGCGCGCGCTCGAAAGCCGGCCGAACGATGTCGAGGGTTGGGCCCTGCTCGGCCGCTCCTACGTCGGCCTGCAGCAGTTCCCCGAGGCTGTCGACGCGCTCGGTCGGGCTCACGCGCTGGCCCCGGACCGCGCGGACATCGCCGCGTCGTATGGCGAGGCCCGTGTGGCCGCGGCCGACGGCCGGGTGACGGACGAAGCCCGCTCGGTCTTCGCCGGCGTTCTGGCCGCCGACCCGCGCGAGCCGCGGGCGCGCTTCTACCTCGGCCTGGCCAAGGCGCAAGGCGGCGATGTCCGCGGCGCGCTGCAGGACTGGGTCGATCTGGTCGCGCTCTCGCCGGCCGATGCGCCGTGGCTCGCGGCCGTACGCGAGCAGATCGCCCGCGCCGCCGGCGAACTCGGAGTCGACGTCGCTTCGCTCAGTCCGTCAGCCGAGGCCGAAGCCCTGGGCGGGGCGCCGGCCGGGCCGGGGCCGGGCGCCGGCGATATAGAGGCGGCGCGGCAGATGACTCCCGAAGATCGCGGCCGGATGATCCGCTCGATGGTCGAGCGCCTGGCGACCCGGCTGGAGGCGAGCCCGGACGATCGCGAAGGCTGGCTGCGTCTGGCCCGGGCCTACGATGTTCTCGGCGAGACGGACAAGGCCGCCGAGGCCCGCGCCCGCGCCGCCGCCCTGGCACAGTAGGCCTGCGATCTATCCTGCGCTGCTCCGCCCTTACGTAGACGTGATTTAACTGCGCCATTTACGGCAAGCATCTCGCCAGTCCGTCTACAACTGATCGTCGCCGCCGTGGCGGCCGATGGACACGTCGCGATGGACGTGGACCGACATGATCAGGCCGAAGCCGAGCATGATCGTGACCGCCGCGGTGCCGCCATAGGAAATGAGCGGCAGCGGCACGCCGACGACCGGGATCAGGCCCATGACCATCGCCATATTGATGAAGACGTAAAGAAAGAACGTCGTCGTGATGCCGATGGTGAGCAGGCGGCCGAACTGGCTGCGGGCCGACAGGGCGATGGCGAAACAGTAGATCAGGATCAGGGTATAAAGGCCGATCAGGCCCGCCGCGCCGACCAGCCCCCACTCCTCGGCGAGCATGGTGAAGATAAAATCGGTCTGCTTCTCCGGCAGGAAGTTGAGGTGGCTCTGGCTGCCCAGCATGAACCCCTTGCCGAACATCCCGCCGGAGCCGAGCGCGATCTTCGACTGAAGGATGTGGTAGCCAGAGCCCAGCGGGTCGCTTTCGGGATGAAGAAAGGTCAGGATCCGCTGGCGCTGGTACTGGTGAAGGAACTGCCAGGCGATCGGTGCGGCGGCGGAGGCGCAGGCGGCGGCGGCAGCGAAAATCCACAGCCGCACCCCGGCGGCGAAGAAGACGGCGGCGCTGGCGATAAGCAGCATCAGCGTGGTGCCGAGGTCCGGCTGCTTCAGCACCAGGGCGGCGGGTGCGGCGACCAGGAACAGAGGCAGGAACAGCCTCAGCGGCCGGCCCATCTCCTCGGCATGGGCGCCGTGGAAGTGGCGGGCCAGCGCCAGGATGAGGGCGACCTTCATCAGCTCCGAGGGCTGCAGATTGATGAAGCCGAGATCGATCCAGCGCTGTGCGCCCATGCCGATGGATCCGGCGGCCTCGACGGCGGCGAGCAGAACCAGCGCAAGGGCGTAGAAGGCGTAGGCGTGGCGCAGCCAGAGGCGGATGTCGGTCATCGCGACCGCGATCATCAGCACCAGGGCGACGGCAAAGCGGGCGCCGTGGCGGGCAGCCCAGGGTTGGATGCTGCCGTTGGCGGCCGAGTAAAGCATGGTTGCGCCAACGCCGGCGACCAGGCACAGCAGCAGGACGAAGATCCAGCGAATGCGCCAGAGCTTTTCGGTGACGGACAGGCGGGCGCTGCTGGCAGCGAGGCTCATCGCGGGCTAGCCTTCGCCGACGCGAGGGCGGCCGGCGGCGGCGGCCGGCCCGGCGTTCGCACCTGTCGACGGCGCCCTCCCCTGGCGCAGGGTCTGGGCAGCATAGAGAATGTCGCTCGCGATGGGCGCGGCCGCCGCCGAACCGCTGCCGCCATGCTCGACGACGACGGCGACGGCATAACGGGGCGCTTGGACCGGCGCATAGCCGATGAACAGCGCGTGATCGCGTCGCTTCCACGGCAAGTCCTCGTTCTTTATGACGCCGGCTTCACGCTCGGCCTTGGTAATGCGGCGGACCTGGGCGGTGCCGGTTTTGCCGGCCATCTCCATGCCCGGCTCCTTGATCGCGGCATGGCGGGCGGTGCCCCGGGGGCCGGTCATGACTCCGGCCATGCCGTCCTGGACAAGCTTTAGGTGCTGGGGGTTCAGGCCGAGGCCACGGACGACCCTGGCACGTTTCTTCTGGCGCCGGCGGCGCCTTCATCTATGACGCCGATGAGCCGCGGCACGATCTGAAACCCGCCGCCGGCGATGCGCGCGGTCATCACCGCGAGCTGGAGGGGCGTGGTCAGGACGAAGCCCTGGCCGATGCCGGCAATCAGCGTCTCGCCCTTCTGCCAAGGCACGCCGAGGTTTGCCAGCTTCCAGTTTCGTGACGGGACGACGCCGGCGCGCTCCGCCGCCAGCTCGATGCCGGTCGGCTCGCCGAAGCCGAGCCGACCGGCCATTGCGGCGATCCTGTCGATGCCGCAGCGCTTCGCGGCCTCATAGAAGTACACGTCGCACGACTGGGCGATCGCGTTCCGCAGATCCATGACGCCATGACCGCCGCGCTTCCAGCAGTGGAACGTTGCGTTGCCGAGCCGGGTACGGCCGTAGCAGGTCACCTTGGTCTCGGGGGTGATGTCGCCGTCCTGCAGGGCGGCCAGAGCGGTGACCGGCTTGAAGGTCGAGCCCGGCGCGTAGAGACCGGCGATCGCCTTGTTGGTCAGTGGCGCCTTAGGATCGGAGATCAGCGCCCGCCACTCGCCGACGCTAAGGCCCCTGTTGAAGGCGTTGGGATCGAACGCCGGGTTCGAGGCAAGGGCGAGGACTTCGCCCGTCAGAACATCGAGCAGCACGACCGCGCCGCTTTCATTGCCCAGGCGGTCTCCCGACAGCCGTTGCAGGTCGAGATCGAGGGTGAGGTTGATGTCGGCGCCGGGTTCGCCGTCCTCGTGGCTGAGCTCGCGGATCACCCGGCCGATGGCGTTGACCTCCACCTGCGAGCGTCCGGCCTTGCCGCGCAAAAGCAGATCGCTGCTCCGCTCGACGCCCGATTTGCCGGTGCGAAAGCCGGGCAGCTCGAGAAGCGGATCGCCGTTCAGCTCCGCTTCGGAGACCGGTGCGACATAGCCGAGGACATGGGCAAAGGCCGGGCCGTGCAGGTACACACGGCTCTGCCCTTCCTCCACGGCGACGCCGGGGAGATCCGGTGCGTTGACCGCGATGCGGGCAACCTCATCCCACGCCAGATCCTCGCTCACGGTTACCGGCACGAACTTCCGCTTGCGCCGGACCTCGGTCAGGATGCGCCGGTGATCGGCTTCGCTGACGGGGATCACCTGAGCGAGACTGTCGAGAAGTTCCTCGACGTTGCCGATCTGCTCGGCGACAAGGACGACCCGATAATTCTGCCGGTTGACAGCGAGCGGCCGGCCGAGACGGTCATTGATCCGGCCCCGCGGCGGCGGCAGCAGGCGAAGGTTGATCCGGTTGTCATCGGCCAGGGTGGCGTAGTGGCCGGCCTCGACCACCTGCAGATAGTAGAGACGGCCGGCAAGGATCGAGAGCAGGACGCTCTGGCCGCCGGCCATCAGCAGCGCCCGCCGGGTAAACACTCTCTGCCGGTCGCCGTCGCGGCTCATCTCAGATCCGCCTGACGAGGGCGCGATGACAGCGGAGCAGAAGCCAGAACGCTAGTGGAAAGGCAGCAACGGTCGTCCCGGCCTGCAACACCAGCCCTTCGGCGGCTAACGGCGCGCCGTGCAGGATCGAGGTCAGCAGCCAGATGAAAGCGAAAGCGCCGGCGGCGACGAGGGCGAAGCCCGACCAGTTGATCAGAAACGATTTTCCGACCAGGAAGCGGCGCTGCCTGCGGAGCCCGCCATGAACGAGGCAGAAGGTTGCCGCGTGGACGCCGAGGGGCGCGCCGCTGAGAATATCGACCAGCAGTCCGACCATGAAGGTTACGGGCGCCGGCAGCAGGTCCGGACGGTAAAGCGCCCAGTAGTAGACCGCGGCGAACGGCAGGAGCGGCTTGATGACCTGTATGTCGATCGCGGTCAACGGGATGCATCCCGCCAGCACGAACAGGAACGCCAGGCCGGCCGGAATCACCGTCCGCGCCGCCGCTGCGAGCCTGAGCCGGAGCGATCGGGTCACGGCGCGGCGCCCTGGCCATCGCTTCGGCCCGCGATCCGGTCTGCGCTCCGGCCGGCGGTCGGCGACGGACCTGCAGTGCGCGCTGTTGTCTTGCCGGCCTTGCTCGGGACGCTTGCGGCGGCGTCCCGGATAATGCCCTGCAGGCCGTAATCGACGATCCGGACATAGTCGATTGGCATACCCTCGGCGAAAAGCTGAACCCGGATGACGCCATCCTGCACCGAAGCGATGGTGCCGATGGGAAGGTCGGCTGGAAATGCGTTGGCATGGCCGGAGGTAACGACACGGTCCCCCACGGCGATGAAGGTGTCCGGGTCGAGGTGGGTAATTTTCGGCCGGTCGGAATTGTCACCCGGCCAGAATCGCGCGCGTCCGCGTCGCGCCGATGACGACCGGAACGCGGAAGTTGAGATCGGTAATGAGCAGCACCAGCGAAGACCGCGCCGCAACGCCGGCAACGCGACCGACGAGGCCGGTGGCGGTAATGACGGCGTGGCCCTTGGCGACGCCGTCACCGGCGCCCGCGCCGACGACCAGGCTACGGGCGAAGGCGCCGCCGCTGTCGGCGATGACGCGGGCGGTGACGAAATGCGCTTCCGGGTCGGGAACGAGATGGAGAAACTGCCTGAGCTCCGCGTTTTCGGCCTCAAGCCGGTAGGCCGTCTCCTGCCAGCGTGAAAGTCGCTCGCGATCCTGCGTCAGCGCTCTGTTTTGCGCCTGCAGCGCCTCCCATCCCTGCACCGCCTGCGCCGCCGCCACCGCGGCGTCGACCGGGCGCGACATGAGATCGAGGAGCGGCGCGACGGCATCGGCGACCTGGATACGGATGCGCTCCGTGATCTCGCCGTTCGCCTTGCCGAGCATCATCAGGATGATCGCGACGAAGACGAGTCCGGCATACAGCAGGCCCTGAACGAGCGACTTCCACGCCGCGACGACGCGGAAGTCCAAGCGTAGCTTCTCCCGCAAGGGATGCCCTTCGCAAACCTCAGTACATACTCGCCAGGACGTTTCTCATGCGCTTCATCTCCTCGAGGGCACGGCCGGTGCCGAGCGCGACGCAGGAGAGCGGATCTTCGGCGATGGAAACGGGCAGTCCGGTGGCGTGACGCAGGACGAAATCGATATTGTTCAGCAGCGCGCCGCCGCCAGTGAGCACGATCCCCTTCTCGACAATGTCTGCGGCCAATTCAGGCGCGGTATGTTCGAGAGCGACCTTGACCGCGTCGATGATCGAGCCGACTGGCTCGGCGAGGCTTTCGGCGATCTGGCGCTCGCTGATGACGATTTCCTTCGGCACCCCGTTCATCAGATCGCGGCCCTTGATGTCCATCGTCCGGCCGTCGCCGTCATCGGGCGGGCAGGCCGAGCCGATCTGTCTCCTTGATCCGCTCGGCGCTGCTCTCGCCGATCAGCAGGTTATGGTTGCGGCGGATATAGGCGATGATCGCCTCGTCCATCTTGTCGCCGCCGACCCGGACGCTGCGGGCGTAGACGATGCCGCCCAGCGACAGCACCGCGACCTCGGTCGTGCCGCCGCCGATGTCGACGACCATAGATCCCGTCGGCTCGGTGACCGGCAGGCCGGCGCCGATGGCCGCGGCCATCGGCTCCTCGATCAGGAAGACACGACGGGCGCCGGCGCTCTCGGCGGAATCCTGGATAGCCCGGCGCTCGACCGCCGTCGACCCGGACGGGACGCAGACGACGCACAGCGGGCTGGCAAAGCTTCGCCGGTTGTGCACCCTGCGGATGAAATACTTGATCATCTCCTCGGCCACCTCGAAATCGGCGATGACCCCGTCGCGCAGCGGCCGGATAGCCTGGATGTTGCCGGGCGTCCGGCCGAGCATCAATTTCGCCTCTTCGCCCACGGCGAGCACCTGCTTGCGGCCCCGGATGTCGGCGATGGCGACAACCGAGGGCTCGTTCAGGACGATCCCTCGCCCTTTGACATAGACAAGGGTGTTGGCCGTTCCGAGGTCGATGGCCATGTCGGCGGACAGGAAACCGAACAACTGTGAAAACATCATTCCTCACACTTACCGGCGGGTTGCGGTCAGTTCGCGACCGTTCGACGCAAGAGACGAGCCCTCCAGCGTCGAATTGAGCAGGGACAAATTGAAAAAACTTTCGAGCTGTCTTTCCGATCTAGTTTATTTTCCACCTTAGCGCGCAACCTGTGCGCCCTGCCTCGCCGCTGGCGGGCTCTTCAGCGCTTTACCTGGCCTTGCTCCCCCATTGGGGTGCAATTTAGCACAGGTCTGCGTTTGGCACAGCCGTCACGTTATCGCTGGCGGTGAAATCCGCGTCTCCGCGGTATCGGCTCGGGTGTGCCTTCTAACGGCGGGCCTGCTCCGGATCGCCGAACAGTCGAGTGCCGTAATTACTTCGTCGCGAAAGCAATACCGACCAAGAGTGCCGAAGGCTTGCAAAGTTCTACGTCCTTCGAGATGGAGGGGCGCGCTTCCTGGTCCTGTCCGTTCAGCCGATGATGACCGCACGGGGTAAATTTTTAGTAGCAGCGCAATGGTCTTTTTCACGTCGCGAACTTTTAATTTTTACTTGCAGAGACTGCCGGCGAACGGCTACTCCGTAATGATACGTTAACGTTCGTTTGTGGGGCACAAGACGATGGCCATTGATCCAGGGCTGAACGACCTGAGCGCGTTCGCGGCCCGCGTCGGCGCGACGGCGGCACCGGGCGCCAAACCGGATACGATGATCGACGACGATCTCATCCGGTTGTGGAGTCGGCACGACGATCACGTCGTGACCCACGTGAGCGGCAGCGGCTTCACGGCGGACGCCGCAGGCAGGCCAGCGTCAGGCTCGGCAGTGACCGTCGACATCACCGCCGACGGCAGCGGCACAAGCGTGCTTGCCGCGCTCAAGGCTATCGGGCTTGAGCACGGCACGGCGTTTGGAAAGATGGTCAGCGGAAAACTTCCCATCGACAGCATCGACGAGCTGGCCAGGCTGCCCGGCGTTCATTCGGCCATGGCGGCCTATTCGACAACCTGCGTCGGCTCGGCAACATCGCAGGGCGATGCGGCGATGCGGACTGATGATGCCCGCGCCGCATTCGGTGTCGACGGCACCGGGATCAGAGTCGGGGTCTTGTCGGACAGCTTCGACACCGGACCCGGCAGCTACGCCGCAGACCGGGCCTCGGGCGATCTGCCGGCCGGGGTCACGATCCTCTCTGATTCCTTAGGCGGAAGCGACGAGGGACGGGCGATGGCGCAACTGGTCTACGACGTCGCGCCGAACTGCAGCCTCGCCTTCCATACCGCCAACAACGGTCAGGCCGATTTCGCGCAAGGCATCGTCGATCTGAAGAACGCCGGCGCCGACGTCATCGTCGATGACGTGGTCTACTTTGCCGAGCCCATGTTCCTCGACGGCGTCATTGCGAAAGCCGTCGATCGGGTTGCCGCGGGCGGCGTCGCCTACTTCTCGTCGGCTGGCAATGAGGCGGTCAGGTCGTACGAAGCCGGCTATCGGCCGATGGCGGCGCCGGCGGGGCTCGACCTGCCCTACGCCTATCAGTCGGTCCATGACTTCAACCCGGCGACCGGCGCCGACGCCACCCAGCGTTTCGCCCTGGGCGCGGGCAAGACCGCCCTGCTGTCGTTCCAGTGGGCCGACCCGTTCTACACGCATACAGGGGTCGGCGCGAAGTCCGACCTCGACGTTCTCGTTTACGATGCGGCCGGAAAATTGATTACTGCGAGCGAAGACACCAACATCGGCGGCGATCCAGTCGAAATCGTGCAACTGACCAACGGCTCGGGTGCGACCCGGTCCTATGACCTCGTCATCGCCAAGTACGCGGGGCCCAACCCGTCCCATATCAAGTATGTCGATTTCGGAGCCGCCAGCTTCACCGAGTACAAGACCAACAGCGGCGCTTCCTACGGACATGCCTCGGCCGACGGCGGCGAGGGCGTCGGCGCCGCCGATTATCACAAAACCCCTGAGTTCGGGACGACTCCGCCGGCTCTCGAGGGGTTCTCGTCTGCCGGCGGGACGCCGATCCTGTACAGCGCCTCGGGCGCCCGTCTGGCCTCGCCGGAACTCCGCGACCGCGTCGACCTCACCGCGCCCGACGGCACCGACACGACCTTCTTCGGCAGCGACACCGACGGCAACGGCAAGCCCAACTTCTTCGGCACCTCGGCGGCCGCGCCCCATGCCGCCGGCGTCGCCGCGCTGATGCTCGATGCGAAGGGCACGCTGACCCCGACCCAGATCTACAACGCGCTCGAGTCCAAGGCGATCGACATGGACAACCCATACGCCGCCGGGTTCCAGACCGGCAAAGACGTCGCCTCCGGCTACGGCCTTGTCGACGCCAGTGCTTCGGTCGGCGCGGTCGCGGGCGGCAGCGGCGGCGGGACGCCGACGTCGGGCAACGATGTGATCAGCGGCACGACCGGCCCCGACACCGTCTATGCCCTGGCCGGGGACGACACCGTCTGCGGCAAGGGCGGAAACGACTACCTCGACGGCGGCCCCGGGGTCGACAAGCTCTACGGCGACGACGGCAACGACAAGCTGTTCGGCCAGGATGGCAATGACCGGATGTACGGCGGGATCGGCGTCGACGAGCTCGGCGGGCAGGCCGGCAACGATTATCTCGACGGCGGCGCCGGCAACGACAAGCTCGGCGGCGGCAGCGGCAACGACAAGCTCTACGGTGAAGAGGGAGCCGACGCGCTCTCGGGTCGCGACGGGTTCGACCAGCTCACCGGCGGTACCGGCAACGACATCTTCGACTACGACGCCGTGACCAACTCGAAGGGCGCGCTTCGCGACGTGATCCTCGACTTCGCTGGCGTCGGCAAGGCGGTCGGCGACCGGATCGACCTCTCGACCATCGATGCCAACATAACCAAAGGCGGCAACCAGGCGTTCGCCTTCAAGGGCGCCGCCAAGTTCAGCGGGCCGGGGCAGGTGCACGTGGTCAAGGCAGGCAGCACGGACACCCTGATCCAGGCCAACACCGACGCCAACAAGGCGACGGTGGAGATGGACATCCTGGTCAAGGACGGAACCGCGCTCCATACCCAGTGGGTCGGCGGCGACTTCATCCTGTAGGCGCGGAACGACGGGAGAGGGCGCGACGCCCTCTACCGCACGGTTGTCCTCTCAGCCCGCTTGCGGCGCAATCAGCGCCAGCCATTCGGCCTCGCTGAGGACGGCGACGCCGAGCGCCTCCGCCTTGGCGGCCTTGCTGCCGGCGTCGGCGCCGATGACGACATAGTCGGTGGAACGCGAGACCGACCCGGCGACCTTGGCCCCCAGCGCCTCGGCCCGCGCCTTGGCCTCGTTGCGGGTCATCGTCTGCAGGCTGCCGGTAAAGACGACGGTCTTGCCGGCTCAGCGGCGAGGCCGAGGCTTCCGGAGCGACGAAGGGCTCGACCGTCACTTCACCGCGCGAGATCGTCGAGGACGGCCTGGTTGTGCGGCTCGGCGAAGAAGGCCGCGAGATCGCCGGCGACCGACGGGCCGACGCCGTCGATGTTGACGAGGTCGCGGTAGGCTTCGCTCTCGGCCGCCGCCGCCGCGGTCATGGCGTCGCGCCAGGCTCCGAGCGAGCCGTAATGGCGGGCGAGCAGGCGCGCCGTCGCCTCGCCCACCTGACGGATGCCGAGCGCGTAAATGAACCGGTCCAGTGCAATGGTCCGCCGCGCCTCGATGCTGGCGATCAGGTTGGCGGCGGAACGCGCGCCCCAGCCGGGCCGCGCGGCAATGTCGGCTTCTCGCGTGTGGAGGCGGAAGATGTCGGCGGGCCCGCCGATAAGACCGTCGGCGCGGAACGCCGCGAGATGGCGGGCGCCGAGGCCGTCGATGTCGAAGGCGCCGCGCGAGACGAAGTGCTTCAGCCGCTCGAGCGACTGGGCCGGGCAGATCAGCCCGCCGGTGCACCGCCGCGCCGCCGCCCCGGCTTCGCGCACCGCCAGGCTCCCACACTCCGGGCAACGGTCGGGGAAGCGATAGGGCGTGGCGTCATCCGGCCTTTCCTCCATGATCACGGCGACGACCTGGGGGATGACGTCGCCGGCGCGCTGAATGATGACGTTGTCGCCCTCGCGGGCGTCCTTGCGCGCGATCTCGTCTTCGTTGTGCAGGGTCGCGCGGGACACCACGACCCCGCCGACCGTGACCGGATCGAGCATGCGCGACCGGGGTCAGCGTCCCGGTGCGGCCGACCTGGATGCGGATCTGGCGCAGCACCGTGCGCGCCCTCTCCGCTTCGAATTTCTGTGCGATCGCCCAGCGCGGCGCCCGGCTGACGAAGCCGAGCCGCTGCTGCCAGTCGAGGCGGTCGACTTTGAAGACGACGCCGTCGATGTCGTAGTCCAGCCCGGCGCGCCGGTCGGCGAGCTCGTGGTAGAAGGCGAGCATCTCGCTCTCGTCGCGGCAGAGCCGGGCGAGCGGATTGACCGGGAACCCGAACGCCTTGAGCCGGTCGAGGAACGCGCTGTGGGTATCGCCCAGGGGCTCGGAGAGCTCGCCCGCCGCATAGGCGAAGAAGCGCAGCGTCCGCGCGGCGGTGACAGCGGGATCGAGCTGGCGCAGCGAGCCGGCGGCGGCGTTGCGTGGATTGGCGAAGACCTTGGCGTCCGACCCGCGCTGACGCGCGTTGAGGGCGGCGAAGTCGGCCCTGCGCATGTAGACCTCGCCGCGCACCTCGGCGACGGCGGGCGCACCGGGCGAGCTCATCGGGAATGTCGGCGAGGGTCCGGAGGTTGGCGGTGACGTCCTCGCCGATGCTGCCGTCGCCCCGCGTCGCGCCGCGGACGAAGCGGCCCTCCTCGTAACGCAGCGAGATGGACAGGCCGTCGATCTTGGGCTCCGCCACCATCGCCAGCGGCTGGCCCGGATTGTCGCTGAGCTCCTTGAGGAAGCGGCGGATCTGGGCGACGAACTCGATCAGCTCGGCATCGGTGAAAGCGTTGTTCAGCGAAAGCATCGGCCGGCTGTGCACGACCTTGGCGAAGCCCTCGGCCGGCGGCGCGCCGACGCGCTTCGAGGGGCTGTCAGCGCGGACGAGCTCGGGAAAACGCGCTTCGATGGCAGCATTGCGCCGGGCCAGCGCGTCATAGTCGGCGTCGCTGACAAGCGGTGCATCCCCGACGTAGTAGGCCCGATCGTAGGCAGCGAGTTCTTCGGCGAGGGCGCGCAGCTCCGCCTCCGCCTGTTCGCGGCTTAGATCCTCGGGCGGGATCTCCCGCGCAGGCGCGCTCATGCGCTCTTGCGCAGCAGAAGGCTGTCGGCGGCGGCGCGGGCCTCGTCGGTGATTCGGGCTCCGGCCAGCATCCGCGCCAGCTCCTCGCGGCGTTCATCGCCGACAAGGATGTCGATGCGGGTGCGCGCGTCGCCCTCGCCGACGGCCTTGTGAACCCGCCAGTGGTGGGCGCCGCGGGCCGCCACCTGCGGCGAATGGGTGAGAGCGAGAACCTGAACGTCCTCGCCGAGCCGGGCGAGCCGTTCGCCGACCGCGTCGGCCACCGCGCCGCCGACGCCGGCGTCGACTTCATCGAAAATCAGCGTCGGCACCGGATCGGCCTGGGCCAGCACCACCTTCAGCGCCAGCATGAACCGCGCCAGCTCCCCGCCCGAGGCGATCCGGCTCAAGGGCCCGGTCGGGCTGCCCGGGTTGGTCGCAACCTCGAACACAACCTGATCCTTGCCGTGCGCGCCCCACTCGGCCGGCGCAAGAGCCCGCACCATCGTCCGGAACACCGCCCGGCCGAGGTTGAGGGGTGCGAGCTCAGCCGTGACCTGGGCATCGAGACGGGCCGCGGCATCGCGCCGACCCACGCCAATCTCTTCGGCGACGACGCCGTAGCGGGCATGAGCCGCCGCGGCCGCCTGACGCAGACGATCGAGCCTTGCGGCGTCGTCATCGAGACCGGCCAGACGCTCGGCCAACGCGTCGCGCAGCGCCGGCAGGTCGTCGACCGCGCAATCGTGCTTTCGTGCCGTCGCGCGCAGCGTGAACAGCCGCTCCTCCGCCTCCTCCAGCCGGCGCGGATCCAGATCCAGCTCCGCCAGGGCGCGATCAAGCTGCGCCTGGGCCTCGATGACTTCGGCGAGAGCGCGCCTCAGCGCCTCGACCGCGGCGTCGAGCCCGCCCCCCGCAAGAGCGGCGACGCGTTCGAGTTGGCGCAGCGCCGCCTGAATCGCAGGCTCGGCTCCGGGCAGGGGCTCCTCGCCGGCCAGCGTCCTGCTCGCTTCGGCCATGGCCTGGACGATCTTCTCCCCGCCCATCAGCTTCGCGCGCGTGTCCGCCAGCGCCGCTTCCTCGTCGGGCCGGGGATCGAGCCGGTCGAGCTCCTCCACGGCGTGGCGAAGGTAATCTTCGTCACGGCGCGCCGCCGCCATATCCGCCGCGGCTGCCGTCAGTGCTGCATCCGCCGCCAGCGCCGCCTCCCAAGCCTCCGCGGTGGCAGCGAGGCCCGTCTCGAGCCCGGCATAAGCGTCGAGCAGGGCCCGGTGGGTGACTGGACTGAGGAGACGCTGGTTGTCGAACTGGCCGTGAATCTCGACCAGAGCATCGCCGATTTGGCGCATCAGCCCGACGGCGACCGGCTGATCGTTGACAAATGCGCGCGAACGGCCGTCGGTGCCGACGACCCGCCGCAGCACCAGGGCCTCGTCATCGCCGGCGATGCCCTGTTCGGCGAGGAGAGCGACAAGCGGATGGTGCGAGGGAAGAAGGAACGCAGCCGTCACGGAGCCCTGCGCGGCGCCGTGACGAACCAGCCGCGCATCGGCCCGTCCGCCGAGAGCGAGACCGAGCGCGTCGAGGAGGATCGACTTGCCGGCGCCGCTCTCGCCTGTCAGCGCCGAAAGCCCCGGCTTGAACTCGAGGTCGAGGCGATCGATAAGGACGATGTCACGGATGGAAAGAGCGACGAGCATCGGCGATGGAGGCCGCAACAGGAGCCGGATGGCGATCTGCCGAGGTCATCCGCCGCCGCTTTCGACCAGGGCGTAGGCGTCGGCGTACCACTCGCTCCCGGGATAGTTATAGCCCAGGATCGCCGCGGTCTTGCGCGCCTCATCGTTGAGGCCGAGCGCGGTATAGGCCTCGGTCAGACGCAGCAGCGCTTCGGGAACATGGGTCGTTGTCTGATATTTCTGCAGCACCGTCCGGAACCGGTTGATCGAAGCGACGTAGTATCCGCGGCGCAGATAGTAGCGGCCGACGACCATCTCCCGGCCCGACAAATGGTCGTTGGCAAGGTCGATCTTGACCTTGGCGTCACGGGAATAGGCGCTCTCGGGATAGCGGTTGATCAGCTCCTGGAAGACACGCTTGGCATCCTCGGTCATCTTCTGGTCGCGCGCCGCATCGGAAATTCGCTCGTAGTAGGATAGGCCTTTAAGGTAATAGGCGTAGGGCACGTCCTTGTCGGCGGGGTGGAGATCGATAAAACGATCGAGCGCGGCAACGGCGTCGTCATACTCGTTGGCTTCGTAGTAGGCATAGGCCGCCTGCAACTGAGCATGGGTCGCCCACGGCGAGTACGGGTGCTGGCGCTCGACCTCGTCGTAAAGCTTCGCCGCCTTCTTGAACTCGCCGTCGGTCATCGCTGCTGTGGCGCGGCCGTAGAGCTCCTCGACAGGCCGCTCGACGTACTGCTCATCATCCTCCGATGAGGCACAGGCGCCGACGAGGAGAACACCGAGCGCAACTGCCGGCCACACCCGCCGGCCCAGGTTCGCAATCATTCCCGTGCTCTTCCGCTCAACATATACACCGTGATGTAGAAAGACTGTATCACGGCCCGGCTGGCGTGATCCAAAGCAAACGCAGTTGCAATGCGCGGCACTCCCTCACCCGCCCGCTGCGCGGGCCGCCCTCTCCCTGAGGGAGAGGGTCGGGGTGAGGGGGGACGGTACCGTCAGGTCAGGCGCCGCTTCAGTTGGCCTGCCGGCGGAGAAACGCCGGGATATCGAGCAACTCGTCCTCCGGCTTCGACTGCGGCAACCGCTCCTCCGGGCTGACATTGCCGAAGCGCGGCGGCTTCAGCGTCGGCGCGACCGCCGGCGGCGTGACGTCGGCGAGTTCGCCATCGCCGGCCCGACCCTGGCGGACGCCGGTGCGGCCGGCGCCGGTGACCCGGGCGAGCAGGCTCGTCATCCGCTCCATCGCGCCGTGCCCGTCGTGCGCGCCGCCGAAGACATCGTCGCCACGCCGATCCTCGCCGCGGGCGCGCGAAGTCGGACCCTCCCGCCTCGCCCTGCCTGGACCGCCCGTCGCCATGGGCGGATTGGCCGTTGCCGTGGCCGTCGCCGCCGAGCGCGTACGGCGCGCCGTCGGTGCCGGTGCCGAGCAGTGCCGCGGCCGCCTCCTCGTCGATTTCGTCCTCGATGCCGCCGAAGGACGGTGTCGCGTCGTCTTCGTTCTGGACCAGGCTAAGCTTCGTCGGCGCCACCCGGGCGGCGGCGCTGTCCATTCCGGTGGCGACGACGGACACGCGGATCTTGCCCTGCAGGCTCTCGTCGAACGTCGAGCCGAAGATGATGAAGGCGTCGGGATCGACTTCGGAGCGGACCCGGTTGGCCGCCTCGTCGACCTCGAACAGGGTCATGTCCGGACCGCCGGTGATGTTGATGAGCACGCCGCGCGCGCCCTTCATCGAGACGTCGTCGAGCAGCGGGTTGGAGATCGCCGCCTCCGCCGCATCGAGCGCCCGGCGGTCGCCCTCGGCCTCGCCGGTGCCCATCATCGCCTTGCCCATCTCGCTCATCACCGCGCGGATGTCGGCGAAATCGAGATTGATCAGGCCGGGCATGACCATCAGGTCGGTGACGCCGCGCACGCCCGAATGGAGAACATCGTCGGCCATCTTGAAGGCGTCGGCGAAGGTGGTCCGCTCGTTGGCGACGCGGAACAGGTTCTGGTTCGGAATGATGATCAGGGTGTCGACGAACTGCTCGAGCTCCTCGATGCCCTGCTCGGCGAGGCGCATTCGGTGCGCGCCCTCGAAGTGGAACGGCTTGGTGACGACGCCGACCGTGAGAATCCCGGCCTCGCGCGCCGCGCGGGCAATGACCGGCGCCGCGCCGGTGCCGGTGCCGCCGCCCATGCCGGCGGCGATGAAGACCATGTTCGAGCCGCGCAGCTCGTCGATGATCTCCTCCAGGGCCTCCTCGGCGGCGATGCGGCCGATGTCTGGCCGCGATCCGGCGCCGAGACCCTGAGTGACGGTCACGCCGAGCTGGATCCGCCGGTCGGCGGTGGATTGGGCAATGGCCTGGGCGTCGGTGTTCGCAACGACGAACTCGACGCCTTCCAGATGTGAGCGGATCATGTTGTTGACGGCATTGCCGCCCGCGCCGCCGACCCCGATCACCGTTATCCGCGGCTTGAGCTCGGGGGTGGGGTTGGCGATCGGGTACGCTGAGATTGATGGTCATGGCTGCCTCCGTATCTTTCATAGTTTGCTTGGAGCCTAAAAGTTCTCTCGGAGCCATTGCCCCAGACGGCTCAGGCGGCTGGCCGGCGGATCGACCGGCCGATAGGTGGTCGAAGTCTCCCGTGGTGAGGGTGACTGACCGCGTAACGCAAAAGTCCCGCGCAAGTTGAAAAGCCGGGTCCGTAGGCTGCTTCGGGCAGACCTTTCATCGGCCGCGGACGACCGATGCGAACCTGTTTATCGAGGATCATGCTGGCGAGCTCCGGCGCACCGGGGACCTGGCTGGCGCCGCCGGTCAGAACCACTCGGCGGCCGGCCATCTTGTCGAGGCCGGCGTCCTCCAGACGCGCGCGCAGCATCTCGAACATCTCCTCGAGCCGCGAGCGAATGACGTTGACCAGCGAGCGACCGCGGCACCTGGCTCAGTTCGCCGGCACCTTCCTCGCCCATCGGCGGGATCTCGATCACCTGACGATCGTCCGACGGCGACGGCAGGCAACTTCCGAACAGGGTTTTCATCCGCTCGGCCTGGGTGAGAGGCGTCGACAGGACCCGGGCGATGTCCTTGGTCACGTGGATGCCGCCGATGGCGATGCTGTCGGTATGGATCAGCTCGCCGTCGAAGAAGACCGCGAGCGACGTGGTCCCGCCGCCCATGTCGATCAGGGTCGTGCCCAGCGCGGTCTCGTCGTCGACCAGGCAGCCGAGCGCCGCGGCGTAGGACGAAACGACCTTGTCGGCGATTTCCAGGTGACAGCGGTCGATGCAGGCGGACAGGTTGCGCAGCGCCCCGCGCGGCGGCGGTGATCAGGTGCAGGCTGACGCCGAGGCGCTGGCCGAACATGCCGCGCGGGTCGCGGACGCCGCGGCAGCCGTCGATGCTGTAGCCGACCGGGATCGCGTGCACGACCTCGCCACCCTGTGCGTCGGGCTGGCCGATTTTCGCCTGCTCGAGGATCCGGCGCAGGTCGGCGTCGTCGATCTCGTGGCCGCCGACGGCGACATCGTAGGCGACAAGCCGCGACTGCGGACTGCCGGCGGAGACGTTGACGATCACCTGGCGGATGTTCTCGCCGGCCATCCGCTCGGCGGCTTCGACGGTGGCGCGGACCGCGGCCTCGGCGGCGTCGAGATCGACGAAGGTGCCGGAGCGCAGGCCGCGGGAGGCCTGATGACCGACGCCGACGACGACGATCCCGTTGCCGACCACACGGGCGATGAGGCAGCTCACCTTCGTCGTGCCGACGTCGAGCGCGGCGATGAACCCGTTCTTCGCCCAGCCGGGTGGCGACGAGCGCCTGCTCCGCAGGGCGGTGGCCTCGATGCGTTCGGTGGTACTGTCCCTGATCAGGCATTCTTCCGGCGATCTTCCCTGATCGAAGTCAGAGTTCGGTACCGGGCGGACGACGACCCGGTCGGGCAGGCGGAGGTCGATGCTGCGCAGACCGAGACCGACGAGGCCGTAGCGGCGCTCATAGGCCGCAAGCCGGCGCCAGCCGCTGGCGAGGTCTGCCTCCGGCATCCGTACGTCGAGGCCGTCGCTGAAGCGCAGGTTCCAGCGCCGGCCGGAAACCCGAACGGCTGCCTTGACCCGCGCCATCAGCGCCGTTTCGGTCGAAAGAACGGCAAGCAGGTCGGCCGCTTCGGCCGCGGCGGCCTCGTCGCCGACGATGATCGGCAGCTCGGAGAAGACGCCTAGACCTTCGCGCTGGATCACGGCGCCGGACCCGTCGATGAGGGCGAACCGGCCGTCCTGCTGCCACAGCGCCACCGGCCGGCGTTCCGTCAGGTGGATGACGACCGTATCGGGCAGAACCCGCTCGACCGAGACGTCGCTGACCCAGGGCAGCGCGAGCAGGCGCTCGCGGGCGGCAGCGAGGTCGACGAACAGGATCGCAGCACCCCGCTCGACGGCCAGGGCCCTGCGCAGGGCCGCGACCGGCGTGTGCTTGCGGCCCTCGACGTAGACCTCGTTGACGCGCAGGCCGAGGTCCAGCGAGCGGTCCATCAGCGCGACCCGGGCGTCCTCGGCAAGACCCTGCGGCATGCCGGACGCGCCATGCCCACCAGCCGTAGCCGACGGCGCCGGCAACTACCGCGGCCGCGCAGCCGAGCAGGACCGAGCGCCGGCGCCAGACGGGAACCACCCGTTTGCGCGGCTGCCCTCGCTTGCGCGTGGGCGGCTGTTTCCTTGCGCCTGTCAGTCGCACGCTGCGTTCTCCACCATCCAGGCAACCAGGGTTTCGAAGGCGATGCCGCAGGCCGCGGCCTGCTCGGGGACCAGCGACGTCGGCGTCATCCCGGGCTGTGTGTTGACCTCAAGCGCGTACAGGCGCCTGCCGTCGTAGCGGAAATCGGCCCTTGACACGCCGCGACAACCGAGCGTCCGGTGCGCGAGCAGCGCCAGTCGCAGCGTCTCGGCGTAGACCGCCGGATCGAGCTCGGCCGGGACGACATGGCGCGAGCCGCCGGGCGCATACTTGGCGTCGTAGTCGTAGAAGCCGCGATGGGTCGTGATCTCCGTCACCGCCAGCGGCACGATCCCCCATCACCGCGACGGTGAGTTCGCGCCCGGCGATGAAGCGTTCGACCATCACCTGCTCGCCGTACGGCCAGTCCTTGGCGGACATCAGGCCATGGTTGTCGCCCTCGCGCACGATCAGGACGCCGACGCTGGATCCCTCATTGAGCGGCTTGATGACGTACGGCCGGGCCATGACCTCGCCGGCGAGAACGTCCGCGCGCGCCGCGATCACATGCTCGGCGACGGGAATGCCGGCGTCGCCGAACAGCCGCTTGGCGGTCGGCTTGTCCATGGCCATCGCCGAAGCGAGCAGGCCGGAATGCGTGTAGGGCACGGCGAGGATGTCGAGCAGGCCCTGAATGCAGCCGTCCTCGCCATATCTGCCGTGCAGCGCGTTGAAGACGACATCCGGGCGCGGCGTTCAGAGCCGCAAGCAGGTCGCGCACGTCCCGGGTCACGTCGATCGCCGCGGCGTCGTAGCCGGCGGCCTGGAGCGCGGCGGTCACGGCGGCGCCGCTGACCAGCGAGACCTCGCGCTCGACCGACCAGCCGCCCATCAGCACCGCCACCCGCCTTTCACCGACGCGCTCATGGCCGCACCTCGCTCGCGTCTCTGAGGCCACAATCGGCGACGCCGATCCGGTCGATCTCCCAGTCGAGGCGAACGCCGGTAGCGGCGAAAACCCGCCGGCGCACCTCCTCTCCAAGAGTCTCGAGGTCGGCGGCGCTCGCGGTCCCGGTGTTGATCAGGAAGTTGCAGTGCTGCTCGGAGACCATTGCGCCGCCGATTGCGAGCCCGCGACAGCCGGCCCGGTCGATCAGCCGCCAGGCCTTGGCTCCCGAGGGATTGGCGAAGGTGCTGCCTCCGGTTCGGGTGCGGATCGGCTGGGTGTCGGCGCGGCGGCGGCGGATCTCGTCCATCCGCGCGGCAATCGCCTCCCTGGCCTCGGCCTGCCCGCGCAGGCGCGCGGAGATGAAGACCCGGTCGCGTGGCAAAGCGCAGGCGCGATAGGCCAAGCCGAGTTCATCGCCGCCCAGTTCAGCGATGGCGCCGTCCGGCGTCAGCACTCGGGCGCTGACGAGGACGTCCTTCATCTCGCCGCCGTAGGCGCCGGCGTTCATCCTGAGCGCGCCGCCGATGGTTCCCGGCACGCCGCTGAGAAACTCCAGCCCGCCGATCCCGGCGTGCATCGCCGTCCGCGCGACCGTCGCGTCCAGCGCGCCGGCGCCGGCGTCGATCGTCTCGCCGTCGACGTCGATGGCGGCGAAGGCGCGACCGAGGCGGATGACGACGCCGGGCACGCCGCCGTCGCGCACGAGCAGGTTCGACCCGACGCCCAGGACCGTCACCGGGACATCGGCCGGCCGCCGGGCGAGGAAGGCGGCGAGATCGTCCGCATCGGCCGGACGGAACAGCACTTCGGCCGGGCCGCCGACGCGAAACCAGGTGATCGGCGCGAGCGGGACGTTCTTTGCGTAGCGGCCGCGCACCGGCGGCAGCCGGTCGATCAGGTCGCGGTCGGCGCGACGGGCGGCCATCATCGTTGCGCCCCCTGCCCCTGCCCTGCCCGGGCCGCGCAGCTCGGCGAGCGCGTCCGGCAGAGCGTGCGCCCATTGGGTGACGCTGCCGGCGCCGAGGCAGACGACCATGTCGCCGGCTCGGCCAACCCATCGATGACCGCGGCGAGCTGCTCCGGGTCGGCGAAGGCTGCAGGGCGCGGCGATGACCGTGGGTGCGCAGGCCCTCGACCAGGGCGTCGCGGTCGATTCCCGGCAGCGGCGCTTCTCCGGCGGGATAAACATCGGCGACGACCACCGCATCGGCGTCGTTGAAGCAGGCGCAGAAGCCTTCGAACAGGTCGCGCAGACGGCTGAAGCGGTGGGGTTGCACCACCGCGATCACCTGACCGGGCGCGATGCTCCGGGCGGCGCCAAGCACCGCGGCGATTTCGACCGGATGATGCGCATAGTCGTCGATGATGGTGATGCCGTCGACTTCGCCGGTCTTGGTGAACCGGCGGTTGACTCCGGCGAAGCCGGCCAGGGCGCGGCGCACCACCGCGTCGTCGATGCCCATCTCGCCGGCGATGGCGATCGCGGCCAGGGCATTCAGGACGTTGTGCTGGCCGAACATCGGCAGGAACAGATCGGCCAGAGTGCGGGCGGCGCCGGTCTTGCGGTCGGTGATGACGGCGTCGAAGCGGATGCCGCGGATGGACGCGTCGAGGCCGACGCGCGCGAACGTCCGCCTGCGGGACTGAAGCCGTAGGTGATCACCCGTCGATCGAGCAGCTGCGGGATGATGCCCTGGACCTCGCGGTGATCGATGCAGACGGCGGCGAAGCCGTAGAACGGGATGTTCGAGACGAAGGTGACGAAGGCCTCGCGCAGGGCGTCGAAGCTGCCGTAGTGGTCGAGATGTTCGGGATCGATGTTGGTTACCACCGCCACGGTCGCCGGCAGCTTGATGAAGGTGCCGTCGGACTCGTCGGCCTCGGCGACCACCCACTCGCCCTTGCCGAGCCGGGCGTTGGAGCCCCAGGCATTGATGATCCCGCCGTTGACGACGGTGGGATCGAGGCCGGCGGCGTCGAGCAGGGCCGCGACCAGCGAGGTCGTCGTGGTCTTGCCGTGGGTTCCGGCGACGGCGATCGACCACTTCAGCCGCATCAGCTCGGCCAGCATCTCGGCGCGGCGAACGACCGGCAGCAGGCGCTTGCGGGCGGCGACGACCTCGGGATTGTCGGCCGCGACCGCCGAGGAGACGACGACGACCCGGGCCTCGCCGAGGTGGGCCTCGTCGTGGCCGATGTGAACGGAGATGCCGAGCGTCGCTGCAGCCGCCGGGTGTTGGCGTTCTCGGCCCGGTCGGTGCCCTGGACTGCGTAGCCGAGGTTGTGCAGCAGCTCGGCGATCCCGCTCATGCCGATGCCGCCGATGCCGACGAAGTGGATGATGCCGACGCCGAGCGGCAGGGCCTTCATTCCGCTCGATCATTCCGTTCATCGCTCGCCCCCCTCTCGCCGGAACCGAGATCAGGATTGCCGGTGCGGGATCCGCCGCCGGCCGACCGGGCAGGCCGCCGGTCATCTCGGCGACGACATCGGCGAGCCGCGCGCGCCGCGTCCGGCGCTCCGGCCGTCGCGCGCCGCGGCCGCCGCAGCGGCGAGGCCGGCGGGATCGGCGACGAGCTCGGCGATCCGGGTCGCCAGCGTGTCGGCGTCGAAGGCGCTCCTGGGGCATCAGCCAGGCGGCGCCGCCGGCCGCCAGCGGCCTTGGCGTTGGCGCTCTGGTGGTCGTCGATGGCGAAGGGATACGGAACCAGGATCGCCGGCCGGCCGACCGCGGTCAGCTCGGCCACCGTCGATGCGCCGGCGCGGGCGATGACGAGATGGGCCGCGGCGAGGCGGCGAGGCACATCGTCGAAAAACGGCGCCAGGTCCACCGTCGATCTCGAGCTGGCGATAAGCCGCTTCCGCCGCCGCCAGCCCTTCCGGACGGCATTGCTGCGAAATCACGAGACGCCGGCGCAGGGACGGATCGAGCCGGCCGACCGCCGCCGGAACCACCTCGCCGAACACGCGCGCGCCCTGGCTGCCGCCGAGAACGAGCAGGCGGATCTCGCCGTCCGGCGCGGGCGGCGCATACGCGCGATCCGAGCGCATCCGGCGAAGGCCGGGCGCACCGGCATGCCGGTGCGGACGCACCTTGTCTGCGGCCCGGGCCGGAACGGCGGCAACCTCGGCGAAGCTGGTGGCGATGCGCCCGACGCGGTTGGCGAGCATCCGGTTGGCGCGGCCGAGAACGGCGTTCTGCTCATGAATGATCGTGCGCGATCCCGGCGGCGCTGGCGGCCAGCACCGTCGGCACCGAGGCGTAGCCGCCGAAGCCGACGACGGCGCGTGGCGCCAATCGCTTGAGCAGACGCCAGGCCTGCGCCAGGCCGAAGGCAAGGTCGGCAAGACTGCGGACGCGGGCGACCCCGCCCTTGCCGGCGAGGCCGCCGGCGCGGATGGTCCGGCTGTCAAGGCCGCCGAGGGTGCCGCCATAGGCATCGCCGCGGCGGTCGGTGAACAGCATCAACGCCGCGCCACGGGCAATCAGTTCGGAGGCCAGCGCTTCGGCCGGGAAGACGTGCCCGCCGGTGCCGCCGGCGGCGAGGATGACCAGAGGCGCGGTACGTGGTCGCCATCATCCGCGCCCCTCCGGCCGCTCGCGGGTCAGCGCCAGGACCATGCCCATGGCCCAGGCCATCGCCACCGTGGCGCTGCCGCCGTAGGAAATGAACGGCAGGGTGATTCCCTTCGGCGGGATCAGGTGGGTGGTCGAGGCCATGTTCATCAGCGCCTGCATGCCGAACAGCGACAGAAGGCCGGTCGCGGCGAGCACGACGAAGACGTCTTCGGCTTTCAGCGCCCGGCTGAACCCGCGCACGACGACAAATGCAAAGATGAAGACGATCAGCAGACAGGCGGCGAGACCGAACTCCTCGCCCGCGACAGCGAAGATGAAGTCCGCATGGGCATCGGGAAGATAGGCCTTGACCTGGCCCTCGCCGGGGCCGACGCCGAAGAAGCCGCCGCTCCTGAAGGCGTCGAGCGCGCGGGAGATCTGGAAGCCGTCGCCGGCCGACGGATCGAAGAAGTGATCGACGCGGATGCGGACGTGATCGAAGGTGAAATAGGCGCCCGCGGCGCCGGCGAAGAAGAGCACCACGACGATCGCGACCAGGATCAGCGGCAGACCGGCGAGGAACACCTGGATCGCCCAGATGCCGGCGATGAGCAGGGTCGTGCCGATGTCCGGCTGAAGCACCAGCACGCCGGCGACCACCGCCATCAGTGCGGCGCTCGCATAGAAGCCCCAGCCGCGATCCTGGGCCCGGCTCTCGGCAACGATCCACGCCGAGACGACGGCGTAGGCCACCTTGAGCATCTCGGAGGGCTGCAGCGAGACGCCGCCGATCCGCACCCAGCGGGTGGCGCCCTTGATCTCGACGCCGGTGACCAGCGTCATGACGGTAAGCGCCAGCGCGACAACGAAAATGAAGGCCGCGACCCTGCGCACGCCGGTCGGCGAGAGCAGCGAGGTGACGAGCAGAACGCCAAGCGCGGACGGCAGGTAAAAGAACTGTCGCTGGGCGAAGTAGAAAGGGTCGAGCCCCATCCTGGTCGCGACCGCGGTCGACGCCGCCATGGTCAGAACCAGGCCGCCGCCGATCAGAAGCAGCAGCGCGCCGAGGGTCCAGTGGTCCACGGTCCACCACCAGCGAGCGAGCAGGCTGGTATCGGTGCGGGCGAAGGTGCTCATCGCAGGGCCTCGACGAAGTCGCGGAAGGCCCTGCCGCGGGCCTCGAAGCTGGTAAACTGATCGAACGAAGCGCAGGCCGGCGACAGAAGGACGACCGGCCGCACAGTCTCCCGGTCGGCGGCGGCGGCGGCGGCGGCGGCATCCACCGCCGCGGCCAGCGTCCCGCAGCGGGTGAAGGGTACGAGGCCGCCGAGCCAGGTCGCGAACCCCTCCATCGCCTCGCCGATGAGGAACGCGTGGCGGATGCGCGACAGATACGGGCGAATAGCCTCGAGCCCGCCTTCCTTGGGCCGGCCGCCGCCGATCCAGTAGACGCTTGGATAGCAGGCGAGCGCCCGCGCCGCGGCGTCGGCATTCGTTGCCTTGCTGTCATTGACGAAAACGACGCCGTCGATGTCGGCGATCCGTTCCTGCCGATGAGCGAGGCCGGGAAAGGTGCGGATCGCGGCGCGGATCACTTCGACCTCGAGGCCAAGCGCTCGCGTGACCGCATAGGCCGCGGCCACATTCTGGGCGTTGTGCTCACCGGGAAGCGCCGGCGCCTCGGCGAGGTCGAGCACCGAGCACGGCTCTGCGCCGTCGAGCCCGTCATAAAGCGTGCCCGAAGTCGCGTAGACGCCGCCTTCTGCGGTAGCGCATCCGGAAATTGGGATGACCCGTGCAGGTAATGTGCCGGCGAGTTCAGCCGCGATCTTGCGGCAGATGTCGTCGTCGACGCCGACGATCGCCGATGCGTCGGCGCGCTGGCGGCGAAAGATCGCCCGCTTGGCGGCGATGTAGCCGTTCATGCCGCCGTGGCGATCGAGGTGGTCGGGCGTGATGTTGAGCAGGACGGACACCTGGAACACGAGCGAAGGTGTCAGATCGAGCTGGTAGGACGACATTTCGAGCACGTACAGGCCGTCGGCAGGCAACGGCTCGAGCGCCAGCACCGGCGTGCCGAGGTTGCCGCCGACGGCGCACGGCCGGCCGGCGTGGGTGAGGATATGGCCGATGAGCGCTGTCGTCGTCGACTTGCCGTTGGTGCCTGTGATCCCGACGCAGGCGGCCTCCGGACGAACCCGGATGAACAGCTCGCCGTCGCCGACGATCGGGCGGCTCGCGTTCTGGGCGCGGCAGACGATCGGGTGCGGCGCGGGATAGCGATGGGGAATGCCTGGGCTCAGCACCAGCGCGGCCGTCTCAGCCATGTTCCGCCGGCGGAGATCGACGATTGGGATCTTTTCGCCGCGGGCGCTTTCGCGGACGGCGAGATTGTCGTCCCAGGCCCAGACCTTATGGCCGCCCGCGAGCAGCGCCTGCGACGAGGCGCGCCCGCTGCGGCCGAGGCCGAGGACGGCGTAGGGGCGACCGGCGGGTAGGGCGCTGAGGTCGATCATGCGCCCGCCCTCACCGCAGCTTCAGCGTTGAGAGCCCGGCGAGCGCCAGGATCGAGGCGATGATCCAGAAGCGGATGACGATGGTCGGTTCCGCCCAGCCCATCTTCTCGAAGTGATGGTGGAGCGGCGCCATCCGGAACACCCGCCTGCCGGTCAGCTTGAAGGAGATGACCTGGACGATGACCGACACGGTCTCGAGAACGAAAAGCCCGCCGACCACCGCGAGCACGAGCTCGTGACGGGTGATCACCGCGACCGCCCCCAAAGCGCCCCCGAGCGAGAGCGAGCCGGTGTCGCCCATGAAAACGCGCGCCGGCGGTGCGTTGAACCAGAGAAAGCCGAGGCCGGCACCGACCATCGCGCCGCAGAAGACGGTGAGTTCGCCGGCGCCGCGAACGTAGTGGATCTGCAGGTAGTTGGAGAAGACGGTGTTGCCGACGAGGTAGGCGATGAGCGCAAAGACACCGGCGGCGATCATCACCGGAACGATCGCAAGGCCATCGAGGCCATCGGTAAGATTGACGGCGTTGGAGGCGCCGACGATGACAAGCGTCGCCAACGCGATGAAACCCGGGCCGAGATCGATCAGCAGATCCTTGAAAAACGGCAACGCCAGCCGGTATTGCAGCGCCTCGGCCGACAGGGTGGTGATCCAGAATGCGGCGCTGGCCGCGATCATGAGCTGCAGGATCAGCTTGGTCCGGCCCGGCAGGCCCTTGCTGTTGCGGTAGGTGACCTTGCGGTAGTCGTCGAGGAAGCCGATCGCGCCGAAGCTGATGGTGACGACCAGCGCCGCCCAGACGAAGCCGTTGCGCAGGTCGGCCCAGAGCAGGGTCGAAACCGTCATCGCCAGCAGGATGAGGAAGCCGCCCATCGTCGGCGTTCCGCGCTTGGTCAGCAGGTGACTCTCCGGCCCATCGTCGCGGATCGGCTGGCCGCCGGTCTGGCGGCTCTTCAGCATGCGGATCAGGCTCGGGCCACAGATGAAACTGACGAGGAGGCTGGTCACCACTGCGCCGCCGCTGCGAAACGTCAGGTAGCGAAAGACGTTCAGGGCGCTCAATTCGTCGGCCAGCGGGTACAGGGCAAGGAAAAGCATCGTCGCCCTCCCTACTCCGCCGTCGCCGCCGGACGCGGCCGCTCGACGTCCAGCTCCGCCTCGCGGGCGCGCAGGGCGCGGACGACTACACCCATCCGGCTTCCCGCCGAGCCCTTTACCGTGACCACGTCGCCCGGACGCATGGCGGCTTCGACCAGCGGCACCAGGTGCGCCGAGTCTTCCGCATGCCCGGCGCGCATCGCCGCTGGAAGCGCCGGGGCCAGATGTGCCATCGCCGGCCCGGCTGTGAAGACGAGGTCGATCCCGTTCGCCTGAAGCGGTTCGGCCAGCGCCGCGTGCAGGCTCGGCGCGTCGTCGCCGAGTTCGAGCATATCGCCGAGAACCGCAATCCGCCGCCCGCCGGCCCCCGGCGCGATGCGGCCGAGAACATCGAACGCCGCGCCCATGGACACCGGCGAGGCGTTGTAGCTGTCGTCGATCAGGTCGAAGGCGCCGCCCGGAAGCTGAATGATCATTCGTCGGCCGCGGCCGTCGGGAACGGAGACCTGGTCCAGTCCCGCGGCGGCTCGGGCGACGTCGGCGCCGAGGGCGCCGGCGGCGGCGAGCACACACAGGCTGTTGCCGACCCAGTGGGAACCGGGTGCGGCGATGCGAATAGTCGACCATGCGGTCGAACGCCGAAGCGCGGATCCGCGATCCGTCGGCGCGGAGGACGACCTCGACGAGCCGAACTTCCGCCTCCGAATGGCGGCCGAAGCCGACGATCCGGGTGATCCCCGCCCGTTCGGCCGCCGCGCGCAGGCGCGCGTAATGCGGATTGTCGCGATTGAGCACGGCCGCGCCGCCCGCCTCGGCTCGACTTGCGACGCCGGTGAAAATCTCGGCCTTGGCGTCGGCGATGGCATCCACGGAGCTGAAGTGAGCCTTGTGCACCGCCTCGACCGTGGTGATCACGGCAACGTGCGGGCGGGTCAGGCGCGACAGCGGCGTCAGCTCGCCGGCGTGGTTCATGCCCATCTCGAACACGCCAAAGGCGGCGGCGGCATCCATTCGCGCGAGGCTTAGCGGCAGCCCCCAATGGTTGTTGAGGTTGCCTTCGCTGGCGGCGGTCGGCCCCTGGTGGGCGAGTACCGAGCGAAGCGCCTCCTTGACCCCGGTCTTGCCGACGCTGCCGGTAATGGCGCAAATGCGCCCGGCGGTCCGCTTGCGGGCGCGGCTGGCGAGGGCGCTCAGGGCCTCGAAGGTGTCCCCGACGATGAGGAGCGGCGCGGCTTCCGGCACCGCCGACGGCCGCCGCGCGACAATCGCCGCCGCGGCGCCGCGGGTGAACGCCTCCATGACATAGTCGTGGCCATCGAGGTTCGGGCCGCGCAGGGCAACATAAAGATCGCCGGGCAGTAGCGCTCCGGGTGTCGATCGAGACCCCGGCGGCGGTCCAGGCCGCAAGGTTGGTCCCGCCGGTCGCGACGGCGGCCTCATCGCTGTCCCACAGAACATGCGGGTCGGTCATCCTCCGCTCCTAGCACGTGCGACAGCGGTGCGAACGGCTTCGCCGTCCTCAAACGGGTGGACCGTGTCCCCGACGATCTGGCCGGTTTCATGGCCCTTCCCGGCGACGACGAGAGCGTCGCCACTGCAGAGTTCGGCGACGGCATGAGCGATCGCCTCGCGGCGGTCGCCGATCTCGACAGCGTCGGGACAGCCGGCGAGAATCTGCCGACGAATCGAAGCAGGATCCTCGCCGCGCGGGTTGTCGTCGGTGACAATGACCCGGTCGGCGAGGCGGGCGGCAATGCGGCCCATTTCCGGCCGTTTACCGGCGTCGCGATCCCCGCCGCAGCCGAAGACGACGACGAGCCGACCCGTCGTCTCGGCACGCAGCGCGCGCAAAACAGCAGCCAGCGCATCCGGCGTGTGCGCGTAATCGACGTATACCGGCGCGCCGTTGTCCAGCCGGGCGACGCGCTCCAGCCGCCCCGGAACCTGCGGCAGCGAGGCCAGCGCGGCGAGGGCGCCCTCGCCGTTACCGCCGGTGGCCAGCACAAGACCCAGCGCCGCCATCGCGTTGGCAGCTTGGAAATCGCCGGAAAGCGGCAGCCTGACCGCGTGCCGTCGGCCGAACAGGGAGAGCGTCAGATCCTGCCCGTCGGAGACGGCGACGCTGTGTTCGAGGCGGATGTCGGCATCCGCCGCCTCGCCGTACCCGATCACCCGCAGGCGCCCTGCGGC
This sequence comes from uncultured Alphaproteobacteria bacterium, assembly GCA_963789785.1. Classification (GTDB taxonomy): domain Bacteria; phylum Pseudomonadota; class Alphaproteobacteria; order Rhodospirillales; family Defluviicoccaceae; genus JAEULH01. The sequence goes on along the minus strand of CAWBNC010000019.1, from coordinate 101,215 downwards.
CGCGGCGGTCCGCACCGCCGCAGCCTGCGGCGCATCGACATTGACCACGGCGGCGCCGCCTTCCGCGACAAGGTCCTCGAAAAGACGCAACTTTGCAGCGAGGTACGCCTCCTCGCTGCCGTGATAGTCGAGATGATCGCGGGTCAGGTTGGTGAACGCAGCCGCGGCGATGCGCACCCCGTCGAGGCGGTACTGGGACAGGCCATGGCTTGATGCTTCCATAGCCAAATGGTCTATGCCTCGTTCGGCGAGTTCGGCAAGCGCTCGATGCAGGCTGACCGGGATCGGGCGTCGTGAGGTTACCGCGTTGGTTCAGATGTTCGCTGCTAACCCCTAGAGTTCCAATGCTTGCGCCCTTGCAGCCCGAGGACATACCAGATGTGGCGTACGAAGCGGACCACGGAGGTTTTTCCGTTCGTCCCGGTGACAGCGACCACGACCCGCGGCTGATTTCTGATAGAATCGGGCAGCGAGCAGCGCGAAGCGGCGGCGCGGATTGGGATCGCATATCGAGAACGGCGCCACCCGCGGATCCGCCCTGGGGCGGAGGCGGCATCGCCGTTCCCTCCGGGCCGAGGATCGCGGTTGCACCGCGGCCCACGGCCTCGGCGATGAAGGCCCGCCCGTCCGCCCGCGCCCCCGGCAGCGCGGCGAATAGAAATCCGGGTGCGACGGCACGGGAGTCGCTGGTCAGCCCGGTGATGTCGACATCAACGTTGCGCGTTGCATCGTGCCCTGCTTGCTCGTGGTCCAGCAGATCAGTTAGCCGCAAGCTGTCGCCCCTGGAGCTTAACGCCGGCTCCCGGCCGGTGCGTGGCGAGAACATCGGGCTTCTGCCGGGTCGGAAGCCGCTCATCGAGCCGGTCGTCGAGCTCCTCGCGCGGCGCGAGCCCGTAGAGCGGCGCCATCCGGCGGATCACCTTGGCGACCACGGGCGCGGCAACCCAGCCGCCGGTGGCGAAGTTGAAGGTTCTCCTGTCGCCCTTCGGCTCGTCGAGCAGGGCCAGAACCACATATCGCGGGCGGTCCATCGGAAACGAGCCGACGAAGGACGAAACGCGCTTGTCGCGGACGTAGCGGCCGTCGACGAGCTTCTCCGAGGTGCCGGTCTTGCCGCCGACGAGGTAGCCGGGAACGTCTCCCTTGGTCCCGGTGCCGTCACGCACGACCTGGCGCATCATCGTCCGCATCAGCCGGGACGTCTGCGCCGAAAAGACGCGCTCCCCGGCCGGCAGCTCGCCATGGGCGACCAGCGTGGGTCGGACGAAGGATACCCCCGTCGACCACCGCACCGGTCGCTGCGGCGAGCTGGATCGGGGTTACGGCAATGCCGTGGCCGAACCCCACCGTCATGGTGTTGATCTCGCGCCACGGATTCGGGGTCAGCGGCACGCCGAGTTCCGGAAGCTCGACCGTCGCCGGCCGCAGCAGGCCGAGGCGGCTGAGGTACTGTCGCTGCAGCGGTGTGCCGATGTCGAGCGCCATCTGCGCCGCGCCGATGTTCGAGGAATGGATGAGAATCTCGGGCACCGAGAGCCACCGCTTCTCCGGGTGGTAGTCGCTGATGGTGTAGCTCGCGACGCGCAGCGGCTTGGATGCGTCGTAGCCGCCGCGGATGGTCGTCACGCCTGTCTCCAGGGCTGTCGCAATGGTGAACAGCTTGAAGGTCGAGCCCATCTCGAAAACGCCCTTGGTGACGCGGTTGAAACGGTTGTCCGCGGGCGTGGCGGTGGGAGCGTTGGGGTCGAAATCGGGCAGCGAGACCAGCGCGACGACCTCGCCGGTATCGGTATCGAGGACCAGAGCGCCGGCGCCGAGCGCCCGGAATTCATCCTTCGCCGCCAGCAGCTCCTCGGCGACGATGTGCTGCAGGCGGACATCGATAGAGAGCCGCAGCGGCTGGCCGTTCTTCAGCGACTCGTCGAATTCCATTTCCGCCCCGGCGATGCCGTGGCCGTCGACGTCGGTCAGGCCGACGACGTGGGCGGCCATCTGGCCGTGCGGATAGATCCGGCGATATTCCTCCTTGAAGCTCAGCCCGGGCAGGCCGAGAGCGTTGACCGCCTGCTGCTCGGTCGGGGTCAGGTGGCGGCGGATCCACTCGAACCGGGTCGACGCCGCCAGCCGTTCGACCAGCGCGACGCGATCCAGATCCGGGAAAATGCGCATCAGGGCGGCCGCGGCCTTGACCGGGTCCATGATCAGCTTCGGGTCGGCGTAGAGCGAGGCGGTCGGCAGACTGGTCGCGAGAATGACCCCGTTGCGGTCGATGATATCGGCCCGACCCGCCATCTGCGCGGTTGCATGCCGGCTCACTCTCGGGCCTGCCTCCGCGCCCATGACGCTCAACTCGACCAGACGCCCGACGGTCACGGCAAACATCAGGATAAAGAAAATGGCGGTGACGGCGAGGCGGGAGCGCGCCGTCTCGAGAACCCGCTTGCGCACGCCGTCCAGGCAGATCGGCGCGCCGGAGTCCGACAGCGGGGTCGGCTCGGAGCAGGACAAGGGCCTGCCCCCTATGTCCTCCGCCGCGTTCCTTGGCGTGCTCATCGGCCGACGCCATCCGCGCGGACCGGGCTGCGCACTGGACTGACCGCGGCGGCGAACGGAACGTCGCCGGCAACGCCGTCATGCTGTTCGAGGAGCTGGCGCAGCCGCGCGAAGCTTGCGAGCTGCTCGGGCTCGACCGGCGCCAGATTGAGGTGACGGGCCGACAGCCGCTTCAGCCGCTCGGCATCGGTAAGGACGTTGAACTCGGCGTGCAGGACCCGGACCGCGCTTTCCTCCCTGCCGATGTCTCCGTTCAAGCTGCCCAGTTCTCTCTCGAGCGCCTGGACCTGGTGCTTGACCGTGAACAGCACCACAGCCAGCCCGACACCGAGAAGGAGGAACAGGACGGCGGTCTGACGGAAGACGGTCGACCACGGACTCATGCGGCTCTCCTGTCTGCTTCGGATTTCGGCCACGGCGGCGCGGCGGTGCGCTCGGCAACGCGGAGGCGGGCGGAACGGGCCCGCGGATTGGCTGCAATCTCATCGCCGCCGGGGCGAACGGCGCCATTGTGGACCAGCCGGAAGCTCGGTGACGGTCGGCCCGCCGGGATCTCGGGCCGATGGCGCGAGGGCGCCGCCTGCCGCCCCGAGCGCATTGTCAGGAACGTCTTGACCCGGCGATCCTCTAGCGAATGGAAGGCGACGACGCAGAGACGGCCGCCCGGAGCGAGCAGCGTCTCGGCGGCGGCGAGGCCCCGATCGAGCTCGCCGAGTTCGTCGTTGACGTAAATCCTGAGCGCCTGAAAGGTGCGGGTTGCCGGATCGATCCGTGAACGCCCCGCGGGGAGGATGCCGCGGACGATGTCGGCGAGCTGCCCGGTGGTCGCGATCGGCGCCTCGGCCCGGGCGCGGACGACAGCCCGGGCAATGCGGCGGGCGGCCCGCTCCTCGCCATACGCGAGGAGAATCCGGGCAAGTTCGTCCTCGGGCAGGGCATTAACCGCATCGGCCGCGGTCGGTCCCTCATCCGGGTCCATCCGCATGTCGAGCGGCCCATCGAGCCGGAAGGAGAAGCCGCGGGCGGCGACGTCGAGCTGCGGCGAGGACACGCCCAGATCGAAGGCGACACCGTCGACTTGGGCGAGGGAGAGCGCGTCAAGGAGGGGCACCATCGCCGCAAATCGGCCGCGGATGACGCGAAGCCGCCCGGCGTAGTGGGCGCACAGGGGCTCGGCGCGGCGACAGGCCGCGGGATCGCGGTCAATGCCGATAACGGTGCAGGCCGCCGCTTCGAGAATCGCCTGGGCGTAACCGCCGGCGCCGAAGGTTGCGTCGACATAGGCGCCGCCGGCGCGCGGGGCGAGGCCGGCGACGACCTCGGCCACCATGACCGGGCTGTGATCAGCGCTACGCACAGGGAGGCTCAAGACGCTCCCTCCTGCGCACGCCGCAGCGGCAGGGTCGCGCCGCGATTGCGGGCGCGGGCGAAGGCCTGGCCCTGGTGTTCGGCGAAGGTCGCGGGATTCCAGATGGTGAAGCGGGCGCCGCGGCCGACGAACATGGCCTCGCCGGACAGCGCCCCATGATCGAGCAGATCGGCGGGAAGGACGACGCGTCCTTCCGGGTCGAACGGAAGCTGATGGGCGCTCTCCAGCACGATCGAGGCGAGGTCGTCTTGGTCGTCGGAGAACATGTCGAGGTCGTCGATGCTGTCGGCCAACTGCTTCATGAATGTCTCGCCGCAGGCTTCGACGGCGGCCGCCTTGAACAAGGGATAGGCATAGATCCCGACGAACCCGGACGACTGTTCGCTCAGGGCGTCGCGGAAAGACTTCGGGACGGACACCCTGCCCTTGCGGTCAATCTTGTTGACGTAACGGCCGACCAGCAACGGCATGACCGCTCCTCGTCTCAGGCGCGCCACCGTGGCGCGTCGCGCGTTCCTTGAGGCGCCGTCGGCGCTGGTCACTCCCAGACAACCCACGCAACGGTAGAACATGGGATACCATGGGCAGCGATGGGCGTCAATGGGCAAGCATGGAACTAATTGGATTAACAATGTCTTGCGCGGGCGGCGAAAAGATTTTCCGTCGCCTGGAGACAGAGAATGCACATTCAATGGAACTGCGGCGCAAATGCTCGCGAGGCGAAGTTACCGTCTATGCGCATCGACGATTATCGCCGCCGTACGCCTTCGCGTGTTCTTCTTATGTTCTGACCTTCGAAGCTTGGCAAAACAGGAACCCGCGGGTTCCTGATGCGGCGCGTCCGTGATGACGCCATGAGCCAGCGCCGGCAAGAACACGGCCGCGCCCGCGGAGGCGACGGGGCGAAAGGCGCCAGACGGCCTGTAAGCCGGGTTCTGTACCCGCGGTAAGCGGGCGATGGCCATTCATCTGGGACGCCCGTTACCGAACGCCTCGTGCGACCGACCCGGGCGACGGCGCGGGAACGCGCTTCGCCGGCAGCGAGCCAGCATGCCGCCCCTACTTGGTCTTGCTCCCGGTGGGGTTTACCGTGCCGCCGCCGTTACCGGCGACGCGGTGCGCTCTTACCGCACCCTTTCACCCTTACCGGCGGGCTCGCAGGCGAACCTTTGAGCCCCGGCCGGCGGTTTGCTTTCTGTGGCACTTTCCCTGGGGTCGCCCCCGCCGGGCGTTACCCGGCACCGTGTTCCCGTGGAGCCCGGACTTTCCTCCCCCGCCCGGCGCGAATGCCGACCGGGAGCGGCCATCCGGCCGTCTGGCGCCTCTGAGACTAGACCTCCGCGGCAGGGTTTCAACCACTCGTTTCCACCCACGGCCGGCCCCACTGCCAGTGCGGGATCAGACGAGGGCGAGCAGGCCGGACAGGCGGCGGACGGTTTCCCGGTCGATGCGGCCGTGCACCTGCTGGGGGCGGAAATGACGCTGAAACGCTGTGAGCGCGGCGAACGGGTTGTCGACGGCATAGCCAAACTCGGCCAGCATGGCGTAAGTGGCACTGTCGTCCAAGGCCATTGCATCGCCCTTCTCTGGCCAGAGGCCGATACCGGCGGCGGCGAGCCCGGGCCAGTCGAACAGCTCGCCGGGATCCATCTTCCGCTCCGGTGCCACGTCGGAATGGCCGACAACGTTGCGCGGCGGGATGGGGTGGCGGGCGAGGATGTCGCCGGCGAGCTCGGTCAGCGCCGCCATCTGCGCCGGGGCGAACGGGCGGTAGCCGAAATCGTGGCCGGGATTGACCAGTTCGATGCCGATGGAGCGGGCGTTGATGTCGCGTGAGCCGCGCCAGAAGGCAACGCCGGCGTGCCAGGCGCGGCGGCGCTCGTCGACCAGGCTCAGGATCCGGCCGTCCTCGTCGATGAGATAATGGGCGCTGACGGCGATGCATGGATCGCGCAGCCTTTCCAGCGCGGCGGCCGCACTTTCCATGCCCGTGTAGTGGAGCACCAGAATGTCGACGACGCCGTCGTCGGGGCGCGCATCGTAGCACTTCGGAGGATGATCGGCGATCAATCCGGCCTCATGGCGGCGCCGGCGGCGCATGTTTCAGGAACTGGATCATGGCGACGCCGAAGATCGTGATTGCACCACCCGCAAGGATCCGCACCGTCGCCGGTTCGTCGAGAATGACCATGGCAAGCGCGACCGCGAGAACCGGCGAGAGAAGCGTGAGCGGGACGATGCGATTCAATGGATACTTGCCGATGAGATAATACCACAGGCCGTAGGCCGTGATCGAGGCGCCGACGGCCATGTAGAAGACCGCCCCCCAGCCCCGCCAGCCGGCGCCGGTCAACGCCCGGATCTGCCCGCTTTCCAGCACCGCGCTGGCGCTGAAAAGCAGAGGCGCGGCGATGAGCGCGATCCAGGCATTCAGAACGAACGGATTGATCCGGCCCAAACGCTTGATCAGGATGTTGGCCACCGCCCAGGCGAAGGCGCCGACGACAATGATCAGGAAGGAAGCCGGGTCGGGCCGCTCCGTCGCGTCGCCGGCGAGGATGTAGATGCCTGCGAACGCAACAGCAATTCCGGCAAGCTGCCATCGGCCCATCCGCTCGGCGTAGACGAGCCAGGCGAGCAGCGCGCTGAACGGCACGGTGAGCTGGATGGCGATGGCCGCCGGCCCGGCGTTGACGCCCTTCAGCCCAGTGAACAGCAGGCCGAAATGCAGCCCGCCGAGGACCACGGCGACGCATTGCGACGAGCGCCCATCGCCGCCGCAGCGGCCTGAGGAAAGGAGCGAGCAGCACGGCGACGACGGCGAAGCGCAGGCCCAACATCAAGCAGCGGCGGCAGCTCGCCCAGACCGATCTTGGCGGCAATGAAGTTGAAGGCCCAGATCACCACAACCAGCATCGCCGCGCCGAAGTCGACGGGGCTCATCGCCGGTGGGGCCCGGACGATGGGCAAAGTCGGCCACGGGCATCGATCATCGCAGCCCGCGGCGTTTTCCGATCTCGTCGTAGGCCGCGTTGATCGCCGCCATGCGCTCGTTTGCGACCTGGACGAACTCGGGCGGCATTCCCTTGGCCATCAACGTGTCGGGATGGTTCTCGCGGATCAGCCGGCGATACGCTGCCTTGATCTCGTCATCGCCGGCGGAAGGGCCAACCCCGAGAACAGCATAGGGATCGCCGCCGGACTGCGGCGCGAATCCGGCTTCGACGCGCGCGAACGCCGGCTCGCGGATGGCGAAGATGCCCGCGACCTGGCGCAGGAACTCGCGCTGCGCCGGCCGCAGCGGGCCGTCGGCGCGGGCGACATGGAACAGCCCGGCGAGAAGCTCTTCGAGTACCGCGGGCTCGTCGCGGAAGAGCGCCGCGACCTGGCGGGCGTACGGTTCGAAACCGCGGGCGTCGCGCTTGGCCATGTTGAAGATCCGCCCCACGTTCGCCTTTTCCGCGGGTGGGATGCGAAAGACCTGCTTGAACGCGGCGACCTCGGCACGGCTGACATGACCGTCAGCTTTGGCCGTTTTCGCGCCGAGGACGATCGCGGCAACGGCAAAGGTGGTCTGCCGCGCCGCCTGGCTGCCGCTCAGCCCGAGCGCTTCACCCTGCTCGCGCAGCCGGTCCATGGCGTGGCCGGCGAAGGCGCCGACCAAGGCGCCAAGCGGACCGCCGAAGGCGAAGCCCGCCATGCTGCCGAAGACCTTGCCCCAGAACGTCAAACCGTCGAACTCCGTGATGAGCGCTGAAATGGCCGCGCCGGGGCCGCACCATTGACCGGAACGGGCGGGACTGGCAAGCGCGGCGAGGCCGTGCGACGCCGGTGGGATGCCCGCACCGGCCCCGGCTGACAGGCCGGCCGACGAGTTGTCAGGGCGCCCTCAGCACCCGGCGGTAAAGCGGCGACAGGCCGGCGGGGAGGATGTAGATCGGGAGCTGAGCCAGGGCAAAGTACAAGAGCACGCCGGGCTCGGTTGTCGCCGGAAGGACCGCGAGGAGGAGCGCCATGTTGCGGTTGCCGGCGGAGAAGCCGACGGTCAGGGCGCGGCGGCTGCCAAGTCCCGCGCAGGCGGCGGCACCCCCGGCCTGAAGGGCAAGGTTGGCCGCGAATGCAGCCGTGACGTAACGCAGAACGTGACCGGGATCGGAGAGCGCCGTCGCGCTGACGCCATCCATGATCGCGATGGAGAAGACGACGAGGAGCAGAACCGCGAAACCGTCGATAAACGCCGCGCCCGCTTTGAGGCGAGCCGGACCGGCTGCGGCGCGCAGGGCAAGGCCGCAGGCCAGAGCCGTGGCGACGAACAGGCCCAGGCGCAGCACGAGTGCACCCGGGCTGACTTCGAGGTTCATGCCGAGCAGGCCAAGGACGACTGCCGGCAGTACCACCGGCGCCGCCAGCGTCGCCGCAACCATCACCACCAGGCTGAGCGCGGCATCGAGACCAAGAAGCAGGGCCAGCGCCGGCGAAGAGATGATCGGCGGTGCCGCGGCCATCATCACGAGCGCCGTGGCGAGTTCGTCGTCGACGTTCAGCGCGCGAACGGCGGCAACCATGAGCGTTGGCGCGGCGATCAGCAGCAGAACGACCAGTGCGACGACGCGCAGTGGCCGACGAACCTCGCGCACTGCGCCCGGCCAGTCGATGCGCAACGCGCTGAGCGCGAACAGAAGCCAGACGACGGCGGTGAGCGCCGGGCGAAGCGTCGCGGCCACAGTCGGCACGGCAAAACCGGCAAACACACCGGCGGCCAGGATGGGCCCCGCGTGGCGGGCGATCCGGGGAAGCACCGCGCCCAGCAATGCGATCAGCGACGCGGCGGACGTGCGCTCGGCCATGCCCCTCTGCAGCGACTGTCAACTCCGGACGCGCAGGTTTCCGGCCGTCTCCGACGCAGCCTCTTCGACCGGCCCTGCCGACCTCAGGTGGACGGACTTGAGACGGCGGCCGGGCCGCCGACCAGCATCCGGACGAGCTCCGCCTGGCGGTCGGTTCCGGTCTTGCTGAAAATCTGCTTCAGGTGCTTGCGCACCGTCTCGTAGGCCACGCCGAGGATCTGCGCGGTCTCGTCAAGTCGATGTCCCTGGGCAAGAAGAGCGGCGACGCGCGCTTCCGCCCGGCTCAGGCCGTACAGATCGCAGAGCCGACCGGCGTCGATTTCACCGGGATGTTCCGGATCGCCTATGAAGACGATGGCGACGGGCTCGTCGGGACCGGCTTCGGCGGCGTGGGGCAGCGACCAGACGAGCAGGCCGACCGGCCGCTGTCGCGCTGGCCGCGGCACGGATATGGCCTGGGCCGCGGACTGCTCGCCATCGCGCACCATTGCCGCCAGTCGCGTAAGAAGTTCGCGGAACCGCCCGCGCCGGCCGGGCTGACCGAGCGCCAGAGCGCCATGGCTGAGTGACAGAATGTCGCCGTTGTTGATCACTGCATTGGCAGCGGCGTTGGCGAACAGAACGCCGCCGTCGCCGCGGATCAGGGCCACGCCGAGCGCGATGCCCTCCAGCGCGATCAGGGCCGCGCCGTGTAAGCCTGTTGCCGCGCGCTTCGAGTCGCCAGCCGCCAGACGATGCTGGAGGTGGGGCAGCAGCGCCGTAAAACGGGATTTGGCATCGGCGCGAAAGCGGCCGTGACGACGGCTGCGGGCAACGACGATCAATTCGATCGAACCGGTGGGCGACAACGACACAGCGAGGAGCACATGATAGAGACTCTGCGCCTGTAGCCAGTCAAGGGTGAACGCGCTGCGTGAGAGCGGCGTGCCATCGACGTCGATTTCCTCTCCCTCCCACAATGCCTGCTTCGCAGCCGCAACGTCGTCTATCTGCAGCCAGGCCGAGAGCGTTTGCGCCAGCGCCGGATAGTTCAGGTGCTGTTTCTCGTCGATCCCTGAAGCGTGAACGATGCGGCCGGGCTCGCCGCCCGAACCATGCTCGGCGATGAAGGCGGCATCGGCATCCGTCGCCTCCGCCAGCTGCGCCAGTGCGTCGGGCCACAGCGCCGGGTCGGCGCTTGCGTCACAGAAGGCCGAAATGGTTCGCAGGAGGGTGTCAGTCATTTCCGTCGCCGAAAAAAATGTTTGCATTCCGAAGGCAACCTTACCCAAACGACACCGCTCTTGCTGTGACGGCCGTCACTGATTTTCTCCTTTTGCGGGAGTGACCGATGGGATACCAGCACCGGTTGCCGCGCGCGCATCCTCATTGCGCGTCCTTGTTTCGCCGCCCGGTGCCTAAGCCACGTACCTGAGAAGCATTATCACGGCCGCCGGCACTGCGGTACAGAACCGATTAACCCTTGGAAAAACGGCCGATTGATGACTCTCGCGGCTATCTGCAATAGCAGCAATTATCCTTTCTTGACCTTATAGTCGCTCCTTGCGCGAGGCCCGCAGAACTGGCCCGCGCGTGCATTGGATTTTACGTAGCCGCGTCTCTTCTGCGTGTCCATAATCTGCGCTAAACATCTTCCTCATCACAAAGAGCTATCTGACATCCGCTTTGCGCCTCAACCGGCCAGCGCCCGCTCGCGGGCAATATCGAGCATACGGCTAAATACCTGCGGCTCCTGCGCGCCAGAAATCACGTATGAACGTGCGAACACAAAAGTCGGAACGCCGTTGATGCCTAGCCGGTGGGCGCGAGCGTTCGCGGCATAAACATCCGTCACGTCGCGCTCGCTGGCCAGATAAAGGCGAAGCGCCGTGGCGTCCAAACCGAGCCGGGAGCCGATGCGGACCAACTCCCCGATCGCGCCGATGTCGCGGCCGGAGACAAAGTGGCTGCTGAACAGGGCTTCGACCGCCGCGGCGGCGAGGCCATGGACCTCGGCGTAACGAACAAGCCGGTGCGCATGCAGGGTATTGGGCGTGCGCTGGATCTGATCGAAGGAGAACGCTATCCCGACGGACTCGGCGAAATCCGCGATCGCGCCGAATACGCGGCTGATCCGCGCCTGGCTGCCGAACTTGCGCATGAGGTAGGTTCCGCGGTCGATCCCCTCGGTTGGCATATCCGGATTGAGCAGAAATGGCCACCAGCGAACGGTCGCATCCAGACCTGGGCGAAGGTCAAGCGCTTGCTCCAGTTGCCGCTTGCCGATGAAGCACCACGGACAGCCCGGATCGAAGATCACCTCGATTAACATTCGTCGTTTGCCATTCCGGACCGCCTGCCACATCGATGGTGCGCCCCGTTCGGCGCCAATCTCGCGGCCTCATTAGTCATCCGCCGGCGCGGCCGAGCGTTCAGCACCGGGAGGGGACTTGAAATCACCACCGTCCCCTCTCTACCTGACGTAGTCAAAGCGAGGATGTGATATGGAGATCAAGAACGCGAAGTTCCAGATCGGCGATGTCGTCCGTCACAGACACTACCCGTTTCGCGGGGTCATTTTTGATGTAGACCCGAGTTTCGCCAATACCGAGGATTGGTGGCTGTCGATTCCGGAGCATGTACGACCTCGCAAGGACCAGCCGTTTTACCATCTCCTTGCCGAGAACGCGGAGGCAAGTTACATCGCCTATGTCTCGGAACAGAACCTGCTTCCTGACAATACCGGCGCTCCGGTTACCCACCCTCAGGTTCATGAGATATTCTCCGGCCTGGAGATGGGTCGCTACGTAATCCGGCGCGAGACGCACAATTAGATCGACCTGTCTTCGAACAAAAGGTGAGCAAGACCAGTAGCTGTAGATCCGTACGTCTCGGGCGATTGGACCGGAACGGCTGCGAGCCGGAGGCTGCCTTCGTCCCGCCGGTTGGCGCTGCGCATCCGGCCGACCTGTGTTCTCCTTCTTCAGCGCGACTGGTAGAAGATATTGATAATGCGCGGCGGCGCGCCGAGGCTGTAAAGGCCGAGGCAGATCAAGTTGCGGAGCGGCCGCATGAGGTAGCCATCGCGGCGGTAGCGAGTGGCCGACGTGAGCGCGCAAGCGTCGAGCATGTGCAGCCGCCGCCGGCCGATGCGGCGGACGATGTCGACGTCCTCCATGAGCGGTATGCGCTTGTAGCCGCCGATCTCTTCATAGAACGAGCGACTGATCAGCAGGCCCTGGTCGCCGTAGGCCAGGCCGAAGAGGCTGCTGCGGACCGCCACCGCGCGCTCGACGAGGCGTGCGGCAAAAGCCGCGTCGTCGAGGCGGAAACGGAGGGCGGCGGCCCGCTTGGCGTTCATGCCGGAGTTGATGAATTTCCGGACGGCGCCGATCCAGTTGGCCTGCGGTCGGGTGTCGGCATGGAGAAAGAAGAACCAGTCGCCGGCCGCTGCGGCGGCGCCGGCGGCGAGCTGAACGCCGCGACCGCGGACGCTGTCGATAACAATGGCGCCATGGCGGGCGGCAATGTGAACGGTGTCGTCGGTCGAACCGCCGTCGACGACGATAGTCTCGCACGGCAGGTGCCGGCTGGCCCTCGCCACGGTCTCAAGGGTTCCGGCGAGAACATGACCCGCGTTCAGCACCGGTATGATGATGCTCAGCATGACGATAGATCCGCCCCCGCGCCCCTTCCACGCAGATTATCGGGCAAAACCGTGCCAGGGAAAGTATTCTGGCATAGCCCACGGCTGGCGCTGCGTTGCGAGAGCTACATCTTCGCCTCTGCCGCGCATCGGCCCTGCCCCCGGTTGCTCCCTTGCACACGCGGGCGAATCCGACTAGCCAGAGGCAGGCTGCGACCGAAGAGGGCATCGTCTTGCGGGCAACCGAAAAGCTTATTTTGGCCGTTCCCAAAGGCCGGATCCTGAGGGAAGCGATGCCGGTGATCCGCGGTGCGGGGATCGAGCCGGAGCCGCGCGTTCGAGGACGATGACAGCCGGCTTCTCCGCTTCGCCACCAACGTGGAAACGATCGACCTGATCCGGGTGCGCAGCTTCGATGTGGCGACCTTCGTCGCCTACGGCGCCGCGCATTTTGGGATCTGCGGCAACGACGTGCTCTCGGAGTTCGACTATTCGGAGATCTACGCCCCGCTGGACCTCGGGGTCGGCCACTGCCGGATGGCCGTCGCCGAGCTTGCCGAGCTGAGCGACGACGACGATCCGGCGACCTGGAGCCACATCCGCATCGCGACGAAGTATCCGATGACGACGCGCCGCCACTTCGCCGCGCGCGGTGTCCAGGCCGAATGCATCCATCTCAACGGGGCGATGGAGCTGGCGCCGACATTGGGCCTCTGCCGCTACATCGTCGATCTGGTTTCGAGCGGAGCGACGCTCGCCGCGAATGGCCTGATCGAGGTCGAAACGATCGCCGAGATCACCTCCCGGCTGGCCGTCAACAGGACGGCGTGGAAGACCCGCCAGCGCGAGATCAACGGCTGGATCGGCCGCTTCCGGGAGGCGCTGGATGCCGTGGCGGCTTGACCGCGCAGCGGACGATTTCGAGCAGCGGTTCGCGGCCATGCTGGCGGCGAAGCGCGAGCAGGCCCCCGATGTCCGCGCCAGTGTCGCCGCCATCATCTCCGATGTCCGCGCCCGAGGCGATGCCGCTCTCATCGACTACACCCGCCGGTTCGATCGGACCGAGCCGACCACGGCGACTTTGCGGGTCGCAACGGCGGACATCGACCGGATGATCGCCGCCTGCGAACCGGAGGCCATGGCCGCACTGGAGCTGGCGGCCGCCAGGATCGGCGCGTTCCATGCCCGGCAGATGCCGGCCGATCTCGACGAGGTCGACGCCGCCGGCGTCCGCCTCGGCTACCGCTGGACGCCGGTGGCCACCGCCGGTCTCTACGTTCCCGGCGGGACCGCGGCTTATCCGTCGTCGGTGCTGATGAACGCGCTGCCGGCCCGGGTCGCCGGGGTCGAGCGGCTGGTCATCACCGTGCCGGCGCCGGACGGACATCTCAATCCCCTTGTGCTTGCCGCCGCGCGCCTCGCCGGGGTCGATGAAATCTACCGCGTCGGCGGCGCCCAGGCGATCGCCGCGCTGGCCTACGGCAGTGCCACGATCGCGCCGGTGGATATGATCGTGGGTCCCGGCAACGCCTACGTCGCGGAGGCCAAACGGCAGGTGTTCGGCCAGGTCGGCATCGATATGATCGCCGGGCCTTCCGAGGTTCTCATCGTCGCCGATGCGGACAACGACCCGGCGTGGATTGCCGTCGACCTCCTCGCCCAGGCCGAGCACGACGCCGCGGCCCAGTCGATTTTGATCACCTCCGATGCGACCTTCGCCGAGGCCGTCTGCGCCGCGGTGGAGGAACACCTGGCCACTCTCGCGCGCCGCGATACGGCCGCGGCAAGCTGGGCCGCGCACGGCTGCGTCATCCTGCTACAGGATCTCGATCAGGCGCCGGCCCTCATCGACCGGGTCGCGCCCGAGCACCTGCAGCTCGCGGTCGCCGATCCCGATGCCCTGGCGCGGCGGGTCCGCAACGCCGGCGCCATTTTCCTCGGCCGGCTTACCCCGGAAGCGCTCGGCGATTATGTCGCCGGACCCAACCACGTTCTGCCTACCGGGCGCAGCGCCCGGTTCTCGTCCGGCCTGGGTGTGCTCGACTTTCTCAAGCGCACCACCTTCGTCGGCTGTGACGCCACGGGTCTCGCCGTCGTCGGCCCGGCCGCCGTCACCCTGGCCGAAGCCGAAGGGCTCGGCGCCCATGCCCGCTCCGTCGCCCTGCGCCTCAACCGCAGGCGCGACCTCTAGGCCGTCGTGGCCGCGCCGCCGGGCGCCACAGAGGCGGGCGACGACAGCCAGCGCATCGCACGCATCCGTCTTGAGGAAGCGGGCCGGATCCGCCTCAGCGCCCAGATCGAGAATGAACGCCGAGCCGCCCTTTACGACCTGATCGAGGATAACCGTTTCGCGCCCGCGGGCGGCTTCAGCGGACCGTACGTTCTCAGCCTCGGGATCGTCGACGACCGCCTCTCTTTCAACGTTTTCGACACCGCCGAGAGGCCGCTGACGCGCTTTACGCTCTCGCTGTCCTGCCTGCGCCGGATCGTCAAAGACTATTTCCTCGTCTGCGACAGCTACTTCAGCGCAATCAAGAGCCTGCCGCCCAGCCGCATCGAGGCCATCGACATGGGCCGGCGCGGCCTCCACAACGAGGGCGCTGAGGTTCTGCGCCAGCGCCTTGCGGGCAAGGTTGAAATCGATATGGCGACCGCCCGGCGCCTGTTCACCCTGATCTGCATCCTCCACATCCGAGCCTGAGGCGGACTTGCTCGAGAACCCATCCGCGGTGCTGTTTGCATGCACGTTCAACGCCGTGCGCTCGCCGATGGCCGAGGGCGTTCTCCGCAGCCGGCTCGGCAACCGCATGCACGTCGAGTCCATCGGCGTCCGCGAGGGCATGCTCGACCCCTTCGCCGTCAAGGTCATGGACGAGGTCGGCATCGACATTTCCCGTCATGAGCCAAGGACGTTCGCCGATCTCGAAGACGAATTCTTCGACCTGATCATTTCGCTCTCGCCTGAGGCCCATCACCAGGCCATGGAGCTGACACGAATGATGGCGTGCGACGTGGTCTTCTGGAATACCTTCGACCCGACGTTGATCGAGGGGAGCCGCGAGGTGCGCCTCTCAGCCTATCGTCAGGTGCGCGATCAGCTCGCATCGCGCATCGAGCAGCGCTTTCCGCTCGGAAAAATGGGCAGTCTTTGATCTCGAAGTAACGAACCCTCGCGGACCTGCGGGCGGTGTTGACAGCGTGTAGGCCGGGATCCAATTTCAGAAGTCTGCCAGACACGGCAATGCGGAGCGGCAATCGTAGCGGCAGTGCTTGGGAACGGGAACAAGCCGGCCATGAACGACTTGGAGAGGCCAGCGGCGGGCAAGGCTGCCGCTGAAAAATCTCCATTACGCTGGCGCAAGGCGAAAACGCCGGCGATCGCTCCGCTTGCGACCGCCGAAGACGCCCTGACTCGGATCGTCGTCGCCGGCGCCGAGCATCTGCGTGCGAACGAGGCCTGCGTTCTCGCCCGGGCGCACGACGAGGGCATCCATCAGATGCGGGTCGCCGCCCGCCGGCTGCGGTCCGCCCTGACGCTCTACCGGGCCTTCATTCCGGACGAGCAATATCGCTACCTCAACGGCGAGCTCAAGTGGCTGATCCGCGAGCTCGGCGGGGCGCGGGACTGGGACGTGTTTCGTCGGCGGGGTGCTGCGGCCGGTTGTCGAAGCCATGCCCCCAGGAAGCGACGCTGACGCCGCTGACGCGGGTGGTCGAAGACTTGCGCGACGAGGCCTATGCGCGCGCGGCGGCGGCGATCAAGTCGCAGCGCTACGCCGGGCTGATGCTGCTGCTGAAGGCGTGGGCCGAGGGCCGACGCTGGCACGATGGGGCGACGCCCGATCAGGTGGCTTCGCTGCGCGCCTTCGCGGTCGATCTTGCCCGTCACCTGTTCGATGAGCGCTACAACGAGACGCTCGCTTTGGCCGAAAATTTTGCCGAACTCGCGGCGGAGCAGCGGCATGCGGTCCGTATCCAGATCAAGAAGCTTCGCTACGCCACCGAATTCTTCGGCATGCTCTTCCCGCGCCGGCAGGTCACGCCCTTCCTCACGGTGATGAAGGCCCTGCAGGATCAGCTCGGCCTGAACAACGACCTGGAGGTCGCCCGCGGGCTGCTGAAGAAGGCGCTGAAGCGGGTAAGCGGCAAAGAACGCCGTGATGTCGCCTTCGCCGCCGGGGTGATTATCGGCTGGCACAGCCATGTTTCCGGGCACCGCGAGCATGGCGTGCTCAGGATCTGGGACCGGTTCCTCGGCAAGCGCCCCTTCTGGCGAACCGCGGATAGCGGGCCTCAGCCTCGGGCCGAGACCGCGGGCGCACCGGATGAGCCGGCTGCGCGGGCGGCTTCTTCATCGTCATCGCGGTGATCGCGTTCAGCCGCGGCCGCGATAGGACGGAACCCCCGGCGCCGGTAACCAGACCCCCTTCGGCGGCGCACCCGTTTGGTAAAAAACGTCGATGGGGATGCCGCCGCGCGGGTACCAGTAGCCCGCGATCCGGAGCCATTGCGGTTCGGCCGCCGTGCGGATCTTCGCCGCGACCGCCAGAGTGCAGGCCTCGTGGAAGTCGTGGTGATTGCGGAACGAGGCGAGGTAGAGCTTGAACGACTTGCTCTCGACGAGGCGCTGGGCGGGAACGTAATCGACCACCAGGTGGGCGAAATCCGGTTGACCGGTGACAGGGCACAGAGTGGTGAATTCCGGCGCTGTCAGGCGCACGAGGTAGATCAATTCCGGATGCGGGTTCGCCACCGTCTCCAGGACCGCAACAGCGGGCGATGCCGGCACCGCTGCCGGGCGTCCGAGCTGGGTGAGTTCCGGGGCGGGTCGTGTCGGCTCGTCGTCCTCGCTCACGCGCTGCCGACCTTTCGTTCGTGTTCAACGCTGGACGCCGCCGACGCCAGCGGGTCGATGTCGCCGCGGCCCTGATCTGCGGCGAAGGCCGCGGCGAATCCGGCAAAGCTGCCCCGCGTGATCGCCCTGCGCATCTCCGCCATTAGCGTCTGGTAGTAGGCGAGATTATGCCAGGTCAGCAGTATCGCCCCGAGGATTTCGCCCGAGCGGGTCAGGTGGTTCAGGTAGGCGCGGCTGTAGTCGGTACTCGCTGGACAGTCGATGGTCTCGTCCAGCGGGCGCGGATCGTCGGCGTGGCGGGCGTTCCGCAGGTTGATCGCGCCATGGCGGGTGAAGGCCTGACCCGTCCGACCCGAGCGCGTCGGCAGAACGCAGTCGAACATGTCGATCCCGCGCGCAACCGCGCCAACCAGATCGGCGGGCTTGCCCACTCCCATCAGGTACCGCGGGCGATCCGCCGGCAGGCGTGGCGCCGTCGCCTCGATGACCTCGAACATCAGGGCCTGGCCCTCGCCGACGGCGAGGCCGCCGATGGCGTAGCCGTCGAAGCCGATCGCAATGAGCGCCTCGGCGCAGGCCGCGCGCAAGTCGGGCAGGACGCCGCCCTGGACAATGCCGAACAATCCATAGCCCGAGCGGGTGACGAAGGCGTCGCGGCATCGCCCGGCCCAGCGCACCGAACGCTCCACGGCTTCGGCGATCGCGGCATCGTCGGCGCCGAAGCGGGGACATTCGTCGAGGACCATGGCAATGTCGGCATCGAGGTCGTTCTGGATGGCGACCGCCCGTTCCGGCGTCAGCAGGTGGCGGCTGCCGTCGATGTGGGAACGGAAGGCGACGCCGGTCTCGTCGATGGTCCTGAGCTCGGCCAGCGACATGACCTGAAACCCGCCGGAGTCGGTGAGGATCGGCCCCGGCCAGTTCATGAACCGGTGCAGTCCGCCAAGCCGGGCGATCCGCTCGGACCCCGGTCGAAGCATGAGGTGGTAGGTGTTGCCAAGGATCATGGAAGCGCCGGTGGCGGCGACCATCGCCGGCAGCATCGCCTTGACCGAGGCGGCGGTGCCGACCGGCATGAACGCCGGCGTCTCGACCGGACCGTGCGCGGTCTCCAGCCGCCCGCGGCGCGCGCCGCGATCGGTCGCGAGCAGCGTGAACGGGGTGCCGACGGCGCTCATCGCGCCTCGCTCCGGCGCAGCAGGCAGCAGTCGCCGTAGGAGTAGAAGCGGTAGCCGGCGGCGATGGCGCGGCGGTAGGCGGCCCGCATCCGGCCGGTGCCGGCGAAGGCGCAGACCAGCATGAACAGCGTCGAGCGCGGCAGATGAAAGTTGGTCAGCAACAGGTCGGCGACTTTCCACCGGTAGCCCGGCGTTATGAACAGGTCGGTCTCGCCGGCGAAGGCGCAGAGCCGGCCGTCATCGTCGGCCGCAGCCTCGATCAGGCGCAACGAGGTCGTGCCGACGGCGACGATCCGCCCGCCGGCGGCGCGCGCGGCATTGACGGCCTCGGCGGCGGCGGCGGAAATCTCGCCGCGTTCGGCGTGCATCACGTGATCGCGGACCCTGTCCGTCTTCACCGGCAAAAACGTTCCGGCGCCGACGTGCAGCGTGACCGTGGTCCGGCGGATGCCGCGGTGGTCCAGGTCCGCGAGAAGCGACGGGGTGAAATGGAGCCCGGCCGTCGGCGCGGCGACGGCGCCGGGGCGGGCGGCGAAGACGGTCTGGTAATCGGTCCGATCGCGCGGATCGCCGCCCCGCGGCCTGCGGATGTAGGGCGGCAGCGGCATCCCGCCATGGATCTCGAACGCGGCAAGCAGGTCCGGGCCGTCCCGGTCGAAGGCGAGCGTGACCGCGCCGTCGTCGGCCTTGGCCACGACCTCGGCGGCGAAAGCCGCGGCAAAGTCGATGCGCTGGCCGATCCGCAGCCGCCGCCCCGGCCGGGCCAGCGCCCGCCAGCGCCCGCAGCCCAGATCCTCGATCAGGGTCACCTCGACCGCAACAAAATCGCGATGGCCGAACAGCCGCACGGGAATGACCGCCGTGTCATTGCAGACGAGCAGGTCGCCCGCGCGCAGCAGGTCGGGCAGATCGCGCACACCCCGGTCGCGGCAGGTCTCGTCGACATCCAGCAGCCGCGCGGCGTCACGCGGCACAACGGGGCGCTGGGCGATGGCCGATGCCGGCATGTCGAAATCGAAGTCGCTGATCTTCATGCCGTTGCGGACATCTCTGGCAGAGGTCGGGCCGATTCCAGACCCCGCGCGCCTTGACGGCGGCGCGGCAAGACCCGCAAGATTGGCGAAAATGTCCAAGGGAGGATCCGGCCGTGCATGTGACCCTGGTCAAGATAACGGTCAAGGCCGAGTGCGTCGACGCCTTCATCGAAGCGACCCGCGCCAATCATGAAGCCTCGATCCGCGAGCCCGGCAACCGCCGCTTCGATGTGCTGCAGGATCCGGACAGGCCCCATGAGTTTATTCTCTACGAAGCCTACGCCGGCGCCCCCGACGCAAGCGCGCACAAGGAGACGGCGCACTATGCCGCCTGGCGCGACACGGTCGCCGGAATGATGGCGAAGCCGCGCCAGGGCATCCCCTACGTCGGCCTGTTTCCGAAGGAGTAATCATGGCCGGCATGATCGCGCCGTTCACCATCGCACGGCTGCCGCGCCTTGTCTTCGGCGCCGGGACGCTGCTTTCGCTGGTCGACGAAGCCCGCGCGTTCGGCACGCGCGCGCTCATCGTCACCGGCCGACAGTCGCTCATGTCCGGCTTGCACTGGCCGCGGCTGAAGGCGGCGTTGGCTGACGCGGGCCTGACCTGGCACCACCTCGCTGTCGACGGCGAGCCGTCGCCGGAGATGGTCGACGACGCGGTCGCGACCCATCGCGGCGACGCGATTGACGTGGTCATCGGCATCGGCGGCGGCAGCGCGCTCGATGCGGCCAAGGCTATTGCCGGCCTGCTACGGCACGATCATTCGGTTCTGGAGCATCTCGAAGGCGTCGGGCCGGAGCGGCCCTACGAGGGGCCGGCGGTTCCGTTCATTGCCGTGCCGACGACCGCCGGAACCGGCAGCGAAGCGACCAAGAACGCGGTGCTGAGCCGGCGCGGACCCGGCGGCTTCAAGAAGTCGTTTCGCGACGAGGCGCTGGTCGCCCGCGTTGCCATCGTCGATCCCGAACTGCTGACCGGGTGCCCGCGCGCGGTCATCGCCGCCAACGGCATGGACGCCTTCACCCAGCTCCTGGAGTCGTTCGTCTCGATCAAGGCCAACGCCATAACCGACGCCCTCACCTGGTCCGGCATGTGCGCCTTTCGCGACGGCTTCTTCGCCGCCTGGCGGGGTGATGAGCCCGGCGCACCGGCGGGCCGGTCGGCCGTCGCCTACGCCTCGCTCATGTCCGGCATCTGCCTCGCGCAGACGGGTCTCGGCTCGGTCCACGGGCTGGCCTCGCCGCTGGGCGCCTTCTACCCCATCCCCCACGGCGTCTGCTGCGGCACGCTCGTCGCCGCCGCGACCGCCGTCAATATCGCCGCGCTCGGCGAGCGCGATCCGCAGGGACCGGCGCTGGCGAAGTACGCTCGGGTGGGAGGGCTGCTTGCCAAACTCGATGATGCTCCGGCCGAGGCGCGGCTCGCCGGTCTGGTCGCGACGCTGGAGGCGTGGACGGCGGAACTGTCGCTGCCGCGCCTGCCCGCCTTCGGCATGGGCGCCGGCGATGTCGTCGCAGTCGTCGCGGAAAGCCGGGGCAGCTCGATGAAAACCAACCCCATCGTGCTCAGCGACGACGAGATAGCGACGATCGTCCGCTGCCGGTTGTAGCTACTCTTCGGCGCTGCGTTCCACCTGCCTGTAGCCGCGGTCGGTCATGCATTTCGCGAATAATCGATCGATCTGCCTTCTCGCGTCGAACTGATTGAGCGACGCGACGACCGGCTCGTTAAGGCTGTAGCTGCTCGGCGGCGCGCTTTCCATCTGGCGCAGGGAGAAGTCCCGCTCGGCCCGCTCCTCGGCCGCCTTCCGGCACTCCGCCTGATCCGCGCGCCATTGTTCCCAGGGCAGATCCGGGTTTTCCCAGCTTGTCCGGGTCTTGTCGACGCAGCCGGCGGCGACGCCAAGCACGCCGAAGCAGATGAGAGCGGCCTTGGCGACCGACGTTACAGTGCAGCGCATTCCCGCCCCCATAAATCAAGATGTTTCGCGGACCTTAGCCGCGATCCGTAGGGGCGGCAACGCCGGACGCCGTCTCGACGATGAACTCGGCGACCATCGGCGCATGGAAGGACTCCGGCGAGCCGCGCACCGCATGCGCGGTGACGAGCTCGTCGCCCAGCGCCTCGTTGTGGATCTCGACATCGCGGTACCAGGCAAGCAGGGGCCGCGAAACGAGGATATGATCGAGCATCTGCGGCCGGCCGTGATGAACCACCGAGAACCGCCGGGAATCGGCCAGCGTCCGCTCCACGGCCACCAGGGTGCGGATCGACAGGTGCGGGTTGCCGGCATCCTCCTCGTCGCCGCGGATGGTCCGCAGTGGCGTCTCATGGGCCGCGGCGTTGAAGTCGCCGCAAACGACGATCAGCGCCGCCGGATCCTCGTCGAACAGCGTCTCGACGAATAGCCGCACCTCCAGCGCCTGACCGGCGCGCTTGACCGCGGCGACGAAGAAGCCCTCGGCCCAGCCGGCCATGGTCCGCCATGCACCGCCGGCGGCCTTCTGTCCCGGAAGATAGGCGGCGCGAGGAGCGCGCAGGTGAACATTGATCAGATGGAGCGTCCGCCCGCCGGCAAGCGCAATGCGGGCGTAGAGGAACGGCCGATCCCATTCGATTTCGCTCTGCGCGGCGCCGGTCCTACCGTCTCCGCCACTGCGCTGGAAGCTGGGGGGTGCGACAAGGTCATGGAACACCTGGCGGTGGCCGGCGACCGGTAGGCCGCTGAGGATGACCAGGTTGTGCCTGTCGCGCGGGCCGCCCCGCGACCGGCTGACGCTCGTGATCTGCGCATGGCGCTCATACGGCGTGCCGGCAATGAGCGCATCGAGGGCGACCAGCCGCCGCTCGCGCGGCCCGTGGCCCTGATGCTGCGCATCGACCTCCTGGAGGCAGAGGATATCGGCCCGCAGGCGGAGAAGCTGCGGTCGGACCAGTGCGACCCGCTCGCTCAGGCTGGCGCCGCCGCTGCGCATCGCGCCCAGGTTCTCGACGTTAAAGGTGGCGATACGCACCGGAGCGGAACCGCGTTCGAATGAAGACGAAAGGAGCGGGCGCGCTCAGGCCGCCGGCGCCAGACAGGCGCGGAGGAAGCGCAACACGTCGGGCGCGTCCCACTCGGCGATGCCGATGACACGGCCGGCTTCGCGACCCTCACGGTCATAAAGCACCGTCGTCGGCAGACCCGGAACGGCAAGCGCGCGGGCGACCTGCCCCATCCGATCGATCATCACCGGCAGATGCCGGATGGCGTTGGCGGCGAAAAACGCTTTGACCGCCGGAGCGCCCTCGCGATCCGCCGAGAGCGGGAGCACGCTGATGCCGGTCTCTCCGGCCGCGGCGGCGAGCCGGTCCAGCGCCGGCATCTCGGTCACGCAGGGCGCACACCACGTCGCCCACAGGTTCACCACCAGCGGTGCGCCGCCAAAAGCGCCGAGCGTTTTCTCGCCTTCGCCGTCGACCAAGAAGGCCGTATCCGGCGCCGGCCTGCCGTTTCCCGGCTCAAAGCGGCCGAGCGCCGGCGGCGGATCGGTGCACCCATCCGCCGGGGCGGCATCCGCGGCAGTTGCGCCGGCCAGCGCAATCATCAATAAGAGCGCCGCAGCAAGCGGACGAAGGATACGAATGAGCATGGCCGTCTCCAGCACATCGGCGCGCCGCGCCTGCTTCCACGACCGCCTGGGCCGGAGGTTCGGCCGTGAGCTCCAGTTCCGGTGACGACGGCAAGACCGCCCCCAGCAGCATCTGGGGCGGCCGGTTCGCGGCGGGTCCGTCCGCGATCATGGAGGAGATCAACGCTTCCATCGACTTCGACCGCCGTCTTGTGTTTCACGATATCGCCGCCTCCCGCGCCCACTGCAAGATGCTGACCCTGCAGGGCATCATAACGCAGGGCGACGGCGAAGCCATCCTCGCCGGGCTGGAGACCGTACGCGGGGAGGTCGAAGCCGGCACGCTCAGCTTCGAGCGCGCGCTGGAAGACGTTCACATGAACGTTGAAAGCCGCCTGGCCGCGCTGATCGGCGACGCCGCCGGCCGGTTGCACACGGCGCGCTCGCGCAATGACCAGGTTGCCACCGATTTCCGGATGTGGCTGCGAGACGCGATCGACGACCTCGATGCCGGCCTCGCCCGGTTGCAGGCCGTGCTGATCGACCGCGCCGAGGCTCACGCCGGCGACATCATGCCGGGCTTCACCCACCTGCAGACGGCGCAGCCGGTGACGCTCGGCCACCACCTGCTGGCCTATGTCGAGATGCTCGGTCGCGACCGCGGCCGTTTCGCCGACGCCCGTGGCCGGCTCAACGAGTGCCCGCTCGGCGCCGCGGCGCTGGCCGGCACGTCGTTTCCGATCGACCGGCGGATGACCGCCGCCGCGCTCGGCTTCGCCAAACCTTGCGCAAATTCCCTCGACGCGGTTTCGGATCGCGATTTCGCCGTCGAGTTCCTCGCCGCCGGATCGCTCGCGGCCGTCCATCTCTCCCGGCTCGCCGAGGAGCTGGTGATCTGGAGCGCCGAGCCGTTCGGCTTCGTCCGCCTCGCCGATCAGTATTCCACCGGCAGCTCGATCATGCCGCAGAAGCGCAACCCGGACGCGGCGGAACTGGTCCGGGCCAAGAGCGGCCGGCTGATGGGCGCGCTGACGACCCTGCTGGTCGTGCTCAAGGGCCTGCCGCTGGCCTATGGCAAGGACCTGCAGGAGGACAAGGAACCGGTCTTCGACGCCGCCGACACCCTGAACCTGTGCATCGCCGCCACCGCCGGAATGGTCGAGACGGCGAGCTTCGATACCGCGCGGATGCGCGCCGCCGCGGGCAAGGGTTTCGCCGGCGCCACCGACCTTGCCGACTGGCTGGTCCGGGTCGCCGGGATCGCCTTTCGCCGCGCCCATCATGTCACCGGCGCACTGGTGAAGATGGCCGAGGTGCGCGGCTGCAGCCTCGAGGCCTGCCGCTGGAAGACATGCGCACAGTCGAGCCGCTGATCAGCGCCGACGTCTACACCGTACTCGGCATCGACCGGAGCGTGGCCAGCCGGATCAGCGAAGGCGGCACCGCGCCGTCACTCGTCCGCGCCGCCGCCGCCGAGGCCCGCCGGCGCTTCCTCGCCTGAACTCTGGCGTCCAAGCCGTTCGCCCGTTGCGATCAGGCGACGGCGCGGAGTACGCTCGTCAGGCGAAAAGAAACGGCGACCGGGTATAGGGGAGATTGGACGATGAAAAACACCGACATTGCCACCGTGCTGCAAACCTTCCGCCGCGACCTGCCGAACGACAGCAGGACGGCGAAGGCGATCGACGCCGGCGCGCCGCTGGCGGAGATTTCGGAGTGCGCCGAGGCGGACGGCGTCCACCAGCTTGCCGCTGTTCTGTTCGAGGCGCAGCAGGAGGACGGGCAGGCCCGCGAAGAGCGCGCACCCATGCTGGAAGATATGGTTCGCGAGCGCCTTGCCAACTTCCGCGCCGACCTCCCCGACGGGAGCGAGACCGCCAAGGCGATCGACCGCAAGGCGCCGCTGGGGGAGATTTCCGAACATGCCCAGGCCGAGGGTCTGAACGAGCTTGCCGCGGTCCTGTTCGAGGCGCAGCAGGAGCACGCCCAGGGCTGATCGCCGACGCGGGCGGCGCCGACCAGGATCGCCGACGCGCCGCAGCGCGCCCGCCCGTCATCATCGCTCATCCTAAACGACGCTTTTTGGTCTTTACTTAATTCGATAGATGTCGAATAATCGAATTATGGACCATACGTCGGCGATGGAGGCCTTTTCCGCGCTCGCCCAGGAGCATCGACTTTCCGTGTTCCGGATGCTGGTGCGCGAGGGGCCGAACGGAATGCCGGCGGGAGAAATCGCCGCCCGGGTCGCGGTGCCGCCATCGACGCTCTCGCATCACCTGGCGCACCTGGAGCGGGCCGGCCTGCTGCGCTCATGGCGGGTCGAGCGGCGTATTTTCTATGCGATCGACATCGAGGGAACGCGGCGGCTGGTCGCCTTTCTGACCGAAGACTGCTGCCAGGGACACCCCGAAATCTGCGGAATGCCAAGCGAAGGAGGCTGATGTGACGATAACGATCTATCACAACCCGGCGTGCGGAACCTCGCGCAACGTCCTGGCGATGATCCGCAACGCGGGCGAGGAACCGCGGATCATCGAGTATTTAAAAACGCCGCCGGACCGCGACGAGTTGGCCGACCTGATCGAGCGCATGGGCATATCGCCGCGCGATCTGCTGCGGCGGAAGGGTACGCCCTACGACGATCTCGGCCTGGATGACCCAGGCCTTACCGACGACGATCTTATCGACCGGATGATCGAGCATCCCATTCTGATCAACCGCCCGATCGTCGTCACCCCGGACGAGGTCCGGCTCTGCCGCCCGTCCGAAACGGTCCTCGACATCCTGCCCGAGCGCGCAGCGCGGCGCCTTTGCGAAAGAGGACGGCGAGGCCGTGGTCGACTCCGCCGGAAAGCGGGTCGAGCCGTGAGCGGCGAGAGCGAGATCGCCTTCGCCGCGCAAGAGCACGCGATCGAGGCGACAAAAAGCCGGCCGGCGATGAGCCTGTTCGAGCGCTATCTCAGCATCTGGGTGGCGCTGTGCATCGTCGCCGGCATCGCGCTGGGTCACTGGTTCCCGACGCCGTTCCAGGCCATCGGCCGCGTCGAGGTGGCCCAGGTCAATCTGCCGGTCGCGGTGCTGATCTGGCTGATGATCGTACCGATGCTGCTGAAGATCGACCTCGGCGCGCTGCATCGGGTGCAGGAGCACTGGCGGGGCGTCGGCGTCACTCTGTTCATCAACTGGGCGGTCAAGCCGTTCTCGATGGCGCTGCTCGGCTGGCTGTTCATCGCCTGGCTGTTCCGCCCGTGGCTGCCGGCCGACCAGATCGAGTCCTACATCGCCGGGTTGATCATCCTCGCCGCCGCCCCGTGCACCGCGATGGTCTTCGTCTGGTCGAACTTAAGCAACGGCGAGCCGCACTTCACGCTAAGCCAGGTGGCGATCAACGACACGATCATGATCTTTGCCTTCGCGCCGATCGTCGGCCTGCTGCTGGGGCTGTCATCGATAGTCGTGCCATGGGAGACGCTGGTTATCTCGGTGGCGATGTTCATCGTCCTGCCGGTCATCGCCGCACAGCTCTGGCGCCGGGCCCTGCTAAAGCGCGGCGGGGACGCGCTGGCGCTGACGTTGAAGCGTATGCAGCCGGTGTCGCTGATCGCGTTGCTGGCGACCCTCGTCCTGCTGTTCGGTTTCCAGGGCGAGCAGATCCTTGCCCAGCCGCTGATCATCGTCATGCTCGCCGTGCCGATCTTGATCCAGGTCTACTTTAATGCTGGTCTCGCCTACCTGCTCAACCGGTGGCTAGGCGTCGCCCATTGCGTAGCCGCGCCATCGGCGTTGATCGGCGCGTCGAACTTCTTCGAGCTCGCCGTCGCCACGGCGATCGTGCTGTTCGGCTTCAACTCGGGTGCGGCGCTGGCGACGGTGGTCGGGGTTCTGGTCGAAGTCCCGGTGATGCTCTCTGTCGTCCGCATCACCACCGCGACGAAGGGCTGGTACGAACGTGGGGCGAAGGATCCGGAGATCCGTCATGCCGTTTGACTGGAGAACCGACGGGCGGACGCTGCTCCTGTTGACCGCGGCGTTTATCGCCGCCCTCTCGATCCCATTCGGCGCACCCCGCTTCGAAGGCTCCCTTCATGAAGCCTTTGCGCTGCTGCAGTGGTATGCGCGCGAGCACGTCGTCTCATGTCTTCTGCCGGCGCTGCTGATCGCCGGCGCCGTTGCCGTTTTCATCAGCCAGGGCGCGGTCATCCGCCTGCTCGGTGCGGGCGCCAACAAGGCGGTCGCATACGGCATCGCCTCGATTTCAGGTACGATCCTGGCCGTCTGTTCCTGTACCGTGCTGCCGCTGTTCGGCGGCCTGTACAAGCGCGGCGCCGGCCTCGGCCCGGCGATCGCCTTCCTCTACTCGGGACCGGCGATCAACATCCTCGCCATTGTGCTGACGGCTAAGGTTCTGGGCTTCGAGCTCGGCGCGGCTAGGGCAATCGGCGCTGTTTCTTTCTCCGTGATCATCGGCCTAACGATGGCCGTTCTTTATGGCCAGGAGGAGCGAGAGCGCAACCGCTCGACCATCGGCGGAGAGATGGTCCTACCGGAAGATGACTTCGCCTTTCCGACAGGCGCCGTCATCGCCCTGTTCGTTCTGATGATCGTCTTTCTCGTCGTCGCCAACTGGTCTCCGGTCGACCCGGAGGACAGCGCTCTCTGGCATGCGATCTACCTGTGGAAATGGAAGCTCGCCAGTCTGAGCGCCGCGGGCATCGCGTTGGTGCTGGTGCTCCGCCTTGGCTTCTGCTGGTGGCGGATGGCGCTTGTTGCCGTGCTCGTGGCTGTTTTGGCGTTCGCCTTTCCAGCGCAGCCACAGTTCGCCATCGCCGCCGGGGCCGTCGGCCTCTGCGTGGTCGCCGCCATGCAACCGGGCGCCGGCCAGGAATGGTTCGAGCAGACCTGGGGATTCGCCAAACTGATCCTGCCGCTGTTGCTGGCGGGCGTGCTTGTCGCCGGGTTCCTCTTGGGCCGGCCGGATCATGAGGCGCTGGTTCCGTCCGCGTGGGTCGCGGCGGCGGTCGGCGGCAATTCGCTTGCGTCCAACGCCTTCGCCGCGGTCGCCGGCGCCTTCATGTATTTCGCAACGTTGACCGAGATCCCGATCGTCCAGGCGCTCCTCGGCGCCGGCATGGGCAAGGGGCCGGCGCTCGCCCTGCTGCTCGCCGGTCCCGCCCTGTCGCTGCCCAACATGCTGGTGATCCGCGGATTTCTCGGCACACAGAAGACGCTCGTCTTTTGCTCGCTGGTTATCGTCATGGCGACGATCAGCGGTATGATCTACGGCACGTTTTGGGGATAAGGAAAATGGCCATGGTCGATTTAAAAATTCTGGGCTCGGGCTGCGCGAAGTGCCAGAAGCTTGCCGAAAATGCCCAGGCGGCGGCAGAGGAATTGGGCTTGGCCTATAACGTCAGCAAGATCACGGATCGCAACGAGATCATCGACGCCGGCGTGATGATGACGCCGGCGCTGATGATCGACGGCAAGGTAAAATCGTCGGGCAAGGTTCTGACGCCCGAACAAATCAGGGCGCTGCTGGCTTAGGATCCGCCACGAGAAGCCCGCAAGAACCCGCGGCGCATACCCGTTGATGCGCGAGCGGCGCCGGCGGTACTATTTCAACCCGTTGAACGACTGGCCGTGCTTGATGTTGCGCGCTCTGCATCCCGTATCGCCATGACCGAAACTGAAACGCTGATCCTGGAGCCGCTTCCCGGCGACGACCTCGATGAGCTCGCCGTCACGCTGCGCGAGTCCGAGTTGCCGCACCACGATCTGGCCGGACTTGCCAAGCGCTTCTTCTGCGCCTCGATCGGCGGTGAGATCGTCGGTTACGTCGGTCTCGAGATCAGCGGCGCCGACGCCCTGCTGCGCTCGGCGGTGATCTTCATCCGCGCCCGCCATCGCGGTTACGGCCGCTTCATGATCGAGCGGCTGCTCGCCGTCGCGAGCGAATACGGGATCGAGCGGGTCTGGCTGCTGACGACGTCAGCGCCGGGCTTTTTCGCAAAGCTGGGATTCGCCGACGTCGCCCGGTCGGCGGTGCCCGGGGCCTTGACGGCTTCGGAGGAATTCACGCTGCAGGCCCCGGCGACGGCGGTGTGCATGGTCCGGGAGCTGACCAGGGTGGCGCCGGCAACCACCGCCTGAACCACCTCACCTGTGCCGCGCCCGCACGTTTTAAGGCGCCGCGGATCAGCGATCGAGGTCGTCGATCTCGCGCTGAACGCGGTAGCGCTTGGAGGTCACGAACGCTTCGGCGCGCTGCAGCTTGCGTTCGAGCTCGCGGAAGCGATGGCGGAGTTCGGCGAAAGAGCGTGACGGGTCGATGCGCACACCCTGCCAGAAGGCGGCGTCGCCCTCGCTGGCATATTGCCGCGCCGGCGCCTTCGGCAGCAACATGGCCAGGACCAGGTAGGCCACGATCGTCGGCGGCGGCAGGATCAGCAGGCCGAACAGCCAGAACACACGGACAATCCAGCGCTCAACCCCGAAGTAATCGGCAAGCCCGGCGCAGACGCCGAACAGTATACCGGCGTCGGCGCTGCGATACAGCCTGCCGAAGCCCAAAGCGTTCCGGTTTTCAGAGGCGGTTGTCATGTCTGTTGTCTCCAGTCCGGAACCTCGGCGTCGAGGATCCGCTCAAGGTTGTTGATCCGGCTCTCCAGCCGGGGCGCCAGCTCCCAGAGCTCGGCCAGCATCTTTTCGTCCTCGGCGGAGAGGATCTTCGCGGTCCGCCAGCGGGTCATGTAGTGGCTGACGATCCAGACCGGCGCGACGATCACCAGAAACAGGACGAGCGGCAGATGCAGAAACTCCATCATCTCCGCAGGCTCCCGCAGCCCTCTTCGCCCCGCTCCGCCATTTACGCCCGCTCCCCCGGAGCGGCGCTGTTGTGCAGGCGGGCCTTGAGCGCCGCGAGCTCGTCCTCGACGGCGGCGTCGGCTTCAAGCTCGGCAAACTGATCGGCCGTCGACTTGGGCCGGCCCATCTCGTAGGCCTCTATCACGCCCTCGGTCCGGTCGATCCGCCGCTCGACGCTCTCGAAGCGCATCAGCGCGTCCTCGACCCGACGGTCATAGATCGCCCGGCGGGTGCGCAGCCGGTTGTTCGCCGTCTCCTGGCGGGCCTGCATCGCCTGCTGCCGGGTCTTCGCCTCATGCAACTTGGCTTCGAGCTTGCCGATGTCGGCTTCGCCCTGACCGAGAGCCGCTTCCAGCGCGGCCAGATCCTCTTCCATTGCCTGCGCCGCCTCGGCCAGCTTCGCCTTTTCGATCAGCGCCGCCTTGGCCAGATCCTCGCGTCCCTTGCGCATCGCCAGCTCCGCCTTGTCCTGCCAGCCGGACTGGGCATTGCGGCAGCGCTTGAGCTGGCGTTCGATGTCCTTCTTCTCGGCGATGGACCGCGCCGCGGTCGCGCGGACCTCGACCAGGGTCTCCTCCATCTCCTGGACGATCAGGCGGACGATTTTTTCCGGATCCTCGGCGCGGTCGAGGATCGAGTTGATGTTGGAATTGACGATATCGGCGAGCCGCGAAAACACACCCATGCTTCTGGTCCTCCTGACACGACCGCGGGCGCTGTCGCCCGCCGAACATACGTACTGCACCCGAGCACGCGCCGTGCCAGTTCATCGCGACAGCCGTAACCCACTGTTATTGAATGTCATTTCGAGCGATCGGCAACCGGCGACCGGCCAGCACTTCGACGGGATTATCAATCTTTGACGCTAATTGGCAAAATATGACATTATAAGTCAATGGCGCAATCCACCACCGGCCTCTCGCCGCTGATCGGACAGTCGCCGGCGTTCCTCGAGGTCATGGAGCGGGCGTCGGCGGTGGCGCCGCTGGACCGGCCGGTGCTGGTGATCGGCGAACGCGGCACCGGCAAGGAACCGATCGCCCAGCGCCTGCACTACCTCTCCGGCCGCTGGAGCCGGCCGATGGTGACGCTGAACTGTGCCGCATTGGCTGAAACGCTGATCGAAACGGAGCTGTTCGGCCACGAGGCCGGGGCTTTCACCGGAGCCGCCCGCCGGCGCATCGGCCGCTTCGAACGGGCCGACGGCGGCACGCTGTTCCTCGACGAGATCGCCAGCGCGCCGCTGGCGGTTCAGGAGAAAATCCTGCGCGTGGTCGAATACGGCGAGTTCGAGCGCGTCGGCGCGAGCGCGGTGCAGCGCTGCGACGTACGTCTGGTCGGCGCCGCCAACGTCGACCTTCCCGCCGCCGCCGCCGCCGGCCGGTTCCGCCACGACCTGCTCGATCGCCTCGCATTCGAGGTCCTTCACGTCCCGCCGCTCAGGGCGCGTGCCGAAGATATCCCGCTGCTGGCCGAGCATTTCGCCAGGGCCATGGCCTCCGACCTCGGCTGGCCCGGCTTTCCCGGTTTCAGCGCCGGCGCCGTTGCCGCGATGCGCGCGCACCCGTGGCCCGGCAACGTCCGCGAGCTGAAGAACGCCGCCGAACGCGCCGTCTTCCGCTGGCGCGAACCGCAACGCCCGGTCGCGGTCGTCCCGCTCGATCCGTTCGCTTCGCCGGATGCACCGCCGCCGACGCGGACCGAGGCGGCGGCGCGCGCGGTTCCGGCGCCTGAGCGGGAACCGGCGCCGGCCGCGGCGCTGCCCGGCGATCTCGACGCGGCCGTCGCCGCGTTCGAGGCCGGCCTCCTGCGCCAGGCGCTCGCCGCGGCCCGCTACAATCAGCGCGCGGCGGCGGCGTCCGTCGGCCTCGCCTATCATCAATTCCGGAACCGGCTGAAAAAGCACGGACTGATCGGGCCTTCAGCAAGCCCGCCGGAATGGGACGGGCGGCGTTGAACGAGGGCGTTGAACGCAAGGCGTTGAACGCGGCGACGGAAGCTGAAAGAGTGCGCGCGCCGGCCTCCTGACGCCGGCAAGTTGCGGACGCGAGGATCCCATGGCGGACCCGGGCACGCCGCCGGTCATCGGCATCATCGGCGGCAGCGGCATTTACGAGATCGAGGGTCTGGAAGGGGCGCAGTGGATGCCCGTGGCCTCGCCCTTCGGCGCGCCATCCGACGACCTGCTCCTCGGCCATCTCGACGGCTGCAGGGTCGCCTTTCTCCCTCGCCACGGCCGCGGTCATCGCCTGCCGCCCTCGGCAATCAACGGCCGCGCCAACATCGATGCGCTCAAGCGCGCCGGCGTCACCGATGTCATCTCGCTGTCGGCGTGCGGATCCTTGCGCGAGGACCTGCCGCCCGGCACCTTCGTCCTCGTCGACCAGTTCATTGACCGCACCTATGCCCGGGTCAAGAGCTTCTTCGGCGAAGGTCTGGTCGCCCACGTCGGCATGGGCCATCCGGTCTGCCGGCGCCTTGGCGACGCACTGGAAGCGGCCGCGCGCGGAAGGGATATCGCGACGGTGCAGGGCGGCACCTATTTGGTGATGGAGGGGCCGCAGTTCTCGACCCAGGCCGAGTCCAGGCTCTACCGGTCATGGGGCTGCGACGTGATCGGCATGACCAACATGCCGGAAGCCAAGCTCGCCCGCGAGGCCGAGCTCTGCTACGCTACCGTCGCCATGGTCACAGACTACGACTGCTGGCACCCCCAGCACGATCACGTCAACGTCGAGGCTATCATCCGGGTGCTGGGCGACAACGCCGCCCGCGCCCGAACGCTGGTGCGCGATGTCGTCCCGGCGCTGGGCCGGCGGCAGGGTTCATGCCCGCACGGCTGTCAGACGGCGCTGGCGACGGCGATCATCACCCCGCCTGCCTTCCGCGACCCCGCGCTGGTCGCCGCCCTCGACGCCGTCGCCGGCCGGGTGCTCCGGGGGTAGGCGGGACAACCGCCCGTCCGACAGTTCCAATTCAACGAGGTCATCAGCGCCCGTACAGTCTCGTTGCGCGGATCCAACGCTGCAGACGACGAGAAGCTGATGGCCGGGACCGCCACCCGGCTCCAGCCGGCGCATGGTCTTCAGCTTCTTAACCGCCGCTTAAGGGCCGGCCGCGATACTTGCGGTGAACCCCGCCTGCCACTTGAGTGGACACGCATGGCCTACGGCATCATCGGTACAATCGAGGGGCTGTCCTCGTCGCTTTCAACGCGGAAGTCGCCCTTCCTTTTCTACCAGATCCGCGTGGATCTCGCGCTGACCGCGCTTGGCATCACCCCGACCTGTCTGGAAAGGCGCTTCTACACCGCACAGGTTCTTCACGGCTTGAACGAGCGGTTCAGGCCCCGTGAAGTGGCAACGATGATATTTTTCTTCGTCACCTGCGATGCGCCGGCCTCGTACAGCGACAGCCGGATCGTCGATTGGGAGAGGCACGGCAGGATCCGGCCCGGCTTCACCGCCATGGCGCACGATCTCGCCGAGTTCATGCGGCCACGGGCGATGGCCGCTCTACGTTAAATTCGGGCTGGTTTGTCAGATCGGCCAGTTTCGGCGGCGGTCGCCCCACGCGACTATCCGCCGACGCGCTGGCGGCCGGCCGCGGCCTCGGCGGGCGCCGCCACCGTCTGCAGAGTAATGAGCAGGGCCATGCCGTCGTCCTGAGCCCACAGAACCTTCTTCGCGGCGCGCGGTAGCGGAATGCCGAGCGTGCTGCAGTGGCGGATCAGGGCCTCGCGCACGTCGGCGCTCGTGAAGACGACTTCGGCGGGATCGGCGGGGTTGAACGACGGGCGGAAGTGCAGGGTCACCGTCGCCAGCTGATCCTTGCGAATGACCAGGCGGGCAATGGCGGCATCGGGCAGCGGCCGCTCGGTCGCGCCGCAGTGGGCGACGACGGCGACCCGCAGCTCATCGGTCGAAAAGAAAATCTTGCGGAGCTCGAGCGGCACGTTGAACGACCTGGCTGTCGTGGTTGACGGACGCGAAGTCTCCCTTTGTGCCACAGCAACGGTTACGAAAAGCTGAGGAAGCCGCGCCGGCGCCAGAGCCGACGCGACCGCATAAGCCGATCGCGATTGCCCAGCGGATGCGGATCCTGTACGACAGCCGCGCCGCGCAGACTGGCCGGACGACAGCCCGCAGAACGCGAAAGACGGAGTGATCGATGTGACAAGCGCACGACCGGTTCGCCTGCTGCGGCTGTTCGCGCCGCTGGCGATCCTCGCCCTGCTCGCCGCCTGCGAGGTCAGCGGCAATCCGCGCACTGGCGAGGGCAACGTGCGGCTTGGCATTCCGGGCACCGCCGCCAACGAAGCGATATTCCAGGAGCGTTGGAACAACTGCATCCAGTTCGGCTCGCAGAGCCAGTGCGCCAGACGTTTCGGCGGGCGGACGCCCATGAATACGCCCGGTGAGCTTCAGGACGACAACCCGTAACGGCGCCGGCAGGGGTCCGCACAGCGCCCCGTACCGCCTTCACAAAATGAAGTCGCCGGCTATCCAGTCCTTCGGCAAGGCAAAGCCATCCTTGACCAGAATCTCAAGCTCCGGCCTCAGCGAACCGCCGGTATTGGCCTGAATGAGCGTGTCCGCGCCTGCAGCGGCGACATGCACTTGGCCGGCCCCGGTGATCGCGCCCGCGCCTTTGAAGACGAAGGCCTGATTGCCTTCCTTGCCAGGTAGCGCATCGATGCCCGCGAGATCAACTCGGTCGCCCGAGACCTTGCCGACGCCGGCGAAATCGGTGATGACGTCGTGGATCGTGGGCCCAGGACGGGAGTCGGTCGCGGCGTTGTAGTCGAAGCGGTCATTGCCGGCCCCGCCGCTGAGCAGGTCGCGGCCGCCGCCCCCGGAGAGCACATCGTCCCCGGCAGCTCCCGAAAGCCAATCCTTGCCGCTGCCGCCGTCGAGCAGGTCACGGCCGTCGCGACCGGTAATTGTGTCGTTGCCGGCGAGACCCAGCACCAACTGATGCGAAGTCCCGCACCCGGTAGACATCGTCAAGGGCATTGCCATTGGCGGCATCGAGAACCACCGCAACGGTGCCCGTGTCGGTGTCGGAATAAAGCGCCGATCCGGCGATGGCCTTTGTACTGAGGAGATATCGGTCCATGTCGTGCTCGGTGATCCGCGACGCATCGAACTTCTGTCTTCCCAGCTCGGCGATATTGTCAGCATTGTCGACGTGGGGAAGTTCGACGAGGATCTTTGCACCGTGCTCCGTCAGCCGATCCAGAATCGGATCGGTCGGCACCGGATCGCCGCTGTGATAGACGTTGACGATGCTGCGGCTGTCGGGGCTGGTGTTGTCGTCGTCGGTCCCCGGCGCGCCGAACGTCAGCATCTGCCAGGAGACGTTGTCGCCGATGTCGCCAAGGTCGTTTTTGGCCGCGGTCCGCATGACCATCGCCGCGCCGAGGCTGTGGCCGGTCATCTCTACCGTCTCGATGTCGTGGCGTTCGATGTAGCGGAAGCTGGCGTCGATCAGGGGCCTGAGGTTGTCGTAGTAATCCTTCTGATCGAGCGCCGACGCAATGAGATCGCTATCGCTGTCACTGCCGCGGAAAACCAGGGCGAAGGTGTCGCCCTTGACCGCCGCGTAGCCGTCCAAATCACGGTTCTCGTAGTAGCCCTTGCTATCGAAAAATCGGCTATCAATGCCGAGGTTGGCGCCGCCCAACGCGTGCCAGCCGCTGTTGCCGAACAACGCTTTCAGGCCCACGCCTTCGTCGTATGCGAAGTTGGCCAGCGCGGCCATGTCGCTTGCCGCCGCCGGCGGCACTGTTCTGAAAATCGCCATGCCGCCCTCACCACGCTAAGGTGACATGAGAAGATACGATTATAGTACCGGCGGCGACACGAATGAAGTGGCAAATGGACCGCTCCATCCGACGGCGGCGGATTTGCGCGCAGGAAGGAGTCAAACCGCTTGGGTTTTTCTGGCCCCTGAGGTCCGTACTATCGAGGAGAAGACAACGACCGGCCAGCCTGTAAACTCAGCGATTTAAGCTGCCAGCGGCGGCGTCCGTTCGATCACCTCGAGCGCGTCATGGCGCACATGGTTCTCGCGCATTTCGGCGCGGATCATCTCCTCGGTAACCAGCCCCTTGTCCATGCACTCGCGCAGCAGGCCGAAAAAGAAGCGCTCCTGGTTGGGATCGGGGTGGCTCTTGTAGTGGCCGAGGAAGGCATAGTCGCCGAACAGCCGCCGGCGCATCCGGTTCAGCGTGCCGAGCACCATCCACCCTGACGGCTTTTCCGGCGGCAGGAAATCCACCGGGAGCCCCGTCTTCCAAGGCTGGGTCTTGCGTTTGGTGTTGTGCAGCATCTTCGTCCCCGCGGTCAGCCGGTCGAAGTCGTTCCACTCGTTCTCGAGCAGGCCGATGCACGCGGGATCCTCGTAGAGCAGTCCGATCCACTTCATGTAGTCGCGCTTGAAGGTGAACATCTCGTCGAACTGCGACTCGCACCGCCAGTGCGTCAGCTTCGCGCAGTCGAGCAGCATGACGCTGGTCGCCATCATGCCGCGCTTCTCCTTCGACCCGGAGCGCGGCCGGCACATGATCGCCGCGCCGCCCATGTCGCGGCTGAGCAGATCGAAGACGTCACCGACGGCGAACACGTCCGGATCGACTACGACCGCGCGCCCCTCGTAACCCATCAGCTCGGGCGGCATGAAGCGGAGCGGCGTGAACGACTGCAGATCGCTGTTGTGCCAGACGCGGGTGACGCCGTCGCGCAGATACGGTTGGTCTTCGCGCCGCCGCAGGAACGCGTGATCCTCGGTATTGATGATGCGGATCTCGAAGTCGTCCGGCCGCTTCGAGTTGCGCCGCATCGAGTACTCCGAGACGATCGCGCCGACGATTTGTTTCGGATTGGTGTGGATAAAGACCGTCGCCTTCACGTTGAACTCCGTCCCCTAAATTTCAGCATCGATGCTGCTCGCGCGCAGCGGTCGTTGCCAGCACGCACGCTATGATGCCTGCGCTGGCGCCGCTCCTATCTGGGCCACTATAGCACGCCGGAGCAACAGACAACGGCTCTGGCGAGCACAGGCGGC
Organism: uncultured Alphaproteobacteria bacterium; assembly: GCA_963789785.1. Taxonomy (GTDB): domain Bacteria; phylum Pseudomonadota; class Alphaproteobacteria; order Rhodospirillales; family Defluviicoccaceae; genus JAEULH01. Next base: position 64,205 of record CAWBNC010000019.1, on the reverse strand, counting down.
GCGCGGGGTCAGCGATAATGCTGGTAGCGGATTCCGAGAAGATAGCATAGCCGCCCGGCGGCGTTGGCCAGCTCGAAGACGTGACTATAAACGCGCGCCCGCCCGCGCAGGGTGATCATTGCCGCAAGCAACAAGCCGCCGTGGATCGCCGCCTTCTTCACGCCCTTCTTCATAGTCTTGGCGACGGGGCGCGCCGAGAGCGGTGGCTGCTCCTTCCGACCGCCGTCCCGGTTGTCGGCGTCAAGCGCATCGATGGCGGCGCGCACGTTGCCGCAGCGGAAGTACTCGGCAACGAGATAGCCGAACCGGGCGCGCGCGGGCGCCACCAGCTCGCTGACCTCGGCTCGGGGCGACCAGACCATGTCCGCGCCGGCGGCGGAGAGCCGGCGGAAGAACAGCGCATCCTCGCCGCCGGTGAGGCCGAACGACTCGTCGAAGCGCGCACCGGTGCACCGGAACTCCTTCGTGCGAATGAGCACGTTCCCGGTTCTGGCGTCGGCGATAGAGGCGCCGTCGGCAGGCTGCGGCCCACTGCGGTCGAGGATCCGGGGGTGGACAAAGAAACGGCCATCGACGATCCACGCCGGAGGCGCGGCGGCGAATTCCGGCCGGATCGGACCGCAGACGACGGCGGCGCCGGTCCGCGCCTGCGTCGTCAGCAAAGCCTCCAGCCAGCGGGGCGACGGCGTTTCGTCATCGTCGATGAAGGCGACGAAATCGGCGTCCGCTGGGACGAGATCCAGCGCCGTGTTTCGCGCCTGAGAAATCCCCCGCCGCAACTCGACCGCATACGCGACGGCAATGCCGGAGCGCGCGACGAAATCATCGACGACGGTCCGGGCACGGGACTCGCCCGCGTTGTCGACAACGACAACATGAAGCGCAGGCAAGCGCCCGGCCGGGAACGTCAGCCGGGAAATGCCGTCGAGGGCCTTGGCGAGTTGGTCGGCTCGCCGGTAGGTGCAGATCGCAATCGTCACCCGGACGGTCCGCGCGTCCGCCGGATCGTGAGGGAGATCGAGCGCGCCGGCCTGCATCATCGTCCCGCCTCAACTCTGGACGCGTCGCGCGCTACCGGTACAGCTCGTACTTGCGCCCGAACAGGCCATAGAGGCGGCCGCTCAGGTTGGCGATATCCAGCACCGGCTTGACCTTGCGAAAGGGGTTGTTGCGGATCGCCGCCAGCAGCGCCGCCGGCGCGAGCAGAACGATCTTGAGCGCAAGCTTGACAACCGTATGCGCGCCATACCCCAAGTGTCCTCTTCCGCTCGGAGGTTCGCTCCGCTTCAGAATGGCCGCGGTGCAACCGACGCAGAATTCCCGGCGGACGATGTAGGCGAACCGGAGCCGGTCGAATGAGACATGATGATCGACGATAGCATCGCGTGCCCAGGCGATCGTGGCGCCGGCGTCGAACAATTCCGTGTAGAACTTGCGATCCTCGCCGCCGATGAGCCCGAACCGGTCGTCGAAGCGCAGGCCGTTGTCGCGCAGGAACGGAGCCCGGAACAGGATGTTGCCCATGACGCCGAAGTCGATTCGCTCGTGGTTCCGGGGCGCCTTCGCCCGCGGGCTGGCGAAGAACCGGCCGGCCCGGATCCACTCGGGCGTGCTCTTGCGATAGACGGCATCGTACGGGCCGGTCGCCGCTTCCGCGCCCGTCCGCTCAATCGCGATCAGCAATTCCTCGAGCCACTCAGGGCGCGGCACGACATCATCATCCAGAAAGGCCATCAGGTCGGCGTCTGCCGGCGCGAGGTCGAGACAGGCATTGCGCGCGGAGGAGATTCCCCGCCGGCTCTCGACCGCGTAGCTGATCGGAATACCGGTCGCCGCGAACGCTTTGACCGCCGCGCGCGTCGCTTCGCAGCCTTCGTTATCGACGACGACCACATGCAGCTTCGGCCGGGAACCCGCGCCGAAACGGAGGCGCTCGATACCCCGAAGCGTCCCCTCCAAGCCCTCGGGCCGGCGAAAGGTGCAAATGCAGATTGCAATCAGCATGTTATCGGATGGCACAAGTGTACCGCTTCAAGATTTTGCGACGCAGGCTACAGAACGTGGCTATCAAACCAGACGGCTGGCTTTCTTGATCATTATGTCTCTTACGGTTATATATCGGGACACCCATTCAATCAATAACGCTGCTGGAGTTGGGTTTGGCTGGCCGCGCAAGTCGCGCGGAGGATGGGGGACGAGTGTGGCGGGAATATTGTAATGGCGGTCCTACTCGTCCTTGGTTCCAAGCCGGATCCGGTCATGCCGCCGCCAGGCGCCTACGCCAAACTGGCCTGCGCCAACGCCTCCGGCCGCTCGGCCCACGGTCTCGGCCTGCCCGAGCCCGAGTTCACGGTCATGTCCAGCGTTCTGACGTCGGGCAAGAACGACTCCAACCGGCTTGCGCTGGAAGCGTTGTCCGGTCTCGGCACGCGGACCCTGTACTACTTCCGCGGCAGATGTATCGCCACGCGCCGATCAAACGGCTGCTGAACATCCGCGAAGTCGTGGCCTGCGGCCCGCGCCCGTTCGAGCGCGGCCTTCGCGCGGCCGGCTACCGCTTCGGCGCGTTCGTCTCCAGGCCGCTGGCCTGGTACATCGATCTGGTCGCAGCGCTGTGCGGCGGCGACGCGGACGTCGAGTGCACGGCTCGCACTCAAGCACCCGTCGACCGGCATCGTGGCCGCCGTGCTGGGGCTGGCCGAACGCGGGTATCACCCGGGTCATCCTGAGCGGCTTCAGCTTCGAGATCAGCCACGCCTACGCCGACAATCCACTGATCGAATCGCGCGGCGCACTGGCGAGCAAACACGCCGACACCGACATTGCCGTCATCCGACGGATCTCGGAGCGGCATGGCATCACCTGCTTACCACGGAGCCGGTCGTCGCCGAACGGGCCGGGATCCCGCTGATCGCGGCCTGAGCCCGTGCCTCTATGGGCCGGCTTGTTCGCCTCTGGATCGTAATGATGATAATATTGTGTCCGGCCATCTTGTTTTGTGCAGGGTCTGGTGCATATGTGATTTTCGCTGCGAGCGGTCTGGCCGACTACAGAGCCGGCCTGGGTTGCTGGATGAGGTTTTGTTGGGACGTGCGACCGTCGACCATGCCGGTTCTTGTGAGTGTTATCTCATGTTGATGCAGCGGACAGACCCGGGACCGCCTCCTTTACAGCCGCAGCTCCTCTCCGCCAACAATTCAGGGCCGCCGCGGCTCTCTTTCGATCATCTCACTTTCCGCTACGAGCCGTACCCTATTGGGGTAGCTCATCGGGTCTTTCCCGAAGCTCTTTATAGCGAGCTGGTGGAGCGCTATCCTTCGCGCGATCTGTTCGCCTATATGCCGAAGTTCGGGCACAAGTATTCCTTGTCAGAGAAGTTCAACGGCGAGGCATACGATCGCTTCCTGCGCCAGGAAGCCATCTGGCGTGCGTTTCACGGCTGGATCAAGAGCGAGTCCTTCATTGTCCAGGTCATGGACTCGTTGCGGCTGCATGGCATCGACCTTGGCTATGGCGCGACCCCGCCGGCCACACAGAGGCTGCTGAAGGCGATGAAGCACGCGCTGCGGCCCAGCCAGAAGCAGCGATCGCGGCGGCTCAGCTCTCGCTTCGAGTTCTCGATGCTGCCCGCCGCCGGCGGGAGCGTCCTGCCGCATACCGATCTGCCGTCGAAGATCGTCACCCTCATCGTTTCCATGGTCGGTGAAGGCGAGTGGGATCCGGCGATGGGCGGCGGGACCGACGTCAACCGGCCCAAGAATCCGCGCAACAGCTTCAACAGGCTGAATACGCGCGGCCGCTTCGAGGATATGGACGTCCTCGACACCTTCGAGTTTCAGCCGAACCAGGCGGTGGTTTTTGTCAAGACCTTTAACTCCTGGCACTCGGTCCGGCCGATGACCGGAGTCGGATCCCAGGCGATGCGCAAAACGTTGACGATCAACATCGAGGCACGCTAGTGGTCTGATCCTGACGCTTGAGTCCTCAAGCGTCAGGTAAATCAGCCCACCGTATCAATGCTCTGGTGGTTCGATTCAGCTGACGAATGGGAATCATCCATCAGCATCGAACCACTAGCGCCTTACCGCGACATCCTTATCGGTCGACCGCAGCATTCTGTCGACCATGCCGATCTCCTCGACGGACAGATAGTCGCGATAGCCGCCGATCTTGCCGCGCCGGACCTTGCGCCCTTCCGGTGCCTCGCCGCTCGCCCGCAGCCGCTCGCTGTTGAAAAAACCTTCGCGTTCGCGCGCCTGCATCATGCCGAAATCGCCGAAGGCCACGGCGCCGGCGATCTCCGCCGCAGTGGTCTCAGGATCGAGAAAGCGGGCGACGCGGCCGAACGCCTCGCCGGTCTCCGCGCGCAACTCTTCGTAGCTCACGATCATTGCGTCCGGATGATCGGCGAACGCCTCCCGCCATCCACGCAGGAAGCGGTCGACGCGTGCCACGCCGAGGCGCGGGTCGAGAAGGAAGTCGATCATCTTCATTTCCCGCACGGCGGCGCGCGAGCTTACGCCCTTGCGGCGAAGCTCGCGCTCGGTCGCCCGCTCGCTCATCTGAAAGTAGAACGACACGGCGACATCGCGGGGATCCCTCGTCAGCAGAACGACGCGCTCAATCGCCGCGACTTCTTCCGCCCACGTCCGGCCGGACGGGGCCTGGTCATCGGGCTGCACGCCGGTGAACAGGATCCGCGGGATCGCAGCGAGGCGCTCGTGGAAATTATCGAAGTCGATCAGCTCTTGCGCCGGCAGCCCGTAGCGCTGGTGGTAGAGGTGCGAGACCATCGCCCGCAACCACGTGCGCCCGCTCTTGCCGACGGAAACGACCGCGGCGTCCGCCGAACGCACCCGTCGCATCAGCTTTTTCGACCGGCGCCGCTTGTCGAGCCGGATCGCCAAGCGACTCCAAAGAGCTGCTGCCTGCACCGCCAATCCTCCGCCGCCCGAGAGTGCATGAAGAGGCATCCTAGAGCATCCTGCGCCGGATGGGCGCAGATTGATGCTCGATCTTTCTGTCACTGATCGTCGTTCTGCTTTCGGATGATTCCACTCGAAAGCAGGTTGATCTTTAGGTGCCCGCGCAACGGGACTCAACAACTGGCGCCCGCCTGAAGCCGGCGTCGTGTGGCGCACGCCCGGCGCCTGAGCCTTCAGCGAAGGAAAAATCTGTCTTCGTTGTATGGAAAAACAATTAGCAAACTATCAGCAATATACTGAATATGAAAACAGCTCCGTCGCGCCTATACTGAGGAACAGTTTGTTAATGGTTCTGTGGCTGGTCTTGAGACGGGCGGAGTACGGGCAATGGATGTCCAGGGTTTTATTCGACGCGTTCTGCGTCTTCGTCATGATCAGGGCGGGTCTCCGGCCATAGAGTTCGCCTTTGTCGCGCCGATCTTCTTTATGGCGGTATTTGCGACAATTGAATTCGCTCTGATCATGTTCGTTACGGTGTTGATGGAAAGCAGCCTGCGCGACGCCTCGCGCTATGGCGTAACCGGGCAGCTCCCTGACGGCGCAACGACCATGGCCGAGCGCGAGGCGCATCTTCGCGAGATGATCGCCGACCGGACCCTCGGTCTCATCGACTTCGCCGACGCTACCGTCGAAATGCTCAGCTATCCCACCTTCGGCGACGTCGGGGAGGGCGAGAAGTTCGTCGACGGCAACGGCAACGGCAAATACGACGCCGGCGAAACATTCAACGACTGTAACGGCAACGGCACCCGCGACGCCGATCGCGGCACCGAGGGGCCGGGCGAGTCCGGCGCCGTGGTGCTCTACAGGATGACGCTACGACTGGCCGCTCCTGACTCCCCTCGCCGGCCCGATCATCGGCACCAACGGCAAGTTCCCGCTGCAAGCGAGTATCGCCGTTCGCAATGAGCCGTGGAACCCGCCCGTGGGTGGGGCAGGACCAAAGGACTGCTCCAAGTGACCCGAGGTTTGACATTCATGACTATCATCAGCCTGGCTCGCCGCCTCGCTCGCGACCAGCGTGGCAACTTCACCATCGAGTTCGCGCTGGCCTTGCCGCTGCTGCTCGTCCTGCTTTTGACCGGCATCGAGTTCACCCGCTACGTCCTGGTCAACCAGAAGGTCGAGCGAACCTCGGCGAGCCTTGCCGATCTCGTCGCCCAGACGACCGTCATGACCGAGGACGGAATGGACAACCTGTTCCAGGCAGCGAAGTACACGATGGATCCCTTCGATGTCGCCGCCGAAGGCCGGCTGATCGTGACCTCGATCGCCGCTTCGGGCGGGCCCGCGCGGATCAGGTGGCAGCGGGCCTATGGCGCCAACTCGAACAACAGCGCGTTCGGCGTGCAGGGCGCGGTCGCCACTCTGCCGGCGGGACTGCGTCGTGCGCGACGGCGACAATGTGATCCTGTGCGAGGCCTTCTTCCGCTACGAGCCGATGATCTATCAGGGCATCATCGGCGAGAGCACGGTGCGCCGGTACGCCGCCTTCCGTCCCCGCTACGGCTCGCTCGAGACGATCTACCCGTAGCAGGCCGCGACCCAAGGCGCGCAGGAAACTTGCCAGCGTTGGGCGGTATCGTCAGATTGACCCGATACCGTGACCCATCTTCTAGCGACTGTCCCCAAAGCATGCGCTATAACGCCTGCGAACGGCGGCGCGCCATGTTCGCACCGCGGCCGCCGGCGGTTTATCGAGACGGACGGAGCGATTTGTGCACAGGACGGCGATGATTAGCCACCACGCAGCGCTGATCTACACGATGGTCATGATCTCGGCCTCGGATCGGGACATGACCGACGCGGAGCTCCGCGTGATCGGCGAAATCACCAGCGGCCTGCCCGTGTTTAAAGACTACAACCGCGATCTGCTGCCGGCGACGGCGGCGGCCTGCGCCGAGATCCTCGACGCCGACGACGGCATGGAGGCGGCGCTCGCCCAGATCGAAGCGGCGCTCCCGACCAGATTGCGCGAGACGGCCTACGCCTTGGCCTGCGACGTCGCCGCGGCGGACGGGCGGGTCCACCGCGAGGAGATCCGCATGCTCGAACTGCTGCGCGATCGCCTGGGTCTGGACCGGCTGGTCGCCGTGGCCATCGAGCGCGCGGCGAGAGCCCGCTTCACCGTCGCCTAGGTCACCTCCTCTCGGATGGCTGGAACCGCGGGCCGCTCCCCGCGTTCCTTCTTCGTCTTGCCGAGGCGAAGCACGGAAGCATGGATACGGTCGATCCGGCCAATCGCGACTGGGCACGAATCCGCCGGCTGGAGCGGCTGGCCGGGTTGCTCGACGACCGCTTTCGGATACCCGGCACACGCTGGCGCTTCGGCTTCGACAGCCTGATCGGGCTGGCGCCAGGGACTCGGCGACGCCGCCGGGGCGATCATGTCCATCTATATCATTACCGAGGCGGCGCGCCTTGGCGTACCGAAGCGGATCATCCTGCGGATGCTGGCGAATATGGGCATCGACACCGCGATCGGCGCGATCCCGCTCGCCGGCGACCTGTTCGACGTCGCCTACAAGGCCAACCGCCGCAACGTCAACATCGCCCTCGATCACTTCAGGAAGTAGAAAACCTTGCGCGGATGGCGGCCCTGCGGGTCTCTCCCGCTTGCCCCCTCAATGCGCGCCGATGCCCACGTAGGCCCGCTTGCGGCTCGCCGCTGCCGCGGTCGGCGGCGCGGCGTAGATCTGCTTCGTCGCTTCGACCATCACGATCCCGGCGAAGGTCGTGAACCAGCGCTGGCCGATCTGCTCCCAGGCCGACGCCGATGACAGGATCATGCGCGACCCCACGGGCGGAACGTACAGCGCCGCGCTCGACTGGTAGGGCGTGAACATGGCGTCGCGCAGGGTGCGCGAGAGCTGCCCCGCCGAGTACGGCCGGCCGTGGCCGAAAGGCGAGCGCTCGAAACGGGCCCATAGGCCGCGGCGGTTGGGCACGACCACAAGCAATCGGCCGCCGTCGGCAAGCACCCGCCAGACCTCGCGCATCATCGGCCCGGTGCGCTCGGCGCATTCGAGGGCGTGGACGATCAGCGCCCGGTCGACGATGTTGTCGGGCAGCGGCAGCTCGGTGTGATCGCACAAGGCCGTCAGGCCCGCCTCGTCCGCGGGCCAGTGCATGACCCCTTGGGCCGCCGGCATCATCGCCATCACCCGCTGCGCCTCGCCACGAAAGAGGCTCAGATACGGGGTCGCGTAGCCAAGTCCGAGCACATTGAGGCCGTGCAGATCCGGCCAGAGCAGACGGATACGCCGGGCGATCATCCGCCGGGCGACCCGGCCGAGGCTGGTCGCATAGAAGTCGCGCAGGTCGATGACATCGGTCCACATCGTGGCCAACTCTAGCTCAGACGGCCGCGCGGGTGGTAGTCTCGCCGCGCCGTAACGGCGAACGTCGCGGCCGAACCACAAATCGCGGGACAGGGAGAGCAGATGAGCAAGATCGAGGTGCGGCAGATCCCCGTCCTCCGCGACAACTACATCTATCTCGCCCGCGATCCCGCGACCGGGGTTTGTGCCGCGATCGATCCGGCCGTCGCGGGGCCGGTGCTGGACACGCTGGCGAAGCTCGACTGGCGGCTGACCCATATCCTCAACACCCATCACCATCACGACCACGTCGGCGGCAATATCGAGCTCAAGCGCGCCACCGGCTGCACCATCGTCGGCAACGCCGCGGATGCGGCGCGCATCCCCGGCATCGATGTGCGCGTCGCGGACGGTGACACTTTCGCCCTTGGCAAGCGCGCCGCGAAGGTCATCGCCGTCAGCGGCCACACGATCGGCCACATCGCCTACTGGTTCGCGGACGACGCGGTTTTGTTTTGCGGCGATACGCTGTTCGCGCTCGGCTGCGGCCGGCTGTTCGAGGGCACGCCGGCGCAGATGTGGCACAGCCTCAGCCGACTGCGGGCGCTGCCACCCGAGACCCGGGTCTACTGCGCCCACGAGTATACCGAAGCCAACGCCGCCTTCGCCCTCAGCATCGACCCGTCGAACCCGGCGCTTGTTGAGCGGGCCGCGAGCATAAGGGCGCGACGGCGGCGGGGCGAGCCGACGGTGCCCTCGACCCTGGACGAGGAGCGCCGGACCAACCCGTTCCTGCGCGCCGATGAAGCGGCGCTGGCGAAGGCCGCCGGCCTCACCGGACAGGATCCTGTCAGCATTTTCGCCGACATCCGCAAGCGGAAGGACCACTTCTGATGATGAAGCTGCGCTACTCCCCGACCTCGCCGTACGTGCGCAAGGTCAGCGTGGTTGCGATTGAGACCGGTCTCGACGCGCGGATCGAGCACATCCCGACGGACGTTCGCGCGCCGAACGGCGAACTCTATCGGGACAACCCGCTGGGCAAGGTGCCGGCGCTGATCACCGAGGGAGGGGAGTTGCTCTACGATTCGCCCGTGATCTGCGAGTACCTGGACTCCCTCCACGACGGGCTGAAGCTCTTCCCGCCGCCGGGCGGCCCGCGCTGGACCGCGCTTCGCCGTCAGGCCCTCGCGGACGGCGTCATGGACGCGGGCGTGCTGGTCCGGATGGAGACGCTGAGACCGGAGGACGAAAAGTCAGCGTCGTGGATTTCGCGCCAGCAGGATAAGGCGACGCGCGGCCTTGATGCACTCGAAGACGAAGCTCGCGCACTCGGATCTGCGTGCACCATCGGCCACATTGCGATCGGCTGCGCGCTCGGCTTCCTGGACTTCCGCCTGCCGGAACTGGACTGGCGTCAAGGCCGTCCCGAACTTGCGCGCTGGAACGAGCGCTTCTCTACCCGCGCCTCGATGACGGCGACGGTGCCCCGCGATCCAGCCTAGATCTACCCGCTCCGCGGTCGCCCTTTCAGGAGGCAGAAGGGTGGTCGGTTACAAAGAAACCGACCACCCCGCCTGCACCCGATCCGCCGCCGCGTGCTCTTGATGACAAATCAACTATCTGCTTTCGGACGACTCAATCCGAAAGCAGGCTGATTCAGTCGTCCATCTTCTTTTCGAGCTTCTGCGCGAGCTCGAGATGCTTCTTCAGAACTGGCAGCGTCTCGCGCGCGTACTCGACAACCTGCTTGTTCTTGCCATCCTCGACCTGCTCGGTGTAGGCATCGATGTCCTTCTTGTGATCCTTGACCGCAGCCTCGACAAATTCCTCGTCGAACTTCTGCCCGGAAAGCTTGGCGAGGCGGTCATAGGTTTCCTTCGCGTCCTCGGTCGGCCTGGTCGGCGGATCGATCTTCATCTTCTTGGCCAGCTCGACCGATTGGGCTTTCGCTTTCTGGTGATCGTTGACCAGGGTCTTGCCGAGTTCCTGGACCCGGGGGTTCTTGCCCTTCTTCTCCGCCAATTCGCCCATCTGAATCTCGGCGATGTTGCCGCGGATGGCGGTCTTGACGAAATCGGTGGCATCCTCCGCGGCCTTTGCCGGTGAGCCACACAGCACGGCGGCGATCCCCAGCGCGCCGATGGCAGCAATCATGCGTTTCATGACCAAGTCTCCTCGTTTGACCCGTTTCCGTCGTGTGTTTCGTTGTCATGCTGAAACGGGAAGCGGATGACTTGGTTCCATGCCCGGCAAGGTCACGGCCGCCCAGGACGCGAGGAAAGGTCAGCGGGCTGCGGAGGAATGCAGGTCGGAGAGCCTCGCCCGGGTGGTGATCATCTCCGGATCGACCTTCAGCACGATCACGGCGGGACCGGCGCCCCCCAGAGCCCGCGACAGCGCCGGCGCAAACGTCACGGTGCGCGCGACCGTCTCTCCCCGCGCGCCATAAGCGCGAGCCAGCGCGGTAAAATCCGGGTTGGTCAATGCCGTGGCGATGGCGCGCCCGGGGAATGCACGCTCCTGATGAGCACGGATGGTGCCGTACATCCCGTTGTCGAAGATGAGCACGACGACGGCGAGGTCGCGGGCCATGGCCGTCGCCAGCTCCTGACCGGTCATGCCGAATCCGCCGTCGCCGACGCAGGCGACGACCGAGCGCTCCGGGAAGACGTGCTTCGCCGCGATCGCGGCCGGCACGGCGTAGCCCATGGCTCCGTTGCACGGCCCGAGCAGCCGCCGGCCGCCGCCGAAGCTGAGGAAGCGCTGCGGCCAGCCGCTGAAGTTGCCAGCGTCGACGGTGACGACCGCGTCGTCGGGCAGCGCCTTGTCGAGGACGGTCATGACCTGGCGCAGATCGAGCCCGTCGCCGCCGACGGCGACTGAGCGGTCGGCGAGAAAGTCCGCATGCGCCGCCGTTGCCCAGTCCCGCCAGCGTCCGGCATTGACCGGGGCCAGCCGACTGGCGGCGGCGGCAAAGGCCGCCGGGCCGGCCGGGATGGCGAGCACGACCGGGAAAACCCGGCCCGGTTCCGACGCGTCCGGGTGGACATGAATGAGGTCGGGCCCATCGACGCCGCCTCCACCGGCCGCCGGCAGCAGAGTGTAGCCCTGGCTGGTGATCTCGCCGAGGCGGGTGCCGACAGCGATGAGCAGGTCGGCGGCCCTGGCCCGGGCAACCAGCGCCGGGTTTGGGCCGATCCCCAGTTCTCCTGCAAACAGCGGGGCGCGGTTGGGAAAGATGTCGTGACGGCGGAAGGCGCAGGCGACGGGCAGGCCGCTGGCAACTGCGAAGGCATGGATGTCGGCGCGAGCCTGATCCGTCCAGCCGCCGCCGCCGAGAATCATCAGCGGTCGGCGGGCGTCGCCGAGACGATGGTGCAGACGCTCCATCAGGCCTTCATCGGTTTCGGCGTCGGCTTCGGCGTCGCCTGCCCGGTGCGGCGGGATGTCGGCCACGGTCGTCGTCGCGGCCAGAAGATCCTCGGGCAGGGCGAGCACCACCGGCCCCGGCCGGCCGGCGGAGGCGTCGCGGACGGCGTCGGCGACGGCCGCCGGAAGCGCTGCGTCGTCGTCCACCTGGGCGGCACGCTTGGCCAGCGGCGCGAACATCCGCGTCAGATCCACCTCCTGGAAGGCCTCGCGGCCGATAAAGGCGCGCCTCACCTGGCCGATCAGCAGCAGCATCGGCGTTGCGTCCTGAAACGCCGTGTGGACGCCGATGGCGGCGTTACAGGCGCCCGGGCCGCGGGTGACGAGGCAGACGGCGGGACGACCGGTCAGCTTGCCGTAGGCCTCGGTCATCATCGCCGCGCCGTGCTCGTGGCGGCAGGCGATGACGGAGATCTCGGGTGCGTCGTAAAGCGCATCGAGGATCGGCAAAAAGCTCTCGCCGGGAACGCAGAATACCGTGTCGATACCGCGGTCCCGGAGCGCGTCGACCACCACCTGCCCGCCACTGCGCTCTGTCTGCCCCGCTCGTCTTGTGTCGCCCATGGCTACCGCCCTTCCTGCCGGCCCCGCTAGTGGTTCGATGCTGACGGATGAACCCATTCGTCAGCTGAATCGAGCCACCAGCGCATTGATAGGGTGAGCTGATTCACCTGAAGCTTGAGGACTCAAGCGTCAGGATCAGACCACTAGCCCGAGCCGCACCCGATCATGGCGTGACGGCGCTTGGCGATCATCCCTTTTCCGGCCCGGCCTGCGTGTCATACTTTTAGGAGACAAGGCCGAAAAGGGAGGAACGCCATGGCCCTCACCGACGCCGCATCAGGCGGCAGCGTTGCGGGTGCCCGCTTATCCGGGAATACGCACGCGGATCCGCAACCGGCGGACGCTGATGGCGCGACGCAGGCGCCGGCCGACGCCGACCCGTCATGGCGGTGGAGCCTTAACTGGAACGAGATCCGCAGCGATCTCCTCATCGGTTCCTGTCCGATGAGCCTTGCCGACATCGAGCGGATCGTCGCCGAGACGGACGCGACCGCCATCCTCTCGTTGCAGAGCGACGCCTGCCGGGCGGCGTTCGATATCGACTACGAAACCCACCGGGGCTTCGGCGAGGTCGCGGGGGTGGACATGGTCAACGCGCCGATGCTGGACTTCGACCCGCCGGATCAGCGCCGCAACCTGCCAACCGCGGTCCGCGCCCTGACGGCGCTGCTCGCCGCCGGGCGCCGGGTCTATGTCCACTGCACCGCCGGCCTGAACCGCGGCCCGCTGGCGGTGCTGGGCTATCTCGCCTTTGTCGAGACCATGCCGCCGGCCGAAGCGATCGCCTTCATCCGCAAGTCGCGCCCCGAGGCCGAGCCGTCGTGGGAAGCGTTCAACGGGGCGCGCGAGGATCTGGTCGAGGCGCTGGCGTCCTTCATCGGCGTGCGCGCCTACTATCTCCATCGCCAAAATCCCGGCGACGACCCGGAACTGAACTGGTCGCGGGCGGAAAGCGACGTGATCCGCCAGGCCTTCGTCAGCCCGCGCTCGCTGCCGCAGCGCCGCCTCGACCCGGCGAGGGAGTACTGAGGGTCCAGACTTAGATTCGGAACTTTAGACTGAAAATAGTGAATGTTTATGAATCTGACGTATTATTCAAATTATCTGATGAAGTAATAGGTCTTCTGCAAGAATTTGACACACCAGCGCGTGTTCCTCGTCTGTCTCCGGTGTCTTGCTGATGATACCGCTGAGACCCGTGGCCACAGATCTTGCTCTGACAATGTCCGGATCGTCGGCGTAGGCGAATGGATTGTAGAAAAAGACAAGCATCTTGGAGGCATTTTCTTCGCCTCTGGCGAAGTCGGGGGCCGAAAGTTGCTGGTGGTTGACAATAAGCCGTCCCAAATCGAAGCGGTTCAGGCCAGACACATCAGCCAGAACATGAACGATCGTCGAATTCAGTACCTGCTCCTCAATGCGGTGGCGGGCAAAAATACTGACCGTGGTTGCAATAATGCCAGTCAGAAAGCCGAGGACAAAAGCATCTGTCCAAATTGTTGCCGAATCAATGCTATTATTTTCCAAACTCGTAACAAGAGAAACGACGCTTTCCAAAGCTCTTTCGCTGACATCCTTTTCGAGAAGTGCAAGCATTTCATCTCACCATTTCGGATTTCTCGAACTCGGAAAGTGGCAGGGCTGTGCTTCCGAGCGGAGCGCTCGCGCTATGATGGCTCGCGCTGGTTTAGAAAGAGTTGCCGGTGCGGCGGTCGCGGGTCTCACGCCTGCCGCGAAACGGGGACGGGGCCGATGAGGTTCGTCGAAGGCGTCAATCTCGTGAACTATCCGCCGGATGCGGACCCGTCATCGGAGACGGTGGCGGACGCAGCGAGGCGCGTGCCGGTGATCCTGTTCCTGCATGGGATGGGCGAGCGCGGCGATCGGCCGGCCGATCTTCCGACGGTCAGCCGCTGGGGGCTGACAAAATTCCGCGCTGAGAAGCGGCGGCTGCCGGGCCGGCCCTTTCCGTTCCGCGTCGTGGCGCCGCAGTGTCCCACCACCAGCACCTGGAGCGACGCGGAGGTGCAAATGGGGCTGGACCAGCTGATCGACGACGTGCTTGCCCAAGACGGCGATGCTGCTCGCCTCTACCTCTCGGGCTTCAGCATGGGCGGAATTGGCGCGTTCTGCCTCGCCCTCCGCCGGCCCCGCCGCTTCGCTGCGCTGGCCTGCGTGTGCGGCGCCTGCCCCACACCGCGGGCCCTGCCGGAGCTGGCCCACCTGCCGCTGTGGATCGCCTACGGCGAGGACGACGAGATCGTCGAACTCACCGCCGGCTCACGCGAGATCGTCACCCGCCTTGCCAGCCATGGCCGGCTGGTCGAGAAGGCGTACCGCCTCGGTCATCGCGGCGGACAGGGGCCGCACGTTCGCACCTGCGACGCTGCTTTCGCCGAGCCCGCGCTCTACGACTGGCTGCTCAGCCACCGCCGCGACGGCTGACGGCGCCGCCGAGCTCAGGCCTATGACTTCGCCTATCGACTCCGCGTAGTTGTCGCGCATCTCGCGCTTGAGAAGTCTTGCCAGCGACATTGCGCGGGAAGGTGTCGTAGAAGACCACGTCCTTGATCCGCTGAAACTTCGCGTCGACGCGGCTGTTGGTCCAGGCCACCAGATCGTCGCGCGACGGATTCTCGCCCTCGCGCGGGACGATGGCGGCAATCGCGACCTCGCCCCACTTATCATCGGCCACGCCAAAGACGGCGACGTCGCCCACCGCCGGGTGCTGGATCAGGATTTCCTCGATGTCCTTGGGGAAGACGTTGACCCCGCCGGTGATGATCATGTCCTTGATCCGGTCAACGAGGAACAGGTAGCCGTCCTCGTCCAGATAGCCGGCGTCGCCGGTATGCAGCCAGCCGTCGATGATCGTCTGCTCGGTCAGGTCCGGCCGCTTGTAGTAGCCTGGCATCATGCAGGGACTCCGGCCGATGATCTCCCCGACTTCGCCCGGAGCGCAGTCGCTGCCGTCCTCGCGGATGATGCGGATTTCCATGAACGGCGGCGGCGCGCCGACCGAGCCCACCTTGCGGATGGCGTCGTGCTTGTCGAGCACGGTCATGAACCCTTCGGTCAGCCCGTAGAGCTCGTAGAAGCGGCCGGGCAGCCGGTCGTTGAGCTTGCGCTTGTATTCCAGCAGCAGCGGCGCGCCGACGTTGTGCAGCATCTCCAGCGACGCCAACTTCTCGGGCGCGAATTCGGGGCTGTTGAGAATGGTCATGATCTGCGCCGGGACCATGACCACGTGGGTGACACCCCAGCGTTCGATGTCGGCGATCACCCGCTCGGCGTTGAAGCTGTCGTGAAGGATGTAGGTGCCGCCGACGAACATCCACGGCATGAGGTCGAGCATGGCGCCGTTGAAGACGATCGCGCCGGCATGCAGGACAATGCTTTCCGGCGTCATCCGCCAGCACTGGGAGAACAGCGTGCAGTACATGGCGCGGACGTAGTGGGTGTGGACGATGCCTTTCGGCAGCCCTGTTGTCCCGCTGGAATACATGATGTTGTAGATATCGTCGTCGCCCAGGCCGACATCGGGTGGTTCGGCAGTGCCCGCTTCGGCAATGAATTCGTCATAGGCGCGCAGCCCCGACGAATCGCCGGAGCCGCCGGAGCCGACAATGATAAAGCGGTCGGCGCAGATGTTCGGCAACTGCTCGCGCAGGCGCGTCAGCGTTTCGGCGAATGCGGCATCCGCGAAGAGCAAGGCGGTGTCGGAATCGTTGAGCAGGCTCACCAGCCCGCGATCCTGGAGCATCGTGCTCAGCGGGACGATGACCAGCCCGGTCTTGGCCGCCGCCCAGTACGCCACCATCAGCTCGAGGCAGTTCGGCAGCAGGGTGGCAAACTTGTCGCCCTTGCCGAGCCCCGCCGCCAGCAGGGCGTTCGCCAGCCGATTGACTTCGGCGTTGAGCTCCCGGTAAGTCAACCGCCGGTCGCCGACGATCAGCGCCGGATGGTCGCGACGGTAACGGGCGTGGCGCGGCAGAAGCGAGCCGATGTTCATGACGGTCCTCCAGACGTGGCAGACCTTGCCGGCCTTGCCTCTGTTGGTCTTGGGCTGGAGGATATAGCTACGCCGCCGCCGGCGTCATCCCGGATTTCGCCAAGGCCCTCTCCCGCAGGCTGCGGGAGAGGGGGCTCTTGATGATACGACTCGGTGCTGCGTCCGCTACCGGTAGGCGCGCGAACGAAGATCGCGCGGCGAGCCGGCCGCGCCCGCCGCTGCACCGACGATGGCGCCCACGACGAGGGCGATGAAGGCCCAGATCGCGGCCTGAGCAACCGTGTTCGCCGCGACCTCAGCAGCCTGCTTGGCCTGCTGCACCAGGTTCTGATAGGCCTGCTGTAGCTTCTGGATCTGCTGCTCCACTTCCTGGCGGCTCATGTCGGTATTCTCGACGATGACGTTGATCGCCTGGTCCTTGTCCGCCTGACTAAGGCCGTCGCCGTCCATTACGATCCGGCGCAATGCATTGCGAACATCCGGATTATCGGCCGCCTGCTGAAGCTTCTGATTGGCCTGACTCATGAGCTGGTCCAGCCGCTGCTCGACCTGATCTTGAAACTGACCGAGCGCGCCGGGAAGCTGCATGTTCTGGTTCGACGCGTTGGCGGCGGCCTGGCCGCCCTGGTATGCCGCCTGCCCGGCCGTCTGTACCGCGGAGCCGACCACCGAGAACGCGCCACCGACAAGGCTGCTCATGGCGGTCGTTGCGAGGTAAAAAACGACCAGCGCAGAGAGACCCCAGGTCACAAGTCCGTGCAGAGCCCCATCCATTCGCTGGGGCATGCCCGCCAGCCTGCCGGCGACCCAGGCGCCGACAGCGACCGAAATCAGCGACGCCACCACCCACCAGATCCCGGCGCCGATGCCGATGGTCGACGCCTGCGGCGACTGACCCTCGACCACGTCGACGGTGCTTGCACCGATGCCGACGCCCAGCATGCTCAGCAGCACCTGGACAATGAGAACGATGATGACGCCCGCGAAGATCGCACCCCATGAGGTGCGCTTGACCGCCGCTGGAGCGTCAACATCCGACGCGTACGCGCCTGCATTCGCAACTCTACCCTGTGCCATTATTCCTATACTCCTCCATATCGCCCTGCAGCCGATCCGTTAACGGCCGCCGACGCTCGTTGTTCCTAAACTGCTAAACGCAAGTGTTGGCGCGACCGCCCTGCGGGACGGTGTCCTATGGCAAGCTCTGCACCCGAAACCTGCTCCGACCTGCCTCAACACTTACCCGCGGGCACAGATACGAGGGCCCGCGCAACCGATCTAACGGCGTCAACGGGTGATAATGAGAAAGGTTCCCTTTTTTTAAGCCCACGGTTGGGTCATCGGCGGCGTGCCGGTGCGGGTGCGTCCGTCGCGCCACAGGCAAAGAAACGATGCGGCGGCCGCGGGTCCGGTGCTACAAGGACCGAAAGGATCTACCAGCGTCAAAACCAAGAAAGGGGGAGCGATTATGGAGCT
Organism: uncultured Alphaproteobacteria bacterium; assembly: GCA_963789785.1. Taxonomy (GTDB): domain Bacteria; phylum Pseudomonadota; class Alphaproteobacteria; order Rhodospirillales; family Defluviicoccaceae; genus JAEULH01. The sequence continues at coordinate 46,416 of CAWBNC010000019.1, read as the reverse complement.
CAAGGTTCTCGCGCTCGTGCTGGCCGGCGGTGAGGGGACGCGGCTTTATCCACTAACCAAGGAGCGGGCGAAGCCGGCTGTCCCGTTCGGCGGCAAGTACCGCATTGTCGACTTCGTCCTCAGCAACCTCGTCAACTCGGGCATCTACTCGATCTACGTCGTCGTCCAGTTTCGCAGCCAGTCGCTGCTCCAGCATCTCTCGGACGGCTGGCAGTTCGGCAGCCTGCTCAAGAACGACTTCATCGTGCCGGTGCCGGCGCAGATGCGCTCGGAAGGCAAGGACTGGTACCGCGGAACGGCGGACGCCATTCACCAGAACATCAACCTCATCGAACAGTCCGCCCCCAACGTCGTCGCCGTGTTCGGCGCCGATCACATCTATCGCATGAACATCCGCGAGATGATCGAGTTTCACGAGCAGAAGCGGGCCCACATCACGGTCGCGGCCATTCCGACCGACAAGAAGTACGCGAAGGAGTTTGGGGTCATCGAGACTACGCGCGGCGGGCGGATCATCGGCTTCCACGAGAAGAAGGCCGACGCGCCGACGCTGCCGGACGATCCAAACCAGGTCTACGCCTCGATGGGCAACTACGTCTTTTCCACCGACATGCTGCTCAAGCTGGTCGAGGAGGACCAGGAAGACAAAAACAGCTCGCACGACTTCGGCCGGGATATCCTACCCAAAGCCATCGGCCGGGCGGAGATGTTCGCCTACGATTTCATGACCAATAAAATCCCGGGCGAGCCTGCGGACAAGCGCCCCTACTGGCGGGACGTCGGTACGCTCGATGCCTATTTCGAGGCCAACATGGACATCCGCGCCATCAATCCGGCACTCAATCTGTTCAACCGAAAGTGGCCGCTGCGCACCGCCGGCTATTCGGACCCGCCGACGAAATTCGCCTTCGACGAGGCCGACCGGCGCGGTCAGGCGCTGGATTCGGTGCTGGCCGGCGGGTCGATCATTTCCGGCGGAGTCGTCCGCAACTCCGTTGTCGGCCGCCACGTCTACGTCCACGCCCAGGCCGAACTCGACAATTGCATCGTCTTCGACTACTGCGACATCGGCCGCAAGGCGAAGCTGCGCAACTGCATCCTGGAGAAGAACGTTCGCGTTCCCGAGGGAGCGGTCATCGGCTATGACCTCGATGCCGACCGGAAGGCCGGTTACTTCGTCACCGATGATGGGCTGGTCGTCGTCGAGGGCAAGCGGACCGCGGTCGAACTGACCACGATGATGCTGTAGGCGCGATCGTCGCGGCGCATTTGGTTTCCCGCCGCGGCTACTACTTCTTCTCGGTCCGCTGCAGGACGTAACCCGTCGGGCATGTCGGCGCGCCGGTCTCCGTGCTCCAGATGATCGGCGCGGTCTTCGCCTGCTGCCAGAATGACGCGGTCGCCTCCGCGCAGACGCACGGCTTGAACTGGCAGGCGCCGCCGAGGCTGTCGCCGCGCTCCAGCGTCGGCGTGCCGCCGCAGCCGCTCGCCAGCGAGAGGGCGCCAAGGACTGCGACCCAGATCGCGGCGATGAGCGTTCGCATCATGTCCCTCCCAACGCGGTCGAGAGCACGGCGCTCTCGCCACGGAAGGATCGTCTTTAGCGGAAAATCGGCGACGCCGTAACCCGTCGCCTGCCTCGGCGACCGACGGTCCGGTCAGGACGAGATGGAGACGGTCTTGATGTTGACGAACTCGCGGATCCCGAGCGCGCCGAGCTCGCGGCCGTAGCCGGAGCGTTTGATGCCGCCGAAGGGAAGTCGCGGGTCGGACGCGACCATCGCGTTGACAAAGGTCTGCCCGGCCTCGATTTCGTCGATGAAGCGCTGCCGTTCGTCCTCGTCATTGGTCCAGACGCTGCTCGCAAGGCCGTAGGGGCTGTCATTGGCCAAAGCGATGGCGGCGTCGACGCTCTCGACCCGGAACAGGAGCGCGACCGGCCCGAAGACCTCCTCGTAATACGCCGGCGCCGTCTCGGGAATGTCGGTGATCGCGGTCGGCAGATAGAAGTTGCCGGGCCCCTCGCCGCGCCGTCCGCCGGTCAGCAGTTTTGCGCCGGCATCGAGGGTCCCTGACACCTGGGCTTCAACCTGATCGCGAATATCGGGTGTCGCCAGAGGGCCGATATCGGTGTCTTCAGCCATCGGATCGCCGACCTTCAGCGCATCGAGCGCCGCGACGAAGCGCGCCTCGAAGCGGTCGTAAACGTCGGCGTGGACGATGAAGCGCTTGGCGGCGATGCAGGACTGCCCGTTATTGATGGTGCGCGCCGTCACCGCCACATCGGCGGCGCGATCCAGATCGGCGCTCGGCATGACGATGAACGGGTCGCTGCCGCCCAGCTCCAGCACCGTCCTCTTGATGGCTTCGCCGGCGCCGGCGGCGACACGCGCGCCGGCGCTGTCGCTGCCGGTCAGCGTCGCCGCGACAACGCGGGGATCTTCGAGAATGCGCGCGACCGCCGACGAGCTCACCAGGAGACTTTGGAAGACGCCATCGGGAAAGCCGGCCCGCGCAAAGATGTCGGCGATGGCGAGCGCGCAGCCGGGGACATTGGACGCGTGCTTGAGGAGCCCGGTGTTGCCAGCCATCAGCGCCGGAGCGGCGAAGCGGAAGACCTGCCAGAAGGGGAAATTCCACGGCATGACCGCGAGGATCGGACCGAGCGGCAGATAACGAATGAAGCTCTTCGCGGCGTCGCTGCGGATTTCTTCATCGGCAAGAAAACCGGCGCCGTGTTCGGAATAGAAGCGGCACGCCCAGGCGCACTTCTCGACCTCGGATACCGCGGCCCTGTGCGGCTTGCCCATCTCCGCAACCATCAACCGGGCGAGAGCGTCTTTGTCCTCGTCGAGAATGCCCGCCGCCTGCCGCAGCCAGTCCGCCCGGCTGGCGAAATCGGTACGCCGGTAATCGGCATAGGCCGTGGCCGAGCGGGCGATCGCGGCATCGACCTCTGCTTCTCCGGCTTCCGGGTAGTCCTTGATAATCTCGCCAGTCGCCGGATTGACGCTCCGCATGAACGCAGCTCCCCACTATTGTGCTCGTCTATTAAAGCCCGGCCTTGCAAGGGTCGCCCTAACCCACGTTACGCCGCAGTGTCGGCGTCGGCGTCATCCTGACGCGGATCTGCAGTGCACGACAGCAGCGGGAGCGGGTGAAATGGCAGAGACGGTCGGCTTTATCGGCTTGGGCAACATGGGCGAAGGCATGGCCAGATGCCTGCTCGCAGCGGGCTACGGCCTGAACGTCTACAATCGGACGGCGGAGAAGGCCGACCCTCTGGTCGAGGCTGGAGCGACCCGCGCTGACACGCCCGGCGACGTGTCCGCCCCCGGCGGCGTCGTCATGACCATGCTCGCCGACGACCGCGCGCTTGAGCAGGTCGTGCTCGGCGACAGCGGGCTGCTCGACCGGCTCGGCGACGGCGGGATCCATGTCTCGCTCAGCACGGTGTCACCGCTCACGGCGCAACGCCTGGCGGAAGCGCACAGCGAACATGGCTCGGTTTATCTCGCCGCGCCGGTCTTCGGCCGCCCGGACGCCGCCGCCGCGGGCAAGCTGTGGGTTGTCACCTCCGGCCCCGACGCAGCGAAAGAACGGGTCCGCCCACTGCTTGAGGCATTCTCGCAGGGCATATTTGACTTCGGCGACGATATCGGCGCGGCGAACACGGTGAAGCTCGCCGGCAACTTCCTCATCATTGCCGCCATGGAGGCCATGGCCGAGGCCTTCGCCATGGCCGAGAAGCGGGGTATCGTGCCGAACAAGGCTTGCCGAGCTGTTGGCCGCAACCCTGTTCGACTGCCCGGTCTATCGCAACTACGGCCGGATGATCGCCGAGCGCCGGCACACGCCCGCCGGCTTCGCTCTGTCGCTTGGACTGAAGGATGTGCGCCTGGTTCTGGAAGCCGCGAGGGACGCCGAAGCGCCGATGCCGCTGGCGAGCCTGCTCCACGACCGCCTCCTCGCGATGCACGCCCAGGGTCACGGCGCGATCGACTGGAGCGGGCTGGCGCTGGCCGCTTCCAGAGAAGCAGGGACTCGGCTGAATGAAGCGGACGCGCGCTTTGCGCTGTGATGCGTCAGGAGTACAGCAAATGAACCTGAAGCTGCCTTTCCTGCCTCTGATGCTCATGGCCGCCGCACTTGCGGTGCTCGCGGGTCCGGTATCCGCAGCGGAGAGCCCTCTTTCGCTCGGCAAGCTGATCGGGCTGCCGGTCACCGGCGACGACCAGAGCTCGCTCGGCGACGTCGACGATGTCCTGATCGGCTATGACGGGCGAATTATCGATTTCGTCATCATCCTGACCGGAGAGGCTCGCGAAGGACAACGTGTCCGTGTGCCGTGGGCGGATGTGGCAATCGAGCGCGATCCGTTGCAGGTCAAGTTCTCGAACACGGAAAAATCCTACACGCCCTATCCAGGTCCGCCTCGGGGCACCCTCGGCGCGATCAACGGGGCGCTGATCACCATGGTCCTGGGTGCGCCAGCAAAAACCCGCCTCGGCCAGCGCGTTGGCGAGGTCGTCAGCCTTGGCGCCAACGCCGACGGCCGGATCGTCGATGTCGTCCTCTCCCAGGGCGGCCGGGCAGGTTCCGCTGCCGTGGAGTTTCGTCGAGATCAGACCGGAAAAGTCGACCTTCCCGACCGAGCGGAACATCGAGGCAGTTGTCGTAGTCAATCGCCCGGATTGAATGGCCACGAAATGATTCATCGCCGCCAGCCGCCGCGAAGAAGGAAAAGCGCCAGCCAGATCGGCACGACGATGACCGCGCCGATGACGATATAGCGCCATGCCCAGGACACGAAGCGGGGGATGGCGGCGGCCGCGTCATTGACGAGGGCGCCGACCCGGCCGTAAAGCTGCCATGGATCGACGCCGAACGCCGAAAGGATCAGGCCGACGATCAGGCAAACGATCGCGACCTTAAGCGCCGTTGAGATTATCGTGCGTGTCATAGCTGCGGCGGCGCGAATTCTCTCGTCATCGGCGATCTCGTGAAGATGGAGCGCGGCTTCACGCGACCTTGCGCCGCTCCTCGAGCTGCCGGCGGGCGTCGTTTTCGTCGGCGACCTCATGCGACGCCCGGGCGATCGTCATCAGGGCCACGATCGTGTCGGTGGGCGGAAGCGGGGCCTGGCTTGCGCCATACAGCCCGGTGTTGATCTCGAAGAAGTCGCGGAAGTCTATCCAGCTGATCATGATGTCTCCTGTGCAGGGTTGCTCGAGTGCGGCCGTGCGGAGGTAATTCCGCCTCCCGCCGCGGCCGCCGTCCCGCCGCGCCGCACTGACCGTGTTCGAGACGGTTGTCGCCGCCGCTCGTGGAGCCTTTAACGGAAGCCCTTCTCATGGCTCTCGCCGCTGTCCGAGCGGCCGCATCGCGCGAGATCACGTGACGCCGATGTTCCCCACCGATCGGTCGCCGTCAAGTTACGACGGTGCAATGCAGCGAACCGGCTATGGATCCGTATCGTTTGCCGCGTCATCGCGCTGCGACCGCTCAGTGCGGAATGGCTTCGGCGACGCGCTGGCTCAGGTAGGCAAAGAAGGGATTGGCGTTGATTCGCATCAGCGTGTCGAGGCTGACGATCAGGACGCCGACCTCGCCGCGCGAGGCAACGGTCCCGAGGCGGATACCGAAGTCCTCGGTGCCGTCCGGTGCGAAGCCGTAGAGGGGGTCGGACGGGGGGAACGGCAACGCCACGTGCGAGAGCGAGAAAATGTCGGGCGGGTAGCTCATGGCCAGCGGTCGATCGCTCTCAACTGTCTCGCCGGCTTCGACGATCCGCTCGCTCATGTTTACGCTGTCCGCCCGCGCGTTGGTGATGACGACGGTGCGATAGCGGCGCGGCGGCGCCGGAAGCAGCCGGGCGACGCGCAGATCGGCGTCACGCTGGAGCAGCGGGCTGAGCGCCGCTGCCCGGTTGAGGTCGAAGAGGACCAGCTCGCTGCCGTTCGCGGGCAGGTGTGCATAGAGCGACGAAACCAGCGCCCGGGTATTGACGGTGAAGTCCTCCACCGACTGGAAGGTCAGGATGGGCGGCAGGCCCGCAATAACGCCGTCGCGCGCTCGCGCCGCGATCTGCTGCTGCAGGGCCCGGGTCAGGCGGTGCGCCTGACGCGCGCCATTGACCGGGAACGAGTTGTACTTGAACGGGTTGAACTCCGGCACGATGCTCAGCCAGGCAGCCTTGGCGAACGCCGGGAGGAACGCCGGAAGCGCCGCGAAGCCGGCGAACCGGGCGAAGGCGGTGATCCCGATCATCGGCGAAATCAGGACGATCCGGTCTGCCCGCGGCAGGCGCCCGAGCTGGGGATCGTCGTCGAGCGCGTCCAGCGCGCATTTCACCGCGAGCGCGCCGCCGTTGGAATAGCCGATGAGATGCAATGGCTTGTCCGGCCCGACGCGTCGCTCGGCTTCCCTGAGGGCCAGCCGGCTCGCAGCCATCCAGTCTTCCCACTCGACCTCGGCCAGGGCGGCCGGAACGGTGCCGTGCGCCGGCAGCCTTATGACGATGGCGACGAAGCCGCGAGCCTGGTACAGCCGGGCGAGCGTTCGCATGCTGTAGGGCGAATCGGTCAGACCATGGAGGAAGACGGCGGCGCCCTTCGGCTCCCCCGCCGGCTCCAGGATGAACGAGCGGTTCCAGTCGTTGGCAAAGCTGCCGGGATGAACCGGGCTGCCGGCGAAGTAGCGGTTCGACGCTTCGCGCGCCTCAGCCGGCAATGCACCGCTGACCTCGGTTTCGACATCGGCGAAAATGCGGTCCTCGGCGGCTAGATACGCCGCCCAGTCGGCCCGGTCGAGCGCTCGCGGCTCATTTCCTCGGGGACGTGGGTGTGCCAGAGCTCAAGGTCCGGACCGCGCTCGGTGTCGTAGATCGCGCACGCCCACGAAGATGATGACGGCCACGAGTGCAAGCAGGGCCGCGTTGCGGATGATTTTCATCGACATTCAGATCTGCCAGCGCCTACGGAGCCAATGAGATTTGCGAGCGGCGCCGCGTCAGAAGCGGTAGCGCAGGCTGGCGGCAAGCGGGCGCCGAATCGGGCAGGTCGGCAGCCCGCACCGAGAGCACCTCGGCGCCCGTCGCCAGCGCCATGATCGCGATCTGATCGATGATCCCATAGCTTTCGGCGCTCTGCTCCTCGGCGAGGGTGATGGTGCCGGTCTCGGCATCGACGGTGCCGGGCATCGTGGCCTCCATGTCGACCAGCAGCATCTCGATCGCGCCATAAGCGGCGGCGCGGGCGGCCGTGGCGACGTCGGTCGTGGCACGCCCCTGACTCTCGCGCCGGGTAAACAGCGCGTTCCTGTCGGCGAGATCCGCGGCGTGGGCGGCATCCATAACCGGACGCGCCATCGCGGCCAGCTCGGCCGGCGTCATGCGATCGACCTCATCCTCGAAACCTTCGCGCCAGAAGGTGCGGATAGCTCGCAACGGAACGGAAGATCGGCCCCAGCGGCGGGTTGGCGCCAAGGATCAGCGGCGCCGTTTCGGCCGCTAGCAGCGGGCGCAATGCGGCGTCGACCGCCCGGGCGTACTGGCGCAGACGCACTTTCTTGCCTTCAGAGCCAACGATCCGGGAGAAGTGCGAACGGTCATTGATCGACGCTCGCCCTACCGCGCTGGCGGCGTCCCTGGGCATGTCGGGCACCCGGAGCTCCGAAGGCGCCATATCGGCGAAGAACTCGATCAGCCGCGCTCCATTCTCGGATAAGGCCAGCACGTAGCCGGCATGCGAATGGGTAAGCGCGCGGAGTAGCGGCTTCAAGTGAAAGCGGTCAGAGACCTGCACCGTCGGCGCCAAGCGATTGGCGAGACGAAAGGTGGTGATATGGTCGGGCGTCGCCAGCACGCAGAGGCTGCACTGCCTGATGCGCCCAGAAATCGCTGTCGGCAATGAGGTCGTCGAATTGCTCACGAACGGGCCAGACGCGCCGCTTGTCGAGACCCGCAGCTTCGAGCTGACCGATCGCGTCGCGGACCATGTTGCCGAGGGCGATCCGGCTCGCGTCTGCATCCTGCGTCATCGGAGTGGTCTCGAGATAGATCGAGACACAAGCATCGCTCCTCTCGCGGGCAAGCGTCATGAACGCGCCACGCGTCGGCAGATCAACCGGCAACATTTGTGGGCTCCAGATCGGAAGTTCAGCTTGCCGTCACTAGTCGGCCGCGAACCCGGAGTCAAGCTGACGGTTGCAAACGGGCTTCTAGCGCAACGTCTGGCCGTTGCATCGCCATTCAAGGAAGCGTTCCTGCCCCCCTGAAAACCCCATGACAATTTCATTGAGACCGGTGGAGATTTCGCTCTCCCCCGGACCCCCATCGACCAGGCGCGCACCGCCTGGAAGTTGTGTGCGTCGCCCCCTTAAGCCCGGCACGATTGTCGGCAACGACGAATGCCATTCAGCCCGCGTTCGTTCAGGCCGAGCAGAAAGTCTCACCAGCTCCATGGGATCTCGCGGTCGGCCAGTTCGACGCCGAGCACTTGGCGGCGGTCGTCCCAGTCGATGCCGATGGCGATCAGCACTGCTTGGCTGGCGATGACGCCGGCCTCGCGCACCTTCTCGTAGCGGGCATCGAGGATCAGGTAAGGGAAGGGCTCGTCTAGCCGGCGCGACGCAAACTGCGCCAAGCTCTCGTCAAGGCCAATGTCGCCGCCGGCTCCACCCTCAGGACCGACGGCTGGAGCGCCTACCCCGGCGTTGCCGGGCTCAAGCACGAGCCCCACGTCGTCGGCGCCATGGCGGCCCACATCGTCCTGCCTTGGGTGCACCGCGTCATCGCGAACCTCAAGACATGGGCGCTCGGCGTCTACCATGGCCTCCGCCGCCCCCATCTCCAAGCCTACCTCGACGAGTTCGTCTTCCGCTTCAATCGCCGGCGCACACCCCATGCCGCGTTCCAAACCCTTCTTGGCATCGCCAGCACCATCAAACCGGCAACCTACAACATGTTGATCGCACCGGAAGCAAAGGGATAAGCCTTTTCAGCAGTTTGATTCGGTCGCCGCTACACTTGCGAAACACGTCTGACGCGGCGTTCTGGTTCAACCGTCGCGGGCGGTCTGTGAGCTGCGTCCCGCTTGGTCCCTCGTTTAAATGCGTCATTTCCGGCCGATATGTTCGTGCTCAATACTGGAGCACTATGTCCCAATTGTAGATGACGCCGATCGCCGCATCACTCGCCGGCGCGGCGGTGGGCCGGGCCGCGGGTCGACATCAGGTTGTTGGCGGTGTTGATCAGGGCGACGTGGGAGAAGGCCTGCGGAAAGTTGCCGACCTGGCGGCCGGCGGCGAGGTCGTACTCCTCTGCAAGCAGGCCGACGTCGTTGCGCAACGACAGCAGGTAGTTGAACAGCTCCCGGCCCTCGTCGCGGCGATCGAGCAGACAGAGCACGTCGACGAGCCAGAAGGAGCAGGCGATGAAGGCGCCCTCGCCGCCCCGCAGGCCGTCGACCTCGGCGTCCTCGCTGTAGCGCATCACCAGCCCGTTGCGGCACAGCTCGCGGCGAATGGCGTCGACCGTGCCGATGACGCGCGGGTCGTCCGCGGGCAGAAAGCCGACCAGCGGGATCATCAGGAGCGAGGCGTCGAGCGAGCTGCCGCCGTAATACTGGACGAAGCTGTTGCGCTTCTCATCGTAGGCGTGCTGCAGAACGTCCTTGAAAATTGCCTCGCGGACCTTTCGCCAGTCGTCGCACGGGCCGTCGCAGCCGTAATTCTCGACCGCCTTGATCGCCCGGTCGAAAGCGACCCAGGCCATGACCTTGGAGTGGGTAAAATGCCGCGGCGGGCCGCGCATCTCCCAGATCCCGCTGTCCTTCTCCTGCCAGAGCTTTGCCAACGCCTTCAGCAGCGTGCACTGCAGCCGCCATGAATCGTCGGCGGGCATGACCCCCTGACTGCGCTCCTCGTGGAAGGCGTCCATGATCTCGCCGAAGATATCGAGCTGGAGCTGACTGTGCGCCTGGTTGCCGACGCGCACCGGCCGGCTGTTCGCGTAGCCGGGGAGCCAGTCGATCTCGCGCTCGTCGAGCTGCCGTTCGCCGACGACGCTGTACATGATCTGGAGCTGCGACGGTTGGCCGGCGACCGCGCGCAGCAGCCACTGCCGCCAGGCCCGCGCCTCCTGGATGAACCCCGAGCTGCCCAGGGCGTCGAGGGTGAAGGTGGCGTCGCGTATCCAGCAGAAGCGGTAGTCCCAGTTGCGGCCGCCGCCAAGCTGCTCGGGCAGCGACGTTGTCGCGGCGGCGATGATGCCGCCGCTCGGGCTGTAGGTCAGCGCCTTCAGCGTGACCAGCGAGCGGACGACGTCTTCGCGCCATTCACCCTGAACGGTGCACTGCGATGCCCAGTCGTGCCACCACGCCTGACAGGCTTCCAGATCGTCCTCGACATCGCCGATCCGCGGCCCGTACTCGTGCGACGGCAGCCAGGTCAGGCGAAAGGGCACCATCTGCCCGGCCTCGACCTCGAAGTCGGCGATGGTTTTGAAATCGCGGTTGACCAGATCGACCGGCGACTGGAAACGCACCGCGTTCGGTCCGGCGACGGCGCGCAGACCGTACTCGCGGCGGCGGACCCAGGGAACGATGGCGCCGTAGCCGAAGCGGAGCGTCAGCTCCATGTGCATCGGCACCCGGCCGCTCCGTCCCTGGATAATGCGGACGATGTCGACCTGCCCGTCGAGATGAGGATGGGGCATGAAGTCGGTGACGACGACGCTGCCGTCCTCGGTTTCGAACTCGGTGTCGAGCACCAGCGTCGAGTCACGGTAGCGGCGATGGACCTTCTTCCGCCCGCCAGCCGGCGCGATCAACCAGCGACCGTTTTCCGGCTTGCCGAGCAGAGCCGCGAAGCAGGCCGGAGAGTTGAAGCGCGGAACGCACAGCCAGTCGATGGAGCCGTTGCTGCCGACAAGCGCGGCGGTGCGGGTATCGCCGATTAGGGCATAGTCTTCGATCCGCAGGGACATGAAGCCAACTCTCAGTCGGAGAAGGCGACGGTGGTCATCAGGGCGAGTTCGCTCTGCCGGGAGTTGAGCCGGGTGTGCTGGACGACGATCGGGACATCGGACTCGATGACGCTGGCGAAGTCGGTCCCCTTGGGCACGGGCCGCGGATCTTCCAGGTCGTTGAAGCGCACATGGCGGGTGCGCCGCGCCGGCACGCTAACCCGGTAGGGCCCAACGGGTTCGTCGGTCGGCGAAGAAGACGGTGATTGTCGACGTTCGCATCGCGATCCGAAGCGTTGAGAATGCACGCCGTCTCGTGGCTGGTCATCTCGCGGCTATCTCCGGTGCTCGTCGGCGGAATGTAGCCCTCGGCGATCGCCCAGCGCGTCTTCCCGATCGGTTCGGTCATCATCGCTCTCCCTCGGTTCAGGCGGCAAACTTGGCCGCGTCTGCTTCTCGCAACTCGAGGCCCAGGCCGGGCCGGTCCAGATGCGGCGCCAGCGCGCCGCCCTCTAGCGCCGGCGGCGTATCGAACAGCATGGACTCGATCCGGACGTGATCGTGGAAATATTCCGCATGGCGCACCGCGGAGACGGCGCAGCCGAGCGCGGTATGCAGCGCCGGGGCCGTGTGCGACGACAACGGAATCTTGAACGCGGCGCAGAGCGCGCCGGCGGCGAGGAAGCCTGAAATCCCGCCGCAGCGCGTCGCGTCTGCCTGGAGCACATCGACCGCGCCGGCTTCCAGCATCCGGCGGAAGTACACATCGTCGTGGCCGTACTCGCCGGCGCTGACCTCGATGGGCGCCGGCAGCCGGTCGCGGAGCAGACGCAGGCCGGACAGATCCTCCGACGTCACCGGCTCCTCGAACCAGCTTACGCCGGCCTCGGCGAACGTCTCCCCCATCGCCAGCGCCTGCTTGCGGGCGTAGGCGCCATTGGCGTCGACGAACAGCGCCGGCTGCGGGCCGATAGCATCGCGGGCCAGACGCACCCGCTCCGGGTCGCGCTCTGGCTCGCTGCCGACCTTCATCTTGACCATCGTCAGGCCGGCGTCGACCCAGCCGCCCAGTTGCGCCGCCAGCCGATCGGGCGGATAGGAGGTGAAGCCGCCGCTGCCGTAGGCGGGCACGGTCTCGCGGACGCGACCGAGGAGGAGGGCGAGAGGCTGGCCGAGAAGGCGGGCCTTCAGATCCCAGGCGGCCACGTCGAGGGCGGAGATGGCCGCGGCGGCGACCCCCGGGTAGCCGATGTTGCGCACCGCCCCACGCAGCGCCCGGGCGGTGCCGGCGACATCCATCGCGGGACGGTCCTTGACCACCGCCGCGAGCTTGTCGCGCACCAGCGCGGCAGCGGTGGGGTGATTATAGCTGTAGCCGAGCCCTCGAAGACCGCCGGCGGTGAGGTGAACGACGACGATTGTCGTCTTCGACCACGACAGTGTCCCATCGGCTTCGGGAAAATCCGTGGGCACAGTGTAGGCGGTCGCCTCCACCTGCTCGATCGTCGGGTTCGTCTGTTCCATGGCGTCGCCTCATCGCGCGGCGGCGCAACCGCTCGCAACCGCCTTGCCGCGAACAATGACGACAATGAAGGAGAGTTGTCCTTAGCCCAGGTTGCTGTCCCGAGCGGATCATCCGGCCAAAGAACCGGTCAGCGGTTGTACCGCGGCGTCCGCTTCTCCAAGAAAGCGGTCATGCCCTCAATGCCGTCCGGATGCGAAACGCAAGCGAGCAGGCCCTGCCGCTCCTTCTCCAGCTGCGCCTCGAGCGACGTCTCGGTCGCGTTGATGAGCAGCTGCTTGGTATGGCCGAAGGTATGCAGCGATTTCTCGGCGACCGCGCGGACGAGGCGGATTGCCGCGGCCAGTTCCTCGCCGTCGTCGACCACTTCGGTGGCGAGCCCCCACACGAGCGCCCGATCGGCGGGAATCGGCGCATCGAACGCGGCGATCTCAAGCGCCCTCGCCAAGCCGACCAGCCGAGGCAGGGTGAAGGTGCCGCCGCTGTCGATGCACAGAGCGTTGCTGGTGAAGCCCTGCTTGAGCACCGCCGAGCGGGCCATGACCCGGAAGTCCGACGCCAGCGCCAGCGAGAAACCGCCGCCGGCGGCGATGCCGTTGATGGCGGCGACCACTGGCTTGCGCATGCGACGGATCTCAATGATGCAGACGGAGACGTAGGCGGCGAGCTCGTTGAACGCCGCCGCCGGCCCCTGGGCATGGGCCATGATTTCGCGAATGTTGCCGCCGGCGGAGAAGGCCTTTCCCGCCCCGGTGATGACGACGCCATGCACGTTCGGATCCGAGCTCACCTGCAGCAGGGCTTGCAACAAATCCCCGACGGTATCCTTGTCGAGCGCGTTGTAGGCCGCCGGCCGGTTGAGCCGGATCGTCGCGACCTTGTCGCTGGTCGTCAGCGAAACGCAGGCTTCCATGTCGCCCCCGGGAAAAATCAGGCTTGTTTTCGGTCGTGGAAACGCTTGAGGTGCGATGGGTCGTCGTTTGCGACCCGATTGCAAATGCTCCGCACCATCAGCCAAATAGCGTTAGAAACCTGGTCCGATCCAGATGAACATTCGCAACCGAGGCCGCTTTGCCTCCATCTGCGTCATCGCCGCCACAGTGGGTTTTGCCGTGGCCGGCGGTTGTGCCTCGCCTGGCGGTTCTGAAGGAGGCAGCGAGACGGCACAGACGATGGAAGCCGCCGGCCTGGTCGGCACGACATGGATCGCCGAGGACATCCGCGGCGGTGGGGTCATCGACAACCTGCCCTCGACCCTGACGTTCGAGAGCTTTGAGCAGGTCACCGGCAGCGGCGGCTGCAACCGATACGCCGGCCCGGTTCGTATCGACGGCCGGTCGATCGCCTTCGGCCCGCTGGCGGCGACGCGCATGGCCTGCCCGCCGGCGATCGACGATCAGGAGACCAAATTCTTCGCAGCGCTGGAGGACGCCCGCCGGTTCGCGCTTGACTCCCGTGGGCTGCTGTTTCTCTACGCCAGCGAGGACACGCCGATCCTGCGCCTCAGCTCTCCATAGCCTCAATGGACAGCGGCGTCACATCGACGCCGACCTCGATCTTGTGGGCGCCGCCGCCGAAGATCGCGCCCTTGACCAGGCTGACATCGCCGTAGTCGCGACCCCAGCCGAGCGTGATGTGTTCCTCGCCGACCAGCAGGTTGTTCGTCGGATCGAGATCGACCCAGCCGTACTCCGGACACCACAGCGCCAGCCAGGCATGGGACGCATCGGCGCCGACCAGCCGCTCGCGACCCTCCGGCGGCCGGGTCAGCAGATAGCCGCTGACATAGCGCGCCGGTAGCCGCAGCGCCCGCAGGCAGGCGATCTCAAGATGGGCGAAATCCTGACAGACGCCGCGTTTCTGCGCGAACACTTCGGCCACCGGCGTCGATACGGTGGTTGCCGTCTGGTCGTAGACGAACTCGCCGAAGATCCGCGCCGTCAGATCGAGCGCGGCTTCGAGAACGGGGCGGCCCGGCGTGAACGACACCCGGGCATACGCTTCCAGCGCCGGCGAGACCGGAACGTATGGCGAGGCGAAGGCGAACTGCAGGGCTTCGAGCGCCGCCTCGCCGGTATTGCCGGCGAGGGCCGGATAGAGCGTTTCCCAGGACGCCGTCGCCGCCGGTTCGGGGCGGCGCGGCGCGAACACGCAGATGGTGCTCCTCGCGTGGAGGGTGAGCTCGGCGTGCCGGTCCTGCAGGGTGATGAACGTCAGGGCGTTGCCGAAGCTGTCGGTGGATGAGGTGTGCACCGTCGGCGTCGGGGTGATCGACAGCATGGTCCGCTGCGCGTCCTGCCGGGCGCAACTCCTCGGGATCAGGTGAAGCACGTGGTGGGAAAACGACACCGGCATGGAGTAGCGGTAGGTCGTGCGGTGGCTGACGTCATAAAGCATGGCGAACTACCGGCTCACAGCTCCGCCGGACGGCGGACCTCGGCGTGGCTGAAATAGTCGCGGCTGATTAGCTCGGACAGCTTCGGCAGCTTGGTCAGGATGCTGGCGAACACGGCGTCAAGGGCGCGGCGGCGACCCGAACCGCTCGTCTCGCACAGGGCGACGATGTCGCACAGGCGCAATTCCGTTAGCAGCGCCAGGATAAGCCGCTGCTGGTCGCTGCGCACGATGCGGTCGGCATCGCGCGGGAGCTCGTCGACATGCGCGGACAGCGCGGCGATCTGAAAGGCGATCGAGCGCGGGTTGGTCTCGTCGAGCAGGAGCAGATCGATGACCGGAGGCAGAATCGGTGTCGTCAGATAACGCGAGCGGTAGGTCATGAAGCTGTCGGCGAGCTCGAGCAGCAGAACCAGACCGCCGTCCTCCTGGGGATCGCCGGCGACGAGCAGGGTGCGCATCAGCCCGGCATGATGCTTGGCCCGTTCCAGGCGACGGCCCATGTCGAGAAACCGCCAGCCGTGGTTGCGGGTCATGTTCTCCATTTCCATGCCGCTGAAGGCGCCGAGCGCGCGAACCGCGGCGTCGAGCATCTCGAGCGCGGTGCCGGCATCGATGAACCCGCCGAGCCAGCGGCCGTGCTGGGCATGACTCGGCCATGTCGGCCTGGAAGGTCCGCAGCGTCCGCCAAGCGTCGACCGACAGCCGGTCGCGGGTCAGCGAGGCGGTGCGGCGCAGATGGGCCAGTGTCTCTTGGAGTCCGTACGGCAGCTCGGCATCGAACATCAGGGCAGCAAGCTGCTGCTCGATGCGCTGCTCGGCTGCCTGCTCGGCTCGCTGTCCGGTGCGGTTGCCGGCGCGGCCCTCGGCGCGTCCGTCGATCGCGCGGGCGGCGCCGGGCGACACGTCCGCGGGCCTGCCCTTGTCGAGCAGCACCTGGACCGCCCGCTCCATCGCCGCGAGGCTGTCCACGGGCGCGTCGTCCTCGGCGAGGTGGCGGATGACGCTGCGCAGCACCCGGATGATGTCTTCGCTTCGTTCGGCGTAGCGGCCGAGCCAGAAAAGGTTGTCGGCGGCGCGACTGGGAAGATCCTTGCCGGTGCGCTTCGGCTCGATGTAGCTGAACGGCGAGCGCAGCAGGGTGATGGGCGCGACCGGCCCCTCGGCAAGCACGCAAATGTCCTTGGTACTCTCCCCCTTCTGCAGGCTGACGGCGCGCACGTCGTTCGACGAGGAGATGCGCGCGAGCCCGCCCGGCATGACCGTATAGCCGCCGGCATCGCCGCTGGCGGCCGCGACGAACGCCCGCAGCATCATCGGCCGCGGCTGCAGCTTGCCGTCGATCCACGCCGGCGTGGTCGATGGCGCCGCCACCTCGCAGGCGACGTAGTACTCGCCGCGGGTGACAAGCTGGCGGCGAAGCTGTTCACGCTCGTCCGCGCTTAGCGCCGCCGTCGCCAATGCGCCGCCGCTGGTCATGATCGGCCGGCGGTCGAAGGCCGGCTCGCAGGCGAGAGCGTCGAGATTGGCGAGGACATGGTCGAGTGCGCCCTGCTGCCCGCACCACCACGTCGCCAGACTGGGCAGGATCAGCTCTTCGCCGAACAGTTTCCGACACAGCCGCGGCAGAAATGGCATCAGCGCCTTGGTTTCGACGACGCCGCTGCCGAGCGCGTTGGCAATAGTGACCGTTCCGGCGCGCGCCGCCTGAAGCAGCCCGGCGACGCCGAGGGAGGATCCGCCGCGCAACTCCAGCGGATCGCAGTCCAGATCGTCGATCCGGCGAATGATCAGGTCGACCGGCTTCAGCCCGTCGACGGTCTTGAGATACACGCGGTTGTCGCGAACGGTGAGATCGGCGCCTTCGGCAAGGCTGTAGCCAAGGTAGCGGGCAATGTAGGCGTGGGCGAAGTAGCCGGCGGTGTCGGCGCCGGCGGTGAGCAGCACGATGCGCGGGCTCTCGCGCCCGGTGCGCGCGACGAGGCTTTCATGCGCGGTCTGGAAGAAGCCGGCGAGGCGCTCGATGTGGTGGTCGCGGAACAGCTCCGGCAGGCAGCGGGCCAGGACGATCCGGTTTTCGAGCGCGTAGCCAAGGCCCGACGGGGCCTGCGTCCGATCGGCCAGCACCCACCAGCGACCGTCGGGACCGCGGCCGAGGTCGGCCGCGTAGTTGTGCAGATAGACCCCATCCCTGGCGGGAAGATCGCGGCACGGCCGCAGAAAATGCGGATTTGCGAAGAGCAGCACCGCAGGCAGGTCGCCCTCGCGAAGAAGGCGCTGCGGACCGTGAAGGTCGGCGAGGATCGCGTTGAGCAGCCGGGCCCGCTGGCTCAGGCCCCGTTCCAGCGCCCGCCAGTCGGCCGCATCGAGAACGAGGGGAACGAAGTCGAGATGCCACGGCCGGGTCGATCCGTCCTCGTCCGGCTCCAAGGTGAAGGTCAGTCCGTTCTCGCGACGGAGCCGCTCGGCCTGACGCCAGCGTTTAGCCAGATCGGCGTCGGGGATCGCTTCGAGCGCGGCAATGAAAGGGCGCCAGTGCGAGCGCACCGTCAGATCGGCGCTCATCAGCTCGTCGAAAATGCCTTCGAGCGGCGCGTAGCCGGCGCAGAGGTTGGCGCCCCGCGCGCTGTCCAGCGAAAGGTTGACGCTCATCGGATGCACGCTGCCGTCGTTCCAAGCCGCCGCATCATGGCGGATAAACGGCGTGACGCCACGCCCTTTGTCAGATCAGGCCGCCGCGACAGACGCTCATGTCCAGCGGCTCTCGCACAATCCACGTCGCGGCCCCCGTCCGGCGGGCTGCGCCGCTTGCCGTTCACCGAGCGATCACCAACATCTCGCAGCGAAGGTTTCGCCGGAAAGAAAACGCCGATCCCAGGCAGGAACCGAAGCGCAGGAGAGGTTGACATGGACACCGCGACATCGGCCGCACCCAGCGGCTACCACACAATCACGCCGTACCTCGCGATCGACGGCGCGGCCGAGGCAATCGAATTCTACAAAACCGTCTTCGGCGCCACCGAGCGGATGCGGATGGCCGCGCCCGACGACAGGATCGGCCACGCCGAGATCATGATCGGCGACGCGGTCATCATGCTGTCGGATGAATGTCCCGACATGGGTCATCGCGGGCCGCGTTCGTTCGGCGGCTCGCCGGTTTCAATCCATCTCTATGTCGCGGATGTCGATGCGACGGTCGAGCGGGCGGTCGCCAGCGGCGCCACCCTGGTGAGCGCTGCCGAAGACAAGTTCTATGGCGATCGCATGGGCACCCTCGCCGACCCGTTCGGCCACGTTTGGCACATTGCTACGCACATCGAGGACGTTGCACCCGATGAGCTGGAGCGTCGCGCTGAAGCCGCGATGCGTGAGATGGCCGGCGGCTGACGCAGGCCGCTGCGCCCGATGCGGTTTCGTCGCGATTGCAAGCATGCCGGCGGATCGCCATTATGATTCGCAACGCGGTCGGTTGCGAGCCGCGAGTTCGAACTGTGACAGGGTGGATCTGAGGTTCCTTCTAGCGCGGCCGCGGCGGAGAACCGTCGTGGCAGCTCGATGCACCGCCGATCCGGACAAACCTTTGTGAAGGCGTGCCTCTCTGCAGCACGCTATCGTATTGTGTCATCGTTCGGCAGGACGCGGCCGGTTGTAGCGGCGGGGCACGCGCGTGCGCGGATGGCTCTGGCGCGAAAGTCCAAGCACGCCCGGATCAACGGGCGCGGGGCAGGTTCTTGAGGAGACGGGCAGATGCTGGATATTCCACGTGATGGCGATGTCGACCCCATCGAGACGCAGGAATGGCTGGAGTTGTTACAGTCGGTGCTCGAACGCGAAGGACCGGAGCGCGCTCAGTTCCTCCTCGGCCGCCTTGCCGCGAAGGCCCGCGAGGTCGGCGCAGCGCTGCCGTTCAACGCCAACACCCCCTACGTGAACACGATCCGCCCGGAGGACGAGGATCGCCTTCCTGGGCCGACCGAGCTGGAATGGCGCATCCGCACCATCATCCGCTGGAACGCGATGGCGATGGTCGTGCGCGCGAACAAGGGCGGTCTGGATCTCGGCGGCCATATCGCCAGCTTCGCCTCCAGCGCGACCCTCTACGATGTGGGCTTCAACCACTTCTGGCGCGCCGCGGGAGAGAAGCACGGCGGCGACATGGTCTTCATGCAGGGCCACTCGGCCCCCGGCATCTACTCGCGGGCCTTTCTGGAAGGTCGGCTGAGCGAAGAGCAGCTCGATCACTTCCGTCAGGAGGTCGACGGCAACGGCCTCTCGTCCTACCCCCATCCGTGGCTGATGCGTCACTTCTGGCGCTTCCCTACCGTCTCCATGGGCCTCGGCCCGCTCATGGCGATCTACCAGGCGCGGTTCATGCGCTACCTCGACGATCGCGGCATCATCGACGCCGGCGATCGTAAGGTCTGGGCGTTCATGGGCGACGGCGAAATGGACGAGCCGGAGTCGCTGGGCGCGATCTCCATCGCCGCCCGCGAGAAGCTCGACAATCTCGTCTTCGTCATCAACTGCAACCTGCAGCGCCTCGACGGTCCGGTGCGCGGCAACTCCAGCATCATTCAGGAACTGGAGCGGAACTTCCGCGGCACCGGCTGGAACGTCATCAAGGTCATCTGGGGCGGCAACTGGGATCCGCTGCTTCTGCGCGACGACAAGGGCATTCTCCGCAAGCGGATGGACGAATGCGTCGACGGCGAGTACCAGGCCTTCAAGTCCAAGGACGGCGCGTTCGTCCGCGAGCAGTTCTTCGGCAAGTATCCCGAGCTGAAGGACATGGTCGCCGACATGAGCGACGCCGAGGTCTGGCGGCTCAAGCGCGGCGGCCACGATGCGCAGAAGGTCTACGCCGCCTACGCCGCGGCATCCAAGCATAAAGGCCGCCCCACCGTCATCCTCGCCAAGACCGTGAAAGGCTATGGCATGGGCGAGGCCGGCGAAGGGCAGAACATCACCCACCAGCAGAAAAAGATGGGTGCCGCCGCGATCCGCGCCTTCCGCGACCGCTTCAAGATCCCCGTGTCCGACGAAACGGTGGAAAAGGCGCCCTACTACAAACCGGCAGAGGACAGCCCGGAACTGAAGTACTTACGCGAGCGGCGCGAGGCGCTCGGCGGATATTTCCCGGCCCGGCGGACGGAAGCCGAACCGCTGGAGGTTCCGGGCCTCGATGCCTACGAGGCGCAGATCAAAGGCTCGGGCGATCGCGAAATCTCAACGACAATGGCGTTCGTGCGGATCCTGACGATGCTGGTCCGCGACAAGAAGATCGGCAAGCACGTGGTCCCGATCGTCGCCGACGAATCCCGCACGTTCGGCATGGAGGGTCTGTTCCGCCAGCTCGGCATCCATTCATCCATCGGCCAGCTCTACCGGCCGGAAGACTCCGATCAGCTGATGTACTACCGCGAGGACAAGAAGGGCCAGATCCTCCAGGAAGGCATCAGCGAGGCCGGCGCGTTCTCGTCGTGGATCGCGGCGGCGACGGCCTACAGCAATCACGGGATTAGCATGATCCCGTTCTACATCTACTATTCCATGTTCGGCTTCCAGCGCGTCGGCGATCTGGCCTGGGCCGCGGGCGACATCCAGGCGCGCGGCTTCCTTCTGGGCGGCACCGCCGGGCGAACGACCCTGAACGGCGAAGGCCTGCAGCATCAGGACGGCCACAGCCACCTCGTCGCGGCGACGATCCCGAACTGCATCGCCTACGACCCGACCTTCGGCTACGAGGTCGCGGTGATCGTGCAGGACGGCCTGCAGGCGGATGTTCGCCGAGCAGGAGGACGTCTACTACTACATCACCTTGATGAACGAGAACTACAAGCATCCGCCGATGCCGGAAGGCGCGGAGGACGGGATCCGCAAGGGCCTCTACCTGTTCCGCGAGGGCGGCGGCAACGACGCCAAGGCGAAGGTCCAGCTTCTCGGTTGCGGCACGATCCTGCGCGAGGTCATCGCCGCGGCCGAACTCCTAGAGGCGGACTTCGGCGTCTCCGCCGACATCTGGAGCGCGACGAGCTTCAACGAGCTTCGCCGCGAGGCCATGGCCGCCGAGCGCTGGTCGATGCTGCATCCCGAGGACGAGCCCCGGCAAAGCCATGTCGCCCAGATGTTGAACGGCCGGTCGGGGCCGGTCATCGCCTCCACCGACTACATGCGCTCCTTCCCCGAACAGATCCGCCCGTACCTCTCGTCGCGCTTCGTGACGCTCGGCACCGACGGCTATGGCCGCAGCGACTCGCGCCCCAAGCTGCGCCGGTTCTTCGAGGTCAACCGACACTACGTCGTCATCGCGGCGCTGAAGGCGCTGGCCGACGAAGGCGCGCTGCCGGCATCCAAGGTTGCGGAAGCGATTGGCAAGTACGAGATCAACACTGACGCGCCGTGCCCATGGACGGTTTGAGACCAGGAGACCGTCGGGTAGCGGAAAACCAATAAAAGGAGAACGAGGGTCATGGGCGCGGTGCAGGAGGTCAAAGTTCCCGACATCGGCGACTTCTCGGATGTCGAGATCATCGAGGTCGTCGTCTCGCCAGGAGATCAGGTCAGCGAGGAGGATCCGCTGATCACCCTGGAGAGCGACAAGGCCAGCATGGAGGTGCCGTCGCCCCACGCCGGCACTATCGTCGATGTCATGGTCGGCGTCGGCGACCGGGTATCGGAAGGCTCGGTGATCGTCAGCCTCGAGGTCGGCGACGACGGTGCCGCCGAGGCACCGGACGCGGAGCGGCGAGGACGCGCGCGCCGAACAGCCGGAGGCGGAGAAGAAGGCGGACGCGCCGAAGAAAACCGCGCCGAAGTCGGAAACCGCCTCACCCGCGCCTTCCAGGGACGCGCCGGCGCGAGAACCCGAGCCCAAGTCCAGGAGCGGGGACACGGCTGGCGCTCCGGCGAAGGGAGCGGGCGCCGTTGACAAGGGCGCACCGGAGATCGACGAGGCCGCGTTCGCCAAGGCCCACGCCAGCCCGTCCGTGCGCCGCTACGCCCGCGAGCTCGGCGCCGATCTCGGCCACATCGAAGGCAGCGGGCCGAAGGACCGGATCCTCAAGGAGGACGTCCAGGCCTTCGTCAAGGGCGTGCTGTCCAGGCCGCAGGAAGCGCCCGCCGCGTCGGCGGCGCCGCCGGCCGGCGGCGGGTTCTCCGTGCCGGAAATGCCGGAGATCGACTTCTCCCAGTTCGGCGCCGTCGAGAGCAAGCCGCTGAGCAAGATCAAGCGGCTGTCGGGCACGGGGCTGCATCGCAACTGGGTAACGATCCCCCACGTCACCCACCAGGAAGAGGCCGACATCACCGAGCTGGAGGCCTTCCGCAAGGAGATGGGCGAGGAGGCCAAGGCGCAGGGCCTCCGCCTGACCATGGTCTCGTTCCTGCTCAAGGCCTCGGTCGCGGCCCTGCGCAAGTTCCCCGAGTTCAACGCCTCGCTCGACAAGAGCCGGGAAAACCTGGTGCTCAAGAGCTACTTCCACATCGGCGTGGCGGTGGATACGCCGGAAGGCCTGGTCGTGCCGGTGATCCGCGACGTCGACCGCAAGGGCGTCTTCGATCTCGCTCGCGAACTGGGCGAGATCAGCGAAAAGGCCCGGGCGCGCAAGCTGAAGGCGGACGCCATGCAGGGCGGCTGCTTCACCATATCCAGCCTGGGCGGGATCGGGGGGGTCGGCTTCACCCCGATCATCAACGCGCCGGAGGTCGCCATCCTCGGCGTCACCCGATCGCAGATGCGCCCCGTGTACCAGGACGGCGCTTTCGTCCCGCGGCTGATGCTGCCGCTATCGCTTTCTTACGATCACCGGGTCATCGATGGCGCCGGGGCGGCCCGCTTCGCCGCCTACCTCGCGTTCGTCCTCGGCGATGTGCGGCGGCTGGTGCTGTGAGCGGCGGCGGTCTGGCTTCGCGGTGCGACGAGGCGCCGCGAAGCTCTGAGCGCGGCTTCAGACGTTCCAGGACGAGAAGGATGCGGTAATGGGTGCGATCAAGGAGGTCAAGGTCCCGGATATCGGCGACTTCACGGACGTCGAAATCATCGAGATCGTCGTTCAACCCGGCGATGAGGTCGAGGTCGAAGCGCCGCTGATCACCCTGGAGAGCGACAAGGCCGCAATGGACGTGCCGTCGCCTCTGGCCGGCGTGATCAAGGAAATGAAGGTCAGCGTCGGCGACCGCGTCTCCGAGGGCTCGGTGATTGCGACGATCGAAGTCGGCGAGGCCGCGGCCGCCGGCGACGATGCCGACGCCGGTGACGGCGCCGTAGACAGGCGCCGAACCGCAGCTCGAAAGCGAGCCGGCGCGTGCCGAGGCGGCCGCGCCCAAGGAAGCGGCGAAGGCGGAACGGCCGCAGGCGCCGCAGGGCGCGCCCAAGACGGGCGACGGCGATATCCACGCCGAGGTGCTCGTTCTCGGCTCCGGCCCCGGCGGCTACTCCGCGGCCTTCCGCGCCGCCGATCTCGGCAAGAAGACGGTGCTGGTCGAGCGCTACGCCAGCCTCGGCGGGGTCTGCCTCAACGTCGGCTGCATCCCGTCGAAGGCGCTTCTCCACGCGGCCAAAGTGATCGAGGAGACGAAGGAGATGAGCGCCCATGGTCTCGTCTTCGGCGAGCCCAGGATCGAGCTCGACAAGCTGGCGGCGTGGAAGGACAAGGTCGTCGGCAAGCTCACCGGCGGTCTCGCCGGGCTGGCCAAGCAGCGCAAGGTCCAGGTCGTCGAGGGCACCGGCACGTTCGCCGGGCCGCACGAACTTTCGGTCGAGACCGCGGATGGGACGAAGCGGATCACCTTCGACCAGGCGATCATCGCCGCCGGCTCCGAGGCGGTGAAGATCCCGGGCTTTCCCCACGACGATCCGCGGGTGATGGATTCCACCGGGGCGCTGGAGCTGCGGGACATTCCGAAGCGCATGCTCGTCGTCGGCGGCGGCATCATCGGTCTGGAGATGGCGACCGTCTATTACGAGCTCGGCTCTAAAGTAACCGTGGTCGAACTGCTCGACGTGCTGATGGCGGGCGCGGACAAGGATCTCGTCCGGCCGTTCCAGAAGCGCATCGAAAAGCAGTACGAGAAGATCATGCTGAAGACCAAGGTTACCAGCATGAGTGCAGCGGACGACGGCATTCACGTCACCTTCGAGGGCTCCGACGGCAGCAAGGAGGACGTTTTCGACCGGGTTCTGGTTGCGGTCGGACGGAAGCCGAACGGCGCCGGCATCGGCGCCGACGCCGCCGGCGTCCATGTTGACGAACGCGGCTTCATCCCCACCGACAAGCAGATGCGGACCAACGTTCCTAACATCTTCGCGATCGGCGACATCGTCTGTCACCCGATGCTCGCGCACAAGGCGGTCCACGAAGGCAAGGTCGCCGCCGAGGTCGCCGCCGGCAGGAACAGCGCCTTCGACGCCCGGGTGATCCCGTCGGTGGCCTACACCGATCCGGAGGTGGCCTGGGTCGGCGTAACCGAGGCCGAGGCCAAGGAACAGAAGCTCGACTACGGCAAGGGCGTCTTCCCGTGGGCGGCGAGCGGGCGCTCGCTGGCGCTCGGCCGCGACGAGGGCATGACCAAGCTGATCTTCGACAACAATACCGACCGCATCATCGGCGGCGGCATCGTCGGGCCCAACGCCGGCGACCTGATCGCCGAAATCGGTCTGGCCATCGAGAACGGCTGCGACGCTCAGGACATCGGCCTGACCATTCATCCCCATCCGACCCTGTCGGAGACGATCGGCATGGCGGCGGAAGCATTCGAGGGCACGATCACCGATCTGTACATGCCGAAGCGGTAGGAACTGGCGGCCGTGAGCACGCCTCGCCCTCATTCCAGCCTTCTCCCGCTTGCGCACCGGAGAGGGAGATCAGGCCGAACGCCGCGATGAGTGTTAACCTCGCCTTTCGCGAGACCGGCGACGGTCCGCCGCTGGTGATCCTCCACGGGCTGTTCGGTTCGGGGCAGAACTGGCAGTCGATCGCGCGGAGACTCGGGGACACGTACAGGGTACTCGCCGTCGACCTGCGCAACCACGGCGGCTCGCCTTCGGCCGACGCCATGACCTTTTCCGAGATGGTCGACGACCTTCGCGTCTTTCTCGAAGATCAGGGGATCGAGCGGACGGCGCTGCTCGGCCACAGCGTCGGCGGCAAAACCGCGATGGTCTTCGCCCTGCTCTACGGCCAGATGGTCGACTCCCTCATCGTCGTCGACATCGCCCCGATCGCCTACGATCACACCTTCCTGCCGCTGGTCCGGGCCATGCAGCGGCTGGACCTGTCGGGCGGGGTGCCGCGGGCGGCGCTCGCCAAGCGCCTCGCGCGCGATATTCCCGATAAACCCTTGCGCACGTTTCTCATGCAGAACCTCGTCAACGACCGGGGCCAGGCATCGTGGCGCATCAACCTCGATGCGATCGCCGCGCACATGGATGACCTCACCGGCTTTCCCGACGTCGAAGGCTTCGTCTATGACGGCCGCGCCCTGTTCGTCGGCGGCGCCCAGTCGGACTACGTCGGGCCGCAGCACCACGAGCGCATCCGCGAGCTGTTTCCTTGGGCCGAGTTCGCAACGATCCCGGACGCCGGCCACCGCGTCCACGCCGAACAGCCCGAGCGCTTTCTCGATGTTGTGCGCACCTTTCTGTCGCCGGCAGGGTAATCGACGACAAGACCGATGGCAGCCGGATAACATGCCTAACCGGCAAGCGGAGGGGACCGTGGCAGACCGCGAAATTCTGGCGAAGACGTTCTTCCGCTCGGCCTTCGAGAAATTGTCGGAGGCCGAAAAGAAGGTCATCGGCGACGTGCTGGCGCGGCGGCGGACGGCGCGCGATACCGCCCGGCACTATGAACAGAACCTGACTTTCGGCCAACTCATCGCCGATCGTGTCGCCGCCTTCGGAGGCTCATGGACCTTCATCATTCTGTTCATGAGCCTCCTGATCGCCTGGATTATCCTGAATTCGATCATCCTCATTCGCCTCGGCGACGCGTTCGATCCCTATCCGTACATCCTCTTGAACCTGTTCCTGTCGATGCTGGCCGCATTTCAAGCGCCGATCATCATGATGTCGCAGAACCGCCAGGTGGCGCGGGACCGCACCGATCAGCAGCACGATTACGAGGTCAACCTGAAGACCGAAATGGAGCTGATGCAGCTGCATGATAAGGTCGATCTCTTCATGCAGGCGGAGTGGTTGCGGATGATCCAGCTTCAGCAGGAACAGGTCACCCTGCTGCGCAGATTGTGGGGCGACCACGCGAGAGATCGCCTGCAACAGGAGGCTGGAGATTAGGAGGCCGTTGCGGCCGGAAAGCCCGGAAACGGCGCGGCCGGTTTCTTGACCGACCCCACATCGTGGCTTAGGTTGGCCCGATACGACTGCGACGCGTTGTCGAGGGGAAGCGCCGAGGTATTCGAAGGATCCTGGGCGACGCGGTGTACAAGGCGATCGATCAACAACAAGGCGACGCGGGAACTCCATGACCGATCAACAGCTTACGTTTGCCGAAGGCTTCCCCATGCCGACCTACGACGAGTGGGTCGGCGAGGTCGAAAAGGCGCTGAAGGGGGCGCCGTTCGACAAGAAAATGCTGAACAGGACTTATGAAGGGATCACGCTGCGGCCGATCTACACCCGCAACGACTGGCCGCCGGACGGTGATCCCTCCGGCTTCCCCGGCGCGATGCCCTTCACCCGCGGCGGCCACGCCGCCGGCAGCCGGGTCGACAACTGGGACGTCCGCCAGGCTTTCGCCTATCCCGATCCGGCCGTGGCCAACGAGACGATCCTTCACGATCTCGAGCGCGGCGTCACCTCGCTGCTGATCCAGTTTGACAAGGCGGCCCGGGCCGGGCTCGACGGCGACGCGGGTGAGGCGGACGGGCTCGCCGGCGACGGCGGGGTCATGCTCTACAGCGTCGACGACCTCGACCTGCTGCTCACCGGCGTCTACCTCGACCTGATCACCTCTGGCGCTTCGCCCCGGCGCTCAATTTCTGCCGGCGGCGGCCCTGCTGAGCGCGCTGTGGCAACGGCGCGGCATCGATCCGGCGAAGGCGCGCGGCGCCTTCAACGCCGATCCCCTCGGCACCCTGGCCGCCACCGGCGTGCTGCCGGTCCCGGCCGAGACCGCCATGGCCCAGCTCGCCGATCTGGCCCGCCATACCGCGGCGACCTATTCCCAGGTGACGGCGGTTGCGGTCGACACCTCGGCCTACCACAACGCCGGCGCAACCGAGAGCCAGGATCTGGCGGCGTCGATGGCGACGGCGGTCGGCTACCTCCAGGCCATGACCGATGCTGGACTCGACATCGACAGCGCCTGTCGGCAGATCGTCTTTACCTATTCGGTCAGCTGCGATCAGTTCCTGTCGATCTGCAAGCTGCGCGCCGCGCGCAAGATGTGGGCGCGGATTGCCGAGGCTTGCGGCGCCAGCGAGACGGCGCGCGGGATGAAAGTTCACGCCATCACCGCCGAGCGGATGATGAGCCGGTGCGACCCCTGGGTGAACGCGCTCCGGACCACCGTTGCCTGCTTCGCCGCCGGCGTCGGCGGCGCCGACAGCATCACCGTCCTGCCCTACAGCGCCGCTCTCGGCAACACCACGCCGCTGGCGCGCCGCGTCGCCCGGAATACCCACGTCATCCTCGCCGAGGAGTCGAACATCGCCAAGGTCGTCGATCCGGGCGGCGGATCCTGGTTCATTGAAAGCCTGACCGACCAGCTTGCGGAGGCGGCGTGGCGTGACTTCCAGGCCATCGAATCCGCGGGCGGCATGCTCGCGGTTCTACGCGACGGGAGCTTTGCGAAGAAGATCGCAGACGCCTATGCCGCGCGCGAGGTCAACCTCGCCAAGCGTCGCGACGCCCTGACGGGGGTCAGCGAGTTTCCGAATATCATCGAAACCAACGTTGAAGTCGAGACCCCGGATCTGGACGCGGCAAGAGCCGGCGCCCGGCGGCGGCTGGAGGCCGCGCGGGGCGCGAACGCCTCCGTCGACGCTTTGAAGACGGCAAGAGCCCGGGGCGATGAGCGAGGCCGCGGTCGCCGCCGCCAGTGGCGGGGCGACGATCGGGGCCATGGCCGCCGCGCTTGCCGGCGAAGGCACGACGATGACGGCGCTGCCGAAGCATCGCTACGCCGAGACGTTCGAGGCGCTGCGCGACGCGTCCAACGCGTATGTGGAAAAAACCGGCAAGCGCCCGGCGATTTTCCTCGCCAATCTCGGCCCGCTCGCCAAGCACACCGCGCGGGCGACGTTCGCCAAGAACTTCTTCGAGGTCGCCGGCATCGAGACCCTGAGCAACGAAGGCTTCGGGGACGCCGAAACCTGCGCCAAAGCGTTCGCCGAAAGCGGCGCCGAGGTCGCGGTCATCTGCTCCGCCGATCCCATCTATGAACAGATGGTCGCTGCGGTGGCGCCGGCGCTCAAGAAGCAGGGCTGCAAGCGGTTGTTTCTCGCCGGCAACCCCGGCGCCAAGAAGGACGAGTACAAGGCCGCCGGCGTCGACGATTTCATCGCCCTTGGCGGCAACGTGCTGCAACAGACAAGCGACACCCTCGCGTTGCTGGGAGTGATTGACCGATGACCTCGATCCCCGACTTCTCCACGATCGACCTGCGGCCCGGCAACATCCCGCCGCAGGATGGCGGCCACAAAGCGTGGGCCGGCCGCTTCAAGGCGGAAACCGGCAAGACGCCGGAGGAGTACCTGTGGGAGACGCCGGAAAAGATGATGGTCAAGCCGCTTTATGCGGCGGCCGATCTCGAAGGTCTCGATCACCTCGACACGATGTCCGGGACTGCCGCCGTTCCTGCGCGGGCCCTATCCGACGATGTACGTGACCCGGCCGTGGACCATCCGCCAGTACGCCGGCTTCTCGACCGCCAAGGCCTCGAACGCGTTCTACCGGCGCAACCTCGCGGCGGGGCAGAAGGGCCTCTCGGTCGCCTTCGACCTCGCGACCCACCGCGGCTACGACTCCGACAACCCGCGCGTCGCCGGCGACGTTGGCATGGCCGGGGTGTCCATCGACTCGATCATGGACATGAAGGTCCTGTTCGACGGCATCCCGCTCGACCAGATGACCGTGTCGATGACGATGAACGGCGCCGTGCTGCCGATCCTCGCGCTCTACATCGTCGCAGCCGAAGAGCAGGGGGTGAAGCACGAGCAGCTCGCCGGGACCATCCAGAACGACATCCTCAAGGAGTTCATGGTCCGCAACACCTACATTTACCCGCCAAAACCGTCGATGCAGATCATTTCGGACATCTTCTCCTTCACCTCGAAGAACATGCCGAAGTTCAACTCGATCAGCATCTCCGGCTACCACATGCAGGAAGCCGGGGCGACGGCGGATCTGGAGATGGCGTACACGCTGGCCGACGGCGTCGAGTACGCCCGCGCCGGCATGCAGGCCGGCCTCGGCATCGACCAGTTCGCACCACGACTGTCGTTCTTCTGGGCGATCGGCATGAACTTCTACATGGAGGTCGCCAAGATGCGGGCAGCGCGCCTGCTCTGGGCGAAGCTGATCAAGCAGTTCGATCCGAAGAGCAACAAGTCGCTGGCGCTGCGCACGCACTCGCAGACCTCGGGCTGGAGCCTGACCGCGCAGGACGTCTACAACAACGTGGTGCGGACCTGCGTCGAGGCGATGGCGGCGACGCAGGGTCATACCCAGTCGCTGCACACCAACTCGTTCGACGAGGCCCTGGCGCTGCCGACCGACTTCAGCGCCCGGATCGCGCGCAACACCCAGCTCTTCCTGCAGAACGAGAGCGGCACGACCCAGGTCATCGACCCGTGGGGCGGCAGCTACTACGTCGAGCGCCTGACCCGCGAGCTCGCCGAGAAGGCCTGGGGCCACATCCAGGAGGTCGAGCAGACGGGCGGCATGGCCAAGGCGATCGAGGCCGGGATCCCGAAGCTGCGCATCGAGGAGGCGGCGGCGCGGACCCAGGCGCGCATCGACAGCCGGCCGCCAGACGGTGGTCGGCGTCAACAAGTACCAGCTCACCGAGCACGAGAACATCGAGGTGCTCAAGATCGACAACAAGGAAGTGCGGCGCGGTCAGATCGCCCAGCTCGAGGAGCTGCGGGCCAACCGCGATGCCGGCGAGGTCGAGGCCAAGCTCGACGGCGCTGACCCGCTGCGCCGAAAGCGGCGAGGGCAACCTGCTCGCGCTCGCCATCGAGGCCGGCCGGGCGCGGTGCACGGTCGGCGAGATCTCCGACGCCCTGGAGAAGGTCTATCGGCCGGCACAAGGCGGAGATCCGCGCCATCTCGGGCATCTACAGCGGCGAGGTCGGGGAGAAATCGGACGTGGTCGCCAAGGTGCATGCCCTCGTCGACGACTTTCGAGGCCAACGACGGCCGCCGGCCGCGGATCCTCGTCGCCAAGATGGGCCAGGACGGCCACGATCGCGGCCAGAAGGTCATCGCCAGCGCGTTCGCCGATCTGGGCTTCGACGTCGACATCGGACCGCTGTTCCAGACCCCTGCCGAGGTCGCCCGCCAGGCGGTCGAGAACGACGTGCACGTGATCGGCGCGAGCACGCTGGCCGCCGGCCACCTGACGCTTGTTCCGGAACTCAAGAAGGAGCTGAAGGCGCTCGGCCGCGAGGACATCCTGATCGTCGTCGGCGGCGTCATCCCGCCGCAGGACTACAACGCGCTCTATGCCGCCGGCGCCGAGGCGATCTACCCCCCGGGCACGGTGATCAGCGAGGCGGCGACCGGGCTGATCGCGAGCCTGAACAAGCGGTTGGGCTACACCAGCGAGGCAGCGTAGCGCATGGTCGGCGGAGGCACAGGCGGCGCCCGCGGCCAGCAGACCGCGCAGCAGCGCTGACGCGTCGATGACTATGTGCAGGGCGTGATCGGTGGCGACCGGGCCATGCTCGGTCGCACCATCACCGTCATCGAAAGCCGCAGCCGGCGGCACCAGCAGCTCGCCCAGGACATTCTGGCCAAGCTGCTGCCCTACACCGGCAAGGCCCACCGGATCGGTATCACCGGCGTGCCCGGGCGCCGGCAAGAGCACCTTCATCGAGGCGTTCGGCTGCGGCCTGATCAGGCAGGGCCTCAAGGTCGCGGTGCTCGCGGTCGATCCGACCAGCCCGGTCAGCGGCGGCAGCATTCTCGGCGACAAGACCCGGATGGCCGATCTCGCGGTGCAGGACAACGCCTTCATCCGGCCGTCGCCCTCGGGCGGAACATTGGGCGGCGTCACCCGCACCACCCGCCAGACCATGGTCGTTTGCGATGCCGCCGGCTACGACGTGATCCTGGTCGAGACGGTCGGCGCCGGCCAGTCGGAGGTCGCGGTCTCCGACATGACCGACATCTTTCTCGTCCTGATGCTGCCCGGCGCCGGCGACGAGCTCCAGGGGATCAAGAAAGGCGTGCTCGAGATCGCCGACATGATCGTCGTCAACAAGGCCGACGGCGGCAACGAGGTTCGCGCCAAGCAGGCCGCCGTCCATTACCGCAACGCCCTGCACATCATTCAGCCGAAGACGCCGACCTGGTCGCCGCCGGTGCTGCTTATGCAGCTCGACGCAGAACACCGGCATCGACGGGTCTGGGGCAAGCTGGTCGAGCACAAGGACAAGCTCACCGCGACCGGCGAGTTCCAGCGGCGGCGCCAGCAGCAGCGGGTCAAGGCGATGTGGAGCCAGCTCCAGGACCGGGTGATGACCGACATCAGAAGCCATCCCAAGGTGGTCGAGCAGCTGCCGGACCTGAAGACCGAGCTGCTGAACGGCAACCTCGACCGTCACCCGCGCCGTCGACCGGATCCTTCAGCTCTTCCACGAGGACTGAAGCTCCCCTGCGGGTCTTGGAGCGCTCCTGCCCATGGGGCGAAGCCGGCTGCTTCCCATGTTAATCACCTCCGCCAGGAGAAGCCGTAGGCTCGCCGCCTGTCCTGCATAGGAGGCGCGCATGCCCAGCTTCATCCGGGAGGTGACCGCCGGCAGCAACCGCTTTCTGCTTCGTGTCGCGGTCATTGCCGCTATCGGCGGATTCCTGTTTGGCTACGACACCGGCGTGATCGGCGGCGCGCTCCTGTTTATAAAGCGCGACCTGAACGCGGGATCGAACTTTGCCCAGCAATCGATTGTCGGCGCTTTGCTCGTCGGCGCCGTTGTTGGAGCGCTCGGCGGGGGGCGGCTGGCGGGCGCGCTCGGCCGACGTCGGACCATCATCGCTACGGGTTGGATCTATGTCATCGGCGGACTTTGCTCGGCGGTGTCGCAGAATGTCTGGGAACTTGTCGGATCCAGGCTCGCGCTCGGCTTGGCCGTAGGCGCCGCCTCCTTCGTTGCGCCGATGTTCATCTCTGAACTGACGCCGAAGCGGATCCGTGGCGGCAACGTTACCTTCAACCAGCTGATGCTGACGCTTGGCATCTTCTCGGCCAACGTCGCGAACTGGGCTCTTAAGGACGTGCCCGACAACTGGCGTTGGATGATCGGCATTGCCGCTCTGCCCGGACTGGCCCTTGCCATTGGCATGCACTTCGCCCCATCGAGTCCGCGCTGCCTGATCAGGCGCGGTCGCCACAAGGACGCGCGCCAGGTCCTGCGGCGAATCCACAACAAGGACGATGTCGATGCTGAATTGCAGGAGATGGAAGAAGCGTCCACGCAACAGGCAGGATATTCAGCGCTGCTGCAACCGAACGTGCGTCCCATGCTCATCGTCGCATCGGGCTGGCGGCTTCGGCATTTCGTTCACATTTCTGTCCCTTGTCGACGTTCTCGGGCGTCCCGGCGCGTTCTGGCTCTATGCCGCGTTCGGCGTCGCGGCCATCGCTTTTGCCGCCACTCGTGTGCTCGGATCAGCCCTGCTGCCTGACCTCGCGTTGCCAGCGCAGCACCGTCTCGCGCAGGGTCTCGAACTGGCTCGCCGACGTGTTCGCCGAACAGCGGATCCTCCTCTCGAAACCATCCGCGCGTCCAGCTCCGCCCAGTCCGCCTCGGTCAACGCCTTCTGCGCCGCCGGAAAGAAATTGCGCTCCTCCATCTCCAGGTGCTTGAGCTGGAAATCGATGAAGTTGCGCGCCCAGCGCTTGAACGAGTCCCTCGGCACCTGCGCCTCGTCGAGAACGGCCCGGACACCGGCGGCGAACTCCCTCGTTCGCGCCGCAAGCTGCTCGTGCTCGGCCAGGAGATCGCCCATCTTCGCCGCCGCCGCGGGATCGCGCTGGCACAAGCGAGCGTAGATCATGTTTTCCTTCGGATGATGGTACAAGTCGGGGTAGCCGAGGAAATAGTCGATCACGCCCTCGATGATGTCGTAGTCGGGTGAGCCGGCCTCCTCGAACTCCCTGACGTGCCACTCCAGGGTACGGATGAGGGTGACGATGTTCGCATGTTCCCGGCGCAGCGCACTGATGATTTCGGCCATTCTCGGTCCTTTGTTCCGGCTCTCCCAACTGACAGGCGAAAATCATCCGCCACCGCGCGCTCTTCGGCCTAGCACATGCCTGTCCCGCTTTCCATGGTTTTTCAGGCAATGAATGTGCCAACTCCGAACCAGCGTTTCACCGACCGGCTTGTTCCTGCCCGCGACAGTCGCGAGCGGCCGGTCAGCGGCCCGCGCGGCGCCGATGGCCTCATGTGTGCCTAATGCTTAGGCTGGGCTGCGCAGGATCTGACCGTAAGATACGGCGGCGAAGCCAGTTTCCGCCAATCGTCGACTGACAAGGGGGCGGGGAACCTCTGGACAGGGTCGCCGATGCGCGACAAACGATGCGGCAGACGAACGACATGATCCTGCACGACCCTGTACGGCGCGGTGTTGCGGTAGCGGTCGCGCGCCTCGTATTCGCATTGGGCGTCGGTCTGGTCACGGTATTGTCGCTGGTTCCGGCTTCCGCTTTGCCACCATTGGGGTTGTGGGACAAGCTGCAGCACGCCAGCGCCTACGCGCTTCTCGCCGCGGCCGGCTGTACCGGATTTTCGTCACCGCGGGGACGCCGGTGGGTGCTGATTACGCTGGCGATATATGGCGGGTTGATTGAGCTGGTGCAGCCCACGTGGTTCGCCCGAGAGGGCAGCATCGCCGACTGGATCGCCAACGCGATCGGCATTGGCTTCGGCTACATTGTGGTCCGGATTTGTCGGAACTGCGCTTCGTCGCTCCGGAGCGACCTGAAAACTCTTGGGGCGAGTGGCGGCCCCGTCTTTGACCGACGAGGCCGCCGTCGATTACCGGAGCATCTTGTCTGCGCCTGTCCGGACGCAGGATGCTTTAGAAGCTCCAGGGATCGCTCGGGGCGAGGACAGGCGCGTCGGCCTCGCTGTCGTGGAAGATATCCGGAAAGGTATCCGGAGCCGGCCTGTGGCCGAATGGATTGCCCGACATCCGATTCATGAAGGAATCCGGGACGACGGCGTAGAATACGGGGTCGACAGCCCCATTCTCCGTGCTGTAGAAAAGTGTGTTCAAGTTTCGACACTCCTTCAGTTGACTCTGTCGTTCAGTTGATCGTCGTTTGAAAGTTGATCGTAGGCCGGGGTGTTGGCGTCACCCCGGCCATTTCGCGGTCATCTGGCGAATTCCCGAGCCATTGTCAAGCCGGGGTCGGTCAGTCGCGCCGGCTGGAAAGCTTTGGCATCCCCAATGACCGCATCCCGCGGCTTCGGCATTGGCCATCAACAACCCGAAATCTCTCCAATTGCAGAGCTTTAGCCCAGTGCCGTGACTCTTCCCGCTCCATGGCCGCGTCCGGCGAGTCTCGGAAGCATCCCTCCGCTCTGTGGTAAAGTTGCCACCCTAGACGGATGGCGTCGGATTCTTGCCGCGGCAACCTCATCCCAGCAATCGACCATGCCATGCGGAGCACTCATCATCGAAGCTTTGTGCCGCTAGGCGCCGACGCTGCCCGCCGGGAAATCCATTCAGGCAAGCGTCCGTCAGCCCTGCTGCGGGCGTCGCAGCGTTCGTTGCGCGGATGCAGACCCGTCGGACCAACGTCAAGTGCGACAATGCGAGGGAAGGGCGGCGACGCCGCGTGCGGACGGCGATGGACCTTGTCGCCGGTAAAGCCGCGGGCGCTAGGCTGACGGGCGTGAGCCCGCTTGGCGGAATCGGCAGACGCAACGGACTTAAAATCCGTTTCCGGCAACGGGAGTGGGGGTTCGAGTCCCCCAGCGGGCACCACCGCGCCGGCCTAGGCGCCGAACGGCGCCGCCAACGCCGGCCGTTCTGCTCCGCTTCGCCCGCATCAAGCCGTTAGACGCAGCGCCGGCGTGTGCTATACAGCGCCATCGCATCCGGTCGCTGCCTGAAGGTCCGCCGCGAACCACGCGGCCATGACAACAGCGGAATGGTTGCGTACAGGGCGGCTTACCAAGTGCAAGAACGTCGCTTTCAGGCGTCGCGACCTACACTCCTACGAGGAGAGGATTATGGGCGAAGCTGCAGTAAATCCAATACATCCGCGGGTCTTAAACCGGGCGTCGTCACCGGCGAGGACTACCTGACCCTGGTCGAGGCGTGCAAGGCCGGCAGCTACGCGCTGCCGGCGGTGAACGTGACCGGCACCAACACCATCAACGCGGTGCTCGAAGCGGCGGCGAAGAACAAGTCCGACGTCATCATCCAGCTCTCGAACGGCGGCGCGCAGTTCTACGCGGGCCAGGGCCTGGCCGACGGCAGCGCCGCCAAGGTGCTGGGCGCGGTCTCGGCCGCGCAAGCACGTGCACATGATGGCCGAGCACTACGGCGTCTGCGTCGTCCTGCACACCGACCACGCCAACAAGAAGCTCATTCCCTGGGTCGAGGCGCTGCTCGATCACGGCGAGGCCTTCTTCAAGGAGACCGGCAAGCCGCTCTACAGCTCGCACATGCTGGACCTGTCCGAGGAGCCGATCGACTGGAACCTCGACGAGTGCGCGCGCGTGCTCAAGCGCATGGCGCCGATGGGCATGAGCCTCGAGATCGAGCTCGGCGTGACCGGCGGCGAAGAGGACGGCATCGGCGGCGAGTTCGACGAGAGCGCCGACAACTCCAAGCTCTACACCCAGCCCGAAGACGTGCTTCAGGCCTACGACAAGCTGACGCCGATCGGCTCGTTCTCGGTCGCGGCGTCATTCGGCAATGTCCACGGCGTCTACAAGCCGGGCAACGTCAAGCTGCGTCCGGAGATTCTGAAGGGCTCGCAGGACCTGGTCAGCCGCCAGCACAACGCCGGGCCGAACCCGCTCAATCTGGTGTTCCACGGCGGCTCCGGCTCGGACAAGGGCCAGATCAAGGAAGCGGTCAGCTACGGCGTGTTCAAGATGAACATCGATACCGACACCCAGTTCGCCTTTTCCGAGGCGGTCGGCAAGTTCGTCAGCGAGCACCCGAAGGCGTTCCAGTACCAGATCGACCCGGACGACGGCACGCCCTTCAAGAAGTTCTACGACCCGCGCAAGTGGCTGCGGGCGGCGGAAGTGGGGTTGGCCGAGCGACTGAGCGAGGCTTTCGTCGACCTCGGCTCGAAGGGCAGGTCCCTGGCGCAAGCCTGAAGTCTGAATCGCGGGCGGGAGCGGCGATCAGTCGCCGCCGCCCTCATGATGACGTATGCCATGCGCGCCGCGGCTAGCGTGAACGCGCACCGCGGCCATGAGCTCGGATCGACCTGCTTTCAGACTATGCTCCGAAAGCCGGGAGTGATCGATCCTGAAGATCGATGATCTCGCGCGCCGCGCGCGTTCGGTCAGATAGCTTTGACGCTTGCTCCGGCCGTGGCCGTGGGTCAACCCTGCAACACCGCGATTGTTCGTCTTCCCGACCGCGAGGCCGGCAATCTCCGTCGTCCGCCCTTCAGCGGCGCGGCGGGTAAAGAACTTGCACGAAAAGCGATCGACCGGGTGACGAGCGGCCCTTCGCCATCAACGTGATGGCGAACCATGGCGCCAGCGCATCGCCCCCAATGATCGACAAAGGGCTGCCAATGACGGCAGGCGCTGCACTTGGCGTCGTCCCCGTCACCGATTCAGCTTCGCCGGAACTCTCCGGCCGTCTGACGCGGCGCGCCGACGCGGGCGTGGGCCTGCCGTCGGCTGGCCACAACACCTCTCCCGTACAGCGAGAGCTGTGTACTCCTTTCGACATATGATCCCCCCATAGTTCAGATCGGCGATCGCATTATGCACTTCACCCCTGTTTTGACACAATCCAAAGTGTCTTCCGTCTTGTGGAAGACACCGCGTGAGAAAGCCTCGTATCCGGGAATTGCACGTTCTCGACGTGAAAGACATTACCAGCAATACACGACCCGTTCATATTCCTGTATATAGGAATATGATCTTGACAGTGTCGGAGATTGTTCGATAATTGTTCTCTCATTCGCGGCGGACGCCGGCGCGTCGAGCGAGAGCGCAAGCGTCCGCATCAATATCGGCCACTGCATTTGGCCACTGCATTGGAAGAGCGAAGACGGGGAATTTCATGATCGATGCGTTTACGGTTGAGACGGCTCATCTACTTGGTGATGCTCTACCGGCGCACCATCGTCTTCGCCATAAGATTTTTGTCGAACGGCAGGGGTATCAGGTTCCGACCTATCGGGGCATGGAGTGGGACGCGTTCGATACGCCAGCGGCGGTTTATTTGATGTGGCGGGACGACCTCCAGCAGGTCAGGGCGATTGCACGCCTGATCCCGACCACGGTCCCGTACATGATCAAGGAGTTGTGGCCGCAATTGATCTAGCGGCCACGCTCTTCCCTGCCGGTCCGATATCTGGGAGGTGACGCGGCTCGGCGTGGACCGAACCCTGCTGCCGAGCTGTCCGCAGACGCGTCTTCGGCGAGATGATGTGCGGCTGCGGCGAGTTCGCCAGCACGCTCGGCATACGCGAATATTATCTCGTCACCCATCCGCGGGTCATCCGCAGCATCGAGGCCAACGGATGCGGCACCCGGCTGCTCGGCCGGCCGCAAATCCATCAACAGTTCGCTGGTTGCGGCGGCGAGCGTCGCCATTACCGCCGCGTCCATCACAACGCTGCGAGAGATCTACACCCTGCCGCCGCGGATCCTGCGGATCGCCGGCGAAAATGCGGCCATGGCGGCCTGACGCGGCCTCCCGATGCCTGAATCTCCGGCCTAAACACGGTGCTTTCGGACGCGGATCGATCTAACGGAGACGGACGCCGCGACCGGTTGCGGCATAGGCGCCGGCGGCAATGCCCAGCGCTTCGGCGCGGCTTTCGCAGTCGCGGGCGACCCAGGTGCAGGTCCGCGCCTGCACGTGTTCGTCGCGGGCGTCGCCGAGCAGGCTGGTCGCCATGGCGGCATCGCCGTGTTCCGCCGCCAGCCGCGCGGCGCGCAGGCACTGGCGCGCGGCATGCTTGTGCATTGCGACGAACCGGCGGGCAAGAATGGCCTTGTGGATGAGCCGCGGCAACTCATCGGCCTCGTCGGTGCCGCCATCATTGGCCCCCGCTTCGACGGGGTGTGCTACAGGCGGTTCACAATTCTCGAAGACCGAAATTCCAACGTCAGACAATGCCGCTCCCCCTGGATCAACGGGCGTGACGATCCTAGGACGCAACGGATGGCGGCGACCACCTCCCTAATTCGGTAGGTCAAGTCCGGTCGGGCAGACCGGCAGCGCCTCCTCCCCACCTCGTCTTTGAAAACCTGACACCCGTCGGCGATGCCGATCAGAAGCGGTAGCGCAGTTCCACGGCCAGAGTGGTTGCGTGTGTGTCGGCTTGGCCCCTGATGTCGACGCTGCCCGCGGCCGGTGTGCCCGCGAAGAAGGTGCGCGAGAGATCGACGTTGGCCCGTTCGGCTCGGGTGTGAAAGACGGCCAAGTCGACAACGGCGTCGGCCGAAGTCGGCGAACGGCCGGTAGCTGCAGCCGAGGCCGACGGAGTAGTTGTTGCCTTCAGGCACGCCGGTTGAGCGATAACGGTCGCTCGTCGGCGTCGTCTCGAAGCGAAATCCCCGCGCGAAGGCTCAAATCGCGGCTCCAGAGATACTCGCCGCCGACCGAAACCGCGTAGGAATCGATGATAGTCCTCGGGCAGGACGACATCGTCGGCCCCGTCCGCGGAGCGGACACGCACTTCGTTGAACCGGCTCCAGTTGAACCACTGAACATCCGCCAACAGGGTCAGGCCGGCCGTCACCTCCTGCGCCAGCCCCACCGTGGCAATATCGGGAAGGCGGAGGCGGGCCTTCGCATCGGCGCTGCTATTGGCGGCGGCCAGGGGGCCGGTGAGACCGGAGAGTTGGGCCCGGCCTTTCAGCGTGTGATCGATGCCGGAGCGATAATGTACGCCGATCCGCGTCGTCGGCCACGGCTTGACCAGAATGCCGGCATTGAAGCCGACGCTCATATCGTCGCCCCTCAGTCGGCTGCGCCCGTCCGTCGCCGCCGAGGGACCACCGGGCGCCAGCGTATCAGGAACAGCGCTGCTCAGGCGGACATCGACGCTCTGCAGGTCAAGACCGATGCCGAGAGAGACAATGTCGTTGACCCGCAGCGCGATGGCCGGAGCAACGTTGATCGTCGTCAGGCTCGAGTTCGATGAAGTCATAGCGGCCGAACCAGTCCGCGCCGTAGTCGAGGCTGAGACCGAACGGCGACGTGACGCCGATGCCGAACCACAGGGGCGTGCCGGAAAGCGGTATGGCGGCATAGACATTCGGCACCGCTTCGGGCTGAAACGGATTGCCTCCGTTGTCGCCGGCGTAGGCGAACGGCGCGCCGCCGGTCCCCGGCGTTGTCGCCGCGGACCCGCGATTGCGAAACGACGTGTCCGCGATCAGCACGCTCGCGCCGCCCATGATCTGCGCCCCGCCAAGCTCGGTCATTCCGGCCGGATTGGCGGTCACGGTCGCGGCGTCATCGGCGCCGGCGACCTGGCCCGCGGCAGCGCGGCCAACGCTTCTGGCGCTCTGCTGGGTCAGGTAGAAGCCGGACGCAAAGGCGTCACCGCCCGCCGACAGCGTCGTGACGATCGAAATCCACACGATGAGCTTTCCCGCGGCCACAATGGGATTTCTCCGCCCATCGAAGGCATAGCTCTGCCTCAAAATGTCGCGGCGCCGAGAAAACTTGTCCAAAGCTTGACACCATCCAAGGTAGCGACTTTAATACCCACTTGGGTTAATTCACGCCAGATTTAATTAGCCATTTATCGGCAACTTTGTCAGGCATTCGCTTCCTCTTTTCATTCTCACGGTATACCTCCTCAACCGACCGGTTTCGCGCTCCAGGCCGTTCATTGAACGGCGAAGGCCTTTGATCTTTGGCACACGACAGTGATGCTTGCGGCGTAGAAGTACAGGAGCATGACCGGGCCCGGAGCGCCAAAAACTTAAGCGCCGGAGTGAAGGACATGATGAACGTCATATCCTACTGCGATGAAAAGCGAAGCTTGATCGACATCGCGGATCTTGTCGGCCAGCCCGCGGCAAAAGTGAGCCGGTATGCGGACCTGGTGTCCTCAGCCGGCCTCGTCAGTACGCGCCGGCTTCAAGACGGACCCAAGGGAGGATCAGCGGCCATGTAGCCTCGGGTTCCTTCTCTCTTACCGAATTCAAGGGCGCGGTCCCAGTCTCAGGCGGCATGGCCGCGCCATCGTTTACCGCGTGCATGGAAGACAAGGAGTGTTGGTGCGGGTCTCCGACTACATCGAGAGAACAAATACGGCGCGATCTCCGGAACGAGTCTTCGACCTCTTTCGCGCTGCTGTTGCCGGCTACGGCTACGACAGGATTGCGTTCGCCGCAGTGACGCCGGCAGCCCAGACGGCCGTTCAGTCGATCCTGCCGCGACCGGCGCTGGTGGTAAGCTGCGCGCAGCCGTGGATCGATCACTACATCGGCCAACGCTACCAGGACGTCGATCCGTGCCTGCTGCTCGCCCCAGGGAGGTTACGACCGTACACCTGGGCGGAAACGCTGGCGAGCGAGCACTTGTCCTTGCGGCAGCGGCGTCTTTTCGATGAGTCGCGGGATGCCGGCCTGCGCGACGGCGTGTGCATTCCCGTCCATGGACCTGCCGGCGAAAGCTACGTCGTCAGCCTGGCGGCGACGATGCACGGCAACGACGGTGCAGTTCATCTCGGGACCCTGCAGATCCTCGCGACCCAGCTCCAGCTGGCCTATACCGCGCTGGCGCGTGGCGCGACGACGGCGGTGGCGACCATCCATCTCACCGAGCGCGAGCGCGAATGCCTGACCTGGACGGCGCAGGGCAAGAGCGCCTGGTCGATCAGCAGGATCCTCGGCGTCTCGGAGCATACGGTGCAGTTTCACCTCAAGGGCGCGATCCGCAAGATCGGCGCCGGGAACCGGGTGCAGGCGGTGGTCAAGGCCGTTCGGTTCGGTCTGATCGCCCCTTAGCACACCCCGCAATGGCGCGCGCTCCTACCCGCTCGCGAGTTTCTTCCGCAAGAGCGCGTTGACCTGGCCAGGGTTTGCCTGACCCTTGGTCGCCTTCATGATCTGGCCGACGAACCAGCCGAGGATCTTGTCGTTGCCACCCTTGAACTGCGCGACCTGGGTCGGGTTGCCGGCAATCGCCGCGTCGACGGCGGCCTCGATTGCGCCAGCGTCGGTGATCTGGCTGAGCCCGCGCTCGGCGACGATGGCTTCGGGCTTGCCGCCGCTCTCGGCCATCGCCTCGAAAACCTCCTTGGCCTGACGGCCGGAAATCCTGTTCGTCGTCATCAGATCGAGCAACGCACCGAGATCGTCGGCCGAGATCGGCGAGTTGGCGATGCCGCGGCCCTGCTTGTTGAGCACCGCGAACAGGTTGGTGATGACCCAGTTGGCGGCCAGCTTCGGATCGCGGCCATGGGCGAGCCGTTCGTAGTACTCCGCCGCTTCCTTCTCGGCGGTGAGCACCGCAGCGTCATAAGGAGAAAGTCCGTAGTCGTCGATATAACGCTGCTTGCGCTGGTCGGGAAGCTCGGCAAGCGTGGCGCGGATGTGCGCGACGTAATCCGGCGTGAGCGTCAGGGGCAGCAGGTCGGGGTCGGGAAAATAGCGATAGTCATGGGCGAACTCCTTTGCCCGCATTGCCCGCGTCTCGCCCTTCGCCGGGTCGTAGAGCCGGGTCTCCTGACGAACGGCGCCGCCGCCGTCGTAAACCTCGACCTGGCGTTCGGCCTCGCGCTCGATGGCCTGCATAACGAAGCGCACGGAGTTCACATTCTTGATTTCGGTGCGGGTGCGCAGGTCGTTGTCGCCCAACGGGCGGACGCTGACATTGACGTCGCAGCGCATCGACCCCTGTTCCATGTTGCCGTCGCAGGTGTCGAGGTAGCGGACGATGGCGCGCACCTTGCGGAGGTACGCGCCAGCCTCTTCGGGGCTGCGGATGTCCGGCCGCGACACGATCTCCATCAGCGCGACGCCGGCCCTGTTGAGGTCGATCAGGGTATATGTCGGGTGCTGATCGTGGAGCGACTTGCCGGCATCCTGTTCGACGTGCAGCCGCTCGATGCCGATCCGCTTGCTCGAACCACAGGCGAGATCGACGCTGACCCAGCCCTCGCCGACCAGCGGCCGCTGGTACTGGGAGATCTGGTAGCCGGCCGGCAGATCGGCGTAGAAGTAGTTCTTGCGCTCGAAGATGCTGACGAGATTGATCTCGGCGTTGAGACCGATGCCGGTGCGCACCGCCTGCTCGATGCAGAAGCCGTTGAGCACGGGCAGCATGCCGGGAAAGGCGGCGTCGACAAGCGAGACCTGGGAATTGGGGTCGGCGCCGAAGTCGGTGGCGGCGCCGGAGAAGAGCTTTGCTTTCGACTTTACCTGGGCGTGGACCTCGAGGCCGACAACCACCTCCCAGTCGTGGCTTTCGCCGTGGATCACGTATGGCATCAGTGCAAGTATTTCCCTCGAGCGGTCGTGCGCGTTTAGTCCTCCGGCAGCGGCACCGCCGGCCGAATGGATGGAAATGTAACGATCGCTCCGGTTCGCGAACAGAGCAAAGGTGCGAAGACGGCGCGCGGGACCACTCCGGGCCTACGGGCAGGTCTGGCCGCTGTCCCAGGGATCCAGCTCCGGCGCGAGCTTCGCCAACTGCGTCCGGCGCCCGCCAAGTCAGGCCGCGCTGAGTTGCGTGCATTGTTGAACGCCACTGAGACGCGGCTTTAAATCAGGCGTCAAAAACGTTAGAACGTCTGGGTTTCTTTTAAGCGGGCAGCCACAGTCGTCCATGGATATTTATTTGCCGATCGCCGAGCACAGCGCCAACGTCCTGGTGCTCCTCGGCGTTGGCGCCGGGGTCGGCATCCTCTCCGGCGTCTTCGGCGTCGGCGGCGGCTTCCTCCTCACCCCAATGCTGCTGTTCCTTGGCATCCCCGCGCCTGTTGCGGTCGCCTCGGGCGCCAATCAGGTCGTCGGCGCCTCGGTGTCAGGAGTGATCGCGCACTGGGCGCGCGGCAACGTCGACGTCAAGATGGGCATGATCCTGCTCGTCGGCGGTCTCGCCGGCTCCGGCCTCGGCGTCTGGCTGTTCGGGCTGCTCAAGGCCCTTGGCCATATCGACCTGGTCATTTCGATCTCCTACGTCGTCATGCTCGTCGGCATCGGCGCGTTGATGCTGATCGAAAGCCTGGGCACGCTGCTGAAACGGCGGCGCAGCGGCTCCAGGAGCGGCTCGCGCGGCCCGGGCCGGCATACCTGGATGCACCGGCTGCCGTTCAAGATGCGTTTTCGTAAGTCCATGCTGTACATTAGCGCCCTCCTGCCGCTGAGCATCGGCTTCGTCGTTGGCGTGGTATCGCGCGACCATGGGCGTCGGCGGCGGGTTTGCCATGGTTCCGGCGATGATCTACCTTCTCGGCATGCCGACCCGGGTCGTCGTTGGCACCTCGCTGTTTCAGGTCACCTTCGTCACCGCCAACGTAACCGTGCTTCAGGCGGTACATACGCGAACCGTCGACATCGTCCTTGCCATGCTGCTGCTGGTTGGCGGCGTCATCGGCGCCCAG
Organism: uncultured Alphaproteobacteria bacterium; assembly: GCA_963789785.1. Taxonomy (GTDB): domain Bacteria; phylum Pseudomonadota; class Alphaproteobacteria; order Rhodospirillales; family Defluviicoccaceae; genus JAEULH01. The sequence goes on along the minus strand of CAWBNC010000019.1, from coordinate 2,564 downwards.
CTCGGGGTCCGCCTCGGCACGAAGCTGGCGGCCGAGCAACTTCGTATTCTGCTCGCTGTGCTGGTCATCGCGGTCGGCGCCAAAATGATGATCGACCTGACCACCAAGCCGGCGGAACTTTATTCCACGGTGATCGTGACACCGGCTCCTGTTCGCGGACCGACCCCCGGTCCGGAAGCGCCGACCAAGTCGGCGGCGCCCGGCGCCTCGTGAGGCGCGGGAGGCGGATTTTCAGTCAATGCCGGTCGGCGGCGCGGAGCCGTCGGTTGTCGAGCGCGGGCAGGGACGGCGACGCGGACAGCATCGCTGCCTCGGCGGATGTAACATCCGCGTCGACCGCGCCGGCGGCGCGGGGCAGGTAAAGACGCACCGTGGTTCCGACGCCGCATTCGCTTTCGACTTCGACGTGACCGCCCGACTGTTTGGCGAAACCGTAAACCATGCTCAGGCCCAGGCCGCTGCCTTCGCCCGGACGCTTGGTGGTGAAGAACGGCTCGAAAATCCGCCCGATGATCCCCGCGGGATGCCAACGCCGGTGTCGCGCACGCCGACCATGACATAGTCTCCGGGCGCCCTCCCGCCGCCCGGCGGGTTGCCACGCGGCTCGCCGGCTGGGTCCGCGACAAAGTTACGCGTATCGAGCGTCAGCGTTCCGCCGTTGGGCATCGCGGCGCGGGCATTGACGATGAGGTTCATCAACGCGCTTTCCAGCTGACCGTGATCGATTGTCGCCGGCCACAGCGCCGGATCGAGCCGGTGCTCGACTACGACGGCATTGTCCGCCTGCCTCGCTGCGGCCAGGGTTCGCCGCACCAGTTCGACGATATCGAGGATCAGGACGTTGACGTCGGTGACGACGGGGTTGAGGGGCTGTCGCCGTGCGAAGGCAAGCAGGCGATGGGTCAGTTCCGCGCCGCGCTCTGCCGACCACAGCGCATCGACGACCAGCTCGCGGACGACGGCGTCGTCGCCCAGGCGCTCGTGCAAAAGCTGAAGGTTGCCGAGAATGATCGCGAGCAGATTATTGAAGTCGTGGGCGACGCCGCCGGTGAGCTGGCCGACCACCTCCATCTTCTGCGCCTGACGAAGCTGTTCCTCCGTGGCCTTGCGCTCGCTCACGTCGTCGAACAGTTCGACCACCTCGCCGCCCGGCAGCTTATAGATGAAACTCTCGCGCCAGCCCCTTATTCGCTCGTCTTCATAGAGACGCGCCGGCATGTGCTCCGGTGTTCCGGTTCGCCAGACCCGGCGAAGAACCTCGAGCAGGCCGGACGCCTCCGAACCCGGAAAGACATCGCCGATCAGCCGGCCGACAAGCCTGCCGCGTTCGACCTGATCGATTCGCTCGCCGGCGGGGTTCAGATCGGTGAAGACGAAGTCTTCGCCATCGCCCACCGCCTGCAGGACCGCAACGCCGCTGCTCATGCTGTCGAACAGATCGCGGAAGCGGCGTTCGGTTGAACGCAGGTGCTCGATCATCGGCGTGCTGACCTGGACGAAGAGCGTGGTGCCGAGCGCGATCATGACCAGGGCCAGGGCGAGAACCGCCAAACCGGCCTTGATGAATGACCCGCGCAGGGCGCCGAGATCGACCCTGGCTGACGATCCCGAGGCCGACGTTGTTGACGGGCTCGTAGGCGGCAATCACCGACCTGCCGAAGTTGTCGACGCCCGTCCAGCAATCCGCGCTCGCCGGCCAATGCCCGGCGCATGGGATCTAGGCCCGGCGAGTCGAGCGGAACGCGAAGAGGTCTGGCGTCGAGCGGCTGTCCCGCGCGGATGAGGAACACGACCGCATCGCCCTCGCGCCGCGCGAGGTTGAACTCTGCGGTGGCGGTGCTTTGTCCACCTGTGTCGTGGGCCTCGGCGATCCGTCTGACGGCGTTGCGTTGCGCCTCGACAAGGGTTTTACCCAATGCCAGCTCATGAGCGACGATGGCCTCGACGAGAATGGCCTGGCCGCGTGCCGTCTCCGCCAGGCGAAGGCGCTCCTGGGTCATGGCCGTTTCGTAGAGAATGAGGATCGCGGCACCGCCCACGATCAGCGTTACGCCGGTCATGATCAGGACCAGGAGAAAGACGCTCTTGTAATCGCGGGTGCCGTCTCGAATGATGTTGGAATTGCCGGCGGCGCGGTCTCCAGGGGCTTGAGGTTAACGGGTTAGGCAGCAAGATCAATGACCGGGTCGGTCGGCTTGGTGGCAAGGGTTTGCCAGCCATTGACCTTGCGCATGGTGATCTGCCCGGATGCGAGCAGCGCCCAGAACAGCATGGCCGCGGTCTCCGGCGACGGCAGCACGGTCTGGGTTTTGATCCGCCGCTTGAACTCCTCGTGCAGCCGTTCCACGGCATTGGAGGTCCGCGCCGAGCGCCACTGGCTGGACGGCAGGCGGGTGAAGGTGAACAGCTGCTCACCGGCTTCCTCCAGGCTGTCGGCGACGCCCCGGCACTTCAGCCGCCACTTGCGCAGGAAGGCCTTGCGCCGCTGTTCGATCTCGTTCGCGCTCTCGGCGTAGATCATGTCGGTATAGTCGGCCGAGACCTCTTCGTGCAGGTGATTGTGA
>CAWBNC010000018.1:0-89355 GCA_963789785.1 uncultured Alphaproteobacteria bacterium | reverse complement strand
TACGCCGCAGTGTTTCGACGACAGGAAGCGCCGGGCATGGGCGGCAAGCAGCATTCGCCGTCGGCTCGCGACCGCTGACGTGCCAACGACAACCGCCGCCTTCCGCAGCTTGCCGCATGTGGCGCGCGCCGTTATCGTGGCTTTGGCCGACCGCCCGCCAACGGGCGGTAGCGGACGGACAACGACACAGGGACAGGAACTGCGGGAATGTCGAGCGAAGGCCTTCATGCGCCGAGACAACGGCTGACCATCCAGACCCTGACGCATCATCAGGCCATCGCCTCGCTCATGGAGGAGATTGAGGCGGTCGACTGGTACCGGCAACGGGCCGACGACTGCGAGGATGCCGCGCTGAAGGGCATTCTCCTCCACAACATGCGCGAGGAGATGGAGCACGCCTGCATGGTCATGGAGTGGCTCCGTCGCAGCGATGCCGGCTGGGCCGAGCAGATGTCGACCTATCTGTTCACGGAGCCACCGATCACGGAGATCGAAGAGGATGAAACCGGCGGTGGCGGCGCCGGCGGCGGGAACCGTGGCATCGCCGAAGACGAAGCGCCCGCGGTGAAAGGCCGCACTTCGCCCCCGGCAGGTTTTACCATTGGCCCGCTGAAAGATAACGGAGAGTAGCGTCATGGACCACTTGTGCCGCAACAAGGCGCCGTTCGGCGACGGTATCTGGGATCGGATCGACGCCGCCGCCGTGGCGGCCGCCCGCGATCGGCTGACGGCGCGCCGCTACCTCGACGTTGAAGGCCCCTACGGCGCCGGGCTAACCTCGATAGAGGTCGGCAACGATGAGTACTGCCGCCAGCCGGCCGACGACGAGGCGGGCGCCGTCATCGGCCATGCGATCTCGGTACCGATGATCCGCAGGCGGTTCCGGCTCAGCGTTCGGCGCATCGCCGCCTACCTCGACAACGGCATGCCGCTCAATCTGGCGCCGGTCGAAGAGGCCGCCGAAGCGGTCGCGGCGCGCGAGGAGGAAATCGTCTATCTGGGCCAAAGCGATTTCGGCCTCGCCGGCCTGCTCAACGCCGCCCGCCGTCAAACCATCGAGGCCGGCGACTGGTCGGACGTCGATCAGGTATTGAACGACGTTCTGCTCGGCGTCACCCGTCTTGACGACGCCGGCTTCCGCGGACCCTACGCGCTGGTTCTGACGCCGGCGCTTTACAATGGCCTGTTCCGCCGCTATCCGGGCAGCGACATGCTCCAGCTCGAGCATTTGCGCCGGCTGTGCACCAAAGGCATCTTCAAGGCCTCCATCGAAGGCGGGATTATCGTCGACCCACGGGTCGGCAGCATGGTGGTCGGTCAGGATCTTCGCGCCGGCTACGGCGGTCAGGACGGGATCCACTACCATCTGTTCGTCAGCGAGAGCATCGTTCTGCGGCTGGAGGACGCGGCCGCGGTATGCACCATTACCCCGTCTAGAAGGATTGCCTGACGACGAATTCGTGCTGGTCGCTCGATCCGTCGCCGCAACTGACTCCATCAGGGCTTACGGAACGGAATTAAAGCCACGCTTACGTGTCCCGCAGTCAGCGGCGGTCTTTAGTCGTCGGGGATATCGGGAATGTCCGGGAACGGCGTGTAATCGTCGGTCCCAGACTCGGGCCGCCCTCCCCCGGATCTGACTTCGCTGGAAATCTGAGCCGCGCGCATCTGCCGGTAGAGGCTGCGAAGGGCAGCGTAATAGTCGAGCGAATTGTTCTTCAGATCCTCCAGTTCGGCGTCGACCCGGGCGCGGGAATTCGCGGCGCCCACGCCGAGGCGCGCCCAGGAGAGATCGGACAGGCTGGAGTTGAAATTCCCGAGCACGCCCAGCGGATCGAGGACCGCGCTGTCGACGGCGATGCCCACTGCATCCCGCGGACTGGACGGACCGAACGCTGGCAACACCACATATGGGCCCTGTGGCACCCCCCAGACCGCCAATGTCTGGCCGAAGTCGTTCTCGCGTCGGGGGTAGCCGAAATCGTTGGCGCGCTCGTCCAGGCCGCCGACGCCGAGCGTACTGTTGATGATGAAGCGCATGGCGGTGTTGCCGGCGGCGCTGAAGTTCAACTGCAGAAGATCGTTGAACAGGATCACCGGCGACCGCAGGTTGGAGAGAAAATTGTTGGTGCCGCGCTGGAAGGGCGGCGGGATGATGTCCTTGTAGAAGATCGCCGCCGGCCGCAGCGCCATCGCGTCCAGAGCCTGATTGAAGCCGAAGATCTGGCGATTTAGCGGCTCGAACGGATCATTGAGCGCCCGGAACTCTGCGTAGGCGGCCGCGTCGCTTCGATCGGGCGGGGTTGCGCAACCGGACACACCTGCGAGTAGCACGCCCAGGATGATTGCGACAAACCGGCGCTTCGCCATCTGGTGCCTACGCGTCCAACATCAGGGCCGGATGGCCGCATTTGTTGCCGCGGCGACGGATGCAGGCGGCTTTTGCGGATTTGCAAGACATGAGGTTGCTGTCCGACAGAGGCTGGCGATCGTCAGCGACGCCACTAACATAAGTGGCGGACCGGCGCGAGTCCCGGATCCGCCCACCGGTGGAAATGGGCCGATATGCGCGTGTTGGATCATGAGTTAACAACCGACTGCAGGCGCGACCGGGAGTGGAAATCGGACGTTTACGATCCGAGCTTTGGCGATGAACCACCTCGGGCGGACTTGACAGTCCGGCGACGAGCAGGGCAAACCACCGCCATGCGCAGTCACCTTCCGGTTTATTCCCAATGAACCCTCAGCAACGCAGTGTGAGCCGCGGCCGGGCCGGGCCCCGCCTTGTCGAGGCGGTCATCGCCGACGACGGCCGCCACATCGGCTTGCCCGTCGCTGCGCCGCTACCGCGTGACGTGGCCGTCTCGTTCGAGTTTTTCCCGCCCAAGACCGAGCAGATGGAGCGCAATCTGTGGGCCTGCATCGAGCGACTGGCGACGCTGGAGCCGGCCTATGTTTCGGTCACCTACGGTGCTGGCGGCTCGACCCGCGAGCGGACGCACGCGACGCTGGTGCGCATTCGCCAGGAGACGCCTCTGGTGCCGGCGGCGCACCTGACCTGCGTCGCCGCGCGGTGCGAGGAGATTGACGAGATCGCTCGGCGCTACTGGGACGCCGGCATCCGCCACATCGTCGCGCTGCGCGGCGATCCGCCCGAGGGCAGCACATGCTACGCCGCGCACCCCGGCGGCTACGCGTACGCCAGCGATCTCGTCGCCGGGCTCCGGCGCACCGCCGACTTCGAGATCAGCGTCGCCGCCTATCCGGAAGGCCACCCGGAGGCCGCCTGCCCGACGGTCGATCTCGATAATCTCAAGCGCAAGATCGACGCTGGCGCCAGCCAAGCCATCACCCAGTTCTTTTTCGAAGTCGACGTCTATTTCCGCTTCCTCGATCGCGCGCGAGCCGCGGGGATCACCGTCCCGATCATTCCGGGCATTCTGCCGGTGACCAACTTCGCCCAGGTCGTCCGCTTCGCTGGGATCTGCGGCGCAGCTGTTCCGCCATGGATGGCTGACCTCTTCGCCAACCTGGACGATGATCCGGAGACGCGCAAGCTGGTCGCGGCCTCCGTGGCCGCCGAGCAGTGCCGGGCGCTGCATGCCGGCGGGGTCAAGCAGTTCCATTTCTATACCCTCAACCGTGCCGATCTGACCTATGCCATCTGCCATGTCCTGGGCGTCCGACCCCGCCGGCGCGAAGCAGAAGCGGCGGCTCCTCTGACCGGCGGCGGCTCATGAGCGGCGGGCGCGACCAGCGGCGCAATGCGCTCGAGGCGGCGCTGATGCAGCGCATCCTCGTTCTCGATGGCGCCATGGGGACGATGATCCAGCGTCACCATCTCGACGAGGGCAGCTACCGGGGACTGCGCTTCGCCGGCTGGCCGCGAGACGTCAAGGGCAACAACGACCTGCTTAGCCTGACCCGGCCCGATCTCATCGGCGCGATCCACTCGGCCTATCTGGAGGCGGGCGCCGACATCGTCGAAACCAACACCTTCAACTCGACTTCGATCTCCCTTGCCGACTACGGCATGGAGGCGCTGGCGCGCGAGTTCAACGAGGCCGGCGCGGCGTTGGCGCGCAGCGCTGCCGATGCGCAGGCGGCGAAGACGCCGGATCGGCCCCGCTGGGTCGCCGGCGCCCTCGGCCCGACCAACCGCACCGCCTCGATCTCGCCCGACGTCAATGATGCCGGCGCGCGCAACGTTACCTTCGACGAGCTGCGCGCGGCCTACCGGGAGGCGGCTGAAGGCCTGATCGCCGGCGGCTGCGACATTCTTCTGGTCGAAACCGTCTTCGACACGCTCAACGCCAAGGCGGCGCTGTTCGCCATCGACGAGGTGTTTGAAAGCCTTGGCCTGCGCCTGCCGGTGATGATATCGGGCACGATCACCGATCTCTCCGGGCGGACGCTGTCCGGCCAGACGCCGGAAGCCTTCTGGAACTCGGTTCGTCACGCCCGGCCGCTCGCCATCGGCCTGAACTGCGCGCTCGGCGCCAGCCAGCTCCGCGCCCACGTCGCCGAGCTTGCCCGGGTCGCCGATACGCTGGTCTGCGCGTATCCAAACGCCGGCTTGCCGAACGAGTTCGGCGGTTACGACGAGGAAGCCGAAACCACCGCGGCTTTTATCGGCGAATGGGCCGACGCCGGCCTCGTCAATATCGTCGGCGGCTGCTGCGGGACCACGCCGGACCACATCGCCGCAATTGCCGCCGCCGTGGCCGACAAGCCGCCCCGGAAGCCGGCGAGCGTGCCGCCGGCGCTGCGCCTTTCCGGCCTCGAACCATTCGCACTGGCCTCATGAACGGCACCTTCATCACCATCGGCGAGCGGACCAACATCACCGGCTCGGCGAAGTTCCGCAAGCTTATCCAGGCCGGCAATTACCAGGCCGCGCTCGACATTGCCCGCGATCAGGTCGCCGGCGGCGCTTCGATCATAGACGTGAATATGGACGAGGCGATGCTCGACTCCGAGCGGGCGATGACGACGTTCCTTAATCTGATCGCCGGCGAGCCGGATATTTCCCGCGTTCCGGTGATGATCGACTCTTCGAAGTGGTCGGTGATCGAGGCCGGGCTGAAGTGCGTTCAGGGCAAGTGCATCGTCAACTCGATCAGCCTCAAGGAGGGCGAGGAGGCCTTTGTCGCCGCCGCCCGGCTCGTTCGCCGCTACGGCGCGGCCGCCGTGGTCATGGCCTTCGACGAGCAGGGTCAGGCCGACACGGCGGACCGCAAGGTCGCGATCTGTCAGCGGGCCTATCGCATCTTGGTCGATGAAATCGGCTTTCCGGCCGAAGACATCATCTTCGACCCCAACATCTTCGCCGTTGCCACCGGCATCGAGGAACACAACGGCTACGCCGTCGCCTTCCTCGAGGGCGTGCGCCGGATCAAGTCCACCCTGCCCCACTGCCACGTCTCCGGCGGCGTCTCGAATGTGTCGTTCTCGTTCCGTGGCAACGACGCGGTCCGCGAAGCGATGCATGCGGTCTTTCTGTATCACGCCATCGCCGCCGGCCTCGACATGGCGATCGTCAACGCCGGCCAGATCGCGGTCTACGACGAGATTCCGCCCGACCTGCGCGATCCCGTCGAAGACGTGATCCTCAACCGCCGGGACGACGCAACCGAGCGCCTACTGGAAGCCGCCGAGCGGTTTCGCGGCAAGGCGGGCAAGGCCAGGGAGCAGGATCTGTCCTGGCGCGAACTGCCGATCGACGAGCGGCTGACCCACGCCCTCGTCAACGGCATTGCCGATTTCGTCGAGAGCGACACGGAAGAGGCCCGCAACAGCGCGGCGCGCCCCCTTGACGTGATCGAAGGCCCGCTGATGGCGGGGATGAATGTGGTCGGCGACCTGTTCGGCGCCGGCAAGATGTTCCTGCCCCAGGTGGTCAAGAGCGCCCGGGTGATGAAGCGCGCGGTCGCATACCTGCTGCCGTTCATGGAGGCGGAGGCCGCCGGCAAGCCGCGCCAGACCGCCGGCAAGATCCTGATGGCGACGGTCAAGGGCGATGTCCACGACATCGGCAAGAACATCGTCGGCGTCGTCCTCCAGTGCAACAACTTCGAGGTCGTCGACCTCGGCGTCATGGTGCCCTGCGCCAGGATCCTCGAAACCGCCCGCGCGGAGAACGTCGACATCATCGGACTGTCGGGACTGATCACGCCTTCCCTCGACGAAATGTGCTACGTCGCCAGCGAAATGAAGCGCGAGGGCTTCGACCTGCCGCTGCTGATCGGCGGCGCGACCACCAGCCGGGTACATACCGCCGTCAAGGTCGCGGTCAACTACGACGGTCCGCTGGTCTACGTCACCGACGCCTCGCGCGCCGTCGGCGTCGCTTCCAACCTGCTGGCGAAGCCCACCGGCGAGGCCTACGCTAAAGACATCCGCGCCGAATACGCCGAAATGCGCGCGAAGCACGCGGGGCGCGACACCGATCGCGCTCACGCTCCCCTCGCCGCGGCGCGGGCCAACAAGGCCCGGCTGGACTGGGAAGACGGCTACCAGCCGCCGCAGCCACGAATCACCGGGCCTCACCGTTTTCTCCGACTACGACCTCGCCGAGATTGCCGAGCGGATCGACTGGCAGCCCTTCTTCCAGGCCTGGGAGCTGACCGGCCGCTTTCCCGACATCCTCGACGACCCGGTCGTCGGCGAAGCGGCCAGATCGGTGTTCGCGGACGCCCAGGCCATGCTCGCCCAGATCGTCGGCGAGAAGTGGCTGACGGCGCGCGGCGTGGTCGGCCTGTGGCCCGCCAACAGTATCGGCGAAGACGATATCGAGGTTTTCGTCGACGAAGCCCGCACCGGCGTCCGCGCCATCGTCCATACCCTGCGCCAGCAGATGGCGCGCGACCGCAAGCCGCGGCCCAATCTCGCGCTGGCCGACTTCATCGCGCCCAAGTCCAGCGGCTTCGCCGACTGGATCGGCGGATTTGCCGTGACCACCGGCCACGGCGTCGAGGACATCGCGCGCGAGTTCGAGCGGGACCATGACGACTACCGCTCGATCATGATCAAGGCGCTGGCCGACCGGATGGCGGAAGCCTTCGCCGAGCGGATCCACGAGCGGGTCCGCAAGGACCTGTGGGGTTATGCGCCGGACGAGGCGCTGGACAACGAGGCCCTGATCGGGGAAGCCTATCGCGGCATCCGGCCGGCGCCGGGATACCCCGCCTGTCCCGATCACACCGAGAAGCGCACCCTGTTCGATCTGCTTGCGGCGGAAGATAACGCCGGGATCTCCCTCACCGAGTCCTTCGCGATGACGCCGGCGGCGGCCGTCGCCGGTTATTATTTTTCGCACGCCGAGAGCCGTTATTTCGGGCTGGGTCGGATCCATCGCGATCAGGTCGAGGACTACGCCCGGCGCAAGGGCATGCCGATAAAGGAAATCGAGCGCTGGCTTGGCGCCAATCTCGCCTACGACCCGGCAAGGGGCGAGAGCCGATCCGGATAGTTTCTGAAGCTCCGGTCGCTGACTGAACCTGGCGGCGAGGCGCTCGACCGCCGACAAGCACCACGGCGGAAGAGAACGGTGGCTGCGGACCAAGCCGCAGCCACCTGACGCATAGCAAATCTGTGAAAAACTAGAACCGGTAGCCGAAGCCGATGCCGGCGTTCGGGATACCCTCGTCCCAGCTGTTCCGGAACAGGTAGTCGTAGCCGATTTTGGTGTACATGTAGGCCTGATCGCCCATGCCGACCTTGAAGCCGAGCTCGGGGCCGACCAGCGGGCCGTCCTGCGCGCCCTTGCCGGTGATGTAGCCGCCGTAGATGCCGAAGTACGGACGGAAGATGCCAAGGGCGTTCATCTCGAACGTCGGGCCGAGCGTGCCGCGATAGCCCCAGCCGTCGTCCTGGCTGGTGCCGACTGTGTTATAGGCGACCAGGTTGAGGGTCAGCGGCAGGTTCTCGGTAGCAAAGAACTCTACAATCAGGTTGCCGCCGGCCAGATACGCCGACCGCTTGCTTATATCGCCGCTCGGATCGGCCTCGGCGATGCTGAAGCCTAACCACGGGCCGAACGCGATGGCGCCGCGCGGGACGAACGGCACGGGCGAGGCCTTGACCGGCGCCGGCTCGACGACTGGCTCGGGCGCGGCGGCGACCGGGACTGGCCGCTCCATGACAATCTCGGCGCGACGGTTCTGCGGCTCATTCACGCCGTCGCCCGTCGGTACGAGAAGATTGTTCTGGCCATCGCCGACCGTCGCAATCGTCGTCGCCGGCACGCCTTGACGGACCAACTCGTCGGCGACGGCCGCGGCGCGCCTCTCGGAAAGCTTCTGGTTGTAAGCTTTCGAGCCGGTCGTATCGGTGTTGCCGGTGACAGTGATACTGACCGCGCCGGTCTCCTTGTATTGCTCAGCCGCCTTGGCCACGACATCTCTCGCTTCCGGCGTCAGCTTCGACTGGCTCAGGCCGAAGAACACCAGATACTTGTCGCTCATCATCTCCATATCGCCCGCACCCGCGTCGTGGTGCATGCCGGGCATGGTCCCGCCCTGCTGCGCCTGCGCGGCGGGCGCAGCCATAGCGAGGAGCGAAACCGCAATCAGTAAGCGTTTCATGTTCACCTCTTCCGCTTCCGTCTGTTCATTCTCACCCGTCCGCACTTGACGTCGGCAACGGGTCTCACATCTTGGAGGTTCATACGCTAATTTTCGCCTTTTTACGCAAATGGTTGTACTAAGTTCCTAAGGAAAGTTGCCGAAAAGCCACACTCGTGTGGCGCAGATGCCGAGCGGCATGCACACGCAATTGCCGCAATTTGGCGTTCCCGTGGATTCCGCGTCCTCGGGTCTTTCCGGCGGCTTCAGCTGTCTCGCTTCGCCTGCGCGTTCTTAACGAACTGCGAGACGCGGCCGATCTCCCGCGGATCGGTTTCCACGGTCGGCCGGGTGCTCGGCTTCGCAGTCATCCCGCCATGGGCGGTGCGTCCGCCGGCGGGGCGGTGGACCGCCCTGTTGGCTCGTTTCAGCTCCAGCGCCCGGCGCGCGATCTCAGCCTGCCGCGGTTTGCGTTCGGCCGCCGCGTACCGGGCCAGCTCACGATTGACCCGCTTGAGCGCGTTGCCGAAGATCCGCCGTTTCATCTCGGTGCCGCTGTTGTCGCGCGCCGGCTTCGCCCCGCGGGCTTCGGCCTTGCCCCGCATCTCGCGACGCTGATGGTGCGCGATGTCCCGCGCCTTGTCGCGCGATGTCCGCAGCCGCCGCCGCGCTGCGGCAAGCTCGTCACGATCGAGCGCGCTCACGTGCGGATAGTGGGTGCTGGCGACGAGTTCGTGCTCGTCCGCTGTTAGGAGCCGCTTTTCCGTTGCAGCGCTGATGCTCATGGGACTTCCGCCTCCGTCGATGTTTAGGTAGCGTAATCACGGACAGCGCCGCGCTGCAATGGAATGTCGCGCCCGTCGCGGTCCGCCGCCGGTTATCGGCAATCGCTTCGGGATAATCCAGTGGGCGTGTATGTACAGGCGATTATGAGCGGTACTAGGGATCGGCGGGCGTCGTCTGTCTGCCGCCGCCGCGCTTTCATCTCGACGCTTGCCGGTGTGCTCGTGGGTCTGCCTGTCGTAATAGCGGCGGGGCCCGGCGCGGCCCAGATCGTCGACTGGTCGGCGGACGATGCCGCCCGCTACGCCGCGTTCCGCAAGGCCTTCGCTGAGTACGCCGACATGGCCGATCGGGAGTTCGCCGCCCGGATGGAAGCCCTGTTCCGCAACCTCGACAGGAACCCGGACGCCGACGTCATCGCCGCCGAAGTCTCGCGCCGTCTGCCGGAATACCGCGATGCGCCCCGCGCCCGTATCCAGCGCGAGGTGACCGCGCTGTTCCGCAGGGCAAGGCAGCACTTCGAGCGCCCCTGAAGACGCCGATCCGACGGTCCGTTCCCAGGACATGCCGCTTGCCCCGACGCCGGTGCCGGAATAGGTTCGCTCATCACCGTGTTGGGGAATAACCGGGATGTGGTGGAAGGTCGCCGTCGCCGCTGTAGTCGTGCTCATCCTGGGCGGCGTCGTGCTGTGGTTCATCGGCGACCGGCCGCGGGGGGACGTCGGCGCGGTCTCGACGAACTTCCGCTGGCTCGGCCCCAACGACAAGATCGTCGTCGACGGCTTCGACGATCCCGATATCGCCGGCATTGCCTGCCACATCAGCCGGGCCCAGCGCGGCGGCATCTCCGGTGGGCTCGGTTTCGCGGAGGATCCCTCCGATGCGTCCATCGCCTGCCGCCAGATCGGCCCCATCGTCGTCGGAAAGGCCTTGCGCGACGGCGAACGGGTGTTCGATGAGCGCCGCTCGATCATCTTCAAGTCGCTTCAGGTCGTCCGCTTCTTCGACGCGAAGCGTAACGTCGTCGTCTACGTCTCCTACTCCGACCGCGTTTTCAGCGGTTCGCCGAAGAACGCGATCTCGAGCGTCCCGCTGATGCCATGGGCCGGGATCGCGCCGCAGATGCGCTAAGAGCATGCTCCTGCCCGGATGAAAGCAGATGAGACGCTCGATCTTTCTGTAACCGATCGACTTTCTGCTTCGGAACCATGTCTTCGAATGCAGGTTGATCTGGACGCAGCGGCAGATCGCGCGAGTGTCGTCGGAAGCGTCTCCTCAGAACGAATTAGTACGAAAGAACAGCTGAACCGCCATGCAGAAAGCCTTCACCATCACGTCGCCGATATTTAGAACAGCGACCGACCTGCGGCCGGAGTTCAGCCGAGTGGACGCGACCCGTTCCTTCCCCCGACGCCCGGCGATCCTGGTGTCGTCTTCCGCCGGTGCGGCCGCGCAGGCGCTCACAGCGGCGCTGGATCAGAACGGATATCAGGTCATTGCCGCGCATACCGAGGACGAAGCTCTGGACGCACTTGAGACGGCCGATGTGGGACTTGTTCTTGTTTACCTGCAAGCGGCGGATCCGGCGCGGCTCGACTTCGTCAAGCTCCAGCGGATGAGCGACCCGACCGACCCGCTGCTCCCGGTTCTCGTACTCGCCGATGTCATGACGGCCGCCGTTGAACAGGCTTGCGCCGATGCACGCGTCGATCTTCGCCTGACCAGCCCGATCGAGCCCAGCTACCTGCTTGACTACATCGCCGATCTTTGTGCCAGCAGGCCGCGCGGTTAACTCCCGTCCGATAGTAGGTTGATCTGGCTATCGCGAAGCCCGGCGCCGGCCGCCCAACTGCTCCCCCACCTGCTCCCCCGGCCGCTCCGCGACCGCCGCGCTGCTTTTTGCGGGAACGTCGGGAAAGGCCGCCACTCCGTTGCGGACGCTGTTTCGAGGCCGCGTCCGATGCTCGATGCGGCGGACGAGATCCTGAATGAGCAGCCGGTAGAGATCGTCCTTAAGAACCGCATCCTCGATGCCCGCGTCGATGTTGGGATTGTCGTTGACCTCGATGACGACGACGCCGTTCGCCGTCTCCTTGAGGTCGACCCCGTAGAGACCATCGCCGATCAGCCGCGCCGCACGGGTGCCAATCTCGACGACCGCCGCTGGCGCCGCATCGACGGCCCAGGCCTTCACGCCGCCGGCCTCCGGCCCCTTCTCGCCGCCATGGTTGACGATCTGCCAGTGCTTGCGCGCCATGAAGTACTGGCAGACGAACAGCGGTTTGCCCGCAAGCACGCCGACCCGCCAGTCGAACGGCGTCGGGACGAACTCCTGGGCGATTACCAGATCCGACGCGTCGAACACGTTATCGAGGATAGCTTCCAGCTCGGCGTGGTTCGCGACCTTGTAGACCCCGCGCGAGAAGGCGCCGTCCGGAATCTTGATGACGGCGGGGAAGCCCAGCTCGCGTTCGATACGTCCGATCCGCCGGCGATCCAGAATCAGGGTCCGCGGCGCCGGCACGCCATTGGCCTGCAACAGCTCGGCGAGATAAATCTTGTTGGTGCACCTGAGGATCGAGCCGGGATCGTCGATGACGGCCAGACCTTCGCTCTCGGCTTTCCTGGCGAAGCGATAGGTATGGTTGTCCAGCGCCGTCGTCTCGCGGATGAGCAGCGCGTCGAACTCGAGCAGGCGGCCGTAGTCGGCGCGGGTGATCAGCTCGACGTCGACGCCCAGGTACGCGCCGGCGCGGACAAATTTCGTCAGGGCGCGGCGATCGGACGGCGGCAGCTGATCGGCCGGATCGTGAAGAACGGCAACGGAATAGCGGGCCGGCGGCGCCGCTTTCTGGCTCCGCCAGACGGCGCGGGTGTAACGTTCCAGGGCCTCGGTGAAGCGCGCAACCTGATCGGGGCGGACTTCGCGGATCGACATCGGCCGAACCTCGACGATTTCCCAGCGGTTGCGCGGCCTGAGCTCGACTTGCAGCAGCGGGCAGCGGAAAAGGTCGAAGATCCGCCGGGCCGCCCCCGTCAACCGTGGGTCGTCGGGGACGCCGAAGAAAATCGTGACCTTGAAGCCCGGCTGTTCGTCGGGTGCGGCCTGGAAGGTGCGCCTGACCAGCTCGTTGACCTCGGGCAGGGCAATGCGCAAGAGCCGCTTCCAGTGCAGATCGAGCATGACCTCGACCGACGGGATGACCTTCTGCCCGCGGCCTTCGGCCAAGAGCGAGCAGTAGTAGCCGAGGCTCATGTAGCTGTAGTCGCGGCAGAGGTTGATGACCCGCGCCGAAGCCGGCAGCCGCCGGGCGGACTCGGTGACGAAATCGCGCGCGGTCACGACACGCAGGTCGCGGCGAAGCCAGGGGAAATCGCGCCGCCGGTCGACGACCACGATGTGCTGCGCCATCAGCCGCGGCCTTGGGCGATGATCAGCGCGGCCTTGAGCTGCGACCGGCCGTAACGCGCCATCTTGGCAAAATCGCGTTGCAGGACAGGGATCTGCATGCAGTCGGTCGCCGTCTTGTCGAGATCTTTGTCGACGTTCGGATCATGGAGATAGACGTATTTCTCATCGAAGCCAGTGACAACAACCCAGTGCGGCTGCTTTTCCCGGTCGAAGCGGTAGGAGCTGATGAGCACCAACGGGATTGCGCCGGCCTCGATCTTCTCGCGCATGGTATCGACCGACAGCGGACGAAAGACCGTGGCAATGCCGGCCTCGATGAGCTGGTTGCGAAAGTCGTCCTGAACGAGCCGGATCACGGCCCGTTTGCTTGGGCTGCGCACCGAGTTCGACGAACAGGATCCCGGTGTCGCTGAGGAAAACCTCGACATGAAATCCGCGGCGATGGACGGCCAGCGCAAGGCCCTCCGGACTGCAGCCGCCGACGCCGGAGGTCATGAACACCGTCGTCGACTCGCGCCAGAGCCGAAGCTCGGCGACCTGGTTGACGGTGATCCGCGGGTCGAGAGCGTGCATTGCCATCAGCGCCGCGGCGGGCCCGCAGGTAAAGTCCAGGCTCTGTGCGTAGTAGGGCACCCGCGCCAGGCTTGGATCGGGCCGTGGGGCGAGTGACTTTTCCATTCGCAGCGCGTCGGCGCGGTCCTCGTAATAATGATGATGCATGGCGAACTGGCGGTATCCGTGGCTGCGGTAGAAGGACTGGGCGAACGGGTCGTCGGCGCGCACCTCAAGGCGCACGCACGCGGTGTCGCGCTCGCGCGCACCGGCTTCCGCCGCCTGCAGCAGCAGCTCGCCGACGCCGCGGCCGCGCACCGGCGTATCGACCGCGATGGAGTACAGTCGCGCGAGCGACGTGCCGCGATTGAACAGCACCATGACGTAGCCGAGTGCGACATCGCCATCCTCGACCGCCACCAGCGTCAGGGCGTTTGCTTTCGACAGAAGGTAGCGGAAGCTCCGCGCCGACAGCCGGTCGGTTTCGAAGGCGTTGTTTTCGATCAGCACCAACGCGTCGACATCGATGAGCGTGGCCAGGCGGATCCGGGCGCGCAGCAACCGCGCCGGCCGGATCGCGACGACTCCCTCGCCTCCACTCGCAAGGGCGTCACCCGGACACCCGGGCGCGGCATGATCCGCGCTCATCGCATCGCCCAGCTCATCAGAATCCAGGCAATGGCGACCGGCGCCGGCAGCCGGAGGATCCACAGCCAGATCAAGGCGAGGCGGCTGCGCCCGCTCGAAGCGCCAAGCTCGGCGATGGCACGCGGTCCGAGAACCCAGCCGACGAAAAGGGCGATCAGCAGCCCGCCCGCAGGCAGCATGATGCCGGCCGTCAAAGCATCGAGAAGATCGAGCACCCCTTTGCCGAAGACGGTTTCGTCCGCCCACGGCCCAAGCGAGAGCGATGACGGAACGGAAAGCAGAAACGCTGCAAAGCCGACCGCGACGGTAGCGACGGCACGGCTTATTCTGTGTTCATCGATGAAATAGGCGACAAGCGGCTCGAGCAGGGAGATCGAAGAGGTCAACGCGGCGATCGCAAGAAGGACAAAGAACAGCGTGCCGAACAGGGCACCCAGCGGCATGGTCGCAAAGACCGTCGGCAGGACGACGAAGGCGAGACCGGGACCGGTCTCCGGACTGAGTCCCGCGGCAAAAACGGCGGGCAGTATGGCGAAGCCGGCGAGGATCGCGGCAAGCGTGTCGAGGCCGACGACCCAGCCAGCGGCGCGGGGAATGTTCTGCTCGCGATCGAGGTAGGAACCGTAAGTGATCATCGCGCCAAGCCCGATCGACAGCGAGAAGAAGGCCTGGCCGAGCGCCTCGGTCAGGGTGCCGATGCCAAAGGTCGAGAAGTCCGGCGCAAGGTAGAACTCAAGTCCGGCGCGCGCCCCCGGGAGCGTCACCGCGCGCACGGCGAGCGCCACCAGAATAGCGAACAACAGCGGCATCAGGACCAGATTTGCGCGCTCGATCCCGCCTTTGACCCCGCCAAGGACGACCGCCACCGTGAGGATCATGAACGCCGCGGCCGCCGGGATCGTCTCCGCCGGCGCGGCGACGAACGCCTGGAACGCTTGCGCCGGATCGTCCGCAAGCCCGCCGGTTGCCAGCTTCCAGGCATAGCTCAGGGTCCAGCCGGCGATCACGCAGTAGAACGAGAGGATAAGAAAGCCGGAGAGCAGACCGAGGTAGCCGAGCCCCGCCCATGGGCGGCCGCCCAACGCCCGGCAGGCGCCGACCGGATTGCGCTGCGCCGCCCGGCCGATGACAAGTTCGGCAATCATGATGCTGATGCCGAGGGTGAAGACGATGGCAAGGTAGACGATGAGAAATACTCCGCCGCCATTCTCACCGGTTATGTAGGGAAACCGCCAGACGTTGCCGAGCCCGACGGCCGAACCGGCGGCGGCGAATATGAAGCCGATGCGGCTGGCCCAGTGCTCGCGCAAGGGCGCGCCGCTGCCGTTCTCAGTGCTCATGCGGGATCCCGGTGTGGAATACCCCGGTCTTATACATGATCGCGTTGGCAGAGGCCATCGGGTGTGCCGCGCTCCCGCCCGCGGCCTCCCATAGGTTTGGACGTGCCCGGTCAACGGAACACCAGGGGCGCGCGCACGCCGGAGCATTCGCACCTGTCAATGTTTTTCTGGTGATAAGCCCATCCGGTGCATATACTATCTCAAGATGCATTGCGGAGATTCGATCGCCTGTCATGACCCAAACGGAGCAACCTAACCCGTTTGAGTAGCTTCTTTTTGATGCGGGCAACTTGGTCGGGAGCGCCTCGATCAAGCTGGGGGGTACAATGGGACATGGGGCGACGCACCGGCCATACTTCGCCGGGCCGGATGGCTTCGATGGCGAACCCGCGGCTGGCGGAGCTGTCGGCGAAAGCTCTGAAAACACGGAGTTAGCCGGAGGACTGGTTAATAGTACGGTAGGGCCAGGCGAAAGCGCCGCCTCCCGAGAGCGGGCGGAAAGAGTGGCGGCGCCGCCACGACCCATGCTCACCTCGGACGACGGTCTTCAGCGCGAGGCAACGAAGAATATTCTGGTCATCGATCATCGGGCGTTTTGCCGCGAGTGCGTCGTCCGCCTGCTGCACGAGGTGTCGCCGGACTACGTCTTCTCCTCGTTGGCGCGGCCCCGGGATATTCTTCCCGCCGAACTCCCTCTCGGCGAGGGCGAGCGGTTCGATGTCGTCATCCTGGGCAGCGGCGCAACCCGGCTGCCCGACGAGCGGGTGGCCGCGGACATCGACTACATCGCCACATGCTTCAGCGGTGTCCCGATCATTCTGCTGTCGGACCGGGAGGACAGCAATCAGGTCGCCGAGGCCCTCCGCTACGGCGTCCGCGGGTTCATCCCGACAACGCTCGTCTCCGGCATCGTCAGCGAAGCGGTGCGCCTCGTGGCCGCCGGCGGAACGTTCATTCCGGCCAGCGCGCTGGTGCACGCAATGAGCAGCCTCGGACAGCCCGGCGGCGACGGCCGGAGGCGCGGCGGCGGTCGGGCGGCAGGGCTGACGCCGCGAGAAATTGACGTGCTTAAACTGCTGCGAGAGGGCAGGCCGAACAAGATCATCGCCCACGAGCTCGAACTCAAGGAAACGACGGTCAAGATCCACGTCCGCCACATCATGAGAAAGCTGAAGGCGACGAACCGTACGGAGGCCGCGCTGATGGCCGAACGCGCTCTGGGCCAGCAGTAACGTCGATATCCGCCGCTTCAAGCGGAAGCTCAGCTAGCCCCGACGAACGGCTCCGACCGGGCTGAGCCTGACCTTTCCTCACGTCCGACGGTCCACCTCTGTTGGAGCTTAAAGCTTCTGCTGCCGCCCGCCTCCGTTCTCCGGAACCTACACACGATCGCGCCGCTGGTACCGGGGCCGCGGCGCCGACCGTGCAACCGGCGATGGGCGGGCTTGTGCCGGCCACAGGTGATCCATAGGCTGGCGGTCGCCGAAGGCCCCCACGGCTTCTTGGGGCGCAGCGGCGCGGCTCAGGTTGCGCGGTGATCTTGTAATTGGATACCGTTCCGGCCTCTAGTGGTTCCATGCTGGGGAATGATTTGATCCGGACGAGACCGAGATAAAGGCTCAGGCACGGAGCGATGGCGATGTTGGGGAAGACCATGGTGGCGATCGGCGCGCTCATGCTGGTCGGCGCAGTCGGCTGGTGGTACGCGTTCTTCGAGCAGGTTCTCGGACACGACGTCAAGAAAGCCAGCCAATGCTTCTATTACACAACCGACGCATGCTCGCTCGCCAGCATCGTCGGCTACATCGGCAACATCCCGACGTACTCCCCGCTGCCGTTCTGGCTGTCGGTTGCGGTCATGGTCATCGGCGTCGTGTTCCTCGCCATGGCGCCGCTCAAGAGCTGAAGCGTGCACGCTGAAGCGGTATCGTTTCCCCAGCCGCCCGCACCGCCTTCAGTGGAAAAAGGCGCTACTTCGCGAGCACCGCGCCCATCCGCCCGATCGCCTCGCTCAGGCCCACCCGGTTTACGGCGACGCCTTGCGGAAACGCGCCGAGCAGGCGGCTCGGCAGCGCCCGATCGAGCATGACGAAGACCCCGCGATCGTTGCCGTGCCGGACCAGTCGGCCGTACGCCTGCTTGAGCTTGAGCCGGGTCAGCATCTCGTCGTAGCCGCGTCCGCCGAAGGCCTCGCGACGGGCGCGGTGGACGATGTCCGGACGGGGCCATGGCACCCGGTCGAAGACGATCAGCCGTAGCGACCGGCCGGGGATGTCGATGCCGTCGCGAACGGCATCGGTGCCGAGCAGACAGGCGTTCTCCTCCGCCCGGAAGATGTCGATCAGGGTGCCGGTATCGATCGCGTCGACATGCTGGGCGTAGAGGCGCAGGCCGGCCGCGGCAAGATCGCCGCCGATGCGCCGGTGGACGGCGCGCAGGCGGTTGATGGAGGTAAACAGGCCAAGGCCGCCGCCGCCTGAGGCCTTGAACAGCTCGCGGTAAGCCGCAGCAATTTGCGCCGGATCGTCGCGGGCGACGTCGGTGACGATGAAGACGCGGGTCTGCGAGGCATAGTCGAACGGCGAGCGGACCAGCGAGCGGACCGGCGCCGTCGGCAGGTGACGGGTTCCGGTCCGCCGCTCCGCCGCTGCCCAGTCGGCTTTGTCGTCGCCGCTGCCGTCGCGCAAGGTGGCCGAAGTGATCGCCGCCCCGTGCGCCGGCGCAAGCACGAGAGCGGCGAAAGCGCGGGTCGGATCGAGCCAGTGCCGGTGGTAGCCGGCATCGATTTCGCGGCTATCGATGCGGTCGATGGCAAACCAGTCGACGTAAGCCGCAGGCGTGTCGCCCGCGAGCGAGCGGAGCATGGCCCGCCAGCCCTCGACCGGCGCGATGGCGCGGCGATCGAGCGTCCGCCGGGTGCTGTCCAGCCGCTGCCGCGTCGCGCTGTCAAGTTTCGCGGCCTTGTCGTCGAGCATCCGCTGCGCCGCCGAGGCAAGCCGGCGAAGCGGCGCCTCGAGCCGGGCGAGCGCGTTTTCGAAGCGGTCCGCGGCTTCGAGCAGGCCGGGGAGCGGCGGGCGTATGGCGGTCTCGAGACTGTAGACGGCGTCGCCGTCGCGACTTCGGGCATGAACCTGCTGGCGAACGAGGGCGAGAAACGCCTCGCCGCCACCCGCCGGCACCCCGCCGGCAAGCCGCGTCCGCCATCCCGGTCCGGGCAGACAGGCCGCGGCCGCCAGCGCGTCGGACAGCGCCGACGCCGCGTCGCTATCGCCGTCGGCGACGTCGCCCAGCCGCTCGCTCAGGCCGCGCCGTCGCGATCGCCGCCCGCCCTCGGCGCCGCGCAACCAGCGGCGGAGTTCCGCCGTCTCCAGGCCGGTAAGATGCAGCGAAAAGACCGCATCGGCGGCGTCGAAGAGATGGTGGCCTTCGTCGAAGACGTAGCGGAGCGGGATCCGCCCCTCGTCGCCACCGCGCGCGGCCTGGATCAGGACCAGGGCGTGGTTGGCGACAACGATCTCGGCACGCTGGGCGCGCCTGATCGAGCGCTCGATGAAGCACTTCCGGTAATGCCGGCAGGCGCTGTAAATGCATTCGCCGCGTGTGTCGGTCAAGCCGAGGGTCAGCGCGGGGCCGAGCAGATCGCCAAGCCAGCCTGGGAAGTCGCCGCCGACCATGTCGCCGTCGCGACTCGCCGCGGCCCAGCGGGCGACGAGGCCCAGCGCGATCCGATCAGCGTCGCCAACCCCGCCGCCGGTGGCAACGGCGTCCTCAAGATTGAGCAGGCACAGCGTGTTCTCCCGGCCCTTGCGGATAACCACCCGACGGGACTTCTCGGCGAAGTTGGGATAAGCGCGATCGAGCTCGCGGTCGATCTGCCGCTGCAGGTTGCGGGTGTACGTGCTGATCCACACCGGCGCGCCGTTTTTGCGCGCCCATACCTCCGAAGGCGCGATGTAGCCGATGGTCTTGCCGACGCCGGTTCCGGCCTCTGCGAGGACGATGCGCGGCGCGCCGGGCTGGTCGCGGGGCGCGAACGC
Source organism: uncultured Alphaproteobacteria bacterium (assembly GCA_963789785.1). Classification (GTDB taxonomy): domain Bacteria; phylum Pseudomonadota; class Alphaproteobacteria; order Rhodospirillales; family Defluviicoccaceae; genus JAEULH01. Next base: position 70,019 of record CAWBNC010000018.1, on the reverse strand, counting down.
GGCGGCCACGTCGCTGACATAGGTCAGCTGTTCGGCGCGCGGCTCGGCGTCGCTGCCGAGAAGCTGGATCAGCCGGGCCCGCGCCTCGACGGGTTCGACCGGCCAAGAGTTCGGGCGGCGCCTCGGCTGGCGCATCCTCCCACTCACGCAGCCGCCGCCACACCTTCAGCCCGGCGGCCGGATCGCCGCGCGGCCTGCGCTCGCTCGCCAGCGCCGAAAGCACCGCCGCCGCCCACGGCCACCGCGCATCGCCCATCGCCCAGGCGACCGCATCGGCGTCCACCCCGGGGGACGCCGTCAGCTCACCAAGGAGAGCGCGGGCGGCGGAAAACAGACATGCGGCCTCGGCCTCTAGCGTCGTCGGCACCGGCAGAAGCAGGGCATCGGCGAGACCACGCGGCGTCGGCACGCAGAACCGTGCCGGGCGAACGAAGGCAAACAGCTCGAGCAGGTCGTGGGCTGCGAACCGCCGCACCCCAAGGCGACGGGCGACGGCGCGGCCGTGGCAGACCAGCGGCATGGCGCCGCGATTGACGCGCAGCGCCGCCTCCCCCGGATCGAGGCGCGCGACCTCGCCGTCCGGGGAGACCCAAACGGCCTCGTCGAACCCGAGTGCCAGGGCCGGCGCATCGGGAAGCCGCGCGTGAGCGGCGGCACGTACGGCACGATCCATGGATCCAGTATAAGGCTCGGCGACGCCGGCGTCAGGCTGTTGCGCCTCGACAACGCGTCGGACGCGCCCCCGCTCAGGACGAATTTGGCGCTGTCTTGCAGATTTCAGCAATGGCGCTGAAATAGGCCCGGCGGCCGATCATCATCAGATCGTTATGGCCGGCGCCGGACACCGCGACCAGCTTCTTGTTGGCTGCCGGCGAGGCCTCGTAAAGGGCGCGGGCGTCGCCGACGGGAATGATCCAGTCGCGCTCGCCGTGAATGAAGAGGGTCGGCAGATTGACCCGGTCGATCTTCTCGAGATTGCCGAAGCCGTCCTTCTGCTCGTAGGCGTCCGGGAGCTGAAGGAAGCCGATGCGTTCGATCAGCGGGAACGTGTGGGCAAAGCCGCTTTCGAGAATCAATCCGTCGAGCCCGCCGGTCGCGCGCGACGCAACCTCCAGCGCGGCGGCGCTGCCAAGCGACCGGCCCATGACGTACAGCCGCTCGGGCTCGAATTCCTGCTTCGGCGAATACGTCGCCGATCCGCTCGAAGGCGGTGAGCGCGTCGCGGACCAGAGCCGTCGCCGTCGGCGTGCCGTCGCTGAGGCCGTAGCCTCGGTAATCGACCACGAACAGCGTAAGCCCCAGTTCGGTGTAGAACGAGGCAATGGTGTCATAGTCGGAGGCGATTTCGCCGTTGCCGTGGAAGAACAGTATGACCGGCGCGGTCGACGCGGCCACATAGAGTTTGCCGCCGAGCGAGATGCCCTCGGCAACGGGGACGCGGACAGCGTGGACATCGGCCGGCAGGTGCAATGCGCTTATCTCCCGGCGCGGATAGAACAGCACGCCAAGCACCTCGGGCCGATCGAGGACGTCGTAGCGTTTGTCCGTCATCTCCCCCCCTGTCGACGGCCGCGGCGGGCGGCCCCGCAACGAGCCCACCATCCGCCCGATATTCTTCCACACCATCGCTCGCGCTTTCCCATATCGCGCCGCCGTACGCAGATCACTATCAATTTCAGTCAAACGGGCGCGGATGCCAATAACGATGGTGCGGTTGCGGCCAATCCGGCCGTTGCTCGTTACACTGCCGACGCCAGTTGCGTCGCTCTCGCGCCGATGTGCACGAGGCGATTTTGCGCTATTATCCCACATGCGCGCCAGCTGCGGAAACGAGCGACTTATCGCGGCGACGGCGAGCGTTGGCGGTTCTGCTGATTTGTACCGCTAGATATAGTATTCTGGGCGCATGAAGTTCCTTCACACGGCCGACATCCACCTCGACAGTCCGCTGACCGGCCTGAGCGCCGCCGGCGACTGCCCTCTCGATCGCCTGCGCGAGTCGACCCGGCGCGCCCTCGCCAACCTCATCGATCACGCGCTCGCCGAGGCTGTCGACTTCGTTGTCATCGCCGGCGATCTCTACGACGGCACCTGGCGCGATTTCACCACGGGGCTGTATTTTGCCCGACAGATGGCGCGATTGGACCAAGCCGGCATTCCGGCCTATGTCGTGCTTGGCAACCACGATGCCGAGAGCCGGCTGACGCGGACCCTCAGATTGCCGGAAAACGTTCACGTCTTCCCGGCGGACCGGGCCGAGACGGTCTTCTTCCCCGACCGGTCGGTCGCCCTTCACGGACGCAGCTTTCCCACGGCGGCGGTCAGCGAAAACTTCGCCCTCGCCTACCCGCCCGCCGCTCCGGGGTGTTTCAACATCGGCCTGCTGCACACGGCAGCCGGCGGCCGCGAGGCCCATGCGAACTACGCACCCTGCGCATTGCCCGACCTCCTCGCCAAGGGTTACGACTACTGGGCCCTTGGCCACGTCCACGCCCGCGAGGTCCTTCACGAGCACCCGCACATCGTCTTCCCCGGCAACCTTCAGGGCCGTCACATCCGCGAGACCGGGCCCAAGGGTTTTACCATGGTGCGTGTCGATGAGGGGCGGGTCGTCGCCGCCGATCCGGTTGCGGCCGACGTCGTCCGCTGGCTGCGCTGCCCGGTCGATCTCGCCGGCGCCGCCGACCTGCACGACGCTATCGATACCATTGAGGCGGCGCTCCGCTCGGTTCTCGACGAGGCCGAGGACCGCCTCGCTGTCGTGCGCCTGGTTCTCGAGGGTGCATCGCCGGCGCACGCCCACCTTGCTGTGCAGCGCGATCGGCTGATCGCCGAATGCCACGCCGCGGCCTCGCGTGTGTCGTCCGATCTGTGGATCGAGAAGGTTGAGGTGGGGACCCGCGCGCTTTTCGACCGGGACGCGGCGGCGGCTCGCGCCGATGCGATCGGCGCGTTGATCCGCTCCGTCGATACTTTGGCAGCCGATGGCGATGCCCGCGCCGCCCTAGCCGTCGAACTGGACGAGCTGGTGAGCCGGCTGCCCGACGAGCTAAAAGCCGACTGGTCGCAGACACCTACCGCGCCGACAGGGGCAGCACGAATTGCCGGCAGCCGCCTCGATCGCGTCATCGCCGCGGCGCGGAGCCTGCTCACCGCTCGGATCCTCGACGTCGAGAGCGACGCATGAGGATCGAGCGGCTGGCGCTCGAGCGCTACGGTCAGTTCACCGACCATGCCGTCGACTTCGGCGGTGACCAGCTCCGCCTGGTGGTGGTGCTCGGGCGGAACGAGGCCGGCAAGACGACGGCGCTGAACGCCCTTGGCGACCTGCTGTTCGGCATCGCCGCACGCTCGCCATATAACTTCCGCCATGAGTACAAGGACATGCGGATCGGCGCCGTTTTGCGCGGCAGCGATGGCCGCAGACTGACGGTGCGCCGGCGCAAGGGCAACCAGAACACCCTGCTGGATGCCGACAACCGGCCCCTTGGCGATAACGCACTGACACCGTTTCTCGGCGGCGCCGACCGGTTCGTCTTCGACAACCTGTTCGGCCTGACGCACGCGTCGCTCAGGGCGGGCGGCGATGGCATGTTCGCCGCCGAGGGCGATCTCGGCCGGATGCTGTTCGAAGCGGGCAGCAGCATGCGCGACATCACGAAGGTGCTCGGTTCGCTCGAGGCCGAAGCCGGTGTGCTCTTCACCCCGCGGCGTGCGGCGGGCAAGCCGTTCTACGTCGCCGCTGACGCCTGTGTCGCCGCCGAGCGCGACCTACGTCAGACGACGCTGACATACGACGCCTGGCAGAAGAGCGAGAGCGAGCGGGCCCTGGCCGAGGCGGAACAACTGGGCGTCCGCCACCGGCTCGATGAACTCGAGACGCGGCGGGCGCGGCTGGAGCGGATCCGCCGGACCCTGTCACGTGTCGGCCAGATGCGCCAGCTCAACACCGAACTCGGCGAGCTTGCCGATGCGCCGACCATGCCCGTCGATGCCGGCGAGCGGCTCGATTGCGCGAGGCGTGTTTTCGAGGTCGCCCTGAGCCGGCTCGATCGCGAGCAGGCGGCAGCGGCGGAGGCTACGAAACGTCTGGCGGTGCTCAACGTTCCGCAGCCGCTGCTCGCCGCCGGTGACGAGATCGAGCGCCTCTACCAGCGTCGCGGCGCGATCCTTGAGGGGCGCAACGACCTGCCCGCACTGAGGGACAGGCGCGACGAGTTGAACGCCGAAGTGACTTGGCTCAGGGCGGAACTCGAGTGCCCGGAGCGCGCGCGGCCCAGCCAGAGTTCGCTTGCCGAGGTTCGCGCACTGATCGACCGGGACGGCGAACTCGCCAAACGGATCGGCGATGTTATGGAGCGCCGGGAGGCAGCGGCGGCCACCCTTGACGGCATCGCCGCCCGGCTGGCCTGTCTGCCGCCCGAGCAGGATCTGAGCGGGCTCGCCGCAGCCGTCGAGCAGGCCCAGTGCCTTGGCAATCTCGAAAGCGGCCTGGCTGCCGCGAAGACGGCCGCGGCCGATGCCGGGGCGCGGCTTGCACGCGCGCTCGCAGGGTTGGCGCTGTGGGACGGCGACGCGGCCGCGCTGGAGACGCTGGCGGTGCCGGAGCGCGATACGGTCCTGCGCTTCGAGCGCGAGTTCAGCGACACGCGCCTGCTGGCGCAGGGCGCGCGCGATCAGTCGGAGAGGGCGGAAGAAGAGCAGCAGGCCTGCCTGCGCGAGCTGGCTGCCCTTCGCCGGGGCCGTTCGCTGCCCACGGTTGAGGCCGTGGCCGAGGCGCGCAGACACCGCGACCGAGGCTGGACCCTGATCCGCCGCCTATGCATGGAGGGGGAGGCGCTTGCCGAGGGTGAAATCGAGGCCTTCGGACCGAGACAGCAGCTGGCTGAACGCTTCGAAAAAGCCGTCGCCGCCGCGGATGCTCTCGCCGATCGCCGCGAGGCCGAGGCGCAGCGGCTAGCCCGGCACGATCAGGTCAGCGCCGATCAGGTCGCGGCGGCCGCGCGGTGTCGCCGCTTCGCCGAGCAGGCCGCGAAAGCGGAAACGGCTCTGGCCGCGTTGCACGAGGATTGGCGTACTACATGGCGGGCCAGCGGGATCGATCCTTTGCCGCCCTGCGAGATGAAGCTGTGGCTGGCGCACCGCCAGGATGTCCTGAGCCTTCTCCAGACCGCGCGCACCGCGGAAGGCGCCGTGATCGAGACCGAGGAGCGGCTGGCGAAGGCGTGCAGCGATCTCGAGGCGGAGCTGCGCGCGGTGCAGCTTCGGGCCGGCGGTGGGCGCGGACTGGTTAATCTTTTGAACGAGGCGAAATCGCTGATCGCCGCCGGCACCGCAGCCGCGCACGGACGCGCCCTCCTGGAGGAGAAACGGGACAATCAGAAGACAATCGCCGATCTCGAGCAGAGCCGGCTGGAAGCCCTTGGCCGGCAGCGCGACGCGTGGCAGTCGGCATGGGCGAGCGCGCTCGCGCCGCTCGGCCTGCCGGCGGCGCTTACGCCGGCCGCGGCCGCGGCTTCGCTCCGCCAGTGGGATGACATCCACCGCAATGAAGTCGCTCTGGCCGAGGTCGACCGACGCATCTGCAGGATCGAGCGCGACGCCGCAGAATTCGCCCGCGATCTCGAGTACATCGTCGCCTGTTCGCTGCCGGACCGGCCCGTCGACGATGCACTGGTCACGGCCGCCGACGCATTCGAGCGGCTGCAGGCGGGCCGCCGGGACGCGCAGACCAAGTGCGACCTTGAAGAGGTGCTGCTGAATGCGAATTCGGCGGCAGCGCAGGCCGAAACCCAAGCCAAGGCAGCGCGGGCCGACCTTGACCGCCTCAAGGACCTCGCCGGCTGCACGGACGACGATGCGCTGCGTTCGGCCATCGAGCGGTCGAAACGCAAGCAGGACCGAACGATTGAGCTGGCGGCGCTCAGGCGCGCGATTGCCGCCTACGCTGACGGGCTGACCCTGGACGAGGCCCTTGTCGAGGCCGAGCAGCGGGATTCGGACGAAGTGCTAGGCGAGATCTCGGCGCTCATACATGAGAATAAGGATCTGCGCGCAGAGGCCGAGACGCTGAACGAGCGTGTGCAGGCGCTCCGCCGCAAGAGCGCGGAGCTGGAGGCCGGCAGCGCGGCGGCGGCGGCGGAACAGGCCAGGCGCAACGCGCTCTCCGATCTCGAAGACTGCGCCGAACGCTGGACGGCCACCAGGGCCGCGGCATTCCTGCTGCGCCGGGGCATCGAGCAGTTTCGCCGCGAGCAGCAGGGGCCGCTTCTCGCTCGTGCTGAGAGCCTGTTTGCGAACCTGACCCTCGGCAGCTTTACTCACTTCAAGATCGATTACGACTCCGCCGACAAGCCAGTCCTCGTCGGCGTTCGCGCGGACGGTGCGTCTTGCCCGGTGGTCGGGATGAGCGACGGAACCCGCGACCAGCTTTTCCTCGCGCTGCGCCTCGCCGCCATCGAAAACTACATGACAAAGGACGAGCCGCTCCCGTTCGTCGCCGACGACCTGTTCGTCCATTTCGACGATGCCCGCGCGACCGCCGGGCTGAAAGCGCTGATCGAGCTCGGCGGCAGAACTCAGGTGCTGCTGTTTACCCACCACCATCATCTTGCCGAACTGGCCCGACGGGTTGGAGGCGAGCGACGCGTCCGGGTTCAGCCGCTGGATCAACGCGTGTCCGGGCGGGAGCTTGCAGAGGCAGAGACGTCAGCCGGCTGAAGGGGCTGGCGATCGGTGTGCAGCGAAGGGAGCGCTTCGGGTTGCGCGGCATCGGCCGGAAGATGTTGTATTGCAGCGCAACATTGGAATATGCATTTGACAGCATGCGGCTGCAGGTGTGCAATTGCATTAGAGCAACATAAACAATAAGCGGGTGGATGAGGGACGTCGCGATGTCAGGCCCGTATCCGGGCGGCGAAGGCGCCGACGCACCGCTGAGCTGGGATGAGGACGGATCCTTCTCGCTGAGCTTCGCGTCCGGCCCTGTTGTGGTCACCGGTCGCTACGCCAAGACCAGCTTGCCGGCGCCGCATCGCGTCGACATGGCGGCGGAACTGGCCAGTATCCGCCGTGTCCTCACGGTATTGCGGGCAGAGGACGCCATCCTGATCGAAATCGCGCTGGATGAGGCGCGCTATCAGCTCGCCAAACCGGAACCCAATGCCGACAGGATCGGTGCCGCCGTGCAGCGTGCCCTCGATCTCGCCAGCCGTGACGACGGTTTCGAGGACCACCGCGACACCCTGGTCCCGCCCCTGCGCCAAGTCTGCGCTTGGCTCGGTGCGCCTTGGTATCGCCTCCTCGGATTTGTCGGCCTGACGTTCTGAGGCCTCCGGCGCGGACGATCAGCTGGCCACCGCGCCGTCTTCCAGTTGCGCCACCAGCAGGTCCGATGCGCTGCGATCAGTCGACGGGCCGGCCGAAGTAGTACCCCTGGCCGTAGTCGCAGCCGGCGGAGCGCAGCCAGTCCGCTTGCATCGGCGTTTCGATGCCCTCGGCAATGACGCTGAGATCCATGTTCTTGCCGAGCAGCAGAATGGTCCGCGCCATCTCGACGTGCTCGCGCCCGGCCATCAGCCGGCTGGTGAACGACCGGTCGATTTTCAGCGTCGCTACCGGAAAGGTGTGCAGATGGCTAAGCGAGGAATAGCCCGTCCCGAAGTCGTCGATGCAGAGCCGGACGCCGAGGGCGGCGATAGCGTTCAGCGTCCGGTGAACCTCGATCGGGTTCGACATCATGATCAACTCGGTGATCTCCAGCTTCAGGCTCGTTCCCGCCAGCCCGCTTGCCTTCAGCGCCCGAACGACCCGGTCCACCGCATCCGCCTGATCGAGCTGCGCCGCCGAGACGTTGACCGACATGAACAGGTCCGCCGCAACGGTCCCGTGTCGCTGCCGCCAGTTGGCGGCGAACGAGCAGGCCTCCTGGAGCACCCAGTCGCCGATCGGCACGATCATACCGGTCTCTTCCGCGGTGGGGATGAAATCCGACGGCGGTACCAGGCCCCGGGTCGGGTGGTTCCAGCGCACCAGCGCCTCAAATCCGGCGATACGCTGGTCCTTCAGGGCGACGATCGGCTGGTAATGGACAACGAATTCGCTCCGCTCGAGGGCGTGGCGAAGCTGCGTCTCGACCTCGAGGCGGCTGACCACCGCCTGGTGCATCCCCGGCTCGAACAGCACGGTGGTGCTCCGCCCGCGGTCCTTGGCCCGGTACATGGCGATGTCGGCGTCTCGGAGGATGGCATCCGCGTCGACGTAGCCGCCGGACCGGGCCCAGGCGACGCCGATGCTAAGGCTGACGAAAATATCATGGCCATTGAGCTCCACCGGCTCGCGACAGGCCTCGTGCAGCCGTTCGGCCAGAGCGAGCGCGCTTGCCGGCATGGCGCCGCCCTCGATGAGGATGGCGAACTCGTCGCCGCCAAGGCGGGCCAGCGTGTCGGCCGGGCGCAGGCGCTGCGACAGGCGCTGGCTGAGCGCGATGAGCAGGCTGTCGCCGGCAAGGTGACCGTAGCTGTCGTTGATCAGCTTGAAGCGGTCGAAGTCGAGAAACAGCACGGCGAACACAGCCTCGCTGGCCCGCTCGCCGCGCGCCATGAGCTGGCTGAGCCGCTCGAAGAAGAGAAAACGGTTGGGCAGGCCGGTTAAGGCGTCGTGAAAGGCGTTCTTGATCAGGTTCTCCTCGGCCCTGCGACGGGCGCTGATGTCGATGGCCATGCCCTCGTAATAGGCGACCGCGCCGCCGACTTCCCTGACCGCACGGGTATTCTGCGAGATCCAGGTCTTCGTTCCGTCCGGCCGGTGGACCTCGCTGACGAAATCCACGACCTCGCCGAAGGTGCCGATCACCCGATCGAAGGCTTCGCGGGCCGGCGTCTTCAACATCATCTCGGCGCCGGCTTCGGCGACCAGCTGGTCCGGACCGAGGTAGCCAAGGATGCGCGCCATCGCCGGGTTGGCACTGATGAAGCGGCCTTCCGGCGTTATCTGGAAGATGCCCTCGACCGCGTTCTCGACGATGCTGCGATATCGCTGTTCCGCTTCGCGCAGATCCGCCGTGCGCTCCTCGACCTGCGTTTCGAGCGTCGCGCGTGAGCGCTGCACGGCGACCGCGGCGGCGTCCAGTACCGCTCCGGCGCGCTTCGCCCAGGTGAGCACCACCGCGAGCAGCGCGAGCATGAGCATCGCCGTCGCCAAGAGCGGGATGACGAGGGCGTGCAACATGGCGTCGCCGGGCAGGCGCGGCCGCCAGATCAGATAGCCCACGATCGCCAGCGGATCGCCGCCCCGCAACGCAAGCGACAGCTCGCCGTCGGCCGCGTCGTCGGTGGTTGCGACGCGCAGGCCGGGCAACCCGGTGCCGCCGGCAACACGCGCGAGGAGAAGAGGCGAGAAGTCGCGGACAAAGACAAGAACAGGGCTCCCGCTGTCCGGCGTGGCATTTGGCGGAGCTATCTGGCCGAATTACGATTGCGGCGGCAAGATGGACAAGGCCGTAGAAGCGAATGGGCCAGACGACGGCGGCGTTGCCGGCGCCGCCTGCCGCCGACCGCGCCCGGAGGATCAGCGGCGCCAGGGCCTCAACGATTCGGACGCCTGTCCCTCCTCCGATCCGTGCGTTCCGGTCAAAGGGCGATGGGAAGAGAATGCCAGTTCGGTTCGTGGGCCGAAGACAAAGACATGCTCGATGCCGTAGACGTCATGCGGCGCCGTCGAAAGATTGTTCGCCGCCCACGCCGTATCGAAGCTTTGATGGAGATTCCGGTAGACGTCATCGCCGGAAGCAAAGTCGGTCGCGAGCTCGCCAAGACGATCTTCGGCAATGATAAGGGCGGACAACGCATTATGCCATGAAGCCTCGCGGGCATCGGCGTCGCGGCCGCGAGCGGCGAGTGCGGTCATGGCGGCGATTCCGGCCAGCCCGATCACGAAAAGGACTGTGACCGGGATGCCGATCCGGCGCGTCAATTCTACAGCGCCGGGGAACGGCCTGCGTCGCACGGTTGACATTCCCCCTTACGTCTCCCGCTCGCATCTATTTAAGACATATAACCCGTTGGGGGAACTAAACCAAGCGCGCAATCCGATTGCTCTTTTCTATGCGAAACGGCGATAGGCGGCCAGCGCGGCACCTGCTCCAATGTCGCTGACGCGAGACGGTCGCATTGTGGTGGTGTGGCCGCGGTGACCGTGGCACGGTGGAACTCAACGCTCGCCGCTCATCGCCGCTCAGCGACAAAGCGAGTGCGGCGCAAACCGGCACGCGGGGTCTGCCTTCGACCGCGGTCAGACCGGGACGGAACAGGGAGAACGTCATGCTTGAAACCATCAATGACCTGTTATGGGGCAAAATACTGATCGTGGCCCTGATCGCGCTTGGGCTCATGTTCACCATCGTCTCGCGCTTCGTTCAGTTTCGCTATTTCATGTCGATGTTCGCCATCGTCGGCCAGGCCTTCCACCACGAGGAAGGTCACCTCAGCTCCTTCCAGGCGTTGGCCTTGAGCGTCGCCGGCCGGGTCGGCGCCGGCAATATCGCCGGCGTGGCCGTGGCGCTGACCCTCGGCGGACCGGGGGCGATCTTCTGGATGTGGATGGTCGGCCTCGTCGGCATGGCGACCAGCTATTTCGAATGCACTCTGGCGCAGGTATTTAAGAATGCCGAGCCCGACGGCACCTACCGCGGCGGGCCCGCGTACTACATCGAACGGGCGCTGCACCAGCGGTGGATGGCGATGCTCTTCTCGGTCCTGCTCCTGGTCACCTTCGGCTTCGCCTTCTGCGCGCTGCAGTCCTACACGGTGGCGACTTCGCTCGATGACGCCTTTGCCATTCCGCCCTATGCCAGCGGCATCGGCCTCGTTGTTATCCTTGGCCTGATCATCTTCGGCGGCGTCAAGCGCATCGCCGATGTCGCCGAGATCGTCGTCCCGGTCATGGCAATCGGCTATTTTCTCATGGCGATCGTCGTCATCGGACTCAATATCGACGAGGTTCCGGCCATTTTCGCCATGATCTTCCGCGGCGCTTTCGGGCTCGAACCGGCCTTTGCCGGCGGCATCGGCGCGGCCATCCTGCTCGGCGTGAAGCGCGGCCTGTTTTCCAACGAGGCGGGCCTCGGCAGCGCCCCCAACGTCGCCGCCGTCGCCTTCATCCCTCACCCCGGCAATCAGGGAATCGTCCAGTCCTTCAGTGTTTTCATCGACACCATCATCATGTGCACCTGCACCGCGCTGATCATCCTGTTGTCCGGTCTGCTCACCTCCGGCGCCGATGTCGGCGGCGTCGATCTGACCCAGACGGCGCTGGCGGCCGAGGTTGGCGAGTGGGGCCGCTCGTTCGTCAGCGTCGCGCTGCTCCTCTTCGCTTTCACCTCGATCATGTACAACTACTACCTGGGAGAGAACAGCCTAAACTTCTTCAGCGAGGGAAATACAACCCTTTTTACCATCTACCGGATCTTTGTCTTGGCGCTTGTTCTTTGGGGCTCGATGCAGGATCTCAGCACCGTCTTCGCTTTTGCAGACGTAACGATGGGTCTGCTGGCGCTTGTCAATCTCGCCGCCCTCGCGTTGCTGTTCAGAATTGGCATACGGGTTATGAAGGACTTCGATACCCAGTTTGCCGCCGGCGAGACGCCGGTGTTCGATCCGGCGAAGTTCCCCGATCTCAACATCGACCCGGATGCATGGCCGGCCGAGAAGGCGGCGGCACGGGCCGCGGCGGTCCAGACCTAGACCAAGTGCCGGACGCTTGGCCTTGTCAGGCGTCCGGTCGACCTATCGAGGGCAGCGGAGAACCGGCATGCAAGACAATGACGCCAAGGCGCTTATCGTGCCGTCTTTGGGCCCCGTTTACGCGGCCTTGAAGCCGCTCGCCTGGCTGCTGGTGCGTGTCGTCGCCGGCGCGAATCTGGTTCCGCACGGCACGCAGAAGCTGTTCGGCTGGTTCGGCGGCAAGGGCATGGAGGCGACGGCGCAGTATTTTGGTTCGATCGGCTTCGAGCCGGCGATGCTATGGGTCTGGCTCGTCGCCCTGACCGAGGTGGTCGGCGGATCTTGTCTCGCCGTCGGCCTGCTGACCCGCCCGGTCGCGCTCGTCGTCGCCATCTTCCTCTTCACCGCGGTGGCCCACCATGCGCCAAACGGGTTCTTCTGGCCGCAAGGCGGCTTTGAATATCCGTTGTTGTGGGGCATTGTCGCGCTCGCCTTTGTCATCCGCGGCGGCGGCGCCTTCTCGATCGACCGGCTGATCGGCCGCAGCTTCTGACGCGGGAGCAGATCAGATCAGGTCGAGGGCGTGCTTCTTCAGCACGCCAAGCTCGATCGTCTCCAGCGCCGCATCGTGGGTCGAGGCGAGAACCACCGGCGGCGCGACGCCGGCTTCGGCCGCTTCCTTCCAGCGCGCGGCGCAGAGGCACCAGCGATCGCCGGGCTCAAGGCCGGGAAAGCCCGCGGCCGGCAGCGGGGTGCTCAGGTCGTTGCCCTCGGCCTTGGTGAAAGCGAGAAAAGCCTCGGTCATCTCGGCGCAGACGACATGGCGGCCGATGTCCCGCTCGTCGGTCTCGCAGCGTCCGTTGCGGTAGAAACCGGTCATCGGCGCGGTGCAGCAGAGCGCCAGCGGCTCGCCGAGCACGTTCTTCATCCCCGCACCTGTCGCTGTCCCGGCCATTCTGCTCGTCCCGGCTGTCCCTGCGTCTGTCAAAGCCCATATGAGCGCAAGGATGGGTCTCTACCAGCAACACCTGCTGCCCTGGCTGATCGACATATCGATGCGCGGCGCCATGCTCGCGCCGTATCGGCGGCGCGCCGCGGAAGGCTGCGTCGGTCGGATCCTCGAGGTTGGCGTCGGTTCCGGCCACAATCTCGCGTTTCATGCCGCGGAAAGCGACCTGGTCGGCCTCGACGTGTCGCCTGCTCTGCTGGCGAAGGCGACAGCGCGAATGCGAGCGACAGGGCGGCGGGGCCTGCTGATCGGCGGCGAGGCCGAGCGCATGCCGTTTGCCGCAGACAGCTTCGACGCCGCGCTGCTGACCTGGACGCTGTGCTCGATCGCCGATCCGGCGGCCGCGCTGGGCGAGATCCGCCGCGTCCTGAAGCCGGGCGGAATGCTCCACTACATCGAGCATGGCGCGGCGCCCGACGCAAGGGTGCGCCGGCTGCAGGATCGCCTCACACCGGCCTGGCGGCGCATTAGCGGCGGCTGCCACCTCAACCGCGATGTCGGCGCGCTGCTTACCGCCGCCGGGTTCCGAGCCGTCCAGGGCAATCGTGAATACGCGCCGGGGCCGCGATTTCTGACCTGTTTCTATAGCGGCCGCGCGGTCGCCAATTGATCGTACCGGTTATAGCATGCGCCGCAAACGCAACCAGACGAGGGCGACAACAACAGCGGCAGCCATGCACAGCATGGCCCAGGTAAAACCGCGCGGATCGTCGAGCCACGGCAGGCCGCCGACATTCATGCCGAAAATGCCAGAAATCAGCGTCACCGGTAGGAACAGCGCGGCCGCGATCGAGACGAAGTAAAGGTTCCTGTTGACGCGCTCGGCGAGGCGGGTGTCGATTTCCTCGCTCACCAGCCGGGCCCGGTCAAGCACCAGGTCCAGGTCGTGGACCGCGGCCGTTTCCGCGCCGGCGATCTGGCGAAGAGTTTTACTCTGAAGTTTGGTGTAGCTAGGCGGCGGATGCAGAACGAGATTTCTCAAGAGCGTGCCGGTTGGCGAAGACCTGGCGGCGAAGTCGGACCATTTCGCGTCTGTGGCGGGCCAATTTGGCATGCTGACAATCCCCCGTCAGGATGCGGTCCTCGGCGTCGTCGATGCTGTCCGCATCCTCGGCGACCGACTTGACTAGAATTGCGACCAGGTGCTCGAGCAGCCGATTGAGCAGCGCCGCCGGCGTATCCAGCTTCGCACCGCCGATCAGCTCCGCGTGCAGCCGACCGGGAGCCGCCAGCGGATGGTGCCTGCCGGTAATCAGGCACGTCGCGTCGACGTAGAGCCGCAGGATGCCGAACGTGTCCGGCTCGTCGGCATGCTGATCGGCCAGTTTGCCGACGACGCCGTCGCCGGCAAGGTCGAAGCCGATGGCGTGATCGCTGGCGATCAAAAACTCGAGGGCTTCCGGAGCCAGCCACGGGCACTGCTCAAGCCAGGCGCGTGCGCGGGCGTCATTGAGGTTGAAATGCAGCCAGAGCGGACCAGCGGCGGGATCGGGCGGCGAATCCGTAGTCCATTCGATCTCCGCGGCCACCTCTAGTGACTGCAGCCGAAACCCGCAGATCAGCCCCTTATTGTCGCAAAGCTCCGTTCCCATGCCCTCGGCCGACGCCAACCGAAAATCCAACCCGATATAAGGTCGCCCGTCCCCGCCCGGTAGCAGGTCAGCCGAGGAAGCCCACGGGCCGCGCGCCCGTCCGACCCGCGACCGCGCCGAGGAAGGCGACCCCCGGAGGCGCGTTCCAGCTCGCGGGCGAATCGAGATGCGAAAATGACGAACTTCGGGATGCCGGCGTCAATACTTTGTTGCGCTGTCAACTTTGACCACAAAATGTAGTTGAGGTAGCCGCCTCATCCAGATATAGTGCCGCAATCGTGCCGAGGCCGCGCGATCTGGTGCGGAGGCGACGCGGGAAGTCGGGAGCAGTTCCGGGGGGAAAGGTCAGGGAGGTCCATCGGCTCGGTCTGGGCGGCATGCCGCCAATCCGCCGAACGTCCCGCTGAGTTGGTCAAGAACAGTCGAGACGGAACCACGCATGCGTATCCAGCGGCACTTTACCGAGCACTGCGCGTCCACCGGCGCGTCGCCCTACGACACTATCGACTTCCGCACCCTCGCCAGCGAGATTCGCAACCCTGACGGCTCCGTTGTCTTCCGCCAGGACGACATCGAAGTGCCGGCGCACTGGTCGCAGGTCGCCTGCGACGTGCTCGCCCAGAAGTACTTCCGCAAGGCCGGCGTTCCGGCTCGCCTGCGCCCGGTCAAGGAACGCGGGGTGCCGTCGTGGCTGTGGCGGCGCAAGCCCGACGCGGCGCGCCTGACCGAGTTGCCCGAGGCCGAGCGCTACGGCGGCGAGACCAGCGCCCGACAGGTATTCGACCGCCTCGCCGGGACCTGGACCTATTGGGGCTGGAAGGGCGGCTACTTCGATGCGCGAGGAGGACGCCCGCGCCTTCTTCGACGAGCTCCGCTTCATGCTGGCGAAGCAGATGGCGGCGCCGAACTCGCCGCAGTGGTTCAACACCGGGCTGCACTGGGCCTACGGGATCGACGGCCCGGCCCAGGGCCACTTCTACGCCGACGCAAAGACCGGCGAGGTCCGCGCCTCGGAGTCGGCCTACGAACACCCCCAGCCGCACGCCTGCTTCATCCAGAGCATCGGCGACGATCTCGTCAACGAGGGCGGGATCATGGACCTGTGGGTCCGCGAGGCGCGGCTGTTCAAGTACGGCTCCGGCTCGGGCACCAACTTCTCGAAACTTCGCGCCGAGAGCGAGCCCCTGTCCGGCGGCGGCAAGTCGTCCGGGCTGATGAGCTTTCTCAAGATCGGCGATCGCGCCGCCGGCGCCATCAAGTCCGGCGGCACCACCCGGCGCGCGGCGAAGATGGTCGTGGTCGACATCGACCATCCCGATGTCGAGGCGTTCATCGACTGGAAGGCGGCCGAGGAGCAGAAGGTCGCCGCCCTCGTCACCGGCTCCCGGATCAGCCAGGCGCGCCTCGACGCGGTGCTGGCGGCGTGCGGCCGGCGACGGCGACTGGCGAAGGCAACGGCAGACGACGACGCGTTGTTCGACCCGAAGCGCAACCCGGCGCTGAAGGCCGCGATCCTCGATGCCCGGCGGGCGATGATCCCGGAAGCCTACATCCAGCGGGTCATCGAGCTCGCCCGCCAGGGCTGCGCCGTTCCCTCCTTCCCCGCCTTTGACCTCGACTGGGATTCGGAAGCCTACCTCACCGTGTCGGGGCAGAACGCCAACAACAGCGTCCGCGTCACCAATGCCTTCCTCGAGAAGGTCCGCCTCGACGGCACGTGGGAGCTGACCAGACGGACCGACCGGCGCACGGCGAAAGTCGTACGCGCCCGCGAGCTGTGGGACCGGATCGGCCGCGCCGCCTGGAGCAGCGCCGATCCGGGGCTGCAGTACGACACCACCATCAACGAATGGCACACGTGTCCGCAAAGCGGCCGGATCAATGCATCGAATCCGTGCTCGGAATACATGTTCCTCGACGACACGGCCTGCAATCTGGCCTCGCTTAACCTTGTCGCCTTCCAGCGCGAAGACGGCTGCCTCGATGTTGCGGGCTTCGTCCACGCCGTGCGGCTGTGGACCGTGGTGCTTGAGATCGCCGTGCTGATGGCGCAGTTCCCGTCGCGGCGGATCGCCGAACTGTCCTACGCCTACCGCACGCTCGGCCTCGGCTTCGCCAACATCGGCGGCTACCTGATGGCCGCCGGAACGCCCTACGATTCGGACGCGGCGCGCAATACCTGCGGCGCGATCAGCGCGATCATGACCGGCACCGCCTACGCCACCTCCGCGGCGATGGCCGCCGAGCTCGGCGCCGTTTTCCGGTTTCGAGCGCAACCGCGAGGCAATGCTGCGGGTCGTGCGCAACCACCGCCGCGCCGCCCGCGGCGAGCATGAAGGCTACGAGGGGCTGTCGGTTCTGCCGGTGCCTTTGCAGGCCGCCGCACTCGAAGATCGCAGCACTTGCCGCCGCGGCGCAGGCTGCGTGGGATGAGGCGCTTGCTTTGGGCGAGCGCCATGGCTATCGCAATGCGCAGGCCACGGTCGTCGCGCCGACCGGCACCATCGGCCTGGTGATGGACTGCGACACGACCGGAATCGAGCCCGATTTCGCGCTGGTGAAGTTCAAGAAGCTGGCCGGCGGCGGCTATTTCAAAATCATCAACCGGATGGTCCCGATGGCGCTCGCCCGCCTCGGCTACGCGCGCGACGCCATCGACCGGATCATCGGCTACGCCACCGGCCACGGCACGCTGGTCGGCGCACCGGCGCTGGGACATGACGCCCTGCGCGCCAAAGGATTTACCGACGAAGCCATCGATCGGGTCGAAAGCGGGCTCAAGGACGCCTTCGACATTCGATTCGTCTTCAACAAGTGGACCCTGGGCGAAGGCTTCTGCATCGACGCACTCGGCATCGACGCCGATCGCCTCGAAGACGTCTCGTTCTGCCTGCTCACCGCGCTGGGCTTCGGACGCGACGAGATCGAGGCCGCCAACACCCATGTCTGCGGCGCGATGACTCTCGAAGGCGCGCCGGGGCTTCGCCCTGAGCACCTGCCGGTCTTCGACTGCGCCACGCCGTGCGGGCGCAAGGGTCAGCGCTATCTCTCCGTCGACAGCCACATCAGGATGATGGCGGCAGCGCAGCCGTTCATCAGCGGCGCCATCTCCAAGACGATCAACCTCCCCCATGACGCCTCGGTCGAAGCCTGCAAGCAGGCGTACATGCAGGCTTGGCAGCTCGGGCTGAAGGCGACCGCACTCTACCGCGACGGCTCGAAGCTGTCCCAGCCGCTGTCGTCATCGCTGCATCGAGCCGGAAGAAGCCGCCGATTTCGTCGAGGACACCTTCGCCCGCCCAGCCGTCGAGCGCGCCGAGATTGTCGCCGAGCGGATCGTCGAGCGGATCGTCGGCCGGCCGGACCGTCACGGCCTACCCAACCGGCGCAAGGGCTATACCCAGAAGGCCAAAGTCGGCGGGCACAAGGTCTACCTGCGCACCGGCGAGTACGAGGACGGCCGCATCGGCGAGATCTTCATCGACATGCACAAGGAAGGCGCCGCCTTCCGCTCGCTGATGAACAACTTCGCGATCGCCATCTCCATCGGCTTGCAGTACGGCGTGCCGCTGGAGGAGTTCGTTGAGGCCTTCACCTTTACCCGCTTCGAGCCGGCGGGGCCGGTCGAGGGCAACGATTCGATCAAGATGGCCACTTCGATCCTCGACTACATTTTCCGCGAGCTGGCGACCTCCTACCTCGGCCGTTACGACCTCGCCCACGTCGCCCCCGAGGAGATGTCGCCCGGCAGCCCCGACCGCGAGTTCGGCGAAGGTGCGGCGAACGGCGCCAGCGGAGCCGGCGATATGGAGGCCCTGCCGGCGGTGCATCGCCTCGCCAGCAGCGGTTATGTCCGCAGCCGCTTCCGCGTCTACACCGGCGCGAGGGAAAGCGCCGAGGCCGGCGGCGCGGTCGCCCGCGGTATAGAGACCGCTCTTGCCGGCGCCGTTGGCGGCAACGAGGCGGCGACGCTGGTGCACGGTCAGGCCGCGCAGTCGGAACATGTAACGGGACAGATCCACGTTCACGCCCAGTACTCCCGCCAGGCGCGGATGAAGGGCTACGAGGGCGATTCCTGCGACGAGTGCGGCAACTTCACCCTGGTCCGCAACGGCACCTGCCTGAAATGCCTGACCTGCGGCGCGACGACGGGTTGCTCATGAACGCGATCCCGTTTACCCGCGCCGACTCCGCAGGCTTGCGACTTCTCTCCCGCCCGCCCCTCTCCGGGGAACTTGGGGCGCGCTCCGGATCCTGAATCGCCGCCGGAGCGCGCCCATTCCTTCTCGACCCTCTACCCTACCCTCCCGCTGCGCGGGGCCCTCCCTCTCCCTCTGGGAGAGGGTTCACCCTCCCGCTGCGCGGGCCCCTCCCTCTCCCTCTGGGAGAGGGTTCATCGCCCCGCTCAATCCTCAATCTTCCTCTCCCTTTGGGAGAGGGCCGGGGTGAGGGCCGAGCTCGCGATCAAGCAAGGCCGAGGCGATCACCTTCAGCACACCCTCCCGGTTCCCCAGCACCTCGCTGTTCCAGAAGCGCAAGACGGTATAGCCATGTTTGATCAGAACACGTGTCCGTGACCCCGCCTAACGCGTGCCCACACTCCACCACATGACAACAGCCATAGTCCGTTCGCGATCCGCCGCCGTAACCTGTGCGTGCTGGCCACCATCGACCTCGACGATCAGCCGCCGATCAATGCAAACGAAGTCGGCAATAAATGGTCCGATCGGGATCTGCCGGCGGAATTTGAAGCCCTCGAGGCCTCGGTTGCGAAGGCCGCGCCCAAATGATGCGCTCTTCGTCGGTCATGGACCGGCGCAACGAACGGGCGCGCCGGGTCAGGTCATGCGGTTCCGGCAAGTCCCCTCACCCTCCCGCTGCGCGGGCCCCTTCCTCTTCTTTTGGGAGAGGGTTCATTGCCCCGCTCAATCCTCAATCTCCCTCTCCCTTTGGGAGAGGGCCGGGCTGAGGGCTTAATACCCGATGCAGATCTTGCCGAAGTGGCGGCCTTCGGCAAAGGCGGCGAAGGCCTTCGGCGCGTCCTTGAAGCGGAACACCCTGTCGACGACGGGATGCAGGCGATGCGCGGCGATCGCCCGGCACATCGCCTCGAAGCCGTCGCGCGAGCCGACCGTCACGCCCTGCAGGCGCAGGTTGCGCATGACCACCAGCGGCAGGGCGAAGGTCGCATCGGCCCCGGACAGCACCCCGATCAGGCTGATGGCGCCGCCGATTCGCGCCGCCCGGACCGAGCGCGCCAGCGTCTCGGCGCCGCCGAGCTCGACGACGTGGTCGCAGCCCTCGCCGCCGGTCATCGCCTTGACCGCCTTGTCCCAGTCCGGCGTCGTCCGGTAGTTGATCACCGCGTCGGCGCCGAGCTGGCGGCCGCGGGCGAGCTTGTCGTCGCGCGACGAGGTGAGGATCACGCTGGCACCGGCGAGCTTGGCGAACTGCAGCGCGAACAGCGCGACGCCGCCGGTGCCCTGGACCAGGACCACGTCACCGGGACCGATCCGGCCCAGCGTCGCGATGGCGCTCCACGCCGTCAGTCCGGCGCAGGGCAGACAGGCGGCCTCGGCGTCGCTCAGGTGCTCCGGCACGCGCACGACGGCGTCGGCGGCGATGCACATCCGCCGGCGCAGGACGCCGTCGAGCGGGCCGCCGAGCGTGGTGCGGAATTTAGCCTGGGTCGGCTCGCCGCCGATCCATTCCGGGAAGAACGTCGGCGCGACGCGATCGCCGACGGCGATCCTGTCGACCCCGACTCCGGCCGCGATCACCTCGCCGACACCGTCGGAGAGCGGGATCAGCGGCAGGGCATTGCGCGGCCCGTAGGCGCCGCGCACGGTCAGCAGGTCGCGGTAGTTCAGCGACGCGGCCCGCATCTCGAGCAGGACTTCGCCGGGACCCGGCTCCGCATCGGGCCGTTCGGCCAGCTCGAGCTTGTCCAGGGCGAACCCTGTCTCCAGTTGCCAGACCTCCATCGCTTCCTCCCGTTCCTGCTCCGTCTCGGTGCTTCAGTCGGCGTCCGCGGCCACCCGTTCGACGCTGGTCCGCGCGCGCAGCCGGTCGACCACGCTCGTGTCGATGTCGGCCAGGCCGAGGCTTTGCGTGTTCGCAGCACCGGTCGCCGCCGCGAGACTTAAGGCGCCGGGCGCGTCCAGCCCGCCGGCGTAGCCGGCAAGCAGCCCGGCGAGGAAGGCGTCGCCGCTCGCGACCTTGTTGACCGGGGTCAGCGCCGGCGGACGCGCCAGCCAGACCCCGTCCGCTTCGGCCAGCACCGCGCCATTTTCGGCCAGAGTGACGATGGCCCGGCCGGCGCCCCGCTGACGCAGCCACTGTGCCGCGCGGGCCGCGGCCGGCGCGGTCGTCACCGGCTCGCCGAGAACGGCGGCGGCCTCCTCGGCATTGATCTTGACCCCGTAGGGGCCGGCGTACAACGCGTCGATCAGCGCTTCGCCGCCGGTATCGACCCAGACCGAGCGCCCGCCGGATCGTCCCCCACCGGCCGCGGCGGCGACCAGCCGCGCCAGCCCGCCCGAGGTCACGTTCGGCGGCATGCTGCCGCAGATGCAGACCGCTTCGGCCTCGCGTCCCGCGGCCTCGACGTCGGCGAGAAGCCGCGCCCAGTCCTCCTCCTGCAGCACCGGCCCCGGCTCGTTGATGACGGTCGCCGTGCCGCGCTCGTCGACGACGATGACGCAGGTGCGCGTTTCGCCGTCGATCCAGGTCCATGCCGTGGTCAGTCCCTCGACGCGTGCGCTGTCGGCGGCGCGGCAACCGGGCTCCCCGCCGAGCAGCCCGACGCAGACCGGATGATGACCGAGCCGGCGCAGCGCCCGGGCGACGTTGACGCCCTTGCCGCCGCAGGTGACCCGCGCCGCCGTCGCCCGCCAGATCCCGCCGGCCGCAAATTCCGGCACGGTGATCAGCCGGTCGACCGCGACGTTGGGCGTCACGCAGAGGATGTTCATTGGCCGCACCGCCTCGCTAAGCCGCGATTGGGGCCGCAACGCGGCACCGCCTTGCTGGGCTCCAGATTAACGTGCGTCGAATGGAATCGTTCGCAGAGAGAAAAATCGATCGATTACATGTCGATAGGGCACCCATCGGCGTTGGCTCGGGCGCAGGATGCTCTCCTTCTGGAATAATGCCGCAGCGAACGGAGCGTCAACGGGAAATGGCAAGCTCGAACCCGATGCTTTGCGGCTCGATCGCGGCGCATCCGGGGCGCTTCGGCGTCGCCATGCACAATGCCGCCTATCGCGCGCTCGGCCTGAACTACGTCTACGTCGCCTTCGGGACCGAAGACACCGCCGCCGCGATCGCGGCCATGCGGGCGCTGGGCCTGCGCGGGCTCGGCCTGACCATGCCGCACAAGATCCGGGCGATCGCGCATCTCGACGCGCTGACGGACGACGCGCGGGCCATCGGCGCGGTCAACACCGTCGTCAACGACGACGGGCGGCTGACCGGCCACAACGTCGACTGGCTCGGCGCGATCCGCGCCTTCTCCGAGGTCGGACCGGTCACCGGCCTGCGCGCCGCGGTCATCGGCGCCGGCGGCGGCGCGCGCGCCGTCGTCTTCGGACTGATCCGCGCTGGCAGCGCGGTCACGCTCTACAATCGCTCGGCGGAGTCGTGGCCGGGCTCTCGCCAATGAGCTTGGCGCAACCTACGGCGGCCCGGTCGCGGCGATCGCCGACAACGGCGCGATCGATCTTATCGCTCACGTCACCCCCGTCGGGCTGAACGATCCCACGGCCCTGATCGTCCCCGAGGCGGCGCTGCGGCCCGGCCGGATCGTCTTCGACGCGGTGCCGCAGCCGGTCGAAACGCGCCTGCTTCGCGAGGCCGCCGCGCGCGGCTGCCGGACGATCCCCGGCGTGCGCATGCAGCTTCACCAGGCGGCGGCGCAGTTCGAGCTGTACACCGGACACGCACCCGACCTTGCGGTGATGGAACACGCCCTCCAGGCCACCATGGCCGAGGCCGGAACGGCGGTGGCAAGTCCGGCTTCGCCCTGACCCCGCGCCGCGTTCGTCAGCCGGTGGTGCCGAGTCCGCTGGCGATGGCGTTGACCAGCAGGAGCAGGCGAGACAGGAGCGCCGCCGCGGCCTCCTCGTCGCCGCGCTCCTGCGCCTCGCGCCACTCGGCGATGAGGCGGATCTGCTGGCGGTGAAGAACCGACAGGGCCGGCGTGCGCATCCGGATCGACCGGGTCAGGGTCGGCCGCTGCTCCTCAAGCGTGCCGGCGTGCAGCTCCTCCAGCATGGTCCGCGTCGCAGCGAATTCGTCGAGGATGGGGGCGAGATAGCGCGCGCGCAGGCCATCGTCCGTGACCAGCCCGGCATAGGCGCGCATCAGCTCGGCATCGGCGGTCAGCACCGTCGTCGAGGCGTTGGCGAAGACGTAGGCCAGCGGCGGCCAGCGGCGGCTCCGGGTCGCGGTGACAAGCTCGGCGAACGCATCCGCCCGCGACCGTTTTAGCGCCCCGAGGGCGCTGCCGACCCCGTACCAGCCCGAGAGGTAGAAGCGCGACTGGCTCCAGGCGAACACCCACGGGATCGCGCGCAGATCGGCCAGCGTCCGCTCGCCGGTGCGCCGTGCGGGGCGGGAGCCGATCCGGCTGTGCTCGATGACGTCGATCGGGGTTGCCTGGGAAAAGAAAGTGACGAAGCCGTCGCCGTCGACCAGCGCCCGGTAGGCCCGGCGGCTTTCGGCGGCGAGCTGGTCCATGAGCTCGACCAGAGCCGGATCGGGTACCGGCGCGTCACGGTCCAGCAACGTCCGGCGCACCGCGCCGGCGCTGAGGAGCTCGATGTTGTGCGCAGCGGTGATGCGGTTGGCGTACTTCTGGGCGATGGTCTCGCCCTGCTCGGTCATGCGCAGGCCGCCGCCGACCGAGCCCGTCGGCAAGGCGTCGAGGAAGCGGTGCGCCGGCCCGGCGCCGCGGCTGATGGTGCCGCCGCGGCCGTGGAAGAAGCGCAGGTGCACGCCGGTCTCGGCGGCGACGCGGACCATCTCCAGCTGGGCGCGATGCAGCGACCAGAAGCTGGCCAGCAGCCCGCCGTCCTTGCTCGAATCGCTGTAGCCGATCATCACCTGCTGGCGGCGCTCGCCGTCGCCGCGCTCGCGGCCATGCGCGGCGAGGCTGCGCCGGGTGATCGGATGGGCAAGAAAGCGGCCAAGGATCTCGGGCGCCTGCCGCAGATCCTCGATCGTTTCGAACAGCGGAACCACCGGCAGCCGGCACCACGGCCCATCGCCGTTCCCGTCGCCGTCGACCTCGCCGTCGTAGGCGAGGAGCCCGCCTTCCCGCGCCAGAAGATAGACGGCGAGCAGATCCGAGACTGTGCTGGTCATGCTGACGATCAGGGCGCCAAGCCCGTCGCTGCCCCAGGCTGCAAGGTGACCGGCGACGGCCGCGTAGCAATCGAGAACGGCGCGCGCTTCCGGGCCGACGTCGGCGTCGGGACGGACAAAGGGCCGCGGACTCGCCAGCTCCACTGCCAGCAGATCGAGCTGGCGTTCTTCCTCCCAGGTCGAAAAGTCGCTTTCGGAGAACCCGGCGGCGGCCATGAGCTGGTCGACTGCAAGGTCGTGGAAGCGCGCGTTCTGGCGAATATCCAGGTTGGCGGAATGAAAGCCGAATGTGCGCACGAGATCGCTTGCGACATTCACGTCCGTTCGCGCCAGCCGGTCGGCGCCGAGGCGATGAAGGTCGGCGCGAAGGAGGTCCAGGTCGGCCAGCAGCTCGCCGGCACGACGGTAGGACGCCCGGTCAGGCTGCGGCGGCTCGTCGCCACCAGTGTCGGGCAAAAGCGCGAGCATGGCGCTGGCAAACTGGCGCCAGGGCTCGTCGGGATTGCGGTGCGGCGCCTCCGGGCTGCGAGGGAGGTTCGCTGTCATGGCGGCAAGACGAGCGAGCAGCGCGTCTCCCGGGTCCTGCAGCCGCTCGGAAAGGCTGATCCGCGCGGCGAGCCGCGTCAGTTCATCGCGTATGATTATGAGCGCCGTAGCGCGAAGCTCTCGAAGGGTGTGCCGGGTGGTCTCGCCGGTGACGAACGGGTGGCCGTCGCGATCGCCGCCGACCCAGTTGCCGAAGCCGAGGTGCGGTGAAAACGGGTAACGGTCGTCAAGCAGGGCCGCATCGAAGCCGACCTCTAGCCATGCTTCACGCAGGCGCCGGGCGAGCAGCGGCAGCACGGTGGGAAAGACATTGCGGAGGTAATGGAGGACGTTGCGGACTTCGCTGGCGACGTCCGGCCGCTCGAAATGGATTCCCGCCGAACGCCAGACGCGCTCCAGTAGGGCCTTGATCCGGTCGCGGATTTCGTCCTGCTCTCCCGGCGTCCACATCTGGTTCTCGCGCTGGACAAGCAGAAGATAGAGCTCGCGGTGATGCTCGAGGATGGTTCGCCGCTTCGCCTGGGTCGGATGCGCGGTCAGCACCGGCTCGACCTGGATCCGCGGCAGCGTCGCCGCGATCTCCTCCGGGCCATGGCCGGCGGAGAGGAGCAGGCCGAACGTGTTTTCCCATGAGCCGGAACGCTCGCCAAGGCGTCCCGCCGCCGCAAGCAGACGGTGGTTCTGCGCGTAGGCGTTCTCCTCAATCATATTCAACAGCGCGAACGCCGTGGAATACGCCTGCGGCAGCCGGTCGGGAAAATCGTCGTCCTCGTCGTGCTGGACCTTGGCGAGCCAGGGCAGGCGATCGGCAATGGCCCCGTTGCCCTGCTCGCGCAGAACCTCGCCGAGGCAGGTCATGATGAAATCGAGGTCGCGGCTTATCTTCGGCATACGCGTACTCCCCCTCGCCCTATCGCCCCTTTAGCCGGATCCGATGGTGAGCCGACAGAGAGGCGGCGGTCGGTTGAGGCCGACCGCCGAGTACGGCTTGTGTGCCGGTACGGGTTTCCGGAGATGGGGGATCTCCGACCCTTTGTCGTAGGAGGTCTGTCGTTGACCACTGTGCTACTGCATGATTGTGTCCAATTTAAGCCGGACATTGTGACAAGTTCATTGAACCTTTTACAGCCAGCGCTTGCGGCGCTTGTACGACTTGAGATTCTTGAATGATTTCCGCTGCTCGCCCCCGCCGAGGTAAAACTCCTTGACGTCCTCATTGTTGCTCAGCTCCGAAGCCGTGCCGTCGAGAACAATCTTGCCGTTCTCCATGATGTAGCCGTAGTCGGCGCAGCGCAGCGCCATGCGCGCATTCTGCTCCACCAGCAACATGGTGATGCCGAGGTCACGATTGAGCTGGCGGATGATGGCGAACACCTCGTTGACAAGCAGCGGCGACAGCCCCATCGACGGCTCATCGAGAAGCATCAGTTGCGGCCGCGCCATCAGCGCCCGGCCGATGGCGAGCATCTGCTGCTCGCCCCCGGACAGATAGCCGGCGAGCCCGGTCCGCTCCTTTAGCCGCGGGAAGTACGAGAAAACCATCTCGATGTCGGCGCCGATCCCGCGGTCGCGGCGGGTGTAGGCACCTAGCCGGAGGTTCTCGATCGGGGTCATGTCCTCGACGATGCGCCGGCCCTCCATGACCTGGAAGAGGCCGCGACGAACGATGGTCTCGGGCGCCAGTTGATCGATGCGCTCGCCGTTCAACACGATCTTGCCGCGAGTGACTTCGCCGTCTTCGGTCTTCAGCAGACCCGAAATCGCCTTGAGCGTCGTCGACTTGCCGGCACCGTTGGCCCCGAGCAGGGTGACAAGAGCCCCCTTGCCGACATCCAGACTGACGCCGCGCAGGACGAGAATGACTTCGTCGTAGACGACCTCGATGTTGTTGACCGACAGCGCCGCCTGCGTTCCGGCTTCCGTTCCGCCGGCAGCCATCGGCTGGGTCATATCGTCCCCATACCTCCATTGTGGCTTTGATCGTGGCCGCTCCGGCGCGAGGGCTCCGGCCACGCGGCCGAGCCCTCGCCATTCATGAGCGAACCGTTACCAGCCGAGCCACTCCGGCTTGCGCGGGATCTCGACCTCGTAGACCTTCTCCATGCCAATGGACCCGTCGGCCATCAGCTGGGCGATGTCCGTATTGGCCGGCGGATCGGCCTTGACCTTGCCGCGGTAGACCAGAACCTCGCTGAATCCGCGATGGTCCTCAGGCGTCCAGGTCGCTTTCGGGCAGACGCCCTCCAGCCCGGCCGGCACCCAGTCCTTCTTCTGGTACATGCCCTCCTTGATCCTGGGACCGGATACGCCGCCGTTCTTGTCGGCCCACTCCATGGCTTCCTTCATGTAGTAATAGGAGCAGATTCCGCGGATATAGTGGACCGGCTTGTAGGTGGCATTGGGATCGGCGTTCTTGGCGATATCCTTGACCAGCTTCATTCCCGGCGCGTCGGAATTCCAGTCGACCGCGCCCATCACCCAGACGACGCCATCGGCGGCCCGGCCGGCGGCCTTCATCAGATTCTCGTCATAGCCCCAGATGTTGGACATGAACTGGACTTCGGTCCCGACGGTCTGGCACGACCTGAGCAGCGAGACGTTCGAATCCGAGGTATTGGCGAGAAATGCGTAATTGGCGCCCGACTCCTTGAGGCTCAGGCACTGCGCCTTGAAGTCCCCCGGGCCGAGGCTGTACTGGATCGCCGGCAGAACCTCGAAGCCGAGCTCCTCCGCGTACACCTCACCGGCCTTCTTGGGCGCATTGGGATAGGGGTGGTTGTCGCCCATGTGGACGTATTTCGGCTTGCCCTTGCCGCCTTTCGCATCCCAGTCCTGTTTCGCCCACTGAAGCAGGGCGCGCACGCCGTCGGAATAGGACGGCGCCATGATGAAGTTATAGGGCGTCGGCTTCTTCGTCTCCGGTCCCTTGCCGGTGGGATCGGTCAGATGCGCCGAATACGAAGCCGAGAAGTAGGGGATCTTGTCCTCGGCGACGAAGTTGACGAGCGCCTCGGTGTCGCCCGTTCCCCAACCCTGGATCGCGACATAGCCGGCCTGGTTCCACTTCTTGTAGGTCGCGATCGCCCGTGGCACCTCGTACGAATAATCGACCGTATCCAGGTTGACGGTCTTGCCGTTGATGCCGCCGTGGGCGTTCTCCCACTTCGCCGCATCGACCTTGGCCTGGCCATAGGGCGTGCCGACGATCGCCGTGCGCCCGGTATAGTCGACGAGATTGCCGACCGGAATGTCCGCCGCGGCCGCGCATGCCGATCATGGCAACCGCCGCGCAAATACCTGCCAGCGCCGCTACCGGCGCCGCCACCTTCTGCCTCATGGATCTTTCCTCCCCTCGGTTCGTGGACGTCGTGCGTCCCCACAGCCTGTCCCGGCCTCTCTACCTCAGTACGAGAACGGGTACAGTTTCCAGTAAGCCTTGATCTGCCGCCAGCGGTGGGCGAGGCCGTCCGGCTCGAAAATCAGAAAGAGCACGATCGCAAGCCCGATCGCCGCCTGCTTGAGGAAGGCGAGCCCGTTGACGATGGCCGGCACGTTGCCCCAATCGGTGGCGCGCAGGATGTTCACCACCCACGCCATCACCTCCGGCAGCAGCACCATGAAGACGGTTCCGAGCAGCGAGCCCATGATCGAACCGAGCCCGCCGATGATGACCATGCCGAGAAACTGGATCGACAGCAGGATGTCGAAGGCCTCGACCGAGACGTACTGGAGGTAGTGGGCGTAGAGCGCGCCGCCGATGCCGGCGAAAAAGGAAGAGATGCCGAACGAGAGAATCCGGTACTTGGTCAGGTTGACGCCCATGACCTCGGCCGAGAGGTAGTGATCGCGCACCGCGACCAGCGCCCGCCCGTCGCGGCTGCGCATCAGGTTGGCGGCGAGCAGGTACATCACCACGAGGTAGGCGAGCACGACATAGAAGTACTGCCGGTCGCCGCTGATCTCGTAGCCGAAGACAGAGAAGGGCGCTGCCAGCGAGCCGGAGGAGCCGCCGGTGAACCAGTCGGCGCGGGCGAAGAAGTCCTGCAGGATGAACTGCGAGGCCGAGAGTCGCGATGGCGAGGTAGAGGCCCTTGATCCGCCCGGCGGGGATGCCGACGATCAGACCCACGGCGGTGGTCCACAGCGCCGCCAGCGGGATACTGAAGAATACCGGAATGCCGTAGGTGTTGTTCAGATAAGCCGAGGCGAAAGCGCCGAAGCCGAAGAAGGCCGAGTGGCCGAGCGAGATCTGCCCGGTAAATCCGACCAGGATGTTGAGGCCGAGGGCGGCGATGGCGAGATAGCCGATCTGGATGAACAGGGTGACCCAGTAGTCGCTGAGCACGCTGAAGCCGCCGATCTGCAGCGGCGCCAGCGATGAGAATGGCGATGCCGAGAAGCGCGAAGGCGCGCGAGCGGGCGCTGGGAAAGATGGTGGTGTCCGCCCGGTAGGTGGTCTTGAAGTCGCCGCAACGGGTGAGCGCCTGGGCCATCGCCTACAGCCTTTCGATCTTTTCGGTGCCGAACAGGCCGTAGGGCTTGATCATCAGGATGATGACCAGGGCGTAGAACGGCGCGATGGCATAGAGGTTGCCGATGTTGAGCCACTGGCCGTCGACGTACTCGGCGAGGTTCTCGAGCACGCCGATGATCAGCCCGCCGACCACCGCGCCGACGATCGAGTCGAGGCCGCCGAGGATGACCGCGGGAAAGACCTTGATGCCGAAGAACGACAGCGCCGGCGACACGCCGTTGACGATGCCGAAGACGACGCCGGCCAAGGCCGAGACCATCGCCGAGATCGCCCAGGAGACGGCGAACATCTGCTTGACCGAGATGCCCAGGCTCTGCGCGACCTGCTGATTGAAGGCGGTCGCGCGCATCGCCAGTCCGAGGCGCGAGTACTTAAAGAACCAGGCGAAGCCGGCCATGATCAAAAGCGAGATGACCATGCTCATCAGGTAGGCCGGCTGGACGTTGAGGCCGAAGATGTCGACCGAGCGGACGGCGAAGATCGGCGGGAACGGCTGGGTGAAGACGCCGAACAGCCACTTCATGATCGCCTGGAAGAAGATCGACAGGCCGATCGTGACCATGATCACCGAGATCACCGGCTCGCCGATCATCGGCCGCAGCACCAGCACCTGCAGGACGATGCCGAAGACCATCATGAAGACCAGGGTGAGAAGAAAGCCGGCGTAGAACGGGAGCTGGAACTCGGTGAGCAGCCACCAGCAGACCCAGGCGCCGATCAGCAGGAACTCGCCCTGGGCGAAGTTGACCACCTGCGAGGCCTTGTAGATCAGGGTGAAGCACATGGCGACGACGCCGTAGAGCGTCCCCAGGATCAGCCCGTTGACGATAAGCTGGAAGAGAAGGTCGACGTTCATAGCGGCCCTCCGATCACGGCCATCATCCTGCCTATTCCGCCGCCTGCCGGGCGCCGTCCGGCGTCCGCGGCAAGGACCGTCTCGACCCGCAGATCGGTGACGACGCGCGAGCGCGTTCCGTCCTGGAAGGTGATCATCGCGTCGACATGGACAGGTCGCGGCCGGCATAGATCGCGTCGATGATCTCGCCGTACTTCTCGTTGATGACCCCGCGGCGGACCTTGCGGGTACGGGTCAGCTCGCCGTCGTCGGGGTCGAGCTCCTTGTACAGGAGCAGGAACTTGCGGATCCGGTGGGCTTCCGGCAGCGTCGCATTGACGTCGACGATCTCGCCGCGGAAGAGGGCGTAGATCTCGTCGCGCCCGGAGAGGTTGGTGTAGTTGGTAAACGAGATGCGCCGCTGTTCGGCCCACTTGGCGGCGATCGAAAAGCGGATGCAGACGATGGCGGCGAGGTAGGGCCGGCCGTGGCCGAGGATCACCGCCTCGGCGATGAACGGCGAGAACTTGAGCTTGTTCTCGATGAACATCGGCGAGAACCGGGCTCCGGTCGGAGGTCGTTGCGATGTCCTTGATCCGGTCGATGACGACCAGATGACCGTTCTCCGGCTTGAAGTAGCCGGCGTCGCCGGTGTGCATCCAGCCGTCGCGGAGCTCGGCCCCGGTCGCGTCCTCGTTGCCGTAGAAGCCCGAGAACATGCCGCTCGTTCGGGCGACGATTTCGCCGACGCCGTTCTCGTCGGGGTTCTCGATGCGGACTTCGGCGTTGTCGAAGGGCGTGCCGACGGTGTCGAAGTCGACGTCGTCGGGCGCGTGGATGGTGTAGGCCCCGGCGAGCTCGGTCTGGCCGTAGAGCTGACGCAGCGGCACGCCCATGGCGAGGAAGAAGCGGAAGGTCTCGGGACCGAGCGCCGCGCCTCCGGTCGCCGCCGACGTCAGGTAGGTGAAGCCGAGCCGGTCCTTGAGCGCGCGAAAGAGGATGGCGTCGGCCAGCCGCGAGCGCCGGCCGCGATCCGCAGCGCGCTCGGTGCCGAGCTTCATGCCGAAGTCGAACATCATCCGCTTGAACCGGGTCGCGTCCATCATCCGCGCGCGGACATCGGCGGCGACCCCTTCCCAGGCCCGCGGGCCGAGCAGGACGAAGCTCGGGCCGATCTCGCGCAGATCGGCCATCATCGTTTCCTGGTCCTCGACGAAATTCACGCATGACCCGTGCGATCAGCGCCTGAGCAACGGCGTAGACCTGCTCCATGATCCAAGGCAGCGGCAGAACGGAGACGTAATTATCGCCCGGCCGCTTGGGGTCGCGACGCAGGTAGGCGAGGCAATGGCTGAGGAAGGCGCCGGCCTGTAGCATGGCGAGCTTGGGCCGCGCGGTGGTCCCGGAGGTGGTACAGAGCACGCTGACGTCGCTCGCCCTGCCCGGCCGCGACCTCGCGACCGTACAGCTCCGGATCCTCGCGCTCAACGTCGGCGCCGAGGCGGCAGAGCGCGTCGAGGCCGATGACCCGCGGATCGTCGTACTTGCGCATGCCGCGGGGATCGCAGAAGACGATACGCAACACGCAAGGCGTCTGCTCGATAAGTTCCAGCAGCTTGTCGACCTGCTCCTCGTCCTCGGCGACGATCAGCCGGGCTTCGGCATAATTGATGAGGTAGGTGACCTCCTCGCCCATGGAGTCCTGGTAGATGCCGAGCGACATGCAGCCCAGCGCATGCGCGGCAATCTCGCCCCATACCCATTCCGGCCGATTGTCGCCGATCAACGCGACGCATTGGCCCCGCTGGAGGCCGAGCCGGTGCATGCCGAGCGCCATCAGCCGGACTTGGCCCTGGTAGTCGGCCCAGGTGAAGGCGTTCCAGATGCCGAACTCCTTCTCGCGCATCGCCACCGCATCCGGCCAGGTCCGGGCGTTGAAAGCGAGAACCTTGGGAAAGGTGTCGTGGACGGCGACGTCGGCCCAGGTGCTGTCGCTCGTCATTGCGCTGCCGCCGCCGGCGGCGCGTGGTCGGCGTCGGCGTCGGCATCGGCGTCGGCGTCGACCCCGAGGTAGGCCTTCTTGACCTCCGCGTCGGCCATGACCGCGTCCGGCTCGCCCTCGGCGATCTTCCGGCCGAAGTCCAGGACCAGCACCCGGTCGGAGATGTCGACCACGACGGCCATGTCGTGCTCGATCATCACCACCGTCATGCCCCATTCGGCGTTGAGGTCGTTGATGTAGCGCGCCATGTCCTCCTTCTCCTCGAGATTCATGCCGGCCATCGGCTCATCGAGAAGAAGGAGATGCGGCTTCAGCGCAACCGCCCGGGCAAGCTCGACCCGTTTGCGCAACCCGTACGGCAGCGTCCCCGCGATCGACTTGCGGATTGGGGTAATCTCAAGGAAATCGATGATCTCCTCGACCTGACGACGGTGCGCCAACTCCTCGCGCTGGGCGCCGCCGAGCCAGTACAGCGCGCCGGTCGCGACGTTGTTGCGGAGCAGGTGATGGCGCCCGACCATGATGTTGTCGAGCACGGTCATGTGATTGAAGAGGGCGAGGTTCTGAAAGGTGCGGCCGATGCCGAGCCCGGCCCGGGCGCTGGGCTTCATCGCTGTTACGTCGCGCCCGTCGATCACGACCCGCCCTTCGGTCGGCGTGTAGCGACCGGAAATGCAGTTCAGCATCGAAGTCTTGCCGGCGCCGTTGGGGCCGATGATGGAGAACAGCTCGCCCCGGCCGACGCGGAACGTGACGTGGCTCAGCGCCCGCACGCCGCGAAAGCTCAGCGATACGTCCCGCACTTCAAGCAGCGGGATCTCACCCGTCACGAAGCCTGCCTCCCTCAGCCGTGCGCTTCGACGCACTTGTCAGTTATTATTCCGGCCGCCGCGTTATCGCGGTCAGCGCGTTGGCGGTGATGATCCGCACGCAGGAGTGTAGCTGCATCGACAGGCTTTGACTATGGCATCTGTGCACCGGGCGTCCGGGTCGGGGACTTGGAAGCGCGCGTGGCGCCGCCTCGCCCCACAAGCAAAGATCGAAAAGGAACTTCCGGCAGTACCAGGCGATTGGCCCAGGATGGATTTCCCGGCCCGTGAGGGTTATCATATTTTATCCAGCATCGGTTCGACGTGTGCGTTCAGATCGCCCAAAGGAGAGGGAACCGGTTGAAGGCAGCAAGGCGTTGGACAAAGGCTGATTGTCCGTCGCCGTTTCTATAGACGGGCCAGATGCGGTCTGAGGCGAACAAGAAAAAGCTGCGGATGCGGGGCGGAGTCATTGGACTTGATGCCACGGTTCATGAAGCTCCTGATTGCTTCGGCGCTTGCAACGTTGTTCACGTTGACTGCGGCCCCGGCGCTCGCCTTGAACAGCGCTGCCGAATGGCTTGAAGCCCTGCGCCCGATACCGCTCCGCGACACGGGCCCGCCGGCCAAAGTTTTGCCCGTAGCTGTTTTAGCTTTCGCCCCAAACTCTGCGCGGCTGGAGGAACGTTCGATGGGCGTTCTCGACCAACTCGCCGCTGCGCTGACATCTCCGGAACTTGCCCAAAAAGCCGTCCAGGTTGGCTGGTATGTTGAGCCGAATGCACGACCGCCGCTCAGTAATCAGCGCGCCGCGACAGTGGAAGCCTATCTCGAAGCAAAGCCGGGAGTAGGGCCACGGCGCTTGGACATGCGCCGCCTCGCGGAGATCCCGCCAGGGGTAACCGAAGCGACGACGGGCGACAAGATGGCGATCCGGGTTCTCAACCTGGGTCTGGCGGAGGACTAGACGAAAGTGGCTGAAGCAAGACCGTATGCTGAGCACGGGCGGCCGCGCGACGCTGCGGGCTCGGCGGAGAACCCGCGGAAGGACGGTGAGCGGGCGCGCTCGGTGTTCACTCGGTTGGCGGCCGTCCTCATGATTCTTGCGGGCTGTACTTCAGCTGATCCGACGGGGCCCGTTTCATCCTCATCCAGATCCCAGTCCGCGGCAGGTTCAGCAGTGGCGAGTGCTGAGGATCTGCAGGTTGTCGATTGCCTTCTGCCCGGACAGATACGCAGACTGGGCACGAGCGCCACATACGTCACGCGAGGGCGCCCGACCCGGACGACAGCGAGAGACTGCCGCATCCGCGGCGGCGAGTACGTTGCCTACGATCGTGCCGATTACGCAACCGCGTTGAAGGTTTGGCTCGAACCCGCCAAAGCGGGCGATGCCGAAGCGCAGGCCTACGTTGGTGAAATATACGAAAAAGGCCTTGGGACGGCGCCCGACTACGCCGCGGCGAGCAAGTGGTATCGGCTCGCCGCTGATCAGGACTACGCACCGGCGCAGATCAGCCTTGGTATGATGTATGAACGGGGCGCTGGCGTCCCGAAGGACGTCAATGAGGCGTTGCGCTGGTATCGGCGCGCCTCGGGTTTGAGCGAGGATCAGATCCGGGTGGCCGACTTTGGTGCGGACAGGGCAAATCCCGAGGACGAGAGGCTCAGGGGCGAACTCGCCGCCGCGCAGAGAGACCTCGTGCAGCTCAGGGCCACGCTCAACCGGCTCAGGGACGAGGCGGCGACGCAGCAAGATGCGGCGGCCAAAGCTTCCACCGGGGCGCGCCAAGACTTTCAAGCCGAACGGCAGGACTTCCAGAATCAGATCGCGTCGCTGCGGAGCGAGATCGAAGCTAAAAATGCGCAGATCGCCAGCCTGCAGACGCAGAGCGCGCGCAGTGGCGGCGATACTGGGACGACAGCGGCGTCATCGACGCCCGCGCCTGCAATACCGCGAGCTCGAATTCGGAAACTACTACGCGCTCGTGATCGGCAACAATGACTACCAGTATCTCAGAAAGCTGGAAACCGCTGTCGCGGATGCGCGAAGCGTCAGCGAGATACTGTCGACCAAGTACGGCTTCAAAGTTACGACGCTGATAAATGTCAAGAAGGATCAGATCCTGGATGCACTCTACAAGATAAACAAGGAAACGGGCGATAGCGACAACCTGATAGTCTACTATGCAGGCCACGGGCAATTGGAGGACATACCTGAGCGTGGATTCCGGAAAGGCTACTGGATTCCGGTGGACGGCGAGCCGGACAACCCGGCGAAGTGGGTCTCCAACACGGACGTTACCGACTTCATCTGGACGGCCAATGCCCGTCACGTCTTGGTTGTCGCGGATTCATGTTATTCTGGCGCGCTCTTGCGCAGCATTCAAACCCGTCTGCGCGCGGGTTCAACCGAAAAGGCGAAGACAGCGTGGATCGAGGCTCTTCTCGATCGCTCTTCACGAAATGTACTCAGCTCGGGAGGATTGGCGCCGGTTCTCGATACAAGCGGCGGAGGTCACTCGGTATTCGCGCAAGCCCTCCTCGATATCCTGCGCGAAAATGCCGGCATCCTCGATGGCAGCAGCCTTGGCCAGCAGGTAGCTTCCCGGGTCACCTATGCCGCCGCCGCTGTCGGCGTCAGCCAGACGCCGGAGTACGCGCCCATCGAGTTTGCCCATCATGCCGGCGGTGAGTTCTTTCTCCTTCCAGCCCCGGGGACTGCGCTGAACGGTCCGACTAGTCGGTCGCTCTCGCTTGCCTCCAATGCCGCCTTCGCCGCCGATGAATAACCGGCCGCCGAAGGTCCTGATCAGCTACAGCCACGATTCCATCGAGCATGCCGATCGCGTGCTGGCCTTGGCCGACCGGCTGCGCGAGTGCGGGATCGATGCGGTCATCGACCAGTACGAGGTTTCTCCCCCAGAGGGCTGGCCGCGGTGGATGGACCGTCAGATCGAGAACAGTGATTTCGTGCTGCTGATCTGCACCGAGACCTACTACCGCCGGGTGATGGATACCGAGGCGCCGGGGAAGGGGCTAGGCGTTCGTTGGGAAGGCAACCTCATCTATCAGCACATCTTCGACGCGGCCGCCAGTAACACGAAGTTTATTCCCGTCCTGTTCGATGCCGCTGACTTCAAGTACATCCCCCGTCCCGTCCGTGGCGCCAATTTTTATGTCCTCGACGCGGAGAAGGGCTACGAAGACCTCTATCGCCGTTTGACCGGACAGCACCGGACCGGAAAGCCGCAACTCGGCACCGTTCAGCAGCTGACCACGCGGCGCCGCCAGTGGCGGGGAAGCCCGGAGCAAGCATCGGTCGTCACGAACGAGAACGTCCGGGCCGAAGACCAGCGCACCGTCATCGTTCAGGCGGAAGGTGACGGGATCCACGTCAATCTCGGTCAGCCGCGCCTGGTCCTGGATCGGCTGCAAGCTCGCCGTCGATCGGTCAGGACCGACCTCGACATGTTGAACCCTTTGAACCAGGCAGTGCCCTTGATCGGGCGCGACGCTGAGATGGAGGCGCTCAAGCGCTGGCTGACCGGTCAACGAACTTTATCGGCCCGCTGTCTCACCGGGCGGGCTGGCAGCGGCAAGACCCGGCTCGGACTCGAACTTTGCACCATCGCGGAAGGGCTCGGCTGGCAATCAGGCTTCGTCCGTTCGACCGAGATAGCCCGCTTTTGCGCGCAGGATGATGTCAGCGAGTGGCGATGGGTTTCGCCAACCCTGATTGTCATCGATAACGCTTTCATCTCCGCCCGCGTCTTGCGCAAGGTTCTCATCCAGCTGGCTTCCAATCCGGCCGAAGATGGCAATCCCCTCAGGCTGCTTCTGCTCGCGCGGCATGCAGGCAAAAACCGGGGTTGGTGGCCGGAGTTGGTGACGCCCCGAGGCTGGACCGACGATGGCCTGATCGATCTGTTCGATCCCGGCGAGCCATGCCAACTTCCTGACCTTCCGTCCGGTGAAACCCGCCGTGAAATCCTGGCGGCGGTCATGTCAACAGCTTCGGAACGCAAGGGCCGAGCCGAGCCGCTGCGCCCGCCGCGGCGGGGAGAGAATACGGAGTTCGATCGCGCCCTCGACGGCGCGGCTCTCGAGTTGGAGCCGCTCCACCTTCTGATGGCGGGATTGGCCGGCGTCGACCTTGGCCTGTCGAGCCTGCTCACTCTAAGCCGCCGCGACATGGCCGAGCGGCTCGCTGTCAACGAGATCGGCCGCCTTCGCGGGCTTGCCGAAGACCGCGGGCTGGACGAGAACTTCCTTATCCATATGGCCGCCGTCGTTACCTTGATTCGGGGCTGCTCGTCGGAGATCCTGGACGACGTTGTGGCCGCCGAGCGCTGTGCGCTGGGCGGAAGCCACGCCGATACGTCCAGCGACGTTGCGCAGGCCCTGCGCGACGCCCTGCCCGACGACGCTTGCGAAGGCGTCTCGCCCATCCTGCCTCCCCTGATCGGCGAAGCCGCCGCTATCGCGGTGCTTTCGGCCCACAGCACGAACCGACAGGCCGCGGTCGTTGCTCGTGCGTGGCGACGTGCGCCTCAGGCTACGCTGACGTCCGTTCTTCGCACGGCCCAGGACTTTGCGACATTGGACGATCACCCGGCCCTGGCCTGGTTTGACTGCATCGTCGAAGAAGCTGCCCAGAACGCCGGGCCAGAGGCGCTGATTGGGATTTGCACGCAGCTCCCCGAGCGGACGATCAAGCTCTCACAAAGGGCCGTTGCCGTTCATTTGCGTACGATAGATGCGTTGCGCGCGCGGATCGAGCGACAGCCTGATGACGAAGGGAGAATGCTGCTCGCCGGCTGCCTTACTCAGCTGGGTGACCGGTTGGGGGACATCGGCCGCTTTGAAGATGCGCTGCAGGCGGCTGAGGAAGCCGTCATGCTGCGCCGCGATCTTGCTCAACGTGGCGATGAAACCCTGAATGCGGACCTGGCGGTCGGCCTTGGCACTTTGGCCAGCAGGCTCAACGATGTGGGTCGGCGCGAAGAGGCGCTGGCAGCAGCACTGGAGGCGGCGGGCCTGCTGCGTTCTCTCGCCGACGCGCAGCATCATCTTTTCGGCCGCGGCTTCGCCTCGTCGCTGACCGATCTCGCGGTCTACCTGAGCAATACCGGTCAGGGGGACGAAGCACTCGACGCCGCCGAAGAGGCTGTCGGCCTGCATCGCTCGCTGGCGGCGGAAGCCGATACCAATCGTCCCGACTTGGCCCTCTCGCTGTCCAATTTGGCGTTCTACCTTGGCGACGTCGGTCGTCCCGAGGAGGCGACGCAGGCGGCCGAGGAGTCCGCCGAGATGCTGCGCGAGCTTGCCGCCGTGCATCCCGACGCGTTCCGTCCCGGGCTCGCCCATGCGCTTCACGCGCTGGCCGTGCATCTCGGTGGACTCGGTAGGCCGGCTGACGCGCTTACCGCGGCCAAAGAGGCGGTGAGCCTGCAGCGGGTTCTGGCCGCGGCAAGTCCAGACGCCTACCGCTTCGATCTTGCGCTGATGCTCAATACGCTTGCCGGGAGACTGCACCAACTCGGCCAATCCCATCAAGCGTGCGTCGCCGTCACCGAGGCGGTCGAGATCCTGCGCGCGCATGCCAACAACATGCCGATGCGCCAACTCCCCTATCTGGCGGACTCGCTCAACAACGTCGCCTTTACGCTGCTGTCCTGCGATGAGTTGGAGCTGGCTCTTGAGGCGACGGCGGAAGCGGTCGCGATTCAGCGGCAGCTTGCCCTTTCATTGCCTGACCGATTTCGACCGAATCTCGCCGCGTCGCTGATGACCTTGTGCGCGGTATGTAATGTTGCCGGCCAGCGCGAGCGGGCGGCGGAAGCCGGCGGCGAAGCGGTCGCGATCCGCCGCCAGCTCGCTGAGCGCCGGCCCGAAGTGTTCCGCGAGCCCCTGGCCCGGTCGTTGACGGCGCTTGCCGCGAACTTCGCCGATCTTGGGCAGAACGAGGAGGCCACGGCCGCGGCGGAGGAAGCCGTTTCCTGCTACGATCGTCTTGCCGCCTTAGCGCGAAGGGAGCCTCGACCGGCGACACTTCGCGCTCTCGCGGAGCTCGGCGATGTTCTCGAGAAGACTGGCCGGCTTGAGCGGGCGCTGGTCGTTGATGAGCGCCTGCTCGCGCTACTCGGCGCCGCGTTGCCGCAGCCCGCCGAGGCGTTGGCAGGTTTGGCGATGGAAGTTGTCGCGCGTTACGAGCGCCGCTGTGCGCAATCCCGCCGAGCCCCCGATAAGGCCTTGCTGACGACGGTTGCGCACGTATTGCCGGCGGATGGCCAGCCACCCGGCGATTCGCCCTCGGTCACGGCGAAAGAGGATATGGTTGCGCTTGCAGTTCGTGCGGTCGCGGCGGTTGTCGACTGTCTCTTGGACGGCAACTCCCCGGCGGCCACGGCCGGTCACGCCGGTGCGGGCAGGGCGGTTCTGGCCCTGCTGCGAAAGCATATGGCGAGCGAGGCGCAATCGGCCTCACTCGCCGATCTTGAGCGCGAGCCCGCCGATCCTGACAACCAGGCGGATCTGCGCAAGAAGCTCAAGCATGCGCTCGCCGCCGATGCTACGTTTCGCGGTGAGATAACCACGGCGCTCGCCACAACGGTTCAACCGGTCGTCCGAACCTTGGCTGAGAACAATATCAGAAGCACCGCGACGTAATCTCGCGCGGACAATCTGGCGGATGCCAACCAGCGATCGACCGTCAGCCGCCCACTTCTCCTATAACGCCACGCGCAGACCGAGCGTCCCGCCATAACTCACGTAGTCGTCGTTCCCCTGCACGGTGGAGAAGTTGACAAACGGCTGGATCCCGTTGGGCAAGACGGCGGAGACGCCGACGCCGATGACCGCCCAGTTCCTGGCCGTCGACTCGCGGTCGAAGCTGAAACTTTCACTGTCTGGCACAGCGATGTATTTGGCGTCGATACTGCGCGCGCCATTGAGGAACTCGTGCACCCAAGCCGCGTTCACTTGCGGCAGAATCACCCCGAATGAGGTGCCGATCGCAATCGAGGCGGCAGCGCCCAGGCTGCTCTGCAGCGATTCCTGATTCTGACCGCTGTACCTGAGTTCGAGTCCGCTGTTGCCATCTTCCTTGTAGTTATCGATCTGCCAGTAAGTGTAGTTGAGGCCAGCCCTCGGACCAATGGTAATGCTCCCGACCGGATAGTCATAACCGGTATGAAGCGCGGCGCTGTACTCGTTGCCGCTGTAATCCCCTGAAACATGCTGCTTTCCTACCGGAGCAGTGCCTCCGTTAATCACCGCCCGGCGGCTGCGG
This sequence comes from uncultured Alphaproteobacteria bacterium, assembly GCA_963789785.1. Classification (GTDB taxonomy): domain Bacteria; phylum Pseudomonadota; class Alphaproteobacteria; order Rhodospirillales; family Defluviicoccaceae; genus JAEULH01. Next base: position 30,312 of record CAWBNC010000018.1, on the reverse strand, counting down.
TAGTAATCGTTGCGCGCGTAGCTCAAGACCACATCGGTGAATGCGCCCTCGAACGGCAGTATCGAAGCGTAGATCAGTGGGCCGTAGGAGTTGTTGTTGAAGTTGCCACCGTTATCGTAGTCACCACTTGAATGCGTATAGTTAAAGGCAAGCCCGGCGTTTAGCCAGCGGGTAAGCGCGTAGTCGACGCCAACCGTCGCCATCGGCATGACGGAGTCGTAACCGTCCTCATATGCATTCTTGTCGTGCGTGAGGGTTTCGGCGCCGGCCGAAAAGAAGGCGTTGAGCCCCCCGCCCAAAGGCGTGTCTGTCGTATCGGCGCTCGCGCCGCCAGAAGTATCATCTTCGGCAGCCTCACGGGCGGTCTTCAGCCGATCTTCGACGACGGCCGTCGCATTCGGTTGGGTCACGGCGCCGAGGCCGCCCACGGTGCCGCCGCCGCCGCACACCCCGGCTGCTATGGCGGGGGGTGGACCCAGACCGCAAGCCGCCTCCGCGGCAGCGGTTGCAGCCGTACTGAACGTCTGCGCGAAAGCGCTTTGAGACATGAATGGAAGCAGGAACAACGAACTTGTCGTCAGAGCAGCAAGGCGGCTTAGCGGGAACGGCCTCCACGCCCCTATGCTCCGTGCTCGAGCCCGACGATCAGAGCCGCACAAAAAGCCGCAGCAGCAGCGAGTGCCAGACATGATGTCCCCCGTCTTCGTTCCCTTCCCGGACACACTCCTCGCGACTTGCGCTCACCCACGGGCAGGGTTTTCCCCTGTCTCAACTGAAGTAAAGCAATAGCACAATCGGTCATTTACTGCAAGCGAATGAGAATCAATCTACTTGGGGCGCCGTTATCCACGCCTCTGCTGTTGTAGCGATGTCACCGTTTGACATTCCCCGCCCCTCATGCCTCGTTATGATTGAAAAATGCGTATCTCAGGCACGCCAGGATGCTCAAAGCCGCACTTCCGACGAGGACCGGCGGTCAGTGCAGAAGCCGCCTCAACTGTCGCGATTGACCTCTCGGCATCAAGGAGTTAGCAACGCTGACCGCATCGCCGTCTGACGTTTTGGCGGTGAAAGAAAAACCGCGCGGAAACAGGGGTCACCTCCATGCTGCTCGTCATTCTGCTGCTCCTGAGTATCGCATTCATCATCTTCGCCACGGCCAGCCTGCGCATGCACCCGTTCCTGGCGCTGCTGATCGCCGCCTTCGCCTTCGGCATCCTCTCCGGCATGCCTCTGGCCGACGTGGTCAAGTCGGTGAACGACGGCTTCGGCGGAACCATCGGCTACATCGGCATCGTCATCCTGGCGGGCTCGATCATCGGCACCTTCCTCGAACGCTCCGGCGGCGCCTTCCGCCTCGCCGAGAGCATTCTCAAGGTCACCGGCGAGCGCAATGTCCCGGCGACCATGTCGATCATGGGCTTCGTCGTCTCCATCCCGGTATTCTGCAACTCGGGCTTCGTCATCCTGTCGTCGCTGAACAAGGCCTTGACCCGGCGCGCCGGGATCAGCCTGGCGACGACGGCGATCGCGCTTAGCCTGGGCCTTTACGCGACCCACACGATGGTCCCGCCGACACCGGGCCCCATCGCCGCCGCCGGTATCCTCGGCGCGGATCTCGGCCTCGTCATCCTCTGGGGCCTGCTCGTCGCCGCGATCGCCTGCTTCGCCGGCTGGGTCTTCGCCGTGACCGTCGCCAAGCGCATCTACATCTCCCCGGACGACGAACTTCCCGGCGAGCCGGCTACGTCTCCGGCCCCGGTTGCGACAGTCGACAGCCCCGGCGCGGTCAAGTCGCTCCTGCCGATCCTGGTTCCGATCGTCCTGATCGTTATCCGCTCGATCGCCGAGTTTCCGACCAAGCCGTTTGGAACGGGAACCGCCTACACCTTCGTCGCCTTCATCGGCCAGCCGACGGTCGCGCTGCTGATCGGCGTCGGCCTGGCGCTGCTGCTGCCGAAGAAGCTCGAACGTGCGATGCTGGCCGACAAGGGCTGGGTCGGCGACGCCATCCTCGCCGCGGCGACGATCATCATCATCACCGGAGCGGGCGGCGCCTTCGGCAAGGTGCTGCAGAACTCGGGGATCGCCGGGGTCGTCGGTCAGACGCTGGCCGACACCCGCATCGGCATCATCCTGCCCTTCCTCATCGCGGCCGGCATCAAGACCGCGCAGGGCTCCTCGACCGTCGCGATCATCACCACCGCCGGGCTGATGGCGCCCCTGCTCGCTTCCATCGGCCTCGACGGCGATACGGCGAAGGCGCTGGTCGTCGTCGCCATCGGCGCCGGCTCCATGGTCGTCTCCCACGCCAACGACAGCTTCTTCTGGGTCGTGACCCAGTTCTCCAACATGGACGCGCCGACCGGCTACAAGCTCCAGACCGTCGGGACGCTGGTCGAAGGCGTGGTTGCCGCCGTCGTTGTCTGGGCCGTCAGCATGGTGGTCCTTTGATGGCGGCCGAGACAGAGCGCGAGGATCCGGAGGGTCTGCTGCGTCGGGCTTTCGCCGCGGCCGTCGATGCCGCCCGCGCCCCCGGAAACATCGTCGCCCATTTGCCCGAGCCGCCCAGGCGCCGCACCGTCGTCGTCGGCGCCGGCAAGGCGGCAGCGACCATGGCCAAGGCGGTCGAAGAGGCCTGGCCGGGCGAGCTTTCAGGCCTGGTCGTCACCCGCTACGACCACGGACTGCCGACCTCGCGCATCGAGGTGATCGAGGCGGCGCATCCCAATCCCGACGAGGCCAGTCAGCGCGCCGCGTCGCGCATCCTTCAGCTCGCCGGCGGGCTGGGTCCGGACGATCTGCTGCTGTGCCTGATTTCCGGCGGCGGCTCGGCGCTGATGGCGCTGCCCGCGCCGGGCCTGACCCTAGCCGACAAGCAGGGCGTAACCCGGAGCCTGCTCCGCTGCGGCGCGACCATCACCGAGATCAACTGCGTGCGCAAGCACCTCTCGGCGATCAAGGGCGGCCGCCTCGCCGCGGCCGCGGCGCCGGCGCCGGTCGTGGCGCTGCTCATTTCCGACGTGCCCGGCGACGATCCCTCGGTCATCGCTTCGGGCCCGACGGTTGCCGATCCGACAACGTCGCTGGACGCGCTCGCGGTCATCGACAAGTACGGCCTCGACGTTCCCTCCCAGGTCCGCATCCACCTGGAAAGCGACGCGGCGGAAACGCCGAAGCCGGGCGACCCCCGCTTCGCCGGCAGCCGCATCGAGATGGTTGCCACGCCCCAGGACGCGCTGGAAGCGGCGGCTTCGGTCATTGCCGCCGCCGGCTACCGGCCGCTGATCCTCGGCAACGCCATCGAGGGCGAGGCCCGCGATGTCGCGCTCGTCCATGCCGCCATGGCGAAGCAGGCCGCCCGCTTCGGCCAGCCGGCCGAGCCGCCCTGCGTGCTGCTCTCGGGTGGCGAGACGACGGTGAGCCTGCGCGGGCAGGGACGCGGCGGGCGCAACGGCGAGTTCCTCCTCGCCATGGCGGTCGCGCTCAACGCCCATCCGCGGATCTGGGCGCTGGCCGCCGATACCGACGGGATCGACGGCGTGGAAGACAACGCCGGGGCTATCCTTCGCCCCGACACCCTGGCCCGCGCCGCCGCGGCCGGCCTCGATCCCCGCGCGCTGCTTGCCGACAACGACAGCTACGGCCTGTTCTCGCGGCTCGACGACCTGATCATGACCGGGCCGACCCGCACCAACGTCAATGACTTCCGCGCCGTGCTGGTGACGGATTGATGTCGGCACGCGTTTATAGTGCCCAAACGGGGGATTCTCTGCTACGCTGACCGCGTTCTGCTTGGGCTTCGGTCCGATCCCGTTTCACCGGAGAGCTTGACGATACTATCGTGATCCCACGCATCATCTCCGTCTGCAATCTAAAAGGCGGTGCCGGCAAGAGCACCATCGCCGTCAACCTCGCCTGCGCCATCCGCGCACGGACGGGGGTCGACTGCATTCTGGTCGACGCTGACCGTCAGGCAACCGCGCTGAAGTGGGCCGAGAACGGCGAGCTCGGCGTCCGCGTCACATCGCGCGTGCTTCACGAAGCAAAGCCTGACGACATCCACCCGGGATTGATGTGGGTCACGCAGATCAAAATCCTGGCGGCGAAGAACCCCTCGGTGATCATCGATCTGCCGCCGGGACTGGAATATTCGCTGGCGGCCGTCGCGGCGATCTCCGATCTCATCTTTGTCCCGGTCAACCCCAGCGGCGTCGACTTTCACTCAACCGCGCGTTTCATCAATCTCGTGAAGAGAACCCGCGAGATCCGCGGCAGCGACAAGCCCGGCTGTGTCATCGTCCCAAATCGTCTTGACCGGCGAATGGCGATATCACGGAAGATGCAGCTCTACGAGCAGTTCGGCGAGGCGATCGCGCCGCCGATCGGCATGCGCTCGGCCTTCGTCTACGCCTTCGATCAGGGTCGCTGGGTAGGCGACATCACGCCGCGATCGGCCGCTACCCGGGAGATCGAGCAGCTCGTCGCCTTCATCGTCGGTAGCGAGGTGAGCGCCGACCAGGCGGTCGCGGCCGCGCCCGCGGGGCTGTCAGCCGCCGTAGCCGAGGACGGAGGGAAGCCAGAGCGCGAGCGCGGGGAAGAGCACGACCGCGATGAGAGCCGCACTCATGGCAAGAACGAGCCAGACCACCCAGCCGACGGTCAACTCGAGCGGCACCCCGGCGATGCGGGCGGTGACCATCAGGTTGACGGCGACCGGCGGCGTGAACTGGCCGATGGCGATGTTCATCGCCATGAGCACGCCGAACCAGACGGGGTTCCAGGCGTGCGCGATCATGACCGGCAGGAGCAGCGGCACGGTAATCAGGTAGATGGAGATCCCGTCGAGGACCATGCCGGCGGCGAGCAGGACGGCCATGATCAGGAGCAGCGTTCCGATTTCGCCCTGACCGACCGCGACTATACCGGCGGCGGCGGCATCGAAAGCACCGAGCGTGCTGCCGGCCCAGGCGAAGATGCCGGCCAGAGCGATGACGAACATGATGACGGCCGACGTTTCGGCGGAGTTGACGAAGGCGTCGTAAACCTCCCGCCAGCCCATGGTGCGATAGTAGCCGACGCCGATGGCGAGACCATACACCGCCGCCACCGCGGCGGCCTCGGTCGGGGTGAATAGCCCCGTTCGCAGCCCGCCCAGGATTAGCACCGGAGCGAACAGCCCCGGGCCGGCGGCGAGCAGACTGGCGAAGAACGGAGGCCGGACTTCATCCTCTTCGCGGCCCATGTCGTAGCGCCGGCTGAGCCACCACGTCGGCACCGCCACCGCCAGACCGCAGAGCACGCCCGGCACGAGCCCGGCGGCGAATAAGGCGCGCAGGTCGACGCCGGGGACAAGGATCGAGTACAGAATCAGGGCGATCGACGGCGGAATGAGGATTGCCGTGGACGATGCCGCGGCAATGACCGAAGCCGAGAATGACCGGGGATAGCCCGCGCGGCGCATGGTCGGGATCATGACCGCGGCAACCGCAGCGGCATCGGCAGGGCCGGAACCCGACATGCCGCCCATGATCATGCACACCAGGATCGCGACCAGGGCCAGACCGCCGCGCCGGGGGCCGACGAGGGCCTGGATGAAGGTGATCAGCCGCGCTGCGACGCCGGACCGCTCGAACAGCGTGCCGGCAAGGATGAACAGCGGTATCGCGATCAGCGGATACTTGGCGATGCCGTTGAAGGTGTTCGTCCCGACGGTCGCCAGGGCGTGGATGTCGAGGCCGACAAGGATCCCGACGATGCCGCCGGCGGCGAGCGCGACGGCGATCGGCGTACCCAGCACCATCAGCAGAACGAAGACTCCGAGCAGGAGGACATTGGCCGCGACCATCGCCCGCGCTCACCGGCCCTTCGAAATGCGGCGATCGCCCTCTGCCACAGCCGGAATATCATCAGCAGCGCCAGGACGGGGAGCCAGATCGTATAGAGCCAGGCCGGATGACCGAGGCCGGGACTGGTCTCGGCGAATGCCCATTGCTCGTAGGCGAGCCGCCCGCCGTAGAAGGCGATCAGGCTCAGCACGCTCGTCGTCGTCGCCAGCGAAAGGGCGGCGCACCACCGGCGCCACCTGGGCGCCAGCCGGTCCACGACGACGGCGATGCGGATATGGCGGTCGGCAGCGAAAGCCAACGACGCGCCGACGAAGGTCATGATGACGAGGAGCACGACGGAGTACTCCTCGGTAAACGCGAACGATATGTTGGTGGCGTAACGAACGACGACGTTGGCGAAGCTGATCAGACAGATCAGCGCCATCGCGGCAGCGCCGATCGCCTGCTCCAGCCGCGGCGGCGGTGATGCGTTGGCCGCTGGTTCGGCGCCCCTTGGCATGAGCGTCCGCGGCCTCGGGCGCGGCGCGCGACGAACCGTCTGGCCGGTGCGCCGGCAACGGATCAGGGCTTGCTTGCGGCGACGGCGCTTTCCGCCCGTCTGACGAGGTCGGGGCCGATCTTCCTGGCCCAGGCGTCGAAAACCGGCCGGGTCGCCGTGACGAAGTCCTTCAGCTCCGCCGCGCTCAGACGCGTCACGCTAACGCCCATGGCCGGAAGCTCGGTTTCGGCCTCGGCGTCGCCGTCGCGCGCCAGCTGGATCGAAATCTTGCCGGCTTCGATGGCCGCCTGACGCACGATTTCCTGGTCAGCCGGCGTGAACGACGTCCACACCCGACTGTTCACCGCGAAGATTAGGGGATCGGCCACGTAATTCCACAGGGTCACGTGGGTTTGGCCGAGCGTCTCCATCTTGGCGTTGACGTAGACGGTCAGCGGATTTTCCTGGCCGTCGACGGCGCCGGTCGCCAGCGCCGGCTTGGCGTCCGCCCAGCTCATCTGCGTCGGGTTGGCGCCAAGCGCCGAAAACGTATCGTTGAACAGCGGCGAGCCGACAACACGGATTTTCAGCCCGTGAAGATCCTCCGGCTTGCGCACGTCACGCTTGGAATTGGAGAGTTGGCGGAAGCCGTTCTCGCCCCATGCCAGCGGCTCAATTCCGCGCTGGCGGATGATCGCGAACAGATCCTCGCCGACGCCGCCTTGCGTCAACGCATCGATGGCGGCGTGATCGGGCATCAGGAACGGCAGGGCGAACAGGTTCAGCTCCTTGATCTGCGGCGACCAGTTGATGGTCGAACCGACGGCCATCTCGATGATGCCGTCGCGCATCGCCGTGAACTCTTTCGTCTGGTCGCCCTGGACGAGCTGGCTTCCAGGGTAGACCTTCATGACGATCCGCCCGTCGGTGCGCTGAGCCACAAGCTCGGCCCACTTCTCGGCCGCAACGCCCCACGGGAATGGTGCGCCGAGCACTGTCGAGACCTTGTATTCAGACTTGTAGTCGGCGGCCGCCAGCCGCGCCGAAGGCAGGGCCGCGAGAACGGCGAACAAAGCCGCTGCTACAACGAACTTACTCTTTCTCATGAACCGGAATCCCCGCGTCGTTCTTGCGCCTCCCTCATCCGAGGCGGTGTCGGGGGACCCTATTTGTGCATGGGACAGACCGTTTGTATCCTTCTTGGAGCCGAAGACCGCGCCCGTCTGGTCGCCGTCGCCGGTGATCGCAACCGTTCGCAGAAGCATGCGCAGCGGGCCAACATTGTTCTTCTGTCGGCGGAGAGGCTGCTCGTCCTGGAGGTGGCTCACCGAACCGATGCCAGCCGCCCGGCGGTATGGCGCTGGCAGCAGCGCTTTGCCGAGGAGGGGGTGGACGGGCTGCTGCGCGACAAGACGCGCAAGCCCGGCAAAGCGCCTCTCCCGGCGGCGACGGTAGCCAGGGTTCTGGCCCTGCCCTGCGGCGAACCACCCGGCGAAGCCACCCACTGGACGGGGCGCATGGTCGCCAAGGCGGTCGGCATCAGCCTGAGTGCCGTGCAACGCATCTGGGAAGCCCATCGTCTCCAACCCCATCGCATCCGCACCTTCAAGAAATCCAACGATCCGGCCTTCGCCGCCAAAGTCGAGGACATCGTCGGCCTCTACATGAACCCGCCCGCCCACGCGGTGGTCGTGTCCATCGACGAGAAAAGCCAGATCCAGGCCCTCGACCGCACCCAGCCGGGCCTGCCCCTCAAACCCGGCAAGTGCGGCACCATGACCCACGACTACAAGCGCAACGGCACCACAACGCTGTTTGCCGCCCTCAATATCCTCGAGGGCACCGTGGTCGGCCGCTGCATGCCGAAGCACACCCACGCGGAGTTCATCAAGTTCCTCAACGCCGTGGAACGCACCGTCCCGGCCGGCAAAATCATCCACGCCATCGCCGACAACTACGCCACCCACAAACACCCCAAGGTCAGGCAATGGCTGGTCGACCATCCGCGCTGGATCTTCCATTTCACCCCCACCTCCGCCTCTTGGATCAACGCCGTCGAAGGCTTCTTCTCCATCATCTCCCGAAGGCGCATCCGGCGCGGCGTCTTCAAATCCGTCGCCGATCTCCAGGAAGCCATCCGCAGATACATTCGGGAGCACAACCGCACCCCAAACCCCTTCGTCTGGACCAAACCCGCCCAATCCATCCTCGCCAAGCTCAACCGCCTGCCTGTACCATCCGAATGAATCAGTGCACTAGCATGGCTCTGGCGGGATGCGCAGCCGTTGGCGTGGTCTCGGCTCAGGCGGCGCCGGCGAGGCCTCCGGAAAACGAGATCGTAAAGCGAGCCCCGGAGCCGCTGCCCACATCCAGCTCGGCCTGCATGCTGCGGACAAGACCGGCCACGACCTTCATGCCGAGCCCCGAACTGTCTTCGATGCGGTAGCCCTCCGGCAGCCCGCGGCCATTGTCGACAACGTTGAGGCGGTAAATGTCGTCCGGTCCGCGCCGGAAGGAAATGTCGATCCTTCCACCCGCCTCTCTGTCCCCGAACGCATATTTCGTCGCGTTCGTCACCAGCTCGTTCACAACCAACGCCAGCGAGATCACCCGGTCGGTGGCCAGCTCGGCGGTATCGGCATCGACGGCGATCGTAACGCCGCCGTCTGCCGCGATCGTGTCCTGCAATTCGCGACATAGGTCACGCAGATAGCCGGCGAACTCGATGGCGCCGATCGGCTCGACGCCGCGGTAGAGATGCTCGTGGATCTTGGCAATGGTCAGGATCCGCCGATCGGCATCGGCAAGCTGACGGCGGAGCACATCGTTCTCGGTGGTGCTGTGCTGCATCCCGAGCAGGCTCGAGACGAGCTGCAGGCTGTTCTTCACCCGGTGGTTGACCTCGCGCAGCTTCATCTCCTTCTGGCGAAGCAGGCTGTGCTGGGCGGTGATGTCGTAGGCAACGCCGATCATCCGGACCGGCCGACCATCCTCGCCCTTCTTTACCTCACCCTGGGCGGCAAGCCAGCGGACGTCGCCGGTCGGGTGAACAACGCGAAACTCGCTGCGATAGGTCTCTCCGGTCGTGGCGCGTTGTATCTCGCCCGCAACGCGCGCGCGATCGTCAGGGTGAAGCGCGGCGAGGAAGGTGGCGAAGGTCGGCGGAACGGCGCCGGCTTCCAGCCCGAGCAGGCGGAGAAAGGAGTCCGACCAGGTCACCTGTCCGGCGACGATGTCCCAGTCCCAGACGCCGACCCCCCCGGCATCCTGGGCCAGATGCAATCGCGCCTCGCTGTCGCGCAGCGCCTCCTCGGCTGCCTGCCTCTCGCTGAGATCGAGAACGAAGGCGATCGCTTCTTCTTTATTGGCGCCGATCATGCTGTAGCCGATCAGGATCGGGAGGACCGTCCCGTCCCTTCGGACATACGCCTTTTCGATGGGTGTGCTGCGCCCCCTTTTCACGGCTTCGGCAATGGCGGCGTCGTCCAGCGGAACGAACTCCGGCGGTGTCAGGTCGCGCCAGCGCACGAGTCCCAATTTGAGCTCCCAGCGGCTGTACTGAACCATCTCAAGGAAAGCGTCATTCGCATCGAGAACATCGCCGGCCAGGTTGCCGCGCAGAATCCCGATGGGGAGCGCCTCGACAAGGGCACGGTACCGCTCCTCGCTCCTGCGGAAACCGGTGATCTCCGACAGGCTGGCGATTGCGGCAATGACGGCGCCGCCTTCGCGGACTGGCGCGGCGCTGATCAGAAGCGTCTGGACGATGCCGTCGCGACGCGCGATCTGGACTTCGCGGCCGACCTGGCTCTCGCCGTTCAAGGCGCGCCGGAGGGGAATCTCATCGTCCGCCAGCCGTCGGCCGCCTTCGAACAAATCGCCCCAGATCGCGGCGACATCGCTCAGGCTTAACCCTTCGATTTCGCAGCGGACAAGCCGGCGTGCCGCTTCGTTGACGAGAATGATCCGTTCATCGCCGTCGCACGCCACGATCGGCTCCGCCGCCTGGCGCAGCAATTCGACGGCAAGCGCCGGTTCAAGCGCGACCTCCCTCGCAACGCCCGGTGCCGCGCGCTTCGGCGTCGCGCCCGCGGCTTCGGCATCCACGTCGAGCGCACCCTCCTGATCCGCCACCTCGAGCTCTTCCTCCGCCAGCCCAGCATTGGTTACTGCTCCTATATACGGAGCGAGATCCCGCCAATGCAAATCTGGTTTTTCGATTTGTTGCTCGCATGAACATTGACCGCGATGCCTTCTGCGCGCTATCGATAGAGCATGATGGCTCTTCTTTTACGGGCTCGGCATTTTCAACCGATTACCGGCCCGGTCCTCGCCTGAGGGCCGGGATCCAAGAGCAGCCTGCGCCGGTACGGGCGCAGAACAGGTGCTCCCTTATTGAATAACAGATCGACCTGCTGGCTTCGTATCTTCTAGGCGAAGCCAAGCTGGTTCGATCTCCTCCGCTGACCATCCGGTTGCAGAAAGCGCACCTCATCATGTCGTACGTTCTCGCCAGTAATGCCGCGCCCACGGCGGCGCCGGCCTTTCCCGTATCCTGCTTCTCCGTTGTCGCGACCGCCGAGGTCGACGTCATGGCCCGCGTTCTTGGCGTTTTCGCCAAGCGCGGCATCCTGCCCGATCGCTGGTACAGCAGCCTCGCCGGCAGTGCGGGGGAAGCCCTGCACATCGATGTTCAGGTTGGCGGCCTTGACCAGCCGGCGCGCGAGCACATCGCCCGAAGCCTTCGCCAGATCGTTGAGGTCGAGACCGTGCTGACGTCGGAGAAGCGCCACGCCCTGTCCGCCTAAGGCGCGGGGCTCAGATCCGCGCGCGGGGCAGAAACGGGTCGGGCTGAAAGCCGGACAGGGGGTCGGCCTGGGGATCGGTGTCGCGCGGCAGATCGTGAACATGGACGTCTTCGGCCGAATGCCGGTTCAGTACGGCGACGGCGCGCTCTTCGTGAGCCCGGTCGCGCAGGCGCACCCACAGCAGAAGCCCGCCCTTGTCGATCTGGCCCTGGATCTGTCTGGCCCGATCGCGGCCCAGCCAGCGCGCGCCCAGGGTACCGATGAAGCCGCCGGAACCGCCGGCGATGGCCGCCGCCGCAATAGCGGCGGCAAGGGTTCCGCCCGATGCGACGACAGCGCCGATCGCCGCGACGGCGCCGATGTAGGCCAAGCCGCCGATGATGCCGGCGCGGCCTTCCGTCAGCGAATCGCGGCCGACGAAAGCTGCCCGCGGCACGTCGGGATCGTCCTCCAGTTCGGCGATCTTCTCGTAGATGTGACCGAGCTTCTCCTCGACGACCTTCTGCGCGGCGAGAAGGCTCAGTTCCGACCGGTCGAAGCCGGAATTGAGAAGCTCATCGACAACGGCCTGAAGAGATTTCCAGTCGTGGAAGATTCCGACGGCCTCGCGCGCGTCCAACCCCGCAGTCGTCGCCGCGGTCACGCTCGGATCATTCATCTCCGCTCCTCCAACCGGGCAGCGCATTCAGGGCGCCGCCGTTCTTCCTTTCCGTGCCATCATGATGACGGAAAAAGTCGCGGATTGGCCAGCACTCTTTCGCTCCTGCTCGACGGAAGCGGTCGTTCAACGCGATGCGTTCGGGATGCCGCGGCAATCCTGCGAGGTAACGGCCGAGCGCGCTGTCGGCGCCGCGGATGTGGCCGAGGAGACCCGTGTCGAGAGCGTCCAGCGCCTGCTCCCGAACGACGCCGTCAACCGCCGCCTGATCAGCGCGCAGCATTTCGAGGGACTGAATCATCTGCTCATGTTCGCCGAGGTGGCCGTCGTAATCGCCATACTGGTACATGCGCATCAGGAGCTGTTCAGCGGCGAAATGCATCTTGCTGTACTCGATCAGCCGATCGAGGACGTCCCGCACGTTCTCGCCCTGTCCGGCCTGGACCGCCTCGCGCAAAGCGTAAAGCAGGCCGAGCTGGACGTGATGCTCGCCGTCCATTTCGTCGCGGCCGGCCTGGCCGGGACCGCCGTCGTCTTCTAGTTGGTGCGCTGCCACTCCCGTCCTCCCGAACCCGCTAGTGGTCTGATCCTGACGCTTGGGTCCTCAAACGTCAGGTGAATCAGCCCACCGCATAAATGCTCTGGTGGTTCGATTCAGCTGACGAATGGGTATCATCCGTCAGCATCGAACCACTACGCGCCGATGAGGTGAAGCATGAGCGTGCGCGCATGCGCCGCTGTGCGGTGCTCGAACAGATAGAGGCCCTGCCATGCGCCAAGCGCCATCTTCCCGCTGGAGACCGGCACGGACAGGGTCGTCAGGGTCAGCGCCGAGCGGATGTGCGCCGGCATGTCGTCCGGACCCTCGGAGGCGTGATCGTAGAGCGACGGATCCTCGCGGGCGATACGCTTGAAGAAGGCGAGAAGGTCGCGCAGAACATCCGGATCGGCATTCTCCTGGATGGTCAGGGACGCGCTGGTGTGGCGACAGAAAACCGTCAACAGGCCCGTATCGACGCTCTCGCCGATCAGCCAGCGTTGCACCTGATGGGTCACCTCGTAGAGCCCCTGACCGTGGGTCTCGACGCGAATGATATCCTGGCTCTGCTTCATGGCGACAGCCTAACGCGACCCTGTCGCGCAGGCCAACCCGCCTTGGCGAAAAAGCGGTTGTCGTCGCCCGCGACGCGGCCTAGAACAGACCCATGAGCGAACAGAGCATGAACGCGACGGCGCCGCCTGACTCTTGCAGCGCGGGTCGCAGGCTCGCCCGCGGCGTCTGCCGGATGCTCGCCGACCATGGCTACCGGACGCTTTGCGAGCTGGGGTTGGGGAACGGCCGCCGGGTCGATGTCTGCGCGCTGGATCGCCGCGGCGGCATTCTCATCGTCGAGGTCAAGACGACGCTGGCCGACTTCCGCGCCGACGATAAATGGCCGGAGTATCTCGCCTCCTGCGACCGCTTCGCCTTCGCCGTACCCGCCGCGTTCCCGGTGGACGTTCTGCCCGCGGAGGTGGGGATCATTGTCGCCGATGCGTTCGGCGGCGCCTTCATCCGTTCGCCGGAAAGCGAGGCGCCGATGGCCGCGGCACGGCGGAAGGCGCTGACCATTCGCTTCGCCCGCACCGCCGCCGCCCGCCTGCAACTGTCCATGGACGCGCCCGCCGCCGATCCCCTCCTCAGATGAAACAGGCACGGCGCTGTCGCTGGCGACGTTCAGCCGTAGCGGTGCAGGCTTGGGCCATGGCGTTTCAGCCAAGCCCGCTCGGCGGCGACGTCGCCGCCGAGCGTTTCGACCAGCGCCCAGAAGCGGGGGCTGTGATCGCGGTGGACGAGGTGGGCAAGCTCGTGGGCGACGACGTAGGCGAGCACGGCCGGAGGTGCGAGGATCAGCCGCCAGGAGAACGACAGGTTGCCGTTGGGCGCGCACGAGCCCCAGCGCGAGCGGGTGTCGCGCACCGTGATTCGGCCGACGGGCCGACCGCCGGAGCGCCTCAGAGGGACCGCGCGGTGCGCGACCTCGGCCGCCAGGTCCACGCGCGCCTGGGTGCGCAGCCAGATCTCCAGACGCGGAGCGAGGCGCGCCGCCGTCCCGTCGATATGAATTGTCCCGTCTTCTGCGAAAATGCCGCGGACGCCGCCTGGGCGGTGGCGGAGGCGGTGGTCGATGCCGCGCAGTGGCACGATCCGGTCATCTTCGAACGGCACCCGCGCCGGCCGCGCCGCTACTCGGCTGGAGATCCAGGAGACGTTGTCGCGCGCCAGGGCGACACCGTCGGCGAACGCCGCGGTCGGCGGTATCGTAACGATGATCCCATCGCCGGCAGCTGCCAGACGCAGGGTCAGTCGGCGGGCACGGTAATTTCGGCGAACGACAAGCGCCATCTCGCGGCCGGCGACGACAAGGCTGGTACGACGCTGTTGCTGATGATTGGCACGAGACACAGTTCGGGGCACGGCCCGCGGCCCGCCTCCCTAAGCTAGCGGCGGCGGCGCGAAGGCGAGACGGTCGAGCGACGAAGCCAGGGCCGCTGCCTCGGCAGCGGCAAGACGCATCAGCGGCGGGCGGATATTGCGCCAGCTCTCGATGCCGCTGTGCCCGGCCATGATTTCCTTCAGCCCGGCGCTCAACGGATAAGCCGCAATCGCCCGGCGCACCGGGTCAAGCCGCGCCTGCGCCGTCTCCGCCGCTTTCGCGTCATCGGCCCGGTGGGCGGCGAGCACTTTGGCAGCGAGCTCGGCGGCGACATTGACGACTGCGGTGATGCAGCCGACGCCGCCTTCGCGCAGGAGCGGCAGCAGGCAATCGTCTGAGCCGGCGAAGACACGAAACCCGGGAAAAGCGGCCGCGGTCTCGATCATGCCGGCGATGTCGCCGGAGCTGTCCTTCATGCCGACCACGGTCTCCGGATAGCGGGCGATCAGCCGTCCGATCAGCGCGCGGCCCAAAGGCACCGCCGTCATCTGCGGGAAGTGGTAAAGGTAGATGCGCAGCCGGCTATCGCCGACGCGCTCGATGACCTCGCTGTAGGCAGCGAACAGGCCGTCATCGGTGACGCCCTTGTAATAGAACGGCGGCAGGACGAGAACGCCGGCGACACCGCTGGCGGTGGCGTGGCGGGTGAGCGCCACCGTGTCGGGAATCGCGCAACACCCGGTGCCCGGCATTAGCCGTGCGGCGGGAACGCCGGCGGCGATCAGACGATCGAGGATTTCGATCCGCTCCTCCCGGGAGAAGGCGTTGGCCTCGCCGGTCGTGCCCAGGATCGACAGCCCGTCGCAGCCGTGCGCGAGCAGCCAGCGGCAATGCCGGGCGAAGAGCTCATGATCGGGGGCGAGGTCGTCTTGAAGCGGAGTCAGCGCGGCGGCGAAGACACCGGAAGCCTCGGCGGCGGGGGCGGGGGCGGCGGGAGCGGCAGCGGGGACGGCAGCGGTCATCGATTCTTCGCCTTCAGGCCGACCAGGTGACGATGTGGTGCTCCAGCGGCCCGGCGCGCGATTCCGGCACCGCCCGGCCACGCACCGAGGCGCCGACCCGATGGACGAGCTCGAGATCGCCGGAGACGAGGTGGTGCCACGCCGGCAGGTCGCGACCTTCTGCAAGGAGGCGGTAGGCGCAGCTCGAAGGCAGCCATGTCAGCGTAAGCACCGTCTCGGCGGTCAGCGCCTCGCAGTTCGGGACGTAGCGCCGGCGCTCGGCGTAGCGGGTGCAGCGGCAGGTGCCGACATCGAGCAGGCGGCAGGCCACGTTGGTGTAGCTGATCTCGCCGGTATAGCCATCCTCGATCTTCTCAAGGCAGCACTTGCCGCAGCCGTCGCACAGAGACTTCCCACTCCGTCCGGTTCATCTCGGCGAGGCTGCGCCGTTTCCAGTACTCCGGCTCCAGCGGTTCCGTCGCTGCCCGCGCGTCGCCCGGCCCGTCCACCGTGTCCATTCAAGGTTCTCCCGCCGCCGATCGCTCCGATCGTCCCGGTGGATCGGAACAGACACCCTGTACCCAACGGCCCGACCCGGTCCGACCCGCTTATCCATGGTTTCGGCAGTTCGGCGCGGCCGCGGATGGGACGCATCCTCCGGTACCGAACCGCCGGAACGACTGTGCGCAAAATCAGGCGTCGGCGTCAACAGCGGCGGGTCCGCCGACCAGGCAATGATCAGGCAGGCAGAGATCAGGCGGTCGCCGGTTGCGGCAGGGAACGGCCGCGCCACAGCGGTGCCGCCTTGATGCGTTCGGGCGAAGCGACGAGAGGTGGCCCGGGGCGGTCGATGGCCGGCTTTGGTTATTGTTGCTCGCGTTTTCCGCGGCGGCCGGCTCATCGTTCCGCTCCGGGTTCCTCCCCTCCCAGACGCAAGGGCTCGGCCGAAAGCGCGATCGGCGCGCCAAGGCCCGGCTCCCTCCCCTCGCCCCACTCCTCGACCGTCCCCGGCGGTGGCGGCTCAAGCCGGATATCGGCGCGTTCCGGGGCTTCGGTCCGTCGCGGCGACGGCCCGTAGTAGTTGACCAGCCGCCGGTCCGCGGCCGGATCCGGATCGCGCCAGCAATCGGGTTCAGCCAGCGTCCGGTAGCAGTAGACCGGCTCGGCGTCATACACCGCGCGCTCGTACGCCGACTCGTAGCCACACCCGGCGAGGCCGGAACCGGCCGCCAGACCAGCGAGAAGCGCGGCCACCGGCCGATACCGCAACATCGAAGCGACTCCGATCCATCATCCCGTAATAAGGGTATTATAGCAGAATTTTTCATTTAAAGTCGCATAAATTGCAACTCGAAGGCTTGCCGTCGCTGCTCCGCAGCCGGCGACGAATTTCAAGCGATCTCGCGATGCGCCGCTATCGATGACGGGCCAATGCCTTGACTTCGCCCGCGGCCGCGACCCAGACTGGCTCGCACAAACGGCGGCGAAGATAAGAAGAAGATAAGAAGACGAAGCGCCCGAACCGGCGATCACGGGAAGGATGAGGCATGGACGACGACGGCGCCGCCGCGCTGGAGGTCGCCGACATCCACAAACGCTTCGGCGCCATCGAGGTGCTGAAGGGCATTTCGCTCACCGCTCATGACGGCGACGTGATCTCGATGATCGGCGCCAGCGGCTCGGGCAAGAGCACGTTCCTGCGCTGCATCAACCTGCTCGAATCGCCCGATCGCGGCGAGATCCGGCTGGCCGGCGAATCCATCCGGCTCCGGCCGCGCCGCGGCCACGGCCTTGTCGCCGCCGATCCGAAGCAGATCACCCGGATGCGTGCGCGCATGGGCTTCGTCTTCCAGAGCTTCAATCTCTGGTCGCACCTGACCATTCTCGGCAACGTCATCGAGGCGCCGATCCATGTAGCGGGCGCGTCGCGCGCCGAAGCGGTCGAGCGCGGCGAGGCGCTTCTCGCCAAGGTCGGCATCGCCGAGAAGCGCGACTTCTACCCGGCGCAGCTCTCCGGCGGCCAGCAGCAGCGCGCCGCCATCGCCCGGGCTCTGGCCATGGAGCCGGAGGTCATGCTCTTCGACGAGCCGACGTCGGCGCTCGATCCCGAGCTCGTCGGCGAAGTCCTCGGCGTCATGCGCGCGTTGGCGGAAGAAGGCCGGACCATGATCGTCGTCACCCACGAGATGCGCTTTGCCCGCGACGCCTCGACCCGCGTCGCCTTTCTCCACGACGGCACGATCCTTGAAGAGGGACCGCCGTCGCAGGTGTTCCAGTCACCGCGGACCGACCGCTGCCGCCAGTTCCTCGCCAGCCATCTGTAGGCCGCCGACGCGGCGGCATTTGTCGGCGGGCGCGCCGGCGAACCGACAAAAGGGAGAGCACGGATGAGCCTCAAGACCGCCGCGTTTGCCGCCCTCGCCGTCTTCGCCGTTCTTGCCGCGGGGACGCCGGCGCAACCCGCCCGCGCCGAAAGTCTGCGCATCGGCACCGAGGGCGCCTATCCGCCGTTCAACCAGATCGACCCCTCGGGCCATCTGATCGGCTTCGACATCGATATCGCCCAGGCCCTCTGCGACAAGATGGGCGTCGAGTGCGTGTTCGTCCGTCAGGACTGGGACGGCATCATCCCCGGCCTGCTCGCGCGCAAGTACGACGCCATCGTCGCCAGCATGTCGATCACCGAAGAGCGCAAGCAGGCGGTCGATTTCACCGACCCCTACTACTCGAACAGGCTGCGCTATGTCGCCGCCAAGGGCGCGAAGCTCGACCCGAACGACCTCAAGGGCAAGGTGATCGGCGCTCAGCGGGCGACCATCAGCGCCAGCTACCTGGAGGACCATCCGATCAAGGGCGCCCAGGTGAAGCTCTACGACACCCAGGAGAACGCCTACCTCGACCTTGCCTCCGGCCGGGTCGACGCCATCCTCGCCGACAGGCTGGTCAACTATGACTGGCTGCAGTCGGAAGAAGGCAAGGACTTCACCTTCGTCGGCGATCCCATCGACATCGGCGACAAGATCGGCATCGCCGTGCGCAAAGGCGACACCAAGCTGCTCACCCGGCTCAATACAGCCTTGGCCGAAATCATCGCCGACGGCACCTACCAGGAACTGAACGCCAAGTACTTCCCGTTTCCGATCTACTAGCCGAGTCGAGGCCGCGGCGGCATGATCGATCTCGCGGGCTTTGGCGAACAGCTCCTGCTCGGCGCGGCGATGACGCTGCAGCTTGCCGTGGCCGCGCTCGCGGTCGGGCTCGTGCTCGGCCTTGTCGGCGCGACCGGCCGCCTTTCGGCGTTCGCCCCCGCCCGCGCGCTCGCCGGCGCCTACACAACCGTCGTTCGCGGCCTGCCCGAACTGATCGTCGTGCTGATCATCTACTTCGGCGCGTCCCGACTCCTGACCGCCGCAGCCGCCGCCATCGGCCATGACGGGTTCGTCGAGCTCAGCCCGTTCGCGGCCGGCGTCATCGCCCTCGGGCTTACCTTCGGCGCCTACGCGACGCGAGGTCTTCCGCGGCGCCATCCTGGCGATCCCGAAGGGACAGGTCGAAGCGGCGCACGCCTTCGGCATGGGCCGCTGGCTCACCTTCCGCAGGATTGTCCTGCCCCAGGTCTGGCGGATCGCCCTGCCCGGCCTCGGCAACCTGTTCCTCGTCCTGCTCAAGGACACCTCGCTGGTCTCGGTCATCGGCCTGGAGGAGTTGATGCGCAAGACGCAGATCGCCGTCGGCTTCACCCGCGCGCCGTTCACCTTCTACCTGACCGCCGCGGTGCTCTACCTGGGCATGACCGTCATCGCCATGGCGGCGCTGCATCGCGCAGAGCGCGCCGCCGCCCGCGGCATGCCGCGCCTGAACGGGTAGGCGGCGATGAACTTCGACGTCATCGTCGCCAACCTGCCGAAGCTGCTGGAGGGCGCGGTGCTCACCCTCGAGCTCGTCGCCCTAGGCCTGCTTGGCGGCGCGGCGCTGGCGCTGCCGGCGGGACTGCTGCGGGTTTCGCCGCGCTGGTGGCTGCGGGCGCCGGCCTTCGCCTACATCTTCTTTTTCCGCGGCACCCCGCTGCTGGTGCAGATCTTTCTCGTCTACTACGGCCTCGGCCAGTTCGAGACGGTGCGCGACAGCGTCCTCTGGCCGATCCTGCGCGAGCCCTACTGGTGCGCGATCATCGCCTTCGCGCTGAACACCGGCGCCTACACCGCCGAGATCCTGCGCGGCGCGATCCAGGCGGTGCCCGTGGGCGAGGTCGAGGCGGCAACCGCGTTCGGGATGTCGCGGGCGCTATCCTTGCGCCGAATCATCCTGCCGCGCGCGTTCCGCATCGCCTTGCCGGCCTATGGCAACGAGGTGATCCTGATGCTCAAGGGCAGTGCGCTGGCGAGCACGATCACGCTGCTCGATCTGACCGGGATGGCGCGCACGATCATCGCGCGGACCTATATGCCGGTGGAAATTTTCCTCGCCGCCGCGCTCATCTACCTGGCGCATGACCTTCGTGTTCGTTCAGCTCTACCGCCTCGTCGAACGCCGCCTCAGCCGCCACGTCGTCGGCGCACGGTGAGTGCCACTCCGGCCGTCGGATTCAAAATGCTGTGGATCTTTACGTCTGCGTCTCAGCCGCAACGAGAAGATGATTGCGATTCGCCAACGTGGTATACTCAGCGCAAAGGCGAAGCATCCCCAAGAACTCCTGAAGATGTTTCACCGGCAGGCGGGAGGGCGTGATGAGCTACAAGCTGGAAGGCGATCTTCTCGAGGTCTGCGACTGCAAGGTTCTGTGTCCCTGCTGGATCGGCGAGGATCCCGACAACGGCACCTGTGACGCATCGCTGGCCTACCACTTCCGCTCAGGCGTGATCGACGGCATCGACGTCTCCGGGCTCACCGTGGCGTCGGCGGCCAAGGTGCCGGGCAACGTTCTGGATGGCGGGTGGCGGCGCCAGTTATTCGTCGACGATAGAGCGAGCGACGAACAGATGGCTGCGATCGTTGACACGCTGATGGGACAAAGAGGCGGGCCATTGGCCGATCTCGCCGCGCTCGTCGGCGAAGACCTGGCCCCGCAGCGCGCGGCCATCACCTTCGAGCTCCACGAAGGCAAGGGGACGCTAAGGGTGGGCGATCAAATTGAGGCCGAAATGGAGCCGTACCGCGGGCCCACCGGTGTCGTGACGACGCTGAACGAGAGCATCTTCACGACGATCCCGGGCGCACCGGCCTATATTTCCAAGGCCGAGAGCTTCCGGCTGCGCAACGCCGAACTTGGCCTCGACGTCGACCTCAAGGGCCACAACGCCATTCAGGGCAGCTTCCGCTTCGAATGCTGACGCGGCACACCGGGCGCCGGCTTATGCAATGCTGACCGTAGACGACGTCGATGCAGACAATTCGTCACAAGGATGTGTTCCTTCTCGTGATGGGCGGGCTGTTGGCGTTTGCCTGGGTCGCTCTGTGGTTGTGGGCCGAAAGCCCCTATGGCCGTTATCTTGACCACGGCGACTGGACGAAGATCGGCGTCGCCGGCGCATTGTGCTCGGCGGTTCCGGCCGGCGATACCGTGGTCCCGGCGGCCCTCTACGTCGGCGCTTGGCTGTTCATGATTGCAGCGATGATGCTGCCGACAACCCTGCCTCTGCTCGCCATGTATCATCGGATCGCGCAACGTCGCGCCGACCGCTCCCTCCTGCTCGGACTTGTCATCGCCGGCTACCTGTCGGCGTGGATGGGTTTCGGGCTTGCCGCGCATGCTGCCGATCTGGCCCTCCATCGCGTTGTCCTCAACTCGCCATGGCTGACCTTCCACGGCTGGACCGTGGGCGCAGCTGTGATCGCCATTGCGGGACTGTTCCAATTCAGCCCGCTCAAGTACCGCTGTCTGGAGAAGTGCCGAACGACGCTGTCCTTCATCATCGAGCACTGGCGGGGCCGTCAGGAACGCCGGCAAGCCTTCCGCATGGGATGGCGTCACGGCGTCTTCTGCGTCGGCTGCTGCTGGGCGCTGATGCTGTTGATGTTCGTTGTCGGCGCCGGCAGCGTCGGCTGGATGCTGCTGCTGGGCGCGGTCATGGCCATCGAGAAAAACATGTCGTGGGGCCGCCGTTTGACCGCGCCTCTAGGCGTCGCCCTTATCGGCGGGTCGCTGGTGCTCACCGCTTGGCATCTGGGGCAGCAGGCGCCGATCGCGGGCTGAGGTCTGCTGGAAGAGCCCTTCACCGGATCCGAGGCCTGTTCTTTCCAACTCGCAGGTCCAGGATAATGCGAAGCCTCTTGTCAACACGGCTATGCTTCTACACTGATGCCATCCCGCTCTAGCCGTGCGCCAGCGGGATGTGCGGGGCGGCCGTCAGCGGCAGCAGGCCGCTGAGGCGCGGGTCGTCGATCAGCGCCGTCTCGCGGCGGCTGACGTGGAAGCCGGCGCTCCGGTAGAGGCCAAGCGCCCCGGATAGTCGTGATCGCAGGTGTGCAGCCAGACCCGGCGCACCGCTCCCGTTCCCGTCTCCGTCCACGCCGCGCGCAGGGTCGCCGCGAGCAGGATCCGGCCGAGACCGCCGCCGGTAAACGCCGGCTTCAGCCCAAGGAAGGCAATCTCAACCGCTCCGTCGTCACCACGGCGGTCGATCCCGCTGAAGCCGGCGATCTCGCCGTCGACGCATAGCAGCCGAACCTCGACTCTGCCGTCATCCACGATTGCAGCGAGTTCGGACTCGCCGAGCACCAGTCGCTCCCACCACAGCCAGGGTTCGCCCACGGCCCGGTAGAGCGCGCGGTACGCCTTCGGGCTCAGTCGCGCCGGCGGCTCCAGCCGCGGATCCGCTGGCGCACCGCGATCGCCAGGCGGCGGCGCGGTCATCTCCAGATAGGTGATGGTCTGGCGCAGCTTGCCCGGCGGCGGCGGCGATCCGTAGTCGCTCAGAGGCATTCGAGGAACTTCACCGCCTGCCCCGCCGCCTCGCCGTGAAGCGCGCCGTCGCGCATCACCACCCGGCCGCCGACCACTGTCGCCACCGGCCAGCCGGTGACGGTGACGCCGTCGAACGGGGTCCAGCCGCAGCGGCTGGCGATCCAGCGGTTGGTGATCATCCGCTTCGCCTTGAGGTCGACGATGGTGAAGTCGGCGCGGTAGCCGAGCGCGATCCGCCCCCGCCCGGCGACGCCGAAGATCCGCGCCGGGCCGGCGCTGGTCAGATCGACCATCCGCTCCAGCGACAGCCGGCCGCGGGCGACGTGATCGAGCATCAGCGGCACCAGCGTCTGCACCCCGGGCATGCCCGACGGGCTTTCGGGATAGGGCTTGTTCTTCTCCTCGCGGGTGTGCGGCGCGTGATCGGAGCCGATGCAGTCGACCAGCCCGCCCTGCACCCCCTGCCAGAGGGCGGCGCGATGGCGCGCGTCGCGGATGGGCGGGTTCATCTGGGCGTAGGTGTCGTGCTCCTCGTAGCAGCCGGGCGCGCTCAGGGTAAGGTGCTGCGGCGTCACCTCGACCGTGGCGATGTCGCGGTGATCGCGCAGGATCTCCATCTCCTCGGCGGTGCTGACGTGGAGCACGTGGACCCGGCGGCGAAGGCCTTCGGCCATGGCCAGCAGGCGGCTGGTCGCCCGCGCCGCGGTCTCGGCGTCGCGCCATTCCGCATGCAGCGCCGGCTTCGCCCCGCCGCGGACGATGGTGAAGCGCTCCTGCAGCCGCTGCTCGTCCTCGGCGTGAACGGCCATGCGGCGGACTGCCGTTGGCCAGCACCTTGGCGATGTTGGTGTCGTCGGCGACGAGCAGGTTGCCGGTCGAACTGCCCATGAACATCTTGACCCCGGCGCAGGCGGGAAGCCGCTCGAGGCTGGCGAGTTCGACCGCATTCTCCGGCGTCGCGCCGATGTAGAAGGCGATATCGACCCAGACGCGGTCCTTGGCCCGCCGGCACTTGTCGGCGAGGGCGGCGGCCGAAACCGTCGGCGGTTTGGTGTTCGGCATCTCGAACACGGCGGTGACCCCGCCCAGAGCGGCGGCGGCCGTGCCGGTGGCGAGATCCTCCTTGTGCTCCAGACCCGGCTCGCGGAAATGGACCTGGCTGTCGATGACGCCGGGCAGGACGTGCAGGCCGCGGCAGTCGATGACCTCGCCGCCGTCCGTTGTCTCCGATAGCGCCGAAGCCGACGATGCGCCCCGCACGCACGGCGATGTCCGTCTCGGTTGCGCCGCCGGGCAGCAGACAGGTGCCGCCGCGCAGGATCAGGTCATAGGCCGGCGGCATCGGTTCGGTCTCCGTTCGTTGGATCATGTTCTACGTCGCAACCTTCGCCGCGGGCGGCGGCCAGCGCGGCTTCGACTTCGGCCCGGCCGGCGGCGTCGAGCGGCCGTTGCGGCGGCAGCGGCGCGCCGACCGGAAAGCCCATCAGCTCCAGCCCGCCCTTGACGCAGGCGGCGAGCGAGTACTTGGCGAAGACCTCGTTGATCCGCCACAGCCGGCGCTGCAGGTCCATCGCCTCGTCCCACTGCTCGGCGCGGCAGAGCTCGTAGAGGCGGACGCTTTCCGCCGGGATCAGGCAGGCCGGCCCGGCCATCCAGCCGACGCCGCCGATCAGCATCACCGCGGCGGGGATGTGCGACGAGGCGGCGAAGACGTCGATCCGCCCGCCGACCCGGCCCAGCAGCGACAACAGCCGGCCGGTGTTGACCGAGGCGTCCTTGATGTAGCGGATGTTGTCGACCTCGGCGAGCCGGGCGATGGCCGCCAGGGTCAGATCCGCGCGCTGGAAGTTGGGGTTGGTGTAGATCACGATCGGCAGGTCGACCGAGCGGGCGACGGCGGTGAAGTAGTCGACGACGGCGTCCTCGCCGAGCGGAAAATAGGCTTCGAGCACGGCGACGATGCCGCTGACGCCGAGTGCGGCGAAGGCGCGGGCCTGGCGGCAGGCCTCGGCGGTGGTCGTCGCCGCGACCCCGGCGATGACCGGCACCCGGCCGGCGGCGGCCGCCACCGTGACCTCGACGACGCGGCTCTTCTGCGCCCAGTCGAGATAGGCGAACTCGCCGGTGCAGCCCAGCGGCGTCAGCCCGTGGACGCCGTCGGCGACCACGTGATCGACCAGCCGGGCGAGCACCGCTCCATGACCCGGCCGTCTGCCGCGACCGGCGAAACCAGATACGGGAAAACCCCGTGAAACGCATCTGCTGTCCTCCATCCCCTCTCCCCTTCTCTCTTTTTTCTACAGCAGGCCCAGCTTGGCCAGCTCGGCGACCATGGCGGCGGGAAGCTCCGCCGCCGCCTCCGTCTCGGCGTCCGCGCCTTCGGGAGCGGCGGACATGAGTCCGGCGGTGCGTCCTCGGCGCGCAGGTAGCGCCAGCCCTGGAACGCCCGGTGCGCGCGCGGCACGGTCGAGACCAGCGCCGGATCGAGGACGAGGCGGCAGACCGCGCCGCGCCGGGCGCCGGACCCTCTCCGCCCTCGGCCGCCGCGATCCCGCCTCGATGCCGACAAGCCGCTGGCGGACCCGGATGACGCCGCGGATGACCCAGTACAGCGAGCCGCCGTCGAGCAGCGCCGCCGCCCGCTTCGGCGCGTGCCGGGTGACGTGGCCGACGGTTGCCGCCGCCGCCCCGCCGCCGCGCCTGAACCTCGCGCAGGTGGGCGACGCTGTCGATGCCGACGGCGAGCTTGAGCAGATGCAGCGTCATGAGCCGGAGCCGCGCCGCCAGCGCCTGCGCCGCCTTCGACGCCGGCGCACGTTCGAGCACGGCGCAGATGAAGCGCCCGGCTTCGGCCACGGCGGCGAGATCGACGCCGGTGCGCATGCCGAGGCCGTCGAGCATGTAGAGCACGTCCTCGGTGGCGACGTTGCCCGCGGCGCCCGGGGCGAAGGGACAGCCGCCGAGGCCGGCGACCGAGGCGTCGATGACGGCGATGCCGCGCTCCAGGCAGGCGAGGATGTTGGCCAGCGCCTGACCGTAGGTGTCGTGAAAGTGCACCGCCAGCGCCTCGACCGGCACCTGCGCGGCGACCGCGTCGACCATGGCGACGGCGCGGCCGGGCGTGCCGGTGCCGATGGTGTCGCCCAGCGAGACCTCCCGGCAGCCGAGCTCGAAGAGCGCGCGGGCGACGGCGGCGACCGCCGACGGCGCAACCTCGCCCTCGTAGGGACAATCGAGCGCGCAGGAGACGTAGCCGCGGACCGGCCACGCCGTGCGCCTTGGCCGCGGCGCAGACCTCGGCGTAGCGCGCCAGGCTCTCGTCGATGGAGCAGTTGAGGTTGCGCCGGGAAAAGGTCTCCGAGGCGGCGGCGAACACCGCGACTCTCTCGGCGCCCGCGGCCACGGCGGCGCGGAAGCCCTCCAGGTTCGGGGTCAGCACCGGAAAGCGGACGCCCGGCCGGCGGGCGATCCCGGCCAGCACCGCCGCGGTGTCGGCCATCTGCGGCACGCGGCGGGCGGAGACGAAGCTGCCGGCCTCGACCACGGACAGACCCGCGGCGGCGAGCCGGTCGATCAGCTCGATCTTGATCGCCGTGGCGACCGGCTTCGCCTCGTTCTGCAGGCCGTCCCGCGGCCCGACCTCGACAACCGTAACGCTTGCGGAATGCGCACGCCCGCGCCCCTCGCCCTCACCTGCTGACCTCGCGGTCAGCATAGCGGCAGGCGCGGTGCCGCGAAGGCCGCGCCTCGTTCGTCTAAGCCGCAGGTCAGGCGCGCTGTCGACCGAGCAGGTCCGAATGCCGAGCAGGCGGTAGGCCGGGCACCAGCCGACGAATGCCGTCGCCAGCGGGATGACGCCGATCCAGCCCCATGGCGTCTGCGGCCCGACGAACACCAGGGCGATGAGGACCACCCCGACGCGATCCGGGCAATGCGGTCGATCGTGCCCATGTTCTTTCCCATTCCACGTCCCTCCACTCTCGAATTTTGCGCCCCATTCCGGAGCCTGAGGGGATTCTCGCACGCCGCGACCTTGCCGGTTTGTGATCATGTCACCGAACGAGGTCGGGGATTCATTCCCCAGCACTTCGGCGCCGTTCCCACTGCTCGGCCGATGGCGCGAATTTACGCGGCCCTAGGCCCGTGCTATCAGCGTGTAAGGCGCACGATCCATCCGGGCGGCGCCGTCGAAAAGGGATGCGGACATGCCCATTCGCAAGCTGATCCAAGGGTTTTCTGGATTTCAAAGAAAATACCTACGAGGCGAAAAAGGACTTCTTCCTCAAGCTTGCGGAGCGTCAGCAGCCTCGCGATCATGATGATCGCCTGCTCGAACTCGAGGGTGGATCCGGCGATCCTGACCAATTCGGAACAGGGCGAGGTCTTCGTTGTCCGCAACGTCGCCAATCTGGTGCCGCCCGCGCCGATGATGACTCCAACCACGGGACCAGCGCAGCGCTGGAGTTCGCGGTGACCGCCCTCGAAGTCGAACACATCATCGTTTTCGGCCACCGCGGCTGCGGCGGCATCAAGGCGCTGCTGACCGCCGATCCCAATCTCCCGCAGAACGCGTTCATCCACAACTGGATGAACATCGCTGACGAAGCCCGGCGGCGGACACTGGTGCGCATCGCCCATGACCAGCCGTTCGAACTCCAGCTCCCGACCCTCGGGCAGGAATCGATGAAGACCTCGCTGGCCAACCTGCTGTCTCTTTCCGTGGATCCGTGAGCGGGTTAACGACAACAGCCTCCGGCTGCATGGCTGGTACTACGACATCTACGACGGCAACATGTACGTCTATGTGCCGAAGAACGATCGCTTCGAGCCGCTGACGGTGGAGCTGGCCGATCGTCTCCAGGATTCCTGAAGGAGAGCCCGACTGACCGGCTCACGGGGCATGTCGGTCGCTCATGAGGGCCGTCAGCGCGGCAAATCGATGACGTCGACGCAGCGGCGCTCCAGGGAAATCCAGCGTCTACCGCTCAAAGCCCTTTAGCTGCCGGCTGATCCACCTCCCGAGCCGAGCCCAGTTCGGCGGCGATCCCGGTGGAAAGGCGCACCCGGCAATCAGCGTCCCGGCGATCGATAAAGGAAGCGGGCGAGCCGTGACTGTGACACGACTGAATGCGACTTCATCGACCACTGTCATCAGATCGGCCAGCCGTCGGCCGAAGACCGCGAAAACCATGCGCGCGGAAGCAGGCCGACAGGCCCCATCAGCTCCTTCGAAGGCCGCGCGGGGTAACAGCACCGCCGCAACGTCGGTTTCCGCCACCGCCTCGGCGGGATAGTCACTTCCGGACAGGAGGAGCACGCAGCTCAGGATGCAGGTCTGGCCGGCTTCGACCCGGTAGAGAAAGAATGCGCGTCCGCTCTCGGAGAGGAGCTGGACGCGGATGCGGCCGGACAGGACAAAATGCAGGCCGTCGCAGGGACGACCCGGTTTGATCGCAACACTGCCGAGCGGGATGTGCACCGGTCGCGCCGCCTGTCGGAGAAGGAGCAGCGCCGAGGGTTCCAGTTGATCCAAGCCGGGGAAGGAGGCGAGCGCATCCGCGACGGTCACGGCGTCCCCGCATCATCGGCGAAGACCACCAGTACGGCGCCGTCCTCGACCTGATCGCCGGGCGCGAAGGGAACGCTGGCGACGGTGTGGTGGGCCGGCGCGGTGATGGCGTGCTCCATCTTCATGGCTTCGAGTACGACGAGGGTCTTCCCCGGCCAACATTGTCCCGGGATCGACGTTGACGGCGACCACACGGCCCGGCATCGGCGCGCGCAGGCTGCCGGTCGCCGGTTCGCTCAGCTCGGCCCGGGCCGCCGGATCCTCGATCGTCAGCGTGTGGCCGTCCCCGCCCGAGATCACGGTGATCGCCTCGCCGGCGCGGATGACGCTCGCGCACAGGCGGGCGTCATCATCGGCAAGGAGGTCGCCGGCGCTATCGCGTTCGCCGCGCAACGATCGGAGCGCCGTCGTCGGGCAGATCGAGCAGAAGGCCGCCGTCTTGGTAGTGGACGACCGCCTCGACAAATGCTTCGCGTCGCGGAAGCTAAGGACGTGGTGGTTGTCATCGTTAAGCCGCCAGCCGTCGGTCCGGTGCCAGGGCGAATTGGGATCGGCAGACTGCCGGGCCTGGGCGCGGGCCTCGTCCTCGCGGCGGAGCAGAATGTCGAGGCAGGCGAGCGCCAGCAGACGCGGCGGAACCGGGCCCGGTTCGACGATAGGTCGTGGCGGTGGCGGGCGAATGAAGCCGGTGTCGATCTCGCCGGTGGCGAAGGCCGGATGACCGGCAAGGGCGGCGAGGAAGGCGACGTTGGTGACCGGGCCGACGATCTGCACCTCCGCCAGCGCCCTGCGCAGCCGCCGCAGGGCCGATCGCCCGGTCCGTGTCCCAGACGACCAGCTTGGCGATCAGCGGATCGTAGTCAATGCCGATGCATCGCCCGCGCGTACGCCGGTATCGACGCGCACGTGGGCGGTTTCGGCCGGGAAGCGGACGTGGCGCAGCACGCCCGCCGCCGGCAGGAAGTCGCGCGCCGGGTTCTCGGCGTAGATCCGTGCCTCGAACGCGTGGCCGCCGGCGACGATCTTGTCTTGGCTCAGCGGCAGCCGCTCGCCGGCCGCGACCCGAAGCTGCCACTCGACCAGATCGAGGCCGGTGATCATCTCGGTGACCGGATGTTCGACCTGCAGCCGGGTGTTCATCTCCATGAAATAGAACGCGCCGTCGGCGCCGGCTCCCGTGGACGCCTCCCGATCGAGGAGGAACTCGACCGTCCCGGCGCCCTCGTAGGCAATGGCGCGCGCGGCCTCGACGGCCGCTGCCCCCAGCTGCCGGCGCAGCCCGGCGGTGAGGCCGGGGCCCGGCGCCTCCTCGATCACCTTCTGGTGGCGGCGCTGCACGGAGCAGTCGCGCTCGAACAGGTGGACGACGTTGCCACAGGCGTCGGCGAAGACCTGGACCTCGACGTGGCGGGGCCGGGCGAGATAGGCCTCGATCAGAAGACCTTCGTCGCCGAACGCGGCCTGGGCCTCGCGCCGCGCCCCGCCGCAAGCCTCGGCGAGGTCCGCCGGCGGTCGACGATGCGCATGCCCTTGCCGCCACCGCCGGCAACCGCCTTGACCAGGACCGGATAGCCGATGTCGGCCGCGGCCCGCCGAGCGTCGCATCGTCCTGATCCGCGCCGTGATAGCCGGGAACGACCGGTACGCCGGCCGCTTCCATCATCGCCTTGGCCCGGTCCTTTCGCCCATCGCGCGGATCGCCTCCGCGGCGGTCCGACAAGACGAAACCGGCAGCGCGGCGGCTTCGGCGAAATCGGCGTTCTCGGCGAGGAAGCCGTAGCCCGGGTGATCGCGTCGGCGCCGGCCGCGCCGCGGCATCAAGGATGCGATCGGGGCGAAGATAGCTTTCCGCTGCCGGGCGGGGCCGATGTGCCGGGCCTCGTCGGCAGGCGACATGCAGCGCGTGCGCGTCGGCATCGGAATAGACGGCGATCGTTCTGATGGCGAGCCGCCGGGCGGTGCGGATGATCCGCCGCGCGATCTCGCCGCGATTGGCGATGAGCAGGCAGTAGAACATCACGGCTTCTTCGCCCGCTTCGAGCGTCCGTCGAGGAAAGCCACGATTGGCGCGCCCGTCGTCGGACGCCCGCGCACGCGCAATGCGCTCGGCGGTGTCGCGCATCAGGCCTTCGTCGATGGTCCTGCCGGCCACCTCCCGGATCAGCACCTTGCCGTCCGCCATGGCTTGCGCGCTGTTGGCGGCGGGCGTCGCCCGCATCCGCCCGCCGTCGCTTCGAGTCGTTCGGCTCGACCACGGCGTGGATCAGGCCGATCCGCAGCGCCTCGTCGGCGGTGAAGCTCTCGCCGCTTATTAAAGTAGCGCCGGGCCTCGCGCGGCCCGATGGCGGCGAGCACGTGCGGCGAGATTACCGACGGGATCCGCCCGAGCCGGACCTCGGTCATGGCGAAGACGGCGCCACGGGCGGCGATGGCGATATCGCAGGCAGCGACCAGCCCGACCCCGCCGCCAAAGGCGGCGCCGTTCATGAGGGCGACCGTGGGCTTGGGCAGGCGGTCGAGGGTTTCGAGGAGTTCGGCCAGACGCAGCGCGTCGACGACGTTCTCGGCCTGCGTTGCCTCGCCCATGCGCCGCATCCAGTTGAGATCGGCGCCCGCCGAGAAGCTTCG